>JBEKKS010000001.1:0-388300 GCA_050010595.1 Solirubrobacteraceae bacterium
AGGGAGCTTGACTGCGAGACCGACAGGTCGAGCAGGTGCGAAAGCAGGTCTTAGTGATCCGGCGGTAGCAAGTGGAAGTGCCGTCGCTCAACGGATAAAAGGTACTCCGGGGATAACAGGCTTATCGGGCCCAAGAGTTCACATCGACGGCCCGGTTTGGCACCTCGATGTCGGCTCGTCGCATCCTGGGGCTGTAGTCGGTCCCAAGGGTTGGGCTGTTCGCCCATTAAAGCGGTACGCGAGCTGGGTTCAGAACGTCGCAAGACAGTTCGGTCCCTATCTGCCGTGGGCGTTGGAGAGTTGAGAGGGTTTGTCCCTAGTACGAGAGGACCGGGATGAACAGACCTCTGGTGTCCCTGTTGTCGTGCCAACGGCATTGCAGGTTAGCTACGTCTGGTTTGGATAACCGCTGAAAGCATCTAAGTGGGAAGCCAGCCTCGAGATGAACTCTCCCATCCCCTTGAGGGAGTAAGACCCCTGGTAGACCACCAGGTTGATAGGCCGGCTTTGGAAGAGCGGTAACGCTTGTAGGAGACCGGTACTAATGGGTCGAGGGCTTGACGGAAGCTTTGTGATACTCGTCGTGGCGCTGTGCAGTTTTGAAGGCCCGCCGGGGCGGTCTCTCACGATTTTCCGGTGGCCATGGCGAGGGGGAAACACCTCTTCCCATTCCGAACAGAGCAGTTAAGCCCCTCAGCGCCGATGGTACTTGGCCCGCAAGGGCCCGGGAGAGTAGGTCGCCGCCGGTTCTTCTCAGTCGCTGACGAGCCCCGCCAACGCGGGGCTCGCGCGCGTTGGCGCAACGGCCTGCTGCAAGCCGCCGTCGCCGCCGCAGGGCTTATGACTTGGCACTGCGTGTCGTGCCGCGGGGCCGCTGAGCGACGAGCGCGGCGTGGCTGGCGCGTTCGTACGAGAGCCGGAAGAGGTCGATGGCATTCGCCACACCAGCAGGCTCGTCGATGCGCAGCGTTATCCATCCGGAGTCCGGGAGCACGTGGTGAGCTCGCGCGCGGCCACCGGCGATCAGCTCGTCACGGACGCGGCGCGGAAACGGGAGGTCGGCGACGTGATCGCCGTGCAGATGCCCGAGCTCGCGCCGCCCAAGGCGAAATTCGAGCCCGCCGAAGCGGTGCGGCCCGGTTGTTACGCCCGGCCAGGCCGCTACGGCCGCTGTGATCCGCTCCGCCGCGCCGGGTTCTCCTCCAGTCATGCGTTCGCCGCTGCCAAGCGCACAAGCGAAGGATCTCACGCTGGCGCGCCCCACTACTGCCGCGCGGTGCCCGGGAGGTGTCCCGCGGATGCACGCCCGCTTTGCCGGGGCCCCCTTCCGGACCCCGGCGCGGGCGATGCCGCGTGGCAAGCCTCCCAGCTTCAGCGACCAGCCGCGCGCTTTTCCAGCCCACGGCCCAGCGATCGCGAACGAACCTGCGGCGACCCATGCCCGACAGGGCACAGGCAATACTGCGGACGCTCTGGAACCGCTCCTGCACGCGCCCGCGTACGCAGTCCCCGCAACGGTGGACGATGCGACGCGGCCGTGAGCGGCAGCGGCTCGAGCGAGCGCGCAACGACGGGATCGTGCGGCCAAACGAGCTCCGCCGCCCAGTCATACGGCGGAGCATCGAGCAGCAACGAAGCACGGACCAGGTCGAGCGCGCGACGTACGGCGCCGTTCGAGGTGTGAGAAGTGCGCCAGAACATGTGTTCGTAAGCTAGGGCTGCCTTCGGACAGATGCTCGCGGAGTGCCACGGCAGGCCTTTCACAGCGGCCGTGTAACGGCGAAAACCTCAATGAATACGGGCCAATCCGGGCAAGCGGCGCTGCAAGGAAAGTTGCGCAGGGCGCTCGCAAGACACCGTGTTACGCTTGCGCACGGGTCGCAACGATGCGATCTTGAGCAGGCGAGCAGACCATGGAACGGTTCATCATCACCGGGGGCGCGCCACTCAGTGGCACCGTCGTCCCGGCCGGGAACAAGAACGCTGCGCTGCCGATTCTCGCCGCGTCCGTTCTCACCGACGGGGTGCTCGAGCTCGCCAACGTCCCGCGCATCCGCGACGTCGAATCGATGCTCGCGTTGCTCGAAGGGATCGGCGTCAGCGTCGACTGGCATGGCGACAACGATCTGTCGCTATGCGGCGCCGGCGCAGAGAGCTTCGCGCTGGACCCTGACGCAAGCGACGAGATCCGCGCGTCGTTCCTGCTCGCTGGGCCGCTACTCGCGCGATTTGGGCGTGCCGAGATGCCGCCGCCCGGCGGCGACGTAATCGGCCGGCGGCGCCTCGATCCACACATCGACGCGTTCCGCGAGATGGGGGCCAGCTGCACCTATGACCGGAGCTTCGTGCTCGAGGCGCCGCGCGGGCTGCGTGCCGGCGATGTCTTCATGGATGAGCCGTCCGTGATGGCGACGGAGAACGCGCTCATGGCCGCCGCCCTCACGCCTGGGGTTACCACCATCGCCAACGCCGCTTGCGAGCCGCACGTACAGGATCTCGCGCGGGTGCTCGTCAAGATGGGCGCGCCGATCGAGGGCATCGGCTCGAACGTCCTCACGGTGCATGGCCAGGGACGGCTCGGCGGAGCACACCACGCGATCGCTCCCGACCACATCGAGATCGGAAGCTTCATGGCCCTCGCCGGCGTAACCGGCGGCGAGCTGCGAATCAAGGAAACGCTGCCGCGCGACCTGCGGATGATCTGCACAGTTTTCGGGCACCTCGGGCTGCACACCGAGCTAGACGGCAATGACGTGGTCGTCCCCGGCGGCCAGAAGCTCGTGGTGCGTCCGGATGTCGGCGACTACAAGCGCAAGGTCATGGACGGTCCGTGGCCGGCCTTTCCCGCGGACCTGACAAGCATCGCCGTCGCGCTCGCCACGCAGGCGGAGGGATCGGTCCTGGTGCACGAGTGGATGTTCGAGAGCCGCCTGATCTTCACCGACAAGCTCGCCGCGATGGGCGCCGACATCGTGCCCTGCGACCCGCACCGCGCGATCGTCACGGGCCCGCGCCGGCTGCGCGGCTCGCGCCTGGAGTCGCCTGACATCCGCGCCGGTATGGCGATGCTGATCGCAGCGCTGTGTGCGGAGGGGCGCAGCGAGATCGGCGGTGTCGCCCAGATCGACCGCGGCTACGAGCGGATCGACGAGCGCCTGCGCGACCTCGGCGCGCAGATCGAGCGCGTCGCCGTAGAGCCCGTCCTAACGCTCTAGACCCCACCCCGCGAGCACCGCAACGCCGCTCCCGCAACTCAGAACAGAGGGCGCGCAACACCACCAGCTCACGCGTGAAGCAGCCGAGGATGGCAGGCCCGGCACGCTCGCGAGCCGCGCCCTGCCAGCGCGCCCGTCACCGCAGGTCTGTTAGGGTGCCCTAAGCAGACGGGATCGACTGCCTCGCAATGCGCTTGTCCTCTGAGCCTCCTAAGCCCACCGCTGGCGCATCCCCGACTGGTCGGCGGATCTACTTCTACGTCTGGGTGGTCGTCATCCTCACGGTGGCGGTTCTTGCGGTCGTGCTCGGATGGCACGCGAAGGGCGGCACGCCAACGCCCGGGATGCTTCCCCGCGGTCAGCATCTGACGCGCACCGCCGCGGTGCTCGATACCGCGATTCTGGTGTTCCGCGAGGGCCTCGAGACGATCCTCGTTCTCGCCGCCGTCCTCGCGAGCTTCCTCGGGTCCAACAAGGTCTATCGCCGGCCTGTCGCCGCGGGTGGAACGCTCGCGCTGCTGGCGACGCTTGGGACGTGGTTCGCTGCGGTCTGGCTGATCGGCCAGCTTGGCGGAAGTGGCCTCGACGTCCAGGCCGCCACGGGAATTCCCGCGATCATCGTGCTGCTGGTCGTGATGAACTGGTTCTTTCACCGCGTCTACTGGACCGGCTGGATCTCGCACCATCACAAGCGCCGCCGCGGGCTCTTCTCGACGAGCGGGGAACGCAACACGCGACGGGTACTGCTGGGGTTCGGTCTGCTCGGCTTCACCTCCGTTTACCGCGAGGGGTTCGAGGTGGTTGTGTTCCTGCAGACGATCCGCGTCAGCTCGGGCTCTGACGTCGTGCTCGAAGGCGCCCTGCTCGGCTTGCTGTTCACCGCCGCCGTCGGCGTCCTGACGTTTGGTCTGCACCAGAAGCTTCCGTACAAGAAACTCCTGATCATCACCGGGGCAATGCTCTGCGTGGTGCTCTTCGTGATGGTCGGCGAGGAGGTCTTCGAGATGCAGCAGGCGGGATGGATCGGGACGACGTCGGTCGGCGTTCAGCTGCCCGGCTGGCTCGGAACATGGTTCTCGCTCTTCCCGAACGTCGAGACGATCGCCGCCCAGGTCGGCGCGCTGGGTCTCGTGATCGGCTCGTACTTCTTTGCCGAGCACCTGCGCGTGCGCCGCCCGCGCCGCGCCGGTGGCGCTGTTGCGCTGCGTGCCGACGCGCCGCCGGAGGCGGCGTCTGGCAGCGGGCGCGTGATCGCGCCGCTCACCTGAGAGCGAGCAGTCCGGGCGCCGCTGCACGGGCAGCCGCGCGTACACCGGGCGAGCGAGCTCACTCCGGTAGCGTCCCCTCGCGATGATCCACCCGATACCCAGTGGCACGCGCGACGTGCTGCCCGACGAGATGCGCGAGCTGCGCGCGATCACCGAGGCGATCCGCGAGGTCTTCGGCGCCGCCGGCTACGGCGAGGTATACACGCCGGCGCTCGAGTACGAAACCGTGATCGCCAGGGCCGACGGTGCGCTGCGGCCCGCTTACCGCGTGTTCGACGAGAGCGGCAACGTGCTCGTGCTGCGCTCGGACATGACGGTGCCGATCGCGCGCGTCGTCGCGACTCGCTACACGTCAGTCGAGCCGCCGCTGCGCTTCTGCTACTTCGCTCACTCCTACCGGGGAGTGCGCCCGCAACGCGGCCAGCCGCGCGAGTTTCTCCAGGCGGGCCTGGAGCTGATCGGAGCGCCGGCGCCGCAGGGGACCGCCGAGGCATTGACTGTCTTGTGCCGCGCGCTCGATGCCGCGGGCCTGCGCCGCTATCGCGTTGGGCTCGGCGATGCAACGCTCTACCCGGCGCTGCTCGAGCTGCTCGGCGTCGGGCCTGACGATTGCGCGCGCCTGCTCGAGGAGCTCGCGCGCGGCGATTTCGTCGGCCTCGAGCGAGAGCTGCGCGAGCTCGCAACCGACGAGGAGACGATCAGGCTCCTGCTCGAGGTGCCCCAGCAGCGCGGCGGCGCCGATGTTCTCCACGGACCAGCGGGGCCAGTCGCCGACGCGGTCGCCGGCCTGCGGGCGGTTCACGGCCTGCTCGACGCAGATGTTGCGCAGCGCGTCATCTTCGATCTTGGTCTCTCGCGCGCCCCCGGCTATTACACGGGTGCGGTATTCGAGGTCTACGACCCGGCGCTCGGCATGCCGCTCGGCGGCGGCGGCCGCTACGACAAGCTGCTCGCGCAGTTCGGGCACGACCTGCCGGCCGTCGGCTTCGCGCTCGAGGTCGATCATCTGCACCTCGCGCTGGCGGCCGAGGAGCAGATGTGAGCCCGCCACTCGTGATAGCCGTACCGCGTGGAGCGCTCTTTGGCGAGACGCTCGACTGGCTCGACGGCCTCGGCATCCGGACCGACGAGGTGCGCTCGAACGATCGCAAGCTGCTTTTCGAGGACGTCGGACTGATCACCATGCGCCCCTCCGATGTCCCGACCTATGTGGCTGCGGGCGCTGCCGACCTCGGCGTGACTGGCAAGGACGTCCTGATGGAGCAGACCGACGCTGCGATCGCCGGTGGCGGACGCGACGTCTACGAGCTCCGAGACCTCGGTTTCGGCGGCTGCCGCATGGTCGTCGCAACGCGCGACGGTCCCGATCCAGCCGCAGCTGCCCTGCGGCGACTCGGCGTCGTGCGGATCGCGACCAAGTACCCGCGCGTCGCGACGCGCTACTTCGAGGACACGGGCCGCCAGGCCGAGATCATCGAGGTGAAGGGCTCGGTCGAGCTCGCCCCGCTGACGGGTCTCGTCGAGGCAATCGTCGACTTGACCGCGACCGGCACGACACTGCGTGAGAACAAGCTCGTGATCCGCGAGGAGATCGCTGAGTGCACGGCGCGGCTGATCGCGAACCCGGTTGCTCACAAGCTCAAGGCGGGCGCGATCGACGAGTTGCTGGAGCGCGCGCGTGCGCTATGAGCGCCTGACAGCCGGCCCCGACACCGTCAGCGAGATCCGCCGCTTCGTTCCGCAGGGCACGGATGTGAGCAGCGACGTCGCGGCGATCATCGCCGATGTTGCAGCGCGCGGCGACAGCGCGGTTGCCGAGTACACCGAGCGCTTCGACGAGTCCCCGGCACCGCCGCTGCGCGTGACGGACGCGGAGCTGGCGGCGGCGCTGCAGGGGCTCGACCCCGAGGTGAATGACAGCCTCGAGATCGCGATCGCCAACGTGGCGGCAGTCGGCTGGGGCGACACTGCTGACTCCCGCGATGTGACGCTCGTACAAGGGCACAGCATCGTGTTGCGCGAGCTGCCGCTCGCGCGGGCGGCTGTCTGCGTTCCCGGTGGCCAGGCTCCTTATCCGAGCACTGTCGTGATGGGCGTCGTGACAGCTCGCGCGGCTGGCGTCCCGGCGGTGGCGGTAATGACGCCGCCGCCGATCGACCCGGTGCTCCTCGCCGCGTGCGCGTTGACGAGCGTCGACGAGGTCTATCGAATGGGCGGCGCCCACGGGGTCGCAGCGCTCGCGCTGGGCACCGAGACTGTCCCGGCGGTGGACGTGATCGTCGGCCCGGGGAGCCTCTACGTCCAGGAGGCCAAGCGGCTGCTCAGCGGTCGCGTCGGGATCGACAGCTTCGCCGGGCCCAGCGACCTGCTGGTTCTGTTCGACGCAACCGATGCCGGCTCGATCCGTCTGATCGCACTCGACCTGCTCGCTCAGGCTGAGCACGGATCCGCGACGGTCGTGGTCGCGGTCGCCCCGCAGCCGGACTTGCTCGACGCGCTCGAGGCCGACCTACGGGCGATCGAGGCCGCGCGCAAGCTCGACAGCGAAGCGACATGCGTCCTCGTTGACGTCCCCAGCCTCGCCGACGGTCTCGCGCTCGCCAACGACTACGCGCCCGAGCACCTCGAGCTGATCGGTCCGGCGGCCGAGCAGCTTGCCGGCGAGGTACGTACCGCCGGCTGCCTGTTCATCGGTTGGCCGAGCGCGACGGCGTTCGGCGACTACGTTGCCGGCTCCAACCACGTCCTGCCGACGGCCGGCGCGGCGCGCTTTGCCTCGGGACTGCGCCCGGCGCACTTCCGCCGCCAGATGGCCGAGGTGCGCATCTCGCCGGATGCACTTTCGGCACTCGCGCCGGCCGGCGCCGCGATCGCGGACGCCGAGGGATTTCGCTTGCACGCCGAGTCGATGCGGGCGCGACTGCCCGACATCCGGGACAATCAGGGCGATGACGAGGACAGCTGAGATCACGCGCGCGACCCGCGAGACGGACGTCCGCCTCGCGCTCGCGCTCGACGGCACTGGAGCCGGTACGCGCGTCACCGGTGTCGGCTTCCTGGACCACATGCTCGACCTGCTGGCTCGCCACGGCCGGCTCGACCTCGACGTCGCCGTCACCGGTGACCTCGAGACCGGTGGTCACCACACGGTCGAGGACACGGCGATCGTGCTCGGCAAGGCACTGGACGAGGCGCTCGGCGACCGCGCCGGGATCTACCGCTACGGCCACGCGATCGTCCCGATGGACGAGGCCCGGGCACTCTGCGCGATCGACATCTCGGGTCGGCCTTACCTGCTGCTCGCGGGCGAGCTGCCGCCCGGCAGCACCGGCGGCTTCGAGCACGAGCTGCTCGAGGAGTTCTTCCGCGCACTTGCCAACAACGCGAAGCTGACGATCCACATCGAGCTGCAAGCCCCCGGCAACGCGCACCACATGATCGAGGCAGCTTTCAAGGCGTTCGCGCGCGCCCTGCGGGCCGCCGTCGCGCTCGATCCGAGCGAGACCGGCGTGCCCAGCACCAAGGGCATTCTGTGAAGGCTGATATTGGGCTTCGCCCATCGGGGTCGGCCGGCGGCATGCGCGACCGTGCTGTTGTGGGCCTCCTCGACTACGGAATGGGCAACCGCCGCTCGGTCGAGAAGGCCCTCGAACATGTCGGCGCACGCGTGGTGGTCTCCTCCGACGTGTCGGCCCTCGAAGCCTGCGCCGGGCTCGTCGTGCCGGGCGTCGGATCGTTCCCGCGTGCGATGACGAGCCTCGGCGCGCTGGGGCTCGACTCGTTCATCGTCGATCGCGTCGCCGCCGGCACTCCGGTGCTTGGGATCTGCCTCGGGATGCAGCTCGCGTTCGAGCGCTCGAGCGAGCACGGCGGCGCGGACGGACTCGGCATCGTCCCCGGGGAGGTACGGGAGCTCGAGGTCGAGGGACTCAAGCTGCCACACATCGGCTGGAGCCGGGTCCACTGGCGGCGCGAGGCGCCGCTGCTTGCGGGGGTGCGGCGCGACGTCGCGTACTACCACGTCCACAGCTACTCGTGCGCGCCGACTTTTGCGGACGACGTCCTCGGCGATGCGCAGTACGGCCTCCCGTTCGTGACGGCGGTGGCGCGCGGGTCGTTCACGGGCCTCCAGTTCCATCCTGAGAAATCGTCGCTGGACGGACTAGCATTGCTCGCGAACTTCGTCTCCAGCTGCGTAATCGCCGAATAGTGGTGCGGCGCGCAAATCCGTTCCAGCTTCGCGGCAGCGAATCGTCGCCTAGCCGTTTCCTCTGTCGCCGCAATAGCGCCGCTATTGCGACTCCCTGCGTCCTTGCCAGTCTCGATTCTCGCTCGCGAATCGATGAACGTATTCCGAGGACCCAACACGCGTGATCCTCTACCCGGCACTCGACATCCTCGACGGCAAGGTCGTGCGCCTTGCCCAGGGCGACTTCGATCGCAAGACGACATACGCGAGCGAGCCGCTCGACGTAGCGCGGACATGGGCGCAAGCAGGCGCGGAGCGCCTGCACGTGGTCGATCTCGACGGGGCGCGTAAAGGCGCGCCGGTCAACCTCGCGAGCGTCGCCGCGATCGCCGCGCAGACCGGGCTGTGGGTTCAGCTCGGCGGCGGACTGCGGAGCACCGAGGCCGTCGACGCCGCCGCGGCGGCGGGCGCGCGCCGACTGATCATCGGCACCGCTGCGTTCGATGGCTCGCACATGCTCGAGGACGCGCTGGCGCGCCATGGCACGGAGCGGATCGCGGTGTCGGTCGATGCCCATGGTGGTCTCGTCGCGACGGGCGGCTGGCTCGAGATCAGCACGCTGCCAAGCGTCGCGGCGGTCAGATCGCTCGTGCAGCGCGGAGTGCGGAGCTTCATCTACACGGATGTCGAGCGTGACGGCATGTTCGAGGGGCCCGATCTCGAGATCGTCGGCCAGATCGCCGACGCGATCGAAGGGGAGCTGGTTTACGCCGGCGGGATCGGCTCGCTCGAGCACCTTCGCGCACTCGTCGCGCTCGGCCATCCGCGGATCGGCGGAATCATCGTCGGGAAGGCGCTTTACGAGGAGCACTTCACGCTCGCCGAGGCGATCGCTGCGTGCAACTGAAGCGCGTCATACCGTGCCTTGACGTCGATGGCGGTCGCGTTGTCAAAGGGACGCGCTTTCTGGCTCTGCGCGACGCCGGCGACCCGATCGAGCTCGCCTCCTTCTATGACCGCGGCGGCGCCGACGAGCTCGTATTCCTCGACATCACCGCGACGCACGAGAAGCGCTCGACGATCGTCGATCTTGCGCGGCGCACCGCCGATGACGTCTTCATCCCATTCACGGTCGGTGGCGGAATCCGCTCGGTCGCCGACGCGCAGGCGGTACTCGATGCAGGCGCCGACAAGGTGGCGATCAACAGCGCAGCCGTCGCGCGGCCGGAGCTGATCGACGAGCTCGCCCGCCAGTTCGGCGCGCAATGCGTGGTGCTCGCAGTCGATGCGAAGGCTTGCGGCGATGGTCGCTGGCAGGTCCATGTCCGCGGGGGCCGCGAAGCGGTCGCACGAGATGTCGAGGAGTGGGTTGGGGAGGGGGTGCAGCGCGGCGCCGGCGAGATCCTTCTCACAAGCATGGACCGTGACGGGACGAGCGACGGCTACGACCTTGCGCTGACGCGCGCTGTCAGCGAGGCCGTCAGCGTGCCGGTGATCGCCTCGGGCGGGGCCGGCACCCTCGATCACCTGGTCGAGGCGCTAGCAGCGGGGGCCGATGCCGCGCTTTGCGCCTCGATCTTCCATTACGGCGTCTACTCGATCGAGCAGGCGAAGCAGTACATCGCTGCCGCCGGCATCCCGGTCCGCGAGGTGGACGGCTGAGAGGAGGCAGCCTCTGACTGGGATTCCCGGGCCGTACACTCGCCAGCGATGGCTCGCTACTCGCCTGAGGTCGTGTTCGATGCGCTCGCGGCGCGGCCCGACGGGGCAGCTGTGCTCGGCTTGCGCGGAGCTCGAATCGCCGTGGTCGGGGGCTTCGTCCGCGACAGCCTGATCGGGCGCGAGCCGCGCGAGATCGACCTTGTGATCGAGGGCGACGTCAGCTCGGTGGCAGCCAAGCTGGGGGGGAGGCAAACGCCTCATCCGGCGTTTCTTGCGTGCCACGTCGCGCGCGACGGCTGGACGATCGAGCTCACGCAGGCGCGCCGCGAGCGCTACGCGCGGCCGGGAGCGCTCCCGATCGTGCAACCGGCGAGCATCGAGGAGGATCTGGCGCGGCGCGATTTCAGCGTGAACACGATCGCCGTGACGCTGGCCGACCGCCGGCTGATCGCCCCAGCCGGCGCGCTCGAGGACCTTTCAAACGGAGTCCTGCGCGTGCTCCACGAAGACAGCTTCGTCGACGATCCGACGCGCGTCATGCGGCTCGCGCGATATCGCGCGCGACTCGGGTTCGGGGTCGAGCCGCTCACCGCGCGCCTGGCGGAGCTCGCGCGCCTCGACACCGTGAGCGGCGCGCGAATCGGAGCAGAGCTGCGACTCATCGCCGGCGATGATCAGTCGCTCGCGGCGCTCGCCCAGCTCAGGGGCAAGCTGCCAGTCGCGCTCGATCTCGAGCTGGCGGCGCGGGCACTCGCGTTGGCGCCATCGGACGCCGATCGTCAGCTCGTCGTGCTGGCCAGCATCCTGCGTGATGCCTCCGAGGACTGGCTCGAGTCGCTCGAGCTGACCGCGCGTGAGCGCAACGCGATCGGCTTCGCGGCGCGGGGCGAGCGCCTCGCCGCAGAGGTCGGCGCGGCGCAAACACCGGGGGAGCTCGCCGAGCTGCTTAGCCCCGTGCCGGCAGAGGCGGCTGCGGTGCTCGGCGCACTCGGCCCGGCAGCTGCTACGCGCAGCTGGTTCGAAGCGTTGCGGCATGTGCGGCTCGAGATCAGCGGCGATGACCTGCTCGCCGCCGGGATACCCGCGGGCCCGCAGGTCGGGGAACGCCTCGCGCGAACGCTGCGGCGCAAGCGCGACGGGCTGCTCGTCGCAGGGCGGCAGGCGGAGCTCGAGAGCGCCCTCGAGGCGCTGCCGTGAGCCTCGCGATCGAGCTTCGTCACGCGACGGCTCTCTTCACGGGAGTCGTGGAGGGCGACCTTGGTCGCACGAGCGGCGCTCCGAGCGACGCTGTGCTGGCCAGTCGCGAGTCGCTGCTCGAGCTGCTCGGACTGAGGGCGATCCTCGTTGCGGAGCAGGTTCATGGAGCGGAGATCGCAAGCGTCGACGCTGTGGACGGCTACTGCGTGGGCGTTGCCGTCGCCGACGCGCTCATCACCACGCAGCCTGACGTAGCCGTTGCGGTCCATGTGGCCGACTGCCTGCCGATCGCCGTCGCCGGCGCCGGCGGTGTGGCGATGGTCCATGCCGGCTGGCGTGGGCTGTCCGCCGGCGTGATCGAGGCTGCGGTGCTGGAGCTGCGTGCAGGCGGCGTATCGGGTGAGCTCGAGGCAGCGATCGGTCCGGGGGTCGGCGGTTGCTGCTACGAGGCTGGACCGGAGGTCCATGCCGCACTTGCAACCTACCGTGCAGGCCGCGCTCGCCTGATCGACCTGCGCGCGGTCGCCGCCGCGCAGCTGCGCGCTGCCGGCGTGCGCTCTGTGAGCGACATCGGGATCTGCACGCTCTGCGCACCCGAGGGACTTCTCTTCTCGCATCGGCGCGACGGCCCGGCGACGGGACGGCAGGGGGGTTTTGCATGGCTGCGCTGAGCGTCGAGCGGGTACGCGCGAACCTTGCGCACGTGCGTGGTGAGATCGCGGCGGCTGCGGAGCGGGTCGGCCGTGATCCGGACGGCGTCGAGCTGCTCGCTGCCGTGAAGTACCTCTCCGGCCCCGACCTCGAGATCCTCGCCGACGGCGGCGTCACCCTCGTCGGGGAGAACCGCGCCCAGGCGCTCCTGGAGAAGGTGGGCTACGCGAAAGGCCGTCTGCATTGGCATTTCATCGGCACGCTGCAGTCGCGCAAGGTCAAGCTGATCGCGCCGCACGTGGAGCTGATCCATTCGGTAGCGAGTGAGTCGGTCCTGCGCGAGCTCGGCCGGCACGCGCCTGCGACCCTCGCGATCCTGATCGAGGTCAACCTGTCCGGTGAGCCCGGCAAGGCCGGCATCGACCCCTCGCAGCTCGATGAGTTCATCGCGCTCAGCCCTGTGCACGTGGCGGGCCTGATGACGATGCCGCCACAGACCGAGGAGCCGGAACGCAGTAGACCCTATTTCGAGCAGCTCGCCGCGCTCGCCCGCGAGCGCGGGCTCGAACACGTCTCCGCGGGCACCAGTCAGGACTACACGGTGGCAGTCGAATCGGGGGCCACGATCGTGAGGATAGGCACAAGCCTGTACCGCTGAATGCTTACAATGCGCGCTACAGTTTGTCGTCCCAGCAGGGATTTCCCGACTCCAGGGCGAACACTCACCCATGGCGCTGAAGGACTCTTGGCATCGCACGCTCGTCTACTTCGGCCTCGCCGAAGAATACGACGATGAGGACTACGACCCCGACACGGGGCCGGAGCTCGCGCTAGAGGACCGCTACCGCGAGCGCGCGAACGTCCGGCGCCTTGCATCGCGCAGGCGCGCCGACGACATCGACGACATCTTTGCCGAGGAGCAGCCGCGCAGCCGCCAGCACAACACGGTCCTGCGCTCGGTTCCCGGCGGACGCTCCGGTAACGGACGCGACTTCCAGGTTCACGTGGTGCACCCGAAGTCGTTCAACGACGCGCAGCAGGTCGCCGACAAGTTCAAGCGCGACGTGCCCGTCATCATCAACTTGCAGGAGGCCGACCACGATCTCGCCAAGCGCATGATCGACTTCGCGAGCGGCCTCACCTACGCGCTTGACGGTGGCATGCAACGCATCGCAGACAAGGTGTTCATGCTCACGCCGCGCAACGTCGAGCTGTCAGCCGAGGAGCGCGCGCGGCTGATCGAGAAGGGCTTCTTCAACCAGGCCTAGAAGGTTGTCGTCGCGGCCGCGCCGGCTCTCAGACGGTCGCGACGCGGTAGCGCTCGCTCAGCGTCGACAGCTTCGCCGAGAGCTCGTTGAGGCGTTGTGCTGCGGCCTCGGACGACCGCGCTCCGGCGACGAACTGCACGGTATCGTCGGAGATCGCCGCCATCGCCTCGGCGATCTGGTCCATGCTGAGGCTCTGGGACTCGGCTGAGGTCGCGATCTGCTCCGCTGCGGCTGCCGCCTCGTGGATGATCGCGGCGAGCTTGCGGATGCCCTCGTCGGCGCGTGTGGTCAGGTCGAGACCCCGCTCCACGACCTCGGCACTGGCCTCACTTGCCGCGACCGACGCACGCGTGGCCTGGCGCACGTCGCCGAGGATCGCGTCGACCCGCGCGGTGGCATCCCTCGACTGTTGCGCGAGGTCCTTGACCTCCTCCGCGACGACGGCGAAGCCCTTCCCTTGCTCGCCGGCCCGCGCGGCTTCGATCGTCGCGTTGAGTGCAAGCAGCCTCGAGCGGTCGGCGATTTGGTTGACGGTCTCGGTGATCAGCCCGATCTGCTGCGCTCGATCGGAGAGCGTGACCAGCTCCTCCCTGACCGCGCTGGCGCTCGTGCGGATCTCGTGCATCGCGGCGGCAAGGGCGGCTACAGCCTCGGTTCCCTCGCTGCTCACGCGGATCGACTCGCCGGCCCGCTCGGCGACCTCGCGCGCGCGGCTGGAGGTTTGGTCGGCTGCACCTCGCAGGTCGTTGACGGTCGCCGTCGCCTGGGCGACAGCGCTGGACTGACGGCTCGCACCGTCCGTGTGAGTACTGACCGACCCGAGGATCTCCGCGGTCGAGGAGCTGATGTCGTGAACGCCGCGCTGGATCTCGGTCGAGATCTCGGCGAGCCCTCCGACCATCACGTTGAGGCTATCGGCGAGCTCTTGCAGGTCACGGGCCTCGGCACTCGCGGTGGCGGTCAGATCTCCTTCCGCCACACGCGCTGCGAACGCCGCGTAGCTGCGAACCGCCGCCTGCAGCGCGGCCTTCGACTCGCGCTCCGAAAGCGCCGCTGCCTCGAGCTCGTCGCGGCGCGCGTCGTTGATCGCGTTCAGGCGTGCAAGGGCGAGCACAAAGCGTGCGCCCGCTGCTACGAGCGTCAGCGTCGCAAAGCCGATCGCCACCTGACTACCGCGCTCGAGCGAGGCTACGCAGAGCACGGTGAGCGCGAGCGTCGAGGCGACAGCCGGAACACGGAAGCCCGCTGACGTGTTCTCCTTGACCGGAACGCGCGGATCCGGAGCCACGCAAACTGCGACGGAGAGCAGGAGCAGCGATGCCGGCCACGCAATCGCGTTCAGGAACCATCCGACATCGGTGGCAGCGAGGCCGTTGAAGAGCGCACAGATGTCACCGGCGGCGTTGATCGCGCCTGCGGCAGCGATCAGATACCAGCGCAGACGCCTACCCGGGGGCAGTAACGCGATCGCAAAGATCGTCAGGCCCGCCAGCAGGAGATCCGCGACGGGGTAGAAGAGGTTGATCGCGACGAACTCGCTGCTCCCCCCGGATGCCGCGAGGATCGCCTGGAAGCCAAAGGCGACAAGCGCGGCTGCGGTTGCGAGCGTCGCCACGATCCCGTCGAGGTAGTTGGCGGCCGTCAGCTTGCGAACATCGCGGCGCATCAACACCATCACCCCGACATAGGCGAGGGGGAAGAAGCCGGCCCAGAGGAAGTTGGCCGCTGAGAGCGTCGCGGCACTGTGCCCGCCGAGCGTCTCGTAGGTCATCGCGAAGTCGCCGAGCGCCCACGACACGCCGCCCAGTCCCAGGAGCACCGCGTACCTGCGGTCCGCCTTGTGGCGCACACCACGGGCGACGATCATCAGGCTCACGAGAAGCTCGAAACCCGCGACGCCCCACCCGTCGAGCCAGGTGTAGCTCGCTCCCTGCGGGCCGCGTACGATCAGCGAGACCGCGTAGCCGGCGAGTACTGCCGCCGCGCACCAATGAAGCGCGCGCGAGGCACCGCTCGCGGGCGCCGTGCGTGCTGCTCGATTTTCCGCGGCGGACAACCCGACTGTCCCCCCGGCCGCTTCGACCGCCATGAAGTTCCTTTCGCTCACCAGCCGCGCGCAGCGTGGCCTCGAGAGCGCAGTGCGGCAGGCGCACATGCCTCTGTGTCGCCTTATCGGCCGGAGGTGCGTTGTCCTTAGCGTGCGCGGGCGCGATCGTGCGTCCCTTACTGGCTCGCGGCGCCAAGGTAGCCTTGCTCCTGTGACTCAGATCGGATTCGTCGGGGCCGGGAACATGGCGCGAGCGCTCGCGCTCGGGCTCGGGGAGCCCGCGCTCTTCAGCGATGGTGGCTCCGGACGTGCCGCGGACCTCGCCAGGGACGTCGGCGGGGAGGCTGTCGCCTCGAATGCGGAGCTCGTCGGGCGCGCGGACGTAATCGTGCTCGCGCACAAGCCGGGGCAGCTGGCTGGGATCGCGCCGCAGCTGGCCGGAGCGAGGAAAGTGCTCTCGTTGCTCGGCGCCGTCACGATCGAGCAGCTCGAGGGCGCGATCGCCGGGGCGCAGGTCACGCGCGCGATGCCGAACATCGCGGTGGCGCTGCGTAAGGGCGTCACGTGCGTTTGCGGCGCCGAGGAGTTCGACGGGCTGCTCGAACGCGTGGGTTTGGTGGTGCGGCTTCCGGAACGTTTGATCGACGCTGCCACTGCTGTGAGCGGAGTCGCGCCCGCCTACGTGGCGCTGATCGCGGAGGCCTGGGTCGATGCGGCCGTCGGCCAGGGCATTCCTGCGGGCCAGGCGGCTGAGCTGGTCTGCGCCTCACTCGTCGGCTCGGCCGCCCTGCTCGAGACCCGCGGCATGGACACGCTCGCGGTTCGCCGGGAGGTCACCTCTCCTGGGGGCATGACTGCGCGTGGGCTGCGCGTGCTCGAACGTGCCGGATTGCGCAGCGCATTCAGCGATGCCGCGGGCGCGGTCGTCGGCAGTGGGCGATGATCGTTGCGCAGAGCAGCTTGCGGCTGCACGCCGCGCAATACGTCAGCGCGCTCGCCTGGGTCTACACGATCGCGATCATCGCGTACGTGGTCACGAGCCTCTTCCTTTCGCTCGGGCTGAGGATTCCCTACTACCGCTGGAGCGACGCTGTTCTGACCTTCCTGCGTGATGTGACAGAGCCATTCCTGCGCTTGTTCCGACGCATCCTCCCGCCGCTTGGCGGGCTTGACCTCAGCCCGATCGTTGCGATCGTTCTCGTGCAACTGGCCGGGACGCTGGCGTCGCACGCGATAAGTGGCTAGCGGCTCTACGCTTGCATGGCGACGCGCAGGCGTTGTCGCGGCTGCCGTGATCGTTCTCGATCAGAGCGCCAAGGCCGCGATTCGCGGCGGGGTCGCGCTCGGCGGGCAGCGCAGCGTGATTCCAGGTGTCCTGGTCCTGGTGCACTCCCAGAACAGTGGCGTCGCCTTCAGCGCGCTGAGCGGCAGCACCGTCATCGTCACGCTCCTCGCGCTCGCGGTGCTCGGAGCACTGCTCGCATTCTTCGCCCGCTTCGCTTCGCAGCCGCTCTTGTGGCTGCCCGCCGGGCTGATCGCCGGCGGCGCTCTCGGCAATCTGATCGACCGTCTGCGCGACGGGTCGGTGACGGACTTCATCAAGCTGCCTGATTGGCCTGCATTCAACCTCGCTGACAGCGCGATCACGGTCGGCGTTGTCGTGCTCGTGCTCGTGATCGGACGCGGTGGAGCTGCGCGTTCCAGCTGAGGCTGCCGGCGAGCGGCTTGACAGCTACCTCGCCGCGCACGTCGGCTCGCGCGCGCAGGCGGCGCGCTGGATCGCGCTTGGCGTCGTGACCGTTGACGGCGCGCGGGCGAGCAAGTCGCGCGTCCTCGGAGGCGGCGAGCAGGTCGTGCTCGCCGCGCCCGTGATCGACGCGAGCCCCGACGAGCAGCCCGCCGAGATCGCAGTCGTGTTCGAGGACGGCGACCTGCTCGTCGTCGACAAGCCGGCAGGAGTCGTCGTGCACCCCGCGGCCGGACATCAACACGGAACGCTCGCGCAGGCGCTTGCGGCGCGTGGCGCAGCCGGCGGCGAGCCGTGGCGACCGGGAATCGTGCACCGCCTCGACAAGGACACCTCGGGGCTGCTGGTGGTGGCAAAAAGCGACGAGGCGCACCGCCGGCTGAAGGAGGCCCTCACCAGACGGCTGATCGTGCGCGAGTACTTGGCCCTCGTCGCCGGGCGCCCGCCGACGCGGAGCGGAACGATCGATGCCCCGATCGGCCGCGACCGGCGCGCGCGTCGGCGCATGTCGGTCGATAGCGACAGTGCACGCGAAGCGCGCACGCACTTCAAGCTCGAGGAGGGGCTCGGCGGCGCGAGCTTGCTCCGCGTGCGTCTCGAGACCGGCCGCACGCACCAGATCAGAGCGCACTTCCAAGCGATCGGCCATCCGGTGTGCGGCGACCGTGACTACGGCGGAGTGGACGCCTTCGGGCTCGAGCGCCAGTTCCTGCACGCCACACGCCTCGAGCTTCCCCAACCGTTCAGTGGCGAGCTGCTCGTGTTCGACTCGCCGTTGCCAGCGGACCTGCGGGCGGCGCTGGAGCGCGCGCGCCGGGCGTGAGCTTCGCGTATCCTCGCAGTAGGAAAAACAACTACCCGCGCGGCATCACGGCGCGCGCCTGCCCGAGCCACTCGCGCTCGGGTCCGCGCGACCGGCCGAGCGGCAGGGCAACCGCAGCACTAAAAGGAGAAGTCAAGTGGCTCAAGTCGAGCTGAAAGACCTGCTGGAAGCCGGCGTTCACTTCGGTCACCAGACGCGCCGCTGGAACCCGAAGATGCGGCGCTTCATCTTCGGCGAACGCGACGGCATCTACATCATCGATCTGCTGACAACGCAGCGGCTGCTGGATCAGGCGCAGGCGTTCGCAGCGGATGTAGCTCACCGGGGTGGGACGGTGCTCTTCGTCGGTACCAAGAAGCAGGCGCGCGACGCGATTCGCGACGTCGCCGACGGTGCCGGCATGCCCTACGTCAACCACCGCTGGCTCGGCGGGCTGCTGACAAACTTCCAGACGATCAACGAGCGCATCAAGCGGCTCGGCGACCTCGAGCGTTACGAGGCCGAGGGTCAGCTGGCGCTGCTGCCGACGCGCGAGCGTATGGCGGCCGAGGCAGACCTCGCGAAGCTCCGAGCAAATCTGGGCGGCGTCAAGAACATGAAGGGGACGCCGAGCGCGATCTTCATCATCGACCTCAAGACCGAGGTGATCGCCGTCCGCGAGGCGCAGCGGCTGCGGATACCGATCATCGGCCTGGTCGACACAAACTGCGACCCGGACGGGATCGACTACGTGATCCCCGGCAATGACGACGCGATCCGCTCGTGCACGATCGTTGCCAAGGCAATCGGCGATGTCGTGGCCAAGGAGGCGAACGTCTACCGCGCCGAGCAGGAGAAGCTACGCCAGGAAGCCGAGGAGCGCGCTCGCCGCGAGGCGGAGGAGCGCGCCCGACGCGAGGCAGAGGAGCGTGCAGCAGCGGAAGCAGCGGCTGCTGCCGCGGCAGAAGCAGCTGCGGCAACCGCTGCGGCTGAGGCGGCCGCGGCCGCTGCCGCCGGCGAAGCGGCACCAGCGGCACCAGCGGCGCCAGGGGCACCCGAGGCTACGGAGCAGCCGGCGGCCCCGGCCGCGCCGCAGGGCCAGCGAGCACCGGCGGAGCGTGCGCCGCGCCGGCGCCCCAAGGCGCAGCAGAGTGCAGCAGCGCCGCCGCCGGCAGCCCACGAGGAGGAGTCAGCCTCAGTGGCAACTGCGACCGCAGTGCAGGCGCCCGCCGAGGAATCCACCGAAGCGCAGACGAGCAGCGCGCAGGCAACCGAGCCGGCGCAGCCGGCTGCTGAACAGGCCGTCGAGGAGGCCCAGGATGTCAAGTGACACGATCTCTGCTGCGGACGTAAAGGCACTGCGCGACCGTACCGGCGCGGGGATGATGGACTGCAAGAAGGCACTGATCGAGGCCAACGGCGACGTCGAGAAGGCGATCGAGATCCTTCGCCTCAAGGCCGGCAAGCGGATCGAGGACCGTGGCGACCGCGTCGCGGGGGAGGGCACCGTCCAGACCTATGTCCACCACAACGGCAAGGTCGGCGTGCTCGTGGAGGTCGACTGCGAGACGGACTTCGTTGCGCGCACCGACGACTTCATCGCTTTCGCGAAGGAGGTTGCCGCGCACGTCGCTGCCGCCGCGCCGCGCTGGCTGACCGATGACGAGATTCCCGCCGAGATCCGCGACAACGAGCTGCGGATCTTCGAGCAGGAGGCGTCGGACAAGCCCGCCGAGATCCGGGAGAAGATTGCCGCCGGCAAGCTGGCGAAGTGGTTCTCCGAGGTCGTTCTGCTCGAGCAGGTTCACGTGAACACCGACAAGCACGAGGGCAAGACGATCCGCGAGCTACAGCACGAGCTGGCGGCGAAGACGGGGGAGAACGTCTTCATCCGTCGGTTCGCGCGCTTCGTCGTCGGCGAATAAGCTCGGCATCGTGGCTGCCGGCGAATCCGTCTTCACGCGGGTCCTGGTGAAGCTGTCGGGGGAGTCGCTGATGGGCAACCTCGACTACGGCATCGACCCTGACCGCGTGCGTGCGATCGCAGAAGCGCTGCGCGAGGTGTCCGAGAAAGGCGTCCAGCTCGCGATCGTGCCGGGCGGCGGCAACATCTACCGCGGGCTGCGCGGCGCCGCCGAGGGGATGGATCGCGCGACGGGCGACTACATGGGCATGCTGGCCACCGTGCTCAACTCACTCGCGCTGCAGGATGCCTGCGAGAAGGCGGGCGTCCACACGCGCGTGCAGTCGGCGATGACAGTCCAGGAAGTGGCCGAGCCTTACATCCGCCGGCGTGCGATGCGCCACCTCGAGAAGGGGCGCGTCGTGATCTTCGCCGCAGGGACCGGCAACCCGTTCTTCACGACGGACACAGCCGCTGCGCTCCGCGCGAGCGAGATCCACGCCGAGGCGATCCTGATGGCGAAGAACGGCGTCGAGGGCGTCTACAGCGCCGACCCGGCGCTCGAGCCGAGCGCCGAGTTCATCCCTGAGATCACCCATATGGAAGCGATCCAGCGCCGCCTGGCGGTCATGGACGCGACAGCGCTGACACTCTGCATGGAGAACAAGCTCCCGATCTACGTCTTCAATGTCGACGACGAGCGCAATATCGGCCGGATCCTCGCCGGCGAGAAGGTCGGCACGCTGGTCAGCACGCCCTGATGCGCCACACGGCATGCGTGATAGTGGCGTTCCCGGTGGTGCGCGTCGCGTTATGCTGCCGCTCGATGGAGGCGTTTTCCCTGCAATGGCGCTGATCGACGACCTACTCGACGACGCGCGCGACCGGATGCACAAGTCGGTCGAGGCGACGGGTCACGAGCTTGCGACAGTCCGGGCCGGCCGCGCCACCCCCGGGCTGCTCGACCGGATCGAGGTCGAGTACTACGGCACGCCGACGCCGTTGCGCAATCTCGCGACGATCTCCGCGCCGGAGGCGCGCCTGCTCACGATCCAGCCGTTCGACGCCGCCTCGATCAAGGCCGTCGAGAAGGCAATCAACGAGTCCGACCTCGGCCTGCACCCGTCCAACGACGGGCGTGTCGTGCGCCTCGTGATCCCCGAGCTCAACGAGGAGCGCCGCCGTGAGCTCGTCAAGGTCGCCCGCCACATCATCGAGGAAGGTCGCGTGGCTGTGCGCAACGTGCGGCGGGACGTGATGCACGACCTCCGCGAGCTCAAGGAGGCGGGCGAGGCGGGCTCTGACGATGAGCGCCGCGCCGAAGGCGAGCTGCAGAAGCTCACGGACGGCGCCATAGCCGAGCTCGACGGGCTGCTCAAGGGTAAGGAAGCAGAAATTCTCGAGGTTTGATGGACCCCGCTTGGGAAGCCGAGGCGGGTTCCGCTGGCGGGCAAACCTCCGACGACGGCGGGCAAACCGGTCTGCCACGTTACGTGGCGATCATCACCGACGGTAACGGGCGCTGGGCGAAGAACCGTGGCGTGTCTGTGGCCGCCGGGCACGAGGCCGGCGCCGACATCGTCAAGGCGCGCTTGCGCGATTCAGCCGAGCTCGGGATCAAGGAGCTCACCGTCTATTCGTTCTCGACCGAGAACTGGTCCCGGCCGGTGAGCGAGGTGAACGCGCTGATGCGCATGTTCAGCCGGCGAATCAAGGTCGAGACACCAGAGCTCAACGCGGAGGGAGTGCGAATGCGCTTCATCGGCCGGCGCGAGGGGATCAAGGCGGGCCTCCAGCGCCAGATGGACTGGGCCGAAGCCGAGACCGCAGACAATGAGCGCATCACCCTGTTCGTCGCCTTCAACTACGGTGGCCGCGCCGAGATCCTCGATGCCGCCGAACGGTTTCACGGCGGTGACGAGGCCGCATTTCGAGCGCTGCTTTACGCGCCGGAGATGCACGACCCGGACCTGATCATCAGAACGAGCGGGGAGCGCCGTCTCTCCAACTACCTCCTCTGGCAGTCCGCGTACTCGGAGCTCGTCTTCCGCGACGAGCTCTGGCCCGACTTCACGCGCGCCGCATACGAGGATGCGCTCGCCGAATTCGCCGCGCGGCGCCGGCGCTTTGGGGGTCGGTAGCGCTGGCGACCGATCCCCCTGAGCGGAGCGGCTCCGAGTTGGTCGCGCGCGTTCTCGTCGGGGCTCCGGCCCTGGCGGTGGCGGTCGCCTTCGTTTGGCTCGGGGGGGCGCCGTTCGCGGTCTTCCTGGCGCTGCTCGGAGCAGCCTGCCTGTACGAGCTGTTCGCTCTCTATGGCGATGCGCGCGCGGCTTGGCCCGCGGCCTTGGTTGCCCTCGGCGGGCTGATCGCAGCAGCGCAGCTCGGGGGCTATCAACAGGTCCTCCTCGCGACTGTGGCGGCGATCCCGCTGATCTTCATCGTGAACCTGTTCATGACGAAGGGCGGCACGTTTGGAATCGCGCTGACGCTGCTCGGCGTGTGCTGGATCGGCCTCGCGCTGGCCCACGCCGTGCTCCTGCGGCGTCTGCCCCATGGCGAGGGCATCGTGTTCGACGTCATCGCCGGGACGTTCGTCGGCGACAGTGCCGCATATCTCGGCGGACGGGCGTTCGGCCGTCATCGTCTGGCGGCGACGATCTCGCCGAACAAGACGGTCGAGGGCTTGATCTTCGGCCTTGCCGCCGCCGTCCTGACCGTCTGGCTCGCCAGTCGCTTCGAGTCCTACTTGCACGCGGGTGACGCGATCCTGCTCGGAGTCGGCGTCGCGATCGCGGCCCCGATCGGCGACCTCTTCGAGAGCTACGTCAAGCGCGACGCCGGAGCGAAGGACACTGGGCGCCTGTTCGGGGCCCACGGTGGCGCGCTCGATCGCCTCGATGCGGTCCTCTTCAGCGCGGTGACGAGCTTCTATATCTGGCACGCGATCCTGCTCGCCGGATGAGCGTGCGACGCCTCGTGATCCTCGGCGCGACGGGCTCGATCGGCGTGCAGGCGCTTGACGTAGTGGCGCGCAGCGACGAGCTCGAGCTCGTCGGGCTCGCGGCGCACACCGCATGGGAGCCGCTGCTTGACCAGGCGCAGAGCTTCGGCGTCGCGCGGGTGGCACTGATGGATCCGACCGCGGCCGCGCAGGCCGCACAGGCCTGGCCAGACGGCGAGGTGCTATCGGGCTCGAGCGGGGTCGCGGCGTTGATCATCGACTCCGGCGCGGACCTCGTGCTCAACGCGGTCGTCGGCTCAGCGGGCCTGCTTCCGACGATCATCACGCTCGGCGAAGGCATCGATCTGGCGCTCGCGAACAAGGAGTCGCTCGTGGCCGGTGGCGAGCTCGTGATGGCGCTCGCACAGGCGACAGGCGCGCAGATCATTCCGGTTGACTCCGAGCATGCAGCGCTTCACCAGCTGATCCTGGCCGAACGTGGGCATGGGGCCGGAACGATCGAGCGACTTACGATCACCGCTTCGGGCGGCCCGTTTCGCGGCATGCGCTCGCACGAGCTCGAGCACGTGACGGTGGGGCAGGCGCTCAAGCACCCGACCTGGGAAATGGGCGGGAAGATCACGATCGACTCGGCGACGCTGATGAACAAGGGGCTCGAGCTGATCGAAGCCCACCACCTGTTCGACGTCCCTTACGAGCAGATCGACGTCGTCGTGCACCCGCAGTCGATCATCCACGGCGCCGTCGCGTTGTGCGACGGCGCCGTCCTGGCCCACCTCGGGCTGCCGGACATGCGCGTGCCGATCGCCTACGCGCTGCACTTTCCCGAGCGGGTGGACGTCCCGGTGGCGCGGCTCGACCTCCTCGCCGCCGCCAGCCTGACCTTCGAAGCCCCGAACCTGGAAGCGTTTCCGTGTCTGCGGATCGCGCGCGAGGCGGGAGCCGCCGGCGGTCTCGCTCCCTGCGTGATGAATGCCGCCAACGAGGTGGCGGTACACGCGTTCCTCGACGGCTCTCTACGCTTCAGGCAGATCCCCGCGGTGATCGAGGCGACGCTCGAGCGGATGGCGCCAGGGGCGTTGCGCGAGTTCGAGGCGCTCTTCGCCGCGGATGCGCAGGCGCGCACGGTAGCGGGCGAGCTCGTGTCCTCGTTAGGCTGAGCTTCATCCGTCCCTGCGATCCTTTTCCGGCGTGGCCTGGGTAATCGCAATCGGCGGGATCATCCTGCTGATAATCCTGCACGAGGCAGGGCACTTTCTCGCAGCGAAAGCTGTCGGCATGCGCGTCGAGCGCTTCTCGCTGTTCTTCCCGCCGACGCTCTTCAAGCTCAAATGGGGGGAGACCGAGTACGCGATCGGCGCGATCCCCGCTGGGGGCTACGTGAAGATCACCGGCATGAGCCCGGAGGAGATGGCCGAGCTCGATCCGCAACTGCGTCAGCGCGCCTACTACGCGCAGCCGCCCTGGAAGCGGATCGTCGTGATCCTCGCCGGGCCCGGGACGAACCTGTTGATCGCATTTGCGATCTTCGCCGCGGTGCTGATGGCCGGCACGCTCGGCGGAGCGAACACGATCGCGAACATCGCGCCGCAGGTGACGACGCTCACCAACGGGACAGACGTCGATGAGATCGGCCAGGGCTACCCGGCCTACGGTCACCTTCACCTCGGCGACCGGATCGTCGCGATCGACGGCAAGCCGGCCAGCTACGACAGCGTCCTGCGAACGATCCGCAGCGACACGTGTCCAGGCGCCGTCACCGCGGGCTGCCGCGCCGCCAAGCCGGTGGCGCTCGTAGTGCAGCGGGGCGGCACGCGGCGCACGATCACGATCTACCCGCGCTACGAGTCGCAGGTAAAGCGGATGGAGGTGGGCGTGGCGTTACTCGCTCCGCGACACTTCGGCCTGCTCGGCGCATTGGGCGCCTCCGCAGCAACCATGTGGAGCATCACGGCGTCGACAGTCTCCGGCCTCGTGCACGCCCTGACCAGCGCGAAAGCGCGCGGACACCTGAGCGGGATCATCGGGATCACGCAAGTGACCGAACAGGCGGTCGCACTCGGTCCGGTCTATGGATTGCTGATCATCGGCTTCGTCTCGCTCGTGCTCGGCGTGATCAATCTCTTCCCGTTCCTGCCACTCGACGGCGGGCACGTCCTCTGGTCGGTGGCGGAGAAGTTGCGCGGCTCGCGGATCTCGACCGGCGCGATGTGGAAGTTCAGCTCGGTCGGCATAGTGCTGCTGGCGTTCCTGGTTGTCAGCGGCCTGTCGAACAACATCAACCGGCTTGCAGGCGGTTAGCGCGCGATCACTGCATCCGCTGTGGCCCCGCCGGGCCGCCCTGTCGGGCACCACTGCGACGATCTTCGCCTCCGCCGCGCCGGCTGGGGCGGCGCCCCTCCATTCGACGCTTCAACGAGCCTGATTCGCCCATTGCGGACTGCGAGCACGAGGACCCGCGTAGAATCCCCTTATGGCCTCTGCGCGTCAGATCATGGTCGGAAACGTGCCGATCGGCGGCGGCGCGCCCGTCGCGGTCCAAACGATGACGAAGACCGAGACTGCGAACCTGACCGCGACGATGGAGCAGATCCGCACCGTCGCCGAAGCAGGTGCGGACATCGTGCGCGTTGCCGTCCCGCGCGATGAGGACGCCAACGTCCTCGCGCAGATCGTCGCGCAGTCGCCGATCCCCGTGATCGCCGACATTCACTACAACTACACGCTCGCGCTCAAGGCGATCGACGCCGGAGTCCATTGCGTGCGCCTGAACCCGGGCAACATCGGCGGCCCCGAGAAGACGGCGCTCGTCGTCGAGCACGCGAAGCGGGCGGGGACGCCATTGCGCGTTGGCGTCAACTCCGGCTCGCTGCCCGCGCATCTGCGCGAGCTCGAGTTCGACGATCCCGTCGAAGCGCTCGTGCGCGCCGCCGTGGAGACGGTCGAGTTGATGGAACGCCTCGACTTCACGAACTTCAAGGTCTCGATGAAGTCGACCTCGGTGCCGAACACGATCACCTCGAACCGTCGGCTCGCGGAGCGGATCCCCTACCCGCTGCATCTTGGCGTCACCGAAGCCGGGACGAAATGGTCGGGCTCGTTGAAGTCGGCGGTCGGTCTGGGAACGCTGCTCGCTGATGGGATCGGCGACACGATCCGGATCTCGCTCTCCACCTTCAAGGCCGAGGAGGAGGTCAAGGTTGCATGGGAGATCCTCAAGGCGCTGAAGCTGCGCGAGCGCGGTCCGGTCCTGATCGCCTGCCCGACATGCGGCCGGCTCCAGTTCGACATGGACAGCGTCGTCGCCGAGGTCGAGCGCCGGCTCGAGGCCTACGACGATCCGATCGAGGTCTCGATCCTCGGCTGCGCGGTCAACGGGATCGGCGAAGCCCGCCATGCAGACTTCGGGATCACGGGCGCAAAGAACATGGGGATGATCTACTCGAAGGGCGAGCCGCTGAAGAAGGTTCCCACCGAACGGCTCGTCGACGAGCTGTTCGCGGAGATCGAGCAGTACTACGCCGCCGGGCGCACCGTCGTGCGCGACGAGGCGAAGGCCGCCGAGGCGCGGGTGTGGCTTGCCGAGCACGAGGACGATTCGCAACTGACGCCGGAGCGGCTCGCGGCGCTCGAAGCTGCAGCGGCGCACGAGAACGGCGCGAGCGCGCTCGACGAGGCTGAGTCGCCCGTCGACGGGCGGCGCTTCAAGCGCGCCTAGCTACTCGCCGGGCGGGAAGTCGAAGTAGTGGTGGGGCGGAACGTACGGCCCGACCTCGAGCACGATCTCGGCGTGTCGGCTCAGTGGAACCGAGCCGGGCGTGCGAGCCCAGCGGTGGCCGTCGACGAACACCGACACCCGGCCGTCGAACGACGCGAGATGCTGTCTGGAGAGAGGCTCTCCCCACGCGCGGAAGAGGTCGCCCAGCGACGCGTGTGCGCGCCGGCGCACGAGGACGACACCGGTCGGCGCGAGCGTGACCAGCTCGCCGTAGCAGCGCGCTCGCGTGATCTGGCCGTCGAGCAGCCTCCGCGGCGCGCGGGTTCCGATCCCGGCCGGGACGATTACAACACGGTTGGCGCCAAAGACCTCGACGTGGACGCCGTCCCGTCGCCCGATGCGCGGCCGGCAGGCGCCGATCACCGGACCGTCGAAGGACGGCTGGAAGCGTGTGCCGACGCCGATCGGACGCGCCTCGCGCACGAGCGCCCGGGGAAGCGCCCCGCCATTAGTGCCGCCGCCGCCGCACCCGCCGAGCATGAGCAGAGTGGTGGTAGCGAGCGCCACTCGCGACGATCTAAGGGCCGCTGTAAGCACCGCGAAACCGCTCAGTGATGCGCCTGCGGGTTCCGGCGCGGTCTAGCTGCTCATCGTCTTCGTCGCCCGCGCCGGCGAGGCGGAACGCCACGAGCGCGAGCGCCGCACCGCAGCCGAGGCAGAGGACGGCAGCGGCGCGCGTCAAGCTGGCGGAAACCGCCAGCAGGACGAACGGGCTGAGCAGCGACTGCGCAAGCTCGACCCCCTCCCAGAATGCGACGAACGCGATGACGAAGTACGTCAGGTAACCGGGACGCGCCAGGAGCACGCGATGCAGTGCCCAGAGTGCGAAGGCGACGATCGCCGCGAGCTCTACGTACTGTCCCCGCGGGACCGTCGGACGGCCGTGCAGCTGGAGGGCTAGAGCAGCGACTGCGAGGCCGATCAGCGCGGGAATCGCGAGCGCACGAGCGAGCAGCTGATCGAGTTGGGACGTGCGCACGCGCCAGCCTGCGATCGTGCACGCGAGGATCACGAAGACAGCCCAGAACCAGACGAGCGATGGCGGCGGCGCATGCCACAAGCCACCGGCAATCGCTTCGAGACGCCCGTTGACCGTGAGGGCGATCGTCCACTTGCCGACATAGGACTGTCCCGGGGCGAGGGCCACCGCCGCAAGGCCGTTCAGCCGCCCGTCATGCCACTCGTAGGAGTGGCCGCTCGTGAGCCGTTGCCAGCGCGGGGGAGTCGTACGGCGCAGACCCGGCGGAACTTGTTCGGCGACAGGTGTCGCGTTGAGGTAATACATCTCGGAGTGGGTGTTGACCTCAACTCCAAGCCTCGAGAAACGCAAGTAGGGAGCCCCGCGGTAATCGAGGACGACAACGTTCTCCCGCGCCGGTACCGACAGCCAGAGTCGCAGGTAGCCGTCGACGATCCGCGCTCTTAGGCCGGCCGGGACGTGCGCCAGCTTCGCGATGTAGCTGGTTGCGACCGGGGCAACCGGTCCGTCAGCGGCCGCGCAGGCGGGCGTCAGCATGAGCGCCGCCGCAGCCAGGAACGCGAGCCCTCCAGCGCGGCCAATGGTGTGCGGCGAGCGTCGGCGAGCTCGCCACGGCTGACGCGGTGAAGCTGCGGGTGCGATCCTCATGGGCAGTGCGCCGATCCTTGCAGCACATTCTCGATAGTCGCACGCGGGCGCGGCTCGCGTTGCGCGCTGGCCTCGCGCTCCTCGTGTTGTGTGTCGCCCCGGCGCTCGCGCGCGCCGACGGAGACCCCGCAAGCGACGTTCTCGTCGCGCAGCCAACGTTTGTGCCATGGGACGCCGGCGTCCCGCCCGCCGCGCAGCTGCGCCTCGACGCACTCGTGCGGGAAGCCAGCACGAGTGGCTTCCCGGTCCGGGTGGCGCTGATCGCTTCGGCCCACGACCTCGGATCGGTCACCGCGCTGTGGCAGGAGCCCGAGACTTACGCCCGCTACCTCGGGGAGGAGCTGTCGTTGCTCTACCACGGCACCGTCCTGGTTGTCATGCCCGGAGGGTTCGGCGTCTACCGGCCTGGCGGGCAGGTCGACTCGATGCGCGCAGTGCTCGCAGGCCTCGCGACCCCGCGCCGCGCTCAGCTTGCTGGCGCGGCGGAGCTCGCCGTGAGACGGATCGCGCGGGCCGGCGGGCACGTTCTTACGGACTCGACCGGAGCGGCCGGCAGTCCGCCACGTGGAGCGCGTAGCGGCCCGACTCCATGGATCGTGTTCGTGATTGGCCTGTGGCTGGTCGCCTTGGCCTGGTGGGCGAGCATCCGTGCACGGCCCCCGGCCGGGCTGCGCAGGCGCTCGCGCTCTTCGGCGCGCGGCTAACCCGTCAGCCGCGCAGGTCGCGCTCGACCACGCGTGGGTCGCCGATCAGCGCGATCAGCTCGTCGCGCGCTCGGGCCACGCGCGAGCGGATCGTCCCCGTTGGGCATTCGCAGACGAGCGCAGCCTCGTCGTAGGTGAGGCGAAGCATCTGCGTGAGCACGAACGCCAAGCGACGATCGGGCTCTAGGCGTGCAAATAGATCGTAGGTCGCAACGTCGCCGGTTGGGTCCTGCGCCACCGGCTCGGTAACGGCGCGATCTGCGGCGAGGCGGGAATCCCGTCGCGTGCGCCGGTACCGCGCGCGCAGCTCGTCCATGCACGTCCGCCGCGCGATCGAGAGAATCCAGGTGCGGGCATCTGCTTGGCCACGAAAGCGCGGTAAGGCACGCGTCGCCCGAAGGAAGGTCTCCTGCGCCAAGTCGTCGGCGCTCGCGTCATCGACGAGCAGGGCGCACAGACGCCAGATCGAGGGGTACGCCGATGCAACGAAGCGCTCCATCGCCCGGCGGTCGCGCAGACCTGCGGCATCCACAGCAGCGATCGGCCCGTCCATCGGCGGGCAGCATATATGCATTACCTGAGAGTCTCGTCCGCCTGTAGCCAGACTCGATCTCGACCGGCTAGCCTTGACGCCGGTCGCGATGGCCCCGGAGGAAGCCCGACAATGAGCTGCACGGTTCGTCGCGCCAGTGCGCGATGGCTGTTGGTTGTGGCGCTTGGCGCATGCCTGGCGCTGCTCAGTGCGCAGCCGTCGCACGCCATCGCCGACGGCGATCCGGCAAGTGACGTACTGCCGGCCAACGCCTACTTCGTGCCCGCCGATGCGAACGTGCAGGCAGCCGAGCAGGAGCAGCTCGGCGCATTGCTCGCCCGTGCGAAACGGTCGGGCATTGCGATCCGCGTTGCCGTGATACCGACCTCCTACGATCTCGGCTCGGCGCTGGGCGCGTGGCGCAAGCCGCAGGCCTATGCCGAGTTCCTCGGCTACGAGCTCCAGAACAGCTTCAAGTCGCTGCTCCTTGTCGTCATGCCGAACGGCTTCGGCGTGAACTGGCCAGGGCACGACACGGCGTCACTTCTAGCCCGCCTGTCGCGCGTGCCGATTCGCAGCGGGCGCGGCGGGATGATCGCCGCTACCGACGCCGGTGTGCGCGCGGCTGCGGCAGCCGCGGGGATCACGCTGGGCGCCCAGCCTGCCTCCAGCTCTGGCTCGAGCTCGGGCGTGCCGACGATCGTTCCGATCATCGTCGGCATCTGGGCGCTGCTGCTCGTGCTCGTCGCAGCAGTCCTGCGACGCCGTCGCGCGCCGACGCCGCGCCAGTCCCAGCGAGGGACCGTGCTTGGGATGCTCCGCGCGCGCCCGACTCTCACGCGTCTCGTGTTGCTCGAGGGCGCCGGTCTCACGCTCGCGATCGCCGCCGGGGTGACGCTGATCATCCTCAAGACGCAGGCCGCACAGTCAAATTCCCCGACGAGTACTCCGAACGCCGCGTTCGTCTTCGGTGCGCGAGCGCGCCCGGCGCCGGCCTTCCGCCTCACAAACCAGGCCGGGCGCACCGTCTCGCTCGCGGCCTACCGGGGCAAGCCGGTGATCGTGACGTTCATCGACCCGCTCTGCCGCAACCTCTGCCCGCTCGCCGCGCACGTGCTCAACGAGGTCGATCAACAGCTGCCCCGCGCGCGGCGCGTGCCGATCGTCGCCGTCAGTGTCGACGTCTACGCGGACACGCGCGCTGACCTGCTCGAGGACTTCAGCCGCTGGAGTCTCGTGCCACAGTGGGAGTGGGGCGTCGGGCTACCGGCGCAGTTGGCGAAGGTCTGGCAGAAGTATGAGGTTGGCGTCTCGGTGACGACCAAGCGCCATGCCGGGATCGTCGAGCACATCATCCAGCACGACGAGGTCGCCTACGTGATCGATCCGCGCGGGTACGAACGCGCGCTCTTCGCCTGGCCGTACACCGCGCAATCGGTCGAACAGATGCTCGCGAGGGTCTCGCAGACCGCGGGAACTTAATCAGCTCGCCGTCCGACTAACTACGTGTGGAGTGCGGTGCTGCCCGTGAAGCTGTCTCTGCTCGCCTCGATGGCGAGCTGAACGACACCGCGTCGTCTGAGCTCGACCACCATCTCGCGGCGTGCGCCGAATGCTGTCGCTGGCGCGACGGCGCCCACGCAGTGACGCGTCGCGCCCGCATCGCGATCGCGCCGATCGCTCCGGGCGCGCCTGCCTCGTTGCTCGCAACCGTGGGCGAGTCGGCGCCAACACGCTCGCTACGTCTCAGCGAGCTCACCCAGATCCGCCTGGCGCTCGTCGGCGTCGCGCTCGTCCAGCTCGTCCTCACGGTGCCGGCCCTGGTGCTTGGATCGGACGGCTCTGCGCCGATCCACGTAGCGCACGAGATGGGCGCATTCGATGCGGCCCTGGCGTTCGGCTTCCTAGCAGCGGCGTGGCGTCCGGCCAACGCCCGTGGGATGCATCTGCTGGTTGGAGGGATCGCGCTGCTACTGGCCGTAACCGCCGGCGTCGACCTGGCGACGGGCCGCACAACGCCGGCGGCCGAGGCGCCGCACCTGCTCGCTGTCGCTGGCTGGGTTCTGCTGCGCATCCTTGCGCACCGCTACCCGGGCGGCGAGGTAGCGCCGCTGCGTGCCGGTCGCCGCCGTGAGCCGGAGCCTGCCACCGCAGACGACAGGGACACGGACATGGCGGTCGGCCAGCTAGACGCGTGGCGTGCCGAGAGCGCGTTCGGCGCTATCGAGCCGCGCAGGCATGTTGCGGGATGACGTCGATCGGGAGGGAGCAATGAGCAGCCGCACAACCGCAGCGCGCGAACAGGTCCGAGAGGTCGCCCCCCAACCGGCCCTCCGCGCCGCGCGAGCGTACTTCGCAAGCGATCGAACACGAGCCGCCCAAACGGTGCTCGCTCTGATCTGGCTGCTCGTCGGCGGTCTGCAGTTCCAGTCGTTCATGTACTCACATGGCTTCATCGCGATGATCGAGGGGATGGCGGCCGGCCAGCCGGATTGGATCGCCAGCAGCATCAACTGGTCGGCGCACCTCGCGCAGCACGACCTGGCCGTCTTCAACACGGTCTTTGCGCTCGTCCAGATCACGATCGGCCTCGGAATCCTGTACCGGCCGACGGTCAAGATCGCAATCGCTGCGTCTTGTGCCTGGGCGCTCGTCGTCTGGTGGTTCGGCGAGGGACTCGGGATGATGTTCATGGCGATGGCGAGCCCGCTCACGGGCGCGCCGGGAGCTGTGCTCCTGTACGCCCTGATCGGGCTGTTGGTTTGGCCGGGCCGCGGTCCGGGCGGTCTGCTCGGCGTCAGGGGAGCCCGCACGGCGTGGTGCGCTCTTTGGCTCGTGATGGCCTGGCTCTGGCTCGAGGCCCCCAGCAACGGTCCGAATGTCATCACTGCCACGCTTGACGCCGCGCCGTCGGGGATGGTCTGGCTGAGCAACGCGCAGGTTCAGGTAGCCAACGCCGTCGAGGGCGCCGGCGTCCCGATCGCGCTCGTGCTCGCCGCTCTATCAGCCGCAATCGGCGTGGCAGTTGCAGTCAACTGGAGGGCGCGCGCCTTCCTTTGGCTCTCGATCGTCCTCAATCTGGCGTTCTGGGTGCTGGGGCAGGGGTTCGGCGGAATGTTCGCGGGCGGGGCAACCGACCCCAACGCGGGGCCGCTCTTCGTGTTGCTCGCGTTCGTGCTGTACTCGCTTGTCCCGGCAACGGTCCCGCAGCGCGCAAGATCGAGCTCACCCATGGATCTCGAAGCGACTCGGGAGGTCTCACTCGCATGAAGCCTCTTCGACGTAGCCTGCCGTTGCTCGCGCTGCCCCTTGTCCTCGCTGGCTGCGTGAACGCAGACAAGACGAACCTCGCAGCGACGACCAGCTCCGTGTCGAGCAGCATGAGCTCAACTAGCTCGAGCTCGTCGAGCATGGGATCGAGCGCCATGGTGATGCCGACCCACGACTCGAACGACGGAAGCGTCACGAGCATGAAGGTCGGGGGCCTCCAGGCCGTGCCGACAACGGTGCTCGCATCAACCACCTGGCAAGGGATGCGCATCACCGCCGAGGCGCGCAGCGCCGTGTCGTTCATCGTCCCCGACGGAACGAGCATGCAGGAAGTCAAGCCTGGGCCGCACACGAGCTTTCACCTGATGGTCATGCTGAGCGACGCGCAAACGGGCATGCCGATCCCCTACGCGGGCGTCTGGGCGACGATCACGCGCAACGGCCATATCGTGTACGACGACCGTCAATGGGCGATGATCTCCCGCTACATGGGCCCGCACTACGGCAACAATGTGAGCCTGCCAAGCCCCGGTACCTACGACCTGACGCTCCTCATCAGTCCGCCGGAGGTCGCGCGCCACTTGGAGTACGCGAACGTGTGGCTCCATCCTCATCGAGTCAGCTTCACGTTCCGCTGGCACCCCGCATAGCCTGGTCGCGGGATGTCTGATCACGGGCTGACGCGCCGGCGGTTCATGGCGGGCGCGGCGGTTGCTGCCGCCGCCGGGGCACTGCCGAGCATCGACCTCGGCGATACAGCGCAGGCGGCTGCTCGCACGCTGCCCGCCGTAGCGCTTGGTCGCCAGCCGGCGTCGCTACCCGACCGCCAATTCGCGTGGAATGCGACGCTCTCCCGCGACTCTTACGGGAACGCCGTGGCGCCGCGGTACGACCGCCTCGTGTTCTTTGACGTCGAGGGCGCAGCGAGCGGCGCGCACGCGCGCTTGCTCGAAGCGGCTCTGCGAACGCTCGAGCGCGCATACCCCTGGAAGCCGGCGGGCCTGCTCTTCACAGCAGGATGGGGCCACACCTACTTCGCGCGGGCCCTGAAGGTCAGCTCCCCGATCCCCCGAGCTATTGCGCTGTCTGATTTCGAGTTGCCGGCGATCGACGATTACGACCTGTGCCTGCATCTCGCAAGCGACGACGAGCAGCGCCTCGCGGCGATTGAGGCAGCGCTGATTCACGGCGCGGCGCTGCCCGGCGCGGCAGGTCCGCTCGACCTCTCGGCCGCGCTGCGCTGGCGCGAGTCACGAACCGGGTTCGTCGGTGCTGGACTGCCGGCGAAGAATCAGACCGTGGGCGGCATTCCTGCGGGCCACCCCGTCCCGGCCACGGCGCCGCTCTACATGGGATTCAAGTCCGGACTGCTGCGAAACCAGGCGACCGAGGATGCGATAGCGATCCCTGACGGGCCGTTCGCGCAAGGCACGACACAGCAGGTCAGCTACATGCGCCTCCGACTCGATGACTGGTACAGCGGGCTCACCGAACGCGAGCGTGTCGGTCGCATGTACGCCCCCCAGATCACGCCACAGCAGGCTGCGCGCTTCACGACAGACGCGTCCGGCGATCCGAGCCTCTACGACCAGGCGGTCACCCGCTACGGCGTCGTCGGGCACTCCCAGACATCTGCGCGCGCGCGACGCGACGGTAAGCCACTGATCCTGCGCCGCGACTTCGACACGACCGACGGTGGCCAGGCGGGACTGCATTTCGTTTCGCTTCAACGCACGATCGCCGACTTCGTGACGACCCGTACGGCGATGAACGCGACCGGCGCTCAGCTACAGAATCCGGCGATCAGCGACACGGTCAACAACGGCATCAACGAGTTCATCTTCGTGTTGCGGCGCGCGAATTACCTCATTCCCTCGCGCGCCGACCGCTCTTTCCCGCTGCTGCCCGGTCGGGCGGCGGCGCTCGCCTGACGGCCGCCGCCCGTCTGACGCCCGACGCGATCAGGCCGCTGCGAAGCGCTCCGCGACGACGTCCCAGTTGACGACGTTCCACCAGGCGTCGATGTAATCGGGGCGGCGGTTCTGGTAGAGCAGGTAGTAGGCGTGCTCCCAAACATCGACGCCTAGCAATGGCGTCCTGCCGTCGGTGATCGGGTTGTCCTGGTTGGGAGTCGAGACGATCTCGAGGCCTGTGCTGTGGTGGACGAGCCACGCCCAGCCGGAGCCAAAGCGCCCGAGGCCGGCGGCCTTCAGCTGGTCCTTGAAGTCCGCGAATGAGCCGAACGCGGAGTTCAGTGCTGCCGCCAGCTCACCGCCCGGCTCGCCGCCGCCGCTGTGGCTCATGCTCTCCCAGAAGAGGGTGTGGTTGTAGTGACCGCCACCGTTGTTGCGTACGGCGGCGCGCTTCCCCTCTGGGACGCTGTCGAGCTTCGTCAGCAGCTCAGCCACCGGAAGCTCGGCGAGCTCGTTGCCCTCGAGCGCATTGTTGAGGTTCGTCACGTAGGTGGCGTGGTGCTTGTCGTGGTGGATCTCCATCGTCCGCGCGTCGATGTGCGGCTCGAGCGCGTCGAAGGCGTAGGGGAGGTCGGGGAGCGTGTACGCCATCAGTTCTCCTTGAAGATCGGGTTTACCGCACAATAACTGGCCGGGATCGCGTGCTCCCCAAGACCGCTTAGGCTTCGCGACGATGACACGACTATCGACCTACTTCCTTCCAACCGAACGGGAAGCGCCGGCGGACGCTGAAGCCCTGTCACACAAGCTGATGGTCCGCGCCGGCCTCGTGCGCCAGATGGGCGCCGGCCTTTGGACGTGGCTGCCGGCGGGCTGGCGCGTGCAGTCGCGGATCACGCAGATTCTGCGTGAGGAGCTCAACCGCATAGGCGCGCACGAGATGCTGATGCCGCTGATCAACCCGGCTGAGCTGTGGAAGCGCAGCGGCCGTTACGGGATCGAGGAGCTGTTCAAGTTGGAGGATCGTCGCGGCGCGGAGCTGGTGCTCGCGATGACCCACGAGGAAGCCGTCACCTCACACGTCGCGCAGGTGGTCCGCTCCTATCGCGACCTGCCACTGATCCTCTACCACATCCAAACGAAGGCTCGCGACGAGCCTCGTCCGCGCGCCGGAGTGTTGCGCACGCGCGAATTCGTGATGAAGGACTCCTACAGCTTCGACCGCGACCGTGACGGCCTGCAGGCAAGCTACGAGAAGCACATCGAGGCCTACGACCGCATCTTCGATCGTGTCGGCCTGCGCTGGTACCGCGTCGCCGGTGACGTCGGCCTGATGGGCGGCTCGGGCGCCCACGAGTACATGGCCCCGTGCGCTGCGGGTGAGAACGAGGTCGCCCTCGCACCGGGCTATGCGGCAAACGTCGAAGTTGCCTGCGCGGAGCCAAGGCCGGCGGTTCTCGATGCGCCGCTCCCTAAGCCGCAGGAGGTCGCAACCCCCGGCGCGAGCACGATCGCTGAGCTGGCGGGCCAGCTCAGCGTTGCCGAGAGCGCGCTGCTAAAAGCGTTTCCGGTCGTCTCCGAGGGGAGCGGGCTGGTGCTTGTGCTCTTGCGCGGCGACCACCGCGTCAACGAGATCAAGCTGGCCGCCGCGCTCGGCGGCCAGTGGCGGCCCGCGACCGAAGCGGAGATCGCAGAGCAGATCGGCCCACCGGGGTATCTCGGAGCTGTCGGGCTCGGCGGCAGGGTGCGGGTCCTGCTCGACGCCGGCGTCGGACCAGGCGGCTACGTCGTCGGCGCCAACCGGGTTGACTTCCACCTGCGGGGAGTCGAGCCCGGGCGCGACTTCGAGTTCGAGCGCGTCGACATTCGCACCGTCGAGGCCGGCGATCTGGTCGGCGGTCAACCGATCACGATCGAGCCCGCGATCGAAGTCGGGAACATCTTCCAGCTTGGCACGCGCTACGCGGACGCCCTCGGCGCCCGATATCTGGACGAGAACGGCAAGGAGCAGCCGATCTGGATGGGCTCCTATGGGATCGGGCCGGCGCGGATCGCCGCCGCTGCGGTCGAGCAGTACGCCGACGACGCCGGCATCTCATGGCCTGCGGCGATTGCGCCGTTCCAGGTCCACCTGGTCGCGATCGGCAAGCCGGGCAGTCCCGAGCGCGAGGTTGCAGACGGCCTCTACGACGAGCTGCTCGCCGGAGGGATCTCGCTCTGCTACGACGACCGCGACCTTGGCGCGGGGGAGAAGTTCGCCGACGCCGAGCTTCTGGGTTGTCCGCTGCGCTTGACCGTTGGGCGTCGCACCGCCGAGAGCGGCGAGGTCGAGGTGCAGCTGCGTCGTGGTAGAGCCGCGGCGCCGGGGGTGCCGCTCGCCGACCCGCTCGGCGCGGTGGAGGAGCTGTGCCGCCAGCTCGACTGAGCAAGCGGCGACTGTTCGGTCTCGATCGCTCTGGCCCAGCGCCGCCGCAGACTGGCGTCGATGCACCGTGGCGTCCGTGGACGATCCCAAACGCGATCGGTTTCACGCGGGCGGCCCTGATCCCGCTCTTCCTCGTCTTCGAGTACAGCTCGCACACCGGGGTCGACGCGGCAGCCGGAATCTGCTTCTTCCTTGCCGGCGCAGGCGACTACCTCGACGGGATCACGGCCCGCGTGACCGGTCAGTACAGCCGCCTCGGCGCAGCCCTCGATCCGTTTATCGACCGGCTACTCGTCCTCGCCGGTGGGGTCGCGTGCTGGTCCTACGAGCTCCTGCCGCGCTGGGCGATCGCCACGCTCCTGGCGCGCGAGGTCTTGATGCTGGCAGCTGGCCAGGCGTGGGTGCATGGCGGCCGCGCGCTGCGGATCAGCTGGGTTGGGCGGATCGCGGTCGGCCCGACGATGTTCGGGATCTGGCTCGAGCTGATCGGCGTCCACGCGGTTGGCGAGGGCTTCTTCTTTGCCGGCCTTGCGCTCGCCTGGGTAGCGGCGGTCGGGTATCTGCGCCGCGGCTTCGCAACACAAACATCAAGCTCAAGCTGAACTTGATCCTTAGGGCGGCGCGCGTCTATACTCGTTTGCCAGCCCCCTCCCGGAGGACAGCATGGACGAAACGTTTCCCGACCTCGGCGCCCTGACCGACATAGAGCTCAAGGACCTGATCTCGCAGCTGAGCAAGGAGGAGACCGAGATCTCCTACCAGCGACGCCTCCTCCACGGGAGGATCGACATCTTGCGTGCGGAGCTTGTCAACCGCCTGCGGCGCAAGCATGACGGCGGCGAGGAGATCATCAGCGGCGCCGACGTAGAGAAGCTGACCCAGATCCTCGCTGGCCGGGCGAGTGCCGACCCCGCGCCAGAGATCTAGCGAGTGGTTGTTGCGGTGGCCTTGCACTGCGCCGAGTGCGGCTTCATCAACCCCGAGGGGGCCAACTACTGCCAGAAGTGCGGTGCGCTGATCGATCGCGAAGGCAGCGGCGAGCCGACGACCGCGACCTACCGCGTCGGTGAGACGGGCGACTTCATCCCGGTGGACGTCGACGAGATCGACGCAGGCGCCGCGCTCGTCATTCGCGCCGGCGGGGGCCGGGCAGGGGAGAGCTTCCACGTGAAGGGCGACCAGATGACGATCGGGCGCCGTCCAGACTCGGCCGTCTTCCTCGACGACATCACCGTGTCGCGTGACCATGCGTTGCTCGTCAAGCGTGGGAACGACTGGTATCTCGACGACTGCGGCTCGCTCAACGGGACCTACGTCAACCGCGAGCGGATCGACTCGCAGCGTCTCGCTGACGGAGACGAGCTGCAGGTGGGCAAGTACAAGCTGACCTTCCGGATCACATGAGCGTCGCGCCCGACACCGACGCAGTCGACGCTCGACGCTCGTCCGTCAAGCAGCTGACCATCGGCGCAGTGTGCAAAGCACTTTCGGCGGAGTTCCCGGGCATCTCGATCTCGAAGATCCGCTACCTCGAGGATCAGCGGCTGCTGGCGCCGCAGCGCAGTGCGGGCGGCTACCGCAAGTACAGCGCCGACGACGTCACGCGCTTGCGGACGATCTTGCGACTCCAGCGCGATGAGTTCCTGCCGCTGCGCGTCATCCGCCAGGAGCTCGCCAACGGGCGCACCGGAGCAGCGGAGATGCCCGCCAGCGACGGCGCGAAGGCCCAGGCACGGCTGCGTTCGAGCGTCGCCGTCAACGACGCCCCCGTGTATTTCAGCCTCGCCGACGTACTCCAGGACACCCAGGCCGATCCCGAGCTGGTCAGCGAGCTCGAGGAGTTCGGGGTCATCCAGGGCGAGAAACGCGACGGGACGCGTTATTACGACGAGACCGAGCGCGAGATCATCCGCGCGGTGCGCGAGCTCTCGCGCTACGGCGTGGGTGGCCGCAACCTCCGTGTCTTCCGCTCGTCCGTCGACCGTGAGGCGAACCTGCTGCAGCAGATCCTCGCCCCGGCGTTGCGCTCACGCAACCCCGAGCGCCGCAAGGAGGCACTCGAGGCGCTCGACAATCTCGCCACCGTCTCGACGCACCTCAAGCACCTGCTGCTCGTGCGCGACCTGCGCCGGCTGGCGGGCTAGCCGCACCCGCGTCACCGTGGACGAGGTAGACGCCGTCCTGACGAGCAGCCAGGCGTTTGACGCCCTGCTTGGAGTGGAGCTCGACGAGGTCGGTCCCGAGCTCGTGCGCGCGCACGTCATCGTCCGCCCGGAGCTGCTTCAGCCCGTCGGCATCGTTCACGGCGGGGTGCTGGCGGCAGTCGCTGAGACGCTCGCGTCGCGCGGCACGATGGCCGGCGTGCTGCGCGAGGGCGGCTACGCGGTCGGACTCGCGAACCACACTAGCTTCCTGCGACCGATCAGCGAGGGGCGGATCGACGCGGTCGCCCGTCCGCTACACAGCGGGCGGACTACCTGGGTGTGGGACGTCGAGCTCGCCGACGATCACGGGCGGCGCTGCGCCGTATCGCGCGTGACGATTGCCGTCCGCTGGGCGGCGGACGCGTAGTTCTCCGCAGTCGCGCCGGGGCACGGCGGGATAACCTCGCACCATGGGTCCGTATCACCGCGCCCGGCGTCTTCGGTCAGGCTGGCGAGCGGCCGACCGTGACGAGCGCCGGGCGATCTCCGGAATGGCGTTTGTCGTCATCGCCCTTCACATCGGCGGCCTCACCGCGCTGCTCGCGGTCAGCCACGCCGACCATCTCGCGCGCGCCGGTGCGGTGACGCTCGGCGTTGGGTTGACCGCCTACGTTCTCGGCTTGCGCCACGCGTTCGACGCCGACCACATCGCCGCGATCGACAACACCACGCGCAAGCTGATGTCCGAGGGCAAGCGACCCGTGAGCGTCGGCTTCTGGTTCTCGCTCGGACACTCGACGATCGTCTTCGGACTCGCAGCGCTGATCGCGTTCGGTGTTCGCGCGCTGGACGCGCCCGTCGCGCGGCACGGCTCGAGCCTCCACACGATCACCGGCTGGGTCGGCACGCTCGTGTCCGGAGGCTTCCTCTACCTGATCGCTGCGCTCAACGTCATGATCCTGGTTGGAATCGTCAGGCTGATCGGGGGGATCAAACGCGGCCAGTTCGACGAGCTGGCACTCGAGCAGCAGCTGGCAAAGCGCGGCCTGATGAACCGGCTCCTCGGACGCTTCACGCGCACGGTCGCGCGACCTGCGCAGATGTACCCGGTGGGCCTGCTCTTCGGCCTCGGCTTCGACACCGCGACGGAGGTAGCGCTGCTCGTCCTCGCCGGCGGCGCCGCCGGCGCAGGGCTGCCGTGGTACGCGGTTATATGTCTGCCGGTCCTGTTCGCGGCGGGCATGTCGCTGATGGACTCGCTGGACGGCCTGCTGATGAGCCGCGCGTACGCGTGGGCCTTCTCGGCGCCCGTTCGGCGCGTCTTCTACAACCTCGTGATCACGGGACTCTCGGTCGCAGTCGCGATACTGATCGGCACAGTCGAGCTGGGTGGGCTGATCGCCTCCAAGCTGAACCTCGCCGGCTCGTTCTGGTCCTGGCTCGAGAACATCAACATCAACACGCTGGGGTACGCGATCGTCGCCATCTTCCTCGTGACTTGGATCGTGTCGGTCACGCTCTGGCGGTTCGGACACGTCGAGCAGCGCTGGTCGCAAGCGCTGCTCGACGGGGATCGCGCAGCTCAGCCGCGGTAGCGGTTAGTGATCGGCATGCGCCGATCACGCCCGAACGCGAGCTCAGTGATCTTGATGCCCGGCGGCGCCTGGCGGCGCTTGTATTCAGAGGCATCGACGAGCGCAATCACGCGCTCCACCGCATCCGCTGGGAGCCCGCTCGCAATCAGCTCCTCCCGCCCGGCGTGGCGCTCCACGTATCCGCGCAAGATCGCGTCGAGCGTCTCGTAGGGCGGCAGCGAGTCGCTGTCGAGCTGCCCCGCACGCAGCTCAGCCGACGGCGGACGCTCGATGATGCTTGCGGGGATCACCTCGCCCTCACGGTTGCGCCAACGCGCGAGGGCGTAGACGAGCGTCTTCTCGATGTCCTTGATCACCGCGAAGCCGCCTGCCGAATCGCCGTAGAGCGTCGAGTAGCCGACCGACATCTCGGACTTGTTCCCGGTCGTGAGGACCAGCCAGCCGAATTTGTTCGACAGCGCCATCAGCAGGTTCCCGCGGATCCGCGCTTGTAGGTTCTCCTCGGTGATGTCCGGCGCGCGGTCTGCGAACGCCGGAGCGAGCAGGCGCTCGTAGCTCTGCAACGGATCGGCGATCGGGAGCTCGAAGAGTTCGAGACCGAGGGTCGCACCGAGCAGGCGCGCGTCGGCTTGCGTGGCGGGCGACGAGAACTCCGATGGCATCACGGCCGCGCTCACGTGGTCAGCCCCGAGCGCGTCAGCGGCGAGCGTCGCAACGAGCGCCGAATCGATCCCGCCCGAGAGGCCCAGCACTACGTGGCGAAACTGGTTCTTGCGCACGTAGTCGCGCAGTCCGAGCTCGAGGGCAGCGTAGATCTCGGCCTCGCGCGGCGCGAGCAGGGCTGCGATCCGCGGTTCCGCGGCGCCGGCGCCCAGCGGGGGGAGCTCGACGCTCGCGAGCAGCTCGGCCGCGGTGTCGCTTTCGGGCGCCGCCGATCGCAGCGGCATGTCGCAGATCAGCAGCTCCTCGACGAACTGCCCGGCTCGCGCGATCAATGTCCCGTCGCCGTCAAGAACGAAGCTGTGGCCATCGAACACGAGCTCATCCTGCCCGCCGACAAGCGCGCAAAAGGCAAGCGCGACCCCTGTCTCCGAGACGCGCGCGCCGACCACATCGCGCTCGCGCTCGACCCCTTTGCCGGCGTGATACGGCGATGCCGAGACGTTCAGCGTAAACGCCACACCCGCGCTCGCCAGCTCCGCGCACGGCGTCCCGGGAACCCAAATGTCCTCGCAGATCGTTATGCCTATGCGCGTCCCATTCAGCTCGATCACGCCCGGACGATCTCCCGCGCTGAAGTAGCGCTGCTCGTCGAAGACCCCGTAGTTGGGGAGGTGGATCTTGCGGTAGATCCCGGCGACGCGCCCGTCGGCGAGGATCGCTGCCGCGTTGTAGACGCGCCCGGCGCTCTCGGGGAAGCCGACGACCGCCACCAGCCCGCGGGTCTGGAGTGCCAGGCGCTCGAGCGCTGCACGCGCGTCGCGCAGGAAGTGCTCCTTGTAGAGCAGGTCTTCCGGCGGGTAGCCGGTCAGAGCAAGCTCACCGAACGCGACCAGCTCAGCGCCGGATACGCGCGCGGACTCGATGCCGCGGGCGATCAAGGCCTCGTTACCGGCGATGTCGCCGACCGTGGAATTGATTTGGCAGAGCGCGAGGCGCATGCGTCGGTCGTCTTGCATCCCTCGATTATCCCCGAGCAGAGCCGCGTCTCCGGGGATACCGGTGCGGTCCGACTGCCGCGCCCGGTACCATGAACACGGTTCATAACATGACCGCCGAGTCGCCTTGCATCCAGCGTGGGCGAGCGGGGGACCCACTGCCGTAGTCGGGCGCGCGAGCGCAAGTGACTACGGATGGGGCGAATCGGCCGCTACGACCGCGGCCATAGCGTCGAAGGATCACGGCTCACCGAGAGCTGCGGCATTCCACGCGAGCCCGACAGCTAACCCCGTAGGCGCGAGGTAAGGAGTGCAATTGATCAGTCGCAAACTGATCGCGCCCATTGCGGGCGCGATGGTGGTTCCCTGCGTCGCCGGTCTGGCAGTAGTAGGCACCGCGGCAGGCAAGACATCGACCGCGCTGGAGGCGGCCACGCCGGTGTTCGGCGACGCGGTCCTGGCAAGTCGCCTGCTCCGGGCGAACGTACTCGTAGATCATCGGGCGACGATCGCGGGCGCACTGGCGCCCACGCTCGCCAGCGAGGCGGTCACGCTCGAGGAGCGCGTACGCCACGGTTGGGCAGCGGTCGCGGCCGCCGGGCCGGTGGCGGCGGGCACGTTTGACCTCACGTTCCGCCCGCGGCGGCTGGGCAGCGACGCGTTGCGGCTGCAGATCAGCGGGCCCGACGGAACCTACGAAACGCCCGCCGCGACGCTGACTGTCTACCACGAAGTGCTCGTGTCGTGGTACGGGCCGGGCGGCCTCACCGCCTGTGGCGAGGAGCTGACGGCGAGCACGCTTGGCGTCGCCAGCCGCACGCTGCCGTGCGGCACGCGCGTGACATTGCGCTACCGCGGCCGCAGCGTGCGCGTTCCCGTGATCGACCGCGGCCCGTACGTGGCTGGGCGAACCTACGATCTGACTTACGCGACGAAGGTGGCGCTTGGTGCGGGAGACCTCACCGACGTATGGGCGAACCACTGACCGCGTGGTCGTGCCCCCCCCACCCGAACGGCGGCACGACCACCCGGCGAGCGCGGCTCGAGCGCCAAACGGATGCCGACGCCGATCAGGACGAGGCCCGTGAACGTATCCAGCGCTGTCTTCATGCGCGGGCTTCGCAGCAGCGCCGAGAGGCGCGTCGCAAGTAGCGCGTAGCAGCACAACCAGGTCAGGCCGAGCAGCGCAAACACCGCGCCAAGCACGAGGAACGGCACGAGCTCCGGCCTGTGCGCCGAGACGAATTGCGGCAGCAGGCTCGTGAAGAAGATCGCGATCTTTGGGTTGCCGAGGTTGCACAGCAGCCCCTGCCGGAAGCCCTGAGCGGGTCGCGGCGGCTCGGCCGCTGGCTCGCCAAGCGAGAAGGCTCCCGCGGTTTGCGAGCGCGCGGTGCGCAGCGCACCGATGCCTAGCCAGACCAGGTAGGTCGCGCCAACAACCTTCAGCACGGTGAACGCGACCTCTGACTCGCGCAAGACCGCCGCGACACCGAGGGCTGCAGCAGCTGTCCAGACCAGCAGGCCAAGGGAGATGCCCGCAACCGTGCCAAGTGCCAGCCGTCGCCCGTAGAGCAGCGCATTCTTGGTCACGAGAACAGTGTCCGGGCCGGGCGCGATGACGAGCAGTAGCGAGACGCCAACGAACGGCAGAAGGTGAATCCCCACGCTTGGATCCTAGAGCGGCAGGGACAGCTGGCGCTGATCACAGGCCGCCGCTGCCGGGCGCTGCTCGTCGGCGAATGACGCGACACGTACGCCGAGCAGGCGCACCGGCCGTGGCGGCGCGTAAGCGCGCAGTAACTCGAGCCCCACCGCGCTGATCGTCGGTCCGTCATCGACGAAGCGATCGAGCGTCCGTGCCCGCGTCACCGTCGTCCAATCGTCGAGGCGAACCTTTACGCCAATCGTTCTCGCGCGTAGCGCACGCGCCTGGAGCCCATCGGCCAGCTCGCGCGCGAGCTCGACGAGTGTCTCCTCGAGCTGCGCCACGTCGCTGATGTCGGTCGGGAACGTGATCTCGCTCGAGCGCGATTTCGCGACACGCGTTGTCTCGACCGGCGTGTCGTCGTGAAAGTACGCGCGCTCTCCGAGCGCTGCTGCATGCCGCTGTCCGAAACGATCGGCGAGCAGCGCGACAGGCGTGCGCTGGAGCTCCGCGACCGTAGTGATTCCAAGCGCAGCAAGGCGCTCGGCGGTCTTTGGTCCGATCCCCTGCAATACCCGAACCGGGTACGGAGCGAAGTGCGCTGCCGCCTGCTCGCGCCCCATTGCAACGAACGCAGCCGGCTTGAACGCCGCGCTGGCGGTCTTGGCCACGAGTCGCGACGGTCCAATCCCGACGGACATCACCAGCCCGGTTCGCCCGCGCAGCTCCGCCACGAGATCGCGCAGCGCGGGCAACGGGCGCGCGAGGTCGCTGACATCGACATACGCTTCGTCGATGCCAACCTGGCCGACGGTCGCGAAGCGCGTGCGAACTATGTCCCAAACCTCGCGGCTCTTGGCACGGTAGGCGGTGAAGTCGGGCGCCAGAAAGATCGCATCCGGGCAGAGCCCCCGGGCGCGAGCCGCCGGCATCGCCGACTCGATTCCGTAGCGCCGGGCCTCATAGCTGGCAGTCGTGACGACTGCACGCGGGCCCGTGCCGGCAACGACGAGCGGCCGGCCACGCGCCTCGGGGTGACGCTGTAGCTCAACCGACGCGTAGAAGGCGTCGATGTCCAGGTGCGCGATGACGCGACGCTGCTCTGCCACCCGGCGATTGTGCTCGCTGGGCCAGACGCCAGCGCACGGCTCAAAAGAGCAGTGTGGCGAGGCGCTTGCGCACGTCGCGCGCAAGCGGATCGTCGGGTGCGAGGCGTGCCAGCTCCCCGACCAGTACAAGCCGGACCTCATCGCTTGCTCGACTCGGATCCGCCAGCGCGCCCAGCAGCAGCTCGAAGGCCACGTCGCTTTCACCCGCGTCGATCGCCGCGACTGCCTCGGTGAGAATTCCGGCCCGCTGCAGCGCCACCCGAGCGCGCAGCCCGTCCGCCTCGAAGCCGGCGGGGACGTCGGCCAGCAGTCGGTCGGCGTCTTCGATCTCACCACGGGCCAGAAGGATGCGGGCAAGCGCAATCGCCGCGTCCGCGCGTCCGGGCACGAGCTCGAGCGCGCGGCGCAGAGAGACCTCGTCGCCGGCTTGCACGAGGCGGTCGGCCTCGCTCGGTACGAGGCCGTCGAAGAACGCTTCGACCTCTGACCTTGGCACCGCGCCGACGAACTCGGCAGCCAGGCGACCGTCGCGGAATGCCTTGACGGCTGGGATGCCCTGGATACCCCAGGCTTGGGCGAGGCCAGGGTTGGCATCGGTGTCGACCTTCGCGAGCACGACCTCGCCATCACGCGCAGCAGCAGCTGCCTCGAGCAGCGGCCCAAGCTGACGGCAGGGAGCACACCACGCGGCCCAGAAGTCGACCACGACGGGGGTCGTGCGCGAGCGCTCGAGCACCTCGCGTTCGAAGTCAAGCTGACCAACATCGATGACCGCCACTCACACAGCCTACGATTCGAGCGCTGTGGACCGAGCGATCGAGGCAGGCGCCGTACGCCTGGTGGCGCAGGAAGCGGGTCGGGGCATCCCGCTCGTCGGGCTGCACGGCCTCACCGCGACCCGCCGCTACGTGCTCATGGGCTCACGCGCGCTCGAGCGAAACGGGCACGACGTGGTCCTCTACGACGCGCGCGGGCATGGAGCGTCCTCGCCACCCCCGGACGGCGATTACTCCTACGCGGCGCTGGCGGCCGACCTCGAGCACGTGCTTGACGCGTATGGGCTCGCGCGGCCGATCCTTGTCGGCGTCTCGATGGGAGCGCACACGGCGGTGCGCTTCGCGCTCGAGCGCCCAGAGCGGGTCGCCGGTCTGGTTCTCGTGACGCCGGGGTATGACCCGGCAGCTGCGGGGGCGCGGCTCGACCACTGGGACGCCCTATCCGACGGTCTGCGCGCCGGCGGCATCGACGGCTTCCTGGCCGCGTATGACTTCTCGCAGATGCCACAGGCTTGGCGCGCGACCGTCGAGACCGTGATCCGGCAGAGGTTGGCGCTGCACGCCGACCTTGCGGCGGTCGCCGACGCGCTGGCCGCCGTGCCGCGATCCCGCCCGTTCGAACGTTTCGACGAGCTGGGCGTGATCGCTGTCCCGGCGCTCGTCGTTGCAAGCCGCGACGAGGCCGATCCCGAGCATCCTCTCGCGACCGCACAAGCCTGGGCGAGCGCGCTCGGTAACGCCGAGCTGATAGTCGAAGACGAGGGGCGTCCGCCGATCGCGTGGCAGGGTGGGCAGCTGTCAGCAGCGATCGCCGGGCTGAGCTCGCCCTAGAGTCACGGCGCGCTCTACGATTCCGGCGTGGCTCTCGCTGATCCTGCCTCTGGCGTCGGGGTGCTCGCCGCAGTCGCCGCGGGAGCCGTTTCGTTCCTGTCGCCCTGTGTCCTACCGCTCGTTCCGGGCTACCTGTCAACCGTGGTCGGGGTGTCGCCGGCGGAGCTCCGCCAGACCAGCGCGCGCCGCGTCTTGGGTCCGAGCCTGCTGTTCGTTGCGAGCTTCTCGACGATCTTCATCCTGTTCGGGCTGGGCGCTACAGCGATCGGTTCCGCGCTGGTCGAGAACAGGGTGGTCCTCGAGCGCGTAGCCGCAGGCGTGATCACCGCCCTTGGAGTGGTCTACATCGCGGCCGCGATAGTGCCGCGGCTGGGCCGGGAGTGGCATCCGCAGCGCTTGCTCGCGCGAGCAGGGAGGGGCGGGCCGCTGCTCGCCGGCGCGGCGTTTGCGATCGCCTGGACGCCGTGCGTCGGGCCGACGCTCGGCGCGATCCTGACGGCGGCCGGAACGGCCAGCTCCGAAGGTCGTGGTGCCCTCCTGCTCGCGTTCTACTCGGCCGGTCTCGCGATCCCGTTTCTCGCTACGGCGCTTGCGTTCGACCGCATGGCAAGTATCTTCGCCGCCGTCAAGCGCCACTACGCGATCGTCGTCTTCTTCGGTGGTGCGGTGCTGATCACGATGGGCGTGCTGATCTGGACGAACGAGCTGACGGTGCTCAACGCGGAGGCACAGAACGGTCTGCAGCACCTCGGTATCGACTTCTTCAACGTCTAGCGCACCAGACCTCAGGAGACCTGCGTCACCACCGGCGTCGGCGTAGCGGCGGAACCGCTGGAGGCTGAGCTCGACGGCGCGCTCGGCGCAGCGGCGGCAGCGCTCTGCGAAGCGGCCGCGGCGGCGTCCTGCGCCGCCTGCCGAGCTGCAGCCTGTGCCGCAGCTGCCGCGCGCTTTGCGGCCTCGCGTGCTGCCTGACTGCGTGCCGTCCGGGCTTGCGCCGCGAGCACTCGCTCATGCGCCGCTCTTGCACGGGCGTGCGCGAGAGCCTCACGCGCCAAGTCTTCCCGGCGAACGAGCGCGAGCGCCGCGACTCGCTCCGCGTGCACGCGGGCGTCGGCGACGAGCGTCGGATCGTCGCCCAGAGCCATCTGGACTCCGATCGCCGCCCACGCGACAGCGAGCAGCACAGCCGTCACGGCGACGACGCGCGTGCGGATCCTGCGCGCCCGCCCGCGGCGCTCGCGCAGCCGCGCGCGCGCGGTAGCCCGCGCGTGAAAGCTCTCGAGACTCATGTGCGGGTGCTTGTGGGTCATGACAGGTCACGCACGGCGCTGAATGCTGTCAAGAATCGTCGGGCACGAAGCTCAAGCCCGGCTTAGCGAAAGCTGGCGATCAGCCGATCGCGTCGCCGGCGCGCTGGACCGCGTCACTTGTCGCCGGCGCGACCGCGTTGCCCTGAGCGAACGCACAGCCGACGGCGCGCAGCACGTCGAGCTGAGACGGATCCTCGACGCCGCATGCAATCAAGCGCATCCCGAGCTCGCGCGCCGCCGCGATGGTGGCGATGAGAACCGCACGCGCCGGTGAAGCGGGGTCGGAGCTGAACTGCTTGACGAAATCACGCCCGAGCTTGATCGCGTCGACCGGCAGTGCCGGCAGGCCGCCCAGCAGCGAGTCTCCCGCGCCGAAGTCGTCGAAGGCGATTTGCACGCCCAGCCCGCGCAGCGCCACGACGCGCGATGCTACGCGGGCAGCGTCGGCCAGCAGAGCGCTTTCGCCGATCTCGAGGCAGAGATACTGCGGCGCTAGTCCGCTCGTCTCGAGGGCGTTGCGAACCATGTCGAGGAGCTCCTCGTCCGCTAGCTGGCGCGGCGAGATGTTGACGGAGACGGTTATCTGCGGGCCGTCCAGAACACTCCATGAAGCTGCCTGCCGGGCAGCCGTCTGCAACACCCAGCGGCCGAGCGGCAGGATCAGGCCGTTCTGCTCAGCGAGTGGCAGGAACTCGGCCGCGTTCAGGATGCCGCGATCGGGGTGGTTCCAGCGAAGCAGCGCCTCGGCTCCGACGATGCTGTTGTCGGCGAGCGAGACGATCGGCTGGTAGTGAAGCGCTAGCTCGCCGCGCGCGAGCGCGTGATGCAGGTCCCGCTCCATGTCGAGCTGGAGCTGCAGCTCGGCGCGCATCTGTGCGTCGAAGACGACGTAACGGTTGCGCCCCTGGGCCTTCGCCCGGTACATGGCCAGATCGGCCCGATGGATCAACTCCGCGGCGCTCGTCGCCGGATCGTCAAGGACAGCGATCCCGATGCTCGCCGAGTTCGCGACGGGTCCGCGGCCAAGCTCGATCGGGGACCCGAGCAGCTCGAGGATCCGCTCGGCGACGCGACTCACCTCGCTGGGGTCCGCGAGTGAGCGGACGATGACGCCGAACTCGTCGCCCCCGAGGCGCGCCACGAGATCCTCGCCACGTACCGCGGACCGCAGGCGCTCGGCGACCTCGGTGATCAGCCGGTCACCGGCGTCGTGTCCGATGCCGTCATTGACCTGCTTCAACCCGTCGATGTCAACGAACAACACGCCGAGACGCGCGCTGGAGGCGGCCGTGTCGAGTACACCGAAGCGCGGCGGGGGTGCCTGCGCGATCTCGCTGAGTGCCGCAGTCAGCTCGTCGACGAACACGCCTCGATTCGGCAGCTGGGTGAGCACATCGCGACCAACGCGGCCCTCGAGCTTGATCGTGTCGGTGACATCACGAGCTGCCGCATACCAGCGCTCGCCCTGCGTATCGCCACTCCAGCGCAGCCAGCGCCACGACCCGTCCGCATGCGGATGCCGAGCGAGTAACTCGACGAACGGATCACGCTGCTTGTCATCGGCGCGCCTGCGGCTCGATCCCTCACCGACGTCCTGCGCGCCGGCAGCCTGGACGAAGTCGAACAGCGAGCATCCGATCAGCTGCGCGGGCTCGTATCCGAGGACGCGTCGGCAAGCCGCGTTTACGGAGATGAAACGACCCTCAGCGTCGAGGATAGCCAGCAGGACGCCGGCGTGGTCGAACAGATCGCGATACTCGCGGTCGTCGACCTCGCCGGATAGCGGGCGCGAAGGTGCTTTGTCCGAGGGGTCGGGGATCAGCTGAAGCGTCAAGTGAAGCCTTTCGTGCAGCTCGCGACATCGCGACGGCACAGTTTTCTAATCGACATGCCCCGGCGACGCCTTGAAGTTCCTACGATGCATTGCGATGCAACATCGAGACGCTGGGGCACCGGCGGCAACGCTGACGCACTGGATGGGCCCGCAGGACGCCAACCTGACGGGCTCGGTGCACGGTGGGGTCGTGATGAAGCTTTGCGATGAGGCGGCGAGCCTCGCGGCGATTCGCCACGCCCGCGAGCGTGTCGTGACGGCTGCGTGCGACCGGATGACGTTTCTCGTTCCCGTCTTCATCGGTGAGCTGGTGACGCTCTCGGCGCGCGTGAACGCGGTCTGGCACAGCTCGATGGAGGTCGGCGTACGCGTCGAGGCGGAGAACCCACTGACCGGAGAGCGACGGCATACCAATACCGCCTACCTGACGATCGTTGCCGTTGACGAACACGGCCGTCCGATCGCGGTGCCGCCGCTCGCGATCGGCGACGAAGAGGGCAGCCGTCGCGAGCGCGAGGCGCAGATCCGTCGCTCGAACCGGCTTGCCGAGCGCGAGCGCATCAAGAGCGAGCAGGACGCGGTCCAGAGCCCGCTCGACACTCAACCTGCCAAGGACTAGCCGGCTGCCCTGAGGGCTGCGCGCAACCGCGTCACCGTCTGCGGGCCGACTTCACGGGCGACGATCTGCCCGCGCGCGTTGAGGATCACGGTGGTGGGCAGATGTGAGATGCCGTATGCGGCCCCGGTGTTGCCGGCTGGATCGTCCAACAGCGGGAACGTCCAACGGTAACGCGACGCGAAACCGATCGCGCTCGCAGTGCGGTCGTCATAGGCAACGCCGACGACGCGGTCTGGGCCAGCGCTTGCGGCGACGCGCTCTAGCGCCGCCGCCTCGGTGTGACAGCCCGGACACCAACTCGCGAAGAACGCAACCGCGACGGCATGCCCGCGGAGCGCGGCCACCGTCACCGCCGTGCCGCGCAGCGCTGAGTGGGGTAGTGCAGGTGCCGGTGAGCTGCCGCGCGATCGGGGGAGCAGCAAGCCGACCGCGAGCAACACGGCCGCCACGCCGATCGCGAGTGAACGGACGGTGCGCAATCTGAGCCGGCCGCCAGCCATCGCCGCGCCTCTACCGATCCGCTCGCGCGATGTCGGCCAGCTGGAACTCGTAACCGGTCTGGAACGTGACGTGTAGCTGCCCGCTCGCGTAGACGAGCCGGCCCGCCCAGTGAGCCGCCAGCGCGATCGGGTAGACCTCGATCCGCGTCCGGACACCTGCGTCGGTGATCGTCCAGATGCCTGCTGCGGACTTCGTGATCGTCCCGAGCGTCGTGACGGCTGCGCCCGCATACACCTCCGGGTAGCGAGCCAGGCGCGTCAGCGGAACGAAGCCGCTGGCACCCGATGGCGGTGGTGGCAGCGTGCTCTTCTGAGTCCCGCAGCCGGCGAGCGCGATGATCGAGCCGAGCGCGGCGGCAAGCGCCGGGACGCGACAGTGCGTTCGAGCTGAGCTCACGCCGCCATCCTACGATCCGCCAGACTGTGCGCATGGAAGATCAGGTCGGTCGGCTGCGCTCGCACAGGCAGAGCTTCTACGAGGGCGCGGTCGTCGTGGGCGTGCTGGTCGCCGCGATGTGGCTTGTCGAGATCGTCAATGCCTTGGACAACCAGCGCCTTGACTCTGACGGCATCATCGCCCGTCACCTCTCCGGCCTGCCGGGAATCCTGAGCGCGCCGTTCCTGCATGCAAGCTTCGCGCATCTGCTCGCCAACACGATCCCGCTGATCATTCTCGGTCTGGTGATCGCGTTCGACGGTCCCGTCCGGCTGATCGCGCTCACAGCGGTCGCGGCCGTCGTCAGCGGTCTGGGTGCCTGGGCACTCAGCTCAACCGGCACGGACACGATCGGTGCCAGCGGGGTCGTGTTCGGCTACGCGACCTTCCTCCTGGCGCGCGGCTTCTTCGCGCGCAGCTTCCTGCAGATCGCGATCGGCCTGATCGTCGCGGTTCTGTTCGGCGGTGCGCTCCTGCTGTCGATCGCGCCCCAGTCGGGCGTCTCCTGGCAGGCTCACGTCTTTGGCGCAGTCGGCGGGCTACTCACCGCGTGGCTTGTCTCGCGGCGCACCAAAACCGCCCCCGAGAACAAGTAAGACGCGGAAGCGAGCCGTTTCGAGGAACCCTCCTCCGGCTCGCTCCCGAGGGGGCGGTCCGGTCTCCTGGTGGCGCGGCCTCACACCTCGGTGGCCTCGCTCTTTGCGGCTCGTTCCGCGTCCTGGAGCCAACATACGCGAGCGCCGATTCGCGTGCAAGGGCACCATTTGCGCGACTGCGCAATCTGCGCAGAAATCCTCGCGGCGCCGATCTGCGACTCCTCTCCAAGCGCATCGGGTACGGTCCACGGGTGGGCTACACACCGCCGAAGGAGGTCCTCGAGCGCTACGCACGCGTGCTGATCGACTTCGCACTTGGCGGCGGCGCCGGAGTGCAAGCGGGGGAGGTCGTGCTGATCGGCGCGACAGAGAGCGCGAAGCCGTTGTACGTCGAGCTTCACCGCGCCGTCCTGCGTGCGGGCGCCCACCCGATCGGGGATTACCGCCCAGATGACGACGCCGAGTACAACCTGAGCCGCGCCTTCTTCGAGCTTGCAGGCGATGATCAGATCGAGTTCTTCCCAGCACGCTACCGGCGAGGCCTGATCGACGAGATCGATCACCTCGTGGTGGTGATCAGTGACAGCGACATGCACGCGCTCGAAGGTCTGCCGCCCGAGAAGATCATGCGCCGCTCGGCGGTGATGAAGCCGTGGATGGAATGGCGTACGGAGAAGGAGAACGCAGGCAAGTTCACCTGGACGCTCGGCCTCTACGGTACGCCCGCGATGGCGGCGGAGGCCGGCTTGGCTGAGGCCGAATACTGGGAGCAGATCGTCCACGCTTGCTTTCTCGACGACGCCGACCCGATCGCCCGCTGGCACGAGGTCAACACGCAGATCAACGAGTACCGCCAGCGCCTGGCCGCCCTCGACATCGACACGCTCCACATCGAGGGCGAGCACGTCGACCTGCGCCTGAAGCTGGGGGAGCAGCGCCAGTGGGTCGGCGGCAGCGGTCGCAACATCCCGAGCTTCGAGATCTTCACCAGTCCCGATTGGCGCGGCACCGAAGGTTGGATCTACTTCAACCAGCCGCTCTACCGCTACGGCAACGTAGTCAGGGGCGTGCGGCTCGAGTTTGCGCAAGGCCGCGTCGTCAACGCCAGCGCCGAGCATGGCGAATCAGTGCTCAAGGAGATGATCGCGACAAAGAACGCTGACAAGGTCGGCGAGTTCTCGCTGACCGACCGCCGCTTCTCGCGCATTACGAAGTTCATGGCCGAGACGCTCTACGACGAGAACATCGGTGGGCCGTTCGGCAATACGCACATCGCGCTCGGCAACAGCTACCACGACTGCTACAGCGGCGACCCGGCGGGCGTCGGCGAGCCAGAGTGGGAGCGCCTCGGCTTCAACGACTCCTCGGTCCACACGGACATCGTTTCGACGGCCGACCGGACCGTCACCGCGACGCTGCGCGACGGCACCTCGCGCGTCATCTACGAGGGCGGCCAGTTCAATCTCTAGCCGGCGTTGACGGGCCGGCCCGCGCCGCCAACTCGCGCCACACTAGCCGTGAGATCCCTTCGATCGTCGCTATCCCGTAGGCCTCCTCGGGCTCGCTCGTCAGGACGGCGATCAAGTAGAAGCGCCCGTCGCCCTTGACCATCCCGATGCTGTTCACGTCCCATGTGCCGCCGACCGGATCCCAGCCGTCCTTGAGCGCGACCACCGCTCGGCCTGCCGGCCCAGCACTGACGCCCCAGTTCTCGCCGCTTTCGACGTGCTCCATCAGCCCGAGCTCGTAGCCGCGCGAGCGGCTACTCAGCACTCCGTTCGCGAAGACGATGTAGCGCAGCAGGAGCAGTTGGTCGCGTGGCGTCGTGTAGCTGAGGCCCCACGACCAGTTGAGCGTCGTCTGCGTCATGCCGAGCCGCGCGTTGAGCTTCGCGAGCGCCGGCAGCTCGCCCTCGTCCTCGAAGAGGTCCTGCGCGTCGTCGTTGTCGCTTTCCTCGATCATCCCGACCGCGAGTGCCTGCTCCCCGGCGCTGAGACCACCGTCGGCCTGGGTCTGCGCGAGCAGCGCTGCGAGGATGTCGACCTTCGCGATGCTTGCGCTCTGCACCGCGACTCCAGGGTGGTAGATGTAGGTCACGCCCGGCGCCACGTCGTAGACCGCGGCGGCGATGTTGCCGCCGCGTCCGGCGAGGTAGCGCTTCATCGCGCTGGTGGCGAACGGATCCGCGGGCGCGACGGCGCCGGGGTGGGGAGCGCCGCCAGGTGCCGCTCCGACCGCCGCGGCCCCGCCGAGGACTAGCACCGCCAGTGCCGCCCCAGTCATCACACGCACGCCACGCAGCCGAAAACAGCTCGCGGCGTACGGCCTACCCAAGGTCGAGGACTACCTGCGGCGCTGGGATCACATGATCCTCGCTGCCTTCACTCGGGATGATCGCGGTCCCGATCGCGAAGAACTCGATCACGTGCGAGCCCCAGCCGTGCGAGCGCTCATGGATGTCGACCCCGACGATGCCTTCCGCTTTCGCCTCGAGCGCCTCGGCCTGCATCCGCTCCATCGCAAGCTCGCGCGCGTCGTAGAGCGCCTGCGTGTAGTTCGGCAGCTCGACGTTCTGGCCCGTCTGCTTGATCGACTGGCGCATCGTCTGGTGCGCAACGTGGTAGACGCAGGAGCCCATCACCATCCCGACCGGCCGGTGCCCGGTCTGCAGCAGCGTCCAGAATTCCTGCCCGGTCAGGTCGCTCGTGAAAGGTCGCCCCGAGGGCGCTCGGTGAAGCTGCCCACCGCGATGCTTGACGGCGGTCCCGACGGCGATGAACTCCGCCATGTTCTCGCCCCACTCGTAGCGGCCGATGTCGAGGCGCACGCCGACCACGCCGTCGGCCCCGAGCTGGTCGGCTTCCTCTTCCATCCGCGTCATCGCGAGCTCGCGAGCCTCGTACATCGCCTGCGAGAGCACTTCGAGCTCCTGGTTCTGCCGGTAGCTGGCGAGCTGGATACCGATGTGGTAGATGCTCGACCCGATCACGAGCCCGACTGGCTGGAACCCGGCTTGGCGCACGAGCAGGAACTCGTTGACCGACAGGTCGCTCGTGAAGAGCCCGGCACGGTTCTGCTCGAGCCGCGCGCGACCCGCCTGTGGAACCCCTTCGGTGCTGCTTGGGTCGTAAGCCATTTGCTCGGTTCCTCGACGCTTGGCCGCGATTCTATTGACCGGCGCGCTCCGGCGACCCATTCACCCTCGCGGCGAGAGCGAATCGGCCCGTGCACTAGCCTGCATCTAAGTGCTCACACCCCGCGACGACATCCGCAACGTCGCGATCGTCGCCCACGTCGACCACGGCAAGACGACGCTCGTCGACGCGATGCTCTGGCAGTCCGGTGCCTTCCGCGTCGGTCAGGAGGTCGCGACGCGCGTCATGGACTCGATGGACTTGGAGCGCGAGAAGGGCATCACGATCCTCGCGAAGAACACCTCCGTGCAGTACAAGGGCGTGAAGCTGAACATCATCGACACGCCTGGGCACGCCGACTTCGGCGGCGAGGTCGAGCGCGGGATCACGATGGTCGACGGCGTGTTGCTGCTCGTCGATGCAAGCGAGGGTCCGCTGCCACAGACGCGCTTTGTCTTGCGCAAGGCGCTCGAGTCCCGTCTGCCGGTGATCCTCGTCGTCAACAAGGTCGATCGGCCCGACGCGCGGATCGCGGAGGTCATCGACGAGGTCTATGAGCTGTTCCTCGACCTCGACGCGACCGAGGAGCAGATCGAGTTCCCGATCGTCTATACCAACGCAAAGGCCGGTTGGGCCGCGCTGTCGCTCGAGCAGCCGGCAGACGATCTGGCGCCGCTGATGGACCTGCTGCTCGAGCACATTCCGGCGCCGCTGCACGATCCGGACCATCCTTTTCAGGCGCTCGTGACGAACCTCGACGCCTCGCCCTACGTTGGGCGCCTTGCGATTTGCAGGATCCGCAACGGCTTCGCGCGTCGCGGCGCCGGGATTGCGTGGTGCCGCGCGGACGGGTCGATCGAACGCGCCCAGATCGGCGAGCTCTACGTCACCGAGGCGCTCGAGCGCGTCGCCGCCGACGAGGCTGGCCCGGGCGAGATCGTTGCGATCGCGGGCATCGCAGAGGTCACGATCGGCGAGACGCTGGCGGACCCTGATGATCCGCGCCCGCTGCCGGTGATCAGCGTCGATGAGCCATCGCTGTCGATAACGCTCGGCCTGAACACGTCGCCACTCGCCGGCCAGAGCGGCACGAAGCTGACGGCACGCACGCTCAGGACACGGCTCGATCAGGAGCTCGTCGGGAACGTGTCGATCCGCGTGCTCGACACCGACCGGCCGGATGCCTGGGAGGTCCAGGGTCGCGGCGAGCTCGCGCTCGCGGTCCTCGTTGAGCTGATGCGCCGCGAGGGCTTCGAGCTGACGGTCGGCCAGCCGCACGTCCTTACGCGGGAGATCGACGGACGCCGCCACGAGCCGGTCGAGCGCCTCGCGATCGACGTCCCGGAGGAGTACGTCGGCGTCGTCACGCAGCTGATCGCGCTGCGCAAGGGCCGCCTCGAGGAGATGGTCAACCACGGCACCGGCTGGGTACGGATGGAGTACCTCGTCCCGACGCGCGGCCTGATCGGCCTGCGCACCGAGTTCCTGACCGAGACGCGCGGAACCGGGATCGCCCACCACGTCTTCGACCGCTGGGAGCCGTGGGCCGGCGAGCTGCGCCAGCGACCGACCGGCGCACTCGTCGCCGATCGTGCCGGCGTCGCCGCGCAGTTCGCGCTGATGAACCTGCAGGAGCGCGGCACGCTCTTCATCGCGCCAGGGGAGGCGGTCTACGAAGGAATGATCGTGGGCGAGAACGCGCGCGCCGACGACCTCGACGTGAACCCGTGCAAGGAGAAGCATCTGACGAACATGCGCTCCTCGACGTCCGAGGTCCTCGTGCGTCTGGTTCCGCACCGCCAGCTGTCGCTCGACCAGGCGCTCGAGCTGCTGCGACCCGACGAGTGCGCCGAGGTCACGCCCGATGCGGTCCGCCTGCGCAAGGTGAGCCTCTCCAAGGTCGACCGCACGCGGGACGCTCGGCGGGCGCGCGGCTAACTGAGCGAGAGGACCAGGCTCGCCGGCGCGAGCTCTTCCGCGAGCCCGGGCTCCTCGCGGATCACTGTCCCGATCACGTTGAAGGTGATGATCATGTCCTCGCGCTCGTAGCCGAGCCCGGCGACCCTGTAGCCCTGCGAGCGTTGGTCGATCTTCACGCCGACGACGCCGTCACCGCCGAGTTGGCGGGCCTGTGCGTCGAGGTAGCGCATCGCCGTCTCACGCGCCGCATAGACGCCCTGCGTGAAGTCGCGGAGCTCCTGGTTGGTCCAGGCGCTCCCGCCGCCGAGCATGCCCCCGCGCTGGGTCATCTGCGTCTGCCAGCTTGCGGGTACGTAGTGGACGCTCGTGTGGCCGGCGATGCCGACCGGACGCATCCCGGCCGCGCAGAGCTTCCAATAGTCCTGGCCGGACAGGTCGGTGAGCACTGCCTGCTCGTTCTTGATCCGCTCCGGCAGCCGGACGGCTGTTCCGACGGCGATGAACTCGACGGCACCGGGGGCCCAGTCGTGGCCGCCCTGCGTGATGCGCACGCCGACGACCGCATCGGCGCCGCAGGTCGACGCCTCCTCGAGCAAACGCCCGAGCGCGAGCCGGCGACATTCGTTGTAGGCGTGCGAGAGGACGCTCAGCTCGCCCGGTTGGAAGGCGTAGCCGCCCTGGAAGCCGACGTGATAGATCGAGGAGCCCATCACGAGCGTGACCGGCGCTATCCCGAGGCGCTCCAGCAGCGCGTACTCCTCGACGGCGAGGTCGCTGCCGAACGGGCCGCCGCTCGCGCCGGCGAGCGTTGCGAGTCGCTCGGAGGCCGGCACCGGAATGCCGCCTGCCTCGAGCCGGCGCATCGACTCCTGCGCCCGCTCCTGCGCCGCCGGGTCGGCCTGCTGCGGGCGCCGGAAGAGCGGGCTCATCGAATCATTCCTTCGAGCGCGGTGCGGTCGCGTTCGGTCAGCTCGGCCAGATGGGTGACCGCTGCCACGACCTCGGCGATCCACTGAGCGAGCGGTTGCTGCTCGCGCTTCAGCGTGACGCCGCGAACGACCGAGTGGCGCACGCACTGGTACCCCGCACCGGCGCTGACGAGTTCGTAGCGCGCGTCTCCGAGATCGACCGCAATCGACTGGATCTCGGTCTCCTTCGAGCGGAAGCCGCCGATCTTGCGGCGCTTCACGGCAACAAGCCGGGGGAGAGCGCCTTCGAGCCGCGCCGCCAGCCCGTCAACGAGCGCCCGCAGGTCACCCGCGTCGGAGCGTAGCTCGGCTGCCGCGAGGTCGAGGTCAGGCTCGCTCATCTCGTCCTCCCAGGGTAAGCGCTTTCGCGAAGGGGCGCCACCTCGCAGTCCGGTCCGAATTCTGACGCACTGCATCAGGGGAAGCCTGCAACTTTCGCTATCCGGCCCTTGCAATCGGTTGCAGGTCCGTGTAGAAACCGCCGCTGTGAGGATGAGGCTGCTGGGCGTGCTGACGACCCTAACCGTCTTGGTGGGCTTCGTCGTGGTCTATTTCATCTTCATCCTGGAGGAGGCTCCACCGGCTGTCTCGGCCGTTGTCAACGGCACGACAGCGGAGCTCACGCTCCAGACGGTCGGCAGCTACGGCCACCATCCCTATCCGGACTGGGTCAGCTACATGATCCGCGATCCGTCCGGCAAGTGGCAGCACTCGACGATCTTCGACGTTCCGGCGAGCACGAAGGTTGTCCACGTGACGCTCTACGAGTACGACACGGCGACCGGCCTGCGCAACCCGTTCTTCGCCTACGTGAGGGGGACGACCGGTGGCGTGATCGACGTCAACGGTCAACCGATGAGCTATGTCAACGCGGCATCGCCGGCACACACGTTCACCGCCCCCGATCTGGGCCTCAACGTGCCGCTGCCGGGCGTCAATGCGAACGCAAAGAACCAGTGTGCCGCGGCTCCGTGCAACACCTCGGAGGCGCACAACACGATCAGCTTCAGCTTCAAGACGCCGAAGCCCGGTGACTACCGCTTCCAGTGCATCGTGCCCTGCGCGCTCGGCTTCCTCTACGGCTTCGGCGGGCCGATGCAGACGATCGGCTACATGGACGGGGAGATCCAGGTCACGTGAGCGACGAGCCGGCTCACCGCCTCGTGAGCGACGAGGCCAACCACGGCCGCAACTTCGCGGTCCTGTGGGCGATCAGCAGCGTCGTTCTCGTCGCACTGATGATCTTCGTCATCGGGCCGCATGTCCCGCCCGGCTCCATGACCAACGACACGCGCGCGCAGCACGACGTGATCGTCGTGCTTTCGACGATCTCGATGCCGGTCCTGGCGCTAATCTGGACCTTTCTCGTCTACGCGATCGTCAACTTCCGCGCTCGCAAGGGCGTCGTCTATGAGGACGGCCCGGCACTGCACGCGAACCCGGGTCTCCAGATCACGTGGGTTGCGGTCACCGCGCTGATGGTGCTCGGCCTCGCCGCCTACGGCACGATCGACCTGCTGACGGCCGCCGGCAAGAGCGGCGTCGGCAGCGGCGAGGGGCCGAACCCGCTCGCGAAGCCCGCCAACGCCGGCAAGGCGCTGCAGGTCCAGGTGATCGGTCAGCAGTGGTTCTGGAGCTTCCGCTACCCGGCGTACGGTGGCGTCGAGACCTCGACGCTCGAGATCCCGGTGAACACCGACGTCGAGTTCCACGTGACCTCGCTGGATGTCGTTCACAGCTTTTGGGCGATCGAGCTCGGGGTGAAGGCCGACGCGGTGCCCGGAGCCGACAACGTCGCGTTCGTGACCGCCTTCCGCAAGGGCTCGTTCCAGATCCGCTGCAACGAGCTCTGCGGCCTCTGGCACGGCCACATGACCTCGACCGGCCACGTCGTCGCCCCGTCGGCGTTCAAGCAGTGGATCGCAGCGCAGGAGACCAGGTACGCGCCGGTAACCAAGCAGCTGCCGCCGTACTCGACGACCTACTACCCAATACCGACCCGGAACGGATGACATGGAATCAGCGTCTGTCCCAGTGAGTCCAAGTAGAGCCGACGCGCCGCGGCTGGCCGGCCTGGTCGGCTTCAACGTGGTGAGCGCGACGATTCTCGCGATCCTCGGCTACTACCTCGGGCACAAGCTCGGTGCGGTGATAGGCGACCACACGGTCTGGAACTCGGCGACCGATCAGGACGACATGGCCGTCCTCTTCGGCATGCTCTTCGCGATCCTCGGCTGGATGGCCGGCCTCGGCTTCTTCAACTATCCGCTGGGGCGCATCTTCGGGCGGCCGATCGTGATCCACGAGGGCGTTGAGGAGGGCGGCGGCTGGCGCTACCTGCGCCTCTGCACGGACCACAAGGTGGTGGCGCTCCAGTACCTCGTGGCCACGCTCTTCTTCTTTTTCGTCGCGGGGCTCAATGCGATGTTCATCCGCTCGGAGCTGACGAGCGTGCATGGGTCGCTGATCCCGGCCGGTAACTACCTGACGCTCGTCGGCCTGCACGGCACGATGATGCTGATGATGATGTCGGCGGGCGTGATCGGCCCGGTTGGCAACTACCTGGTCCCGATCCTGATCGGCACGCGGCGGATGGCGTTCCCGCGAATCGAGTCGCTGACGATGTGGCTGACGGTGCTCGCCGGCTTCATCCTGCTTGGGGCGACGCTGCTGGGCGGCTTCCCGACCGGCTGGACCGGCTACGCGCCGCTGTCTGACGAGGCGCGCTCCGGCATCGACGCATACCTCGGGTCGTTCGGCCTGATCGGGATCTCGCTCGTACTCGTAGGCGCGAACATCATCACGACGGTGATGACCCAGCGTGCGCCGGGTATGACCTGGAACCGTCTACCGATCGTCGTCTGGGGCTTTGTCACGACTTCGATCCTCGCGGTGCTCTCAGCGCCCGTGCTGGCTGCGGCGCTCGTCATGACGATGTCCGACCGCGCGATCGACACGACGTTCTTCGTCTCGAGCTCCGGCGGCAGCCCGCTGCTGTGGGACGAGCTCTTCTGGTTCTTCGGTCACCCCGAGGTCTACATCCTCGCGCTGCCCGGCTTCGGAATCGTGCTCGAGATCCTGCCGGTCTTCACGCGCAAGCCGCTGTGGGGCTACAAGCTCGCGGTCTCTGGCCTGTTCGGTGTCGCGCTGATGAGCTTCATGGTCTGGCAGCACCACCTGTTCATGAGCGGGATCAATGCGAACCTGCGGCCGTTCTACATGTTCACGACGGAGCTGATCTCGATCCCGACCGGATTCATCTTCCTCAACGGGATGGGGACTATGTGGCGGGCGAAGATCCGTTTCGAGGTCCCGATGCTGTTCTGCATGGCGTTTTTCTTCAACTTCCTCTTCGGCGGGCTCTCCGGCGTCTTCCTCTCGGATGTCCCCGCCGACACGCTGCTGCACGGCAGCTTCTTCGTGATGGCGCACTTCCATTACACGATCATGGGCGGCCTCGTCTTCGCGCTGATGGGCGGGATCTACTACTGGATGCCGAAGATGACGGGCTTCAAGCTGAACGACGCGCTCGCGAAGGCGCACTTCTGGACGATGTTCATCTTCTTCAACCTGACGTTCTTCCCGCTTTTCGCCGCCGGCATGCTCGGGATGCCCCGCCGCGTGTCGAACTACAACGCGACGCTGCACAACCTCAACGTGTTCGTGTCGGCGATGGCGTTCTGCCTCGGCCTGTCGATGCTCATCTTCCTCTACAACCTCGTCTACTCGCTCGTCTTCAAGCGCGAGCCGGCCGAGCAGAACCCGTGGGAGTCCAAGGGGCTCGAGTGGCAGCTGCCCTCACCGGTGCCCGTCTACAACTTCGAGCGGATCCCGACGATCACCTCTGACCCCTATGGCTATGGCGAGCCTGGCGCGCTGCCTGTCGCCGACTTCGGCGGGGCGCGCGTCGCGGTCGGGAAGGCCGGGGCATGAGCACAGCAAAGGGCATGGCGCTCGATCACGAGCCCGCCGACACACTGCCGCGCAACTTCGCGGTCGGCTCGAAGCTGATCACGAGCGCCGTCGCGTTCTTCTTCATGTCGTTCGTGTTCGCTTTCTTCTACCTGCGGGCGCTGAATACGGCGCACTCGTTCCGCGAGCCACACGTCACGCCGCCGGTGGGTTGGGGCGTTGCGATCCTCGCCTGCGTGCTTGTCTCGTGCCTCGCGCTGGAAGTCGGCCGTCGCGCGCTCGGCGATGGCACCGCGGGCACCTGGCGGCTCGCCGGACTCGCGTCATGGCTCGTGGCGCTCGCCGCGCTGGGCGTGCAGGGCGCCGAGTACTACAACCTGAGCTTCGGCGCAACCGACGGTGGCCTCGCAAGCGTCTTCTTCGGCTTCACGTTCTGGTTCGGCGTCTTCTGGCTCGGCGCCGTCTACTGGGTGGAGACGATCTGGGCGCAATCGGTGCGCCGGCCGGTTTCACTCGAGCCCGATGTCGGGGACCCGGCGCGCCTGTTGCGCCCGAGCACTGATGCTGCGCGCACCTACATGTACACAATGGCGATCACCGAGATCGTCGCCTTCGTCCTGCTCTACATCGTCAAATGATCGCCGACTTTGGCACGAACTACACCGGAATCGGCTGGCTGACGGTCGTCGTCCCGCTCGGCTTCCTCGTGATCGTCGTCGGGCTGTGGGTCCGTGCCTTCAGGCGCGCCGACCGCGGCGACTCCTCCGAGCCCCCGCGCACCGAGCGTTAGCTGTGCCTCAAGCGGTTCTGCCGCTTGCGCTGATCTCGCTCTTCGGCGCGCTCTATGCGCTTGGCGAGCGCCGTACCGCGCGTCTGCTGCGTCGGCCGCGGAGCTCGCGCGACCGCCTTCACTCGCTCTATTTCTACGCGGGCCTCGTCGCGAGCGCCGTTGCCGTCGTGGGACCGATCGACACATACGCCGAGAAGCTCTTCTGGGTTCACATGGTCCAGCACGTGCTGCTGCTCGGCGTCGCGGCGCCGCTGATCGTGCTCGGGGCGCCGTGGATGTCGATCTGGCGCCCGCTCCCACTGGGCTTTCGCCGGTCGGTGGCCGGCACGATCGCGCACTCGCCGTGGTGCGCGCCCCTGCGCGCGCTGAAGGTCCTCGGGCGCCCGGTTGGGGCCTGGCTCGCGTACAGCGTGGATCTCGTCACCTGGCACATCCCCGCCGCCTATGACCTCGCTGCGCGCCAGCGCGCCGTCCACGACCTCGAGCATCTCTCGTTCATGGTCTTCGGCATCCTGCTGTGGGCGCAGGTCCTCCAGTCGCCGCCGCTGCGCCTGCGCCTGCGCGACATTCACCGCGTCTACTACATCGTCGGTGCGTCGATCGTCGGCTGGATGATCTCGCTCGTGCTCGTCTTCTCGAGCACGCCGCTTTACCCGTTCTACGCGCATATCGCGAATCGTCCGGGAGGCATTTCGGCGATCGCCGACCAGCAGCTTGCCGGCGGCATCATGCTCGTCGGCGGCTCGCTGTCGATGACGATCTTCGTCTTCGCCCAGATCTACGCCTGGCTTGGTGACGAGCCGGGGGAGCGGCCGCGACAGCCCCCGGCGCGATCGCCTGATCCTCAGCCGTCGGCTGACGGACCACCGGGCGCCACGCGAGCGCTCGCCCACGCCGGTGCTGACCGCGACTAGTCGGGTCTGACAGGATCCGGCGATGCGCGAGATCGCGCCGGGGCTGTGGCACTGGAGTGCCGTGCACCCGCACACGCACTGGCCTGCTCATTCCTACTACCTCGAGACCGAGCGGGTGGCGATCGACCCGATGCTGCCGCCGGCAGCATTCGAGTGGTTCGCCTCTCACACCACGCCGCAGCACACGCTCCTGACCAACCGCCATCACGATCGCGATGCGTGGCGCCTGCACGAGCTGTTCGGCACCGACGTCCACTGCGTGCGCGCCGGCATCTACGAGCTCGAGGGCCGCGGACCCGTGACGGCGTTCGATTTCGGTGACGAGCTGCCGGGCGACGTCCTCTCCTGTGAGGTGGGCGGAATCTGCCCCGACGAGACCGCGCTGTACATTGCCGCGCACGCGGCGCTCGCGTGTGCCGACGGTGTGGTTCGCCGGCCGGGCGAGGATCGCCTAACGTTTGTTCCCGACTCGCTGATGGACGATCCCCAGGAGACAAAGATGAGCCTACGCAATGCATACGGTCGCCTGGCAGACGAGCTCGACTTCGAGCTGTTGTTGCTCGCGCACGGCGACCCCGTAGCCCGCGGCGGCAACGAGGCGCTGCGCGAATTCGCTCGGGTCACACGATGAACGACGAGCACGCACGGGAGCTGCTCGAGCAGGCACGGCGCGAGGCCGAGGACCGCCTGAACCGTCTGCGCACGGGCGGGGTCGAGGACGAAGGCGAGCAGGAAGATGCGTCGAGCGACTCCGACGAGCTCGTCGGGTACGAGACCGACGCGGCGCTGGAGGAGCTCCTGACGCGGCGCCTTGAGGCAATCGCGCGGGCGCAGGCGCGGCTCGAGGCCGGCACCTACGGCAGCTCGGTGCGCAGCGGCGCGCCGATTCCCGACGGGCGGCTCGAGATCGAGCCCTGGGCCGAGCTGACCGTCGAGGAGCAGGCGAGCACCTGAACGGTTCGGGCGCAAGTCCGGCGACAGCGAAAAGAAGTCCCCAACTTGCGACGTCGCCGCTTACGTCGTCCGACTGGGCACCTACGGTCTGTCCGCGTGATCGATCGTCAGTGCTTGGACCGGGAGCATGCTGCTGCCAGCGCGTTGCCGGCCTGGCTCGAAGACGTCCTCGAGCCCGATTGGCGCCGCTACGGAGATTTTGAGCGGCTGACGGACTCCCGGCTTCGCACGCGTGAGCTCCTCGCCGCAGCCGACCGCGCTCTCGCCGAGCTGGCGGCGATGAACCGCTCCGCCGCAGCCTGAGGATCGGCGCCGATACTTGCGAGCGCGGCGCCCCGTGGCGCTGGTATCGTGGGCGCCCGCTAACAGGGGCGATGGGGGCCAGGGGAGAGACGCTGTGACCGATCGAGGACGGTTGACAGGATGGGGGCGCAGGAGGCTGCGGTTCGCAGCGCTCGTGCTGGGCGCCGCAGTACTCGCGCTGGCCGTGCTCGATGGCGTTTCCTCGGCTGCGGCGATCAACTTCAACATCTCCGGCGCCTGGCAGACCGTTTACCACTGCCAGGTCGGCTGCGCCGGCACCGATTACCCCGACACGCTGACGCTCAAGCAGGCGCCCGGTTCCGCGACCGTCACCGGCACCGACGAGACCGGCGGGCCGCTCAACGGAACGCTGAGCTTCAATCCGGACAACTCGATCAAGCTGACGCTCACGGAAACCGACGGGAGCTACACCGCCAACTTCGTCGTGACTATCTCGATCAACGGCAAGTCGGCGTCGTGGTCGGGCACGCTGAGTGACAGCAACGGCACGAGCGGTACCGACACGGGCACGCTCTCGGCGGTCACCCTCGGGCAGACCGGCGAGGCCAAGGCGGTGAGCGGCACCGTGACCGTCGAGACGCCGGGGGAGACGACGTTCGCGCCGCTGAGCTCGACGACGGTAATCCCGATGGGCTCGACGATCAACGCCACCAGCGGCACCGTCGCCCTGACGGTCGCCAAGCCCGGGGGAGGCACGCAGACCGCCCAGTTCTACGACGGCGAGTTCACCCTGACCCAATCGCACAGTGGTCTGACGACCGAGACGCTGGCCGGCGGCTCATTCACGACCTGTCCGCAGGCAGGGAGGCGCGAGCTGGCGCGGATCGCCAGCGCGAAGGGCGCGCCGGTCCGGGAGCTTTGGGGCCACGACTCGCACGGCAAGTTCGCGACGAGCGGTCGCGGTGGCGCGGCGACGGTGCTCGGGACGACGTGGCTGACCGTGGATTACTGCAACGGCACATTGTTCAAGGCCGTCAAGGACAGCATCTCGGTGGTCGCTTTCGCACATCCGAGCGTGAAGCACCGCGTCGCCCAGGGGCACAGCTTCTTCGTCCCGGTGAGCGGCTCCTGAGCGGGCGGAAGCGATGGTCGAGCGCAGCGCAGGCTCGAGCGTGACCCCGTGAGCACGTCCTCACCCGGCGACGGCGAGGCCGCGACGCCGAGGACGCTGATCCGGCGCTCGCGGCTTGCTTTCCGGTGGTGGCGGGCGCACCTGCGCGTGCCACCGTGGCTGGTCATCGGCGTCACCGCGATTGGCTTTGGAACGTGGGGTTTCCTGCTCGTCGAGAGCGCCCCCGGCAGCAAGCCGATCCACCACCTCGATGTCTTCCAGAGCTTCGTCGCCGCGATAGACCTCTTCGGCCTGGGCCTTGGGCCGGCGAGCAGCCTCGGCGTGCACCTGCCCTGGCAGGTGCTCGTCGCACTGCTACTCGCCGGCGGCCTGACTGTCCGCGCCCTGCTCGCGTTGACGGGCAGTCGCATCCGCCTCTGGTACATCCGCAACCGCTTGCGCAACCACATCGTCGTCTGCGGAGCAGGCGCGCTCGGCACGCGCCTCGCATCCGAGCTGGCACAGACCCACGACGTCGTCCTCGTGGACATCGACCCGCATGCGTCGGGCCTCACGACCGATCCGGCGCGGTTGGACTGGCCGCTTGCCGGCGACGCCACAGTTCCGGCCACGCTGCTAGCCGCGGGCGTTGACCGTGCCGCCAACCTGATGGCCGTCACCTCCGACGACTACGTGAATGCGCAGATCGTCACCGCCGCGGCCAGGACGGGGACGCGCCCGCGAGTGCTGATTCGCGTCGAGGACCCCGGTCTGCTGCGGTTCTTCGAGGAGCGGCTGGAGGCAGAGCCGGCCGCGGGGCCAGCGCTCGAGGTGAGCCCGTTCAGTACGTTCTCCGTGGCGGCACGCGCGCTACTGGTCGACGAGACACCGATCGACGACTGGCACGACGACGGGCAGCCGTTGCTCTCGCTTCGAGCTGGTCGCGCACCGAACCTCCTTTTCGCCGGCGACCACGCTCTGATCGATGCGCTGATACTCGAGGGCCTGCGCAGATGGCGCTCGCTGGCGCTCGAGGCGCCACGGGACGGAGCCGGCTCACTGCCACCGCTACGTATGAACGTCTACGGGCCGCAGGCCGTGGCGCGCGTCGAGCGGTTGCGAAACCGCTGGGCGCCCGACCCGGAGCTCGTCGAGATCTACAGTCGTGATGCCCCGCACGGGGGGGAGGGCGCAATTGAGACTGACGACTGGCTGCGGCGCATGCGTACCGGCGACGGCAGCCTCGTCTCGCAGGCGCTCGTTGCGTGCGACGGCGAGCTCGACGGCGTCAGCATGGCGCTGGCGGTCGGCAGGGCGCTTGGCGAATCCGTCCCGCTGCTGCGCGTCTCCATGACCGGTGCGGGAGAGCTCGACCAGCGCATCCACGAGCAGACGCAGCGCAGCCACCATCGCGCCACCACGACCGCGACTTCGCTCCCGGAGCTCGCCTGCCGTGGCGACGCAATCCGCCGCCATGCATCGCCCGCGCAGCGTCTCCTCGATGAGCTCATGCGGCGCGGCGGCGCGCGCGAGGCGGCACGTAGCGCGGTCGACCGCCTGATGGAAGCGCACGATCTCGAGATCCACACCGAGCCTGCGTGGCACTTCTCCGCGCGCGAGATACCGTTCCTGCGCGCGCTGCTAGATGACGATGGAGTGCCGCTCGAGGCGTTCGTGGCGGCCGGCTTGGCGCTCGACCTCACCACGAGCGCGGTGCTCGAGCGCTGCGCGCTGCGGCTATTCCAAGCGCCGCGCGACGGCGACCGGTTGCTCGCCAGCGCCTGGCGCAGCAGGCTGTTGCCCGGCGAGCTCGAAGCGGCGGCCTTCGCAGCCTGTGTCGAGTACGCACGTGCGAACCGCGATCCCGCGCAGCTGCGAGCGATGCGCGAGCGCCTGCGCGACCTGGATGCCCGCACCGACACAGCGCAACGCGCCATTGGCCTGCGCGAATACGTGCTGCTCTCCGCCCCGGCCAAGCACGAACGCGAGGAGCTGCTCGCGGGGGGCGACCCGCAGCGTCTGCGCGGCTTCGCGCGCGTCGCGATCTTTGCGGGTGCGGCGTCGGCGAGTCACGCGCTGACCGACGACGCGCTGCACACCCTGAGCTATCTACTGGGCCCGCCGGGCGTGCGCTCGGCCCGGGAACGCGCCGGCGGGACGCGCGGCGACCACGACGGCCTGCTCCCGGCCAACGAGCGCTTCCAGGCGTTACGCGGCTTTGACGGCGTGGTCCTCAGCGGCGGTACCGCGAGCGGCGTGTCCGGTGTCATCGCAGCCGCCGCGAACGGCTACGACGTGCCACTCGTCGGCTACGTCCCGGGCGGCGAGGGCGACCGCGGGCTTTACGCGACCCTGCGCGAGACGGACGGGACCGAGTTCAGTGAGCTCGAGCCGCTGATGATGTGGACCGACATCCTTGCTGCCGGGATCTCGCCGGAGCAGGTGAGCCTTGTTGCGTGCCCGGGCGGGCCGATCACGCGCGCCGAGATCCTGCTCGCAAGGGCGCTTGGCGCCACGGTTGCCTGGCTCGATCCGGAGGGCGAGACCCCGATCGCACTGGATGACGACCTGCCGGGAGGCGCGCAGGATGTCCTCGAGCTGCCGTCTGACTCGATGTCGATCCGCGCGGTGATCTCACGGACAAAGCTCGAGGACACTGCGCTTCGTGACCACATCGCAAAGCTGACGCACGCGCAGTACCGCAGCCAGCAGCCCCCGGAACGCCTCGAGCGCGATCCCGCGTGCGCAACCTGGGACCGGCTGCTCCCGGTCTTTCGCGCGTCCAATCGCGCGCAGGCCGACGACATTCCCAACAAGCTTGCGCTGCTGGGCCTGCGCGTTGAGCGCCTCGACACCGGCGGGCGCCCGCTACGCCTGACTGAGCCTCAGGCCCAGCAGCTCGCGGAGATGGAACACGGCCGCTACGTCTTCGATCGGCTGGAGGCGGGCTGGCGCCACGGGGACCGCGACGCGAACCGGGGCCGCTCGCCGTACTTCGTCCCCTGGACCGAGCTGACCGAGGCCGAGCGCTACTGGGACGTCAGCGCGGTTGAGACGATCGCCGGTGCACTGCAGTCCTTCGGCTACGGCGTCACCGAGCTCGAGCGCTCGAATGGTCCGGCGCGCCGGCGGGGGAGCGGCTAGCCTCCGCCGATGTCCGAGGAGCCGTCTGCGGCGCAGCTCTCGCCCGAGGCGACCTACCGCTCGATTGGGCGCTACGTCTACGAGTTCTCGCAGCTCGTCGGGCACATGCGCGAGGCGATGACGAAGCACCTCGACCGGTCAGGCGGCGAGGTCGCGGCGATCGCCTTCGCTGAGGCCGGCCCGCGCCAGATCGCAAACGCGTTTTTCACGATGTGCCGCACCGTGGCCCGCCTCGATCCCGAAGAGGAGAGGACCGGTGCGCGCATCGGATCGCGCGTCGGGGAAGCAATCGATCTGCGCGAGAACGTTGCCGCCGGCGAGTGGTGGGTCGGTGCGAGCAGCCTTGGCGCTGAGGCCGTCCGGCGCAGCGCGCGCGAGCTTGACGGGCGCTCCGACTTGCTCGCGGCCCTGACAAACATCGTCACCGAATATGGCGCCCTCTGCCTGCGCCTGCCCCCGTACAGCCGCGGCGAGCATCGCGTCAGCGACTACATCGTGCTGCGCGCTGGCGAGGCCGTCCGCGAAGGTCCGAAAGCGCTCGCGACGCCACGTGTGTTCTACAAGCCCGCATCCCCGAGCGAGGTGGGGGAGGCAGCGGAGCCGCTCGCCGCGCTACACCAGCCAGTCGTCGAAGCTGAGGCAGTCGTCGAGGTCGAGCCAGAACCTGTCCGGGCGCCGCCACCTGAGCCGCCGCCGGCGCCCGAGCCAGAAGCTCCAGCGCCGAGCCGGCCCGACTCCCAGACACCCCAGCCAGCACCAGGGCACCGATCGTTTCGCGTTCGCATTCGCGTGCTCCCAGGCGCGGTTCGCGGCTGGCTCGCCGCGTCCCAGCGCACGGAGCGCGTCACCGTGCCGGGAGCCGGCGGAGTGGGGCCGGCGTGGCTGACGCAGGAGCGGCTGCGCCGCTGCATGCTCGCGATCGCTGCCCTCACCGCGCTCCTACTGAGCATCGCCGCGTACGGCGGCCGCGTCTTCAACTCGCTCGAGCAGAACACGATCGACTCGCGCTTTGCGATCCGCGGCACGCAGAAGCCGCCATCAGACATCGTGATTGTCGGCATTGACAACCAAACCACATCTTCTCCGACATTCCCGCGCTGGCCAGCTCCGCGTGTCTATGACGCGAGCGTGATCAACAACATCCGCCGCGGCGACCCTAAGGCGATCGGGGTCGATATCCAGTTCACCAGCCCGACGGACCCGACTGACGACGACGACCTGATCGAAGCGGTCGAGCACACGCCCGGCATCGTTCTTTCCACGACCGCAGTGCTCAAGGGCGGTAACACCTCGATCTTCAATTACTCGACGCAGGACCTACGAAGCCAGCTCGGCGCCTACGCAGCGAACACGAACGTACCCGCGTTTGATGCAAGCCTCCCGTACGAGGAGAGCGGCCTTAAGACGTTCGGGGTGATCCTGACCGAGCAAGCCACCCATCACCCTGTCCCGCGAGCGGACTTTCCGCACAACACTGCACTCGTGGATTTTGCTGGGCCGCCAAACACAACCTTCCAGGAAAGATCGTTCGCCGACGTTTGCTCCTCGGTACTCAAAGGCTGCACCGGGGCGGTGAAGCCTGGCTTCTTCCACGACAAGATCGTGCTCATCGGCGCTACGGCACCGGTACTGCAGGATGTCCATCCGACCCCCGAGGGCGGCGACATGCCCGGCGTGGAGCTCTGGGCAAACGAGGTGTGGAGCATTCTGCGCGGGAACCCGCTGCGCTACGCACCGGGCGCCATCAACATTCTGGCCATCGTCCTGATGACGCTGGCAATGCCGCTCGTCGTCCTGCGGATGCGCCCCGGTCTCAACATGATTGGGATCGCGATCGCGATTGGCGCTGTCTATCTCGTCGTTGCGCAGCTCGAGTTCAACGCGAACACCGTGCTCCCGATCGTCTATCCGATGCTCGGCCTGCTCCTCGGAACGGTCGAGGCGGGCAGCGCTGACCTCTGGGCTGAGCGCATCGCCCGGCGCCACCTCGAGGTCTACAAGACCGCGTACGAGGCGCTCCCGAGTACCGAGGGCGCCGCGTTCTTCGTCTCCTACCGTCGCGACCAGAGCAGCTGGCCGGCGCGGATCTTGCACGACGAGCTGGAACGTCGCTTCGGCGAGGACGCGGTCTTCAAGGACAGCGACTCGATTCAGGCCGGGCAGGCATGGCCGGAGCGTCTCGAAGCGGCAATCGCCGACGCGAGCGTCGTGCTCGTCGTGATCGGCCCGGAATGGGCCGATGCCCGCGATCGAAACGGTGCGCGGCGGCTCGAGGACCCGCAGGACTGGGTGCGTCTCGAGGTCGAGAAAGCCCTGTCAAGCGAGCAGGCTCAGGTCGTGCCGGTGCTGGTCGACGGCGCGACGATGCCGGCGCCGTCCGCGCTACCAGAGTCGCTACGCCCGCTGACCGAGCACCAGGCGTTCGCGTTGACCGTCGAGAAGTGGAGCTCGGACCTCGACGCCCTGATCGCCTCGATCCAGAGCGGACGGATTCGCGACTTCTTGACCAAGCAGCGAGCCGCGTCGACCAATTAGCGTCGCGCTGGTGTCACTCGCGGACGTCGTGCTGCTGCTGGCCGCCGGCCGCCTTGCAGGGGTGGTCGGAACGGCAGGCGGCATCACTTCGCACTTGCTGCGGGGTACGTCATAGCCGGACCGCAGCGCGGGCTACGACGGTTCGAGCCGGTAGCTCCCGTTGACGTCGGTGCAGGTGAATCCGTACTTCGGGTACTGGCGTTTGTGTGCGATCGAGCAGTATTCGCCGCGTCCGAGGCACTTTTGCACGCCCCCGATGACGGCGTGGACGTAGCTTGCCGAGCAGGTCTTCGCCGAGGCGCTGACTGGGGCGGCTGCGAAGAAGGCGAGCGCGGCGATGGTTGCGGTGATGGTTTTCACGGCGCAGTCTCCCTGCGTTAATGCGCGATAACCTAGCTTATGTAAAGCGAGAGGGAACCGCGATCGCGCGCTTAGGCGCTCAGCGGGTCCAAATCGCCAGATCCGGTGCATCTTGGGCCGCCTGGCGCCGCGCTATGGACGCGCGCGGCGCAGGCGCAGCCCGCGCTTGGCAGGCTTCTCGGCGCGCGTAATCGCCCACAGGCCGCGCCACGTCGTCTCGACGCTGACGTCGTGCAGGCCGGCGCGCCGTAGCCGTCGGGCGATCCATTTCGGCGAGCGCATTCCGACATGGCTGCGCTGTGTGCGTCGCAGCACGAGATCCAGTGCGAAGACGGCGGGATGGCGGCGGTTCGCGTCCGAGATCACGATCCGACCGGAAGGCGCGAGCACTCGCGCGAGCTCGGCAAGCGCCTCACGCTGGCGCGGCAGATGATGAAACGCAGTCGTGCAAAGCACCGCGGTGAACTCGCCGTCCTCGAACGGCAGCCCCTGGGCGACGTCGCCCTCGACGAACTCGGCGTTATCGATGCGGCCGGCAAGCTCGCGTGCGCGCCCGATCATTCCAGCCGACACGTCGAACCCGACCGCTCTGCGGGCCACCGCTGCAGCGGCGCGCACAGCTGCTCCCGTTCCGCAGGCGACGTCCAGGAAGACGTCGTCGGGCCCGAGCTCGAGCTTTGCGAGCGCGCGGCGCTGGATCTCGCCCAGCCTGCGTGAGGAACGGTCGCTCTCATAGGTCCTTGACCAGCGGTCGAAGTGCGTGCGTGCGGCGTCCGTGCGAGCGTCATCGAGGCTGACATCGGTCGAGCGCTTTCTCGGTAGACGTCCCATCGCGTTAGCGTAGCCGGCCGGCCAGCGCGGCCTTAAATGCGGCCGGGCGAGTTTTTGGCTCGCCCGGTTCCGCCCGGTCATAGATCGCCGCTTTACTACTACGTCCCAGGACTAATGTGTCTTTGCCTGGGCGGCATGACACTCCCGGCCACCGGGACTGGCCACCGGACGAGCCGGTGCGTTCCCCGGCTGAGCACGAGGCTCGGGCCGAGTTGGCGATCCGCCGGACATCCAGCCTACCGGCTAACCGGCGGGGAGACGCGGAAAACCCGAAACTGGACCGCGCCAGCCGCTAAATTATCCGCGACAAAGCCCCGAGTGAGAGGACGACGCAGTGCCTAGCTACGACGCATCAACCGCCTTCGGGAGCGACGCGCGGGTCGAACACGACTTCCTGCGCCAGGTGTTCGCCTGGATGTTCCTCGCGCTCGCGCTGACGACCGGCGTCGCAGTCTGGTTCCACAGCTCCTCCGGGCTCACGTGGGTCGCGAACCACCCGACGCTCTTCTACATCGCCCTGTTCGCGCAGCTCGGCTTCGTCTTCGCGCTGCGTTTCATCCTGACCTCGCAGCGCGTATCGGTGCAGCTCGCAGCGTTCCTCTTCTTCGTCTACGCAGCGCTGACCGGTGCGGTCTTCTCGATCCTGCTGGACGTGTACACGACCGACTCTGTCGTCGGCGCGTTCGCGGGCGCCTGTGGCGTCTTCGCGGCGATGGCGCTGCTCGGCTACACCACGCAGGCCGACCTCTCGCGCTTCGGGCCGATCCTGTTCGCTGCGCTGATCGGCATCGTCGTCGCGTCGGTCGTGTTCATCTTCACCGGCGGCCAGACGCTGAACCTGATCATCGGCTGGCTCGGCGTGATCGTCTTCTCAGGCCTGACGGCCTACGACATGCAGAACCTCAAGCAGATGCGCGCCGGCGGCGGGTTCGGCGGACGCTTCGGCCTTGGCGGGCGCGGCGGCGGCCGTGGTGGCTACGGCGGCGGCCAGTACGCGCTGTCTGACACGCAGAGCGCCGAGAAGCTGGCGATCCTCGGCGCGCTCTGGCTCTACCTCGACTTCATCAACCTGTTCATCTCGCTGCTGCGCATCTTCGGCAACCAGCGCTGAGCGTTCGCTCTAGCTGGTGGCGATGCCCCAGCTGGAAACGTGGTGCTCGCCCGGCTCGATGCGGATCAGGCCTTCGCCGCTGATGAACGCGTTGGGAGCACAGGTCATCGGCTCGACGGCGAGGCCGCGACGCCGCTGCGGTGGCGCCAGCGCGTCGCCGCTGAACACCATCAGGTAGGGATAGTTCGCGTCAGCCCACAATGTCGTGCTGCCGGCCGGCCCTGTCAGGACCATCCGGGCGAGGTCGTCCTCGCCGCGCGCCAGGTCAAGCAAGCAGTGATCGAGGACGAGGTCACCGAACCGCCGCGGCGCGCGGAAATCGAAGTCGGTCCCCTCGACCGGTTCGCTCGAGTACGGGATCAGGCGCTCGTCGGCGATCTGGACTGTTGCCGCCGGCAGCGTCACCTCGCACTCGTCGATGAACTCGAGCCCGGGCGGCGCGACGTACGGGTGCCAACCGATGCCGTAAGGACATGCTCGATCGCTCACGTTGTGCGTCGCCGCGGTGACCGTGAGCCCGCCCTCCCCCAGCTCGTAGGTGATCGCTAGCTCGAGCTCGAACGGGTAGCCGGGCGTCGGGTGCAGCAGGTGGGCCATCACGACGCGTGACGGCGACCGCTCCGCTGCCGTCCAGTTGCGCCAGTTCACCAGGCCATGCAGCGCATTGCCGCGTGCCGGTTCTGTGATGTCGAGCTGCAGCTCGCTGCCGTCCCACTCGTAGCGGCCGTCGCGCACGCGGTTCGGCCACGGAATCAGCGTCTGGCCGCGGCCACCGCTGCAAAGCTCCTCGACGCCAAAGCCGTCGAGGATCTCGCGCCCCGCAACGCTGTAGGAGCGAAGTCCGCCACCCACCTCGACGACTACGGCTCGCTGGTCTCCGTGGCTCAGCTCGAACTGCTCGCCTGATGGTGCGCGACTCATGCGTCTAGCCAGGGATCATGCCACCGACCGATTCCGCGCAGCAGCTTCCCCGCGGCCTCGGGACCCCACGAGCCCGGAGCGTAGCTTTCGACCTCACCCGGCTTGTCCAGCAGCGGCGCGCAGATCCGCCAGCTCTCCTCGATCGCGTCCTGTCGCGCGAAGCGCGTGGCGTTACCGGCCAAGGCGGCGCAGAGCAGCACCTCATACGGTGTCGGCGCCTCGCCGCCCTCATCAACGAAGCGCATCGGCAGGTCGATCTCGGCCGGGCCGCTGTGGTCGGCGCGCAGGGCGTCGAGCGTCATGTTGATCCCGGTCGTTGGATCGAGCCGCACTACGAGTTGATTCGGCTCGGGGCGCCGATGCCCCGGCTCGGTGAACGGCAGACGCGGAGCGTGACGGAAGACGAGGCGCACCTCGGTCTGCGTGATTGGCAGCTTCTTGCCGGTGCGGATGAAGAACGGGACTCCCGTCCAGCGCCAGTTCTCGATCTCCAGTCTAAGCGCGACGAACGTCTCGGTCGTCGAACGCGGAGCTACCCCGTCAACCTTCTTGTAGCCCTCATACTGGCCGCGGACGTAGCGCTTCGGATCGGCGTCGGTCACCGAGCGGAGCACCGCGTACTTGGCGTCCGCCAGCGCCGCCGCGTCGCCGGCGGCCGGGGGATCCTGCGCGACCGCGGCGAGCAGCTGCAGCAGGTGATTCACCACCACGTCCCGTAGCGCCCCGACCGGGTCGTAGAAGTGCCCGCGATCATCGACGCCGAACTGCTCAGCCATCGTGATCTGCACGTTGTCGACGTAGTAGCGGTTCCAGATCGGCTCGAGCATCGTGTTCGCGAAGCGCAGGTAGAGGAACTCCTCGAGACCCATCTTCCCGAGGAAGTGGTCGATCCTGTAGATCTGCGACTCCTCGAGGTTCGCGTGCAGCTGCGCTGCGAGCAGGCGGGCCGAGACGAGGTCGTGGCCAAACGGCTTCTCGACCACCACGCGTGCGCTATGCGGCAGGATCTGCGCGCTGGCGAGGCCGTCGACGACCACCGCGAACAGCGACGGCGGGATCTCGAGGTAGTAGACCGGCGTCTTCGCGTCGCCGATCGCTGCGGCGACCGATGCGAACGTCTGAGCATCGGAGAAGTCACCGGAGACGTAGCTCAGTCGGCGTGCGAAGCGCTTGAACACCTTCTCGTCGATCGTCTCACCACCGGCGATGATCGCTTCGCGCGCGTGGTCACGCAGCTGATCGACAGTCCAGTCGTCGACCGCCACGCCGACGATCGGGCAGTCGAGCAACCCGCGCCGCTCGAGCCGGTAGAGCGAGCGCAACGTCATCTTTCGGGCGAGATCGCCGGTGATCCCGAAGATCACGAACACATCCGCCGGCTCATGGCGTTGGGCACTCGGCATCAGCTAGCTCCTTTCCGCACCGCAGGGCGGCGCGATGGCAGTCATTCCCCGTCGTCTGCGGCAACCCACAGCACCGTTAGTATCGCCCCCGGATGCGCCGGCGGTGGACACGGAAGGCAGCTTCGCTCGGGCTTGCGGCAGGGACTCTCGCGACTGCCGGGTTCGCGCACGCCGGTGAGGGGGTCCCGAGCGGGACCTACTGGTCCTCCAGCACTAGCCCCCGCGCCAGACGCGACTAACCTTCAGGCGTGCGCCAGCAGCTCCGCCCGCTCTTCGACCGCGTCGTCATCAAGGAGCTCGAGCCCGACCGTGTTCGCCAGTCGGGCCTCGTCGTACCACCGGGGACGCATGAGCCGCCGCCGCAACACGGCATCGTGCTGGCCGTCGGCTCCGGGCGCGACTGGTGGGGGCAGGCGGGAATCGAGATGCCTGTGAAGCCAGGCGACCACGTCGTCTTCCCGTTCTCGGCCGGCGTCTGGGTCGAGGTTGACGAGGAGCGCCTACTCGTCTGCCGGGTCGGCGAGCTGCTCGGCGTCCTCGAGATCGTCGCAGAGCCGACGACGCTCGCGCGCGACCTCGATTAGACGCTAAGCCCGAACGGCTGCCTGCGCGTACACGCGCAGCGCGTCGATCAGCGGGCGCAGCGCCTCGCCGCGCTCGGTCAGGCGGTACTCGACCGAAGGCGGCGTGTCCTCGACGTGGACGATCCGCTGGATCATTCCGGCGTGCTCGAGGTCACGCAGGCGCTCGGACAGCATCCGCGGACTGATACCGGGGACGCTGTCGATGAAGGCGTTGAAGCGCACCTCGCCGGCCGACGCCGCGAAGATGATCGAGATCGTCCAGCGCCGCTCGAGGAGGTCCGCAACGCGACGGACCTCCTCGGGTACCGGCTCGCATCTAGGACAGCGCGACATCGCGGGCAGGCTCCAGCGCCAGATCGAGCACCTCGGCGACGGTCATCACCGGGTGAAAGCGCATCTGCTCGCGGATTTCCTCCGGGATCTTGTCGAGGTCGCCGCGGTTGCGCTCGGGCATGATCACGTCGGTCAGGCCCGCGGCGTGAGCGGCAAGCGCCTTCTGCTTGAGACCCCCGATCGGCAGCACGCGACCCTGCAGCGTGATCTCGCCGGTCATCCCGACCGTGTGCTTGACCGGGCGGCCGGTGAGCAGCGAGACGAGCGCGGTGAGCATCGTCACGCCGGCGCTCGGGCCGTCCTTCGGGGTCGCTCCAGCCGGCACGTGGACGTGGACGCTGCGGTTCTCGAACGCGTCCTCGGAGATACCCAGCTCGGCAGCGTGCGCCCGCGCGTAGGAGAGCGCGATCTTTGCTGACTCCTTCATCACGTCACCAAGCTGTCCGGTGAGCTCGAGGCCACCGCCGGGCGTCTGCGACTTCATGATCGTCGCCTCGACGAACAGGACGTCGCCGCCGGCGCCGGTCACGGCGAGGCCCGTCGCAACACCCGGGACCGCAGTCCGCGCGGCCGACTCCTGGAAGAACTTCTGCCGTCCGAGTGCGTCGCGCACGACATCGGCGTCAATCGTCACCGGCGCCTTGCGCTTACCGGATGCGATCCGTGTCGCCGTCTTGCGCAGCACCTTCCCGAGCTCACGCTCGAGGTTTCGAACGCCGGCCTCGCGCGTGTAGTCGGAGACGATCGTCGCGAGCACGTCGTCGGCGATCGTGACCTCCTCCTCGCGCAGCCCATTGCGCTCGAGCTGGCGCGGCCAGAGGTAGCCCTTCGCGATCGCGAGCTTCTCCTCGCTCGTGTAGCCGTCGAAGCTGATGACCTCCATACGGTCAAGCAGCGGCCCCGGGATCGTCTCCGCCTGGTTGGCGGTCGCGATGAAGAGCACCTGGCTCAGGTCAAGCTCCACGTCTAGATAGTGGTCGCGGAAGCTGTGATTCTGTGCCGGGTCCAGGACCTCGAGCAGCGCCGCGCTCGGGTCGCCGCGCCAATCGGCGCCGACCTTGTCGACCTCGTCGAGCAGGATCACCGGATTCATCGTCCCGGCGTCGCGCAGTGCGCGCACGAGCCGACCCGGCAGCGCGCCGATGTAGGTTCGGCGATGCCCGCGGATCTCGGCCTCGTCGCGCACGCCGCCGAGCGACATGCGGACGAAGTTACGGCCGGTCGCACGCGCGATCGACTCGCCAATCGACGTCTTCCCGGTACCGGGTGGCCCGATCAGCGTGAGGATCGCCCCGGACTTGGGGTCGGCCTTGATGCCGCGCTCCTGGCGCAGCTTGCGCACAGCCAGGTATTCGGTCACGCGGTCCTTGACGTCCTCGAGACCGGCATGGTCGGCATCGAGCACCTCACGTGCAGCGACGGGGTCAAGCCGCTCGTCGGAGCGCTTGCTCCACGGCACCGCGGTCAGCCAATCGAGGTAGCTACGGATCATCGAGGATTCGCCCGTCTGCTCGCCCATCCGCTCGAGCCGCGCCAGCTCCTTCAGCGCCTGCACCTGAACGTCTTCGGGCATCCCGGCTTCTTCGATCTTCTTGCGGTACTCGTCGGCAATCGAGGCGTCGTCCTCGCCGAGCTCCTTGCGGATCGAGTCCATCTGCTTGCGCAGGAAGTACTCGCGCTGCTGCTTGTCGGCGCCTTCCTGGACGTCTTCGCGGATCCGCTTGCGGATCTGCAGCTCAGCCAGTCGCTCGCGCTGCAGCTTCACCGCGAGCTCCAACCGCTCCTTCACGTCTAGCGTGCGCAGCAGGGTGAGACGGCTGTCGTAGTCGAGGTCCGGGCTATAGCCGCACGAGTCGGCGAGGGCGCCGGGCTCGGACATGGCGCGCAGCCACTCGTTGATTCTCTGATCAGCGCCCCGCAGCTCGAGGATCTCCTCGACCACGGCACGGTATTCACGCATCAACTCACGCGTGTGCTGGTCGTTGGGCGTGTCGTCCGGTCGTTCCTCGACCTCCACGAACAGATCGCCGTCGCTGCCAGTCTGCGCCGCGCCGATCAGCGCCCGATGCTGGGCATCGACCGAGATTGCCCGGGCGCCGCCCGGTAGCTTGATGCGGTCCGTGACGGTCGCGACGACTCCGATCTCTGCGAAGTCCTGCTCATGGCGCGGAACGAGCACGACCTGCTCGTCCTTGTCGATCGCGGCGGCGAGCGTGACGCTCATCCCCGGGAACAGGACCGTGTCATCTAGAGGCACTAGGCGTAGCGAGGTCATGCGTTCAACTCCATACTTGCTTACGTTTAGGAAGTAAGTGTAGCACCACTACCACCGCGCTCGAGGGCTTCGGTGGCTGGCGGCGTAGGCTTCAGCTCGCGATGGCAGCCCCCCTTCCCCCTGTCGACGAGATCCTCGCCGGTCGCTCAGGTGAGGCGCTCGCGCTCAACGACCGTTTTCTGAACCGCCAGCTCGGACGGATCGTTCGTACGCTCGGCTTCGACCGCGACTGGGTTCACGGCGACGGCGCCTACCTGATCGATGCAACTGGCGAGCGCTATCTCGATCTGCTCTGCGGCTACGGCATCTTCGCTGTCGGACGCAACCATCCCGCGGTTATCGCCGATCTCGAGGCAACGCTCAGCGCGCATACCCCAAGCCTCCCCCAGCTCGGCGTGACGGCGCTGCCTGGCGTGCTCGCCGAGCAGCTGGTCGCACGCGCGCCGGCGCGGATCGAGGCGATGGTGAGCGCGAACAGCGGCACGGAGTCGGTCGAGGCGGCGATCAAGCTCGCGCGTGCGACAACCGACCGTCCGCGCATCCTCTACGCCGAGCACGCGTTTCACGGCCTGACGCTCGGATCGCTTTCGCTAAACGGCAACGAGGAGTTTCGCGCCGGCTTCGGTCCCCTGCTCGGCGACTGCACGGCCGTGCCGTTCGGCGACCTCGGAGCGCTCCGGCGCGAGCTCGCGGCCGGCGACGTCGCTGCATTCATCGTCGAGCCGGTTCAAGGAAAAGGGGTCAACCTCCCGCCGGCCGGGTTTCTCGAGGGCGCGCAGGCTGCGTGTCGCGCGGCAGGGACGCTGTTCGTCTGCGACGAGGTCCAAACCGGGATCGGGCGCACGGGTCGCTTCTTCGCGCTCGAGCACTGGGGCCTCGACCCGGACATGATCTGCGTCGCGAAGGCGCTCTCGGGCGGCTTCGTGCCGGTTGGCGGCGTGCTGATCTCGCGGCGGGTGCGCGAGCGGGTCTTCGACGGAATGGAGCGAGGCGTGCGTCACGGCTCCACATTCGGGGGTGGCGATCTCGCCGCTGCGGCAGCCATCGCGACGTTGCGCGTGATCGACGGCGAGGGGCTCGTCGAGCGTGCGGAGCGCCTCGGCACGCTGCTGCTCGAGCTGACGCGACCGCTCGTCGATCGCTACGACATCGTCAAGGAGGTGCGCGGACTCGGCTTGATGTGGGCGATCGAGCTCGAAGCGCCGACAGGCGGTGCGAGACGCGCCGTCTGGAACACGGTCGAGCGCAGCCAACCAGGCCTTGCCGCACAGCTCGTCACGGTGCCCCTGTTCAAGCGCCACCAGATCTTCTGCCAAGTCGCGGGCCATGGCCTCAACGTCGTCAAGGCGCTGCCGGCACTGGTGATCGACGAGGCGGAGATCCGCCGCTTCGCAGACGCGCTCGACGACGTGCTCGCGCGAGCGTCGCACCTGCCGCGAGCGCTCGCCGGGCTGACACTCGAGCTGGCGCTCGGCAGCGTCCGCGCTCGCGTCGGCTAGACGAAGCTCATTCGCCCGGCCAGCGGCCCGTCCGGTCGAAGGCCTCGCGTGCCTCCTCTTCGTGCTCGCGGTCGGGCTGGCTGGTGAGCGTGAGGGCAAACAGCGCGATCACCACGCCGAACAGCCCGAAGCCCATCAGGACGACGCCGATGATCGCGACCGCACCGTGCGTGCGCGCCTCGAGCACGCCCGCCCCGGCCAGCACAGCAAGCACAGAGATCGCAATCGGAAGCCAGCGGCGCACCGGCCCAGGTTAGACCGCAGCGCGCGCTCAGCGCGACGGCAGCGTCCGCTCGCCGACGATGCCTGTGACCGCGACGGATGCACGGGCCACGACTCCAACCGGCTCGATCCCGGCCGACGCCAGGACTGCTCGCTCGAGCTCGAGCCCCGAGGCAAAGCGGAGCGCCGGGTCCTTGGCGAGCGCGCGCGCGACGACAGCATCGAAGGCAACCGGAACGCCAGGCCAGCGCTCCGAGGGAACCGGCGCCGGCTCGCTGATATGCGCATCGATGCGCTCCGCCTCGCTCGCGCGCGGAAACGGCACACTGCCGGTCAGCATCTCGAACAGGACGCAACCAAGCGAATACGTGTCCGCCGCCGGGCCGCCGGGCTCGCCCCGGCACAGCTCCGGCGCCATGTAGTCGACGGTCCCGATCCGCTCGCCGATCACCGTCAGGCCCTGCGAGCGCGTCTCCCGCGTGACGCCGAAGTCGCTCAGGTAACAGTGCTGTGCCTCCCCCTCGGAGCGTCGCTCGAGCAGGATGTTTGCCGGTTTGACGTCGCGGTGTACGAGCCCGCCAGCATGCGCGGCGTCGAGCGCGGAAGCCACCTGCGCGGCAATCGATGCCGCAAGGACAGGCGCGATCGGCGCTCGTGCGGCGATCAAATCATGCAGGCTGCCGCCGCCGACGAGGCGCATCGTTATGAAGAGCAGACCGTTGTCCTCGCCTGCCTCGTAGACGGGAATCACGTGCGGATGGGCAAGTGAGGCGGCGATCCGCGACTCGCGGATGAAGCGCGCACGCAGCTGGCCATCGTCTGCGCGCGCCGGGTCGATCAGCTTGAGCGCCACCGGGCGGTCGAGGCTGAGCTGAACCGCCTCGTAGACGACGCCCATCCCGCCGCGGCCCGCCAGTGCGACGATCCGGTATCCGGCGATCACCGACTCCGGGCCGATCGCCAGTGCGCGCAGACGCACCGCCACACCCGGGTCGGCGAGCACGGCGTTGACGACGACCGGATCAAAGCGCGCGAAGCGGTCGCGTAGGACGCGCAGCTCGCGCCGCTCGAGCGCCAGTGGAACGAGCACCGCACCCGCACCGGCCACAACGAGGGTCGCGAGCACCGGCACGAGCAGCACGATCGTGCCGGCATCGAACGCGACCTGGCTAATGAATACGTACGCAGCCGCTGCGAGCAGGCCGGAGGCGGTTATCCAGGGCCAGGGTCGCCGGGCGCAGGCAAGCAACGGCAGCGCGAGCGCCGCGACGCAGAGAATCAGCCACGAGAGCAAGCTCGACGCTGCGCGCAGCGGCGCACCCTCGAGCAGCGTGGCAATCGTGTCCGCTTCGAGCTCGGGCCCCGACATTTGCTGCGCGCCGTCGAACGCAACCGTGTGTACGTCCTGGAGAATCGACTCATAGGCGCCGACCACGACGATCTTCCCCCGGAAGGCCGAGGCCGGCACGCGACCGTCGAGCACGCGGATGAACGAGTAGTGCCGAACCGTTCCCGCGGGCCCGGGGAAGTCGATCCAGATCGATCCTCCCGACCCGTAGAGCGCGCGAACAGCCGCCGGTGAGCGGCCCTCCGCGATCGCGCTCTGGGCTGCAAAGCTGCGCAGACCCTGAATGCGGTAGGGCGCTCGCCGGATCACCCCGTCGAGGTCCGGTTCGAAGTAGATGCTCCCGACGTGGACACCGGCGTCACGCTGGTGTGCCGACCCGCCAAGCACGAACGTCTGGCCGGCCCGATTGGTCGCGCCGCCGCCGAGCACGAGCTTCGCTCCAGCGCGCTGAGCCGCGTCGAACAGCTCCACGTCCTGGCTCGGATCGGGCCCGGCGTGGTCGAAGACGAGGTCGTAGGCGATGACGCGCGCCCCGTCGCGACGGAGCTTGTCGATCATCTGCGCGTCGTAGCGGCGTTCGACCGGCCAGCCCATTCCCCCCTCGATCGTCGGCTCGTCGATCCCGACCACGACCACTCGCGGCGACGGTGCGACGCGTCCGCGCACGCTGAAGCGCGCGTCAATCGAGCTGTACTCGAGCTCGCGGCCGAACGTCGAATGCCAGGTCGCGTAGCCCGCTGCAAGGGCGACTGCGACAACCGCGACGAGCGACGCATTGCTGCGCCAGCGCGCCGGATCTAGAACTCGGACCGGACCAAGCCCCACGCGATTGCGCGCTCTGCGAGCTGCGCCCGCTTCTGGTTCTGCGGGAGTTTCGCGACGCCGAAGAGCTGGTACATGGCGCGAAGGTTCGCCTTCACGGCGTCGAGGCTGAGGAACAGCTCCGTCGCGATCTGCTGGTTGCTCGCCGGCGTCGCGAGATGCGCGGACGCGTGGTACGGGCGGCACAGAGCGACGAGAACCTTCCGCTGCGTCTCACTCAGCTGGTCGGCCGTGACGGCGGAGCCTGCCCTGACGGTCGGCGATGGCCCGCGCGCGGGGCCGCGGAAGAGCACCACAGTGCCACCAACGCGGATCAGGTCGCCGTCGACGAGCCGACGCCGCGCCGCGATTCGCTGACCGTTGACGAACGTCCCGTTGCTCGACAGGCCGTCATCGACGACCACCCATTCGCCGGCGGCGCACTCGAGCTGAGCGTGCAGGCGCGACACCTCCGCATCCCAGACGATCGCCACATCGGCCTCATCGTTGCGTCCGATCGTCAGCGCGCGAGCCTCCTCATCCAGCACCACAACCTGTTGGGCACCGCCGCCGTCCTGGTATACGAGGAACGGGTTCCCGCTGCGCCCCGCGATCAGCCGCTCTTGCACGTCACGACCGGAGCGCGCCGCGGGTGCGGCTTCATCGCCCGCTGCCGAGGAGGCGCCTCCGATACCGCCGTGCCCCATTCAGCGATGGTAGTTCAGCGAGCAGCGGCAAGGTAGTGCTGCCCAGCACTGAGTGCGAACGTCGCCTGCGTCACAAGATTGGTCACGTTGACCTGGCCGACGCTGACCGCGACGTACGTTCCGTCACAGCGGTCCGCGACCTGCCACGAAGTCCCCTCGTCGGCCGCTGCTGCGTAGTGGCCCTGCGTTGTGTACTGCCCGTGCGCGTTCCCAAACACCTGATTGACGACCTTGTGCGAGACGCTCTTCTTTCTCGCCCTCGCCATGCTCGCGTGCCTCGTGTGATGCGCTTTCGCGCGGCATGCAGCAAAGCTCGAGGCGAGGTCGATCACGGTTGTCGGCGCTCCCGGCGGCTGCTGTACGTAGAAGAGGCCGCCCGCGAACTGGCCGCTCGCGACCGCCTGCGTGCCTGCCTGCGTTGCACTATCGATCAGCACCGTGCCGTGCCGCGCGTTGATCTCGGCACCAAGGGGAATCAGCTCAGGGCTCGAGACGCGGACGAACTTGTGCGTTCCCTTCAATTTCACGAGGATCTTGCCGCTGATTCCAGCGATCACCACGCTCTGATCAAAGACCGGCGTGAGGGTGACCCCCGTTGTGAAGCTCTGGTCGCCTGTGCTCGCGGAACACGTGCTTGGAGAGCACCCGCTTGCCACGAGCTTGTAGTGGTAGGTCGTGAACGGCAGCAGCCCGCTGAGCGTCGCGCTGACCTGCGTGCCGGCAGCGCTCGCAGTTGTCGACGAGGCGCTGGTGGACGAGCCGTACGCGGTCGTCGTCCCGTAGTCGAACTGGTAGGTGACGCCCTGCGAGAGATCGCCCGACGGGACGCTGAGCGTTCCGGAGACGGCCGCCGAGTCAAGCCCGACCGATGCAGCAGGAAGCAGCGACGCCCCGATCGTCGGCGTGCCAAGCGTGACCCGATAGATCGTCGAGCTCGTTGCGTCTGTCAGCCATAGCTGATCGCTCCCGCTTGGTCCGGCAACGATCGAGGCGAAGTCATCCGCGCCCGGTAGCAGGCCGCCGAATGTGTTGAACGCGCCGGTCGTCGTCACCGATGTGAGGTCCCCGCCACCGGCCATCCACAGCTGACCGTCAGGGCCATCCCCGATCACGGCCGGATTCGCTTCCGAGCCGCTCGGAAGGCCAAAGCTCGAGAATGCTCCACCCGTCGTGAGCCGGTTGACGATCGCGCTCGGCGTCGTCTGCCCCACCCAAAGGTTCCCGTCGGGGCCGGAGACGATGCCGCTGAAACTCGTCGACGCAGACGGCAGCGGATACGTGGTGATCGCCGAACAATTCGGGGGAAACTCCCCGACGTACTTGTTCCCCGGCTCCGTGAACCACAGCTCTCCGTTGGAACCGTCGACGATGTCCTGCGGATCAGCGGATTGCGCAGTGCAGCTGTTGACGACAGCGGAAGGAGCGGCTGCGCTCACCTCGTCGATGTCGCGCCCCGCGGTCACCCAAAGATCCCCGCTCGGGATGTAGGCGAGGTCCTCGGTGCCCGCAGCGACCGAGGTCTCGTCGCTGATCACCCCGCCCGTTGTGATCTGTGCGATCTCGCCGGTTCCGTTCTGTGTGAACCAGAGCACGCCGCCACTGCCGTCGACGATCGCGATTGGTTTCGAGCCCGGAGTCGCCGTGATCGGGTACTCGGTAAACGAGCCAGACTGCGTGATCCTCCCGATCTGGTTGGCCGCCTCCTCCGTGAACCAGAGCGCACCATCGGGCCCGAGGACCATGCCCTGCGGATCGGCCGCGGACGTTGGAGTCGGGTAGGAGCTGACCGAGATCGGCACGTCCGCGAGCGCCGGCGCCGCGGATAGCGCAAGCGTCGCGCCGGCCAGCGAGAGACCGCCCCGAGCGTAGCTACCCCAACGTTTCAAACTGCCCCCTATGGGCGCGATGGTAGCGACTTACCCAGCGCACGCCTGGCGCAGCCGTCGCCTTCATGAAATCTTGATGCGCCGCCCGGCGATCTTGATGCGAGCTTGACGCGCCGCGACCTACGCTGCGGCACGTGGGTGACCTGCTCGCAGTCGTGCTCGGAATCGTGGCCTTTGCGGTCCTCTATCTCCTGTTGGAGGGGATCGACCGCATATGACGCCGCTGGCGGCATTCGTCGCCCACATGGGGGTCGCCGATTTTCTCGGGCTCGTCATCTCGGTCCTGATCTGCGCGTACCTGCTCTACGCGCTGCTGCGCGGCGAGAGGTTCTGAGGCACCCGCGATGACAGTCAACGGCTGGCTGCAGATCATCGTCTTCTGCCTGGTCCTGATCGGCCTGTCGCCGCTGGTTGGCGGCTACATGGCGAAGGTCTACACGGACCAGCGCGTTTTTCTCTCGCCGATCCTTGCCGGGCCGGAGCGCTTCTTCTACCGCCTGATGGGCGTCGATCGGGCTCGCGAGCAGAACTGGAAGCAGTACGCGAAGAGCCTGATCTTCTTCTCGCTGGCCGGCTGGCTCTTCCTCTACCTCGTCCTGCGCACGCAGACGATCCAGCCGTGGAACAACTACGGCGGCGTCACGTTCCACTCCGCGCCGTGGGATGTCACGTTCAACACGGTCTCGTCGTTCATGACGAACACGAACTGGCAGTACTACGGCGGCGAGACGACGATGACCTACTTCAGCCAGATGGTCGGGCTGACGGTCCAGAACTTCGCCTCCGCGGCGGTCGGGATCGTCGTTGCGATCGCGCTGATCCGCGGCATCGCCAACCGTACGAGCAGCTCGCTCGGCAACTTCTACGTCGACTTCGTGCGCACCGTGCTCTACGTGCTGCTGCCGATTTCGGTGATCAGCGCGCTGGTCCTGATCTCGCAAGGCTCGATCCAGAACATCTCCCACTACGTGAGCGTCCACGGGATCTCCGGTCTCGTGCAGACGATCGCGATGGGGCCGGTCGCCTCGCAGGAGGCGATCAAGATGCTCGGGACCAACGGCGGCGGCTTTTTCAACGTCAACTCCGCGCATCCGTTCGAGAACCCGAACGGCTTCACGAACTTCTACGAGATGTTCATCGTGCTGATCATCCCGGCCAGCCTGGTGTGGACCTACGGGCGGATGGTCGGCTCGCGTCGCCAGGCCGTCGCGGTGTTCGCAGCGATGTTCGTGATGTTCTTCGGTGCGGTCACCGTCGCCTACGCCGCCGAGGCAAATGGCTCGCCGGCGCAACATGCAGCCGGCCTGCACACGCAGGTGATCGCCGACTCGACCGGCGGCAACCTCGAGGGCAAGGAGCAGCGCTTCGGCATCGCCGGCTCCGCGCTCTTCGACGTCGTCACGACAGTTACCTCGTGCGGCGCAGTCAACAGCTCGATCGAGTCCTACACCGGCCTTGGCGGAGCGGTCCCGTTCGCGAACCTCTCGGCCAGTGAGGTGATCTTCGGTGGCGTCGGGACGGGCCTCTACTCGATCCTTCTCTACGTCATTCTCGCCGTCTTCCTCGGCGGCCTGATGGTCGGGCGAACGCCCGAGTACCTCGGCAAGAAGATCGAGGCCAGGGAGATAAAGCTCGTCGCGCTCGGGCTGCTGATCACGCCCCTGTCGGCGCTCTTCTCGACGGCGCTTGCGACAGCCAGCGCAGCCGGGCGAGCCTCGATCTCATCCGTCGCGGCCGGCGGCCCGCAGGGCTTCTCGGAGACCTTCTACGCCTACCTGTCGCAGGCGAACAACAACGGCTCCGCGTTTGCCGGCTACACAGGCTTCGTCCAGCCCAACGCCGGCAACGTCGGCTCGCACGGCATCACCTTCGCCGACATCCTCGGCGGGTGCACTGCGATGTTCGCCCGCTACGCGCCGATTCTCTTCGCGCTCGCTGTCGGCGGCGCGCTGGCCGGCAAGCGCGTCAGCCCCGCAGGCCTTGGCACGATGCGCACCGACAACACGACGTTCGTCGTGCTGCTGATCGGCGTGATCATCCTCGTCGGGGCGCTGACCTTCTTCCCCGCCCTCCTGCTTGGCCCGATCGTCCAGGCACTGACCGGTCACCTCTACAACTGATGCGCCGCGAATTCATCATTGCCGTGCGGGCCATGATCGTCACCGCGATCGCGTTCGGCTTGATCTACCCGCTTGCGATCACAGGGATCGGTCAGGTCATCTTCCCCGGTAAGGCCAACGGCTCGCTGATCAAGCGCGACGGCGTCGTCGTCGGCTCCGCGCTGATCGGCCAGCAGTTCTACGAGGACGTGATCGGCGCGAACGGCAAGGTCGAGATGAGCAAGGGCACGCCCGTCACGCAACCGGACCCCAAGTACTTCCAGACGCGGCCGTCAGGAACCGTTCCGGCCGACAACGCGGAGGCGAGCTCGTTCGCCAACTACGGCCCGAACAGCACAGTGACGCTTGCGGCGCTGCAGGCGAACGTCACGACCTACCTCTGCATGAACGCCAGCGTTCCGTTCGCAACGTGTGACAGCAAGGGCTTCAACAAGGCGGACACGCTCTACGACCCTCATGTCACGAGCGCAGCGCAGGTCCCGGTCGATGCAGCCGACACCTCGGCGTCGGGAGTCGACCCCGACATCTCCGTCGCAAACGCGAAGATCCAGGCCTACCGCGTCGCCGCCGTGCGCCACCTATCGCTCGCGACCGTCGACCGCCTCGTCTCACAGAACACCACCGCTCGTAGCCTCGACTTCCTCGGCGAGCCAGGGGTCGACGTGCTCGAGCTCAACCTCGCGCTTGACCGCATCAGCAACGGGAGCAAGTAGACATGTCCACGCCTCGGGCCACAAGCGAACGCCGCGCAATCTCGCTCTTCCGGCATGACATCGTCGTGCACGCCCTGCTCGCCAGCGTGAAGAAGCTCGACCCACGCGTCCAGGTGCGCAACCCCGTCATGTTCGTCGTCGAGATCGGCGCCGTCATCACCAGCATCACGTGGTTCATCCAGCTCGGCGGCGGCAAGTCGCTCGGCGGTTACGAGCCGTCTTGGTTCACGTTCACGATCTCGGTCTGGCTGTGGCTGACAGTCATCTTCGCCAACATGGCAGAGGCCTTCGCCGAAGGACGCGGACGTGCGCAGGCCGACACGTTGCGCTCGATGCGCAAGGAGACGATGGCGACGCTCGAGGATGGCTCGACCGTGCCAGCTGCCGAGCTCCAGCGCGGCGACATCGTCGTCGTCGTCGCCGGTGAGCTGATTCCGGGCGACGGCACGGTGATCGACGGCATCGCGACAGTTGACGAGTCGGCGATCACGGGCGAGTCCGCACCAGTGATCCGTGAGTCAGGCGGCGATCGCAGTGCCGTCACCGGCGGCACGCGCGTTACCTCGGACCGGATCGTCGTCGAGATCACCCAGGAGCCGGGCAAGTCGTTCCTCGATCGAATGATCGCCCTCGTGGAGGGAGCAGAGCGCCGCAAGACGCCGAACGAGATCGCGCTCAACATCTTGCTGGCCGGATTGACGCTGATCTTCATGATCGTCGTCGCGACGCTGCGTCCGTTCGGCCTGTTTGCGCACACGGCGATCTCCGAGACGGCGCTGATCGCCCTTCTGGTGGCACTGATCCCGACGACGATCGGGGCGCTCCTCTCGGCGATCGGCATCGCAGGCATGGACCGCCTGGTGCGTCGTAACGTCCTCGCGCTCTCAGGTCGTGCGGTCGAGGCCTCAGGTGACGTCGACGTGCTGTTGCTCGACAAGACCGGCACGATCACGCTCGGCAACCGTCAGGCGTCCGAGTTCATTCCGATGCCGGGTGTGGCGGAGGCCGAGCTGGCGGAGGCCGCTCAGCTCGCCTCGCTGGCCGACGAGACACCCGAAGGCCGCTCGATCGTGGTGCTTGCAAAGCAGTACGGGATTCGCGAGCACGACATGACGAAGATGACCGCGACGTTCGTGCCGTTCACCGCCCAGACGCGGATGAGCGGCGTCGACTGGGACGGCCAGCAGCTGCGCAAGGGCGCCGGCGACGCAATCATCAACTTCGTCCGCGCCGAGGGCGGCGAAGCGCCGCCCGAGCTCCAAGGCCAACTGGACCGCATCGGTCGCGAGGGTGGCACCCCGCTCGCGGTCGCTCGCGACAGCCAGGTGCTCGGCGTCGTCTACCTCAAGGACACGATCAAGGAGGGCATGCGCGAGCGCTTCGACCAGCTGCGCGCAATGGGCATCCGGACCGTGATGGTGACCGGCGACAACCGCCTGACCGCGGCGAAGATCGCCGAGGAATCGGGGGTCGACGACTTCCTCGCCGAGGCAACTCCGGAAGCAAAGCTCGCTTTGATTCGCGAGCAGCAGGCGTCCGGCCGGCTCGTTGCGATGACCGGGGACGGCACGAATGACGCGCCCGCGCTCGCCCAGGCAGATGTCGGCGTCGCGATGAACACCGGTACGCAGGCAGCGCGCGAGGCCGGCAACATGGTCGACCTCGACTCGAACCCGACGAAGCTGATCGAGATCGTCGAGGTCGGCAAGCAGCTGCTGATCACCCGCGGCGCGCTGACTACCTTCTCGATCGCCAACGATGTCGCAAAGTACTTCGCGATCCTGCCGGCGATCTTCATCACCACGTGGGCGGCGTCGTCCCATGCCAAGAGCCCGCTCTGGGTTCTCAACATCATGCAGCTCGGTACGCCGGACTCCGCGATCCTTTCGGCAATCATCTTCAACGCGATCGTGATTCCGCTGCTGATTCCGCTTTCGCTCAAGGGCGTCGCCTATCGCCCGATTGGCGCTAGCGCCCTGCTCAGGCGTAATCTCCTGATCTATGGGCTCGGCGGCATCATTGCTCCGTTCATCGGAATCAAGGCGATCGACCTCGTCGTGCACAACCTGCTCGGCGGCTAGCAGCGCCGCACCACTCGCGGCGATCAAGCGCCGCGACGTCACGCACCAGCCGCACTCGCGACCCGTGCAGTCGAGCGTCTAGCAGCCACGGCACGTGACCGAGTCCATGCGACGCGGCTCGCACCGCGTATTCCTTGGTATGGCGGCCGGCGTCGGCAAGACCTACCGCATGCTCCAGGAGGGCCAGGCGGAGGCCGAGAGCGGCCGTGACGTCGTAATCGGCTATCTCGAGGCGCACGGCCGCGCGGAGACCGAGGAGCAGGCGCGTGGCCTCGAGCTGATCCCGCGCAGGCGCGTGGCCTATCGCGACACGACGCTCGAGGAGATGGATCTCCCCGGGATCCTGGCGCGCGCGCCCGAGCTGTGCTTGATCGACGAGCTGGCGCATACCAACGCCCCCGCGCTCGAGCACCAGAAGCGCTGGCAGGACGTCGAGGCGATCCTCGACGCGGGCATCAATGTCTTCTCGACGGTCAACGTGCAGCACCTCGAGAGCCTCAACGACCAGGTCGCCGACCTGACGAACATGCGGGTCCGCGAGACGATCCCTGATGCCGTTCTCAACTCCGCCGACGAGGTCGTGCTGATCGACCTGACGCCGCGCGAGCTGATCGAGCGGTTGAAGGCGGGCAAGATCTACAGGCCGGATCGCATCGAGGCCGCACTCAACAACTTCTTCAAGCTCGAGAACCTCGCGGCACTGCGCGAAGTCTCTCTCCGCCAGGTCGCCGAGGAGGTCGAGGCCAAGCGCCTGACGCCTGTCAGCCAGATGCGCGAGGAGCGACTCGCCGAGACGGCAGCGCCGCAGGCGGTCGGCGAGCGTCTGCTCGCGCTCGTCAAGCTCACGCCCGCTTCGCAACGCGTCGTGAGGCGCGCTTACCGCTCCTCGCAGCGCCTCGGCGGCGAGCTCGACCTGCTCCACGTGGCGAAGCCAGGCACGCTCCTGAGCCTCGAGAAAGACCCGGATATGGGCGCGTTGCGCCGCCTCGCCTCGGTCCTCGGTGCGCATCTAATAGTCGAGGAGGGCGACAGCGTCGCCCAGGTCGCAGCGCACGTGGCGCGCGATCGCGGCACCACCTACATCCTGATGGGCCGGCCGAACCCGCGCAACGCCCTCGCCCGCCTGTCGAAGCCAGCGCTACCCTTCGAGTTGATGCGCGAGCTTCCGGGAGTCGACTTGCGAATAGTCGCCGACCGCACCCAACTGACTGTGAACCCCGAATGAGCCCTGGAACGTTGATTCTCGCGATCGTTCTCGCGCTCGTCCTGATTGGGATCGTCGCTCGCGAGCTGCTCACGCACCGCCCACGCCACCTGACGGCGTCCTCGCAGCGGATTGTGTTTCCGTTCGTCGCGCAGGGCCTCTCGCAACGCGGCCTGGACGCGGCATTGCGCCTGGCACGCAACGAAGATGCGACGCTCGTCCCGGTTTTCCTCGCACGCGTCCCGATGCACCTCCCGCTCGACACCGCGCTACCGCGCGAATGCGACTCAGGACTGCCGCTGCTAGAGCTCGTCGAGCAGCGCGCGCTCACAGCCGGTATCCCCGTCGATGCGCGCATCGAGCGCGGCCGCACGCTGCGCCACGCCCTGCAGGAGCTCGCGGACCACGAGCGCTTCGACACGATGGTCGTCGCCGCTGTCGACGCGACCGAGGCTGGCTTTCATCCGGACGACATCGGCTGGCTGCTCGCCCACGTCGACGGCGAGATCATCGTCATCCGGGCGGGCGATCGGGTCGGTGTCAGGCCGCGTGGCCGCCGCGGAAAGGGACGCCGTCGACAGCTGGCACAGGTTGGGTTGTCAGCGCCGGAGCAGCAGGGCGAAAACGGCAGCCGGCGCCGCCCGCCAGGCGCGCACAAGCCGGAGAGCGACAGCTCCTTCACCACTGGTCAGCCCGTGCCGCGGGCGGGCTCGCGGCGCAGCCGCCGCACCAGTCGCCCCACGGGCACGGCCTCCTAGCACGACGTTCTAAGCGCTGAAGCGGTAACCGACGCCGGCATCTGTGCGGATGAAATTCCGCGTCGCGCTGCCGTCTCCGAGCTTGCGGCGCAGGTTGGCGATGTGCGTTCGCAGCAGTGGTGTCGCATCGGCGTACTCGGGTCCCCAGACCTCGGTCAGCAGCCGGCTGTGAGTCATCAGCAGACCGCGGTTCACGGCAAGCTCACGCAGCAACGAGAACTCGAGCGGGGTCAGGTGGATCTCCTCGCCGTTGACGGTCAGCGCGTGCGCTGCCAGGTCGATCACGAGCCCGTCGACCTCGATCCGCGGCTCGACCTCGGCTCGGCCGGCGCGCCGCAGCACCGCCTGCAGGCGGGCCACGAGCTCGCCGGGCCCGAACGGCTTCGTCACGTAATCGTCGGCTCCGACCTGCAGCGCGGCGATCTTCGTCTCTTCCTCGTTGACCGCCGAGAGAACGATGATCGGGAGCTCACTCCATGAGCGCAGCTCACGGCAGACTTCGATCCCGGGTCGATCCGGCAGCATCAGGTCGATGATCGCCGCATGCGGCGCGGAGAGCGCGGCGCGATCGAGCGCCTCCTCGGCCGTCGCGGTTGTCAGCACCTCGTAGCCGGCACCACGCAGCACGAGCCGCAGAGCCCGCAGGATCTGCGGGTCGTCGTCACAAACGAGGATTCGCTCGCCTGCCATCAGCCAACCGCAGGCACGGCGGGCTGCGGGCGGGTCACGGCAGGCTCAGCCACCGGAAGCTCGACGACGAAGCTCGTGCCCTGCCCGGGCAGCGACTCGGCACTGATCTTCCCCCCATCGTGCTCGACGAAACCGCGGGCGATCGCGAGACCGAGCCCCGATCCCTGGTGCTCGGGACCATCTGTCGCGGAGCGGTAGAACGGCAGGAAGATCCGGTCAAGCTCGCTCGGGCGAATGCCCGGTCCCTGATCGACGATCCGCACCCGCAGCCGCTCGCCTGCGCGGTGTGCGCGGATCGACACGGGCTTGCCGGCCGAGTAGCGCGCTGCGTTCTCCAGCAGGTTGGCGAACGCGCGCTCGAGTTGAGCGGGGTCGCCTGAGACGAGCGGTAGCTCGTCGTCGAGCGAGATCCTGAACTCCTGCGCCGGGCTGTCGGCCTGGACGTATGCGATCGCTTCGTGCAGGACGTCGTCGATCGCGTACGGCACCCGGCGATGCTCCGCAGTTCCCGCCTGCAACAGCGAGAGGTCGAGCAGCTTCTCAATCAAGCGCGAGAGTCGCATCGCGGCCACGCGGACGACGTCGACGGCCTCCGCGCCCTCTGGCGTATCCGTCGGGAGCGTCGTCGCAGCGGTGATGATCGCGGTGATCGGGGTGCGCAGGTCGTGCGAGACCGAGCGCAGCACGGCGGTCTTCATCTCGTCGTTACGCCGCAGCAGCGCCGTTTCAACCACTTCGGCCTCGAGCTCCGCGCGCTGCAGCGCGGCCGCGAGAACCGATTGCAGCGCCGGAACGATCCGCTCGCTCACGCGCTCACGCTCAGCAGCGGTGAGGGTCGCGGGCACGAGCAGCGTCGCGATCACGCTTCCGCTGTCACGCAGCGGGAACGCCAGCCGGCGATCGGCTGGCACCTCCCCCAGCTCGATCGCCGCCGACGAAAGACCGAGGACCGACGTCAGACGCTGCGCGGCGGCGCCGAGCACAACGTCCAGACGCGAGCCACCGAGCATCAGGCGTGCCATCTCGGTTGCGAGGTCCGCCTCCCGGCGCCGCTCCTCGGCCTCCGCGGCCCGGTTGCGAGCGAGATCACCGACGACACCCGCGACACCCGCCACGACCAGGAAGGTGACCAGGGACACCCAGTCGCTCGCGTTGCTGAGCGTGATCTGCCCAACGACGGGGAGGTGGAAGTAGTTGTAGGCAAGCGCGCTGCCGAGCGCGGTCAAGAGCCCGAGTGCACTCCCCCAATACGTCGCGACGAGGACGACGATCGGTAGGTAGACGACGCCGAGCGAGTCGATCGGCGCGACGTGCGCAAGCGGATACACCGCAAGCGTCGCGGCAACGGCTCCACCGATCGCGGCGAGCACGCCTACAGCAAGCGGCGGACGTGGACTGCGCAACAGCAGCGGCGAGAGCATCCCCACATTCTCCATCGCGCGCCAGTGGCGCGCCCGCGCAACCTACGGGTAGAGCTGCTGACCGCTGTCGCTGTCGACGATCCTGATCGCGATCGAGGGGCAAGCCTGGGCGGCAGCGAGCATCAACTCGCGCGGACCGTCGCCGATTACGACCGCGACGTCCTCGAGGCGGAATATCTCCGGCGCGATGTCCTCGCAGTCGCCGTGCGCGGAGCACGCGTTTGCATCGATCACGGGTACGAGGGTCATGCGGGTGTCCTTTCGGTCGTTGGACTGAGGCGTTGGCGCAGCTCGGCTACAGCCCGTGGACGGCCGACGACGAGCGCGGCGACGAGCTCTCCGCCCCTGCTGTAGCTGGCCACGAAGTCGTTCTCGGCTGGATCGCCCTCGATCGTTATCGAGTCCGCGAGCTGGGCGTGGCCGAGGTACTGGATGCGCAGGCCGTATTGATCGCTCCAGAAACTCGACGGCGCCGGCGCCGATGGCTCGCGCCCGAGGATCGTGTGAGCGACCTGAACGCCCTGCCGCGAGGCGGCTTCCCAGTGACCGCTGAGGGCATGGCGCTCGAGCACGGGGTCGAAGGCGGCGGCGGCATCGCCCGCCGCGTAGACAGCCGGAAGGGGTGTGCGGCCCGCAGCGTCGATCGGCACCCCGGAGGCCGGGATTCCGGCGGATTCGAGCCACTCGACGTCCGGTCTCACACCGACGCCGACAAGCACGTGATCGCATGGGATGCTGCGTCCGCCCGCCAGCGTCAGCGTCTCGATCCGATCATCCCCACGGACCGCCTTCACGTGTGCTCCGAGGATCAGCTCGACACCGTGTCCTGTGTGTAGCCGCGCAAACCACTCGCCCATCTGTGGCCCGAGTAGGGCGACCAGCGGGAAGCTCTCTATCTCGATGACAGTTACGGGTGCGTCCGCCGCGCGTGCAGCGGCGGCAACCTCCTGACCGATGAACCCGGCTCCAATCACGACGAGGCGCCGGCGCTCCTCGAAGAGGCGCCGCAACAGCGCGGAGTCCTCAACCGTCCGCAGCGTGCTGACGTTGCGATAGCCATGAAGCAGCGGCAGCGTTCGCGGTCGTGCACCGGTTGCGATGACGAGCTGGTCGTAGTCGAGCGCCGTGCCGTCGCTCAGCTTGACGACATGCGCCGCACCGTCGAGTGACGCCGCGCGGACACCAAGGATCAATTCCACCTCGTGCTCGTCGTACCAGGACGCTGGCCGGAAGGACGGCGCGACTTGCTCTGCCTCGAGCGCCAGCGACTCTTTTGACAAGGGAGGCCTGTCGTATGGCGCGTGGTCCTCGCCGCAGACGATGCGCAGGCGGCCCTCATAGCCGCCGCGGCGCAAGGTCTCCACGCAGCGCTGGGCGGCGAGGCCGCCACCGACGATCAGTACGCCGTCGCCCATCGTTTGCTCGGCTGACACGCGCGAATCATCCGCGCCCCGGCTTGGCTGCGCATCAGAGGTTCCTGTGCGTTGTCTGAGAGATCAGCGGCGTGCGCGCCGGGCGCGCCGCGCACGCTTCGCCCTTGCACGCGAGCGCTTGATCCGCTGCTCGATGGGCCGCACCGTCCCCTTCGCTCGGTCCCACTCCGTGCCCGAGCGCGCGGGACTGTGACCCCGCGCATCGTTCATGATGATCCGTCCGATTCCGAGCAGCAGGACAGCTGCCGCAGCGAAGATCGCGATCTCCTCGGTCGCCGACAGACCACCGGAGCTCGCCGTGCTGCTGCTCGTGCTCGAAACGGTCACCGGTCCGGTCTGGGTTTGGCTGGTGGCCGTCGTCGTCGTGGACGGCGTCGTGATCGACGGTAGCGTCGAGAGCGCTCCGGTGCCCGTGCTCGCAGCGCCAGCCGCGCCAGCCGTCGTCGCGAGTATTGCCAGCGTCGCTGCAGCAAGGCGGATCGAGCGCAAGAGCATCGTCCCAATATATCCCGGCTCCTGGCGGCGGACCGCGGCCGGCCCGCGCCGCGTGCCCCTCTAGACTTCACTTTCATGCCGCCCAAGCAGCGCCAGATCCGCATGGAGCAGCGCAACGCGCCGATGGACGTGATGGAGCAGCTCCAGTCACGCAGCGACGAGCAGCTCCAAAACGAGACGAAGTACCGCGCGATCGCGATGTCGATTCTCGGGACGCGCGCCGCGGAGCGCTACGACGCCGACGCGGCCCGCAGCTACTTCCAGCGTGCGATCTCGGCGGCGCGTCCACAGGAGCGCTTGCAGATCCGGCGCATGGCCGATGCGTCGCTCGCGCTTGCCGAGCGCCGCGCCGGCGACCTCAAGGAAGCCGTCGAGAAGCTCGGCCAGGCGCCGCCCACACGCCGCCAGCTCTTCGGGCTGCAGGCGATGGGATTGATTGCGCCCCCGCGCGGCGCCGGCGTCCCGCGCCGGATTCGTGGCGTGCTGATCGGGATTCTCCTCGTCGTCGTGATAATCGCGCTCGGGACCGGCATCGTGAAGCTCGTCTCGCTTCCGTTCGGAGGCGAAGCCTGGCCGCCGTCGGTGCTGCTCGGCGTGCTGCTCGACGTCGTGGTGCTCGTGATCCTCACGCAGGTCGGGCGCCGGCGTGCGAAGGCAGCGCGCGCCAAGGCCGGCTTCCCGACCTGACCGGGCTGACCCTCGATCCGCGGGGACGCCACGACCGTTCCCAGATGAGCCCGAAGCAGACCCACCACAAGCATTCCTCGACCAAGGGCTACCGTCGCCTGCTCGACCGCCTGGCCGATCATCCGGCGGTGCACCGCGTCGCAACCGGTCGCGTGACGCCCCGGATGGGCTCGGGGCGACCGGTGGCGGCGATCTCCAAGGTGCGCCATGTCGCCTCCGGACTGTCGATCACGATCAACACCGACGGCGCAATCGTCGACGCGTACGTGATCACGGACCGTCCCGAGGAGGTCGAGCAGTTCATGGCCGAGCAGGGTTGGACCGGCTGAGAAGGTCGCGGGCGCTGTGAACGTGTTCGCTGCAAAAGTCGCGCTCGCGCGCGCCGCGGGAGGGGCTTCGCGCCTCGTCGGGCGCGGCGCTACGAGCATGCCCGGGACGATCCTCCTCGCACTCGACAGCGGCGCGATCGGGCAGCTCGCAAGCGGTCTCGCGCGCGGCAGCGTGACGATCTCGGCGACCAACGGGAAGACGACGACGGCCGCGTTCGCCAGCTCGATTCTCGCTTGCGCCGGCATCTCCACGGTTGACAACTTCGCGGGCGCAAACATGGCCGGCGGCATCGCCTCGGCGCTGCTTGCCGCGCGCCACCACGGACAGGAGACGGCTGAGCTGGGGGTCTTCGAAGTCGACGAGTTCTGGCTCAAGTCCGTTGCCGCCGCGCTCGAGCCGCGCGTGATCGTGCTCGCGAATCTCTTCCGTGATCAGCTCGACCGCTACGGGGAGCTCGAGACGATTGGAGAGCGCTGGGCAGAGGTCGTCGCCGAGCGGTCCGGGACGCTCGTTCTAGGGGCCGACGATCCGCTCGTCGCGCAGCTCGGCGCCGACTCGCCGGGCTCCCTGTATTTCGGTATCGAAGACCCGAACATGGCGCGAGCGGCGGGCCTCGCCCACGCGGCGGACTCCAAGCAGTGCCGGCGCTGCGGCGGCGCCTACCGTTATCAGCGCGTCTACATCGCGCACCTCGGCGTGTACGAGTGTGGCCAGTGCGGTCAGCGCCGCCCCGATCCGGCGGTCAGCGCGCACAACGTGCGCCTACAGGGCATCCGTAGCGCGAGCTTCACGCTCCAGACGCCGGCCGGGACCGGCGAGGTCACGATCGATCTGCCGGGGCTCTACAACGTCTACAACGCGCTCGCCGCCGCCGCGCTCGCGACCGCGCTCGAGATCCCCCTCGAGACGATCGTCGACGGTTTGAGCGCTGCCAAGGCGATGTTTGGTCGATCCGAGCGGCTGCGTAGCGGCAATCACGAGCTGACGATCCTCCTGATGAAGAACCCGGCCGGAGCCAACGAGCTGCTGCGCACGCTCGCACTCGAGCCGGGCGAGCACGACCTGCTCGCGCTTCTGAACGATCGCGACGCCGACGGTCGCGACGTGTCCTGGATCTGGGACGCCGACTTCGAGGAGTTCGCGCCGCGCGTGCGACGCGTGACGTGCTCCGGAATCCGTGCCGCCGAGCTGGCGCTCCGCTTCAAGTACGCCGGCGTCAGTGCCGAGCGCATCATCCTCGAGCCGGCGATCGGCGACGCTCTCGATATCGCACTCGCACAGCTCGACGGACAGCCCCTCTACGCGCTGCCGACCTACACGGCAATGCTCGAGCTGCGCGAGGTCCTGCGCCGTCGCGGGATCGCCGCGAGCTCCTGGGAGCGCGCGTGAGCGACGCGGTCATCTGGCACGATCTCGAGTGCGGCGCCTACCGCGCGGACCTCCCGTTCTGGCGCGAGCTGGCACACGAGCACGCCGCTGGACCTGTTCTCGACATCGGTGCCGGCACCGGCCGCGTGGCCGTCGATCTCGCCGGGACCGGTCAGCCCGTGATCGCGCTCGAGCGAGACGGCGAGCTTGCGGCGGAGCTGCGCCGGCGCGCCGCCGGCCTCCCGATCACAGTGCTCGAGCTCGACGCCTGTGCATTCGAGCTGCCGCAGCCGCTAGCGCTGTGCATCGTGCCGATGCAGACGGTTCACCTGTTCGAGGATCGTGTCGCCTTCCTCGCGTGCGCCCGGCGAGCACTGCTCCCCGGCGGGCTGCTCGCGCTCGCCCTGCTCGGGGCAGACGTGCTGCCCTTCGAGCTGGAGCTCAGGCCCGACGTCCTCGACCACGACGGACGGCGCTACGCAAGCACGCCGACGGCGCTGCGGCTGGACGCAGGGCGGGTCGTGCTCGAGCGCCGCCGGACCGTCAGCGGTAGCGCAACCTCGCCCGCCAGCTCGCTCGACGTCATCGCGCTCGCGCAGCTCGATCCGGGCACGCTGACGATCGAAGCCGAGCAGGCGGGATTCAGCGCGGTCGGCCTGCACGCGATCGCGCCGACCGACGATCACTCCGGCAGCGACGTACTGCTCCTCGCGCGCTCATGACCGACCGGCCGCTACGCATCTGTGCGCTCTACCCGGAGCTGATGAACATCTACGCCGACCGCGGCAACCTGCTGATGCTCGAGCGGCGCTGCGCCTGGCGCGGGATCGGCTTCCAGCTGACGCCGGCGAGCCTCGGTGACACGCTGCGCGACGAGCACGACATCTACTACATCGGTGGCGGCCAGGACGCTGATCAGCGGCGTTGCGCCGCCGATCTCGTCAACGAGAAGGCGGGCGCCCTGCGTGCGGCGGCAGCGCGTGGCGGCGTCGTTCTTGGAGTTTGCGGCGGCTACCAGCTGCTCGGTCACTCCTATGAGATCGGCGACGAGCACGTCGAGGGAATCGGGCTGCTCGATCTGAGGACAATCCGCGAGGACGGTCCACGCTTGATCGGGAACATCGCGGTCGAGCTTGACGGCGGGGTGATCGTCGGCTTCGAGAACCACGCGGGCCGGACTCGCCTCGCCGACTCGCAGGCGCCGCTCGGTCGCGTGCTGCGCGGGCACGGCAACGACGGCCGCAGCGGCTTCGAGGGCGCGCGCGAGGGCAATGTCATTGGCACGTACGTCCACGGCCCCCTGCTACCGAAGAACTCGTGGTTCTGCGACTGGCTGATCGCCCAGGCGCTCGGCGTTGAGCCGGCGGCCCTGAAGGTCCTCGATGACGAGCTGGAAGTCGCGGCACACGCGACCGCGCTGCGCGCCGCCGGGCTCTGAGCTACCCGCTCGAACCGAAGCCGCGCGCGCCGCGGTGCGACTCATCGAGCGCCTCTCGCTCGACGAGATCGACCTTCGGCAACTCGACCACCAGCAGCTGAGCGATCCGGTCCCCGGGCGCGATCTCGAAGGCGGCTTCGCGATCGGTGTTCAGCAGCAGCACGCGCAGCTCGCCGCGATAGCCGGCGTCGATCAGCCCGGGGGCGTTGACGAGCGCGATCCCGTGTCGCGCAGCAAGCCCCGAGCGCGGCAGCACGAGCCCGGCGCAACCCGGCGGGATCGCAACCGCGATTCCCGTCCGCACGTCACCGCGCGCACCGGGCTCGAGCCGAGCGGCCTCGACGCTGTAGAGGTCGAGACCCGCGTCGCCGTCATAGGCGCGCGTCGGAACGATCGCGTCCGGGTGCAGGCGAGCTATCTCGAGCTTCATCGCCTCGCGCTGCCGTTGCGTGCCGCCACGTTGTAGCGCGCGAACCGCGCTGCCGCCGCAGGTGCCAGCAGCGCGGTCACGCGAACGCCCTGCGCGGTGTCCTCTCGATGGAGCTCCCCCGCGATCGCGTGCAGCTCTGCGAGGCGCCCGCCGTCGCTGTAGGGGAGCAGCAGCTCGACCGGCTCGAGTGCCCGCACGAACGCGGAGTCGATCCGCTCGCGCACCGCTTCGAGACCCTCGCCCGTCCGCGCCGAGACGAGCAGCGCATCGCGCCGCCCGCTCCAGGCGTGTTTGCGACCGTCATCGTCGAGCAGGTCGGCCTTGTTGAGCGCCAGCAGCCGCGGTATGTCACCGGCGCCGATCTCGTCGAGCACAGTCTCGACCGCCTGCGTCATCTCCTCGAGCTCATCTGGCGGCGCGCTGACATCGACCACGTGCACGATCAGCGCCGCCCGGCGTGTTTCCTCGAGCGTTGCACCGAACGCGTCTACGAGCTGGTGTGGCAGCTTGCGGATGAAGCCGACGGTGTCGGTCAGCAGGTAGCTGCGACCGTTGATCTCGAGCAGCCTGGTGGTCGGGTCGAGCGTGTGGAAAAGCCGATCGGCGATCGCGACGTCGGCTCCGGTGAGCGCGGCGAGGAGCGAGGACTTGCCGGCGTTCGTGTACCCCGCGAGCGCGACCTGGGGGATCTCCGAGCGCTCGCGCTCGCGGCGCATCACCTCACGCGTGCTTTGCACGTGCTCGAGCCGGCGCCGCAGCGCCGCGATCCGGTTGCGTGCAAGGCGCCGGTCGGTCTCGATCTGGGCCTCGCCCGGTCCGCGCGTTCCGACGCCACCACCGAGCCGCTCGAGATGCGTCCACAGGCCGCGCATGCGTGCGAGGTTGTATTCGAGCTGGGCCAGCTCGACCTGGAGCTTGCCCTCGGCGCTGTTCGCGTGACGGGCAAAGATGTCGAGGATGATCGCCGTACGGTCGATCACGGCAACGCCTAGGGCGTCCTCGAGCGCGCGTTCCTGCCGCGGTGTCAACTCGTCATCGGCGGCGACCACGTTCGCGTCCAGTGCCACCACGAGCTCGCGCAGTTCGTCGAGCTTGCCGGGCCCCAGGTAACTGGCCGGGTGAGGCTGCTCCCGCGCCTGTACAAGCGTCCCGACGACCGCAACGCCCGCGGTGCGCAGGAGCTCCTCGAGCTCAGCCAGATCGGCGGCCTGTGCCTGCGCCGCGATGCAGACCGCGCGCTGGCGCGCGCGCTGCGTGCTCACCCCGCCAGCTTCCCGAGCCGTTCGATCGCCTCCGTCAGTCTGTCGTCGGGCGTTGTCAGCGAGATCCTGAAGAAGCCCTCCCCGCTCGGCCCGTAGGCGCCGCCTGGCGAGATCACCACTGCGACCTCCTCGAGCACGTGCTCGCAGTAGGCCGCAGCGCTCGCGTAGCCGTCCGGCACCGGAGCCCAGATGTAGATCGTTCCGCGCGGCTTCGTCACCTTCACACCGATCTTCCCCAGGGCGTCGCAGACGAGATCGCGACGGCGCTGGTAGATCTCGTTCATCGAGCGCACATACCCGTCGAGCGCCGGTTGTAGCGCTGCCGCTCCGGCAAGCTGCACGGCTTCGAAGAGGCCCGAGTCGACATTTGTCTTCAGGCGCCAGTACGAGGAGATCGCCTCGCGATTGCCGACGATCGCGGCGCAGCGCCAGCCGGTCATGTTGTAGCCCTTGGAAAGCGAGAAGACCTCGACGCCGACGTCCTTCGCACCGGGCGTAGCCAGGAACGAAGGAGCCACATAGCCGTCGTAGGTCGTCTCCGAGTAGGCGTTGTCGTGCACGATCAGGATGTCGTTCTCAGCGCCGAACTCGACGAGGCGCTCGAAGAAGCCGTCCGCGACCACCGCTCCAGTCGGGTTGTTCGGGTAGTTGACGAAGAGGATCCGAGCGCGCTTGCGCGTGCTCGCGTCGATCGCGTCGAGGTCCGGGATGAATCCCCGCTCGGGCAGCAGCGGCATGATCACGGGCTCGGCGCCGACCAGCAGCGGTCCACCCGTGTACACCGGATAGCCGGGGTCCGCGGCGAGCGCCACGTCGCCCGGGTCAAGGAACGCCAGGTTGAGATTGAAGATGCACTCCTTCGCTCCGATCGCCGGCATCACCTCGCCATCGGGGTCCAGGTCGACCGAGAAGCGCCGCGCGTAGAACTTCGAGACCGCGGCGCGGAACTCTTCGCGCCCGCGGTTCGTCGGGTAGCGGTGCGTCGTCGGGTTAGCGACGGCGCGCTGCGCGGCCTCGACGATCGGCGGGTAGGTCGGCGTATCGGGGTCGCCGATCGCGAGCGTGATCACGTCGATGCCGGCGGCGCGCTTGTCAGCGATCTTGCGCTCGAGCTGCGCGAACAAATACGGCGGGATCCGCTCGAGGCGGTCACTGTGTCTCATCTAGCTCCTTGAGGAAATCGTCGGCGAGCGTCCCTGCGAACACCGGGACGGCCCAGCCGGTAAGTGTGACGTCAAGCTCAGCGCTCAGCTCGACGCTCAGCTCACCGCCATCGAGTCTGACAGTCACGCGCGGCGGTCCGCCCGCGAGGTGATAGGCGACAGCGGCGCCGCTCGCGCCGGTTCCGGATGAGAGCGTCTCCCCCACACCGCGTTCGAAGATACGCGCGCGCAGCAGACCCGGTTCGAGCTCGCGATACCACGAGACATTGGTGCGATTCGGAAACAGCGCGTTGCTCTCGATCCCCGGACCGACCGCGTTGAGGTCGAGCCCTTCGAGCTCATCGCAGGCGATCGCGCACTGCGGGTTACCGATCGCGACGTGTCGAAACTGCCAGCGCCGGCCGCCGGCCTCTAGCTCACCCCTCCCGTCGACGGCGCCTGACGGGTAGTCGGGCGACGCGGTGGCTGCGCGCCCGATCGCGACGCTGCAGGTGCTCGGCCCGGTGATCTGCGGCCGGATCGGCCCCGACGGCGTCAGGATCGCGAACTCGTCGAGGTTCGTGTGGCCGCGCCGGCGCAGATACATGATCGCCTCGCGCGAGCCGTTCCCGGAAAGCCCGGACTCGGAGCCGTCCGGGTTGAAGATCCGCAGTGTCGCGACGTAGGCGGGATCATCGCTGGGACCGAGCAGGAGGATCCCGTCGCCACCGAGCCCGCGATGGGGGTCGCAGATGCGTCGGACCCGTGCGGGCGTCAGCTCCCAGGGCAATGCGCCGGCCTCGACGATCAGATAATCGTTGCCAAGCGCCTGCCATTTCTCGAACTTCAAGTCGCTCCAGTCATCCTCGTGCGCTTGCCGATCATTGCAGCGCGGCAGCCACCTCGTCGGCCGAGCGACCCGTGACGTCGAGGACCTCGACGTCGGGTAGCTTGCGCAGCCACGTCATCTGGCGCTTCGCATAGTTGCGTGTGCGTCGCTTCAGCGCCTCGATGTCGCCTGCAAGCAGCTCCTCGAATCCGAGCGCCTTGCTCGCGGTCGAGGAGGCGCCCGCCGCGAGCGCCGCCGCGACCTCCTGCCGGGCGCCGGCGCTGACGATCCGCTCGACACGCCGATCAATTCGCTCGTACAGAGCGCTGCGCTCCATCACGAGCCCGATCACCCGCGTCGGGTGGCGGGTATCGCCGGCCCACAGCTGCGAGCGCTCGCGCGGCTCCTCGAGCGCACCGATCTCGTCGAGCTCGAGCGCGCGCACTATCCGGTGGCCGTCGGTCGGGGCGAGGCTCGCAGCCGCGCTCGTCGCGCGCTGCGCGAGCAGCGCGTGCAGCGCCCTCGGCCCCTGCGCGCTCAGCTGCGCCATCCATCGGTCTCGCACCCCGGGTGGAGCGGCGGGGCGCAGATCGAGATCGCCGATCGCGGCGCGCAGGTAGAGGCCGGTCCCACCGACGACGATGACGCTCGCGCCGTCCGCGATCAGCTGGTCGATCTCCGCGTGGGCAAGCCGCGCGTACCGCGCGACGCTGACGCGTTCGTCGACGGGGATGCAGGCGACCAGGCGGTGATCGAGCGCTGCACGCTCGCCTGCGGTTGGCGCTGCGGTCACGAGCTCGAGGCCCCGATAGAGCTGCAGCGCGTCGGCGCCGACGGCGACAGGCCGCTCGCCACGCTCGCGCAGACGCTCCGCGAGCGCCAGTGCGATCGCGGTCTTGCCGACTCCGGTTGGCCCGAACAGCGCGATGATCGGCCGTTGCACGCTGCCAGTATCGTGACCGGGGATGGCGCAACGCATTCAGATCAGCGGCGCGCGAACCCTCATCACCGGCGCCAGCGGCGGTATCGGAAGCGCACTCGCGCGACGCTTCGCCGCTGACGGAGCGCAGCTGATCCTGACCGGGCGCCGGCGCGACGCGCTCGAGTCACTTGCGCGAGAGCTCGGCGGCCAGGCGGTGGTCTGCGACCTGAGCGAGCACGAAGCTCCAGCGCGGCTGCTCGAGGTCGCCGGTCGTGTCGACATCCTGATCGCCAATGCAGCGCTGCCGGCATCCGGTGGCCTGGCGAGCGTCGCGCCTGATCGCGCCGCCGACGCGCTGGTTGTCAACCTTGGTGCCCCGATCGCCCTCGCCCAGGGCGTACTCGCGCAGATGACCGAGCGGCGCAGCGGTCACATCGTCCTGATCGGCTCCTTGCAGAGCCGGGCTGCAACGGTCGGCGCGAGCGTGTACTGCGCGACCAAGTTCGGCCTGCGCGGCTTCGCGCTCTCGCTGCGTGCCGAGCTCGCGCGCAGCGGCGTCGGCGTCTCGATCGTGATGCCGGGCTTCGTCAGCGAGGCTGGCCTCTACGCCGATGCCGGCGTGAAGCTGCCCTTCTATGTAGGCACACGCCGCCCGGACGAGGTTGCGGATGCGGTCGCGAAGGCGATCCGCGAGAACCGGGCGGAGATCACGGTCGCGCCGCTTGCGTTGCGCGCGGGAACATGGGTCGCGGCCCAGGCCCCTGAGTTCGCTGCTCGCGCGACGCGCTTGCTCGGTGGCGAGCGGATCGCACGCGACTTCGAGCGCGCGCAGGCGAGCAAGCGCTGAAGCCTCAGGCGGAGCGGCTGAAGACGAATACCTCGGCGAGGTAGGCAAGCCTCGGCGGCTCGCGCTCGGCGAGCGACGCAACTCGCGCCACGACCCGCGTGCGCTCTTCCGCGGGCAGGGCAGCGATAAAGCTCGTCGATGCGACGCGATCGATCAAGAGATCGCGATCGATTTCCTGCTCGTGCGCGACCGACAGCTCGTCAACGAGCTCGAAGAGCGGCACCTCCTCGAACGCATCGCGCCAGGCGCCGCTCTTGTGCGAGGGCGTATCGCCTCGGTAGGGCGCGATGATCTCCTCGATGCCGCGCTGCAGAGGCTGCTCCTCGCGTCGCGTGTTCCAGATCAGTCCGAGCCGGCCGCCGGGCCGAAGGACGCGGTGAAACTCGACGAGCGCTCGCGGCCCGTCGAACCAGTGAAACGCCTGTCCGGAGACGACGGCGTCGGCGCTGCCGTCGTCCAGCGGCAGCGCCTCGGCGCTTGCGGCGAGCGTGCGTACACCCGGTAGCCCCGTCTCGAGCAGCTCCCGCATCGCAGCGACAGGCTCGACGGCGACGATCTCAGCGCCCGAGGCCGCGAGTTGGCGCGTGAGCTTTCCCGTGCCGGCGCCGACGTCGACCACGACGCGACCCGGCCCCGCCTCGAGCACGCCGATCAGCCATGCGAGCGCCTCCTCCGGGTACCCGGGGCGGCCGCGTTCGTAGGCCAGCGCATCGCGCGAGAAGCCGCGGCTTGCCGCATCGTGGATCACGCCAGGTCGCAGTCTTGGACTCCGAGTCCCGCGCGAGCCAGGATCCGCTCCTCCCCACTCAGGGTCTGGCTCGTGGCCGCGGTGATCTCGACGCGCGCGAGCTCGCCCGGCGCGGCAAGACCGCTGAAGTTGACGACCTTGTTGTGGCGGGTACGCCCGCGCAGCCGGTCGGGGTCGGTGCGACTCGTACCCTCGACGAGGACCTCGACGGTACGACCGACGAAGCGCTGCGCGCGTTCGCGAGCGCGATGCTGAACAAGCTCGAGGAGCCGCTCGAGCCGTTCCACCTTCACCTCGTGCGCGACGAGCTCCTCGCTGAAGCCGCCGGCCTCGGTGCCACGTCGCGGCGAGAAGAGGAAAGTGAACGCGCCGTCGTAACCGACTTCATCGACTACCGCGAGCGTCTGCTCGAAATCCGCCTCCGTCTCGCCCGGAAAGCCGACAATGACGTCGGTCGTCAGCGCTGCGTCCGGAATGTGCTTGCGAATCAGCGCGACTCGATCGAGATAGCGCTCGCGGTCGTATGTGCGGCGCATCGCCCGCAGAATCCGCGAGGACCCCGACTGCAGCGGCAGGTGGATGTGCTCGCAGACCGATGCGAGCGTCGCGTGCGCGAGCACGACGTCCTCGCGCATGTCCTTTGGGTGGGGGCTCGTATAGCGAACACGGTCGATCCCTTCGATCGCGTCGATCTCGTGCAGGAGTCCGGCGAAGCTCGCCCGCTCCGGCCGCAGGTCGCGACCGTATGAGTTGACGTTCTGACCCAGCAGCGTCAGCTCACGCACGCCGTCGGCAGCCATCGCGCGGGCCTCGCAGACGAGATCGGCGAGTGGACGGCTGACCTCGCGACCGCGCGTCGAGGGGACGATGCAGTACGAGCAGCGGCAGTTGCAGCCGACGCTGATCTGCAACCAACCCTGATAGGTGCGTGCGCGCTTTGCAGGGAGCTCCCCCGTGAAGCCCTCAAACTCGAAGTAGCCCTGCGCACCGAGGTTGTCGCTCAGCAGGAAATCGGCGAGCCGGTTGACCTGCCCCGGGCCGAAGGCCACATCAACGAACGGAAAGCGGGCAAACACCTCGTCCTTGAGCGATTGCGCCCAGCAACCACCGACACCGACGATCCGCTCGGGGTCCTCGGTCTTCAGGCGCTTGGCCTCACCGAGATGCGCGATCAGGCGGCTGTCGGCAGACTCGCGGATCGAGCAGGTGTTGAAGAGGATCAGGTCAGCGTCGGCGCGCGCTTCGGCCTCCTCGTAGCCAAGCGCGTCGAGCATCCCACGCATCCGCTCCGAGTCGTGCTCGTTCATCTGGCACCCGAACGTCGTGACGTGGTAGCGCTTCACCCGCGAAAGGTTACGCAGCGGCGTCGTCAAGGCCATCGGCGCCAGCGCCGATACGAACGCCAGATGGCTGATCCGAGCATTGGCTGGTGGCGCAGACAACCCGACAACGTTGCGTCGGGCAAGCCCGAGGCTCGCCTCCAACGCGATTCACGTGGCACCAACGTGGTGCTCCTGCTGGGGCTCGTTTCGATCCTCGTCGCGGTGGCGCTCCTGCTGTTCGCTCGCGGGGGAGCTCCAAGTCCGCCGCCGAGCGCGTCGAGCTGGGGTGCCGCGCAGGGCGTGGCCTTGCGCAGCGGCTACCTGGCGCGCTGCGAAGACGACGGTCAGACCGCCAGCTACTGCGTCTGCGTCTTCGACTACGTCACCGCGCAGCCCGCGTTCAACACGCCGACCGCGTTCGCGGCGTTCTACGACGGTCGGGCGAATGACACTGCGGGCGTGCCGAGCGTAGCGGCGCGCGCCTTGCACGCGTGCACCACGCCGGCGGCGAACCCCCGCGTCGCGTCTCGACGCAGCGCGGTCTAGCTATGTGGCGGGTTCTCGAATGACGGCGGCGTAGGAGCCGGCGCCGAGCAGCGAAGTCGCTGGCTCCTCGCGATCTCCGAGCACGAGCGTTTCGATCACGCCTGTCTCCGGGTCGAAGACGATGTCGGTGATCGGGCCGATGTCGTTGCCAAGGTCGCTCAGTGCCCGCTGTCCGGCCAGGTCGAGCTTGCCGTCGGCGGCCGCGCGCTCGCGTTCGTCGCGCGGCTCGAAAAGGGCGTCCTCGCCCGACACCATCACCGCGTCTGGACCGAATCCGCTGACGTCGTCCCATGCGAATAGCAGCGCCTTTCGGCCCTTGCCGACGACCAGGAGCTCGACCTGCCGGTGCGTGACGTCGACCACGATGTGGGCAAGCTTGCCGAGATTCTCGGCGCTGGTCCGGCTAACCACCTTACGACCGGCGGCTGCCGCGAACCGCTCGCTCACGACATTCCCAGCTTCGCGCGGAAGTCGTCAACCGCGGCGCCGAGGCCGACGAGATCGTTCTCGACGAAGTCCTTCGTAGCTTCGGGGACCACCAGCGTCGTGCCCGAGACCGCCAGCTGGGCCGGCAGCGGGATGTAGCCGGTTCCGCCGGACGTCGTCTCGATCTCATAGCCGGCCACCTCCCCATTGCTCCCTACGAGCACGACGACGTCACGAACATGGCCAAGGCTCGTGCCGGCCTCGGTGAGGACCTCATCGCCCGTGACATCACGCTTGGAGGGTGGCGCGCCAACGTCTTCGGGCGCGTCATCTGGCGGCGTGAGACTGCTCTCGTCGTCGATCATCACAGCGTCACGGCCGATCGCGTGGATCGTCTCGGCGGGAAGCACCTCGCGGCGGCGACCGGCGAGAAAGCCGCGTTTGTTCAGCGTCAAACCGAGCAGACGTCCCGCCTCAGGACTGTAGATCAGATCCCGAACCTCGGCCACGTCCTCGCCCCCGGCGATCGTCACCACCGGCAGGCCCCGTATCGCCGCCCCCGTCAGAAGCAGCTTCATCGCTTTCTCCGGGTTGCGATCACACCACCGGCGCGCCTGCGCCGCCGAACGAAGACGCCGACCGCCAACACGACGACGACCGCCACCACGATGATCACCAGCCAGACAAGTGCGCTCAAGCCATTTCCCTCCGATCTACAGTGATGGTACTCGCCGCGCATCCCGGCAAAGTCGCGCGCTCTTTCACTTGCTTGGTGTTGCGCCGGGCGGGGCAGTCTCGATATGCGCGTGCCCGCCGCCTCAGAGATTCTGCGGTCGCTGTCGATACCTTGGGGACGGCTGCTGGGTCGGCATTCTTTCGCCTTCTGGGTTGAGGCCGCCGGCTTTGGTTTCCGCCCCCAGACAGGTCTATTCGCGGCCTCGAGCGCCGCACACGGAGAGCAGAAATGACCAACTTTGTCCGTCCTTTGCGCGGAGCCCTCTCTGCTGCCAAGCCGCCGCTCCCGCGTCACCTTGGTTGGCGCCATGCCACGGGTCTCGTGGCCGCTCTCTTCGTGGTGATCGCACCGATCGCGACCGCTCAGGCTGCATCGTCAGTACCGCTGGGAAGCGACTCCACCTTCGCAGTTCTCGCCGGCAGTGCGATCAGCAATACCGGAGTGACCACGATCGTGGGCGACGTCGGCATCGATCCCGGCGTCGCATCACAAATAACCGGGTTTGGCTCCGCAACCGTTACCGGATCAACTTACGCAGCGGATAGCGTTGCCCAACAGGCCCAGACCGATCTCACGACCGCCTACAACGATGCGTCGGCCCAGCCGTCGACGACGACGGTCACCACCGGTCTTGGCGGTGGCAGCACGCTGACACCCGGTGTCTATACCGCAGCGAGCTCACTCGGCGTAGGCGGCACGCTTACGCTCGATGGTCAGGGCAATGCGAACTCGGTGTTCATCTTCCAGGCGGGAACGACGCTCCTCGCTGCAGGCGCAACCACCGTGTTGCTGGTCAACGGAGCGAGCGCCTGCAACGTGGTCTGGGAGGTCGGCACCGCGGCGACGATCGGGGCCGGCAGCACGTTCGTCGGCACGATCATGGCGGCAACCGGGATCACGATCAATCTCGGGGCGAGCGTCAACGGGAGGGTCCTGAACGAGACCGGGGGCGCGGTCACCCTCGACGGCAACCAGATCACCTCACCGACGTGCACAACGCCACCGGTGGTGTCGCCGACGCCCGTCGCGACGACACCCGTGACAACGACACCCGTGACAACGACGCCCGTCGCGACGACCCCGGTCGCATCGGCGCCGTCCGCAACCGATACGGCTGCGGACACCGTGACAGGGCGCGCCGTGACGGTCGCGTTGCGCGGCAGCGACCCGACTGGCTCGCCGCTCACCTACACGATCACCAGTCGCGCCTCGCACGGATCGCTGGGAGCGATCGACCAGGCTGGCGGCAGCGTCGTATACACACCGAGCCCGGGCTACACCGGACCGGACAGCTTCAGCTATGAAGTCACGAGCAAGAACGGGACATCGGCGACCGCGACGGTCACGATCAAGACCATGCCGAGCGCCGCGTTGCTAAGAGCAAGAGCGAAGGCGAAGGCCGAAGCGAAGGCAAAGGCGAAAGCAAGGGCGAGGGCAAAGGCGAACGGACACTCTCGCCTCCCGGTCAAAAAGCCGGCATTCACCGGTTAGCCGGCTCAGCGCCAGCCAAGCTCCGGTGCGATCAGGCGCAGGAGCGAATCGAGAACGTGCGCGCAGTAATCGACGCCGAGCTGGTTGGGGATCGTCAGCAGCAGAGTGTCAGCCGCTGCGATCGCCTCATCTTGGGCAAGATCCTTGACGAGCTGCTCGGGCTCGCCGGCATACGTCTTCCCGAAGCGTGCCGTGCCGCCATCAATGAACCCGACCTGGTCTTGCGAGTTGCCTTCGCGGCCGAAGTACATGCGGTCCAGGTCGTTGACGATCGGGAAAATGCTGCGGCTGACCGAGACTCGCGGCTCGCGGGTATGACCGGCCTTCGCCCACGCCTGGCGGAATCGGTGGATTTGCTCGGCCTGGAGCTGATGGAACGGGACGCCGGTGTCCTCGCTGAGCAGTGTCGAGCTCATCAGGTGCATTCCCTGCTCGGCCGCCCACTCGGCAGTCTTGCGCGTGCCGGCGCCCCACCAGATCCGCTCGCGCAGACCAGCGGAGTGCGGCTCGATCCGAAGCAGCCCGGGAGGGTTGGCGAACATTGGCTGCGGGTTCGGCTCGGCGAAGCCCTCGCCCGCGAGGACTTCCAAGAAGACCCGTGTGTGCTCGCGAGCCATGTCGGCGTGGTCGGAGCCCTGCGCCGGGACATAGCCGAAGTAGCGGTACCCGTCGATGACCTGCTCGGGCGATCCACGACTTATGCCGAGCTGCAGGCGACCGCCCGCGATGAGATCGGCCGAGCCGGCATCCTCGGCCATATAGAGCGGGTTCTCGTAGCGCATATCGATAACGCCAGTCCCGATTTCGATCGTGCTCGTCCTCGCACCGACTGCGGCGAGCAAGGGAAAAGGCGAAGCGAGCTGGTTGGCGAAGTGGTGCACGCGGAAGTAGGCCCCGTCCGCGCCAAGCTCCTCGGCGGCGACGGCGAGGTCGATCGACTGCAGCAGGGCATCGGAGGCCGAGCGCGCCTGCGAGTGCGGGGAAGCCGTCCAGTGACCGAACGACAAGAATCCGACGCGCTTCATGACAAGTAGAGCATCCCCACGCCATTCTTCCCTAATCCACGTCGCGGCAAGAAAGGCCGGGTCCTCCGACCCTGCTGTGCGTGCTTGTCAACAAGTCCCACGGGGACGGCTGTAGAGCGCTGTTATGGTCAACCGGCGTGCCTCCCCTAGAGGGGCGAAGCTGGGCACGAGTTAGAGTCGAACACCATGGCTGTTGCCTCGTCACCCATCCGCCGCGACGAGCTGCGGGCGTTCCTGCGCTCTCGCCGGGCTCGCCTCTCGCCGTCCGACGTGGGACTCCCCGAGAGTGTCGGGCCTCGCCGGACGCCTGGCCTGAGGGGCGAGGAGCTCGCGGCGCTGGCGGGAGTAGGCGTGTCCTGGTACACGTGGCTCGAACAGGGGCGGGACATCAACCCTTCGCCGGAGGTGCTCGACGCTCTCGCTCAAGCGCTGCGGCTTGATCTCGCCGAGCGCAGCTCACTCTTCGCGCTCGCGCGAACGGAGCTCCCGCTCGCACAGGACGCCCCGTCGACGGACGCTGAGCACCGCGACGAGGAGGTTGGAGAGCTGATCGCCCTGGTCGACTCGATGAATCCGAATCCGGCGTACCTGTTGGGGCCGATGACCAGGATCCTCGCATGGAACCGAGCTGCATCAGCCGTCCTTGGCTCGCCGCACCACCTGGCTCCCGAGCGGCGATATCTGCTCTGGTGGCTGATGGTAGAGCCCGGCGAGGGTGGGATGACGGCACAACGCGAGAGAACCGCTCGCAACACCCTGGCGCGGTTTCGTGCCGAGTACGCGCGGCATGCGGGCGAGCCGCAATACGAGCAGTTCCTGGCGCAGATGCGCGAGCACAGCGCGCAATTTCGCGAGTGGTGGAATGAGCACGAAGTCATCGATACTCAGCGCGGGACCAAGGTAATGGACCATCCGCGTCTCGGCACGCTGCGCTTACATCACGCGCAGACAGTGCCGACCGGGCAACCGGAGCTGAGGCTGGCCGTCTACGCCCCCGCGGACGAGGCCACCCGCGCGACGCTAGCGCGCCTCTAACCCCGCAGGCGTCGAGCGTCGCGACCGCTACTCGTGCGCGGCGGTGAGTGGATCGCCGAGTTGGGTGGCGTTCTCGAGCTCGGCGATGCCTGACTCGTCGAGCTCGATGTCCGCCGCGGCCATGTTTTCCTCGAGATGCTCGACCGAGCTCGTGCCGGGGATCAGGAGGATGCGCTCGTAACGGGACAACAGCCAGGCGAGCGCGACCTGCGTCACGCTGATCTCGTGACGCTGCGCGACGCCGGCGATGACCGGGTCCTGCGCGAGCTGCTTGGGGCCACCGGTGAACGCCGAGCCAAGCGGGAAGTAGGGCACGAACGAGATCCCTCGCTCGATGCAAAGCTCGAGCACGTCCTCGCCGGCGCGGTTGACGACGCTGTAGGAATTCTGCACTTCGGCAATGTCGACCAGCTCGACCGCGCGTCGCACAGCCTCGGGCCCCGCCTCGCTGATGCCGATCAGGTCGAGCTTGCCCTCGGCACGCAGGTCCTCGAGCGCGCCGAGCTGCTCGGCCAGCAGGTCGCCGGACCCGGCAGCGGGGTCCATCAACCGGAGGTTCACGAGGTCCATCCGCTCGACCTGCAGCGAGCGAAGGTTGTCCTCGACACCGGAGCGCAGCTCGGCGGGACTCTGCGCTGGCAGCCAGCCACCCCGCTCGTCGCGCCGGCCACCGACCTTGGTGACGAGCTTCAGGTTCTCCGGATATGGATGCAGGGTCTCGCGGATGAGGTCGTTCACCACGTCGGGGCCGTAGTACTGAGCAGTATCGATGTGGTCGACGCCAAGCTCGATTGCCCGGCGCAACACCGCGCGAGCGCCATCAGGATCCCGCGGCGGCCCGAAAACGCCGGGACCAGCAAGCTGCATCGCGCCGAAGCCGATGCGATTGACGGGCTTGTCGCCCATGAATGATGTTTTGTTCATGTCGACAGCTTGCGCCCCAAAGCGCGGCAACACAAGAAGTCTGTTGATCCTAGGTCCGAGACCACCAGCCAAGGGCCCGGGTTACGCGGGTCCGCGTCATCAGGAGCAACGTAGGTCCGACGGCTAGGTGAAGCTGTCGCAGCTCCTCCTTTGCCGGCAGGCGATCAGAGCGAGGCGATACGAGTTGGCTTTCGGCGCCGAGCTTAGCCGCCGGTGACGGCGCCAATTAGCCCTGTCACTCCGGTCGTGACGCTCTCAGCGGCGGGGCCTGCGGCGTGCGTCACGGTCGTGACGGCGGGCGTGACGCCTGCCGTGATGGTGCCCGTGACGGGCTTGACGCCTGCCGTGATCGTGCCCGTGGCGGACGTGACGCCTGCCGTGATGGTGCTCGTGACGGCGGGCGTGACGGCGCTGGCGAGGTTCGTGACAGTGCTTGTGACTGCGCCCACGCTGCCTGTCGCGGCGGCGAGCGCGCCTGAGCTGGCGGGTGGTGCTGGGACGCCGCTATTGCCCGTTACTGCGCTTTGCAGGATGTTCGGGGATGGCGGGCTGACGGGCGTCGTCGGCGTCTTTGCGCCCGTTAGTTGGCGTTGAGGGCCGCCGCCCGCCGCGCGGCTCTGCCCGGCACCCGGCGCGCTCCCGCTGCCGGATGCCACGCCGGTCGGCAAAGCTCCCTTTGATGTCTGGTCGTGTCGCGCAGCTACGTGCCGTATGGCGGGCTGGTCGCTGAGTGCCGCGAGCGGTTTGACGATGCTGGCGTGCCCGCTCGTCTGCCGATGCTGCAGGGCGCGGGCGAGTGGCACTGCTGCGGTTCCGGCGAGCGCTGCGCCGAGGACCGTGACGCCGATCTTTACTACCTTCGCGGTCGCGTAGGCCGGCGCCGCCTGACTGCTGAGCGCTAGACGCCGTAGCGATGCGGTCGCGTTGCGCGCCCAGCGTCCGAGCAGGATTGGCGGCACGAGGCATGCGGCGGCCGCGGCACGAACGTGCGCGCGAGCACGGTGCACGAGCTGGCGCACGACCGGCTCTTCGACGCCGAGCGCGCGGGCGATCTCGCGTCCGCTGCGACCATGGACCGCGCTGAACATCAGGGCTTCGCGCTGGTCGATCGGGAGGGCTGCGAGCGCCGCGAGAGCGTCGCGCACGCGTTGCGCGCTGGCGGCGGCGTCCGCCGAGGACGAGCCGTCGCTGAGTGACTCCGAGAGCTCGCTCCAGTTGCTGTGCCGATCGCGGCGGACCGCAAGCGCCCGATGGTGGGCAATTGTGAAGAGCCATGGGCGCAGCGCGCGGACCTCGGTGCCGCCACGAAGCGCTGTCCAAGCCGTGAGCAGGGCATCCTGTACGGCGTCGTGCGCGTTTGCTTCGCCGACGATGCGAGAGCAGTGGCGTACCAGCAGGTCGTGGTAGCGCCCGACGATCTCGTCGAATGCTGCCTGGCTCCCGTTGCGGCACGCCTCGATCAGCCGTTCGTCAGAGACCGGCATGCGACTCCTTTCGGAGCTCACGCCCGGCGAGGACAGGATCCTGGACGTTTGTTCGAGCTTGCACAACAACTGCACCGGGCAGCGCTCTGAGCGTCATGGCGAGCGCACGGGGCTTGACCGACACCGACCTCTTGACTCGCGCTCGCGCGCGGCTCGACGAGAACGCGAGGATCGCAGCTGCAATCAACGATCTGCGTGACATCGCTCAGATCGAGGGCGGGCTCCTCACGCTCGAGGTGGCTGAGTACGGACTGCACGAGACGGTCGAGCAGGCCTGCGCCATGGTTCGCTTCGAGGCGGCCTCGAAGCGGCTTGACCTCGATCTGGTGATCGATCCGGACGTACCGCCGTACGCGCATGGCGACCAGCAGCGCACGCGCAAGATCCTCCTGCAGCTGTTGTCAAACGCCGTCAAGTTCACGGCCGAAGGCAATATCAGCGTTCGTGTGAGGCTCAAGCGGCAATCACATCTACCCTCGATCGTGCGCGTGGAGGTCTCCGATACCGGTATTGGGATCGACCCCGAGATCCTCGAGGGCATGTTCGGTGTGTTCGTGCAGGCGGACGCATCGACCACCCGCCAGTGCGCCGGTGCCGGGCTCGGTCTGGCGATCGCACGATCCTTCGCCGAGCTGATGGGCGGAACCGTGGGCTCCGCGACCGAGCCAGGCTTCGGCAGCACGTTCTGGGTTGAGTTACCGCTCCGCGATTCGCATGCTGCGCGCCGCAAGCCACCGGACGACGCGGCCCAGCTGCATCGCCGCCGCTCCGGAGCGGCGGCGCTAACGGCCGTCGCCACACGGCCTGCCGCAGCCTGAATGGCAGGGCGAGCGGGCGACCCTGACCGTGGCGCTGGACATCCGTCCGGTGCTCCCAACAACTCGACTGGGCCGGGCCTCTTAGCTCGTGTCTCGAGCGGGATGCGTTCACAGTGAGCCGGATTTGGTGCTTGCGCTGGCGCGCCGGCTCACTGTGACGCTCCCTGGGCGGACAAACGGAACCGTGATGTCCGAACGTCGCGCCACGGCTCCACTAGCGGCCATCTCGAGTGCACCGCCAAGGCATGAACTAGCGCAGTCGGACACGTGCCCGCTCGCGTCCAAGACGTGGACATGTGTGCGATGGCCGACAACATCCATCGTCGGCGGTGTCTCTTCGGGGGCACATGCGCAGCTCAGTGCCGTTGACCGATCGTGCTGACCCCCGGAGTCAGCAGCCAGGAGGCCCAGCCCTCAGGCCACCGGAGACGCGGCTTTGGGCACGCGACGAACCTCCTCGTGCGCATGTCGCGCGCGTCGTGTGGCCGCGATTGGAGCAAGCCCATCCGCTCGTGCTCGTGGTCGATGCGAGCCGCCGGACCAGAGATCGCGTTGCGTCTGCGCTTGAGCGCAGTGGCTTTCGCGTCGAGACCGCCGCGAGCGGCCGCGAGGGGCTCGTGGCCCTCGCGCGGTGGGAGCGGCCGTACGCCGCCGCCCTAATCGCCTGTGACATGCCGCTCCTGGACGGGTTTGCGACGGTCGCCGCATTGCGTCGTCGCGAGCACGCGAGGCGTCACACGCCGATCATCGCGATCGATGGCGACCCGGCGCGCCACGACCGTTCGAAGTGTCTGGCGGCGGGGATGGACGATTACCTCGCCATGCCGCTCGATGACGCAAGCCTTCGAGTCGCGTTGCGCGCGTGGATCCCAGCGCCCGCCGACCAAACCGCGCGCAACAACGCGAACCTGATCGCGCGCCCGGGTGGCGGTGCTCTGACCAAGGTTGCAGCGACTTGAAGCGACAGGCGATCTTGACACCAGCACCACGAGATAGTGATCGCGAAGCAAGTCTCACTGAGCTCAGCGACCTGACTGCGAGACTGGTCGCTGAACTGCCGGAGGACGCGATTGATCTGAGCATCCGTCAGCTCGACGCGGTGGCTGAGCTTTTCGACAGGATCGCCGATCGGCTCAGCCTGAGCGAGAAACGGTTAGACGCGATGCTCGAGCTGGCGACCGAGCGTGGCTTTCGGCCAGGCGGGCAGCCGGTGGATTACCTGACCGGCACGGAGAGAGCCGCGTTCGAGGCCGGCGAGCTGCGCGCGCTCGACGCGAGGCGCGCCTACGCCGCGCTGACCCGCGCACGGGCGTGCTGACGGTCACCGACCGCACCCGGCGCGACCAACGGCCGGCGGCCAAGTTGAGCGAACACTCGTCCAACCCCACGGTGTCCGTTCGCTCCGGCGAGGTTTCTGCCGATGCTCACCGTTAGGTCCGTGCACATTCGCCACAAGCTGCTCGTTCCAGCTACCGCGCTTATCTTTACGGTCGGCGCGATCGCTGGCGTCTGGGCAGTCCTGGGGCATGGAACGGCGAGCCGTCAAGCGCAAGTCCGGATCAGTTCGCTGACGCTCGCTTTATCCCAGCTTCAGTCGGCGCCGTTCAACGCCGACCGGCATGCAGGCGGCTCGCCGCCCGCGGTCCGAGCTGTGATTCGTAGCGATGAGACCGAGATCTCCCGCGGACTCACATCCGGCTCCCAACGTGACGCGGCTCCGGGCTTGCTTGGGCGCGGCCGCTCAGACCTCACGCGTATCGAGCCCGTCATCGCAAGCGTCTATCGCCTGGCCGTACAAGGGTTGTCCGAGGTGGACGCGCGCAATCCCACCCTCGTCTCAAGCCTGCAAAGGGAGCTGACTGCTCGCAGCGCCGCTCTCGCGCGCGTGCTCGACACGATCGGCCGAGCTGACGTAGCCAGCGCCGCGCACTCGCGTGAGGAAGCGAAGTTCGGGGCCGCCGGCGCGATGCTCCTGCTACTGGTCGCGTTCGTCGTCTTCTACGTGCGGTCGGTCGCCGCGCGCGAGGAGATCGTGCGGCTCGCGCGCGAGAAAGTGGCTGCGCTACACGCCACCGCCGACGAGGCGCGCGAGGCAGCACAGGCCAATGCGATCGCGCGCGACGAGGCGCTCGAGGCATCCAACGCGAAGTCGATGTTCATGGCAACGATGAGCCACGAGCTGCGAACCCCGCTCGCTGGCGTGATCGGCATGACCGAGCTGGCGCTCGACACCGAGCTCGATCCCGACCAGTACGAGTACATCCAGATGGCCCGCTCGGCCGCGGAGGGCCTGTTGCTGGTGATCGGCGACATTCTCGATTACTCGAAGATTGAAGCCGGCAAGATCGAGCTGGACAAGGGCCCCTTCTCGCTACGCGAAACCATTCGCGCCGCCTGCGCGATGCTGGTGATCGCCGCGCGCGAGAAGGGCATCGAGCTCGCCGTCCAAATCGACAGCGGCCTGCCCGAATGGCTTTATGGCGACGGGCCGCGCCTGGGCCAAGCCGTGACGAACCTGGTCTCCAACGCGGTCAAGTTCACGCACCACGGGAAGGTCACCGTCACTGTCAACGCCACTCCACGCGAGGGCGCGACGAGCGTGCGAGTCGAGGTGACCGACAGCGGGATCGGCATCGAGCCCGAGATCCTGCCGCGACTCTTCGAGCCATTCACCCAAGCCGACAGCTCCACGGCACGCGAATACGGCGGCACCGGCCTCGGCCTGACGATCTCGACGCGCCTGATCGAAGCAATGGGCGGCGAGATCGGCGCGACAAGTGAAGCCGGCATAGGCAGCACGTTCTGGTTCGAGATCGTCCTGCCGGCAGCCGCCACGAGCGACCCACTCCAGCCGGAGCGGCAAGGCCTTGGCGCACGCACCGGGCCATCCCCCGCCGACGCCGCCACACGGAAGCAGGTGATCCTTGTCGCCGATGACGACCCGGTCAACCAGATCATCGCAGCGAACATGATCGAAAAGATCGGCTTCCAGGCGGACCTCGCCAGCAACGGCCACGAAGCAGTCGCTGCAGCCGAGCGAACCCGATACGCCGCGATCCTGATGGACTGCCAAATGCCCGGCATGGACGGCTACGAAGCAACCCGGCAGATTCGCCGTCGCGAGAACGGACACGCGCACGTTCCAATCATCGCCCTCACCGCATACAAGCTCCCCGGCGACCGTGAGAAATGCCTGGCCGCCGGCATGGACGACTACCTCAACAAGCCGGTCCAAGCAACGGTCCTACGCGACACACTCACCCGACACCTAACCGCGCCGCCCGCCCAGCGGGCATCCGCGGCCTGACGGAGCGAGAGGGCTACGCGTTCTGGCGCACCTGGAGCGCCTGCGAGTAACGTGCGTGACATGGGTGGACACCGGCGGCGAAACCGCGGCATCGTCGTCGCCACTATCGCGCTGTTGCTCCTCGGCAGTTCGGCCATCGCATGGGCAACCAGCCAAGCATCTCCCGGCCTGATCGCGTTCAACGGATACGTCCATGGCCGATCGGTCATCGACGAGGTGTCGGCCGCCGGTGGCAGCGTGACGCAGGTTGCGAGCGATGCATTCGACACGCCGGCGTGGTCACCAAACGGCACGCAGCTCGCCTTCGCGAGGAGCGGTCCTCCCGCCTGCAACAACTGCAACGACATCTACGTGATGAACGCCGACGGCACCGCCCTGCAGCAGCTCACGACGACCGGCACGAGCGGTGTCCCCGTGTGGTCCCCCACCGGCAACGCGATCGCCTTCGATGAGGGTCCAAGCGTGACAAGTGATTCCGGCGCAATCTTCACGATCGAGCCGAACGGAACCGGCCTGCGGCGTCTTGGCGGCTCCGGCTCAGGTCTCGCCTGGTCGCCCAATGGCAGCGAGATCGCATACCAGAGCTATTCGCCGTCAGGCATCTACGTGATACCGGCCACCGGCGGAAAGCCGCGCCGCCTGACGAAGGGAAACGACCAGTTCCCGGTCTGGTCACCCGACAGCAGTGAGATCGCGTTCACGCGGGAAACGCCGCTCCCGAACAAGAACGATCGAAATGACATCTACGTCGTTTCGCCGACCGGCTCCGGACTGCGCCGCTTGACCACCAGCAGCCTCCAAGGCGAGGAGCCGGCGTGGGATCCCAATGGCCAGCTCATCGCCTTCGTCGGCGAGCCGAAGAGCCGCGCATCCTCATGTCAGCGAGCAGCGATCTACCTGATCGCCCCCGACGGCAGCGTCAAGACACGCATCACGGGATACGAGCCGACTTATAACGACCCGACCTGGAGCCCAGACGGGAACCAGATCGCGTTCACAAGCGCTCACGGTTGCCTGCAGGAAACGCAGCCCCTCTACGTGACCGACGTGACGAACGGCCACCCGGTCCTGCTCACGAGCAGTCCAAGCCCGGCAGGCGGCACGCCGCTGGCCTGGCAGCCGGCGGCGACGACACCCTGACGGCGGCGCTTTGCGAGCGGCGCGGCCGGTCGCGGCCCGGCTCGCGCACGGGGATCTCCCGCGACCAAGTGCCGTCCCGGCGGCAGCGTTCCCTATGCGTCCGCTCGGCCCTAACCCAACCGCGCCCGCGCCGCCTCGCGCTCAGCGCGCTCGTGGTCGCGGATCGCGTCGTAGGCGACATCGCTGTCATACCCCTGGCGGATCAGGACGCCGAACGCGCGCTGGCGCTCGGCATCGCTCTGTGGCGCGCGCGGGAAGCGCCGGCGCAGGAGCGCGAGCGCGGCGGAGCGCTCGCTCGACGCGTCGAACGGCTCGAGAGTGGCCTCGATCAGGCTCGCGTCGATCCCCGCGCGTTCGAGCCGGGCACGGATGCGCTCCGCCCCCCACCCGTCGATTCCGCGCCGGTCCTCGGCAAGCAGGTGCGCGTAGCGCGCATCGTTGAGGTAGCCCTGCTCGCTGACGATCGCGAGCGCCTCCTCGATCGTTTCCGGAGCGATCCGCGCGCGCACGAGCCGCGCGCGCAACTCAGCGACGCTGTGTTCGCGACGCGCCAGATGCGCGTAGCAGCGAGCAACAGCGTCGGTCAGCGGATCCGTGTCGCCGGGCGCCTGCCACGCGCTGCTGGTCACGGCTAGGCCCTATGCAGCACGCTCGTCCGAGACGGTGATCGCGGCCGCCTCCTTCTCGAAGTCGAGCGGCTCCTCGTCCGTCGCCAGGCCGGCCACTTCCTCGTCGTCTCGGTCGATCGGCTCCACAAGCGACTCGTGGGTGCCGAGCGCCGCGTAGATCCGTCCCTCGATCTCCTTGGCGATCTCCGGCTTCTCGTCGAGATAGGCCTTGGCGTTGTTGCGACCCTGCCCGAGCCGTTCCTCGCCGTATGAGAAGAACGAGCCGGACTTGGTGACGATGTTGTGCTCGATCCCGAGGTCGATCAGGCAGCCGGACGTCGAGATGCCCTTCCCGAACTCGATGTCGAACTCGGCCTGGCGGAATGGCGCCGCGACCTTGTTCTTGACGACCTTCACGCGGACGCGGTTGCCGACTGCCTCGGCGCCATCCTTGAGCGTCTCGATGCGGCGTATGTCGAGCCGCTGTGACGCATAGAACTTGAGTGCGCGGCCACCGGGCTGGGTCTCCGGCGAGCCGAACATCACGCCGACCTTCTCGCGGATCTGGTTGGTGAGGATGCACAGCGTCTGCGTGCGGTTGAGGTTGCCGGCGAGCTTGCGCATCGCCTGCGACATCATTCGTGCTTGCAGGCCGACGCTCTGATCGCCCATCTGCCCTTCCAGCTCCGAGCGCGGCGTCAGGGCTGCCACGGAGTCGATCGCTACGACGTCGACCGCGCCCGAGCGCACGAGCATGTCCGCCACCTCGAGCGCCTGCTCGCCGTAATCGGGTTGCGAGACGAGCAGCTCGTCGATGTCGACACCGATCTCCTTCGCATAGAGCGGATCCATCGCATGCTCGGCATCGATGAACGCGCAGATTCCGCCGAGCTTCTGTGCCTCGGCGAGCACGTGGTAGATCAGCGTCGTCTTGCCCGAGGACTCGGGACCGAACACCTCGACGATCCGTCCTCGAGGCACGCCGCCGATGCCGAGCGCAAGGTCGAGTGAGAGGGCGCCGGTGGGGATCGCCGCGACGCGAACCTGCGCGCCCTCATCGCCCATCCGCATGACCGTTCCCTTGCCGAACTCACGCTCGATCTGCGTGAGCGCGCCCTGCAGCGCGGCCACCTTGGCCTTTGCTGCCTTCTCGTCCTCTGTCACGGTCATCTGCAGCTCCTCTTTGCGCCGAATGTCTGTTCGCCCAAGCTACGGATCGACGCGGACGGAACTGTGCGATCAGGCCCGCAATCCGCAGCCAATCGCCGCTGCCACGATCCCGCATCGGGCCGACCCCATCCCCGGCCGCACCAGTCCAGTTCGGCTGACGCTCACCAGCCGCCGACGCTCGCGAGCTCCTCGTAGCGCGCGCCCGCGGGCTCGAGATAGGAGCGCAGCAATGCGACCTTCTCGCAGCTGAAGCGCAGCGCCGGCGTCGGCGCGAGCTTGGCCGGACGTGTGCTCCCGGGCCGCATCCGGGCAACCGTCACGTGTGGACGGAAGCGCTGCGGGCCGGGTTCCCAGGCGATCGTCGCGGCGACATCTCGCGCGAGCGCGGCCTGCAGGGCGCGCAGGCTGCCATCCGGGTCACCGATCTCGACCGCCAGCGCCCGCGGACGCCGTGCCGGGAGCCACGCCGGCGCACCGATCGCGAGCTCGCCCACGCCGGCAACGCTCTCGGCCAAACCACCGAGCACCGCAGCGAGCTCCTCGACGCAGGACAGCGGTTGCTCCCCCAGGAAGCAGAGCGTCAGGTGCAGGCTCTCGCGTTCGAGCCGCCGCGCGCCCCCGGCCCCCGCTCGCGCCCAGCGCGCGAGCTCGGAGCGGACGTCGTCCGGCAGCAACGCGGCGACGAAGAGCCGCGCACTCTCAGCCGGCGCGTGACGCTCGCTCACCGCCCGCCGTCCTCATCGCCCTCCCCCAGCAGCGCGCGGCGCAAGAGGTGCATCGCGAGGGTCGTCGTGCGCTCGCGGATGTCGCTGCGCGAGCCCGGGAGCAGCGACCGCCTGACGATCCGCCGGCCAGCAGGCGCCTGGACCGCGACCCACACGGTCCCGACCGGCTTCTCCGCGCTACCCCCATCAGGCCCCGCGATGCCGGTCACACCGACACCCACGTCGGCGCCGAGCTGGGCCCGCGCTCCCTCCGCGAGCGCCAGCGCGACCTCTCCCGACACGGCGCCGTGCGCGACGAGCACCTCGTGCGGGACGCCGACGCTCGCCTCCTTGACGTCGTTCGAGTAGGCGACAACGCCGCCAAGAAAGTACGCGGACGCTCCGGGACGCTCGGTCAGCCGTCCCGCGAGCAGCCCACCGGTGCACGACTCCGCGACCGCGAGCGTCAGGCCCTGCTCCAGCAGCAGCGCCGCGACCTGGTCGTCCACGAGGCTGAAGTCAGCCGAGAACAGCGTGTCGGCGTGGCGTTCTGCGACGACTGCGGCGAACGCTTCGTAGGCCTTGACGTCAGCCGCGCCGAAGCGCGTGACGATCTCGATCTCGCCGCGCCGCAGGCAGGTGGTGATCTCGAGCTCCTCCATCGCCACACCGGCCTGCTCCGCGGCGCGCAACGTCTGCGCGATCTCTGACTCCGGCAGCCCGTAGAGCCGCAGCATGCGCAGCTCGTAGCTTGCCCGTCCCGCAGTCGCCGCCGCAAAAGCAGCTGTCGCGGTCGCGGCCTGCCAGAGCGCCTGGAACTCGCGCGGCGGACCGGGTAGGACTACGACTGTCGGGCCGCTGCGCCCGTCCGCCGGCGCCACGACGAGACCGGGAGCGGTCCCGACCGGCTCGAGGATCGTCGCCCCGCGCGGAATCACCGCCTGCTTGCGGTTCGAAGCGCGGATCGCCTCCTCGCTCAGGTGCGGCCAGCGGCTGCGCATCGGCCGCAGGATCTCCGCGATCCGCTCCTCGAGCGCTTCGTCGAGCACCATCTCGCGCCCGCAGAAATCGCCGACGACAGTCGCCGTCAGATCGTCCGCGGTCGGCCCGAGCCCGCCGCTCGTCACGACCAGCTCGAGGTCGAGCGACGCGCACCAGTCGAGCGCGGCACGCATGTCGCCCGGCCTGTCGCCGACGACCGTGATCTGCACGACATCGATTCCGAGCTCTCCCAGGCGCTCTGCGACCCACGGCCCGTTGCGATCGTACACGCGCCCGCCCAGCAACTCGGTGCCGGTGGCCACGATCGCGGCGCGGACGCTCACGCGACGCAGCGTAGGGACGCGGGTGCCGCTGCGCGCGTGCGCGAATGCGGCGTGATCACGTAGCGCACCGCACCTGTGCTCGCCGGCAGGCTGACGTGGCGGCCATCGACCACGAGGACCGCCGCGCTACTGCCGAGCGTCACGACGAACCGGTGTGCGTGGTAGGTGGCGGCGTGCTCTCCCGGCGAGAGCCTGCGCCCGTCGATCCGCACGCGCCGATCTCCGACCAGGCAGACGTAGAGCGCCGCGACGCGCGCCTCGACGCGCAACGACACGCAACTCGCCGCGACATAGCCGGCGCCACCCGGCGCGCAGCTACCGGCACTCGCGGTCTTCGTCACTCCAGTCGCCCCGAGCCCGCTTCCCTGGGTGTGCCTGGCCGGCGGACTCGGCGTCGAGCCTCCCCCGAGGCGCCCGATCAGGACAACCGCGATCGCGAGCACGACGATCAGCGCCAGCGCCCCGACCCAGCGGCGTATCCGCCGGGGCCCGCGCGCGAACCCCTCGCTCCCGACCATCGGACGCACAGGCACGTTCTCGAGCTCGTTCGGCTGCTCCCACTGGCGTTTGTACTCGTCGACGAGCAGGCGCCAGTCGAGCCCGAGCGCCTCGGCGTAGGTCCGCAGGAAGCCCTTCGTGAACGTTGGCCCGGGGAGCAGTGCCCACTCCTCGTTTTCGAGCGCACGGATGTACTTCGCGCGGATCTTCGTGCGGTCCTCGACCTCTGAGACGTCCCAGCCGTCGCGCATGCGCGCTTCGCGAAGGGTCGGTCCGATATCGGTCATCGTGCCCGAAGCCTACCCACGCTCGGGCGTTCCTTCGTCGCGCCGCGCGCGCTAGCTCAGCGTCGGCGGCACTGGCTCCGCGGCGCCCGAGCGACTCTCGACGGCTGCGAGCACGCGCGGAAGGTCGGCTTCGCCGACAAGAACCTGCCGCGGCTTGGAGCCCTCATAGCCCGAGATGATCCCGCGCCGTTCGAGCATGTCGATCAGGCGGCCCGCGCGCGTGTAGCCGAGCCGCAGGCGCCGCTGCAGCATCGACGTCGAGGCGGTCCCCATCTCGACGACGAGCTCGATCGCCTGACCGAGCAGCGGGTCCTCGTCCGGATCGAAAGCCTCCGGTTCGTCACTGTCGCCGGCCACCGGCTCGACCTCCTCGAGCAGCTCTTCGCGCAGCTCCGGCTCACCCTGGCGGCGCCAGTGATCGGTCAGCGTCGCGACTTGAGCCTCGTCGACGAACGCCCCCTGGATCCGCTGGGCGGCGGAGCTTCCGATCGGCGCGAACAGCATGTCGCCCGCGCCTAGCAGCGACTCGGCCCCGTTCTGGTCGAGGATCACGCGCGAGTCGATCTGCGAGCTGACCGCGAACGCGATCCGCGACGGAACGTTCGCCTTGATCATGCCGGTGATCACGTCAACGCGCGGTGACTGCGTCGCGAGCACGAGGTGGATACCGACGGCGCGCGCCTTCTGCGCCAAGCGGATGATCGAGTCCTCGACATCGGCCGGGGCGACCATCATCAGGTCGGCGAGCTCGTCGATCACGCAGAGGATGTAGGGCAGCGGCGGCTGTCCCCGTCCCTCCCGGTAGCGGTTCAACTCGACCAGCGAGCGCGTCCGCGCCAGCGACATGATCCCGTAGCGCTGCTCCATCTCGCGCACGAGGTTCATCAGCGCGTTTGCCGCCATCCGCGGGTTGGTGATCACCGGCGTCAGAAGGTGCGGGATCGACTCGTAGTGGTTGAGCTCGACCTGCTTGGGGTCGACAAGCACGAGCCGTACGTCGTGCGGGGTCGCGCGCAGCAGGATGCTGACGAGCATCGCGTTGACCGCGGCCGACTTGCCCGAGCCGGTGGTGCCCGCCACCAGCAGGTGCGGCATCTTCGCGAGGTCGGCGCCGATCGCGCGCCCCGCGACGTCCTTGCCGAGCCAGACTGCAAGCGGCGACCAGTCGCCGGGCGGCTCCTGGTAGACGTCGCCGAGCCGCACGATCCGCCGCTGCGCGTTCGGAACCTCGACGCCGACCGCCTGCTTGCCGGGGATCGGCGCGAGGATCCGCACGTCGGTCGCCGCCAGCGCATACGCCAGGTCGTCCTTGAGCGCCGCGACCTTCGAGACCTTGATGCCGGGCGCGAGGCGCAGCTCATACCGCGTGATGTGCGGCCCCGCGACGGTCCCGACAACCTGCGCCTTGACGCCGAAGTGCCCGAGCGCCTCGACCAGGCGGGCCGCGACCTTCGCCTGCCCCGCCGTGTCCGGTCGCGTCTGCTCGCTAGTCGAGCGCGTCAGCAGGCTCGCCGGCGGCAGGCGCCACTGAAAGCCCGGATCGTCGGTCACCGCGGCCCGGAAGCGGCCCTGCGGCGTCAGCTGCTCCTCCTCGACGAGCGGCAGCGGCGCCTGGACGGGCTGCTCTTCTTCTATGGGCTCCGCCCTCTCGGGCTCCGCCTCGATGAAAAGCGCACCGAAGGTCGAGTCCTCGCGAGCTTGGTCGAAAGCGTCGATCTCCTCCGGCTCGGCGAGCGCTGCGTCGAGGCGCGCCGCGCGCAGGATCAGCTCCTCGGCCAGCGGCTCGGGCGGGCGCACTGACTCGCGGACGGGTGCCTCTTCGCGGCGCGGGCGGCGCAAATCGGTGACCGAGACCGTCGGGATGCGCGCGGTCGCGTCGGCGATCCCGGCGCCGGCGGAGCGCAGCATCAGCGCGAGCGAGCCGCCGCTCAGCAAGACGATCCCCGCCAGGAACAGGAACACCGCGAGGAAGTCCGCGCCCAGCGTGCCGACGAGGTGCGTGCTCGCCCACAGCTCGCCCTGGCCGACGATCCCGCCGCGGTGCTCGAAGTAGCTGGCAGTCCAGTAGGTGGCCTGCGACGCAGGCGGCATCACGCCGAGCGTGCCGGCCGCCAGGGCGAGCGTGCAGGACGCGAAGAGGAACACGGGACTCGCGCGCAGCGGGCGCGGGGAGCCGATCAACGGTCGCAGGACGAGCAGCGCACCGAGGCCCGCGAGCGCGAGCGGGACGCCGTCGCGAATCTGGCCGAAGATCCACGCGAGTGCCTGCGCGCTGCCGTCGCCGACGCTGCCGCCGTTCCAGTGCGCGTAGAGGACGCAACCCATGAAGACGGCAAGCGCGACGAGGCCGAGCCCGATGACGTCAAGCGAGCGCTGGTCGAGCTGCAAGCTCAGGCGCCGCAACTGGCGCTTGGGCCTGCGGCGGCGTGCGCTCGTCCGCCGCGTACCGCCGCGCGCAGCCGTGCGCTTGCGCGGCGGCGCCTTCCGCGTTGGCGTGGAGCTGCGTCTCGTAGCCATCGCGACGCAATTCGACGTGCGGGCGCAGATGCCTGCGCATCCATAACCGCACGTAAAAATCCCTGTGGCGCCCTCGTGAGCGCCGTAACATCGGTGGATGACCGAGTACGCACGTTCCCCTCGTGTCCTGGTCGTCGAAGACGACGAGGACATTGCGGACGTGCTCGTTCGCTCACTGCGTCTCGAGGGCTACGACGTCCGCCTCGCCACCGACGGGGTTCGCGCGCTCGATGACGCCCACGCCTTCCTGCCGGACCTCGTAGTCCTCGATCTCGGGTTGCCGCGACTCGACGGCGTCGAGGTCGCAAAGCAGCTACGCGCGGACTCCGACGACGTGCCGATCCTGATGCTGACGGCGCGCGACGCACTCGAGGCGCGCGTGACCGGACTCGATGCGGGCGCCGACGACTATCTGGTCAAGCCGTTCGAGCGCCAGGAGCTGCTGGCGCGCCTGCGGGCGCTGCTGCGCCGCCGCCCGCCGCGCGGTAGCGCGCCGCTGCGTGTCGCCGACCTCTCGCTGAACCCCGACACCCACGAGGTGCGCCGCGGCGAGCGCGACATCGAGCTCACGCAGCGCGAATTTGAGCTGCTCGAGTACCTGATGCGCAACGAGCGCATCGTCATCTCCCGTCAGCGCCTCCTCGATGAGGTCTGGGGCTATGACCCCTTCTCCACGACCAACACGATCGAGGTCTTCGTGTCGAACCTGCGACGCAAGCTGGAGGCCGGCGAGGAGCCACGCCTCCTGCATACGATCCGTGGAGCCGGCTACGTCCTCCGCGCCTAGGAGTCGGGTGCGGACGCCGCTCTCGCGGCTTCCGATTCGCCTGCGCCTCGCCGTGAGCGTCGGTGGCGTGACGCTGCTCATGCTCGCGATCTTCGGCATGGCTGTGCGAACGCTGGCTGCACATCGACTGCGCTCGAACTTCGACTCGCAGGTGTCCTTGCAGGCGACCGAGGAGGCGAGCCTTCTCATCGGGCCTTTGCGCGAGAGCGTCGCGTACGCGTACCCCACCATCCCATCCTCGTACCTCGATCCCGTGGGCGGAGGGACGGTGCGGATCTACGCGGAGAACGGGAATTTCCTCAGCTTCTACACCGCCTCGACCCACGCATCGAACCTGGGCCCGCCGCAGATCCAGAATTACTCCTACCAGGCGAACGGCTACCGCGTGCAGGAGGTTGGGATGAACCTCACGCATGGCGACGGCTTCCTGCTCCAGTACGGCCTCCCCCTGGCCTCGCTGTCTTCGGAGATCGACCTGCTCGACTTCCTCGTGCTGCTCGGCATCGTCGCGGGCACGGCCCTCGCGTTCGGAGCAGGCTGGCTGGTTGCTCGGCGCGCGATCACGCCGATCGCCGAGTTGACCGCTGCTGCCGCCGAAATCGAACGCACCGGAGATGCCTCGCTCGCCCTGCCCAAGCCGACCGCCGACGACGAAGTCGCCGAGCTGTCGCGCACGCTGCAGACGATGCTCTCCTCGCTCGGCGACGCGCGCGACCGCACCGAGGCTGCGCTGGAGCGCCAGCGCGCGTTCGTTGCCGACGCATCGCACGAGCTGCGCACTCCGCTGACGAGCGTGCTTGCAAACCTGGAGCTGCTAGAGGACTCGCTGGCCGGTCCCGAGCGCGAGATCGCTCATTCGGCGCTGCGCTCGACGCAGCGGATGCGACGCCTGGTTGCCGACCTGCTGCTGCTTGCGCGATCGGACGTAGCGCACCGCACGAGCCCGCTGCCCGTCGACCTCGGTGAGGTCGTTGTCAACGCCGCCGCGGAGCTCGAGCCTTCGAGCGACGACCACGAGATCGAGCTCGACATCCAGCCGGCACCGCTGCTTGGCTGGGCCGATGACCTGCAGCGCGTGGCGATCAACCTGATCGAGAACGCGATCCGCCACACGCCGCCGGGGACGCACATTCGCGCGAGCACGCGGACGCTCGACGACGGCCGCGTCGAGCTGGTCGTGGCCGACGACGGGCCTGGGATCGCACCCCCCGTGCGCAAGCACCTGTTCGAGCGCTTCGTGCGCGGCGGTGGCGAGGCGAGCGGTTCCTTCGGCCTCGGGCTCGCGATCGTGCAGGCCGTCACCCAGAGCCATGGCGGCACGGTCGAGGTCGGCAGCAACCGCCGCAAGGGCGCCAAGTTCACGATCCGGCTGCCCGGCGGCGTGGCCGCCGAGGCGGCCACGCTCGAGCACGCCGGATCCTCGGCTTCGAGCTAGCCGATCTTGAACGTCGTTGTTGCGCTCGCGCCCGTGAGGTCGTCGAACACGGGCGTCGCGGTGAGCGTGTAACTGCCCGCGGGAAGCGCCTTGCCACTTGACTGCAGGCCCGCGAAAGTGACCGTGTTCGAGCCGGACACGTCCGTGTGGATGAAAGTGTCGAACGTTCCGGTGATCGTGCACTTCGAGGTGTGCTTCGGTCGCTTGCCACTCGCCGCCAGTGCGGTGCACCGGCCTTTGGCGCTCCGCTTGTAGCCCGCAATGGCGCCCGTGACCTTGAAGCTCGTCACGCCGGCCTCGCTGTCGCTGTAGACGATCGTGCTGCCGCCGTCGCTCACTGCCAGGAAGACCTCCGGAACGAACGCCAGGCCGCTCAGCGACGGGACGCTCGGCCCCGGACTCGATGCCGGGCTGGGTGCCGGCGCGGGCGAAGGTGTCGGCGCGGAGGTGGATGCAGGCGTCGCCGGTGGGTACTGGTACTCGAACGCGCCGATGTCGCAGCGCGAGCCGGACGGGCGCGCATCGCCGCGCTGGTCGCTCGTCAGCGCGTTCCCGGCCGCGTCGGTGCAGCCCGCCGGATCGCCGGCATCGATCGCGGGGCTGCCAGACGCAAGCGCAACCGTCTCCGTCGGGCCGCCGTTGCCGGCGAGCGTGCCGAGCGAGCCGTCGAGCGAGGTCGAGTCAACGAGATCGCCGGCTGTCGCGCTCAAATCGCACTCGTTGCCGTCGGCCTGGTTGTCCTCGGCGTTGTAGCCATCGTCGGTGAAGCGGACGGATGTCGCGATGTAGCAGTTGGCGTTGGTGCCGCCTCCCAGGATCCTTCCATCCGCGAGCAGCGTGTCGTGTAGCGTCAGGTCGCTGGGCTGTGACGCGTAGAGGTTGCCACCGTCGCCGCTACCGTAGGCCGCGTTGTCGACGAGCGAGTCGTTTGCGAGGGCGAGGTTCGATGACGCGTCGATGCCGCCACCGTAGCCGTCTGTCGAGCTCGGCCCCGCTGCCGTGTTGTTATAGATAGTGCTGTTAGTGATCGCCGCGTACTGGTCGTCGCCCGCGATCGCGCCGCCCCACTCGGCGCTGTTGGTGTCGAACTCGCTCGCGTTGACGGTGAGACCACCCTCGCTGAAGATCGCACCGCCGTAGCCCCCGGGCACGCTGTTGCCGCTGAAGCTGTCCTCGTCGAGCTCAGGCAACATGCCACCGCTGACGTACAGCGCCCCGCCGTAGCCTTGGCTCGTGGGATCCCCGGCCTGGGCAGTGTTGTCCGTGAACGCCGACGACGCGAGCGAGAGCGCGCCGGCCTCGGCATACACTGCCCCTCCCGATCCACTTTGGGCATCCGTCGCGCCGGTGTCTGCACCGGCGATGTTGCCCGTGAAGGTCAGATGGCTGCCCTGCAGGTCGTCCCCGTACTCGTAGATCGCGCCGCCAAAGCCTTCACTGGTGTAGGTCGATGCGCCACCGATGACCCCACCCTGGGCAGTGTTTGAGATGAACTGCGCGTAGGTCAGGTAGAGCGAGCCAAACTGCGAGTAGATCGCCCCACCGTCACCGTTTCCGCCCGAATCGTTGCCGGCCGCGTAGGCCTGGCCCTGGTCGGCGGTGTTGTCCTGGAAGACCACTGGACTGGATGCGGTCCCGCTCGCCGTGAGACTGCACTCATTGCAGAAGACCCCACCGCCGTAGGACTCGTTGCCGGAGCCGCCGGACGCCCCGGCCTGGCCGCCCGTGGCAACGTTCGAGCTGACTGAGCCGCCATCGATCGTGGCAACATCGGCTTCGAGGTACAAACCGCCGCCTGAACCGCCCGCCGCATACCCGCCGTTCGGCGTCGACACGCCTCCTACGGCTTTGTTGAAGCTGATCGTGTCACCGGTCAGCGTCGCGACCGCATAGTCGTCGAAGAGCGCGCCGCCCTCTCCGGGGCGACCGGAGTAGCCGCCGCTGTTCGAGTTGAGGCTGGACGGGTCGGCATCGTTCGCCGTGCCGCTGCTGCCGCCGAGCGAGCTGCTGGCCAGCCTCAGGGTTCCGCTGTTATAGATGGCTCCGCCCTCGCCACCTTGCCCGACAGCCTTCGAGCCGGTCAGGAAACCGCCGGCGCAGAGACCGCTGGTCCCGCTCCCAGACGCCGTCTGGCCGGGGCCACAGCCGCCGTACGCTTGATTGTTGGTGAACGTGTCATCGGTCAGCGTCGCATCCGAGTAAGCGCCGTTGTAGACAGCGCCGCCGGAACCAGGGTAGCCACCGTTGTCGCAGCCGCTTTGCGTGCAGCCGCCTCCCCCCGTCGCGGAGTTACCGCTGAAAGTCGAGCCGCTCACCCGCAGAACGCCATCGGCGTTATAAATCGCGCCGCCGACACCGCCGCTTTGCGAGCCAGGCTGCGAGTTCGAGCCCCAGCTGCCACCGATCGCCTCGTCGCCGCTGAAGGCCGTGCTCGTGATCGTCAGCGTTCCCTGATTCTCGATCGCGCCGCCGCCCCCCGGATACCAGCAGTTGGTTCCCGTGCACGAGGTGCCCACCACGCCGCCGTTTTCGAACGCCACACCCGAGACCGTGACGGTCGCTGTGTCGCTGACATCCAGCAGCTGCGTGTCGTGAGCCGTGGCCGGTTCGATGATCGTCGCCGTCGGGCCCTGCCCCGTGATCGTCAGCGGCTCACTGCCATCGACCTCGAGAACGCCGAGCCCCGATCCCGTGCCGAGCTGGTAGAGCCCCGTGGCAAGCTGGATCGTGTCTGCGTGGGTGTCGTTGTTGGCGAATGCGATGGCCGCCCGTAGCGTCGGGCAGCTCTCGCCGGCTCCACTCGTGGTACAGCCGTAGGGGGACGACGCGGCTGGAGCGTCGGTGGCGCCCGCTGGCACCGTGATGGTCGTCGCGCTCGCGAGCGCAGCACTTGAAGCAAGCAACGCCAACGCTCCCCCGAGCACGGCGAGCATGCGCAGCACGAATCGTCCAGACAGCACCACAACGGCCCCCTTATTGGTCGCTGGCCCCCTACAGGCCCCTTACTGTTCGCCTGCCAGAGTACCGCGTCGCCGAGCTACCGGTCCACACCACAAAGGTGTGGGGCGACCTACTCCCCGTCCGTCGCCGCACTACCGCGCAGGCGAGCTTCCTCGGCTCCCCTGCGGCTCATCGGTGCCGGCCACCAGTTCCAGCGCCCGAGCAGCGTCGCCGTCGCGGGAACGAGCACGGTGCGCACGACGAAGGTGTCCATCAGGATCCCGATCGCGAGCCCGAAGCCGATCGCGCGGACCTGGCTGCCCGAGGCGCTGTTGCCAGCGACGATCGCGAGCACGCCGAACGTGCCGGCGAGCACGAGTCCGGCCGAGGTGACCGTCGAGCCGGTGCGGCCGACCGCGCGCACGACGGCCTGCCGCAGCGGGTACTCACGCGCCTCCTCGCGGATCCGCGTCATCACGAGGATGTTGTAGTCCTCGCCGAGCGCGAGCAGGAAGATGAACATCAGGAATGGCAGGATGAAGGTGAGACCATCGTCGCCGGAGATGTCGATGAAGACGATCGTCGCGACACCGAGCGCCGCGAGGTAGGAGAAGGCGACGCTGACGATCAGGTAGATCGGCGCTACGAGGCTGCGCAGAACGACCGCCAGCAGCAGCGAGATGGCGATGATCGCGACCGGGATGATGTTGACGAGATCGTGATCCGACGTGGTGCTCACGTCATAGAGCGCAGCCGCCTCGCCGGCGACGCCCGAGTCGCTTGCCCCCGACGCGCGCGCCGCGCCGGCTACGGCCTTGCGCACCGTTGGCGTCGCATCAAGCGCCGCTGTCGTCTGCTGCCCGCCGGCGCGCAGCGTCGCCTCGAACTGGATCACGTGCCCGCCGGCTCCGACGAATGCAGCCGTCGCCCGGTAGGCGTTGTAGAGCGCGATCGGAACCTTCACCCCGGCGGGCGGTGTAGCGGACAGTTGCTGAGCGACGCCAAGCAGCGCATGGAGGTGCGCATACTCGGTTGGCGTGAGCGAGGTGCCGTTCGGCGCGAGCGGTCCGAGCATCGAGGCGAATGCGCCCGAGGCGTGCAGCGAGGCTTGGGCGATCGCAACCTCGTCGGGACGCTCCCACAGCGGCGTCGGGTAGCTGAAGACGAGGTTCGCCGGATTGGCGCTCGAGGACGGGAAATGCTCGGCGATCAGCGCGTTGCCCTTGGCCGCCGCGCTGCCGCCGGGCGCGCCGGCCGCGCCACCAAAGCCTCCCGACTTGTAGCCGAGCGCGCCGAGCGCGAGTCCGGCGAACAGCGCTACGCCGCATGCAAGGGTGATGGCTGGACGCGAGATGAGCCGCGCCGCGATCTTGCCCCAGGCGCCGTCGCGAGCCTCGCCGGCGCGCGGCCTGGTCGGCCAGAACGCGGCCCGCCCGGCGATCGCAAGCAGAGCTGGCAGCAAGGTCAGCCCGGCGAGCAGGATCACGGCGATACCGATCGCGAGCGGCACGCCGAGGTCGTGGTAGATACCGAAGCTTGCGAGCAGCAGCGAGAGCAGCGCGAGGATGACCGTCCCGGCGGACGCGGTGATCGACTCGCCGACGCGCACGACGGCACGTTCGACCGCCGTGCGGGGGTCGTTGCCGCGACGGATCTCCTCGCGCACGCGAAAGACCAGGAACAGGCCGTAGTCGGTCCCGGCGCCGAGCACGAGGATGATCAGCAGCAGCTCGGTGATCTCGGAGATCTTCAGACCGTGCGCACCGAGCTCCCCGATCACGTGCGTCGCCACCAGCAGCGACAGGCCCGCCGGTAGGAGCGTGATCAGCGGTGCCAGGAACGAGCGGAAGATCACGAACAGCAGCACGACGATGAAGACCAGCGAGAAGGTCTGGGTCTCGTTGCCGGTCTTCTGCGACTGGTTCTGGTTCGCGACGTTGGTCGCGACGGGGCCGCCGACCGTGACCGTGAGCCCGGCGGGCGGATGGGCTGCGGCGATCGCGCTCTGGAGCGAGTCGATCAGCGTCTTCTGGCGCGTGATGTCGGCGAAGTTGACCGCGGCGCGAACGAGGATCTGCACCGCTCGGCCGTCAGCCGAGACCGCGAGCTCGCGGACTGACGTCACATGGTCGACGCGGGCGGCTGCCGCCGCCACGCGCTCGAGCGCTGCGGCGTCCGCGCCGCCCAGCGCAGGCGCGCTGGTCGCGCCGACGATCGTGACGTTGCTGTTGTTGTTGAACGACCCGAGGATCGGCGTCGCGAGGGTCGCTGCCCTCGAGCTCGGCGTGCTCGCCGGCAGGAACTGGCTGTTGTCGTTGTTGACCTCGCTGCCGAGGCTCGGCAACCGCGCCGTGAGAACCACCGCGACGATCCAGAGCGCCACGACAAGCCAGCGGTAGCGCACGACGTAGTGGCCGAGAGCTGCGTAGAAGCGATCGCTGATCGGGATTGCGGTCGCGTCGCGTGAAGCCACTGACGGCCAATCCTATCCATCGGAGCCCGCGCGCCGGACTCGATCGGCTAACCGTCGTAGCTGTCGGTGAAGCTCGAGCCGCCGCCGGCAAGCGGGCCCGGCGCTGCGATTATCTGCTGTCCGGGTCCGTACATCGCGACCGCGGTGAACGGAAATGCCGAGATCGGGCTGGCGACGCCGGCGCCGGCTGCTGTCGCGGTCGCGGAGCTGAACGGGACGGTCCCGAAGTTTGTCAGCGGAATGGACGAGCAGCCGGTCGTGCATTCGACTACCCACTCTGCTGTGCTCTGCGGCGGCGGCGGCCAGTACTCACCCACCGGCGGGCTCGAGAACGTCCACAATTGCGTGCCGCCGCGCGCGTCGGTCAGCGCGAACATCCACTGTGAGCGAGCGAAGCTGACCGTCGCCGTCAGGCTGTCGCCGGGCTCGACGCCGTCGGCTGGCGGAAGCGTGACCTGGCCGCCGTTGTTCACCGACCAGTTGCCGGAGTCGCCGAACAGCTCATACCAGGCGTAGTAGTGGGCCGCTCCGCCATCGCAGTCGGTTTCCGTACCGGCCTGCTCCACGTCGGAGCCTGCGTTCCAACCGTCGATGCCGACCCACTCGGAGGCGGCGCTCGTCGTCTTGCCGGCGCAGCTGACGGCGGGCACCGTCCAGCGCCCACTGACGGCACTGAATGTTGTCCCGGACGCCACGTAGCCGGACCAGTTGTAGCTCGTCGCCGGGATCACGCTGACCGTCTCGGTGCTGCTCGCCTGGCTACCAAGCTGGTTGCTGAAGACGGCGCGATACTGCGTCGAGCCGAGCGCGCCCGCCGCTTCGCTGAGCTGGCTGTATGACACGCCGCCGCGAACCGCAAGGGAGCCCGAGCCGAGCGTGCTCCAACTGACGCCACCGTTCGTCGAGGACTGCCATTCCGCTGCGGGCGCAGGACTGCCGGTTGCGCCCGCGACAAGCACGACGGACTGGCCGGACTGGACCGTCGCGCTCGCGATCGGTTGCTGGGCGATCGCCGGCGCCGCCCCGACTGTGAGGGTTGCAATGGAGCTTGTTGCAGAGCCAACCGAGTTGCTGAAGACGGCGCGCAGCTCGAGGCCGCTGCTCGCGCTCGTCGCCGTCACCGTCACCATTGTCGTGGTGGCAGTCGGTGTCGCAACCGCTGACCAGCTCGCGCCACCGTTGGAAGAGGACTGCCATTGGACGCTGGGCGTCGGAACACCGCTGGCGCGCGCCGTGAAGCTGACCTGGACGCCGGGCAGCACACTGGCGCTGGCAGGCTGCGTGGTGACCACGGGGGCTGCCGGGCGGCTCGCTGTCTGTGAGCTCGCCGCGCCCTCCTCGACCAAGGCGACGTGCCGCTTCATCTGCCCGTGATTGCTCGCAGCGGTGAGCGTTATCCCTATGGCTCGCGCGTTACGTCCGCTGTTTGCAGCGAGCTTCAGCGTGATCGCGATCGCGCCCGAGGTACACCGCTGCACGACCGGAAGCCCGGCAACGGTCGGGGTCGCCGAGATGCTGCACGTGGTGGCGCCGCGGACCGATCCACGCAGGTGGACGGTGCCGCCCTTGCTCGGGAGCCGGGCGGGTGAGGCGCTGAAGCTCGCGATCAGGTCGCGGGCTGAATGGCGTGGCGCCGCGGCCAGCGCCGGCGCGGGCGCAAGGCCAATCGCGCAGATCCCCGCGCACAACCCGTCCACCAAGCGAATGGTTCAGGGTACATCGAATGGCGCGGACGAGCTAGTCGACGGTTGCCGGCGACTATCTAGACTTCGACGACGACCGGCAGCACCATCGGCCGCCGCCGCAGCTTGTCATAGACGAGCGTTGCGAGATGATCGTGCAGCGCGTCGGTGAGCGCATCGAGCTCGCGCACGCCGTCGCCTACGCTGCGCTCCAGGCACTCCTCGACGGCGTCTTTGATCTCGTCGACGAGGCCGCCGGCCTCGTCCATGAACGGCACGCCGCGGAAGATGACCTCCGGATCGGCGACCGAGCCGCCGCTCTGCTCGGAGATCGTCGCGACGACGATGAAGATGCCGTCGGCCGAGAGCATGCGTCGATCGCGCAGCGCAGCGTCGGCGATGTCGCCGATATCGACTCCGTCGACGAAGATCATGCCCGCTCGCTCGGTGGCGCCAAAGCGCGCGCCCCGGTTGTCGATCTCGAGCGGCTGGCCGTTGACACCACGAAAGATTGCGCCGGCGTCCATGCCCACCGCCTGTCCGAGGCGCGCGTGCAGCTGCTGGCGCCGGTAGTCACCGTGGAACGGCATCAGGTAGCGCGGTGAGAGCAGGTTGAGCATCAGCTTGAGCTCCTCGGCATAGCCGTGGCCCGAGGCGTGGATTGGAGCGTCGCGAGTGGTGATCACCTCGCATCCGATCTGGTAGAGGCGATCGACCGTCTCGTTGACCGAGCGCTCGTTGCCCGGAATCGGCGTCGCCGAAAAGACAACGGTGTCGCCCTCGTGCAGCGATACCTGCGGATGATCGCGGTAGGCCATCCGGCGCAGCGCGGAAAGTGGCTCGCCCTGTGAGCCGGTCGAGATGATCACCAGCTCGTCATCGCTGAAGTCCTCGATCTCGCGCGTCTGGATCATCACGCCGGCCGGCAGCTCGATGTGCCCGAGCTGGCCGCCGATGCCGACGTTCTTGCGCATCGAGCGCCCGATCAGGGCGACCTTGCGGTCGAGCGCCGCGGCTGCATCGATCACCTGCTGGACACGGTGGATGTTCGAGGCGAAGCAGGTCACGATGATCCGGCCGCGGGCACGCGAGAAGACCTGCTCGAGCTGCGGCCCGACGACCGACTCCGAGGGCGAGAAGCCTTCGCGGTCGGCGTTGGTCGAGTCACCGCAAAGCAACAGGACGCCCTCGGCGCCAAGTTGCGCGAGACGTGAGATGTCGGCCGGCTGGCCGTCGACCGGCGTCTGGTCGAACTTGTAGTCGCCGGTGAAGACAACGGTCCCGTGATCTCCCGTGAGGGCGACAGCGCATGAGTCCGGGATCGAGTGCGTCATGTGAATCAGCTCGGTACTGAACGGCCCGAGCTCCACCTGCTCGCCGGGCTCGAGGTCGACCAGTACTACGTCGCGCAGCTTGTGCTCGTCGAGCTTTGAGCGCGCCATCGCCATCGTCAGTGCGCCGCCGTAAATCGGCGGCAGCGCGATCGGAGCGAGCTCGCGCAGCACCCACGGCAGGGCGCCGAGGTGATCCTCGTGACCGTGCGTTACGACGATCGCCTCGATGTCGGCGGCACGCTCGCGCAGGTAGCCGAAGTCAGGCAGCACGAGATCGATGCCGACCATCTCCGGCGTCGGGAAGCGCAGGCCCACATCGACGACGACGATCCGTCCGTCCTGCTCGACGACAGTCATGTTCTTGCCGATCTCGCCCAGACCGCCGAGGGCGAGAATCCGCAGCGTGCTCACGCCGTCAGCTGCCCGAGAAGCTCGTGCCGGACGAGCATCGAGTGGATCGCGTCGCGCTCGTGCTCGTCTACCTCCACGAGCGGCAGACGCAGCCCGCCGACGGGATGGCCGAGCATCGCGAGAGCGGCCTTGGTCGGAGCCGGGCTCGCGGTGATGAAGAGCGTCTCGTAGACATCGCGTAATGACGCATCGATCTCGGCGCGGTGCTCTGGCTCGTCGACCATGCGGCGCATCTGCGGACCGACGACATGGCTCGCGACGAGGATGCCGCCCGGCTCCCCCATCTCGAGGGTACGGGCGAACACTCCGTCGTTGCCGGCGTAGATCGCCAGCCCGTCGACCGGCGCGAGATTTGCGTCGTTGGCCTGCTTGACGTAGTCGATGCGTTCGATCTGCGCGAGCTCGGCGAGCAGATCGTTTGGCATGTCGGTCCCGGTCCGTTGCGGGATGTTGTAGAGGATCACCGGCACGTCGCTCGCGCCGGCGACGGCCTCGAAGTGGCGGCGCAGCCCGCGGCGATTCGGCCGGTTGTAGTACGGCGTCACCGACAGGACCGCGTCGACACCGATCTCGCAGCAGCGCTCCGTGAGATCGACGGCATGGCGAGTGTCGTTCGATCCGGCGCCGCCGATGATGCTCACGCCGTCGGGTCGCTCACGGACCGCGAGCTCGATCACGCCGAGGTGCTCCTCGTCGGACAGCGTCGCCGCCTCGCCGGTAGTACCGCATACGACGAAGCCGTCCGAGCCGTTCGCGGCCAGGTGATGCATCAGCGAAACGAACGCATCCTCATCGACACGCAGCCCCTCGTCGAACGGTGTGACGATCGCCGTGATGACCGCTCCTAGCCCCTCCATTGCCCTCAGTATCTCAATCCGCGCAGCAAACCGCCCGAAAGCGTCAGTCGCTGTCCCGCAGCGCATCGGTGAAACGTCGCGGCACGCGCGGCTCGCCGAGCCGCTCCCGCTCCCAGAGCGTGATCACGACGACCTCGCCGGCTCGCACGTCGTGGCGTACGACGAACACGAGATCCCGGTCGACCAGATCCGCGACGTAGAGGGCACCGCGAGTCGGCTTCCCAGGACCGTCCGGTGGTTGGTCCGCAACGCGCCCGGCGGCCCAGGCGCGTGATACCCGGCCCGCAATCTCCAGGCGCGGGTCGAGCCCGCCCTCCCTGGCCGCGACCCGCTGGCGAAAGCGCTCGCCAGCATGATCGCTGACCGCAACGGTCACTCCGCGGTCTGCTGGTGATTCGGCCTCAGTCACGCTCGAACAACAAGCGCTCCAGCCCGATCACAGGAGAGCTTTCAAGCGAGGCTACGCGCCGAATCGCGAGCAGCATGCCGGGCATGAAGGAGCGCCGATCGGTCGAGTCGTGACGAATCGTCAGCGTCTGGCCGACGTCCCCGAGGATCACCTCCTGGTGGGCTACGAACCCCGGGAGCCGGACCGAGTGGATCGGCGGCGCGGGCTTGCCGCTTGCCTGCGCCATCAGCCGAGCGGTCAGCGCCGCGGTCCCGCTGGGAGCATCGAGCTTCCCGTCGTGGTGCAGCTCGATGATCTCCGCTGCGGGCATGTGTTGCGCGGCCTGCGCCGCGAAGCGCATCATCAGGACAGCCCCGATCGCGAAGTTCGGGGCAACGACGATGTTTGCGCCTTTCAGCCCCTCGAGCGCTCCGAGATCGAAGCCGGTCGTCCCGATCACGACGTGCACACCCGCGGCGACGCAGGCCCGCGCGTTGTCGAGCGCCGCGTGCGGTTGGGTGAAGTCGACGATCACGTCGCACTCAGGCAGGATCGCCGCCAGCTCGATGCCGAGCTGCGGATCGGCGCGCCCGGCGAGCTCGAGGTCCTCCGCCTGCGCGATCGCATCGCAGGCGGTTGCCCCCATGCGCCCGGCGGCGCCGGCGACGCCTACCTTGATCACGGGGTTGCGGCCAGGTCTGGTAGCCGTCGATCGACGATCTTCCGGAACGTCTGCTCATCGGGCCCGATCGCTGCAACGCTCAGCTGCGCCGGGTCAAACAGCGTCTGAGCGAGCGCCGTGAGCTGGCTCGCGTCGACCGCGTCGACGCGCTCGATCACCTCGTCGAGCTCGAGGATCGGCATGCCGGCCAGCACGCTCGAGCCGAGCCGCTCCATGCGGGCGGTCGTCGACTCCATCGCCAGCACGACGCGGCCCTTGACGTTGTCCTTCGCACGAGCGAGCTCCTCATCGCTGACCGGCTCGCTGCGGAGCCGCTCGAGCTCCTCGTCGATCACAGCCATCACCTCGCCGAGGTTCTCGGCCCGAGTCCCGACGTAGAGGCCGACCTGGCCGGTGTCGGCGTAGAGGCTCTGGAAGGTGAAGATCGCGTACGCGAGGCCGCGCTGCTCGCGAACGGCCTGGAAGAGGCGTGAGGAAGACGTGCCTCCGGCGAGGCTGTCGAGAACGCGCAGCGCGAAGCGCCGGTCATCGTCGCGCGCGAGCCCGATTCCGCCCAGGCACACGTGGTACTGCTCGGTCTCCTTGCGCCGGAACGAGCTGCGCGCACCGCTCGGCACGGGCGGCGGCGGCGGGCTTGCGTGCGTTGGCGCGTCGGGGGCGTGGCGCATCGCGGCCTGCGCCCAGGTGACGATCTGCTCGTGATCGACGTTGCCTGCCGCGGCAATCACCACGTTCTGGGGGAAGTAGCGCTCGTCGTGGAAGTCGAGCAGCTGGCGGCGCGTCGCCTTGCCCACCACGTCAGCGTGGCCAAGGATCGCGCGACCGAGCGCGTGTCCGGGGAAAACCGCTTCGCCGAGCACGTCGAAGATCAGATCCTGCGGATCGTCCTCGTACATCGCGATCTCCTCGAGGACGACGGCGCGCTCCTCGGCAAGACCCGTTATCGCTGGCTCGGTGACCATCTGGGCGATTACGTCGAACGCCCGCTCGAGGTGGATGTCGAGGACGCGCGCATAGACCGATGTCGTCTCCTTGCCGGTCCCGGCGTTCAGCTCGGCGCCCATCGCGTCGAAGATCTGGTCGATCTCCTCGGAGCCGTAGCGCGCCGTCCCGCGGAAGAGCATGTGCTCGAGCAGATGCGAGAGTCCTGCCTCACCGTCGCTTTCGGTCACCGAGCCTGTGCCGATCCAGAAGCCGAGCGCAACCGAGCGGACGGCGGGCACGTGCTCGGTGGCGACGCGAACGCCGCCGTCGAGCTCGGTGATCGTGTATCCGCTCATCGCTGGTGCGCAGCTGACGGCCGCCTGCGCCGCGGTGCGACGCAGGCGGAGCCGTTATCAGTGACGCGGACGCCCTGACCCGCGCGGGGCACCACGGCCGCCGTCGCGGTCACGGTCACGGTCGCGCGGGGGGCGCCTGGGCCGGTCGCCGCCGCCGCCACCGCCGCCGTTGCCCTGCCCGGCCAGCGCGACGAGCTCCTCGACGCTCTTGCCGGCGATATCGGGATCGTCAGCACGGCGGACTCCGATCCGCCCACGCTCGCGATCTACCTCGACCACGCGGACTGCCAGCTCATCGCCCTTGTTGAGCGCCTCCTCGACGGTCTCGACGCGCTTGCCGGGCGAGACGTTCGAGATGTGCAGCAGACCGTCCGTGCCCTTGGATAGCTCGATGAAGGCGCCGAAGGCTGTCGTCTTGACCACCTTGCCGAGGTACTCGTCGCCGACCTCGACCTCCTTCATCATCGTGCGGATCCGCTCGACGAGCGCATCCGCGAGATCGCCGTTGGCGGAGTAGATCAGGACCTGGCCGTCGTCGTTGACGTCGATCTGCGACTCGTACTCCTCGCACAGGCCACGAATCGTCTCGCCGCCCTTGCCGATCAGCAGACCAATCTGGCTCGGGTCGATCTGAACCTTCTCGATCCGTGGCGCGTACTGGCTGAGCGTCTCGCGCGGCGACTGGATGACCTCGGCCATCTTCCCGAGGATCACCGTGCGCGCCTCGTGTGCCTGCGTCAGCGCGTCGCGCAGGATGTCGAACGTGACGCCCGAGATCTTGATGTCCATCTGCAGTGCGGTTATCCCGCGCTCGGTGCCGGCGACCTTGAAGTCCATGTCGCCGAGGTGATCCTCGACGCCGGCGATGTCGGTCAGGACGATGTAATCGTCGCCCTCCTTGATCAGACCCATCGCGATACCCGCGACCGGCCGCGCGATCGGCACGCCCGCATCCATCAGCGAGAGCGAGGAGCCGCAGACGGAGGCCATCGACGAGGAGCCGTTGGACTCGAAGATGTCTGAGACCACGCGGATCGTGTAGGGGAACTCGTCGATCGGCGGGATCATCGGCACGAGTGCACGCTCAGCGAGCGCGCCGTGACCGATGTCGCGGCGCTTCGGGCCGCCGAGCCGCCCAACTTCGCCGACCGAGAACGGCGGGAAGTTGTAGTGATGCCAGTAGTACTTCTTCGTCTCGAGCCCGAGCGTGTCGAGGCGCATCTCCTCCTTGAGCGTGCCGAGCGCAACGACGCTGAGCGCCTGCGTCTGCCCGCGCGTGAAGAGCGCCGAGCCGTGCGTACGCGGCGTGACGCCAACCTCGATCGAGATCGGGCGGATCTCGTTCTCGGCGCGCCCATCGGGCCGCTTCTTGTGGACGGCGATCCGCTCGCGGATGATGCCCTTCTCCAGCGCGTCGAAGGCGAGCTGCGCTGCCGCCCGCTTCTCCTGATGCTCCTCAGCCTCCGGGTCTCCCGCATAGTGCTCGAGCACGGCCGCTTCGACTTCCTTAGTCGCAGCCTGACGCTCGAGCTTGTCCTCGACCTGCGTCGCGGAATCCAGAGCCGCGCCGTGCGACTCGCGGATCGCATCGAGCAACTGCGGGTCGGCCTTCAGCACGACGATCGGCAGCTTCTCCTTGCCGACCTTCTCGGCCAGCTCGCGCTGCAGCGCACACAGCTTCTTGATCTCGCTGTGCGCGATGTCGAGCGCATCGAGGATCTCGGCCTCCGGGATCTCACGAGCGCCGGCCTCGACCATCAGGATCGCATCCTCGGTGCCGGCGACGATCAGATCGAGGTCGGTCGCGCCGAGCAGGTCCTCCTCGCGCGGGTTGACGACGAAGTTGCCGTCGACCTTGCCGATCCGAACAGCGCCAACCGGCTGGGGCAGCGGGATGTCGGAGATCATGATCGCAGCGGACGCGCCGTTCATCGCGAGGATGTCATAGGGGTGCTCGTGGTCCACCGACAGCGGCATCGCGACGATCTGCGTGTCGTAACGCCAGCCCTTCGGGAACAACGGGCGGATCGGACGGTCGATCATGCGCGCCGTCAGCGTGCCCTTCTCGCCCGAGCGGCCCTCGCGCTTGAAGAAGGAGCCGGGGATCTTCCCGGCGGCGTACATCCGCTCCTCGACGTCCACGGTGAGCGGGAGGAAGTCTGCGTCGCGCAGGCCACCGGCAGTAGCTGTCGCGAGCACCATCGTGTCGCCTTGACGAACTACCACTGCGCCGCCTGCCTGCTTTGCGATCCGTCCGGTCTCGAACGAGATCTCGCTGCCCGCGATCGTCACGGACAGCCGGGTGATGCCATCAGTCATGTGTTACCTCTCTGGCCGCCCATTTGGCGGCACCAACGTTTCTTATCTCTTTTGGAGCTGAGCCAATCGTAACCGGTGACGTGGAGTACCACGCGTCTGACAGCGATCCTTCCAGCGCGAGGCGCGCCTCGTGTCCACGCAAGCGCAGCGCATCCAACTCGCCGCCGCGCTCTCGCAGCGGCAGATCCCCAGGCAGCTCGGGCGTTACTTACGCAGGCCGAGCGAGCTGATCAGTGCGCGGTAACCCTCGAGGTCCGTGCGCTGGAGGTAGTCCAGGAAGCGCCGACGCCGCCCGACGAGCATCAGCAGGCCGCGCCGGGAGTGGTGATCGTGGCCGTGCGTGCGCAGATGCTCGGTCAGCTCGTTGATCCGCTCGGTCAGTTGGGCGACCTGGACCTTCGTGTTGCCGGTGTCCTGCGCGTCGCGGCCGTACTCGACGGTCAGCTCGCGTTTGCGTTCTGCGGTAAGCGTCATCGGCCGCCAAAGCTAGCAGACGCGCAGATCGCTCGAACGCGGGCGACGTCGTCGTGCATCGCCTCGACCAGCGCTTCGGCGCTGTCGAAGCGGCGCTCGCCGCGCAGTCGCTCGACGAAGCGCAAGCGCAGCTCGCTGCCGTAGAGGTCCCCATCGAAGTCGAGCAGGTATGCCTCGATCAGCTCGCCGCGGCCTGTCTCGAAGGTCGGCCGGACGCCGATGTTGACAGCCGCCGGCTGCTCGCCCGCAAGGCATGCGTAGACGCCGTGGCCCGGGTTCGCGAGCCGCTCGTCGGGCAGCAGGTTGGCGGTCGGGAAGCCGAGCTCGCGCCCGCGGCGGTCCCCGGCCACGACGGTTCCCCGCAGCTCGAACGGAGCACCGAGCATGCGCGCGGCGCGTCCCACCTCGCCCGCCGCAATCAGCGAGCGGATCTGGCTGGAGGAGATCACCTCACCGTCGAGCTCACGCAGTGGCACGACGCGGGTGCGAAAGCGCCGGTCGGCGGCAAGCATCGCCGCATCGCCGCGGGCCCCGTGTCCGAAGCGAAAGTTCTCGCCAACCGAGACGCTCGTCGCAGCGAGGCGATCGACGATCACCTCGTCGATGAAGTCGGCCGCGCTCTGGCGGGCGAAGTGCTGGTCGAAGTCGATCACGACGAGCTCCTCGACACCGAGCGAGGCGATGATCTCGGCCTTGATCGCGAGCGGCGTCAGCAGGCGCGGTGTGTGGGCCGGCGTGACGACGGAGACGGGATGCGGCTCGAACGTGAGCACGCTCGTGGCGCCGGCGATGACGTCGCGGTGTCCGAGATGAACGCCGTCGAAGGTACCGATCGCCAGGCGCTCAGCGCCGCGCGCTGCGTGCTCGAGCGATACCAGCCTCACAGCAGCCTCAGCTTTGCTCGTTCCTCGCCGGCGCTGCGCTGTCCGAGCGCGAGCAAGCTCCCGTCGGGGCCGGCCAGCAGGAACACCGGGTCGTTGGTCAGTGAGGGCATGATCTTGCCGTGGGCCACCGCAGCTGCCGCGGCGCTGTCGAGCTCGATCACAGGTAGGAACGGCTCGCAGGCGGTACGTATATCGACAAGCTCGGCCGGGCCCTCTGTCGACCACGCTCCTGCAGCGTCGAATGGACCGATCCGGGTCCGGCGCAGCGCGACGCAGTAGGCGTCGCCGAGGTCCGCGACGAGCGAGCGGATATACGTCCCGGACGAGCAGCTGATCCGAAGCGCGACGCGAGTGCCGTCGCGCCACAGCTCCTCTGCTGCGTAGATCTCCACCTCGCGCTCCGGCAGCTCGAATGACTCACCGCGGCGTGCGCGGGCATAGGCACGCTCTCCGTCGATCTTCACCGCCGAGTACGCGGGCGGCCGCTGGCGGATCAGTCCGCGCGGCAGGGCGAGTGGCTCCGGCGGCAGCACTCCCGTCTCGACGATCTCACCCTCGACGTCCCCGGTGCTCGATCTCGCACCAAGCTGCGCCACGACCTCATAGGTCTTGGGCAGCGCCATGAACAGGTGCTGCAGCCGTGTCGCACGGCCGACGAGCAGGATCAGCAGTCCACTCGCGAAGGGGTCGAGCGTCCCCGCGTGCCCGACGCGCCGTTCGGCGAGCGCATGCCGGGCTCGTGCGACCACATCGTGCGAGCTGATGCCGGGCGGCTTGTCAGCGAGCAGCAGCCCGGCGCCCGCGCTCACACCTGCGCGCGGATCGCGTCGATCAGCTCGCTCGTGGGCAGGTCGCTCGTGAAACCAGCGGCACGCCGGTGGCCACCGCCGCCGTGCATGCGTGCGATCGCCGATACGTCTACGTCGTTGTCGGTGGCCCGCAGCGAGACCTTGTGCTGGGCGCCGCGCGCGTTCGCCGAAAGCTCCCGCACGAGCATCGCGACCTTGACCCCGGAGAGCGCACGCAGGTGGTCGATCACGCCCTCGCTGTGGTTGTCCTCCGCGCCCGTCTCGGCGAAGTCCTGCGCCGTCAGCACTGCAGTGGCAAGGCGCCCGTCGGCGAAGATCCGCAGGCTCGCCAGCGCCCGGCATAGCAACGCGAGCTTCGCCTGTGGGATCTCTTCGTAGATGCGCCGGTACATCGCAGCGACATCGACGCCCGCCGCGATCAGCTCGGCAGCCATCTCATGCGAGCGGCCCGTCGTGTTCTCATAGGAGAAGCGGCCGGTATCGGTGACGAGCCCCACGTAGAGCGCCTCGGCAATTGCCGTCGTCAGCTCGACGCCGGTAGCGCGCAGCAGATCCCAGACGATCTCTGCGGTGCACGAGGCGTCCTCGACGACGTAGTTGATCGCGCCGAAGCGGGTGTTGTCGTGGTGGTGGTCGATGTTCACGAGCGACCCCCCGTCGAGCAGCGGCGCGAGCGGGTTACGGTCGAGGTTGCCGCAGTCGAGGAACATCACCGTCCGCAGCTCGAGGTCTGGCGGAGGGCCCGTGACGAGGCCGTCAAGCGAGAGGAAGCTGTACTCGCGCGGCAACGGGAAGTCGTCCGGGGCGATCACCAGCAGCGAGTCCTTGTCGAGTGCCATGAGCAGCGCCTGCATCGCGATCAGCGATCCGAGCGCGTCACCGTCGGGGTTCTCGTGCGTCACCAGCAGGAAGCGCTCGTGCGCGTCGATCGCTGCCAGCACTGCCTCGCGCGCCTCGAGTGCCAGCGCGGTCGCGTCGCTCATGCCGCCGTCCCCTTGTCGCGCAGCAGCCCCTCCACGCGCATCGCGCGATCGGTCGTGTCGTCGTAGTGGAACTCGAGTGTCGGCGTGCGCCGCAACTTCAGCTCGTGGGCGATCCGACCCTGCAGGTAGCCGTGCGCGTGGCGCAGGCCGTCGAGCGAGGCCTCGCGCTGCGCGGCGTCCCCGAGCACGCTCACGTAGACGCGCGCCGATCTGAGATCGGGGCTTGTGCTCACATCCGTCACGGTTATGAATCCCACACGCGGATCCTTGAGCTCCTCTGCGATCGCGTCGGCGAGCACCTGGCGGACTGCCTCATCCACTCGGCGCATGCGCCCTCCTGTATCCATCCTAGACGCCTTTGACCGCTGAGGTCTAGTCCTCGTGCCTTTAGTGCGCTTTCGCTGCGCCGCGCCGGATCATCACGTACGCGCCAGCTCGCGCTCGACCTTGCGCGTCTCGAAGACCTCGAGCACGTCGCCGTCCTTGATGTCCTGGAAGTTGTTGAGCACGATGCCGCATTCGAAGCCGGCGGCGACCTCACGCACATCCTCGCTGAAGCGGCGCAGGCTGGCGATCGTCGTCTCCGCCACGACGGTGCCGTCGCGCACTACGCGGACCCTCGCGCCACGTACCACTCTGCCGTCGGTGACGAAGGAGCCCGCGATCGTGCCGATCCGCGACGCGCGGAAGGTCTGGCGGACCTCGACCTGCCCGACGGTCTCCTCGACCTCTTCGGGCTCGAGCATTCCCTGCATCGCCGCACGCAGCTCGTCGATCGCGCGGTAGATGACCGAGTAGCTGCGGATCTCGATGCCCTCGTGCTCGGCGAGCGCGCGGGCATCGCCGACCGGGCGGACGTTGAACGCGAGGATCACTGCGTCGGAGGCCGCGGCGAGCATCACGTCGGACTCGTTGATCCCGCCGACGCCGCGGTGGATGATGTTTACCGCCACCTCGTCCTGCGGCAGCTTTGCGATCTCGTCCTCGACGGCCTCGACCGAGCCGGACACATCGCCCTTGAGCACGAGGTTGAGCTCCTTGACAGCACCCTCCTGCGCCAGACGGAAGACGTCCTCGAGCGAGATCTTGCGCCCCGAGCGTCGGGCCAATGCCTCTGTCTTCAAGCGATTTGCGCGCTCGCCCGCGAGCTGGCGCGCGCGTCGCTCGTTCTCAACCGCGCGAGCGAACTCACCGGCTTCTGGTACGCCGTCGAAGCCGAGCACCTCGACCGGCTCGCCGGGCAACGCCTCGGACGCCTTCGCACCGATGAAGTCCGTCATCGCGCGCACGCGACCGAAGTTCGCGCCGGCGACCAGTGCGTCACCGACGTGCAGCGTGCCGCGCTGGACGAGCAGCGTCACAACCGGCCCGCGACCCGGGTCGAGTCGCGACTCGATCACGACCCCCGAAGCCGGGGCACTCGGGTTCGCGCGCAGCTCCTCGAGCTCGGCGACGACCTGAATCGTGTCGAGGAGCGAGTCGAGATTCTCCTTCGTCTTGGCGGACACGTCGACGAACTCGACGTCACCACCCCACTCCGCCGGCTGCAGGCCTCGCTGCGTCATCTCGGTGCGGACGCGATCCGGCTGGGCGCCTTCCTTGTCGATCTTGTTGACCGCAACGATGATCGGGACGCCTGCGGCGCGCGCGTGGTCGATCGCCTCGTCGGTTTGCGGCTTGACGCCGTCGTCAGCCGCGACGACGATCACGGCGATGTCGGTGACGCGGGCCCCGCGTGCGCGCATCGCGGTGAACGCCTCGTGGCCCGGCGTATCGAGAAAGGTGATCGCGCGACCCGCGTGCTGCACCTGGTAGGCGCCGATGTGCTGGGTGATGCCGCCGGCCTCGCCTGCGGCGACCGAGGTCTGGCGGATCGCGTCAAGCAGCGAGGTCTTGCCGTGATCGACGTGGCCCATGATCGTCACGACCGGTGGCCGGTCGGCGAGTTCCTCGTCGGCGTCGTCGAACTCCGGATCGACGACGTCATCGGCGGCGTGGACGATCTCGATCTCCTTCTTGAAGTCATCGGCAAGCAGCTGGATCGCCTCGTCGGACAGCGTCTGCGTCAGCGTTGCCATCTCGCCCAGCCCCATCAGGTTGCGGATGATCTCGGGGACCGCTACGCCGAAGTACTCGGCTACGTCCTTGACCGTCGAGCCCGAGTTGATCCGGATCAGGTCGGTTGCTCCGAGCACCCTCGTGTCGATCGGCTGGACGGTGTCGTCGTAGGTCCCGCGCCGGCGTCGCCCGCGCCGCGGTGGCCGCCGCGGCGGCTGGCTCAGTGGGCCGCTGCTCGGGCGCCGCGAAGCTTGCGAGTCGATCACGACGCGACGGCGCCCGGCCATCGTCCCCGGGCGCTGCTCGCCCTGGCGGGAGTCGCGCGTTGGACGCGAGCGGACGCCGTCCGCGCCACCGTCGGGCGGTGCACCGGCGGCTGTGGACGCGCCATTCGCAGCGCCGGCCGACTCGGCTGCCGGGGCTTCCCGCTTGCCGGGGCCCTTGAGCGCCGCGATCGCGGCCGCCTCATCGACCGTGGAGGAAGCTGCCTTGGCCTCGACGCCGGCAGCCTGGAGCTTCGAGATCAGCTCCCTGGTCTCGACGCCTTGCTCCTTGGCGATCTCGTTTACGCGTTTCTTTGCCATCTGACCGTCGATTCTAGGGCCTTGCGGGCATTTTCAAGTGCGGCGCCGGCGCGCCGGCGACGCGCTGCGGCGTGCTAGGAGGCAGCGGGCACGGCCTCGCCGCCGCCTGCCTCGAGTGCCTGATGGGCCTCGAGTCCACAGTAGCGGGAGCCTGGCAGTGCAGCGTTGGGGCAGCGCCGGCCGTTGGACATGATTGCAGCGCAACGGCCCTGCGTCTCTTCTTCCTCGTAGCCGTGCTCGGCCTCCTCAGCCGCGAACTCGGTCTCCGATTTGATGTCGACGCGCCAGCCGGTCAGCCGCGCGGCAAGCCGGGCGTTCTGTCCCTCGCGACCGATCGCGAGCGACAGCTGGTCGTCGGGCACGATCACCGTCGCCTGCTTCGCCGCGTCGTCGACCAGCACCTCGCGCACGCGCGCTGGTGAGAGGGCCTTCGCGACGAATCGCGCGGGCTCGTCGTTGTAGGGAATGATGTCGATCTTCTCGCCACGTAGCTCGGAGACGACCATCCGTACGCGCGATCCGCGTGGTCCGACGCACGCGCCGACCGGATCGACGCCGTCGGCATGCGAGACGACGGCGATCTTCGAGCGATAGCCGGGCTCGCGGGCAACGTTTGCGATCTCCACGAGGCCGTCAGCGATCTCCGGAACCTCGAGCTCGAACAGCTTCTTGATCAGCTCAGGGTCGCGCCGGGAGACGATGATCGACGGGCCCTTCGCCTGGGGCGAGACCTCCTTGATCACGGCCTTGATTCGCTGCGAATGGTCGTAGCGCTCGCCATCGACCTGCTCTGACTTTGGCAGCAGCGCCTCGACCCGCTCGCGCAGCTGGACGAGCGTGTAGCGCGAGTCCGACTGCTGGACGATCCCTGTGATCAGCTCCCCGACACGGTCGCGGTACTCCTCGTACATCATGTCGCGCTCGGCTTCGCGGATCCGCTGCAGGATCACCTGCTTGGCGGTTTGCGCCGCGATCCGGCCGAAGTCATCGGGCGTCACGTCGCGCTCGTCGATCTGGTCGCGGTACTGCTCGAACTTTGCCGGGTCGATCTCCGGTTCCTCGGGCTCGCGCATCTCGCCGGTCTCGGGGTCGATCGTCGTGCCTTCGTCGATCGACTCGACGATCAGGTGCGCCTCGAGCTGCTCGGGGATGATCAGCTCAATCACGCGGAAGTCGGCTGTTTCGCGGTCGATCTCGACCCGCGCGTACTTGGCGGCACCAGGCTGCTTCTTGTACGCCGACAGCAGGGCGTCCTCCAGGGCGATCATGAGTCGCTCGGCGTCGATGCCCTTCTCTTGGGCAAGCGCGTGCATTGCGTCAAGGATCTCGCGTGACATTCCTCTAGTCCTCCAGCAGGTGGGATCGTTCGATTGCCGTGTACGGGATCGCAACGACCCCGTCGGGCACGGCGAGCGTCACCTCGTCCTTGGACGCCCCCACTAGCTCACCGGTCATGCTCTTCTGTGCGAACTGCTCGCAGCCGGGCGCGATCCGCACTCGCGCGCGCCGGCCGACGAAACGGCGGAAGTGCTCTGGCTTGGCCAGCGGCCGGCGCGGGCCGGGCGAGCTGACCTCGATCGAGTACTCGTCGCGCAGCTCGACGAGCGCTTTCGAGACGCGCTCGCAGAGCGCCACGCTCACCCCTTCGGGGTGGTCGATGAACACGCGCAGCGTGCTCCCGGAGCGCTCGGCCAGCAGCACCTCGACGTCTGGCTCGACGCCGGCCACCAAGTCCTCGATCTGTGTCTGTAGCTGATTCATGGCGAAAAAAAAGCGGGCGAGCGCCCACTTCCGAAAACGGGTCGCCAGGCATCGTGCCCAGCGCGAAAGCTGTCGCAGCAGTCTACCACCCACCCCATCGACCCCTTGACTCCCGGCCCGACCTGGGCCCCCCGGCATCGTCAGGCAGAGTGCGCCGCAGCAGCCTCGAGCAGCGCTACCGCGATCGCCTGCTTGGGCGCACGCGCGAGGTGGCGCTCGCCGTCGGCGGTGATCAGGGTGAGCTCGTTCTCCAGCGCGTCGAATCCGATCGCGGGATCGGAGATGTCGTTGAAGGCGATCATGTCGAGCTGCTTGCGCTCGAGCTTCGCGCGGGCTCGCGTGATCGACTGGGCGCCATGTTCGGCAGCGAAGCCGATGATCGTCTGGCCGGGACGGCGGTGCTCGGCAAGCGCCGCGAGGATGTCGGGTGTCGGCTCGAGCTCGAGCGTCAAGCGCTCTTCGCTCGCGCGCTCGAGCTTGCCGGCGTGCTGCACGCTCAGCCGGAAGTCGGCGACCGCGGCGCACATCACGATCAGGTCCGCGGCAGGCGCCTCCCGCTCGCAGGCCTGCGCGAGCTCCGCGGTGCTCGTGACGTCGATGTAGCGCACGCGTGCGTTCCGCTCGAGCGCCACGTTGGCGGCAATCACCGTGACCGCGGCTCCCCGCGCGGCTGCAGCATCGGCGATCGCGAAGCCCATCCGTCCTGAGGAGCGGTTGCCGAGGAAGCGCACGGCGTCGATCGCCTCGCGCGTGCCGCCGGCGCTGACGAGCACGCGCCTGCCGCTCCACGGCCCGGCTGCAAGCGTCGCCTCGCACGCCGCTACCAGCTCGGCCGGCTCGGCCAGGCGCCCGACGCCGTGCTCTCCAGGCGTTGCGAGACGGCCCGTGCCCGGAGCGATGATCGTCACGCCTCGCTCGCGCAGGAGCGCGATGTTCGCCGCTGTGGCGGCATGCTCGTACATCCGCGTGTTCATCGCGGGCGCGACCAGGACCGGGCAGCTGGCCGCGAGAGCCGCGCTCGCGAGCAGGTTGTCGGCGTGGCCGTGCGCGAGCTTCGCGACCGTGTTCGCCGAGGCGGGCGCGATCAGGTAGACGTCGGCGTTCGCGACGAGCGCGAGGTGCGTCGCCGGGTCGTGGTCGGGCAGCGGATCACCCGGGTAGGAGCCCCGCAGCGGGTCTCGCTCGAACTCGCTCGAAAGCACCGCCGCACCACTCAGCGCGGCAAACGAAGCGGTGCCCACGAATCGCTTCGACGCCGGCGTCTGGATCACGCGCACGGCGTGGCCGCGGGCCGTTGCAAGGCGCACGAACTCGAGCGCCTTGTAGGCGGCGATTCCACCGCTCACGCCGAGCAGCAGGCGGGGCACTAGCGCCCGCCGCCTAGCGGTAGTGGTACTTCAGCTTGCCGGCCGCGACTTCCTCGAGGGCGATCGTGAGGTAGTTCTTCGAACCGGTCTCGATCATCGGCGGCGGGAACTCGTCGAAGCTTCCTTCGCCGAGGTTCTGGTAATAGGAGTTGATCTGCCGCGCGCGCTTGGCGGCGACGATCACACTCGCGTAATTGGAGTCGACGTTCTCGAGGAGCGCGTCGATGCGTGGAGAGATCACGTATTGGAGTCTAGCGTGCCGCGGTCCTGCGCTCGCGAGCGCTCGCTCAGGTAGAGCCCCTCCAGCTCTTCGATCGCGCCGGCGAGGTCCTCGTTGACGATCACGAACGGGAACTCGCCGCGCGCCGCAAGCTCGGTCTCGGCGACGGCAAGACGCCGCGCGATCGTCTCCGGCGCGTCGGTCGCACGCTCCTCGAGCCGGTCGCGTAGCGCATCGAGCGAAGGCGGCGCGATGAAGACGAGCACTGCATCCGCAATCGCGTCACGGACTTGCCGCGCGCCTTGCACCTCGAGCTCGAGCACCGCCGGCGTGCCGCCACGCGTGCGCCGCTCGAGCTCCCCTTGGAGCGTGCCGTAACGATGGCCCGCGTAGTGCGCGTGTTCGACGAACTCGCCGGCCGCGAGACGCCGGTCGAACTCGGCGTCAGAGAGGAAGTAGTAGGCGACGCCATCCTCCTCGCCTGGTCGCGGGTCGCGCGTCGTCGCCGAGACCGTCAGCGCGAGCTCGGGATGGCGCTCGCGCAACGCGCTTATCAGCGTTCCCTTGCCGACCCCTGAGGGGCCCGTGATTACGAAGATCCCGGACATCGACCGAGCACGGTACCGCCCGCCCCACCCGGAATGGACAGGCTCAGCGGTGGCTGAGCAGCAGGACGAGTTCGGCGCGCTGGCGCTCGGAGAGGCCGCCGATCGTCTTGCTCGGCGAGATGCGGCAGGCATGGAGGATCTTGTTGACCTTCACGCGCCCGTACTTGGGAACGGCGAGCAGCATGTCGGAGACCTTTGCCGTCTCGAGATAGGTCGGCGGCTTGGCCAGCAGCTGCTGGATCGAGACGCGCCCGGCCTTCAGGTCGCGCTTCAGCTGGGCCCGTTGCGAGCGAATCTCGTTCGCGCGTGCAAGGGCGTCGAGTCGCTGGTTGATCGACCGCTCGGGCGTCACGGCTGTCATCACTTGACGTCTCGCGGACCAGGCGGCATGGGCGGCGAGTGTATCGCCTCGGCAGCCCCATTCAAGGAGCCAAAACAAAAGTTGTCTCGACCCGAGCTTGAGGTTCGTCACCGAGCAGGCGACCGCTCGTTTGTCAATGCTTTGCAGGCGTTTCGAACTTAATACGACAGCCTCAGCGGTCACCAAGCCGCATTTTCCGCAAATATTTCGGCAAGCTCGTTTGCGATGCGCCGCCCGGCGGCGGGATCGCGGAAGCTCTCCGTGCCGACGGCGACGACACTCGCGCCGGCGCCGAGCAATGCCGCTGCGTCCGCGCCGCTCGCCACGCCGCCCATCCCGACGATCGGGATGCTCACGCGGGCGGCGACCGCCGCAACCTGGGCGAGCGCTACCGCGCGGATCGCGGGACCTGAGAGTCCTCCGGTGCGTCCCCCCAACCACGGCTCCGAGCTGCCCGGCGCCAGCGCCATTGCACGCAACGTGTTGATCAGCGAGACGGCGTCGGCGCCGGCTTCCTGGGCTGCGAGCGCGCAGGCGGCGACGTCGATCGTGTTCGGCGTGAGCTTCACGATCAGGGGCTTCGCGGTGAGCGGACGCAGGCACCCGAGCAGCGCGCGGACGCCGTCCGGGTCAGCGCCGATGTCGAGACCGGTAGCGACGTTCGGGCAGGAGACGTTGAGCTCGATCGCCGCGACCTCGGCGCGCTCGCCGACGCGCTCAACGAGCAGTGCGAACTCCTCCTCGCTCGAGCCCATCACGTTCGTGATCAGCGGCACCCCGAGCTGCGCATACTCCGCCAGGTGATGCTCGAGATAGGCGTCGATTCCCGGGTTCGGCAGGCCGATCGAGTTGATCATTCCGCTCGCCGTCTCCCACAGGCGCGGCGGCGGGTTGCCGGCCCGCGGCGCGAGCGTCACCGTCTTCGAGACGTAGGCCGAGAATGGGAACTGCTGGGTCAGCGCGTCGCCGAAGACCGCGCGCGCCGCCAGCGCGTCGTAGCAACCGGACGCGTTGATTACCGGGTGGGCAAGCTCGATCCCGCAGAGGTCCGTCATGCAAGCAACGCCGCCTCGAAGACCGGCCCGTCCACGCAGACCCGCTTGTAGCCATCGGCCGTCGCGACGACGCAGCCGAAGCAGGCACCGAACCCGCATGCCATCGGCGCCTCGAGCGCGAGCTGCGCCGGCACTCCCCTCGCGACCGCCAGCGCCCGCACCGCCTCGAGCATCGCGGGCGGCCCACAGGCATACACGCTGATCTCATCCGCTCGTCGCTCGAGCTCGCGTTCGAGCAGCTCGGTGACGAAGCCGCGGTGCCCGACCGATCCGTCGTCGGTTGCCAGCTGCGCGTCGCGCAGCAGGGCCGCCGCCTGCGCATGGCGAGCATCGCGGAACCCGAGCAGCGCCCGTCCACCCCACCGCTCCTGGAACATCGCAAGCGGCGGGATCCCCACGCCACCGCCAACGAGCACCGCCTCGCGTTCCTCCTCAGGCGGCGAGAACCCACGCCCCAGCGGTCCCACGACATGCACCTCATCGCCCGGCTCGAGCGAGCAGAGCACCCTGGTGCCGGGACCAACATCCTCGAGCAGAAACCCGACCTCCCCCACACGCGCATACAGGACCGAAATAGCCCGCGCCAGATACGGCCGCCCATCCACACCCCCACCCCAGCCCAGCACCGACGAGAGCATGTAGAACTGCCCCGGCGCGCCAGCAGCATGCTCCTCCCCTATCCCGAGCACGACGTAGGCACCCACCACCCGCTTGCTCAGCACCGCGGAAATGCGGCGACCGAAGGGAGCCGTCATCTCTCGCGTTGCGCGCGGTGAAGCTCTTGCAGCGAGACGACGGCGGGCTCGCCGGCTCGGGCCGCACGGATCGCCCGGACTGCCGCCTGGCCGCCCGAGAGCGTCGTGATCGCCGGGATGCCGCGCGCGTGTGCCGCGCGGCGGATCTCCCAGCCATCGCTGCGGGCCCCGGAGCCGGTCGGCGTGTTGATCACGAGGTCAACGTCACCGCGCGCGATCCAGTCGACCACGTGCGGCGAGCCATCGCCGACCTTGTTGAGCACCGTCACCGGGATTCCCATCCGCTCGATCGCCTCCGCGGTGCCGCGCGTGGCGACGATCTCGAAGTCGAGGTCGTGCAGCTGGGCTGCAAGTCCGGCACCGGCCGGCTTGTCCGAGTCGGTGACGGTGATGAAGGCGGTGCCGCGGTCCGGCAACGCCGACCCGGCGGCTGCCTGCGCTTTCGCGAACGCCGTCGGGAAGTCCCCGGCAATCCCCATCACCTCGCCGGTCGAGCGCATCTCGGGGCCGAGCAGCGAATCGGCCCCGAGGAAGCGGCCGAACGGCAGGACGGCCTCCTTCACACAGACCTGTGAGCCGCGCATCGGGTCCTCGGGCAGGTCGAGCGCCGCGATGCTCTCGCCGAGCATCACGCGGCAGGCGAGCTTGGCGAGTGGGTAGCCGATCGCCTTCGAGACGAACGGGACGGTGCGTGATGCGCGCGGGTTCGCCTCGATCACGAACAGCTCGTCGGCCGCCACGATCGCGAACTGGATGTTGATCAGACCGACGACCCCGATCGCGAGCGCGATGCTCCGGGTCTGCTCGCGAATCCGCTCGAGCATCGCGACACCGAGTGAGTGCGGTGGGAGCACGCAGGCCGAGTCGCCGGAGTGGATGCCCGCCTCCTCGACGTGCTGCATGATCCCCGCGACCCAGACCTCTTGGCCGTCGCAGAGCGCGTCGACGTCGACCTCGATCGCGTTCTCGAGGAAGCGGTCGAGGTAGATCTCGCGGCCGTCATGCCCTGCGTGCACACGCTCCAGGTAGTCCGCGAGCGCCCCGTGCGAGTAGACGATCTCCATCGCGCGTCCGCCAAGGACATAGCTCGGGCGGACGAGCAGCGGGAAACCGATCTGCTCGCCTTGGCGCAGGGCCTCCTCGACGGTGCGCGCTGTCGCGTACGGAGCCGCCCTGCAGCCAACCGCCTCCAGCAGAGCGCCAAAGCGCCCACGGTCCTCGGCGGCGTCGATCGAGTCGACGCTTGTCCCCAACAGGGGCACGCCGGCGCGCTCGAGCCCCGCTGCGAGGCGCAGCGGCGTCTGACCGCCGAACTGCACGATCACCCCGGCGGGTTGCTCGATCTCGAGCACGCCGAGCACGTCCTCGAGCGTCAGCGGCTCGAAGTAGAGCCGGTTCGAGGTGTCGTAGTCGGTCGAGACGGTCTCCGGGTTGCAGTTGATCATCACCGCCTCGCGGCCGGACTCGCGCACCGCCTGCGCGGCATGGACGCAGCAATAGTCGAACTCGATTCCCTGACCGATGCGGTTCGGCCCCGAGCCGAGGATCACGATCGTCTCGCCGCGACCCTCCGGGACCTCGTGCGCCGGGCGCCCGTCGCGCCCCGGTCGCTCCCAGCCGGAGTAGAAGTAAGGGGTCTGCGCCGCGAACTCCGCAGCACACGTGTCGACCGCCTTGAAGGTCCGCACGCCGCGGAAGCTCGCCGCTTCGTCACGGACGATCCGCTCGAACTCGGCGAGGAACCACGGATCGATCGCCGTCCGCTCGTGCAGCTGCTCGACGGTTGCGCCGCGCCGCAGTGCCTCGAAGATCTGGTCGTAGCGACCCGCCCCCGGATGCGAGACGCCTTCGAGCAGCTCCTCGAGCGGCAGGTCCGTCTCAGGCTGCACGTCGAGCTCACGCGAGCGCATCGCCTTGAGGAATGCCTGGGCGAACGTGCGGCCGATCGCCATCGCCTCGCCGACCGACTTCATGTGCGTGGTCAGGATGGGCTCGGCGCCGATGAACTTCTCAAACGCGAAGCGCGGCCACTTCACGACGACATAGTCGATCGTCGGCTCGAAGCTGGCCGGGGTCGCGCGCGTGATGTCGTTGGGAATCTCCTCGAGCGTGTAACCGACGGCGAGGCGCGCGGCGATCTTCGCAATCGGGAAGCCGGTCGCCTTCGAGGCGAGCGCCGAAGACCGCGACACGCGCGGGTTCATCTCGATCACGACGATCTCGTGCGTGCGCGGATTGACCGCGAACTGAACGTTCGAGCCACCGGTTTCGACGCCGATCGCCCGGATCACGGTCAGCGCCTGGTCGCGCAGCTCCTGGTAGACGTGGTCGGGCAAGCTCTGTTGCGGCGCCACCGTGACCGAGTCGCCGGTGTGGACACCCATCGGGTCGACGTTCTCGATCGAGCAGACGACGACGACGTTGTCCGCGCGGTCGCGCATCACCTCCAGCTCGAACTCGCCCCAGCCGAGCACCGACTCTTCGATCAACACCTGCCCGATCGGCGAGGCCGCGATCCCGCCCGCGACGATCCGCGCGTATTCCTGCGGCGTTCGCGCGATTCCGCCGCCCTGGCCGCCAAGCGTGAACGCGGGTCGCACGATCGCCGGCAACCCGATCTCGGCGAGCGCCGCGGTGCCCTCCGCGGCCGTGCTTGCGATCGCGCTGTGCGGCACGCGCAGGCCGGCCTCGATCATCGTCTCGCGAAACAGCTCGCGGTCCTCGGCGCGCCGGATCGCATCACGGCTCGCCCCGATCAGCTCCACGCCGTAGCGCTCGAGCGTGCCGTCGGCTGAAAGCTCGCTCGCCAGGTTGAGCGCGGTCTGGCCGCCGAGCGTCGCGAGCAGCGCGTCGGGACGCTCGCGGGCGATGATCTGCGCAACCGGACCCGGCAGCAGCGGCTCGATGTACGTCGCGGTGGCGAAAGCCGGGTCGGTCATGATCGTCGCCGGGTTCGAGTTGACGAGCACCACCTCGTAGCCCTCATCGGCGAGCACGCGGCAGGCCTGCGCGCCCGAGTAGTCGAATTCGGCTGCCTGGCCGATCACGATCGGCCCCGAGCCGAGGATCAGGATTCGCTTGATGTCAGCGCGGCGCGGCATCCGGCTCCCGCGTGCGGGCGTTCGTGAGCTGGCCGATGAAGCGGTCGAAGAGGTGGCGTGAATCGTGCGGGCCGGGGCTCGCCTCGGGGTGATACTGGACGGTGCTCGCCCCGGCCTCCGGCAGGCGCAGGCCCTCGACCGTACGGTCATAGAGGTTGATGTGCGTCAGCTCGGCGACGCCGAAGTCCGTCTCCCAGCGCACCGGCTCGTCGTCGTCGATCGTCCGCGCCCCGCCGGGCCCGAGGACGGCGAAGCCGTGGTTCTGGCTCGTGATCTCGATCTTGCCGGTCGTGAGGTCCTTGACCGGATGGTTGGCGCCCCGATGCCCGAAGCGCATCTTGTACGTCTCGAGCCCGACGGCCCGGCACAGGAGCTGGTGCCCGAGACAGATCCCGAAGACGGGCAGGCGCCCGACAACGAGCCGGAGCTGCTCGACGACGTAGGCGAGCGCTGCCGGATCCCCCGGCCCGTTTGCGATGAACACGCCGTCGGTGCCGGCGTCGAGCAGCTCCGCCGCACTGACGCTGCACGGGTGGATCTGCAGCCGAGCGCCGCGCGAGCGGAGGTTCGCGAGGATCGAGCTCTTGACGCCGGTGTCGATCACGGCGATCGTCGGCCCAGCGTCGCTGCCGCCCGTCGGATCGAGCGTGAACGCCTCGCCTGGGCTGACCTCGCGCGCGAGGTCGCGGCCGTCCATCGAGGGCTCGGCGGCGATCAGCGCGCGCGCCTGCGCCTCGGAGACGTCCGCCGGAAAGATCCCGCCCCGCATCGAGCCCGCATCGCGGATGTGGCGCACTAGCGCGCGGGTGTCGACATCGGTCACCGCCGCGATCCCGTGCTCCGCCAGCCAGTCGAGCCAGCCGGCCCGCACGCCCGCGATCTCTGGCCGGGTGTTTCGCGCTGCGCGCATGATCGCGCCGCGCGCGTGGATCGCGCTCGACTCCATCGCAGCGTCGCTGACGCCGTAGTTGCCGATGTGCGGGTAGGTGAAGGTCAGCAGCTGACCGGCGTAGCTCGGATCGGTCACCGACTCCTGGTAGCCGGACATCGACGTGTTGAAGACGACCTCCCCGACAGCGACCGTTTGCGCACCACACGGCTCCCCGTCGAAGCGGGTGCCGTCCTCCAGCAGGACGTAGCTCATGCCGGGCTCAGTGCGAAGCTTCGCTCGCGGTAGGCGACGTGTCCGCGGGCGATCGTCAAGAGCACCCGACCGCTGAGCTGGCGTCCGGCGAACGCGCAGTTCGCGGAGCGGCTCTCGTAGCCCGCCTCCCCTACCCGCCAGCCCGCCGCCAGATCGACCAGGCAGAGGTTCGCCTCGGCGCCGACGGCGACGCTCGGTGTGACCAGATCGAACAGCGCGGCGGCTGCGGTGAGGCGCTCGATCAGGCATTCGAGCGTGAGAATGCCCGGCAGCACGAGGTCGCTGTAGAGGGCGCCGAACGCGGTTTCGAGCCCCGTCGTGCCCATCGGCGCCTGCTCGAAGGGCACCATCTTCTCGTCGCGCGAGTGCGGCGCATGGTCGGTTGCGATGCACTCGATCGTCCCGTCGCGCAGCGCGTCGATCAGCGCGGCGCGGTCGTCCTCGCTGCGCAGCGGCGGATTCATCTTGAAGCTCGTGTCGAGGCCGCGGACCTCCGCGTCGGTCAGCAGCAGGTGATGCGGCGTGACCTCGGCGCTCACGCGCGCGCCAGCCGCCCGAGCCGCCGCGAGCGCCTGCACCGAGCGCCGTGCCGAGAGGTGCTGGAAGTGGACGCGCCCGCCCTCGTCAGCCGCGATCAAGCCGTCGCGCGCGATCATCGTCGCCTCCGAGATCGACGGTATGCCGGCCAGGCCCAGCTCGGCGGAGACCGCGCCTTCGTGCATGACGCCCGCCCCCGACAGGCTCAGGTCCTCCTCGTGCAGCGCGATCACGCCGCCGCACAGACGCTGGTACTGCAGCGCGCGCCGCAGCAGGCCTGCCGCGGCGACCGGCTTGCCGTCGTCGGTGAATCCCAGCGCACCGGCTTCGCGCAGCAGCGCCATCTCGGTCAGCTGCTCGCCGCGCAGCCCGACGCTGATCGCGGCGAGGAACCCGACCGGGATCCGTGCCTGCTCGCGGGCTTGCGCGACCAGCCCGCGCAGGAGCGCCGGCCCGTCGATCACAGGCGCGGTGTTCGGCATCGCGATCACGGCGCAGTAACCGCCCGCGGCCGCGGCGCGCGTCCCCGTCTCGAGGTCCTCCTTGTGCTCCTGCCCGGGGGAGCGCAGGTGCACGTGCGGGTCGACGAACGCCGGGAACAGATGCTTGCCCGCGCCCTCGACGATCTCCGCCCCGGCGGGCGGCTCGAGGGCACCTGGTGCACCGAGCTCCGCGACTTGACCTTCGCGCACGAGGACGTCATGTGGTTCGTTGATGGCGGCGCGCGGGTCGAGGACGTGTACTTCACGAAGAAGCAGCTCGGTCGGCGGATTTGAGCGCGCGAACAGGCTCACGCGAGCTGGGGCTCCGGCGTCGTGATCCGCTCGACTGTCGGATCGCCGGCGTGAGTTCCCGAGAGGACCTCGACGAGAACAGCCATCCGCACGACGATGCCGGCACGGACCTGGTCTGTGATCAGCGACTGTGGCGCGTCGATCACCTCGCCGGAGAGCTCGACGCCGCGGTTCACCGGACCCGGGTGCATCAGGAGCTGGCGTGCCTTCAGCCGGCGCGAATTGATCTGGTAGTAGGCCGCGTACTCAGGCAGCGAGGGCAGGAACGCCTCGCTCATCCGCTCGTGCTGCAGGCGCAGCGCGTAGACGACATCGGCGTCGCCGAGGTCATCGAGCGTGTTGCGCACCTCGCAGCCGAGCGCCGCAAGGTCTGCCGGCACCAGCGTCGGCGGCCCCGCGAAGGTGACGTGGGCACCAAGCTTGATGAAAGCCTGCGCGCTCGAGCGCGCGACGCGCGAGTGCAGCACGTCGCCGATGATCCAGATCGAGCGGCCTTCGAGGTCGCGCAGGCGCTGGCGCAGGACGTAGACGTCGAGCAGGGCCTGGGTCGGATGCTGGTGCTTGCCGTCGCCCGCGTTTACGACCCCGGCCGGTGTCCAGCCCGCGATGAGCTGTGGCGCACCGGCGTGCGGCGAGCGGATCACGATCGCGTCGGGCCCGTACGCCGATAGCGTCGCGACGGTGTCCCTCAGCGACTCGCCCTTTTCGACGCTCGATCCGGAGGCGACGACGTTCAGCACGTCCGTCGAGAGCCGCTTGGCGGCAAGCTCGAACGAGCTGCGGGTCCGTGTCGAGGCTTCATAGAAGAGGTTGATGACGAGCCGCCCGCGGAAGCTCGGGACCTTCTTGATCGGGCGATCGGCGACCTCGCCGAAGAACGCGGCCGACGCGAGGATCCGCTCGATGTCCTTGCGCTCGAGCTCTTCGATCGAGAGCAGGTGCCTCATGCGAGCACCCGCTCCTGGGAGATGGTTACCTCGTCGACCCCGTCCAACTCCTCGACGCGCACGTTGACGCGCTCGCTACGCGACGTCGGGAGGTTCTTGCCGACGTAGTCGGGGCGGATCGGCAGCTCGCGATGGCCGCGGTCGACGAGTACGGCGAGCTGGATCTTTGCCGGCCGTCCGTAGGCGAGCAGGGCGTCGATCGCTGCGCGCACAGTGCGCCCGGTAAAAAGGACGTCATCGACGATCACGACGATCGTCCCGTCGAGCGCGAAGTCGAGCTGCGTCCCGGCGACGATCGGCGCGTCGGGACGCAGGCCGAGGTCGTCGCGGTAAAAGGAGATGTCGAGCGAGCCGAGCGGGAGCTTGGCGTCGAGGATCTCCTCGAGGAAGGACGCCAGCCGCCGCGCGAGCGGTACGCCGCGACGGTGGATCCCAACGATCGCGATGCCACCCTCGGCCGTCGCGTTGCGCTCGGTGATCTCGTGCGCGATCCGCCGCAGCGCTCGCGCGATGTCGTCCCGCTCGAGGACGACCGTTTCGGGTACGTCAACCAGTTTCCTCAGTCCTTCCAGGCCTCACTGGACCGGGTTAAAGGAGCCGGCGGCCACTGTAGCACCGCGTTCTGACGCCGGCCGGCGAGGACCGCACTCAACCCGTGGGAGCGGGCGCCTCGCCGGCGCGCACGAGCCGCGGCGTGCCACGCTCCGCGAAAGGGATCTCGATCGCGTCGAAGTCGCGCGGCAGCTCGGTGTCGGGGAAGATCGCGCGCGCCTCGTCGCGCAGCTCGCCGCCGCCGTAGCGCGCCGAGATGTGGGTCAGCGCGAGCAGCTTGACCTCTGCGTCGAGCGCGATCCGCGCGGCCTGCGCCGCCGTCGAGTGGCCCGTGAGCCGCGCGCGCTCGCGCTCCTCATCGGCGAAGGTCGCCTCGTGGATCAGCAGGTCGGCGCCGTGCGCCGCGATCGCCAGCGTCTCGCAGGGGCCCGTGTCGCCTGAGATCGCGAGGCGACGCCCGGGGCGCGGCTCGCCGATCACCTGCTCGGGGGTCACCCCGGCCACGGTCTCGCCGCGCTGCAACCGCCCGAAGTCCGGGCCGAACTCGACGCCGAGCGCGTTTGCAAGCTCCGCGTCGAAGCGCCCGGGGCGCTCGTCCTCGGCCAGCACGTAGCCGTAGGTGAGCGTGTTGTGACGTACGTTGACGGGCTGTATCTCGAGTGCGCCGCGCCGGACGGTGTCCTGCGCCTGGAGCTCGATCACGTCGAGCCGGAAGCCGAGCCGCCCGTAGATCTTGCGCATGCTCGCCATCGCTGCAGCGATCCCAGGCGGGCCGTAGAGCGTTAGCTGGCGACTGCGGTCGCGCAGGTCGAGCGACTTCAGCAGTCCGGGCAGGCCCAGCCAGTGGTCGAGGTGCAGGTGCGTGATGAATACGTCGGTCAGCTCGACAAGCCCGACCGAGCGGATCAGCTGGCGTTGGGTGCCCTCGCCGCAGTCAACCAGGATCCGCTCGGCGCCATAGCGGACCAACAGCGACGGCAGCCCGCGCCGCGCGCTCGGCGCGGATCCGGCGGTGCCGACGAACGTGACGGACAGCTCCATGGCAGCCCGAGGTTAGCGGCCGACCGGCGGCTTGGGCGGGTAGCCCGCGCGACTGCGGCTATGCTGCGCCAACGGCTTCCGAGCCGCTCAGCGCCCGTAGCTCAGGGGATAGAGCGCTCGCCTCCGGAGCGAGAGGTCGCAGGTTCAAATCCTGCCGGGCGCACTTGACGGATTGCCTGCCCGGCGTCGCCTCGTAAATCTCCTCGAGGCTGTCGATAACGCCGTATGGCTGTCCGTCGCTCACGCCGACCGAATACGGCTGGGCTCGTGGCGATGCTTGCAGCGCGCGGACGGCGCGCCTGGGTGGTCGCCGCACTGGCCCTGCTGGCGGTCGGCATATCGGTGTCCGTGCTGGCTGCGCGTTCTGACTCCCAGCAGGTAGCGCAGAGCTCCCGGCAGGCGTTCCATGCGAGCGCCGCGGCGGCGGGAACGCAGCTGCAGCTCGCAATCGAGCACGAGACGGACCTCGAGCTCGCAGCCAACGCGTTCATCGTCGGCAACCCGAACGCAACCGAGGCGCAGTTCAAGCAGTGGGCCGCGACGATCCAAGCGCTGCGGCGGTACCCCGGCATCTCGGGCGTCGCCTTCATCTCGCTCGTGCCTGCCGCACGCTTGAGGGCTTTCGAGCGAACCTATGTGCAAGCGCTCCCGGACGCGCTTGGCGGTCTTGGATCCGTCTTCCCGCCGGGGCCGCGTGCCTACTACTGTCTCGTCAAGCTCGGCGTCGCGGGACCGGCGGGCGGGTCCGTGCCGCCGAACATCGATGCATGCGCGATCGACCCTGCCGTTGTCCGCTCGTTGTCTACGGGCACCTCCGTCACGAGCTCGGTCGGCTCCGCACGCAATGCGGTCTTCGCGATAGCCGATCCGGTCTACAGGACCGGATCCGTGCCCTCAACGCCGTCCGCACGACGAGCCGCCGCGGTCGGCTGGACCGGGATCGCCGTAAATCCTCGAGTCCTGCTGAGGTCGGCGCGGCGAGAGCACCCCGGCCTCGTGCTCACGCTGCGCTACGGATCGGGGCCCGCCGCCACTAGCTCCACGCTCGGTGTCCTCCCGCGCGGGGCAAGCTCCATCTCGATGAACCTCCGCGACGGCTGGACGCTGTCGGTGGCCGGCCGGACCGCCGGCGCCGGCGTCTTTGCCAGCAGCTCCGCGGTTCGGGTGCTGCTCGTCGGCGTGATCGTGAGCTTGCTCCTTGCGAGCCTCCTCTATGTGCTCGGGACAGGCCGCCAGCGCGCGCTGCGAATCGTCGCCGACAAGACGCGCCAGCTAGAGCTCGAGGTGAAGCAGACCGCGGCTGCGCGCGACGCTGCTGTCGAGGCCTCGACCGCGCAGTCCGCGTTCGTCGCGACCGTCAGCCACGAGCTACGCACCCCGCTCGCAGGCGTGATCGGCACCGCTGATCTGCTGCTCGATACGAGCCTTGACCCCGACCAGCTCGAGTACACGCGCTTGCTGCGCTCATCCGGGGAGGCACTGCTGCTCGTGATCAACGACATCCTCGACTTCTCGAAGATCGAGGCCGGCAAGCTAGAACTGCGCGCCTCGGAGTTCGCGCTGCGCGAGCTGATCGCCGAATGCGTCGCGCGGATGCTTCCGGCCGCCCGCCAGAAGGGGATCGAGCTGCGCGTCGCGTCGAGCTCCGAGCTGCCGGATTGGAGCTACGGTGACAGCGGCCGGCTCGGTCAGGTGATCACGAACCTGCTCTCGAATGCAGTCAAGTTCACCGCCGAGGGCGAGGTCACCGTGCGGGCGAGCTCGACCTCCGACGGCCAGTACGCACACGCGCGCGTAGAGATCAGCGACACCGGCATCGGGATCGACGAAGGCACGCTGGCGCAGCTCTTCACCCCGTTCACCCAGGCGGACACGTCTTCTTCAAGGCCATACGGCGGGACCGGCCTCGGCTTGACGATCTCGGCCGACCTGATCGAGATGATGGGCGGGAAGATCGGTGTACAGAGCAAGCTCGGCGCCGGCAGCACGTTCTGGTTTGAGGTCTCGCTGCCGCTCGTCGAAGGCGCCGGCGCCGTGATCGAGCCCCCAGAGCGCTTCAGCGAGCGCGGCGTGCGCGACGCCGACGGCAACCTCACCGGCGAGGCTCCGATCGTGCTCGTCGCTGAGGACAACCCCGTAAACCAGATGCTGGCGACGCGCATGCTCGACAAGTGCGGCTATCGCTCCGATGTCGTTTCTGGCGGAGCTGAGGCGCTGAGCGCGATCGAGCAGCAGAGCTACGCAGCGATCCTGATGGACTGCCAGATGCCTGGTCTCGACGGCTACGCGACCACGCGTGAGATACGCAGGCGCGAGAACGGCGGCGGACGGATGCCGATCATCGCGGTGACGGCCCACTCTCTTGCCGGTGACCGCGAGAAGTGCCTCGCGGCCGGCATGGACGAGTACGTCAGCAAGCCGTTGCGTTCCGCGGAGCTGCTGGCGACACTCGAGCATGCCCTCGGGGTTGCTGACGCGGACCGCGGCACAGTCCCGAGTGCGCGCGAGACGATCAGCTAGCGGCTGGCGCGCCCTTGCTCAGTAGGTGCAGTTGGTCGATGAACGCGCCGGCGAAGCTGCCGGGTCCACGTGACTCATGCCCGGCGCGCTCCCCCGCCGCGGCGAACAGCGCGGATGCAGCTACCGCGCCGTCAAGCGGCGTCGGCGCAACCGCGAGGAATGCTGCGATCACGGCGCCGAGCGCGCACCCGGTGCCGGTGACCTCGCCCATCAGCTCGTGACCGCCGGGGACCGCGACAACCTCGGCGCCGTCGGTGACGTAATCGACGATGCCGCTGACCGCGACGACCGAACCCGTCCGCTTGGCGAGCGCTCGGGCCGCGCCAAGTGCCGCGGCCGACTGCGCCGTCGAGTCGACTCCCTTGCCGCCGGCGGATTCACCGGCCAGCGCCAGGATCTCCGAGGCGTTGCCGCGGATTGCGGTCGGCGCGTGACCAAGCAGCTCGCCGACGACCTCCGTGCGGTAGCCCAGGACTCCTACGGCGACCGGGTCAAGCACCCACGGCGTCCCGGCGGCATGAGCTCCGCGGGCGGCCGCGCGCATCCCGCCGAGGTCCTGGGGCGTCACTGTGCCCACGTTCACCAGCAGCGCGGCGGCCGCCGCTGCGAAGTCACCGGCCTCTTCCTCCGCGACCACCATCGCCGGCGAGGCCCCGATCGCGAGCAGGACGTTCGCCGTGAAGCCGGTGACGACTATGTTCGTTATGCAATGCGTCAGCGGGCGCGCCTGCGTCAGGCGACGCACATCCTCGGCGACCGCCCGATCGGCAAGCGTGCGCTCGGTTGACATCGACACGTGGCCTAGCTGACGGGCGTGATCGCCCAGTTCAGGTCGACCGTGTGGCCGCCGGCGCTGACAACCACGCGCAGCGTCAACGTCTGACCGAGCGAGTCGGCGGGCCAGGTGAACGTGTCGTTGTAGTGCCCGGAGAAGTAGTAGGGGTTCTTGCCAAACGGGTGCTGGGTGCTGACAACGGACGGGCCAAGCATGAACAGGTAAAGCGAGGTCGCGCGGGCGGGCTTGCCCTTCAGCATCGCCGTCACGGTCAGCGGCCACTTCGCGCCCACCTTGGGGTGGTGCGTGCCCGGCACGATCGTCGCGGTCAGCGGTCCCGAGCTCGCTTTGACGGTCGTGCTTGCCGCGGCTGATGCGACCGTCACTAGCAACGCCAGCGCGGCCACTGCGACCGCCACAGGGAGCGAACGTCTCATCGCTCCTACCGTAGCGCGCGACGCCGGCGACCGGCGCGCGATCAGCCAAGCGGCGAGTAGGCGAGCTTGAAGCGGCGGACGAGCTTGTTCAGCTCGTCGGCTTTGGTGGAGAGCACGTGGGCGCGACTGGCGATCGCCTGTGCGGTGGCCGAGGTCTGTTGCGTCGCGGCCGACACCTGCTCAGTCGCGGCCGAGGACTGCTCGGCGACGGAGGCGACTTCGCTGATCGTCTCGTGCATTGCCGTCGCGCTCTTCGCGATCTGCTCCGAGCCGGCTGCGATCGCCTCGATCCGGGTCGTCATGTCCTCGATCGACTCGCCGATGTTCACGAACGCCTCGCGCGTCTGCTCGACGACGAGCGTCCCGTCCTCGGTCCGCCGTGCGCCCTCCGCGACGACCCCGACCGCACTGGCGGTCTCATGCTGGATCGCGCCGATCAGCTCGCCGATCTCGTGCGCGGCGACCTGCGACTCCTCGGCGAGCGCCCGCACTTGCTCGGCGACGACGGCGAAGCTACGGCCCTGGTCGCCCGCGCGCGCGGCCTCGATCGCGGCGTTGAGCGCCAGCAGGTTCGTCTGCTTTGCGATGCCGCTGATCGTCTCGACGATCTTGCCGATCTGGTCGGACTTCGCCGCGAGCCCCGCGATTGCATTGTTGACAGCCAGTGACGACTCGCGCACGGATGCCATCACCTCGCTGGCCTGCTGCGCAGCGCCGACACCGGCGCGCGCGACGCCGCGCGTCGCAACGGCCGCCTCGACAGTGGCCCGGGCATCACCGGATGCGCTCGTGGCCGCCAGGACGACATCCTCGACGGAGGACTTCGCGTCGTCGATCATCTTCGCTTGACGCTCAGCTCCCTCCGCGATCTCGTTGACCGCACGTGCGATCTCGCCGTTGGACTTGCCGCCCTCCTCGGAGGTGAACGCCATCTCGTCGGAAGAGCTGACAACGGTCGTCGCGGTCTCCGCGACGCTGCCGATCATGCCCTGCAGCCCGACACGGGTCTTGTTGTAAGCATCGACCGAGGCGAGCAGCCGCTCGCGAATCCCGTTCACCGCGGCCGTGATCTGACCGAGCTCGTCGCGGCCGACGCGCTCGATCGGGTCCGTCGACGGCTCGAGCTCGAGCGTCAGATCCCCTTCGGCGAGTCGCTCGAGTGCGTCGCGGATGTCGCTCGCGCAGTGCTCGTTCAGGTTCTCGAGCTGGTCAAGCACGGGCTTGACGTCGCGCTTGATCCCAAAGGTGATGAAGGCCCCGATCAACGATGCGAGCGCAACTGCGATCGCGGCCAGCACGATCTCGATCGTCTGACCCGTGGCCTTCGTCGAGCTGAAGCTCCGCAGGTCCGCGGCACGCAGAGCCCGCGCGTTGGCAATGTACGCGTGCGCCGCCGCCTCCAGATCGGAGACGAGCACGGTCGAGTGCGCGCTCCCCGCGAAGCTGACTGCACGGCTCATCTTGTGCCCCTGGACGAACGAGAAGATCGTCTGGTCGTTGCCGTCGAAGGCCATGTACGCGGATTGCACCGCAGCATCGAGCGCGACGCGCCGTGCGTTGCCGTTTGCCAGCGCGCTCAGGTGCTCGAGCGCAACGCCGAGCGCTGAATCGGCGGCCGTGTAGGCGGCGAGGGACTTCCCACCGTCGAGCACGTAGCGCGCCTGCGCGTTCGCGAGGTTCGACGCGTCCACGGCGACCGTATAGCCGCCGATCAGATCCGCCTCGGCTGCATGAGTGATGTTGTTGGTCGAGCTCGCCAGCTGGCTGGCAACAATGCTCGAGACGCCGACCACCGCAAGCACGATTGCGACGAGGCACGCGAAGCCTGCGGACAGCTTTTTGCCAAGCGTCAGCCGGAAGACCCGCTCGCGCAGGTTCGATGACGTCCGCGGCTTGAGCTGCTGGAGCCTCACTTCGACCCATTCATCGGCATTTGGGCGGAACGCTTGATCTCGCCGCGTGCTTCGTTGCCGCGCCTAATGCTTGACGATGAGGATCGCGTGCATCCCTAGCTTCCAGTGTCCCGGCAGCGAGCACCACAGGTGATAGGTGCCGGGACGCATGTAGATCACGGCGTCGTGCATCTGCCCGGGATTCAGCAGCGGCAGCGCGATGACGCTCGCTTGGCTCCCGTAGCGGACGCGCAGGTCATGCGGGTCCATCCCGCCGTCGATCTGCTGAAGGTGGACCGCACCCGCCTTGACCGAAGCCTCGGAGAGCAGCAGGCGGTACTCGACCTCGGTCACCTGGACATACGAGCCGAGCCGCGGCCGCGCGGCGGCAGGCGCGAGCGCCAGCACCGCCTCACCCGCCAACGCGACAGCTATCGCCCAGCGCAGCATCCGCCGAAGCGGCCAGCGCCGACCACGAAGCCGCGCGCAAGCGCCCGCCCCCGAGGTGCGATACGCGCGGCCAGCCCGGCGAGGACGGCGGTTCAGCAAGCGCGGCCACATAACCCAGCCCTCGAAACCGCCGCCGCAGCCGCTACCTGACCACCGCCACACGCGGGAACTTCGCCGCGTTAGGGATTATCTGCGCGGCGTCCTGGGCGAGCCACTGCTCGAGCAACGAGCAGTAGACGCTGCGGTAATCAACTGTCTCCGTCAGGTTCCCCAACGGGTCGAGACCGCTTTTCAGCCCCTGCCACTCGCCGACCATCGTGCCTGTCGCGCTGGTTCCGATTACGAAGCCGATGCCGGCGGCGCCGTGGTCGGTGCCGTCCGACGCGTTTTCCTGCGGGCGGCGGCCGAATTCCGACCAGACGAGCGTGAGGACGCGGTCGGCGAGTCCGCGCGCCTCGATGTCGCGCTGGAAAGCGTAGATCGACTGCATCGCCTCGCCGAAGCCCTGCGTGAACTGGGACTCCTGGCTTTCGTGCGTGTCGAATACCGACTCCGTGCTGACGGCGACGGCGCTGATCGGGAATCCGGCGCCGAGCATCGCGGCGACCGCCGCGAGCCGGGCCGGGAAGTCATCGCTCGCGGTCGGGTAGTTGGGCGGCAGCGTCGGGGTCGGGGCGTTCGGCTGGGGCTGGAACGGGAGCAGCTGCTGGCGCAGCGTGTTCGACTGGACCGCGGCGTCGCCGGACTGGTACATCGCCGGGTCGCCGGAGTGGATGCCGACCTGACCCAGCGAGTCGAAGGCGCTGTACATGATCGTCTGCGGTGGCCCCCAGACCCCTTCGGCCCAGAACGAGTAGTCGGATGGCAGGTCGATCGTCGCGACCGGGACCTTCGCTGTGCCGAGCGATGGCTGTAGCGAGTCGTCGAGACAAAGGCCCTGGAGCGGGTTGTTGGGCGTGCCGACCACGTCGAGGTAGCGACCAAGCCATCCTGTCAGCAGATTCGCGTCCAGTGCGCCGACCTCGTAGTAGTGGCGGCTCGTGAAATGCGACTGGTTCATTGGATCTGTGTAACCGACGGTCGGCATTGCGATCACCTTGCCCTCGGCATGGAGCTGGGCGATCGGAGCCGCGAGTGGATGCCACATCAGCTGCGTGTCCTCGGTGAAGGTCGGGCCCGCACCCTCTGCCAGCCCGAGCGTCGGTCGGTACTGGCCGAATAACGGGTCGCCGACCGGCAGCAGCACCGACATCGAGTCGATGCCCCCCTGGAGGTAGATGCTGACGATCACGCGGCCGCCCGCGATCGGGGCTGCCTGCGCGATGCCGGCCTGGAACGCTGATGGCTCGAGCAGGCGACCGGCGCCGTAGACGGTCAGCAGGGCGCCGGCCGAGGAGAGCATGAAGCTGCGGCGGCTGAGTCCGGTCCCGGCAGGGAGTGGCATGCCGTGCTCGATCGATGGCAGGCCGCGCCCCGCCTGGGCAACGCCGCGACGCAGCAGGTCGGCGCGATTGAACTCTTGGCAGGCGCAGGTTGTGGGCTGCTTCATCGGGCTCCAGTCAGCAAGTCTGGTAGTCGGGGCTCGCGACGACGAGCGCGCGGAGCGCGTTCTCTGCGAGCGCGGGGTACTGATCGCGCTCCCAGCTCTCGGTCGCTGCGTCGATTGCGGCCGCCTGCGCGTAGGCGCGCAGTGCACGTTTGGTCGGCGGGCTGATCGTCGGCGTGCCCCAGAAGTCGATTGCCGCGCTAGTCAGGGCCTTGGCGTCGGCCGCCACCTTGTCTTTGGCGGGATCGAGCGCCCGTTGCTGGGGGATCATCTCCGCCGTCAGGTTGAAGCGGGCGAGCCAGGTTCCAGTGTTGAGCCAGCGCGTCGCGTCCCAACCGGACACGTTCGGCGGGTAGAACGGCGTCTGGCCGAGCTCGCTCGACTCCCAGACCCAGGCGTCCGTGTCGATATAGCGGCCGATCCCCCGCAGCATCCCGACGAGCTGGACGATCGGCGGCTTCACCATCCGCGGACCGACCTGGAAGGTGGGGTGCATCAGCATCGCCTCGACAAGCGGGCGGATCTGCTTGCCGGAGGACACGTAGAGGTGCTCCGCAGCGAGCGTGTCGCGGGCTGAGAGCGGCTCCGCGGAGAAGTAGGACCACAGCTTCGTCACGAAGAAGCGCGGGTGCGACGGATGATGTGCAACCAGCTGCAGGCTGTCGCGCCAGTCGAAGCGGCCGCTGCGTCCGTAGATGACCTTGATCCCGTCGTCCCACAGTTGGCGGTCGAAGTGGAAGTCGACCGGCTGACCGGTCGCCTGGTCCCAGTTGTTCGTCCAGCCGGTCAAAGCGCGCGCCTGCTCGCGCACGTCCGTCTCGGTGTAGCCGTCGTCCACACCGAGCGTGAAGAGCTCCTGTAGCTCACGCGCATAGTTCTCGTTCGGGTCCTGCTTGGTCGAGCCGGACAGGGAGAGGTAGATCTGCATTGCCGGGTCGGAGGTGATCGCCGTGAGCAGCGCGGGGAAGCTCGAAAGGCAGAGCCGGCGGATCGTCCAGTTCTGATCGATCATCAGACGCTGCGAGTCGACCATCTCGTTGCTTGTGGCGAACCAGTCATGCCAGCTGAGCGTCATCCGCTCGACCAGCTGCGCCTGCGAGCGCACCATCCGGTCCAGCCACCAGAGCACGTCGTTGCCCCAGACGTCGTAGGGCTGTAGCGGCGCACCGTTCTCGAGGTGCGGCAGCGGTCCGACGAGGCGCATGTCCTTCGGCCGTGTGAGCGAGTAGACGGCCTCGCGCATGCCTCGCTTGGCGAGCGCCCGTGCCTCACCTGGCCGCGGACCGAAGCCGGCACGCCAGAGCAGACGCTCCGCCTGCTCGACCCGAAAAGGGCCGCTGTAGACCGGCAACGGGCCAGGGTCGGCCACCACCTGGCGTCCCCACCGGCTGCTGCGCTTCGCGCTGCGAGGCATCGTCGGTCTCTTCGGCACCGTCCACCCCTGCCTGTAGGTGACTACGACATCGGTCCGATGGTAGGTAACCCCGCCGACGTCAAGTCGATGCGCTGGGCCGGCGGCGCTGCGCGCAAACTGCGCGTTTTGAGCGTCGCATCGTCCACGCGCGCGGCGCTAGGCGAAGCTGAACGCGCCGACCAGCACTTCAAGCTCGTGGGCGGTTCCGGCCAGGGCCTGCGCCGACGCCGCGATCTCTTGCGTCGATGTGCTCGTGCTCTCCGCGGTCGCCGAGACCTGCTGCGCCGAGGCCGAGGACTGCTCGGCGACCGCGAGCACTTCGTCGACGCTCGTCTGCATCCGCGAGCCTGAGGTGGCGATCTGCTCTACCGAGGTCGCGATGTGCGCGACCAGCTCGGTCATGTGCTCGACGCTCGAGTCGATCCGCAGGAACGCCTCGCGCGCCTGCTCGACGGTGCTGACGCCGTCCTCGGTCTGACGCGCTCCCTCTTTCACGATCTCGACGGCGCTCGCCGTCGCCTGCTGCATTTGCGTGATCAGGTTGGCGATCGTGCCGGCCGCGCGCTGTGACTGCTCGGCTAGCTCGCGCACCTGCTCGGCGACGACTGCGAAGCCGCGGCCCTGCTCGCCCGCGCGCGCGGCTTCGATCGCTGCGTTCAACGCAAGCAGGTTCGTCTGCTTGGTGACGGCTGTGATCGTGTCCAGGATGCCACCGATCTGCTGACTGGTCTCGTTCAACTGGCCCATCGTCCGGGTGATCTCGGTGCTGGTCTGGGCAACGCCGCGCATGACGTCACTGGCGCGCGTCACCGCGGCCGCACCTTCGGCAGCGACTGCGCGAGCTTCGCGGGCGGCGTGCGCGGTCTCCTTCGCCTCGATCGCCGAGCTGCGCGAGGCGGTCGCCACCTCGTCGGTCACCTCGCGCGCCGCGGCAAGCGAGCGCAGCTGGACGTCCGCACCCTGGGCGACAGCGCCAAGCGCGTGGGCGATCTCGCCGACGGCGAGGCCTGTCTGTTGGCCGCTCAAGGCGATCTGCTCGGAGGCGCTGCCAACCGTGCGTGAGCTATCTGAGATCTGCTGCAAAAGATCTGCGACGCGCGCGCGCATATCGGTGAACGCAGCGCCGAGCACGTCATTGTTGGACTTCGGCACGATCACGACACTGAGGTTTCCACCCGCGATCTCGCGTGCCGCAGCTGCCATCTCCTGAAGGTAGGCGACCGAGGCACCGAACGCGCTCGCCATCTGTCCAATCTCGCCCCCTCCGTGGACGTCGAGCGCCACCTCGACATTGCCCTCCGCCAGTTGCTGCGCAGCTGCTGTGACGTGCGCCAAGGGGCGCGTGATCGAGCGGATTACGGCGGCGGTGATCGCCACGGCCACGGCGAGCAAGACAACGGCGATCAGCGCGACGAGTAGCAGCGCGCTGCTGACGCCGCTTCCCAGGGCGCTATCTGCCCGCGCAGCGCTGCGCGTCAGCGCGTCACTCATTCCACGAAAGTCGCCGCGCACGACGCTCGAGATCGCGGCGTCGCTGTCGGTGACCGCGTAGACGGCGCTGCGAATATCTCCCGCCAGCGCACGGCCGTGGAAGTAGAGCGTCCAGAACGTGTACCCGCTGAGCGCCGACTCGGTTTGTAGCGCGGCGCGGCGGACCGAAGCCTCGGGCGCGCGCCTCGCGAGCCAGGCCAGCGCCGCAGCTGCCTGCTCATGACCCTGCTCGGCCTGGCGCCAAAGGCTTGCGAGTAACTGCTTCTTCGTGGTCGGGGGCGTCACACCGGGCATCACGCCGCCGGGTGCATGAAGCGACGCTACCGCGACGAGCGCCAGCGAACGGTCATCGGTCAGCAGCCATCCCTCATAGCCGGCGCGGACCTCCTGGGCTGCCTTGGACGCTGCACTCGACTCGTGGGCCTTCGTACGCGTCGAGAGCATGCCGGCGACGGCGACCCCCACGCAAACGACCGCAACCACGACCAGCGAGGCGGCGAGCGCCACCAGCCGACCACGGATGCCGAGCCCAGTCGCTGCATGCCGCGTCGACGGACGGTCCATGGGCGGTTACTCGACTGCCCCACCCGAAGCTTGAGGAGCGCGGCGGCGGTTTCAGGGCCCGCAAAGAGCCTCTACGGCTCTTGAAAGCGCGCGACGCTGAAGCCAAGCAACATCGGGATGTTGCACGCGAATACGACGAGCATCAGTGTCAGGATCACGAGCTGGGTCCCGCTCGTGTGGTCGTAGACGAACACGTACTCGAGCATGCCGGCGACCACCACATAGGCGAGCGCGACCCATCCCGCCACCTGGCGGAAGATGCGCCAGTTGAACGGCTTGATCCGCGAGAGCAACACGGCGTTAGCCACTACAAGCGCGGCGGCAAGGGACAGTAGGACGATCGTCGGTCCCTGCGGCACATGCCGTGGCAGGTGCGCCGCGGTGTAGATGCCCCCCGCGATGATCAGGACGAGGCTCGCGACCGCGATCTGCTGAATCGGCGGCAGCGGCCCGTCACCGGGGACCGCGCTCGGAGTAGGTGCCGTCTCGGAAGCCATCAGCCGATCGAAGCGACCTTGGTCATGATCACGAGCGTCGCTACCTGCATCAGGCCGGTGATCCCCGCGGTGTAGATGAAGACCTTCATCAGCCGCTGGATCCGGGCTGGATTGGGGCGCGGCTTGCGCAGCTCGAAGAGGACGGCGATGTTCGCCGGTTCGAGCAGACCGAGCGCGATCGTCGCGATCACGCCGACGACGATGTAGGACGCCACGAGCCAGTCGTGCGCCGGCGCGCCGGCGCTGAGGTTGCCGAGGTGACGCGCGAGCTGAAAGCCTGCGCCGAGCGTCATCGTCACGAGGGTCGGCATGAGCAGCACCATTTTTGGCATCAGGCGCGTCGTCAGCTCGACGCGCGCCGCAACCGGCATCGAGCCCATGATCGGGCCGAGCACGAGACCCAGGAACAGGTCGACCGCCGTCCACAGGGCGCCGCCGGCCACGTGGTAGAAGTCGAGCGCCCAGAGGCTGTTGGTCGCGATCGCAACGATCATTCCGACGATCACGACGGCGACGATCGGGATCCCGGCGCGCGGGACGATCTGAAAATCGCGGGGACCAGCGGTGGCGCCTGCGCGCGGCGCCGCCGAAGGTGGCGCCTCTAGAGGCTCAGCAACGGTGGCCATGCATGCTCTCCCGGTCGGTCAGACGACGTGACACCCTCGCGCAAACGTCCAGAGCATAGCCTCAGCACAGGCGGATCGCCAGGGGCGCCTAGAAGGCTTGCGTGGTCGGGCGCACGAGCATCCGCCGCCATTCCTCGACCGGCGCGTCCTCGATTGGTCCGAGCAGCATCATCCCGGCGTTGTTGACGACGATGTCAAGGCGCCCAAGCTCGGTGACGGTCCGCTCGACCGCCGCGGCGGCCTGACCATCGGCCCCGATGTCAGCCTCGATCGCAAAACCCTCGCCGGCGAGCTCGCTGACGAGCACGTCTAGGCGGTCCTTGCGGCGCGCCACGGCAGCGATCCTCGCGCCCGCAGCGGCGAGCACGCGCGCGGTCGCCTCACCGATGCCGCTGCTCGCTCCGGTGACGAGGGCGACGGTGCCGTCAAGCGTTCCGGTCATCTGAATCGAGGATAGCCCTCGCGGCCGGGCGGCCCGCTCAGGCGACCGCGCTGAGCGCCGACTCGAGCAGCCTTGCGAGCTGCCCGTCACCGGGCTCGAGCAGCACGTTGCCGTGTTCGCGCGCGAGCCGTACGTGACCGGGACTGCCGTCGTGCAGCACGACGTAGGCATCGATCGCGCAGTGCAGCCGCGTATCGCGCTCGGCGCCGATCGGCTCCATCACGACGTTGATGTCGCCCGCCTGCTCGAGGTCGGCACCGGCCGCCGCAGCGGCCGCCAGCACATGCGCTTCGAGCTCCTGCGGCGTGCCGTCGACGTGCGGATCGGCGAGCAGCACGAGCGTCGCACCGCTCGCGCGCGCCGCCGGCGAGCACCATTCGCGCAGCAGCTCGCCCAAGCGGTCCTGGCCCCGCCATGCGGGCGTCGCAAGGAACTGCATGCCATCGCCGCTGAGCGGGTACGGCTCGGCGTCGACTCCGGCACCGGCAAGGCGCGGCGGCATCTGCGCCAGGGCGGCGATCCTTTCGCGATAGCGCTCTGCGACGGCGTTCCAGCTGAGTCCGTTCGCCGCGGCAACTGCGGCGGCGGCGCGCTGTTCCCGCTCGCCACGGTCGGCGGCGGCGGCGCGCAGCAGCTCGACGAGGTGCCCATGGTCCGGCTCGAGCACCCACGGTCGTCCCACCGTCTCCAGCGAGTCGACGCGATCGCTCGGGAACTCCGTACGCCGCGAGTTGATCCGCCAGCCCGCATCGGATGGGCAGAACTCGTCGGTTGGACCGCCGGCGGTGACGATGACCGGCAGGCCGCACGCCATCGCCTCGAGGACGCCCATCGCGAAGCCTTCGCCGCGGTAGGGGTGAACGAATACGTCGCACGCGCGATAGAGCCCCGCGAGCTGCTCGTCGCTCAGCTCTTCTTCGACCATCACAATCCGGGGCAGCGCTCCGGAGGCGGCGTGCTCGCGGATCGCTGCGCCCTCCCCGGTGCGGTAGACGCTGGCAGCGCCCACGCACTTCACGACGAGAGCGACATCTTCGCGGCCGGCGAACGCCTCCCGCCAAGCCGCCAGCAGAAGATCGTGGCCCTTGCGCCAGATCAAACCGCTGTGGAAGAGAAAGCGCACGCTGACCGCGGGCAGCTCGAGCGGGTAGCGCCCACCGTCGGGGCGGAACACTTCCGGGTCGTGACCGTTGGGGATCGTGAAGACGCGCTCAGGCGCGATGCCGCCGGCGATGTACATGGCGCGTACGAACTCGCTCGGCACCCACAGCTCGTCGACGTTGCGCTGTAGTGGCTCGACCCATTGGCGGGGGATCGCGCCGAACTCCCACGGCTGGATCACCGCGAGGCGGCCTGCCCGGGCGGGGCGGAGGTCTGGCGGCCACTGGTGGCGGATCTCGACGTCGGCGACATGCGGCAGCGGCGTCTCCCCCAAGAGCGTCTCCCCGTTGCGCGCGACGCGCTCGACGGGCCCGTCGAGGCGCCCCGAGATCTGGCGGTTGATGATCGAGAGGCTGAGCGCGAGATTGTGGTCGCCCTGCCAGCGTACGGCCGCCGGCGTGGTCTGCCCGTGCCCCGCACCGGGACGCTCGCCCCGGTAATAGGCCTCGAGCGTGTCGATGTATTGGCCGAACTCGCGCGGCGGCGCGATGTTCCGCTGTAGCGCCTCGAGCAGGCCCGGCTCGCTCGCCACGCGCTCGATCTTGCGCGCGAGGTCACTTGCATCAAGCCCGTCGAAGTGCAGCCCGTCGAACCCGTCCTCGATTACCTCCGCAAGCCCGCCGAGCCGCGGCACGAGCAGCGGCAGCCCCGCGGCACGGCACTCGGTTGCGGCTAGCGGCGCGCAGTCCCACCACAGCGATGGGAGCACCGCCACGTCAATGCCCGCAAGCCGCTCCGGCAGCTCGCTCGGCGTGAACGTGCCCCGCAGCTCGCACACGCCGCGCTGGTCAAGCGCAGTCAGGCGTTCGGCGTAGCTGGGCACCACTTCGCCGTGAATCTGCACGCGCACCGATGCTTTGACGCGCTGCGCCGCCTCAACCAGCAGCCCCGGCCCCTTGTGTGGGTAGACCGAGCCGAGAAAGCCGATCGTCAGCTCCTCCGCGACGCGGCCCGGGGCCCGCTGCGCGCCCACTCGATCCCAGACCGCCTGGTCGTTGGGCATTGCTTGGTGGACGACGTCGACGAGATCCGCCGGGTATCCCTCGGCCAGCAGCGTGCGGCGAACCGCATGCGACGGCGCCAGCACCGCGCTCAGTCCCCGTCCAGCCCGCGCTCGGATCTCCCCCAGCCGCCGCTCGTGGCCGGCGATGTCGGGGCTGGCGACACAGCTTGCGCAGTCGCCGCCATGCTCGCCTGGTCCAGCGCAGAGCGACCCCTGGCCGGTCATCAGATAGACGCGCGGGCAGACCAGCCAGTAGTTGTGAACCGAGAAGATCGAGCGAATTCCCCGTGCGGCGCACTGCTCGATCAGCGACGCACCGAGGTTGTGCAGGTTGTGGAAATGCACTGCGTCTGGCCTGACGCGATCGAGAAGCGCCGCGAATGCGAGCGCGATCTGTGGCTCGTCGATGTCGCGTGCCGGATCGCCGATGTTGAACAGCGTGTTCGGGCGGTTGTGCACCCCGACGAGCTTCACACCGTCCTCCGCCCACTCGCGGACCACGAACGTGGCTGCGCCCGCGACCCGCGGCACCGCTGCGTGGAAGACCGTGACGTCCCAGCCACGCCTTGCCAGCTCCTTCGCTGCGATCCGCGGTACCGCTGTACCCCCGCCACTGTCGTTCCAGCCGAACGCGGTGATGACGAGTCGGCCTTTCGGCGTGTCGCCAACTGACGGGCCTTGCAGCTGCTGTTCGTCAACCATCAGGCCTACTCGCTCATGTTCACGTAGCCGGTTGCCTCGTCGGGGCTGCGGACGTTGCGCATCACTTGGTTGTCGTAGTTGCCCTCCACGGTGTCGATGTCGCCGTTCGACTGCACGCCGACAACGATTCCGACATGCTGATCACCAAAGACGATCAGGTCGCCGGGTTGGGGGACGACCCCGGGTCCGTTGGTTATCGCGCGGCCGGTCTGCTGCGCCCAGGACCAGATTCCGGAGACGGAGCTAGACCCCTGCCCCTGGTCGCCGATCGGCGTCCCCGCCTGCTTGGCGACCCACGACGCGAACTGGGCGCACCACGGCTCGCCCGACTCGGCCCCCGCAACGGCGGTGCGGTACATCGTGATCGCGGGCCCGTTGTTGGAGCCCGGCGGCTGCTCGGTTTGTCCGACCTGGCTCTCGGCGGCCTGCACGATTGCCTGATTGCCGCCTGCCGTCACTCCGGGGTAGTCGCTTGCCGCCTGAACGCTGCTGCTCGTGGTCGATCCGCTCGAGCCAAGCGCTCCGGTGCCGACGAGCGAGAGCAGGCCGGATGCCGGGTCAAGCGCCTGGGAGCTCGTCGTGTCATCGCCATTGCCGGCGAGCACGTTGAGAGCCTCCGTCACATAGGTCGAGTCCAGCTCCTCGGCCTCGGCGACCGTTGAGCCGTTTCCCTCGCTGGCTGTTCCGAGCAGATTCGCGAACGAGCCCGAGGCGCTGGCGGTACTCGCGACGGGATCATTGGTCGCGGTCGCGGTCGCGGTCGCGAGCGTCGTCGGGTCAGCGACCGCCGACTCGATCTGCGCGATTCGCGCGACTACCGGCTCCAGCGACATTCCTCGGGTTGATCGGCTGGCCGGTCCCGAAATTGAGGCGCCGGCAAGTGCCGTCGCGGGCTTGTTATCGCGGTGCCGGCGGGCGATCAGCTCGAAGCTGCGACGCGGGCACCCGGCAGCGGTCGTGCGCCGCCCGTCGGTGCCTCATCGTGGGGCCGGCTCAAAAGTGACGTGGAGAGCGGTCTCGGTGCGCGTTACCTGCGGTGCGCCGTCAACCAGCGGCATGAATGCACCGCGGAATTCGAGCTCGAACCACGATGGAGTCGGCAACGGGTCGGTGAGCCTTACCGTCAAAGAGGACCCTGGGCCAACCTTCAAGATGTTCGGAGTGATTCGCTCGCATTCACTGCCGAGAATGCGCTCAGGATCATCGCCGGCTGTCCAGGTCCACACCGCCTTGCGCCAGCCGTTCGTCGGCGCGGCGATCAGCAGCCTCAGACAGTCAAGCCGCATCAGGCCCGGCGTAATCGTCGGGAACACCACGACTCCGTCCAGATCGTTACCCGGGGCTCTCAGCTTCGCAATCGAGGTGCCCTCCATGCCGAGCTTCATCGGCACCTGCACGCTGTCCGTCTGAGGCTTGTTGCGCCGCGCGATTTGCACTCGCAGAACGCCGGCAGAAGAGAGCTCGAGGGGAGCGAGGGGAGATGCCGGGCTATCCCTCATTGCGCTCGCACCGGCCGCCCACCAAACGCGTTCCCACCGCTCGCTGGCGAGCTGGCGAGTGGTCAGCCTGCGTGCCCAGAGATCGTCCGGACTCGGAACCAATGTCAGGGTGTGCATGTTGCTGTGCGAGTCATCGTGCACGATCGAACCGAGCAGCTGCGCCTCCTCGCGCGTCGGGGCGGTCACGAACCGCTCCACGATTGTGCGTGCATCACGGCCGCCGATCCGGCCGATCTGCGACGACTCGCCGACCGACCTGTATCCAGCGACGTGCTGCTGATAGGCGAGGACGCCTTCCTGAATCGCACGTGTTTGCTGCGCCTGCGCGGTCGACGGCCGGTTCACGTCGCAGATCGGCACGCCGTCGTCTCCGATCTCCAGCGTCGTTCCGTCACCAGACAGCAGAAGCGGCTCCAGAACCAAGCGGTTCCGGCTGAAAGCTGGCTCGAAGCCTCCGGGCCCGGGATCCCGGCCCGGGATGAACCCCTCGATCACATGGCCGCGCAGCAGGCGGTCCGGTGGCGTCATGTCTGCAGATAGGTACAGCCCGTGGAGCCGAACACCGAACCCAGCGCGGTCGAGAACCGTTTGGAGTCGCTCCTGGTTGGAGCCGATCCAGCCGACATCCAACACCGCGACGTCGCCCGTTCCGTCTCCGATCGCTTCCCGCAGGTGACGGATGAAGTTCTCGCGTCGCCGCCGTGCCGTCGCTTGGATCTCCTCGAGTATCCCGGGGGCCTCCCAAACAGCGTTCATGAACATCTGTAGCGCGGCCGGATCCTCAGACAGGTGCGGCGCCTGCTCCGCTATCCGCGCGAACGTCGGAAACCGTGCCAGATCCAAGCCGAGCAGGTTGGCCGCGCCACGGATACTGGCCGGGCGCGGGACGGTGAGCGCGCGCTCTATCTCGCCACGATCGGCGTCTGCGAGCAGCACGCGAGTTAGCGCCGTGCGCGAAGCCCAGAGCAGCCGGCTACGCAGATCCGGGTTGACGCTGCCGGGCACGCCCGCGTCGAGCAGCTCCTTGAAGAACCGGCCTTCACGCATCGTGCAGAGGGCCCTTGTAATCCCCAACGCCGCGGTCCGCTCGCAAACCCAGTCGGCATAGCCGACGAACACCGGTCCGAGGACCTCGACACCCAGTTGCCATGACTCCTCCTGGTCGGGCTGCTCGTGGTGCAGGAAGCGAGCTCGGCCGCGCAACGCGGTGACGCCATTGTCCTCGCTCGCATCGCGCGCGCCGTCGACCCGGAACGCGATCTCCTTCTCGAGGAAGAGGGACAGGCTCTCCGACCGTTCCGCCCAGTGCATCGCCCTGACGCCGGCCGCTTGCGGTTCCACAAAATCAGCCCGGCGGTTGTTGCCGACGTGAACGATCTGGCCAGGACGCACCGCGAGCGTTGCAGGCATTCTGTGCCATAGGCCACCCTCCTTGCTCATCCCCATGTCACACGAAGTGAAGACTCGCGCGTGACGTAGCTCACCGCACTCGGGCTTGTCCAACAGTGTGCTCAGCTGATCGGCACTGAGGTAGGTATCGCTGACGAGGATGAGCTCAATTCCGTCGCCGGCGAGCCGGCAGAGCTCGTCACATAGTGCGGGGTCGGCAACTGTTAGGCGTCGTTCCAGATCGACCTCCCGGTCCTGCATGTCGGCAGCGTCGAGATCGCTGATGTGCGACGGCAGCTCCGCGTAGATCTCGTCGAGCTTCACCTCGGGCGTGCCCGCGCGGGCTTGCTTGCGCAGCCGCGCGAGTGATTCCGCGGCGACCCGCATCCGGCCGAAGCCAAGCGGATCGATGCTCGCATCGAGGTGTCCTTCGGAACGTAGCTCCTCCCCCAGGACGACGAACAAGTCGCTCGGCTTCGCAACCCGGCGCCACAGAATCGTGTCGAAGCAATCGACGCTGAGGACGGCAGTATCGCCGCCGGCAATCAGCTCCCGCAATGCCGCGAACCTGCTATCGATGCCGTATCGGGAAGGCGCCAGCTCGAGAGTTTGAACCACCAAGATTGTCTCCGGATCAGAGGGTTGCGCGCGAGCGGCGCCGCGGCCTGGCTCGTGTTATCGGCACGGAAGGGCGGACATTGATTCCCCGGTGTCCGGCGCCATCGGGAAGCTTCAATGCAGCGCCCTCAAACGCCAGCCTTAAAGAAGACGCGCGGCCGTTCGGCCGCGCGTCTCTGGTCCGGTCCCTCGATGGATCGGGATATGTGACCCCGCGACGGGGGGCGGTTCGCGGGGTGTTTTTCCTCGCCCCGGCAACTGCCGGGGTTGAGCTTGTTCAGGCGGGCAGGGCGGCGCCGGCGACGGCGCCGCCCACCACTACGCCTAGCTGCTTTGCAGCAGTGTGAGGATCGTCTTCGGCAACGAGTTGGCTTGCGCGAGGATGGCTGTACCAGCCTGCTGGAGGATGTCCAGGTTGGTGTACTTCGTCATCTCGGTAGCCATGTCGACGTCGACGATCGAGCTGTTTGCTGACGTCAGGTTCTCTCCGTAGGTGGACAGGTCGTCCATCGTGTACTGGAGACGGTTCTGAACGGCACCAAGGGTGCCATCCTGAGCAGCAACTGCGTTGATCGCTGCGTCGATCGAAGCGAGCACCGTGCTCGAGCCGAGGCTGAACGTTCCAACCGCCGAGCCCAGGCTGATCGTCGAGACAGCGATGACCTCGCCGTCGTTGGCGCCCACCTGGAAGGTGATGGTCTGGACGCTGTTCAGGAGGTAGATCCCGTTGAACTGCGCCGTCGAACCAACACGCTCGATCTCCGAGGCCAGCTGGTTGACCTCGGTCTGGATCGCCGCCTGGTCGGTCGAGTCGAGCGTGCCGTTCTGATACTGAACGGCGAGCTCGCGGATCCGCTGGAGCATCTGCTCGACCTCGCTCAGCGACCCGTCAGCCGTCTGCACGAGCGAGACGGCATCCTGGGTGTTCTGCTGGGCCTGGTCGACCCCGTTGACCTGCCCAGTCAGGTTCTCGCTGATCGTGTAGCCGGCGGCGTTGTCCGCCGCGCTGTTGATGTTGAGGCCCGAGGAGAGCTTCTGCATCGCCGAGGACAGCTGATTATCAGTCTGGTCCAGGTTGTTAGCGGCGTTCATTGCCGCTAGGTTCGTATTGATATACAGGGACACGCGTTCATCTCCTTGATGACATTGGTGATCGTCCCGGGCCGACTCCTTGTCAGCCCTACGCCCTCAGTTATCGTCGCGACGCGCAAAGCCTTGAGCGCGCCGTCCAGGACGGTCTGGACGCTCTTGCGCGAGGTCCCCGGCGGTGACTCACGCGCTCACATCGATGTGCTCGTGACCGTCGTCTTCCTCCTCGCGCTCGCGCTCGGGCTCGCGCTCCTGCGGATCCTGGTGCGCCTGCTCGCGGTCGCGCTCTCGCTCGATCCGCGCAGGCCCGGGCGTGTGCTCGATCCGCAGCGGACCGCCAGGCAGGCTCGCGATCGGATCGATCCAGTCCATCGCTGCTAACGCCTAAGCTGCTCCGCCTGCGATTCCATGTGCGCGCGGACTTCCGCGGCGACGATTGCACGCCACGCGACGACGCCGCAGAACCACGCGACCATGTAGCCCGCGACGCCCCCCAGCAGGGCGCGGAAGCCGAGGACTCCGAGCGTGACGCCGGCGTGCGCTGACATGTAGGCGGCAAGGCCAAAGCCGATCAGGCCGCCCCACGCCTTCATCGAGCGCACAGCATGCGCCGCGTGCGGGTGAGCAGCGATGCTGGGGCCATCGGCGGCCTGCTTGTCCTTGCCCTTGCTCTTCTCCTTGCCCTTGGCCTTGCCCTTCTCCTTGTCCTTGCCCTTCGCCTTCTCCTTGGCCTTTGGCTTCTCCTTGGGCTCGGCTTTGGGCTCCTCTGGCTCCGGGGCAGCGACCGGTTGTTCTTCGGTGTCGCTCATTTGCCTGCTCCGGGCTCGTGCGCGTCACCGCTTGCGTCGGGGGCCGCGTGCAGCAGGGCGCGCGCGCGTCGCTCGCAGTCGAAGATGAAGTGGATCAGCCGCTCGCGGTCGGCCGGCTTGATCGAGTCGAATGTGAGTGCCGGACTGCCGCTCCCGGCTACGCGCACGACGCGCGCATAGCCCTCGATCGGCTCGCCGCCCGACTCGAGGCGCATGTGGAAGTTCACGTGCTCACCAGGCTTGAGCTTGTCCGGGCCGGCGAGGAGCAGGCCACCGCCACTGAGATCGAGCGCAAACGTGTGGCTGACGCTGCCATCGGCGGCGCGCGCGAGGCGAACCGGGCGCGAGACACGCACGCGCACGAAGCGTCGCCGCTGCTCGACCTCGATCACCTCGTGCACCACGAAGCTGAGCCGCCCTTCGCCGCCCTGGCGCGCCTCGCCGGCGAGCCGCGTCATGCCGCGGGTCGAGCTGCACTCGAGCACGAGCTCCTCGACCGCAGGGAAGTTGAAGACGGCGCCCTGTGCGAGCACTGAGAGCGTCAGCTCGTTCGCCGACTGCCAGATCACCTCGACGGCGATGTCCTTACCCGGGCCACGCAGCAAGCGGCCGAACGAGCCGCTGAGGGCCGGCAGCGCGACCTTCTCACTCGAGGCCCTCGGGCTCACGTCAGCAGGCGCTCCGCAATCGCGTTGGGATCGACCGGCTTGAGCGCTCCTGGCAGCTCGAGGCCGTCGTGAACGAACACGACCGGCAGGCCCGCCTCGAGCGAGAGCTCTACGGCGATGCCGAGCTGGTCGGTCTCGTCGGCGTGGGTCACGATCAGGCCGGTCGGACGCATCGGACCGATCGCGGCGAGCAGCTGCCGCGCCGCGGCGGGGTTCGCCGTCGCGGGCACGGTGACGAGCACCTCCTCCGGCGCCAGGGCCGCCAGCTCGAGTCCGAGATTCTCGATCTCCGCCGGGTCGGCCGGCGAGACAGCCGGCGTGTCGGCGACGACCAGCGCGCCTTCGCGTGCGAGCGCAAGCTCGAGCGCAGCGTGGCTTCCCCGCTGCACCGTCTGCACGCAGACGCCGGCCGGGCGGACGAGCTCGGCGAGCTCCGCGCGCGACCCGTGAGCGCCAAGCACGACGCCCTCCACCTTCAGTGCGCTGGCACCGCTGTAGGAGGCAGCAATCGCGGCGGCGCAGCGGGTCTTGCCGGAGCCGCCGCCGCCGACGATCGCGATCAGGGCACCACTCCGCGGGAGGCCCTGGTGGCGCGGGAGTCGGCGCGAGATGCACGCATGCAGAGCATCGCGCATCCCTCCAGCACCCGCGAACGGCAGGTCGTGCGAGCAGGCCTCGGCGATCAGCTCCTGCGCGAGGGCGCGGCTCACGCCGCGCGCGGTCAAGAACTCTGCTGCGTCGATGGTCTCGGGCGTCATCTCCTCCGTGCTCACCGTCGCAGGCGCGGCCCGCACGACGGCTGCCGGCGCCGGCGGCGCGAAGCGGCGCGTCTGCAGCTGGGCCATCGCCGGCTCGCGCTCAGCTGTGCCGGCCTGGGGCTCAACACTCGCGAAAGCCGGCGCTCGCATGTAGGTCGCAGGGGGCACCGGCCTCGCGGAGCCGAGGGTCGGCGTCGGCACGACAGGCATCTCGATCGTTGGCGGATCGAGTTCGGTCTCCTGCGCCGGCCCGGCGTCCGCCGCCGCATCGCTCGCCGCCGCGAGCGCGGTGGAGAAGTCGCCGCTGCGCTGGTCCTCTTCATCGTCGTGGGCGGCAACTGCCACGACGCCGTCGAGATCCGTCAGCGGGTCGGCGTCCTCGCCGTCATAGAGGTCGAGTCGCGGCGCCGCCATCGCTTCGACTTCGATGAAACGGCGCGCGAAGAAGCCGCCGACACCGCCGACGAGACCTTCGCGCTGGTAGGTCACGATCGCTTCCGGGCCGAGCTCGTCGCGGATCCGGGGCAGAATCTCGGAGAGGTCACGCCCGCGGTAAGTCCGCCGCTCGCCGCCGGCGCCTTGCCCGTCCTCGCCGGCTCGCGGCCGGACGCGCTCCTCTGCGCCCGTGAGTCCCTGCCTTCCCGCCACTTCTGGGGGTGCCTGTGCGGGTGTCATGCGCTAACCACTCCAATCGTCTCGACACTGATGCCGGGGGTGATCTCGTTGTAAGAGCAGACCGCGAGCTGCGGGATCGCCTGCGCGACGAGCCGCCTGATGTGGCGCCGGACGCGCGCCGAGCAGAGCAGCACCGGCCGCGCGCCGCGCGCCGCGCCCTGCTCCGTCTGACTGCGCAGCGCGCTGACGACGGCCTCGGCACGCGTTGGATCCATCGCGAGCTGCTCGCCATCGGCCGTTTGCGTGATCGACGTCGCAAATTCCTGCTCGATCGACGGATCGAGCGTGATCGCGCGCAAGCGTTGCTGTGCGTCGAGGTGGGGCGCGGTTATCGCCCGACCAAGCGCCTGCCGTGCGTATTCCGCGAGGACACTCGGATCACGCGTTACCCGGGCCTTGTCGCCGATCGCTTCGACGATCGTCCCAAGATCGCGCACACAGACGCCCTCGCCGAGCAGCGACTGCAAGACGCGCTGGATCTCCCCGAGTGACAGGACCTCTGGCACCACCTCGTCAACGACAGCAGCATTGGTTTCCTTGAGCCGATCGAGCAATTGACGCGTGTCTTGCCGTGTCAGCAATCCAGCCGCGTGGGCTCGGATCGTCTCCGTCAAGTGCGTGACGATCACCGATTCTCCGTCGACGACCGTGTAGCCGCGTGCCTCCGCTTCGGCTTGAGTGGCGTCCGCAATCCACGTCGCCGGCATGCCGAACGCGGGCTCGGTCGTGGCGATGCCCGACAGCTGACCTACGGCATCGCCCGGATTCATCGCCAAATGATGCCCGGCGACGATACGGCCTCGAGCCACATCGACCCCGCGGACCTTGACCACGTACTCGTGGGACTCGAGACCGATCTCGTCATGAATGCGGACCGCCGGAATCACGATGCCGAGCTCCCCCGCTATCTGGCGGCGGATCGCCGAGACGCGGCTCACCAGCGTTCCGCCACCCTGCCGATCGACGAGCGGCACGAGCCCAAAGCCGATCGCAAGCTCGAGCGGATCGAGCGGCAGCTCGCCGAGGACCGCCTCCTTCGACGCGGGCAGGGCCGGCTTGACGGCAGCGGCCTTGGCAGCCTCAGCGGCGGCTGCCTTTTCCTTCGGCGTGTCGGGAAGGCCGTCGCGTACCGCCCAGCCCAGCGCGGTGAGGCAGCCGCCAACGAGCAGGAACGGGATCGTCGGCAGGCCTGGCACGAAGCCGAACAGGCAGATGACCGTGCCGGCGACGAGCGGCGCGCGGCGCTGGCTGAGGATTTGGCGCGCGATGTCTGTGCCGAGATCGGAGTCAGACGCGGAGCGCGTGACGATGATGCCGGTTGCGACCGAGATCAGGAGTGCTGGGATCTGGGCCGCGAGACCGTCGCCGACCGTTAGGCGCGAGTAGGTGTTGATCGCGTCGCTGAACGACAGGTGGTTCTGCGCGACGCCGACAACGATGCCGCCGACGAGGTTGATGAGGATGATCACGACGGCGGCCACTGCATCGCCGCGGACGAACTTGGCGGCACCGTCCATTGCGCCGTAGAAGTCAGCTTCGCGGGCGATCTCGCGGCGGCGGCTGCGCGCCTGCTCGTCGGTGATCAGGCCGGCGTTGAGGTCGGCGTCGATCGACATCTGCTTGCCCGGCATCGCGTCGAGGGTGAAGCGAGCACCGACCTCGGCGACCCGCCCGGCGCCATTCGTGACGACCACGAACTGGATCACGACGAGGATCAGGAAGATCACGAGGCCGATCAGCACGTTCCCGCCGACGACGAACTTGCCGAACGCGGCGACGACGTTGCCGGCGTTTCCATGCGTGAGGATCAGGCGCGTCACCGACACGTTGATCGCGAGTCGGAACATTGTCGTCAGCAGCAGCAGGCTCGGGAACGAGGAGAAGTCGAGCGCCTTGGTCAGGTACATCGTCGCGACGACGACCGCGAGCGCAGCTGAGATGTTGAGCGTGATGAAGAGGTCGATCAGCGGCGAGGGCAGCGGGATCACGAGCATCGACACGACGAGGACGACCGCGCCCGCCGCGACGAGGTCGACGTGCTTGAGCAGCAGTTGCATCGGGCTGTCGGATGACTTGTTCATCACAGCGCCTTGCGGCGGCCCGCGAGCCTGTAGACGAATGCGAGCAGCTGGGCGACGGCCTGCCAGAGCTGCTCGGGGACGAGCTGCCCGATCTCGACGCTCCCGTGAAGGGCGCGAGCGAGCGGTGGATCCGCGACGATCGGCACGTCGTTCTCCTCGGCGATCCGGCGAATCTGCGCGGCGACGAGATCTTGGCCTTTCGCAACGACCTCCGGCGCAGCTTTCGTCCCGTCGTAGACGAGGGCGACCGCGTAGTGCGTCGGGTTGGTGACGACCACATCCGCCGTCGGTACCGCTGCCATCATCCGCGCTCGTGCCGCCTGAATCTGGCGGCGGCGCAGCGCTGAGCGCACTTCCGGTGGCAGCGTGTGCTGGCGCGCCTCATCCTTCACTTCCTGGCGCGTCATCTTCAGGCTCTTCTCGTGGCGCCGCCGCTGATAGACGAAGTCGACGATGCCGATCAACAGGTAGGCGAACGCGGACCGCTCGACGATCGCTGTGACAGAGCTCTTGACGAGCGCTCCGAGCATTCCCGGCGGGGTACCGACGCCCGCCGCCAAGCCCGTCAGCTGCGGAATCAGCGTGAGCGCCACGACAACCGCGACGACCGACACCTTGGCGAGCGACTTGAACGTGTCGAACAGGAGCCGCGGCCCGAAGAGGTTCTTCAGTCCACTCATCGGATTGATCCGCCCGAAGTTCGGCTTCAGCTGCTGGAAGGACGGGTGCCAGCCAACCTGTCCGAGGTTTGCCAGCACGCCGGCGCCCATGCAGACGGCCGCCACCGGCGCAACCGTCGCCAGCAGGACATCGATGATCAGCGCCTCCACCCCCTTCAGACCTGCCGCGCTCGCCACGACATTCGGGTGCGCGATCTCTGCGAAAGCGCGCTCCATCGCGCCGCCGGCAGTCGTGACGATCGTCGATCCGAGGGCGATCACAGCGATGAACCCTGCGAGCAGGACGATCGCGCCGTTCAGGTCGGAGCTCTTTGGCGAGCGACTCTTGCGCCGCGCCTCGCGACGGCGCTTGGGAGTCGGCTTCTCAGTGCGGTCGACGTCAGGCATCTAGACCGCCCCCAGCTCACGCAGGGCAGTTCCGAGCGACCCCGAGATCTGGTCCCCGAGCCAGCCGCCCAGGAAGGGCAGCGAGATCGTGACCGCGATGATCGCGACACCGACCCGGACGGGGAAGCCGACCGCGAACACGTTGAGCTGCGGCACGACGCGCGAGAGCATCCCGAAGGCGATGTCGGTGATGATCACGGCAAGCATCACCGGCGCCGCGAGCTCGAGCGCCGCGGTGCAGATCGTCGTGAACATGCTCACCGAGCCGCCGACGATCGAATCGACCGCGACGGTGCCGGTCAGCGGCACGAGCCGGAAGGTCTGCTCGACTCCGCGCAGCACCCACCCGTCACCGCCGAACGCGACGAACACCGCGGTACCAACCAGCGCATAGAGCTGGCTGAGGATCGCGTCCTGCGTACCGGTGAGCGGGTTGAGCATCGCACCGAAAGAGAACCCCGCGACCGCGTCGAGGATCGAGCCGGCTGCCTGGACCGCGGCGAACATCGCTGCCAGCGCGAAAGCGAGCGCGCCCCCGACCAGCAGCTGCTCGAGCACCAGCCCCACGACCTGCATGCCGCCCGTGGGGATCTGCTGGCCGTGTGCCGCGATACCGGTGAGGCCCATCGCAAGGCCGACGGCGATCGCGGTCCGCACCTGGGGCGGTAGGTAGCTCGATGAGAACAGCGGTGCGATCACGAACAGCGGCGCGACGCGCACGAGCACGAGGAAGAACGCAAGGACGTTCGACGGTCCGACTGCGTTCAGCAGCTGGTTGATCTGAGCAGCGCTCATCAGCGGACGAGCCCTGGTATCGAAAGGAACAGGTTCTGCGTGTAGTCAACGAGGTTGCCGAGCATCCACGGCCCGAGCACGAGGATCACGACACCGACCCCGACGATCTTTGGGATGAACGACAGGGTCTGCTCCTGGATCTGCGTGACAGCTTGGAACAGGCTGACCACGAGACCGACGGCAAGGCCGACGAGCAGCAGCGGTCCACCGACCTCCATCGCCAGCGTCATCGCCTGGCTCGCCAGGTTGACTGCGGTGTTCTGGTCCATCAGTGGAAGCTCGCCACGAGCGAGTCGATGACAAGTGCCCAGCCGTTGACAAGGACGAACAGAAGGATCTTGAACGGCAGCGAGACGAACGTCGGCGGGAGCATGATCATGCCCATGCTCATCAGCGTTGAGCTGACAATCAGGTCGATGATCAAGAACGGCAGGAAGATCAAGAAGCCGATCTCGAACGCGGTCTTCAGCTCGCTGACGATGAACGCCGGAATCAGCACGTAAGTTGGGACCTGGGCCCGCGTCTGGGGAGCGGAGCGATGCGCGAGGCCTTCGAACAGATCGATGTCCGCCGCGTTCGTCTGAGCGAACATGAACTCCCGCAATGGCTCGATCGCGTCATCGATCGCGACCGAGGTGCTGATCTGGTGGTGCTCGAGCGGATCCCAGGCGTCCTTCTTGATCGCCGAGATCGTCGGGGACATCACGAACAGCGTCAGGAACAGCGCGATGCCGATCAGCACCTGGTTCGGCGGCGTCGTCTGCAGCCCGACCGCGTTGCGGACGAAGCTCAGCACGATGATGATCCGCGTGAAGCTGGTGACCGTGAACAGCAGCGCCGGCACCAGCGACAGCGCGCCGACCAGCAGTAGGACCTGGACGGTGTTCGCGCTGCTGACGTTCACGATCGCACCGTCAGGCGGCGCAACGTTTCGATCAGGCGCGGACTCGAGCTGTCCTGGGCGGCGCCGAGATGGCGCCAACTGGCGCTGAGCGCCGGGTCTGGCGAGCCGTCGGGCATCATCGACCCGGCTGCGTCGTGCAGCAGCTTGTCTTGCCCGAGCGCGTCGAGCACGCCGTTTGCGAGCGCCTCCGCCTCGGTGTAGCGCTGGATCGGCGCGACGCCCGTCTCCGATACGCCGACGAGGATCACGTCCGTGCCGGCGCGTACGAGATGCAGCGCCCGCCCGGAGCCGAGCGGTAGCGTCGCGATGCTCGCCAGCCCGCGCCCGGTCGCTTCGTCATCGCGGCTGCGCTTGACGCGTCGCAAAACCCAGGTCACGCCGTAGATCGCGGCGATCACGAGCAGCAGGCCGCCGATCGTGCGCAGCACGCTAGCTCCGCCGAGGCTGCCGTTCGTGCTGCTTGCCTTCGTCGTCCCGGTGCTCAGCGGCGTGTTCTCGGAGGCGAACTCCCCCGTGTATCTCCTGCGCCCCTTCTTGCCGGCCGTCTTCTGCTTTGCCATCGCGGCACGCAGCACCGCGCTGCCGCGTTCGACCCCGGCGGTCGTGCTTGCCACCGGCGCGCGATCCCGGTGCGCACCATGCGCCCACGCAGCGCTCGTCGGAGCGCCAAGCAGGACCGCCACAGCGGCCGCGAAAAGGAAGCGACGTACCGTCATCGAGGGCTGACTCCGAGGGAGGAGTCGAACCCGTAATCGACAGCGCCCCACCGGCCTTTAGAGAGCCGACAGACGCCCGGTTACGGAGGCCCGGGCGCCAAGCCCAGCACGGCGAATCTCAGTCGCGCGTGCCTTTCCCGGTCTACTAGCCGGCTACCCGTGCGTGGGTAGGCCGGGGAGGCCTAAGCGGCGTTGACTACTTCTGCTTCGACCAGCTCGGGCGGCTCAGGCTCTTGCGTGGCCAGCTCGCCCGGGGCCGCGAGTGCGGCGGACGTGCTGAGCGTTGCCTCGCCACCGCTGACGACCTCGGTGATTCGCAGGCCAAACTCCTCATCGATGACGACGACCTCGCCGCGGGCGATTCGTGTTCCGTTGACGAGCAGGTCGAGTGGCTCCTCGGCGAGCCGGTCGAGCTTGACGGTCGAGCCGGGCCGGAGCCCGAGCGTCTCCCCGACAGTCATGCGCGCCCGCCCGATCTCGACCGTCAGCTCGACCGGCACCTCGCGCAACCGCGTGAGGTCCGTCGCCTGGCCGAGCACGGCCGGATTCCCGGCGCTCGCTTGCGCCTGCAATGGCTCGTAGTCGAGGTCCTCTGGCATGGCTGCTCCTATTGCACGGTGAGGTCGGGGAACAGAACCTGTGCGACCTTCACATCGGTCTGATTGTCAATCGTCTTGAGGATGTTGCCTTCGAGCTCAGCGCGCGAGCTCGCGTTCAGCAGCGCGCTGCCGGACTCGTTCGTCAACGCGTTGGTGATGATCGAGCGCACCACGGCCTCTTCCGGCAGCGTGCCGATCGTGTCGCCGACGGAGCTCGTCGTCACGTCGGAAGACGATGCAGCTGCGCTCGCGCCGTCGGCCTGGCCCGGCTGCAGAACCAGCGTCACGGCAACCTTCGCGAACTGGCCGTCCGAGAGGTTGATCAGGAAGTCCTGCGGCAGCGTGTAGACGCTGCCGTTGACCTTGTCCTTCACGGGCTTCGGCTTGACCATCATCTTGTAGGCGACGCCGCCGCCGACAATGACTACGAGAAGGCCGATGATCAGTTTCTTCTTCATTGGGGATCCTGGTTGCTTGGGTCGCCTGCGCGCCTCAGTTGCCGGTTAGCGCGGGCTGGGTGACTGTGAGGCTCTGTCCGCTGTCCGCTGCGGTCCGCTCGACGCCGATCACGACGCGGCGGTTCTGCGCCCGCCCCGCCGCGGTCGCGTTGCTCGCCACCGGATCGAGGCTCGCGTAGCCCTGTGCGCTGAGACGCTGCGCGCTGATGCCCCGCGACAGCAGGAACTGAAGCACCGCGTTTGCGCGATCGGTCGAGAGGTACCAGTTGGACGGGTACAGGCTCGTGTGGGTGGGCAGGCTGTCGGTGTAGCCCTCGACGGCGATCTGGTTGTTGGGGACCACATCCTGTACGAGATTCGAGATGTCGCTCAGTAGCGGCGTGGCCGCTGGCTGTAGCTCCGCGGAGCCGGACGCGAACAACACGTGATCGCTCTCGATCGTGATCTGGAGGCCTTGCAGGTTGATCGCGGTCTTGACCGTGTTCGCGAGACCGTGCGCCGCCACGTAGGACTGGATCAGCTTCTCGACTTCCTGCAGGTTCGATTGGTCGACCTGCGCTGCGAGTGCCGCCTTCGCTCCCTTGCTCGATCCACCGTTGACGCCGATCGACGGGGTCGTCGGGACGATCGCCACGGGCTCGGATGTGGTTGCCGGCGACTGGCTGTTGCTGGGCGAGTTGCCGGTCTGCTGGATCGACGAGCCACCCGGCATGACCGAGCCGGAGAACGCCGCGCGCAGCGCTTCCTGAAGCGTCTGGTACTTCGAGATGTTGACTGAGGAGATCGAGAACAACACCATGAAGAGCGCCATCAGCAGCGTGATCATGTCGGCGTAGGTCAGCAGCCAGCGCTCCTCGTTCTCGTGCGCTCCCTGGGTTAGCCGTCGGCGTGCCATCGCTATGCCGCCTCGCGCTCTTCCACTTCGTCGAACGCGCCGGCCGCGGAGACCGGCGCCGGAGCGTCGTCCTCGTCGGTCCGCTCAGCGGGCGCGAGATACGACTTCAGGCGATCGGCGACGATCCGCGGGTTGTCGCCCGCTTGGACGGCAAGGATCCCGTCGACGGTGAGCGTCCGCAGCTCAACCTCCGTCTTTGAGATCGCCTTGAGGCGGTTGGCAATCGGCAGGAAGATGACGTTCGCGGAGCCCACGCCCATCAGCGTCGCGATAAAGGCCGAGGAGATCGCCGGCCCGAGCGTGGACGGTGCAGCGAGGTTCTGGAGCACGTGGATGAGCCCCATCACCGTCCCGATGATGCCCATCGTCGGCGCGAACCCGCCCGCCTTCTCGAACGGTGTCGCTCCTTCTGCGTGGCGCGCCATCATGCCATCGATCTCGGCATCGAGGATCACTCGGACGAGCTCCGGATCGGTGCCGTCGACGACGAGCTGCAAGCCCTTGCGCGTGAATTCGTCATCGATGTCTCCTAGACGGGCGTCGAGCGCGAGCAGCCCCTCGCGGCGAGCCTGCTCGGCCAGGCCGACGATCAGCTCGATTCGGCCCGGCATGTCGGGCGGCTCGACGTTGAAGGCGATCTTGTAGAGCGTCGGGATCTTCTTCATGCCGTCCATGCCAACGCTCGCCATCGTGGCGCCGCCGGTGCCGCCGAGGATGATCAGGAGCGCCGGAATGTCCAGGAACGCGGCCGGGCTCGTCCCGACCATCATCGCGCCCAAGAGGAGCCCGAACACCCCCAGACCGATGCCAATGGCAGAAGCTGCCTTCATATTCGCTAGATCGGCTGCTCAGAAAAATCCTGGAGGGCAAGCGTTTTCCCGCGCCCTAGCTCGCCTCAGCCACCGGCGCCAGCTTCTCGAAGACGCGCAGCACATCGGCGCCCTCGCGCCAAGCGAGGGTGTTGTTTTCCCTGATCAGCTCGCGGTCGCCGTCGCGCAGCTGCGCTGCGTCGGCAAGGACCTCGGCGCGGGCGCGCCTGATCCGCTTGACGACGACCTCGGGCGATTCGTGGACGATGACCTTCGCGCCCGTCGTCAGCGTGACCACCGTGTCGGGGTTCGCCTCGACGGTCACGATCATCTCCGGACTTAGATAGAACGGCTCCGCTTGGTGGCCGAGCCTGTGCAAGACGATCACTGTGTGTTCCTCCTTTCGTGCGGCACGGGATGCGCCGGCGAGCCCTCGATCGCCGGCGCACCCCGATTAGTGCCGCGCCCTCAGGTGACCTAGGCGGTCACCTGCTCCAGCGACTGGAGCATCTGGTTGGCAGCCGTGATCACCTGCGCGTTGGCGTCATAGCCACGCTGCGCCGTGATCATGTTCGTGAACTCGCTCGCGAGGTCGACGTTGGACTCCTCGAGCTCACCGGAATCGACTTGTCCCGAGCCGCCACTGCCTGGCGTGGTTATCGATGGCGTGCCCGAGTTCTGCGTTGCCGCGTACAGGTTGCCGCCCACCGACTGCAGACCCTCCGCGTTGGGGAAGTTGGCAAGCGCGAGGTAGCCGGCGACCTGCGTGTTCCCGCTCGAGTCGGTGTACTCGATGCTGCCGTCCGTGCCGATCGTGATGTTGGTCGAGCCCGACGGGATCAGGATGTATTCCTGCTGCGAGGTTGGCGCGACGGTGCTGTTGACGCCGCTCCCGGTCACCTGCGCCGCGAGGCCAACCACATACTGACCGCCCTGGGTCGTCAGGAAGCCTGCCGAGTCTGTCGTCAGGTCTCCGGCACGGGTGTAGTCGTAGCTTGCGGGAAGGTTTGCCGTCAGGTTGCTGGCATTCGGCTCGCCGTCACCAACGACGAGGAAGCCACTACCCTGGATCGCCACGTCGAGCGAGTTGCCGGTCGACTCCATCGTTCCGGTGCTGTCGTCGACGTCGATTGACTGGACGTTGACACCTGCTCCGATCTCGACCGGGTTGGTGCCGCCGAGCGTGGAGGTTGTCCCGCCAGCGCCCTTCAGGACCTCGCTGAGCGCCGAGGCGAAGTTGACCGACTGGTCCTTGTAGCCGACGGTGTTTAGGTTGGCCAGGTTGTTCGACACGACGTCGAGCATCTCCTGGTTGGCCTCGAGACCGCTGACTGCGGCGTAGATGCCCTCAATTGCCATGGTGGTTGTTCCCTTTCTGCGGCTTCCTCCGAGGAGGTCCGGCCGCTCCTAGTGCCTCGTGTCGCTCACGCGATCACGGCGCTGTCGATGTTCGTGAACACGTGCTCGCGCATGTGTCCTGAGTCCACCGCCGTGATGACGGTGTTGTTGCGGACCGAAACCACGTATGCGGTGTTGTCCACAAAGACGACCGAGTCGCGTGAGCCTTTGCCCGCGGCGCGGTTGATGCCGGCGGCGACACGCGCCACCGTCGACTGGTCGAGCGTGATCCCGCGCTGCTCGAGACGCGCGAGCGCGTGACGCGAGAACTGGGGTGCCGCCGTCTTCTGCGCCAGCACATCGGCGAATGACGAGCTGCCCGCGGCCCCGCTGTTCTGCGCAGGTTGACTCGTGGCCGGCGTCGTCGCTGGGGCGACGCCGGGCGTGAGCAACGCAGGATTTACGACCACCCCGCTCATGACACGGACTGCACCTGCGATGTAGAGATTCCGCTTGTGCCGCCGATCGTAAGCGTCGGGCTCGAGCCAGACAGGTCGACGCTCGTGACCGCGCCGGTCTGAGAATCTCCTGCCGAGTCGGTGTAGGTGACGGTCTGCCCGAGCAGTCCCAGGGCCTCCGCCGTCGAGGTGTTGGTTGCTGTGTTCGTTTCCTGCTCGACTGACGTGAACTGTGCGAGCTCGGAGAGGTAGCTCGAGGGGTCGGTCGGGCTCGTTGGATCCTGGTCCTTGAGCTGCGTGATCATCAGCTGCAGGAATTCGCTGTCGTTCAGTTGCGAGCTCGTGTTGGTCAGCGCGTTCGTTTGTGAGCTCGACGCATTGGTTGCGTCAGTTGCTCCCACCGTTGTCATGTCTGCTCCTTTCTTCCTCAGGCGAGCACGTTCACGACACTGCCGCTCGCGAGCGTCAGCGTCTGGGTCGCTTCGTCGGTGACGGCTGCTTCGCCGCCTGTGTCGGTCGGCGCTGGGTCGCCGCTTTCAGACTGGTCCTGGCGGCCTTCCGAACCGGTCGCCGCGGACTGCCCGTCGGACGCGCCGATGTCGAGATCCAGCAGCGTTACGCCGCTGCCCTCGAGCGCTCGGCGCAGGTCACCGGCCGACTGCTGCAGAGTCTGTGCGGCGCTCGTGTGGTCGGCGACGACGCGTGCGATCACGCCGGCCGAGGTCTGCTGCAGGGTCACGCGGACCTCGCCGAGCTCGGGCGGAGAGAGGTGGATGCGCACCGTGCTGGTGCCGGTCGCCGCCTGCGTCTGGAGCGTCATCTGAACCGTGTCCACGAGCCGCGTCAGCGGCACGGATGCGCTTGCGCCTGCCTGCGCGGGCGTGGTTTGGCTGGCGCTCGCGGGCGCGGCGCCAGCCACCAGCGCCGCGACGCTCCCGCTCGTCGCAGCGCCCGACGCTTGACCGCTGCTCGCGCCCGCACCACTGTCGTTGCTGGTGGCGCTGTCGTTCTGCCCACCGTCGCTGGTGGACGTCTGGGTCGCGCTGGCGTTGCCCGGCGCCGCGCCGCTCGCCACTACTGGCTGCGCGCTTGCCTGCACGTTCGTGCCGCTCGGATTCGCGACGGCCGTTGTGAGCGTTAGGTTGCCGGCGCTACCACTGGCGGCCGAGCCGGAGGCGTTCGTCGCCTGCGATCCACCGGGCGCTGCAGGAGCGGTCGGGGGGGTGTTCGCCGCGTCGCTCGGCGCAGGGTGCGCGCTGCCGGAAGCTGCCGGTGGCGCGACCGGGGCCGCGTCAATCGGCGCCGCTGCCGCGCTGACCGAGCCTGCCGCAACCGCAGCCGGCGAGCCACTCGTTGCGCTCACGGAGCCTGCCGCAACCGCAGCCGGCGAGCCATCCGTTGTGCTCACGGAGCCTGCCGCGACCGCGGCCGCCGGTGCGCCACTCGTTGTGCTCCCAGAGCCTGCCACGACCGCGACCGCCGCGCCCCCCGTAGCAGTGGCGGGGTCCTCGTCGCTTGGCGCGCCGTTCGCACTCGCGCCGCTCGCCGCGGCGCCGTCGCTGACTGCGGCAGCTGCGCCGGACGCTAGCTCGGCGGTCGTCGCGGCTACGACCGGCGTAGTCCCGCTGGCACCGCTCGACGCACTGCTAGCCACAGCCACCGCCTGCGACTGTCCTCGCTTGGCGCTGCCGCTTGTTGGCGTCCGTTGCCCGGCGTCGGTCGCGGTCGCTCCAGCGCCGCTCGACGGCGCGTTGCTCGCGCTCGCCGTGCTCGTCGTCGGCGTCTCGCTTGAGGAGTCTTGGCCTTCCGCCTCGGCGGTCCGGGCCACTGTGTTGTCGAGGACGTCCTCGAACGGTGGGCCATTTGGCGGCGCTGTGCCGCTCGGCGCATCGTTCGCGGCGGCCGGCGCCTCTGGCGCCGCAACCGGCATTGTCGCTGTCATGTCATTCCTGCTCCTGTGCTCTGATCGCCGCTCGCGGTGCCGGCGCTGTTCTGCTGCTGTGCGTAGGCGAGGATGTCTGTCACGTAGCTCTGCGTTTGCGCGTATGGCGGCACGCCTCCGTACTCCTCCACCGCGCCCGATCCGGCGTTGTACGCGGCGAGCGCATCGCTGTAGTTGCCGCCGAACTCGGAGAGGTCCTCGCTGAGCTGCTTGGCGCCGCCGTAGATCGACTGTGTCGGGTCAAACGGATCGGTGATTCCGTCGGCGGCGAAGTTCTCCGGCATGACCTGCGTCAAACCCTCCGCACCGGAGCTGCTCACGGCGTTGGCGTTGAATCCGGACTCCTGCTTGACAAGACCGGTGAGGATCGATGGGTTCAGGCCGTAGGCGGACGCGGCAGCATCGATGGTCGAGGCGTATTCACTCTCCCCGGCGGAGCTCGTCGACGAACCGGCGGTGTCCGATGCCGAGGCAGCGGAGGCCAGCAGGCTCGAGAAGTCACTGCTCGAGCTCGTCGTGCTCGAGGCCGATGTGCTCCCGGTCGTGTTGAAGCCGTTCGCAGCCTGCGCGAGCATCTGCTCGATCTCGGATACGCGAGACAGCGCGGCCGTGACGTCGGGCGGCGTTGTCGTGCTCGCGCTGAGCGCCTGGGTGCTCATGCGATCTTGCCGCGGAAGACGTTGAGTGCGACCTCGTCGGTTACGTTCGCCTCGCGCTGCGCCTGCACCCGATCGAATTCGCGGCGCCGTCGAGCGTCGAGCCGGTCTAGCGCCTTTGTCTCGCGCGCTGCGCTCGTCAATGCAGCCTGGCGCCGGTCGACCTCACGATCGTGGCGCAGGAGGCTCTCGGCGACCGCGACCTTTGCCTGCTGCGTGCGCTCGATCCACGCCTGATGGCTTTGCAGTTCGTGGGCGCTCAGCACCCGCTGCGTCGCGGCGAGCTGGGCACTGCGGGCGCCGCCGGCCCGCTGCTCGGCTTCCGCGAGCTCCGCGGCGCAGTCCTCGCGCCGATCGAGCGCGCCGGCAAGCTCCTGCTGGGCGACCCGCTCGCCGTGCTTGCGCACACTGCGTACGCGCTCGAGGCGGAACCGGTACGAGGGTCCGTACACACGCCGGTGATCGACGCCCGTCGTGCCCCTTAGAGCCTGGCTGGACGCATGTTCGACGGCGATCGTCCGGCACCGCAGCAGGCAGGCGCCGGGCTGTGCGTCCGGGCGTTAGGCGTCGAGCATCAGGGTCGGGATCGGCGGCGTCGACCCTGGCGGCACCTCGACCTGCGGTGGCTCAACGAGCACCCCAACCGCCTCCGCAAGCTGTTCACTCCCGCCGAGCGCACGCGCGATCGCATCGAGGCCACTGTCGGCATCTGCGAGCGTGCTCGGGTCGTCCACCGCCTGGCAGAGGAACCGCTCGATGTCATCGTGCAGCGCGACAGCTGCATCGACGAGCCGGCTCGACCCACGCTGGTAGGCACCGATCGCGATCAGGTCCTCCTTCTCGCGGTAGGCGGCGAGCGCCGCGCGTAGCTGTTGGCCCGCCGACCGCAGCGCTGGATCGGTGATGTCTCCGATCAGGCGCGAGACGCTCGCGAGGACATCGATCGCCGGGTAGTGGGCGGCGTGGGCAAGCTCGCGCGTGAGAACGATGTGTCCGTCGAGGATCGCGCGTACAGCGTCCGCGATCGGCTCGTTCATGTCGTCGCCGTCGACGAGGACCGTGTAGAGCCCGGTGATCGAGCCTTCTGGGCTCGTGCCGGCACGCTCCAGCAGTTGCGGCAGCAGCGCGAAGACGCTTGGGGTGTAGCCGCGTGTGGCGGGCGGCTCACCGATCGCAAGCCCGACCTCGCGCTGGGCCATCGCGAAGCGCGTGACCGAGTCCATCATCAGCAGCACGTCGGCCCCGCTGTCGCGGAACCACTCGGCGATCGCGGTGGCCGTGAATGCCGCGCGGATTCGCACTAGGGCGGGCTGATCTGAGGTCGCGACGACGACAACCGAGCGCTCGAGCGCACTGCCGACGTCGCGCTCGATGAACTCGCGCACCTCGCGGCCACGCTCACCGACGAGCGCGATCACGTTCACGTCTGCACCGCTCGAGCGCGCGATCATCCCGAGCAGTGAGGACTTGCCGACGCCCGAGCCGGAGAAGATGCCCAGGCGCTGGCCTCGTCCGCAGGGCACGAGCGCGTCGAGAGCCCGCACGCCGAGGCCGACGCGCTCGCTGATGCGCGGTCGGCCCAGCGGGTCGGGTGGCTGAGCCAGGGTCGATCGTGCCACGCCGGGCTCGAGCGGCGGACCGCCATCGAGCGGGAAGCCGAGCCCGTCGATCACACGCCCGAGCAGCTGATCGCCGACCGGTACGCGCAGGGGTTGTCCACTCGCACGCACAACAGTTCCAGGCGCGATCCCGGCGAGCTGGCCGAGTGGCATCAGCAGCGTTTTCCCGTTGCGAAAGCCGACAACCTCGCAGGCGACGGGAGGCCGGTTACGTCCACCGCCGACATGGCAGAGCTCGCCGACCTCGACCGTCAATCCGGTCGCCTCAACGATCAGGCCGATCAGGTCACTTACGCGGCCGTCACGGCGCGCGAAGTCACTGCCGCGCAAAGTTCCTGCGACGCGCTCGAAGATGCCGCCCTCGCCGGCCGCATCGTCGGCGACCGTCAACGTGTCAGCTCCTCGGCGCTCAGGGAACGGACTCGCGCGAGCTGGCTGTCGATCTGCAGATCGAGCGCGCCCTCCTCCGTCTGGATCACGGCTCCCCCGCGCGCGATCCGCCGATCCGACTGCACGGCCGCCTCATCGATGCCCCCGAGCTCGCTGCGCAACTGCACGAGCCCGTCGGCCACGGTCGCGACATCGTCCGGGTTGACGACGATCGTGATGCGCTGGCGGTCAACGATCCGGCGCAGCGCTCCGCGCACGATGTCGAGCACGCGCTCGGGCTGGGCTTCAAGCGCACCGGCGACGATCTGCTCGGCGAGCGCGATCGCAAGCTCGACGGCCGCCCGCTCGGTCCGCTGGATTACCTCGTCGCGTAGACCGTCGAGGCCGCGGCGCGCCTCCGCGAGCGTGGCGAGCGCGAACTCGATCTCCTCGCGTGCGTCGGCGAGCCCGGCGGCGCGCCCCTGCTCCCGCGCGGTGCGCAGCTCCTCCTGGAGCTGGCGCTCGGATCCGTCGGCGACGGCGGCTGCCAGTTGAACCTCGCCGAGGCTACTGCGCACAAGTGCACTGGCCTCGAGCTGCTCGAACGCGTAGGCGCTCGGCTGCTCAGAGGACATCGTCGGTGTCGCTGCGGCCGATGACGACCGCGTCGGCCTCCTCCAGGCGACGGACGATCGCGACGATCCGCCCTTGCGCGTCTTCGATCACGCGCTTGCGTTGCGGAGGCATGTACTCCATCTCCTCGACGAGCATCTGGGCAGCGCGCTCGGACATGTTGGTGAGGATCTTCTGGCGCACGTCCTCCGCGACGCCGCGCATCGCGAGCGCGAGATCCTTCTGGTCGGCTTCGCGCAGGATCAGCTGGATCGCGCGGTCGTCGAGCTTGGCGATGTCCTCGAAGACGAACAGCAGGCGCCTGACTTCCTCGCCGAGCTCGGGGTCGACGTTTGCGATCGACTCGAGCACGTTGCGCTCGGTGCTGCGATCGGACTGGTTGAGGATGTCGGCCAACGACTTGATGCCGCCCGCCGTCGTGAAATCTTGCTGAACGACCATCGCGACCTTCTGGCGCATGACGTTCTCGACTTGGCGGACCGTCTCCGGGCTCGTCTCCCCCATCCGCGCGATCCGCAGTGCAGTCTCCGCCTGCTCGGCCTCGGGCAGCGACACGAGCACCTCAGCGGCAAGCGCCGAGTGCAGGCTTGCGACCACAAGCGCGACGGTTTGCGGCGCCTCGTTGCGCAGGAAGCCGAGGATCTGCTCCGCCGGTATGCGGTGCAGGAACTCGAATGGACGCCGCTCGATGACGGTTTGCAGGCGCGTGATGATCGCTGCCGCGCGAGCGGGCCCGAGGGCCTGGGCGAGGGCTTCGCGGGCATACTCGAAGCCACCACTCGACGATGCCTCGTGCGACTGCACCGTGACCGCGAGCTCCTCGAAGACCGCAGCACTCGTCGCCGGCTCGATGTGGCTCATGCGGGCCATCTCGATCGCGACGGTCTCGAGCTCGTCCTCGCGCAGATGGCGGAAGACCTGTGCCGCGCGCTCAGGGCCGAGCCCGATCAGCAGCACCGCGGCCTTGCGCGGTCCCGGCAGGCGCATCGAGCGCGCACCGAGCGTATTTATCCGTGGTGGCGATGCCTCCGCCGGACGCTCTCGCTCCTCGCTGAGGGTCTCGGTCGCCATCTAGCAGCTCGACCGCGCGGCCGACGTGTTCTCGCGGCAAGCCGCAGCCGACAGGCGGGCGCCGCGGCAGCACCGCGGACCCGGCCGCCCCGCTGCAATCCGCTGCCAGCGGACGCCGCCAGAGCGCGCGGAGGTCGTGGAGTCAACCATCTCCCTCGCGCTCACTCCTCGGACATCCACTCGCGCACCTGCGTCGCGACGCGCTCCGGCTCGTGCTCGACGAGATCCTCCACCTGGATCTTCGCCGGCGATCCGGCCGCTGGTCGCAGCCGCTTGACGCGAACCGGTTCGACTGGCCGCGTTTCGTCCTCGAGCTCGATCAGCGAGCGTGGCGAGTCGAGCTCGCGCAGCCACGTAGCCTGCCGGGCGGCGATCGGCTCCCGCTCGCGGCGGCGCAGCGCGCGTGTCATCAGGAACAGGAAGATGATGCCGCCGATCGCAGCTATCGCATCCTGCGCCATGCCCATCATGCCTGAGCTCGAGCCCGTCGAGCCCGTCCCGGTCGCGGTGGTGGTCGCTGTCTTGGCGAACGGCACCTGGTTGACCTGAACGTTGTAGATCCCTTTGGAGATCAGCGACGGCGAGGCGCCAACCGCGGCCTCGACGGCCGTCTTGATCGAGCCGACTTCCGAGCTGGGTACCTTTTTCGAGAGCAGCACGGCAACGTTGTCGGACAGGACCTGGCCGGGCGCGATCGTCTCCTGGGTGACCTGCTTGTCGACGCCGTTGGTCGAGCTCGAGGTCGTGTTCTTGTAGTTCGAATTACCACTCGCGGTCTGGCCGTTGGCGACGGTTGTCGTCCCCGAGCCGCCTTTGTTCGTCAACGTCTCGTTCTGGGTGCTCGTGCTCAGCGGGACAGCGGTCTTGCCGTAGGTGACGCTGTCGACCGTCTCCTGGTTGTCGTTGAGCTGAGCGTCGACGACGACGGTGGCCATGTTGGCACCGAGCGTCGTCGCGAGCATCCCGCTGATCGAGGCCTCTTGCTGCTGATCGAAGCTCGATTCGGCGCTCTCCAGCGCGCCCGACCCGTTGCCGCCGGAGCCGTTCGGCCAGAGCAGCTCGCCGGTATCCGAAGTGATCGTGACCTTGTTGATGCTGAGTCCCTGGACGCTCGAGGCAACGAGCTGCGCGATCCCGCGGATCGCGCCCGAGTCGAGACTCGAGCCACCGGAGAGGAGGACTGCAGCGGACGGCTGCTGTGTTGTCGTCGCGAAGACCTCGTTGTTGGCGTTGGGCAGGGCGATCTCGACCTGCGCTCCGCTGACCCCCTGGACCTGGTCGATCGTGTCGGCGAGCTGCTGCTCGAGGTCCACCTGGTACTGGATCTGCTGCTGCGTGTCGCTCTCGCCGAGCGACGAGCCCGAGAAGAGCGACGAGTCGCTCTCGCTGGTGGTGAGCAGGTCGTCGCTGGCGAGTGCGATCCGCGCACTCGCCACGTCGCTCGCGGGTACAGCCAGGGCCGTGCCGCCGTTCTGTAGCTGATAGGGGATGCCCTGAGTCGAGAGTGCAGCGGTCATCTTGCCGGTCTGGGCCGGGCTGATCCCGGTCAGAAGCGTCGAGTAGCTTGGCGCCGACGCCATCTGCATCAGGATCGTGATCAGGATCAGGCCGCCGGCGATGCTCGCCCCGACCATGATCCAGGACTTGACCGTCAGCTTGTTGATGATCTCGCGCAGCGGCATCGTCTACACCTGGGTCTGGAAGATCGTCTGGACCGCGCTCACTGCCTTTGTGGTGATCTGCGACGCGAGCTCCATCGTGAGCTCTGAGTTCTCGACGTCGGTGACGACGGTCGCCTCATCGGTCGTCTTGCCGGTCGCCAGGGCGGTCGCCTCGGTGTTGGCTGTGTTCTGGCTCTGCTCGAGCGAGTTGATCGCGTTGCTGAGCGCGCCGCCAAAGCCGCCCGAGCCGGAACCCTGACTCGAGCTGACCTGCCCGGCGCTGCCAAGGCCACCAACCGAGCTGATCGATCCCGCGCTTCCGAGCGCGGTCAGTGCGCCGACGGGAACGATGCTCATTTGAGGATGTTCAGCGACGAGGAGAACATGTCCTTGGCTGTCTGCATCGCGGTCACGTCCGACTCGTAGCTGTTGGACTCGTCGATCAGGTCCACCATCTGCGTGACAGAGCTGATGTCAGGCTCCTTCACGTAGCCCTGCTTGTTGGCGCTCGGGTTGCCGGGGTCGTAAACGAGTTGCGTTGACGTCGCATCGTTCACGATCCCGGCAACCTCGACGCCGCCTTGGACCGGACCAGAGTCGCTCGGCGTGCCGCTAAGCGCTTCTTGAAGCGTGCTTTGGAAGTTCGACCCCGTGGTTTCGGAGAGGTCAACAGACTGCTCCTGATACGGCTTGCCCGACGAGCTGGTCGTGCTCTGGGCGTTAGCGAGGTTCTCGGCCGTGACATCCATCGAGACGCGCTCGGCGTCCATTCCCGAGCCGGCGATCTCGATCGCGCTGAAGAGACTCATCAGGTCCCGATCCCCATCGCGTATTGCAGCGACTGGTTGTTTGCGGCCATCACTTCGGCGAGCGAGTCGTAGAGCAGCCCGTTCTCGGACAACTCGGCCGAGGTCTCGTCCGCGTCGACGCCGTTGCCGTTCGTGTTGGTCGTCTGCGCCTGCGTCGTCGCCTGGAAGCTCACGTTGTCGGGCGAGGTGCCGGCGTTCAGCGCAGTGGCGAGCTGGGACTGGAAGTCGACGCTCGACGGCTCGAAGTTCGCCGTGTCGGCGTTCGCCAGGTCGCTGGTCAGCAGATTCTGGTTGAGCTCGGCGCCGCGCATCGCGGCTTCGAGCACAGACTGGGTGGGTTCACTCGCGGAGATCGCCAAGACAGGATTCCTTTCCGCGCCCTCCGTGGGCTATCGACGACCCCAGTCCGTGTGGGTCCGCTCACTTCATCGGCCGAGCGCGCGCCACCTTGAGCGCGCCTGGCCACCTCTCCCTCACGCCTGTTTGAACACGCGTCCGCGGCGCGACGCCGGCAGCGTGCGGGCGTACCCGGTGGCGGTGCGCTTGCTCAGCTCGACGCGTCGCAGCGACAGCAGCACCTGCTCGCGGCGGCGCAACAGCTCGATCTTCACACGGCGCTGCATCGCCAGCGCTCGCTCGAGCGGATCGCGCGCACCTGCTGGCGCGGGGTGCGGGAGCGCGCTCAACACCTGCGCGCGCTGCGCCGCCAGCTGACCGAGCTCGCTGTAGCGGCCCGTGCCGACCAACTCGAGCTCCTGCTCAGCGATCCGCACGAGGGCCTCGTACGGTGCAAGCGGATCCCGACTCAGCCGGGGCAGATCGCGTCCCACGCGTCACGCAGCTGTCGCATGAGCCGAACCACGTCCTCGATCTTGCGCGGGTCGCGCTCGATCCGCGCGCGGTTGAGGTGACGCCGGCAGAAGAGATAGATCGTGAGCAGGTTGTTCGCGATATCGCCCTGCTCCATGTCGAGCGTGTGCTGCAGGTGCGAGATGATCGCCTCGCCGCGGCGCAGCTTGACGTGCGTGCCGCCGATGTCGCCTTCGCGCATCGCAAGCGCTGCCTGCTCGAGGAAGCGGCAGGCACCGTCGTAGAGCATTACGACGAGCCGCTCGCGGGAGGCCGTCATGACGGCGCTCTCGCGGTAGGCCTCTGGCGATGCTGCTAGGCGTGTGCTCATCGTGGCAACAGGGGGCCGGCGAGTGGCCGGCACACGAGTAGGCGTCTTGCCTTCTCGACCCAGGTGATCGACCGCGAGGCCGAAAAGTTGAGCGTCGCGGGGCCGATCTCTAGCTGCTTGACGAGCTGCTCGAGTTGGTGAGCTGTGCGATCTCCGACTCGAGCTCCGACTGGGTTGAGTCGCTCGAGGAGATCGATGCCTCGAGTGCGCTGTACTCCTTCTGCAGCGACGTCTGTTGCTCGGTCAGCGCGTTCTGCATGTCGGTGATCTGTTCCGACATCTGCGTCACCTGGTCGTCGTTGTAGGAGATCCGCTGGGCGATCACGCCGCCTGCCCCCGCCTCGTTGCTGACTAGGTCAGTAAACGCCTGCGAGAAGCTTGCCAGGACATTCTCGACGCCGGTCGGGTTGCTCTGGATCGCGCTGTCCAGCGTCGACGTGTCAACTGTGAGATCGCCCGCGAGCGAGGAGGAGCTCGGCGCCGCCGAGCCGCTTGGTGCGCCGGTCGTGATGCCGATGTCGCTGAGCGCAGCCATCCCGCTCGGCAGCCCGCTGCCGGCCGTATACATCAGCTGGCGCATGCTGGTCAGCAGGTCAGTGAGATCCTGGTCGTTGTAGAGCGTGCCCTGCTGGGCCTCGGTCGTGTTCTCCGCCGGACTGTCTGGCGCGGTGGTGAGCTGCGTCTCGATCGCGTTCACGGCGGTGTTGTAATCGCTCACGAACTGGTTGACCGCCGAGGTGACACTGGACGTGCTGACCGTCGGCTGGGAGACGACGACGGTCACGGAGCCGCTGCTCGAGTTCGTCACGCCACCGAGGCTCAGAGTCACGCCGGGGATCGCGTCGGTGACTGTGTTGCTTGTCGAGCTGCCAGAGGTGCCGTTGACCGTAAACGTCGCGTTCTGTCCGGCGTTCGCATCGCTTGTTATCTCGCTCAGCGAGCTCCCGGGATCGCTGACCTGAATGTAGCTGCCCGTCTGCTGACCGGTGCTCGTACTCGAGAGGACGAGCTGGTTGGTGCCCGTCACGGCAGCCTCGACGTCGAGGCTCGAGTCGTTGTTGATCTGGTCGGCGAAGTCCTGCAGCGTGGTTCCAGAGTCGATCGTGACCTGCTGGCCGTCGATCGTGATCGTGTCGCTGCTCGACGGGCTCGTGTAGGTGTAGGTCCGCGAGGCGGCCGTCGCGAGCTGGGATACGTCGACCTGATAACCGCCGATCGTGGCGCCGCTCGTTGCAGTCGCCGTGATCAGCGTCGGGTCACTCGAAGTCGCGGTCTGCGAGGTGTCAAACAAGCCTTCGCCGGAGAGGTTCTCGGCGTCGGTGATGACCGTCTGGAGCGAATTTTGGATGTCCTCCAGCTGCGTCGTCTGGGCCTCGACACCCGCCTCCTCGATCTCGTGCTGGATCATCGGCTGGCTGTCGATCGAGATGATCTCGCTGATGATCGCGGCACTGTTCAGACCGCTCGCGAGCCCCGGGATGCTGATTACGCCGCTCCCCGAGCTCGTGGTGCCGATCGTCAGGTCACTGGCGATCGTTGACGCTTCGCTTGTCGATGACGTCGACACTTACGATCCCCCCTCTCGCTCGATCAGATCGAATAAGTCGCTGCCGCTGAGGGTCCGCGGCGTGGTGCCGTCGCTGTCGGCGAGCAGAATCTGCACGCTGCCCTCAGACGAGTCAGCGAACGACACGTGCTGGCCGGCGCCGTCCAGAGCGGCCCAGGCTCGCGCTGCGGTCGCGATGTGCGCAGATAGCTCAGGCGGCGGCGTCGCCTCCGACAGCTCGGTGCCCTGCGCTTTCTCGAGTGCGGCAGCGAACGCTCCATTCCCCGGCTTTGCGGTGCCGGCTCGCGCCGTCCGCTGCGCGTCGGCTGCTGCGAGCGCTGCTAGTTGAGCTGGGTCTATGTTGGCCGTCACGGGTGTCTTTCTGGTCCTGGGAGCGCACCCCGCCCGGCGCTTCGAGCACGACGGCGGGGTGTCGTCTAGTCGGGCCGCCGCCCACTGGTCCTGACCGCGTAATCGAACACATCCCCTCGCAACTTGAGCCCGTCTGGCCAAGCGCACGAGTCTGCCCTCAGGCGGCGCGCGCATCGGTCGACTCGTCGAGGCGGGCCAGTTGCGCCTGTGCCGCGTCCGCAAGCGCACGCGCCGCGCCATTGCCCGCGTCGAGCTCGAGCGCCTTGGTCGCGAACACAACGACGTTCTCCGGCATGCCACGAGCGGCCGCAACGCGCGCAAGCCCGACCAAGGCACGCACATCCGGCCGCTCGGCGCAGACTGCCATCCACTCCTCGGCGGCCGAGGCAGCGAAGCCGCGCCTCAGATAGATCATCGCCAGCAGCTCGCGTTGCTCACGAGTCGCGAGCTCGCTGTCGCGTAGCAGCCCTACGAGCTTCTCGAAGGACTCGAACGCATGCACGCGCAGCAGCGCCTCGAGAACAGCAGCTAGCAGGCCGACCGCTTCCAGTCTGATGCGCACGCCGGGCGCGTCGCCGAGCTCGAGCCGCGCCCACGCCTCGAAGAGCTCGACCTCCGCCTCCGGCAGTCGAGCCGCCAGCGCGCGCCCGCGCAATGCAGCGATCGCTGCGGGCTCACCGGCGAGGATCCGCCCGCAGGCTTCAGAGCGAACCGCCATCGCAGCTAGCGGACTGTCGGTGTCGGCGTCTGCCGCAACCTGCGCGCCCTCACTGAACTTCCGCTGGTAGAGGAGCACTTCGGCGAGCGCAACGCGCGCCTGCGGGTTGTGCGGCTGAGCCTCGAGCACGAGCCGGTACTGCTGCTCCGCGGCTGCGCCGGCGCCGGCCTCAAACAGGGCCGTGCCGAGCATGAAGCGAATTGTCGGCGTCGTTCGCTCGACGCGACGTTCGATCTCGGCGACTACCACGAGTGGATCCGTACCGCTTGCGAGCAGAACTGCGGCGTAGGGCAGCACGGTGCCGAAGAAGCTCGGGTGATGCTCCAGGCACCAGTCCAGCAACGCGCGTGCCTGCGCGTGCTCGCGCCGGTTGAGGTGAAGCTCGGCAAGCGCAATCCGCGGCAGGTAGGTGCCACAGCCGACGGTAGCGGTATAGCGGACCGGGGCGTCCCCGAGCTCGATGCAGCGCTCGTAGTAGGCGATCGCCTCGTCGATCTGGCCGAGGGCTAGCGACGCCGTCGCCTGTTCGAAGACCAGGTCAGTGAAGTTCGGGAAGCGCGCCAAGCCGTCGCGAGCGCGCTCGATCGCGTCCGCCGGCCGGCCACAGACGCGCAGCGACTTGACGAGCCGTGCCACCAGCGACGGCGTGAACTCGTAGGTCCCCACGTCCTCGCGCTCGGCCATCGCCCAGGCTTCCTCGAACTCGCGCAGCGCTGCCGGGCCATCCCCCGCCGCCGCGTACTCCGAACCGAGGTTGAAATGCAGGAAGGCGCTCGGCGGGCTCTCCTGCTGTTGTTTGAGCAGCAGCTCGATGTTGCGCCGTGACTTCTCCTTCGCATCGCGCACGACACCGAGGTAGCCGTAGTGCTCGAGCCGGACCGAGGTTTGCTCGATCCTGTCGGGCAGGTACCCGGGGAGCTTGTTGCCGATCTGCTCGTGCAGCCGACCGTCGAAGCGGTACTCAGGACGGTTGCGGAACATACGCAGCGCGTTGTGCGTGACCGCCGTGCCGTCTGTGATGTCGCCGGTGAAGTTCGTCTCGACGAAGTAGAAGGCCTCCCGCCAGGTATGGCCAGTGAGCGCGCGCAGCTTCTCGACGTCTTCGGCGACAAGCACCTCGTCGGCGTCCAGGTACATCACCCAGTCTCCGGTCGCGGCCTCGAAGGACACGTTGCGCGCATCGCTGAACGAGCCGGTCCAAGCGAACTCGATGACCTGCGCGCCGAACTGCCTGGCAATCTCGATCGTGCTGTCTTGCGACCCGGTATCGACGACGATGATCTCGTCGACTGCTGGTGCCGCGGCCGCCAGGCAGCGGGGCAGCATCTCCTCCTCGTCGCGCACGATCATGCAGAGGCTCAGCCGCAGGTCACGCGGTGGCCTGGCGCGCTTCGTGATTGCGCTCACGCGCGGTTCGAGGTTGGTGACGCTGGCCGCTGTGCGGATCGCAGCGCCGCCGCGGCGTTTGCGTCGCGCCGCCACCGCGGCGAGATTCCCCTGGCAGGGGCGCAGGCCGGGATCCAGGCGCAGCGCCGCACCGAACAGTGCTTCGGCAGCATCAAGGCTCCAAAGCTCGTAGAACGCAACGCCGGCCGAGTTCAGGATCACCGGCTCGAGCGGGTTCTCCTCGAGCAGCTTGATCGCCTGGCGAGCGATCCGCGTGTAGATCTCTCGCGCACGACCCGCGCTCACATGCATGCACGCCGCGTAGCCCTGGTCGAGCAGCATCGTGCGTGCGCGGTAGCGGCGGTGCGGGTCGGTCTGCTGCGCCGCCTGCTCGAACAGCTGGCCGTAGGCAGCGATGCTGCCGTGCTCGAGCTCGAGCGCTGCCCGCGCGGCCAGCGCCGCCGGATCGGGCGCGGCGTCGTCACGCAGCGACGGGCCTGTTAGACGTAGAGCCATGCGAGGGGTAGCCCGAAGGGGCTGCGCCAGTGATCGGCACCAGACCCGCAGACCTGAGGCAATCTGCAGCCGGGATTGCAGGCTTTAGGCGGCTAAACGAAATGCCGATACGGCTGCCGCATGGAGTGGCCAGGTCCGCTCCCAAGGTCCTAGAGAGGAGTAGCCGTGAGCGCACAGGAGGGGCATCGCATCTCAGCTGAAGAGGTGCTCGCGCTATGGACCGCGTACCGCGAGAGCGGCGACAGGCGGCTGCGGGACCGGCTCGTACTGACCTTCGCGCCGATGGTCAAGTACATCGTCTACAAGAAGATCCGCGAGATCCCGGCGCGCTGCGACGTGGAGGATTTCATCTCGTGCGGGCTCGAGGCGCTGATCCGTTCGATCGACCGCTATGACCCGACGAAAGGCGCGACGCTGGAGCAGTTCGCGTGGACGCGGATCCACGGCGCGGTGCTCGATGAGCTGCGCCGCCACGACTGGGCGCCGCGCTCGCTGCGCCGCTGGGAGCGCGACATCGCGCAGGCCCGTGAGCGCTTCGTCGCCCTCCACGGCCGCCGCCCTTCGCGCGTGGAGCTAGCCGACATGGTTGGCCTCACCCCGGACCAGCTGCGCAACCAGCTCGACGACATCGCGGTCTCCGATGTCGGTTCGCTCAACTCGCTCGTCGCCGGCGTCGGCGAGGACGGGACGCTCGAGCGGATCGACCTGCTGGCAAGCACCGATCGCGAAGCCGACCCGGAGCACGCGAGCGCTCTCTCAGAGGCCAAGGACCGCTTCCGGCAAGCCTTCCAGCGACTCCCCGATCGCGAGCGGCGCGTCGCCGTACTGCTCTACGTGCAGAACATGACGCTGCGCGAGGTCGGCGAGGTGCTCGGCGTGTCCGAGAGCCGCGTCTGCCAGATCCACACCCAGCTGCGGCGCACGCTGCGCACGCTGCTCGACGAGGACGCCTCGCTCTTCTCCGAGGTAGCTTAGCTGCGGGGCCCTCGGCGCGGGCGGGCGTGGGTAGCGTCCGTGCTGGTCGGGCCTCCTCGCGGCTTTACCCGCACGCGCACGTTCGCGATGTATGCGCTCAGCACTTCGGACGAGTTCGCGCTGCCGCAGCGGGCGCACCTTCTTCCAAGAGCGCGCTCCTACGCAGCCACCAGCGCGTCCAGCTGGCGAGGATGACCGCCCAGTGCGCGTTCGCCTAGCAGCCGCTCGCGCGGCGGTCACCGCAGCCTGTACGCCCACGCCAGCGTCTCGGCCACCGCGACGTAGAGCGCTTCGGGAATCTCGTCGCCGAGTTCGAGCAGCCCGAGCGCCTGCGCCAGAGCTGGATCCTTGCGGATTGGCACGCCGGCCTCGTGCGCGGTCGCGACGATGCGCTCCGCGATCAGGCCGGCGCCCGAGGCGACGACGCGCGGAGCGTTCTGACCATGCTCGTAGCTGAGGGCCGTCGCGTGGCGGCGTTTTGTGCGCTCGTCAGACATACATGTCCAGCGGCGGTCGCTGTGTGCCGATCGTCAGCCCGATATCGCGTGCCGTCGCCGTCGCGAGTCGCTCCCGTAGCTCTGGTGCAGCCGCACGCGCGAGCTCCTCGCCGTCGGCGCTTGCCATCAGCACGGTCACGCTGAGCGCGCCGCCCGCGTAGAGATCGAAGCGCAGGTCGATCGGGCCGAGGCTCGCCGTCTCGTAGCGCAACGCGACCGTCTGACTTGCCGGGGCACCCGAGCCGCCGCCCCCCTCCTGCTCGGTGACCTCCTCTTCGCGCGCTTGCTCAGGCGGCTGCATGCCCAGCACGAGCCGCTCGGGCGAGACCTCCCGGACGACCAGGCGCAGCTCGTCCCCGGCATGAACTCCCGGCGGAAGCGTTGCCGCGAGGCGCGCCCCAGCGATGCTGAGCAAGCCCTTGCCGCCGAGTTCCGCCTCGATTACTCGCGCCACCATGACCCGGCCCACGGCCAGGTTCACGCCCGGGAGCTGGAGGGCCCGCAGCTGCGTGGAGTCGACGAGGATCGGATCCATGCTCAAGGATCATCGCGCACGGCCGACGACTACGGCCGATGGATCTCGGCCTGAGCATTGCCGCGTCGGGCATGGTCGCCGACCAGGTGCGCGAGGATCAGCTCGCGAACGACCTGTCCAACTCGTCCACGCCCGGCTACAAGCCGCTTGATGACTCGCAAAGCGCATTCGGCGCGCTGCTGTTGGAAAGCCAGGGCCAGTCGGTCGGGACGATCGACACGAACACCGAGATCACGAGTCAGTCACCCGACCTTACGCAGGGAACTCTCGAGTCGACTGGCGAGCCACTCGACTTCGCGATCGACGGCACTGGCTTCTTCGCCGTCCAGACCTCCTCGGGGACGCGCTACACCCGCGACGGCGAGTTCAGCGAGACCGCTCAAGGCAACCTCGTCGACGCGAACGGCAACGACGTGCTCGACCAGCAGGGCCAGCCGGTCAAGGTCGGCGCCGACGGAACCGTCCAGTCGTCCTCGCTCGGTGTCTTCAACGTGCCAAAGCCGGCACCGGAGGGCAACAACCTGTACTCCGGCACCGCTAGCGGCAAGGCGAATGGGACCGTCCAGAGCGGCACCCTCGAGGCCTCCGCAGTTGACTCGGCGACGACGATGGTCAACATGCTCGCGACGCTTGACACCTATCAGGCCGGCCAGCAGGCAATCCAGGCGATCAACCAGACGATGCAGGAGAGCGCGAGCTCAACGGGCGCGCTCGGCGGCAGCTAGGTCGCGTACTAGACGCGCCTCAAGATGGCCGTGCGACCGCCGATCACCCGCTGCGAGATTAGGAGCGATCGGGCTGGACCGCGGCGCGCGGAGGCCACGCTCCCCGAAGTCTGGAGCAGCGATGCTTGAAGGGCTTTATTCCGCCGCATCCGGGATGGAAGCGCAGCAGGACCGGCTTGACGCGATCAGCAACGACATCGCGAACGTCAACACGCCGGGCTATCAATCCGAGCGCGTCGGATTCGAGGATCTGCTCTACAGCGCGGCATCGCCGACCCAGTCGAGCGGCGTCAGCGTCGGCGCGGGTACCCAGGCCGTGGATCTCGGGCCCAGCCAGGCCAGCGGCAGCGTCCAGCAAACCGGGCAGCCGCTCGACCTCGCGATCAACGGCAACGCCTACTTCGAGGTGAAGCAGGCCGACGGCAGCACGGCGCTGACGCTCAATGGCCAGTTCCAGCTCGACTCGAAGGGCCAGCTGACGACCGGCTCCGGCATGATCGTTCAGCCGCCGATCACCCTTCCGGCAGGGACCGCCGCAAGCGACATCACTATCGGCAGCGACGGCACGGTTTCCGTAGGCAACAAGAGCTACGGCAAGATCGCGCTCGTGACCGTGCCCGCAGCCGAACAGCTGACGCCGGGCGGAAACGGCCTCCTGATCCCGAGCTCGGCTAGCGGCAGCCCGAAGGCAGCGACGGGGGCGAGCGTCGTCCAGGGCTCGCTGAACAGCTCTGACGTGAACATCGCCACCGCGATGACCGACATGATGGATGCTCAGCAGACCTACTCGCTGGCGAGCAAGGCGATGGACATTGAACAGCAGATGATGCAGACCGCGGACCAGCTGCGCTGATGGCATTGACCGCAAGTGACATCTCGAGCTCGCTAACCGCTGTCAACACGACGACAGAGCCGGCAAGCGTTCGTGACGGCTCGCCGGCGGTCAAGCAGGCCTACTCAGAGGCACTCGACTTCGAGAGCGTGCTCGTCAACCAGCTCTGCGAGCAGATGATGCAAAACAGCGGCCTCGACAGCTCCTCCTCCTCCTCCGACGGCAGCTCGGGGCTCGGCGGGTTCGCTTCGCTCCTGCCAAGCGCGCTTTCCAGCTCGATCATGTCGGCTGGCGGTCTCGGCCTGGCGGCCCAGCTTCTGCCGAGCTTCGAAAGTGCTGATGCCGCCGGTAGCACCCAAGACGGCAGCGAGACGGAGCAGTCGTGAGTCTCGCCGCCCTGCCGAGTGCACGGCTCCCGGCGGGCCCGGCCGGCGACCCGCAGTTGAGCGCTGAAGTGCTGGCGCACCTCGACACGCAACTCGCGTCAGCGCGTGTGCTGCTCGCCATCGTTCTCGAACAGGGCCAGGCGATCCGCCGGCGCGCTGTCCAGGAAGTGGTCAATCTCGCCGGCCGCATGCAGGCCGAGCTCGAGCGCCGTCGCCAGATCGACGCTGCGCGCACGCTCCTGCTCGAGCGTGCGGGCGCGCGCCTTCGGATCGGCTCCGGCGCGGTCACCCTCGAGGCGCTGACCTCGCTGATGACTGCTGCGGCCGCAACGGCGGCACGCGCGGCAAGCGCAGAGCTACGCGGCCTGCTCGATGAGATCCAGCGCGAACACATCGTCAACCGCGCGCTGATGACCCACGAGCTCGCCTTCCTCGACCACCTGTTGCGCCTTGTCGACCTCGACGGTCCTGGCGCCTACGGCGACGCCGCTACGAAGCCGTCCAGGCGCAGCGCCGCGACCGTCGGAGCGCGCCGCGTCCTCGACATGCAGGCATAGCGATGGCGATCCCAACGCTCACGGGTATCGATTCGGCGCTGTCGGGCATCGAGGCCGCCCAGGTCGAGCTCGATACGACCAGCAACAACATCGACAACGAGAGCACGACCGGCTACTCCGAAGAGGTCGTCAACCTCAGCGAGAGCACGCCGCTGACGATCCCGTCGGCGACCAACGCGGACGGCGCCAGCACACAGCTCGGTACGGGCGTCGATGTCGGGTCGGTCACGCGGCAGCGCAACACGTTTCTCGATGCGCAGTACCGCGCGCAGAACACCCAGCTCGGGAGCTACACGCAACAGGCGACAGATCTGGGCGATGCCCAGACACTCCTGAACGAGCCGTCCACCGACGCGATCTCCGGTCAGCTGCAGACGTTTTGGAGCGACTGGAACTCCGTCGCCAACGATCCGTCGAGCCTTTCGGCGCAGCAGGCTCTGGTCGGCGACGCGGGAACGCTCTCGCAGACGATCAACAACGTCTACAGCGGCCTCCAACAGGTGCAGAGCGAGGCGAGCGCGCAGTACACGAGCCTCACCGCCGCGCCCAGTTCCGGCAACTCCACTGGCGGCGAGCTCTATCAGGACGCGACCAAGATCGCCTCGCTCAACACGTCGATCAAGCAGGCGCTCGCGGCCGGGCAGAGCCCGAACACGCTCGAGGATGAGCGCGACAGCGCGCTCGACGACCTCTCGACGCTCGGCAACATCACCGTCACCCAGCAGAACGACGGCTCGGTCACCGTCAACTTCGGCGATGCTTCAAACCCGCTCGTGTCCGGCGGCACCGTCGATTGGCCGCAGACGATCACGAGCGCGACAGGTGGCGAGCTCGGTGCCCTGCTGGACGCCTCCTCCTCGACCGGCACGATCGGCGGCTACATGAGCTCGCTCAGCAGCATCGCCAGCGATCTCAGCTCCACGGTCAACGGACTCTCAACCGGGTTCTTCGGTAGCGCGAGCGGCTCGCAGATCATCGGCAATCCAGCGGTGAGCGCCGGCAGCGTCGATACGACGAACGCCGGGCAGGTCGCAAACCTGCAGGGCGGCACGGTTGACCAGACCTACGACCAGCTCGTGACGCAGGTCGGCGATGACGTCAGCAGCGCGCAGAGCAGCCAGACGACCTCGCAGGCGATCGTCACAGCGTTCTCTGACCAGCGCGACAGCGTCTCCGGCGTCTCGGAGGAGCAGGAGATGGCGAACCTGATCAGTGAGCAGCGCGGCTATCAGGCATCCGCGCAGACGCTGTCAACCCTCAGCAGCGTGCTGGGAACGTTGATCAGTCAGGTTGGAGGCGCGGGACTCTGATGGTCGAGCGCGTCACAGAGCTGATGATGTCGCAGGACGTCGTCACGAACGTCGACTCGGACATGACCGCGTTGACTCAGACCGAGTCCGAGCTGGCGTCCGGCAAGCGGATCAACCAGCCGTCGGATGACCCGTACGGGACGAGCGTGATCCTCGATCTGAACGACAACCTCTCGGAGCAGACCAATTATTCGAACAACAACACCGACGGCACCGCCTGGCTCAACACCGCCAGTAGCGCGCTGACGTCGATCAACAACGCTGTCGAGACAATCCGCGAGCTTGTGGTCGAAGGGGCAAACGACACGAACTCGAGCTCCGATGACCAGTCCGCGGCATCCGAGGTCAACGAGCTGATCGACGAGATCAAGCAGGAGGCCAACTCGCAGTACGACGGTAACTACGTGTTCTCCGGCTCGGACAGCTCAACCGCGCCCTACGCGACGGGTAGCGATGACACCTACCAGGGCAACAGCGGCTCCGTTACGCGCCAAATCGGGGCCAACGAGAGCGTCCAGGTCAACACGGATCTGTCGAGCGTGCTCGGCAACGGCTCCGGCTCTAATGACGGCCTGCTGCTGGACACGCTGCGTCAGGTCGCCACCGACCTGCAGAACGGCTCGCAGACCGGCCTCGAGACAGACCTCGGCAACCTGGACACGAACGTGGACTCGCTACAGGCGCTCCAGTCGAACGTTGGCGTTCTGACCGACCGACTCTCGGACGCAGCATCGGAGGTACAGTCCGAGCAGTCGGCTGACAACACGCAGCTCGCGAGCACGCAGGATGCCGACGAGGCAACACTCACCACCCAGTATTCGACTGAATCTGCCGCCTACGAGGCAGCGCTCGAGGCTGGCGCGAAGATAATCGAGGAATCACTGACCGACTTCCTGAGCTCATGACACACACGCCCAACACAACAATGACGATCCAAAGCTCACGCTTCGGCAGCCTGGAAGTTCAGGCCGATGCTGTGATCGACTTTCCCGACGGGCTGATCGGATTGCGCGGCTCGCGCTACACGCTGATCGCCAACAACCCGAACAGTCCTTTCCTCTGGTTGCACTCGCTCGATGACGGCGCGCTCGCGCTACCGGTTGCCAATCCGCAGCAGTTCTTCGCCGGTTACAAGCTCGAGCTCGGCGAGAGCGAGGCACAACGGCTCGGGCTCGACGAAGCCAGCCCGATCGACCTCTACGTCACGGTGCGCGCGGCGCCGGTTCTCTCTGACTTCGTCGCGAACCTGCGTGCCCCGATCGTGATCCACGCCGGCGTCGGCCACCAGGTGATCAACCAGGCAGCCGGTTGCGAGCTGCGTGCCCCGCTGTTTCCAGCCGATGCGGGCCTCCCGGCCCAGTCGCAGTCGGCCGCTTGACGACGCCCGCGATCGCCGCGACGATAATACGGCGATGCTGAAGATCACCCGCCGCACAGGCGAGCGGATCATGCTCGGCGAAGACATCGTCGTGACCCTGCTCGAGATCTCCGGGCAGACCGCGCGGATCGGGATCGACGCGCCCCGCGCCGTCCCCGTCTACCGCGAGGAGATCTGGGTCGAGGTCAAGCGCGAGAACGAGGCGGCCGCTGGCTCCGGCGGCGCGCTGCCGGAGCTCGAGCGCGCGAACGGCGTCGCAGCCGTCAGTGGGCACGCCGAGGTCAAGGTCACCGGCGAGCAGTAGCGGCCGGCTAGGCGCCGCTTACGCTGGGAAAAGGATCCGGCCGGGAACGACTGTGTCCTCATCGGTGAGGTAGGCCGCGCAGGTGCGGTGGTAGCCGTCGGCGATCTGTAGCACGATCTCGTCGCGCAAACAGACCAGCAGGATCGGGGAGATCGCGATCCCGGCCTTGATGTGCGCGAGCTTCTCGACGACCTCGCCGCTCTTCTTGGCAGTGAGCAGCGGCAGCTGTGCCGCACGCAGGATGTCCTTGGCACGCCAATGGCCGTTCGGCGCCTGTGCAAACCGTGCGATCAGGTCATCGAGCGTCTCCGGGGGAACGATCAGCGAGAGGTAGCTGCGCGCGGCCGCGTAGTCCTTGTCCTCGGGCTCTTCGAGCCAGTTGATCTTCTTCGGCATACCTCTCAGACACCTCCTGCGACTGCCGGGAGGATCGTCAGCTCGCTGCCGTCGGGGACCGGCGTATCGAGGCCCTCGAGGAAGCGGATGTCCTCGCCCCCGACATAGACGTTGACAAAGCGGCGCAGCGCGCCGCCATCATCGGCGATCCGCCCCCGCAGCTCGCCAAAGCGGTCGAACAGCGATTCGAGCACCTCGCGCACGGTCGTTCCCTGCACGCTCACCTCGGTTGCCCCGCCGGTTGCTGGACGCAGCGCGAGCGGGATCTTGACAGCGACAGCCACCTAGCTCACCGCCCCGGCAAACGTCTCGTCGAACGCTTCGATGCTCGGCTCGATCTGCCGTCGCTCGAAGCTGCCCCTGACCGCGTCGAGGGTCTTCAGGCCGACGCCGGTGATCACGAGCACGACGCGCTCATCGGGGTCGATCTCGCCACGCCGCGCCAGCTCCGCGAGCACCGCCGTACTGACGCCGCCAGCCGTCTCGGTGAAGACGCCCGTCGTCTGCGCGAGCAGTGAGATGCCTTCGCGGATCTGCTCGTCGGTCACGGACTCGATCGTACCGCCGGTGCGGCGCGCCAGATCGAGCGCGTAGGGACCGTCGGCGGGGTTGCCGATTGCCAACGACTTGGCGATCGTGTCCGGCTTCACCGGCTGGCAGAAGTCGGCGCCGGCGGCAAACGCATTGGCGACCGGGGCACAACCCGTTGCCTGCGCACCATTCATCACCGGCAGGTCCCCCTCGACGATACCGAGCGAGAGCCACTCCTCAAAGCCGCGCGCGATCTTCGTGAACAGGGAGCCGGACGCGATCGGGACGATCAAACGGTCGGGCAGCGTCCAATCGAGCTGCTCGGCGATCTCGAACGCCACTGTCTTCGAGCCTTCGGCGTAGTAGGGCCGCATGTTGATGTTCACGAACGCCCAATCGTCATGCTCGGCCGAGATCTCCGTGCAGAGGCGGTTCACATCGTCGTAGGTGCCGCGAACCTCCACCAGGTTGGTGCCGTAGGTTCCGGTCGCGAGGACCTTCTGCTCCTCGAGGTCGGCCGGGATGAACACGTATGACGGCAGGCCGACCGCCGCGGCCTGCGCCGCCACCGCGTTTCCGAGATTGCCTGTCGAGGCGCAAGCGAGCGCGCTGAAGCCGAGCTCCCGCGCCCGCGCCGAGGCGATCGCGACCACGCGATCCTTGAACGAATATGTCGGATTCGCGGCGTCGTTCTTGACGTAGAGGTTGCGCAGCCCGAGACGCTCGCCGAGCCGCTCGGCGCGCATCAGCGGGGTCCATCCGGCCGGAAGCCCGGCGAGCGGTATGGCGGGGTTGCCCGGTCCCGGCGGCGGGCCGCTGAGCGGCAGGAAGTCGGCGTAGCGCCAGACGTCCTCGCGTCCCGCCCTGATGCGCCGGCGCAGCGCGTCGCGGTCGCCAAGGCCGCTGTGGTCGTAGGTCACCTCGAGCGGACCGAAGCATCGCTCGCAGACGTACAACGCCTCGAGCGGATAGGTGGTCCCGCACTCCTTGCACTTCAACTGCTCGACTGCCATGAAAAAAACCTCCGCCGGTCTTGTGGCGAAGGCTCTCGTTTAAAGCCCCGGCCACATCTCCCAGGCTTGCATTGGAGCCTGATGGAATTGGCACCGTTTGCCGCTTGCGCGACATGGTTGCCGGGGTTTCATAGGGCCAGTCCCTCCACCCCTCTGGATGCGTCCAGCTATGTAATCGCAAGTATAGGCACAGCCTGGATCGGATTCAAACGACTAGGCTGCGCGCGTGCCAGAGGTTGCCGAGCTGCTGCCCTCCCCGCTCGGTGGCGCACCGCGACGCCGCGCGCTCGTGATCGTCAACCCGTACGCGACGGCCGTCTCCGAGCGCCTGCGAACGCTCGTGCTGTCCGCGCTCGCGTCACGCTACGAGGTCGAGGCCGTCGCGACCCAGGCGCCCGGTCACGCGACCGAGCTTGCCGCTGGCGCTCGCGGCTACGACGTCGTCATCTCGTTCGGAGGCGACGGGACCGTCAACGAGATCGCAAACGGCCTTGCCGGGTCAGCGACGCCACTGGCACCGCTTCCCGGCGGCTCGGCCAACGTGTTCTGCAAGCTGCTCGGAATACCCGGCGAGATCGTCGACGCGACCGAGCACCTGCTGGCGCTCGCCGACAGATGGCAGGTTCGCACGATCGACCTCGGCTTCGTCAACGGACGGCACTACACCTTCAGCGCCGGGGTCGGACTTGACGCGAGCGTGGTGCGCGTAGTCGACAGCAAGCCGGCGCTGAAGGCACGTTTCGGTCCGAGCTTCTTTGCCGCCGCTGCCCTGTGGACGCTTGCTCGGCGCTACCTCCGCAGCCCGCCGCAGCTGACTGTTGCGGTTGACGGAAGGACGCTCGCCGGGGTCACGGCCGTCGTCCAGAACGCCCACCATTACACCTACTTCAACGACCACCCGATCGACCTCGCGGCCGGCGCGACGCTCGAGAACGGAACGCTCGCTGGGGTCGTGCTGGGGCGAAGCTCGCCGCTGTCCGTGCCAGCGCTTGTTCTCCGCGCCGTCAGCCCCGCTCGCGAGGTAGCCGGCCACCGGCGGGTTGTCGCATTCACGACGAGCGACGGCGTGATCGTCGAGACCGCGGACGGCCGCGCGCTCCCGCTCCAGCTCGACGGAGACTATGTCGGGGACGTTCAGGCGGCGCACTTCGAGCTGCGCCATGCGGCCCTCAGCGTCGTCTGCTGAGGTCCGTGTAAACCACTGAGCGCAGCGGGTATCCCCCGCCGCTGTTTCTACGGAGCGGCCCGGATGGAGCGAGGAGCCGCTCGCGGGAGGCTACGCACCAGGCTACAAACAAACTTTCAGGAGGACAGTGGTGCGTACATTCCTTTCCAAGATCACGCAGTTGACCCCGGTCGCGGCTGGCCTTGCCGCCGGTCTGATCGCCGTCGGCGTCGTCTCAGTAGTTGCCGGCAACTACACGCATTCGGTGGTTCGCACCGAGCTGGCGCCGCAGCAGATCTTCTTCCCCAAGCCGGCCGAGTACGCGGTGCTCAAGCCGTACGCGGGGCAGCAGGTGCTGACCGGCAGCCAGGCAAAGCTCTATGCCGACGACCAGATCCTGCCCGACATGAACAAGATCTCCGGCGGCAAGACCTACTCACAGGTCTCCGATGCGTGGATCGCCGGCGGCATGAAGAACGCCACCCTCGCGTCTGAGCGCCAGACCCTGTTCATGGGCACGACGCTGCGCGGCATGCTGCTCAATGCCTGGGGTTGGGGACAGGTCGGCACCTACGCGATCCTTGCCGGGATCCTGTTGATCGTGATCGGCGCAATCCTCTTCCTCCTCCCGGTCGCCAACTATCTGCTGAACCTCCGGCCCGAGCGCGTCAGCGAGACGACGCCGGCAAAGGTCGGCGGCACAGCAAAGGCAACCGCCTAAACCGCGCCGCACCTCCGTACCGAGCGCCCGGCTCCAGCCGGGCGCTCGTCGTTAACGCCCGCCTCAGGCCAGCACGGTCGCTCCGACCACCCCGCTCCCGCGGAGGGCCCGCGCAGCCGCCGCTACGCGCCCGGGATGACGCGGAAGGCGTCGAAGACCGAGTCGATGTTGCGCAGGCGCGTGATCGTCGCCTTGAGCGTCTGCGTGTCGGCGCACTCGACGACGAAGCGGTTGCGGATCATCGGCGGGTTCGCGGTGCACTGAGCCTCGGCGATGTTCATCCCCGCCTCGGAGAAGGTGCGTGAGATGTCCTCCAGCAAGCGATGGCGATCCCAACCGTCGATCTGGATCTCGACCTTGAAGCCGGTTGTCTGCTCGCCCTCCCACGAGACCGGGGTGAAACGGTCCGGATCGCGGCGCAGCGCGCGTGCGTTCGGGCAGTCCTCGCGGTGGATCGTGATGCCGCGTCCGAGCGAGATGTAGCCGAGGATCGGATCGCCGGGCACCGGCCGGCAGCACTTGGCCAGGCGCAGCATCACGTCGCTGACGCCCTCGACGCGGATTCCGAACTCGCTCGAGGAGTTGGTCGGCCGTCTGCGCTCGCGGCGCGTCGAGACGATCTGGCTGACGCTTTCCTCCTCCTCGGCTGCCTCGCCGCGCTTGAGGCGCGTCATGATCTTCGCGACGACGGTCTTGGGCGCGATCTTCGCGGCACCGAGGGCGACGTAGAACTCCTCAGCCTTGCGGAAGCCCATCTCGCGGATCACGTCGGCCAGCAGCGCCGAACCGGCGATCCGCTGGGCCGGCAGACCCTGCTTGCGCAGCTCGTCCTGGAGCGCCTCGCGCCCGGAGTGCTCGGTGTCATCGCGCGTCTCGGCCTTCAGCCAGGCCTTGATCTTGTTGCGCGCGCGCGTCGTCTTGACGACCGCAAGCCAGTCGCGCGACGGCCCACGCTCGCGCTTGGAGGTGAGTATCTCGACGATGTCGCCGGAGCGCAGCTCGTAGTGCAGCGGGACGATCTTGCCGTTGACCTTCGCGCCGACGCAGCGGTGGCCGACGTCCGTGTGGACCTCGTAGGCGAAGTCGAGTGGGGTCGCGCCGGCAGCAAGCGACTTGACCTCGCCCTTGGGCGTGAACACGTAGACCTCGTCCTCGAACAGGTCCACGCGGAGCGTCTCCATGAACTCCTTGGGATCGCTCGTCTCCGACTGCCAGTCGGCCATCGAGCGCAGCCACTTGAGCTTCTCGGTGTCCTCGCTCCACGCAGCCTTGCCGCTCGCGGCGTCGACCCGCTTGTACATCCAGTGCGCGGCGACGCCGTACTCCGCCATGTTGTGCATCTCGCGCGTGCGGATCTGGATCTCGAGCGGGCGTCCTTCCGGACCGATCACCGTCGTGTGCAGCGACTGGTACATGTTGAACTTGGGCATCGCGATGAAGTCCTTGAAGCGACCCGGAAGCGGCTTCCAGAGCGAATGAACGACGCCGACCGCGCCGTAGCAGTCCTTCACGCCGTCGACGACGACGCGCATCGCAGTGAGGTCGTAGATCTCGTTGAACTCGCGGCCCTTACGGGTCATCTTCGTGTAGATCGAGAAGAAGTGCTTCGCGCGGCCTGAGATCAGCGCGCTGATCCCGACGCCTTCGAGCTCGCCCTGCAGGTACCGGCCGGCCTCGGTGACGTAGCGCTCGCGCTCCTCGCGCTGCTGCGCGACGAGACCCTTGATCTCCGAGTACTTGCGCGGGTGCAGCGTCGCGAATGAAAGGTCCTCGAGCTCCCACTTGATTGCGTGGATGCCAAGCCGGTGCGCGATCGGGGCGTAGATCTCGAGTGTCTCGCGCGCCTTCTCGAGCTGCTTCTGCTTGGGCAGCCCCTTCAGCGTGCGCATGTTGTGGAGCCGGTCGGCGAGCTTGATCAGGATGACGCGAACGTCGCTTGCCATCGCGACGATCATCTTGCGGTAGTTCTCGGCCTGCGCCTCGTCGCGCGAGGAGAACGTGATGCCGGTGAGCTTCGTGACGCCGTCGACGAGGTTTGCGATCTCCTCGCCGAAGCGCTCTTCGACTTCAGCCAGCGACGCTGTCGTGTCCTCGACCGTGTCGTGCAGGAGCGCGGCACAGAGTGTCTCCGTGTCGAGCAGCATGCCCGCACAGATCAGCGCGACGCCAACCGGATGCGTGATGAAGTCCTCACCAGAGCGCCGGCGCTGGTCGGCGTGGTGCTCGCAGGCGAAGACGAACGCCTCCTCGACGAGCGCGCGGTCGATCTCGACCAGCGACTCCTCGGCGTGCTCCTCGACGATTGCGAAGAGGTCCGAGAGCAGGCCGCGGTCCCGCTCGGTCAGCTCGGCGGCAGACGTATACGCCACGTCAGCCTCCGCGGTCTGCGCGGGATCTACGCTGCTTGCTCCTTGCTGGGTTCTAGGAATCTCAGTCCGTCCTGTAGTCGCTGGCTGTATGCCACGAAGGCGGGTGACCGGTCGAGGCTCGTGCTCGCTGTGCTCGTAACCCGCGCCGCGCGCCCCGGCGCGTCAACGGTGATGAGCTCGAGCTCGGAGAGGACTCGCAGCAGACGCCCCGCCAGCTCTGGCGAGTGTCCCTGCGGCGCGTCCCCACGGAGGACCCGCTCGAGTCGCTCGCCCGCCGCGCCCTCCAGGTCGCGAAGCGACCGGTAGCAGGCGGCGAGCGGGTCCCTGAGCTGGTACTCCCGCCCATGTATGTGCACTGCAAAGCGTAGCTCAGGCTCGCCCCAAGCAAGATGGGTGAAACCGTTGCCGCAGTGGGCGAGCGCGAGCTGCTGCTCGCTGGCGGGCGGGTCAAGCAGGACCAGGTGCATGTAGGGGGACTCGATCTCGGGGTTGCGCTCGAGCGCTGCGTAGGAGCAGAGCGCGAAGCCGCCGAGGCGCCCGGCCATGTGGCGCTGGCGCTCGCTGGCTGCGGCGCACAGCACGAGCACCGGCTCACCGGTGGCGACGAGCCCCGCGATCGTGGCGGCAACGCCACGGCCGCGCCTGTCACGCGGCTCGCGCTGCGGGGCGCTCGCGACCCCGGCGGGCGCGGGCGCGAGATCCCGTTCGAGCTCGCCCAACGCGCACGCGAGGTAGTCCGGCGGCTCGCCGACGATCGTGACCTGCTGCGGAGCGCACGCGGCAAGCGCACGCAGGACGAGCCGCGGCTCGACGACGCCCTGCCACTCGTTGCGCTCGAGCGCGAAGGCAGCATCAACGGGGATTCCCGGCTCGACTCCGAGGCGCGTACCGGAGCCGAACGCGACAGCGCGTGCCCGCCCACCGCCGGCTGTGATCGTGAAGCGCGCGTGATCGCCCCGCCGCTCGCCGCCGAACCCGGCCACGTCCTCGATCGTCGCGGCGCGCAGCAGCAGCGACACGGCGGGGTTGGCAGCGCCGAACGGCGCGAGCGAAGCGAGCTCCTCGGCCAGGGCCAGGCCGACGTCGCCGCCATCGATGATCGCGTCGACCCGTTCATGCGGGGTGAGGTCGTGCTGCGCGAGCTCGCGCTCGGCGTGGGCGACGAAGGCAGCGCGAAACGCGTCGATCTTCGCGAGCTCGACCTGCAGGCCCGCTGCCGCACGGTGCCCGCCCCAGGTGACGAGCTCGGCGGCCGCTGCCTCGAGGCCCGCGAGCAGATCGAAGGCGGGGATCGATCGCGCGGACCCGACGGCGACCTCCTCGCCCAGCGCGAGCAGTACCGCAGGCCGTCCGTGGCGCTCGGCGATGCGAGCGGCAACGATCCCGATCACGCCGGGATGCCAGTCCTCGCCCGCAAGGACGTACGCGCTCGCCGGGCCGCTCGCCGCAACCTGCGCCTCCGCCTCGAAGCGGATCCGCGTCTCTGCGTGGCGTCGCTCGGCGTTCAGGTGGTCGAGCTCATCCGCGAGCTCGACAGCGCGGGCTTCGTCAGCGGTCAGCAGCAGCTCGAGTGCGCTGTCGGCGCGCTGCATCCGCCCAGCTGCGTTGATCCGCGGACCGATGCGGAAGCCGAGCGCGCGCTCGTCGACGCGCAGCGGGTCGACCTGTGCGACACGCATCAGCGCGCGCAGGCCGGGCCGCGCCGTGCTCGCCATCGCGCGCAAACCGGCACGAACGAGCCGGCGGTTCTCGCCGAGCAGGGGCACGACATCGGTCACCGTCGCGAGCGCGACCAGCTCGAGCTCGGCCGCGCTCTCGCTGTCGTCGAGTCCGGCGGCTGCGCGCAACGCTTGGGCGAGCTTGGCCGCGACAGCGGTCGCGCAGAGCTGCGCAGACGGGTAGCCGCAGAGCGCGGGATGCACGAGCGGGGCGCCCGGCAGGGCCCCGTCCGCGCGCGGCGCGTGATGGTCGGTGACGAGCACGTCCATGCCGGCCGCGCGTGCGCCAGCCACCGGCTCGATCGCCGTAATCCCACAGTCGGCCGCGATCAGCAGGCGTGTCCCACGCGAGGCGAGGCGCGCCACCGTCGCGAGGGCGAGCCCGTAGCCGTCGGCCACGCGGTCCGGCAGGTACCAGTCGACGTCGGCGCCGAGCGCGCGCAACTGGCCGACGAGGATCGCCGTCGAGCAGACGCCGTCGCAGTCGTAGTCACCGTGGACGGTGATGACCGAGCCGCGCTCGACGTGGCCGAGCACGAGCTCGACGGCAGCACCGATGCCGCGGAATGCACGCGGCGAGTGGCACTCCTCCGCGGCGAGGAACGCACGCGCCGCAGCAGGCTCGCTAAGCCCGCGGCGCGCGAGCACCTGCGCCAGCACGTGGCTGACCCGGAGCTCGCGCTCGAGCAGCGCGAGGTCCGCGAAACGCGCCGGCGCGAGCTCGAAGGCGACTCTCTGTTGCTCCGTGTTCATCGCGCACGAGCCTACGCACGCGATGCGACGGAACACTGCGCGCTAGTGCTTCTTGTGCTTGTGCGTCGTGAGTCCGAGCTTCGTCGGGCCGAAGGTCGCCGGCGTGCCGCCGCTCGGGCTGAAGCTGACCGAAAGCTCGACCCCCCTCAGCTCGAGCGTGCGGGCGACTGCGCGCCCGGCCTTCGCCGGTGGCGTGACGGTGATCACGGTGCTACCGGCACCGCTCAGCGTGACCGTCTTCGTCGCGTACCGGCCACCGCCCTTGCGCGTGATCACGATCTCGGCCGTGCCGGCGTCCGAAACCGTCAGCGTCAGGCGGACGAGGCCGTTGCGCAGCAGGTGGGCGTTGGTGACGGTGAAGTGGTTGCTCGGCGCCGTCGTGGAAGGAGCGCCGGCACTGATCGTCAGGGTCGCGCTCGCACCGCCCGCGAACGTGTAGTTAGCGGCGCTCAGGCTGCCCGGCGCGCTCGCGCGCCGCGCCGATCACGTAACCGAGCAGCATCCCGACGAGCGCGCCGGGGATCGCGTAGAGGACCGTCGAGAGGTGCGTCGCGTGGCGGCCCGGCACCGCGAGGCCGTGGTGCGCGAGCGCGAAGATCAGGAACCCGGCGACGATCGAGCCGACGATCGAGAAGACCAGCGCGCCGACGATCCCACCCCAGAAGCGATCCGGAAGCCAGATCGTGTAGTGCCAGAGGGCAAGGCCCATCATGACCCAGGCGAGGACTCCCATTAGTGGTTCTCCCGCGCACGGTATGCGGTGTGTGGCGAGCGGCCGGCGTCGGCTCGCCAGGACGCAAGGAGCGAGCAAGGCCGGCTGCCGTGCCGCGAATTGCCTGTCCCCCGAACGGGGGAAGGACGCCGCCGGACGGCGTCCGGATGCCGACTCACGATGTGCGCCGTGCGCGGGAGGACCACTTACCTGTTCCTCCCGTGGCGGCGGTTGCGTGAGCGCGACTTGGAGGCGCCGCGCGGTCGCTCGTCCTTCGGCATGACGACATCCTCGGGGCGGGCATCCGCAGTCAGGTCGGGCTCGGGCTCGGGGATCAGCGTCGGTGCGGGGCGATCGGCGTGCAGGTCACGCACGAGCTGGCCCCACTCGGATCCGGAGACGCCCGCACCCGGCAGATCGGGCTGCGTGAGGCGCCCGCCGCGGCGCGGGCGGCGCTCCTGCACGACCGTCTCGCGCGCCGCGTCGCCGGATGTCGCATAGGCCGGCACGACGCCGCCGTTGGCGGCCGCGATCCGCGCGCGCCGCCGGCGATAGACGGGCTCGCGCTCCTTCCAGTGCGTCAGCACCGGCGAGGCGATGAAGATCGACGAGTACGCGCCGGAGGCGACGCCGACGAGCAGGGCGAAGGCGAAGTCCTTCAGCGTCGTGCCGCCGAACAGCAGCAGCGCGAGCACCGGGAGCAGCGTGCAGAAGCTCGTCGCGAGGGATCGCGTGAGCACCTCGGACATCGAGCGGTTGACGATCTGCGAGAAGGCAGCGTTCTGCATTCGCGCGACGTTCTCGCGCACCCGGTCGAAGACGATGATCGTGTCGTAGATCGAGTAGCCCAGGATGGTCAGGAGAGCCGCGACCGTGTCGGCTGTCACCTGCCTCCCGGTCAACGCGTAGACGCCGGCTGTGATCAGGAGGTCGTGGGCGAGCGCGATCAGCACCGGGACCGCGTACTTCCATTCGAAGCGCAGCGCGATGTAGGCCGAGATCGCGAGCAGCGACGCGATGATCGCGACCAGCGCGGAGTTCTCGACGGTCTTGCCGAAGCTCGGCCCGACCGAGGTCGAGCTGAAGCCGCCGCTCTTGAGCCCGAACGCCTGGTTGAGCGCGTACTCGACGGTGCCCGGCGTGAAGTTGTTGCCGAGCTGCCCGGGCGAGAGCGTCTTGACCGAGATCTGGTAGCTGTTGGAGACGCTCCGGGCCTTCGAGCCGGTCCCCTGCGTTCGTGCGCTGATCTGCTGCACGACCGGGTTTGCGAGCAGCTTCGGCAGGCCGTTGCCGTGCAGCGAGGCGAGCACCTTGTCGACGTCGCTGATCGAGGCGGAGCGCGCGAACGTCGCCTGGATCTGCGTGCCGGAGACGAAATCGATGCCGAAGTTGACGCCCTTGACGCCGATCGCGATCGCACCGACCGCGAGGATCGTGCCCGACAGCGTGAAGAACCAGCGCGAGCGGCCCATGAAGTCGAAGCGCCAAGCGGTGAAACGCTTGCGCACGCCGATCGACGACTGGCGCCGCAGCGCGCGCGTCGAGCCCATCGTGGTGAGGATCGCGCGCGTTGCCGCAACCGCGGTCAGCAGCGAGACGATCACGCCGATCCCGAGCGTGAACGCGAAGCCCTTGACGTCGGCCTGCGAGAGCATGAAGAGGATGAACGCCGTCATGAACGTGACCGCGTTCGCGTCGATGATCGACCCGAAGCCGCGCTTGTAGCCGGCGGCGATCGCGTTCGCGGCCGAGCGCCCGGCGCGCGACTCCTCCTTGACGCGTTCGAATATGACGACGTTCGCGTCCGCAGCGACGCCGATCGTCAGGATCAAGCCGGCGATTCCCGGCAGCGTGAGCGTGATCGGGATCAGCTTGATCAGCGCGTAGTAGTAGATCGCGTAGATCGCGAGCGCGGCGACCGCGATCACGCCGAGCACGCGATAGAACGCCAGCAGGAACAGCGCGACGATCAAGAGGCCGGCGGCACCCGCGAGCAGTCCCTGGTTGAGCGCCTGGTGGCCGAGCGTCGCCCCGACCTGCTGGCTCGAGATGACCACCAGGTTGATCGGCAGCGCGCCGCTCGAGAGCAGGTTCGCCAGCTGTTGCGCGGTCGAGATCGTGAAAGAGCCGGAGATCTCGCTGCCGGTCGTCGCATCGATACCGCTCGGGAACTGCGTGAAGTCGATGTACGGGACCGTGATCAGCCGCTGGTCGAGCACGATCGCGAAGTGCTGGAAGTTGTAGTTGTTTCCGACGCTGGTGGACGAGCCGCGCTGTGCGATCGTCGCCGTGACCTTCTGGAAGACGCTTGTGGCGTTCCCCTTGAAGCCGAACTCGACGACGGGCTCACCGGTCTGCGTGTCGATCTGCTCGGACGGATTCGTCACGTCCTTGCCCGTGATCACCGGGTCATCGCGCAGGACGTAGTAGTAGTCGTAGGTGGGGTCTGCCGCGTCGGTTGGCGTCAGCGCCTGACGGACAACCGTGCCCGGCTTGACGAAGACGATCTTCGCGCCGGGCGGCACCTTCTTCCCGGCCACCGAGACGTCCTGCTTGAGGTATCCCTTGGCCACCTGCTGCTCGGCCGAGTTGCCGGGGTAGGGCACCGCCTCGCCGTTGGGCGTCAGCATCGTCTGCTTCGCCGGATCGACGTAGTAATAGGTCCCGTAAGGCGCGGACATGGTCTTGTAGTGCGCCGCCGGGCAGCGCTCGGCGCGTGCTACGGCTGCGTATTCGTTGAGCGCGTTCGCGGAGGTGCCCGGGTTCCCGCCGTCAGCGTTCGCAGCCGAGTCATCGCCCGTCGCCGACGAGTCGTTCGCTCCCGCCGGCTTGCACGAGGCGGTCAGGACGCTGGCCTCCCAGTCGTAGAAGTAGAGCTCCGCGGTCGTGCCGACCTCGGCCTCGGCCTGCGAGACGCTCTTGACACCGGCGAGGCTGACGTCGATCTCGTTGCTGCCCGAGCTCGTGATCGACGCGTTGCTGACGCCGAGCGAGTTGACGCGCGACTGGATGATGCTGATCGCCTGGTTGATCGTCGCCGCGTCGACCTTCGCGCCGCTGGTCGCGCGGCCCTGGAAGATCAGCTCGACGCCGCCCTTCAGATCGAGGCCGAGCTGGGTCTTCTTCGGCTTGACGACGCCTGGGATCCCGACCGTTACGAGCAGCGAGATGATGATCAGCGCCGCGACGATCGCGAGAACGAACGCGTTGCGTCGGCGGTCACTCAAGGCTTGGCCTGCATGTTCAAGGGAGCGTTTCGGGGCGGCGGGACCGTGCGCTCAGCGCGACGGTGTCAGGACGAGCAGCAGCCCGCCATCGTCATCGTAAGCGGGAAAGAGATCGGCTGTCGCTGTGGCGGAGCGATCGCTGTCGGTGCGCAGCGTCGCCGGCTTGCCGAGCGCGCGCACGCCCCACTCGAGCACTGTCGCAACGTGATCCTGGCCGCTCTCGAAGCTGAGGCCGAGCGCCTGGGCGATCGGCTGACCGACGACCTCCTCCTCCTCGTAGCCGGTGAGCTCGAACGAGCCGCGCCCACAACCGATCACGCGGCCCTCCTTGTCGGCGACGAAGAAAGCCGCATCGGGAGCCGGGTAGTAGTCGTCGAGCAGCTCGAACAGGAACGAGAAGCCGCAGTGCGCGCAACCACGCTCGTCGCGGCGGAAGGCCTCGTAGCGGTCCGAGGCGATCGAGCGCTCGCCGCAATTCGGGCAGATGAAAGGGTGGCTCATACGTATGGGAAGCCTACAGCCGCGACCTCAACCACCGATCAGCGGGCCGGCGGAGGACTTGCGAGCCGGGCCACCAGACGCGCCTCAATAGCGGTCACTGCGGTTGTACTCGCGCAGCCGCTCGCGCCCCCACGCGAGCAGCAGGAGCCCTACGACAACCCCGATCAGCGTTTCCCATAGCGAGGTGCTTCCCGCGATCGCCCCGGCGATCGAGCCTCCCGCGATACACAGACCACCGATCATCAATCCCAGCCAATTGTTCAGAAAGCCGCCGGTCGGCATCGCAAGCTAGAACAGCGCCGGGGTCGCCTCCGGCGCGTCGAGTCCGAGGTGCGCGTAAGCGTGGATCGTTGCCGAGCGCCCGCGCGGTGTCCGCTTGATCATGCCGAGCTGGAGCAGGTAGGGCTCGTAGACGTCTTCGATCGTGTCGCGCTCCTCGCCGACCGCGACCGAGAGCGTCGAGAGGCCGACCGGACCGCCGGAGAAGCGCTCGCAGATCACGCGCAGGATCTCGCGATCGAGCCGATCGAGGCCGAGCTCGTCGACCTCGAGCAGTGCGAGCGCGGCCTCGGCGGCAGTGGCGCTGACCGTGCCGTCCCCGCGAACCTCGGCGAAGTCACGGGCGCGCTTGAGCAAGCGGTTCGCGACGCGTGGCGTGCCGCGGCTGCGACGCGCGATCGCGAGCGCGCCCTCGCCGTCGAGCGTCAGCTCGAGGATTCGCGCGGCGCGGCGCACGATCTCGGCGAGCTCCTCGTGCGTGTATGGATCGAGGCGGGCCTGGATGCCGAAGCGGTCGCGTAGCGGCGTCGTCAAGAGGCCCGAGCGCGTCGTCGCGCCGACGAGCGTGAACGGCGGCAGATCGAGCGTGACGACGCGCGCGCCGGCGCCCTGCCCGACCGTGATCGGCAAGCGGTTGTCCTCCATCGCCGGGTAGAACGTCTCCTCGAGCGCGCGCGGCAGACGGTGGATCTCATCGACGAAGAAGACGCTGCGCGGCTCGAGTGAGGAGAGGAACGCGGCGATGTCGCCCTTGCGCTCGAGCGCCGGTCCGGCTGTCGCGACGAACGGAACGCCGAGCTCGGTCGCGATGATCTGAGCGAGCGAGGTCTTGCCGAGCCCCGGCGGCCCGGCGAGCAGGACGTGGTCGAGCGCCTCGCCGCGCGCGCTCGCCGCCTCGATCGCGACCGCGAGCTGCTCCTTGAGCTGGCGCTGCCCGACGAACTCCTCGAGCCGGCGCGGGCGCAGCGTGACGTCGAACTCGTCCTCGACCGCGAGGTAGGGCGTCTGGATTCGCTCGCTCATGCTCCGAGCCTCGTCGCGCGCAGCGCCGCGGCGAGCAGCTCCTCGGCGCTCTCGCCCTGCGCGTCCGCGAGTAGCGAGTCGACCTCGGCCGGCGCGAACCCGAGCTCGAGCAGGCCTTCGCGCGCGATCTGGCGCGGCGCGGCATCGGCGGCGCGGCGCACGACGATGCCCTCCCCCATGCTCTCGCCGACCTTCTCGCGCAGCTCGACGATGATCCGCTCCGCGGTGCGCTTGCCGACTCCCGGGACCGCCTGGAAGCGCGCGCTGTCGCCGGCGGCGATCGCAGCGTAGAGCTCTGTGACGCTGCCGCCACCGAGCACCGCGATCGCGACCTTCGGCCCGACCGACTGGACGCCGAGCAGCATCAGGAAGAGCTCGCGCTCCTGCTCGGTGGCGAACCCGTAGAGCTGGAGTGCGTCGTCGCGCACGATCAGGTGCGTGTGGAGCGTTACCTCGCTGCCGAGCGGCGGCACGCTCGCGAGCGTCTGCGCCGAGACGCCGACCCGGTAGCCGACGCCGCCACAGGCGATGACGACGCTGTCGCCTCGCCGCGAGAGCACCTCACCGCGCAGCAGCGCGATCATCGTGGCGTCCCCGCGAGCGCGCGCACGAGCGGCGCATGGTTGGCGTGGCAGATCGCGACCGCCAGCGCGTCGGCTGCGTGATCGGGCGTCGGCGGCGCCGGCAGGCTCAGCAGCGTCCGCACCATCCAGGTCACCTGCTGCTTGTCGGCCCGCCCGTTGCCGCAGACCGCGGCCTTGACCTGTTGCGGGGTGTAGCTGAAGCACTCGACTGCGCCCTGCCCGGCCGCGAGCAGCGCCGCCCCGCGCGCCTGGCCAACGGCGAACGCAGTTCGCACGTTGGCGCCGAAATAGAGCGCCTCGAGCGCCATCGCGTCGGGCGCGTGCTCCTCCAGCAGCGCCGCCAGCGCGCCGTGAAGCTGCGCCAGGCGCAACTCGTCGGCCAGCGCCGCGGGCGTCTCGATCACGCCGCCGTCGAGCGCGACAAGCCGCCCGCCGCGGCGCGCGACGACGCCGTAGCCGGTGTTTGCGAGGCCCGGGTCGATTCCCAGCACGATCATCTGTTCGGTCGTGATTCTGCGCGCCGGGCCGGACGCCTGCGCGAATGATTGGACCACCAACTAATCTTCCGACCGCGATCGACCGCTGAGCGCGCCGAGCTGACGCGCCTGCTCACCCGCCTCGTCGGATTCCACGGCGCCTAGCCCACTACCCCGCGACGCGCTCCAAAACCTCGTCTGAGACGTCGAAGTTCGAGTGCACCGCGCCGACGTCGTCGTTCTCCTCGAGCGAGTCGATCAGGCGAAACAGCCGCCGCGCGTCCTCCTCGTCGAGCTCGACACGCACGCTCGGGCGCTGCTCGAGCTCGGCCCGCTCGATCTCGACCCCGGCCGCCTCGAGCGCGGCTCGCACGGCGCCCAGCTGGCCGGGCTCGGCGATCACCTCGAAGACGTCGTCGTCTGACTCGATGTCGAGCGCGCCCGCCTCGATCGCGGGCAGCAGGTCGTCCTCGCTATAGCGGCTCGCGTCGATCACGACGACCCCCCGCTTGTCGAACATGTAGCCGACGCTGCCGGGCTCGCCGAGGCTCGCGCCCGCGCGTGAGAGCAGGTGCCTGACGTCGGCCCCGGTGCGGTTGCGATTGTCGGTGTAGGCCTCGATCAACAGGGCGACACCCCCCGGGCCGTAGGCCTCATAAAGAACTGTCTCGATCGCCTCCGCGTCGCTGCCGGCGCCGCTTCCCTTCGCGATCGCGCGCTCGATGTTGTCCTTGGGCATCGACGCGTCCTTGGCCTTCTGGACCGCGTTCGCGAGCGCCGCGTTTGACTCGACCTCGCCGCCGCCCTCGCGCGCCGCGACCGTGATCGCCCGCGCGAGCTTCGTGAACTGCTGGCCGCGCCGCGCGTCGACGATCGCTTTCTTGTGCTTGATCCCAGCCCATTTGCTGTGTCCGGACATGCGTCCAAGTCTAGGGATCGGGTTTTGGGGTGTGCGGGCGAGGCGTGAGCGGACGCTTCACGGAGTACGTACTTCACGCTCTCCCGGTGGTTCCTATCACGACGCCGGTGGCTCGCACACACGCTCAGATCTGGGCCGCGCTCGAGGCCCGTGGCGAGCTGATTCGTGCGCACGATCTGTGGATCGCGGCGACAGCGATCGCGCATGATTTTGGCCTCGCGACGCGCAACACGAGCGAGCTCGGCCGCGTCGCTGGCTTACGCCTGATCGCCGTCTGACCTACGATCTCCCTCGCGCATGGACCTCGACGCTTCGATCTTCAAGGCGTACGACATCCGCGGCATCTACGGCGAGCAGATCGATGGGCCGCTCGCCGAGCAGATCGGCCGCGCGTTCGCGCGCGTCCTCGGGGAGCTGGCGGGCAAGCCGCCGCGCGACCTCGGCGTCGGGCTAGCGCATGACATGCGCCTGAGCGCGCCCGAGCTGGCGGAGCGCTATCGCGCGGGCCTGATGGCCGAGGGCGTGCACGTGATGGATCTCGGCGAGGCGGCGACCGAGGTCTGCTACTGGCTGGTCGGCTCGCGCAAGCTCGACGGCGGCCTGATCTGCACCGCGTCGCACAACCCGGCGGCGTACACGGGTGCGAAGCTCGTCGGGCGTGGCGCCCTCGCGCTGTCGGGAGAGACCGGGATCGACGAGGTGCGCCGCAAGATCGAGGCGGGGCTCGGGAAGGCACCCGGGGGCGGTAGCCACGAGCGCGTCGAGTGGCAGCGCGGCTTCCAGGAGGCGGTGCTCGGGTTCGTCGATCCGGATGAGATCAAGGGCTTGCGCGTCGTGCTCGACGGTGGCAACGGAATGGCGGGACCGACGGTCGGACCGCTGCTCGAGCGCTTGGAGCTCGAGCTCGTCGAGACCTACTGGAAGCCCGACGGGCGCTTCCCCGGTCACGAGCCCAACCCGCTGCTCGAGGAGAACCGCGCGTTCATCATCGACAAGGTTCGTGCCGAGAGCGCCGACATCGGCCTCGCGTTCGACGGCGACGCTGACCGCTGCTTCTTCATCGACGAGCAGGGCGCCTTCATCGACGGCGACTTCATGACCGCGCTGCTCGCGCAGTCGCTGCTGCGAACCAATCCTGGCGCGGCGATCCTCTACGACGTGCGCGCGTCGCGCGCCGTCGCCGACACGGTGGCGGCGGCTGGCGGTGAGGCGTTCGCCAACCGCGTCGGCCACGCGTTCTTCAAGCGGCGGATGCGCGAGGAGGGCTCGCTGTTCGGCGGCGAGGTCTCCGGCCACTACTACTTCCGCGACTTCTACTGCGCCGACTCGGGCACGATCCCGGCGCTCCTGATGCTGGAGCTGGCGGCGCGCGCCGGCAAGCCGGTCTCGGAGATGCTGGCGCCGTTCCGCGAGCGCTACTTCATCTCGGGTGAGATCAACAGCGAGGTCGCAGACCAGGAGGCGAAGATCGCGCAGATCGTCGAGCGCTACTCGGATGCGCAGCAGTCAACGCTCGACGGCATCTCGATCGACTACCCCGACTGGCATTTCAACGTCCGTTCCTCGAACACCGAGCCGCTGCTGCGCCTCTGCCTGGAGTCGCTCGTCTCGCACGAGGACATGGAACGCCGGCGCGACGAGGTGCTCGCGCTGATCCGCGGATGAGGCTGGCGCTGGCGCTGGTCTCACTGGCGCTCGCGCACTGGCAGCCCCCAGCGCAGCTCACCTGGTACTGGCAGCTGACCGGCCGCGTGCCGCTGACGATCAACGCCGCTGCCTATGACGTTGACGGCTTCGAGACCCCGGCGAGCGTCGTCTCGAAACTGCACGCGCTGGGCCGGCACGTCATCTGTTACATAGACGTCGGCACCTGGGAGCGCTTCCGGCCCGACGCGGCGGCGTTCCCGCGCTCGGTGCTCGGCAAGCCGAACGGCTGGCCCGGCGAGCGGTGGCTGGACATCCGGCGCCTGTCCGTCCTCGAGCCGATCATGGCAGCGCGCTTTCGAATCTGCGCCCGCAAGGGATTTGATGCGATCGAGCCCGACAACATCGACGGCTACACCAACGACACCGGCTTCCCGTTGACCGGCGCCGAGCAGCTGCGCTACGACGAGTGGATCGCGCAGGAGGCCCACAGCCTCGGTCTTGCGGTATTCCAGAAGAACGATCCCGGCCAGGCGCGTCTGCTCGAGCCGTACTTCGACGGCGTGCTCGACGAGCAGTGCAACCAGTACGCGGAGTGCGCCTCGTTCGCGCCATACCTGCGCGCGGGCAAGCCGGTGCTGAACGCGGAATACAGCGGCTCGCTCTACCCGGCCTTCTGCACCGCGGACGAGCGAGCCGGGATCATGGGCGCGCTCTACGGCCTGGCGCTCGACGGGCGCGTCTACAAGCCATGCTGGGCGAGCGCCTCGTGAGCGTCGCGCAGATCAGCCGTAGGGGCAGTTGACCGTCGCGGTCGCCGTCGAGGTGACCGTCTTGCCGTCGAGGTCGGCCGAGACCTCGTACATGTACTGCCCGTTGAAGTCCGAGGCGGAGGGCCCGTTGGCGTCGTCGCCACTGGAGAGCCCGATGCGGTACACGTCCTTCGTGTCCGGCGGGTAACCGAACAGGAGCGAGGAGCTCGCGAGGGTCGAGAACGGGACCGCTGCAGCGAGCGTCGGCTGCTCGTCCCCGACGCCCTCGCCTTCGGGGTAGCTGTAGGCGTACTGGACTGGCGTCGAGGCCGGCACGTCCACGGCCTTGACGTACACGTTGAAGTAGACGTTTTGCGGCGGGCCGTCGAGGTAGCCGTTGCCCTGCACCGCCGTGCTGCAGTCGGCCCCGTCGCTGACCGTGGCCCCGTCCGCGACGAACAGGTGGTTGACGCCGAAGCCGAGGACGGTCAGCGAAGGCCCGCTGACCGTCGCGGTCTTGTGGTGCTTGTGCTTGTGCTTGTGCTTCGCGACGTGCGCCTGAGCGCCCGCCGAGGCCGGCACCGCGATCGCCGCTGCCGCGATCGCCGCCGCCGTCATTGCAATGTGCCCCCGCATCGGCGCGCAGTATCGCCGCCAGCTGGCGCGCCGTCAAGCGCACGGCTACGTAGCCGCTACGTAGCGGCTAGAAGGCCGTGGCCCTCGCCGCGATCGAGCTCGGCGCGCCGCGGTGCCCGTACGCCGACCGCGGCCCATGCGGTTGCCGCGGCGTCCGCGCGCGTGCGAACGCCGAGCTTCGAGTAGACGTTCTGGAGATGCTTCTCGACGGTGCGCGTCGCGATCCGCAGCTGCGTTGCGGTCTCGGCGGCGGAGCCACCGAGGGCTGTCAGGCGCAGCGTCTCCGCTTCGCGCTGCGTGAGGCCGAGGCTGCGCAGCGCCGCGACCGTGAGCTCGCCGGTGCCGCTTTCGAGCAGCAGTACGGCGCGTTTGTCGTCGGAGCGCCCGGGCAGCAGCCGCACGAGCACCTGGTTGCCGGCGATCTCGAGGATCAGTGGCTCCGCTGCCGGGCGCGGCTCCTCGCGTGCTGCGAGCCACTCGCCGATCTGCTGCGGGACCGCGCGGCGGCTGCCGGCGCCGTCGCCCAGCAGCCGGCGCGCGCCGTCGGTCGCGAACTCGAGGCGCCCGTGCCGGTCGAGTACGACGACGTGCTGGCCGAGCGTGTCGAGCCCATGCTCGAGCGCCGCGAGCGTCGCCTTGCGCGCGCTCCACAGCTCGGCGTTGCGGTACGCCTGGACGAGGTGCGGGCGGACGAGGGTCAGTAGTTGAACCTCGCGTGCCGTGAAGTCGTGGTGCTCGCGCGTCAGCGCGATGCCCACGATCAGCGGCGCGCGGGCGGGCAGCGTGAACGCGACCTGCCACTCGATGCCGACCAGCTTGTAGACGCGCTGGTATAGCTCGAGGCTGTGAAACGTGTCCTGGTCGATCACGTCGGAGATGCGGTACGGGCGGCCGTCGCGGGTTCGCTCGAGGCGCTGGATCAGCGGGTTCTGGTAGATCAGAGCGGAGAACTCCGATAACAAGCTCGGATCGAAGTCCGGGACCACGATCACGAACGACTCCTCCGGCGTGATCTCGTTGTAAGCGATCCGGTCGCAGCTCACGACGCGCGTCAGGAGCTCGAGGATGCCGCTGCGGAAGTCCGCTAGATCCTCGAAGCCGTAGGCCTCGCCGACGAGATCCAGCAGCAGACGCGTATCGCTCAGCGTTTGCCCTCGCACCGTGGGCAGAAGTATCGGCGATGCCGGTGGCCGCGGCTAGTTGGTGAGAGCCGGCTCGCGCACCGGCTCGCGCGGCAGCGAGATCCAGACGTGGGCGCCGCCGCCGGGGCGGTTCTCGGCGCTTGCGCTGCCGCCGTGAGCTTCAGCGATCGCGCGCACGATCGACAGGCCGAGGCCGGCGGACTCGCCGGTGCGGGCCGAGTCCGCGCGGGAGAACGGCTCGAAGGCATGCGCGAGGAAGGCGTCGGGGAAGCCTTGGCCGCGGTCGCTGACGTGGATCTCGACGCTGCCTGCACCCTCACGCGTCGCGAGCTCGACCGCACCGTCGCCGTAGCGCAGAGCGTTCGCGAGCATGTTGTCGACCGCCTGCTCGAGCCGGTCGGGGTCGAGCAGCGCGGCGAGCGGGTCCGCTGCCACGGTCACGACGCTGCGGCCTTCGGTCCGCGCGATGCGGTCGAAGCGATCGCCGATCGAGCGCACCGCGACCGCGACGTCGATCGGCTGGCGGCGCACCGGCAGCTGACCCTCGTCGGCGCGGGCGAGCACGAGCAGGTCTGACGCCAGGCGCGTGAGACGGTCGACCTCCTCGACGGCGGAGCGCAACGCGTCGGCCATGTCCTCGCCGCTGCGACCCGGTTCGAGCGCGAGCTCGAGCTCGAGCTTCAGCACCGCAAGCGGCGTGCGCAGCTCGTGGCTCGCATGCGAGACGAGCGCACGCTCACGCGAGACCGCGTCGCTGACTCTGCTGAGCATCTCGTTCAGCGTCTCGCCAAGGCGGTTGAGCACGTCGTGCGTCGCCGGCACCGGCAGCCGCGCGTCCGGTTCGCCGCCGGAGATCTCCTCGGCGCGGCGGCGCATCCGCTCGACCGGTAGCAGCGCGGTCGCCGCGACCCAGTAGGCGGCGCCTGAGCTCAGCAGCAGCATCAGTGGGCCGCCGATGAACAGCAGGTCGCCGAGCACGTTGAGCGCGTGGTCGCGCTGCGAGAGCGACACGCCGACGACCAGGACCTCGCCGCCGGTGGCGTGCAACGGCCACGCGAGCAGGCGCGAGTTGTCGCCGCCACCGAGCAGTGTCTGGCCGTCCAGCGAGGCGATCTCCCGCGCACGCAGCAACGGCTCGTGTCGCAGGCCCGCTGTCGCGTCGATCACGGTCCCGCGCGCACTGAGGATCTGCGCGAACGCACCGGAGCTCTCGGCCAGGTGCGGCCGCCCCGCAACGCTGGGGCGGGCACTGCGCGCGAGCGCGCTGAGCTCGGCGGCGCGCGCCTGCAGCGAGCGGTCGATGCCCGCATCCAGGCCGGACTCGAAGCTGAAGTAGAGCGCCAGCGCGAGACCGCCCAGCAGGACAGCCGAGACGCCTGCGAACGCGAGCGTCAGCTTGAGGCGCAGCGACAGGCCGGCGAACCAGTCGGCGGCGCGGCGGCCGAGCTGCTCCACCGTCGCCCTCACGCGATCGCCTCCGTACTCTCATCGTGGAGCCGGTAGCCAGCCCCGCGTACTGTCTCCAGCGAGGTCCGGCCGAACGGGCGGTCGACCTTCTCGCGCAGGTACCCGACATAGACCTCGATCACGTTCGAGCGGTTCTCGTAGCTCTCATCCCAGACGTGCTCGAGCAGATCGAAGCGGCTCAGCACCTCCCCCGGGCGGCGCATGAACGCTTCGAGCAACGCGAACTCGCGCGCCGTCAGGCTGAGCTCGACCTCGCCGCGCCAGGCGCGGCGTGCCGCGGGGTCCAGGCGCAGGTCATCGACGCGCAGGACCGGCGAGCGCGCGACTCCTGGACGGCGCGTGAGCGCCCGGATCCGTGCGAGCAGCTCCTCGAAGCTGAACGGCTTGGTCAGGTAGTCGTCGGCACCCGCATCAAGGCCGCGCACGCGATCGTCGATCTCGCCGAGCGCGGTCAACATCAGCGTCGGCGCCCAGACCTCACGCTCGCGCAACATCCGGCAGACCTCGACCCCGTCACGACCGGGCAGCATCACGTCGAGCAGGATCAGGTCATAGCTCGTGCTCGTCGCGCGCAGCAGAGCGCCCTCCCCGTCGCTTGCCACGTCTACCGCCATCCCGGCCTGCCTCAGTCCCCTGCGTAGCAGGCTTGCCAGCTTCTCCTCATCCTCGACGACGAGCACACGCATGCGCGAAGTGTGACGGACGCCCCGCTGCCGGCAGCGCTCGCCGGCGCCAGCAGGAGCGCCCGGGCGGGCGCCCCTGCCATCGCACCGCGATGATTCAGCTGGTCGCCGCTACGCGCTCGCGCTGCAAGCGCATGTGTAGGCCGAGGCGTTCCACCATGTCATGGTCGATCTCCGGCCGCGTCTGCGGTGGAATGTAGATCGTGGAGATGCCCGTGAGCTCCGCCTCGATCAAGCTCGAGATCGCGAACCAGCGGACCCGCGGCTCGCAGACGGAGTACTGCGGCGCCTCGTAGACGACGACCTCGTAGTCCTCCCCGTATTGCTCTGCGAGCACCTCGATCAGGATCGGGATGTTGCGCCCGTCGAAGCCCTGCGAGCTGAAGCCGACATCACCGACGCAGCCGGCCTGCCACAGGATCACCCCGACGGAGCGGTCAAGCTGCCGGCCACGGATCAGGAAGTCTGTCGCCTCCATGCTCAGGCACCCGGTCCGCGAAGGGTCGATGCCGAGGTCTGCGAAGAGGCAGTCCTCGGCCGAGATCCCAGGCAGAAGCTCGGCGCGGTAACCCTCCAGACGCGCGCGCCTGATCGACTCGTGCGAGGGGTAGACGAAGACTCCCGCGTGACCGTAGAACGCGGCACAAACCGACCGGTACTCGCGAACGCACTCGAGGATGCGCTCAACCATCTTGTTGTAGGAGACGAGCCGCTCGAGATCGTCGGCGTAGAACCCGTAGAGCGACTCCGCGCTCTGGTTCAACGTCTTGATCAGCCGCTCGGTGGCCACATCGCCGACGCAATAGAGGACCTTCTCGGAGCGCTCGATCCAGGCACGCGCCTCGCTCGTCAGGTGCGCGACGCCCTTGATTCCTGTGCCAACCACGACTAGCGAACCGTCGCTGCGGGTCACCGGACCAGGGACGACCGGATGGAGTCCAGCGATCGGACGCTTGCGCTCGCTCGTCGCGCGCGTCGGCAGGATGCGCGTCACGTCAAGCTCCTGCGTGACGTCAAGCTCCTGCGTGACGTCGAGCTCTTGCGTCACGTCGAGCTCTTGCGTCACGTCGAGCTCCTGCGTGACGTCGAGCTCCTGATCAGCCGGCAGGTAGCGGATCTCGCGCTCCGCCTCCTCCCCCTCCCCGTGTCGCTCGGGCCGATCCTCGCCGTCGCGATCGATTTCCTCCCGGCCTAGGTGGCGAATCCAGCCACTCTTGCCGCTGCGCACCGCTGCGCGCTCCGCACGCGACAGGCCCCTCGATTCCATGTACCCCTCCGGGTCCTCGCGGAAGGCGCCCAGCCCAGCCGGATCCGTCACGCTGATCAGAAAGTCCGTCAGTCGATATGCCATGTGCCCCTCCAGATGTCGAACTGCGGTGAGATCCGAACGACCGGTCGATCGTGCCAGACAGCGACCCGTGCGCGCAAGCGCAAACGGCGGGCCGTCGTCCACCACGGCTCGCGCTCGCGCCGGGTCGGCGCCCGTACGCTTGACTTCGGTTCGCCCTAAAGGTAAGTAGTGGCCACGCGCGGGCTGGACCGTGTCGCCGTGTCAGCTAGAGAGGAGCCCCCGATGACCAGCGACTATGACGTGATCGTGCTCGGCGGCGGCTCGCCGGGGGAGCATTGCGCCGGCGCCCTGGCCGAGGGCGGCCTGCGCGTGGCGATCGTTGAGCGTGAGCTCGTCGGAGGAGAGTGCTCCTACTGGGCCTGCATTCCCTCGAAGACACTGCTGCGGCCGGGTGAGGCAGTCGACGCGGCGCGCAATGCGGCCGCCAGTGCCGATGTCGATGTCGAGGCGGCGCTCGCCTGGCGCGACTTCATGGTCTCGGACTACTCCGATGCGGGCCAGGAGCGCTGGCTGGCCGATCAGGGGATCGCGCTGCTCCGCGGAAGCGGCCGGCTCGCCGGCCCGGGCGTCGTCGAGGTCGACGGCGTGCGGCACACAGCAGACCACGTGGTCCTAGCGAACGGTGCCGATCCTTTTGTCCCGCCCGTCCCGGGGCTGCGCGAGCTCGAGGGCGTCTGGGGCAGTCGCGAGGCGACTTCGATGAAGGCCGTCCCGCGCCGTCTGCTGATCCTCGGTGGTGGAGCGGTCGGCGTGGAGATGGCGCAGGCAGTGCACCGTCTCGGCGGCGAGTCGGTCGTGATCGACACGGCTGAGCACGTGCTTGCGCGCGAGCCGGCGCAGCTTGGGGAAGCGCTCGGCGAGGCCCTGCGCCGCGAGGGAATCGAGCTCGAGCTGTCCGCGACCGTGGCCGCCGCGCGACGCGCCGGCAAGGATTACGTTCTCGAGCTCGACGACGGGCGCGAGCTGCGCGGTGACCGGCTGCTCGTCGCGACTGGACGGCGGCCGCGCGTCAGCGAGGTCGGCCTCGAGACAGTCGGTATCGAGCCGAACCCTCACGGCGTCCCGGTCGACGCGCAGCTGCGCGTGACCGAGCAGCTCTGGGCGATCGGCGATGTAAATGGCCTCTGGCCGCTGACTCATGTGGGCAAGTACCAGGGCGAGGTCGTCGCCGCGAACATCCTCGGGGCGGCGCGCGAGGCCAACTACGAGGCGGTCCCGCGCGTCGTCTACACGGACCCGCAGGCGGCGGCCGTAGGTGCCGCGACCGACCGCCTCAGCGCGACGGTCCAGCTGTCGGAGGTCGCGAAGGCCGCCACCTACGCGCGTGACTACGCCGACGAGAACGGCTTCCTGACGCTGCTCAGCGACGGCAAGCGGCTGACCGGCGCGTACGCGCTCGGCCACGAGGCAGGCGAGTGGTTGCAGCAGGCCACGCTGGCGATCCGGGCCCACGTCCCGCTTGACATCCTCGCGGACACGATCCAGCCGTTCCCGACGTTCTCGGAAATCTATGTGGGCGCGCTGAAGGCCCTACGCGCGGCGCGCTGACCTAGCGGGCTAGTAGCTCGTGCTCGTGCGCACTGTGATTGCGCGCCTGATCGCCTCCGCGAGCTCGCGCGGGTCGGTCCCCTTGAACATGTAGGCGACGGCGCCGGCGATCAGCAGCTCGCGCACGACCGCATCGGCTTCGTCGGTCGAGAGGACGACGATCGCGGTCGCGGGCGCGACCGCGAGGATGCCGGGCACCGCGGTGCGCGCGCCGCCTTCGGGCATGTTGACGTCAACCAAAGCCGCGTCCGGACGGTGGCTGCGGGCGAGCTCGACCGCCTCGGTGGCATCGCCCGCCTCGCCGACGATCTGGAATGCGAAGCCGAGCGACCTGACGAGCAAGGCGCGTGTGACTGGATCGTCGTCGGCGATCAGCAGTCGCAACCGGCGCCGGCGGGCTACCACGCGGGCGAAGGATACGCCGCGGCGCGCGACCGCCGGGCCAGCTCAGCGCGCGTCATGCCTGACCGTCCTGTGCCTGCTGCGCGGCGAAGCCGCGCCGGCAGTCCTCACAGCAGAAGTAGTGGGTCTGCCCGGCGTGCCGCCAACGCACCGCCTTGGCGCGATCGACCTTCATGCCGCAGTAGGGGTCGGTCGCGCCGCGGCGCGCGGTGAGCACGAGCAGCCCGGCGAGCACGACCAGAGCGAGCGCGTTCAGGACGAGCTTGTAATCGACCGTCGGCGTAGCGAAGACCTGGGCGTGCGTCGGACGCGCTCCGCTCGGGATCAGACCGAGCACGGAGAATGCGACGTCGACGATCAGCGCGGCGGCGATCATCGTCACGAGCAGCAGCGCGGTGATCGCCGTTGCGAAGCGCGCGCCGTAGTACTTGCGGTAGATCGCGAGGATCGGAAGGATCACGAGGTCGGCGAAGATGAACGCGACGACCCCGGCAAAGCTGATCCCGCCGCTCCAGAGCACTGCGGCAAGCGGCACGTTCCCGACCGAGCAGACGAAGCTCGCGATCGCGATCAGCGGCCCGATCAACGCGCCCCAGAGGACCTGGACGCTGTGCGGGGCGCCCGTCAGGAACGCGTCGCGCAGCACGCTCTGCGGTATCTGGGCGGCAAACCCTGCGAGCAGGAAGCCCAGCGCGATCTCGCGGTAGAGCATCTGCACGTCGCCGCGGAAGTTGTAGGCGACATCCGACCACGCATCGATGCTCGTGATCGGCGCGGTGCCGCCCGCGCTGTGGTGCTCGTGGCCAGACGCCGCGCTCTGGGCATGCTCGCGCGCCTGGGCCTCGAGCCGCGGCGAGACGAAAAGCCGCAGCGCCGCCGCCAGCAGCGCGATCATCACGATCCCACCGACGTACTCGGCGAGCGTGAACTGCCAGCCGATCAGCGCCCAGAGCACGAGCCCGAGCTCCCAGACGAGGTTCGTCGAGGCGAGCTGAAAGGACAGCGCGCTCGCCGCCGACGCGCCCTTCTGGAAGAGGCTCTTGGCGATCGCCACGGCCGCGTAGGAGCACGACGACGACGCGGCACCGAGCACAGTGGCACGGGCGAGCGCTCGCGGCCCGCTCCCGCCGAGCGCCGCCTCGATCCGCTCGCGCGGGACGCGGGCCTGGACGAACCCTGAGATGACAAAGCCGAAGACGAGCGCCCAGAAGACCTCCCACGCCATCAGCAGCGTGTCGCGAAGGCCGTGCCAGATGACGCTCACGATCCCTACAATACCCCCATGGGGTATCAGCAGATGCGCGGCTACTCGGCCACGAAGGACCAGCTGATCGCGCGCCTGCACCGGATCGCCGGCCAGATCGGCGGGATCGAGCGAATGGTCGACGACGACCGCTACTGCATCGACGTTCTGACCCAGATCCACGCCGTCCAGGCCGCGCTCGACAAGGTCGCGCTCGGCCTCCTCGACGACCACGCCCACCACTGCGTGCTGGGCGCCGCCCCGGGCGAGCGGGACGCCAAGACAGACGAGCTGATGGCAGCTGTCGGGCGCCTGATGCGCCGCGGCTGAAGCCTTCGGTGCGTCACGGCACGAGCGTCACGCGGGCGTAGGCACCGCGCTCAACGTCAGCAACGAAGCCGACCCAGACCTCGGCACCGCCGAGCTTGCGCAGCTAGTAGTCGACCTCGACGAGCACGAGCGCCGGCACAACCAAGTCGTCGCTGTCGCGCAGCAGGCCCGCGCAAGCGGCGTGGTCTGGATCGCTCGCGTCCAGGGCCGCGACAATCGGCCCCGTATCGAGGATCAGCGTCACGCGGCACCCCGAGCTAGATTTCCGCGTCCATGGCCGGGCAACCAGCGATCGTCGTCGAGAGCCGCAAGGAGCTCACCTACCTGCTGAGCCAGGGCGCCGAGCTCGAGCACGCGCTGATGTGCGAGTACCTCTACGCGGGCTTCAGTCTCAAGAGTGCGCAGGACGGCCTGCGCCCAGACCAGGCGGAGCGCATCGAGCGCTGGCGCAAGGTGATCTTCGGGATCGCCGGCGAGGAGATGCTCCACTGGGCGGTCGTCCAGAACCTGCTCGCCGCGGTCGGCTCGGCGCCGTTTGTCAGCCGCCCGCACATGCCACACCAAGCGAAGGGGTATCCACCGGGCGTGCAACTGGGCCTGCTGCCCTTCGGTGAGGCTGCCCTACGCCACTTCGCTTTTCTCGAGCGGCCCGAGGGCTTCGACTTCGCCGACGCCGACGGATTCGAGGCGGCCGAGTCGTTCCTCGAGGCGATGAGCCCCGACGACATCATTCCGCGCGGCCAGCACTTCGACACGCAGGGCACGCTCTACCGCGCAGTTGAGCACGGCCTCGAAACGCTCGCGAACAAGCTCGGCGAGGACCGCCTGTTCATCGGGCCGCCGTTTCACCAGGCCGACGAGTCGGCGTTCATGTGGCCTGATCTCAAGCCGATCCAGAGCCTCGCGGCTGCGAACGCTGCGCTCGAGCGGATCGTCGAGCAGGGCGAGGGCGCGACCGGCGACTGGCAGACAGCGCACTTCGGGCGCTTCCTCGGGGTGCTCGAGGACTATCTCGCGCTGCGCGCGCAGGAGCCCGACTTCGACCCGGTCCACCCCGTGATCGCCGCCGGCGTGCGCGCAGTCGAGGGCATCGAGCCGGATGCGTACATCAGCGACCCGAATACTGCCGCCGTCTCCGATCTCTTCAACGCCGTCTACGAGCTGCTGCTGCAGATGATCGCGCGCTACTTCGCGTTCGGCCACGAGACCTCCGAGCAGCGCGAGATCCTCGCGCGCGTCGCCGTCACGCTGATGTACGACGCGATCAAGCCGCTCGGCTTCCTGCTCGCACGCCTACCGGTCGGTCCCGAGCACCCGGGCAAGACCGCGGGCGCGAACTTCCAGCTGCCTTACCGCGCGAGCTTCCTGCTCCCCCACCGTCGCGCCGCCTGGTTCCGCTACGCCGAGCGCCTCGAGGAGCTCTCCGCGTTCGCGGCGAAGCTCGAAGGCGAAGGGCTCGCCACCGTCGCCGGTCGCCTCGATGTGATCGCCGGCGAGCTGATGGCGCACGTCGAAGCGGTTTGAGCGCACCGCGGCCGCGGTCGGGGCGCACTGCTCCGGCTGCAGGATGTACCAGCCGTTCGGCATCAGCGGCACGCTGGCACTCGCCTACTCTACGAGCGGCGACATCTACGCCATCCTGATCCTGCCCAATCAGACGACCGAGCGCATCTGCCAGACCGCTTCAGGCACCTATCCGAGCGGCGGCTGCGTCGCCGGCGGCCCATCTTCGGCCGAGGGCTACGGCACCTGGTAGCGCGCGAGAGCCGAATCTTCACCAGATCGGGGCTGCCGGCCTCTACCGTGAATGCGTGCTTGGGCGAAGGATGGCTACGGGCATCGCGCTCGGAGCGGGACTGCTTGCATGTGCGCTGCCCGCTACGGCCGGCGCCGCGGGCGCCAATCTGACCTGGGCCGGACTCGCCGGCGCCAGCACGACCTGGTCGACCGCCGCAAACTGGCAGGGTGGCGTCGCGCCGGCCGCGGCAGACAGCGGTGACCAGCTCGACTTCCCGGCAACGCTCGGCGGTGACTGCGCGAGCAACGACCCGACCGACGCCTGCTACGCCGCGACCGACAACATCGCCGGCTACGGCGTCAACAGCATCGCGATCGATGACGGCGCCGACGACTACGACCTCGAGGCCGACGGTGCGAACGACTCGCTGGCGCTCGGCGCCGGCGGCCTGAGCGCCAGCACGACCTCCTCGCAACCGGGCGGCGCGAAGATCGAGGTCCCGCTCGTCCTCGGCGCCGCCCAGACGTGGCAGATCGACGGCGGCAGCGCGGGCGCCGGCCAACTGAGCGTCAGCAAGGGGCTCGCGGCCACAAGCACGAGCACGGACTCGCTGAGCGTGGACGTCTCGAACGCGGGCGCGCTCGAGCTCGCCGGTGACAGCGAGGTGGGCCCGGTCACGCTCCAGGGGGAGTCGGGCTACAGCGGCGCACAGGCTGCCGAGAACGGCTGGATCGCTCTCAGCGCCGGCAAGCTCGACGCGAGCGATGGCAATTCCGTCTCGCTCGAGGACGCCGCGCTCTACGGCACTGGGGCGCTCGGCCCGCTCAGCACGACTGCCAGCCAGGTATCGCCAGGCGACCCGGCGGGGACCCTGGCGGTGAGCGGCTCGGTGAGCTTCGACTCGGCCAGCGAGTTCATCCCGCTGCTCAGCGCAAACGCCGGCTCCGAGCTGACCGCGACCGGCGACGTGTCGCTCGCGGGCGCGCTGCTTGACATCCAGTCAGCCGCCCCTTCCGGCGACTGCCCGAACCTGACGACCGGGACTACCTACACGCTGATCTCTACGACCGGCTCCCTCAGCGGGAGCTTCAGCGACGCCCCGGCCTCCGGCGACACGATCCCGATGGACTGTTCCGCAGAGAACCCGCCGCAGCTGACGATCGACTACTCGACGAGCGGCTCGCCGCAGACCGTGACTGCCACCGTCGCTTCGCCCGCGCCCGCGCCGACCTACAGCACGCTCGACTGGGATAGCGAAGTCGAGCCGGATGACCCGGTCACCATCACCACATTGGTCAGCGCCGACGCAGGCGTGCCAACCGGCTCCGTTGAGTTCGAGGAGAGCGTGATCCCCTGGTCTGACGACGGCGCGTCGCTGAGCGCGTTGAGTGATCCGAGCTACAGCCCGATTCCCGGCTGCACCGCCGTCCCGCTCATCGCCGGCGGCGGCTACGCCTCGGCTGACTGCACGTTCGTCGCGCCCGACGCGGGCGACTACCTCTGGGTCAGCTCGCAGTACATACCCTCGCCGTCCGCTGCGTTCGCCGCTTCGGCGGCGGTCGGAATCGGCGGGCTGGTCAGCAACACCGGCGACTCGACCGGATCGACGGACACCGGCGCGCCAGGCACGAGCGCGACGGGCAGCGCCAAGCTCACCGTCAAAGCCAGCCGGCTGCTGGTGGCGCTGCAGTGCGCGGCGGGCGGCTCCTGCAGCGACAGCGTCGCGCTCCACGTGACCGAGACCCGCCAACACGGCCGCGTGCTCGCAGTCAGCGCGCGCGCAAAGACGACTGCAACGACCGTGCTGGTCGGCGACGGCTCCGTTCACCTGGCGTCCGGCGCAAGCAAGACGCTGACCGTGAAGCTCAACGCGCTCGGACGCGCGCTGGTGCAGAAGTTCCACCACCTCGTCGCCGCGGTGACTGTCACCTCGAACAAGCTCGCCCTGCTCGACACGACGGTCACGTTCAGCTCCCCGGCCAGTCACAGCGCCTGAGGTTCGCCGGGCCGGACCGATCCCGGCCGGCGCGCGGCTGCATTACAACGCGCTATGCTCAACGCATGGCGGAGCAGTTCGTCGTGCGTGTCCCGACGGACCTGGCCGCGTCGGTAGATGGCCTCGTGGGCGGCGGCACATTCGCATCGCGCTCCGACGCAGTCCGAGTCGGCCTGGAGCTCGTGGTCGAGCGCGAGCGGCGTGCCGCGGTCGGCCGTGCGATCGTCGCCGGCTACGAGCGCGTCCCCCAGGCCGCCGACGACGACCTCGCGTGGACGCAAGCGCTCGGCACCGCGATGATCGCGCAGGAGCCGTGGTGAGCACGCCTCGTCAGGGCGAGATCTGGTGGGCGGAGGCGGAGGACAAGCGCCGCCCTGTGCTCGTGGTTACTCGCAGCGATGCGGTTGGAGCACTGGCGCGCGTGATCGTGGCGCCGGTCACGCGAACAGTGCGCGGGATTCCGACCGAGGTCGGGCTCGGTCCCGATGAGGGCTTGCGCGAACCGTGCGCCGCCTCGTTCGACAATCTCCTGCCGCTGAGCCGCGGCCTGCTCACCGCTCGCGTCGGGCGCCTTGCGCCGGCGCGCCGCGTCGAGCTGTGCCGGGCGCTGGACGCGCTCGCCGACTGCTGATTGGGATGGCCGCTCAGGCCATCGGGAGCTCTACGAGATCCTTCGGTGGTGCTGAGCGCGGCGGCTCTGAGGGAGGCGGGTTGCCGCCGCGGCTCCATGGGCGCGAGCTGATCAGCGCGCGGATCGACTCGCGTGCCGATCCAGCGGTCGCGAGCGCGGCGGTCGGCTCGTAGCCGCAGTGGGCCATGCAGTTCTCGCAGCGCGGATCGCGCCCGCGGCCGTAGGCGTCCCAATCGGTCGTCTCGATGAGCTCCTTGTAGGTCGAGACGTAGCCGTCGCTCATCAGGTAGCAGGGACGCTGCCAGCCGAACAGCGAGTAGGACGGGATGCCCCAGGCGGTGCACGAGTAGTCGACCTTGCCCTCGAGGAAGTCGAGGAAGAGCGGCGAGTGGTTCAGGCGCCAGCGCTTGCGCGCGCCGCCGGAGAACGCTTCGCGGAACAGCTCGTTGGTCTGCTTGACGCCGAGGAAGTGCTCCTGGTCGGGCGCCTTCTCGTAGGCGTAGGCCGGCGAGATCATCATCGCGTCGACGGCGAGCTCGTCGTTGAGGAAGTCCAGCACCTGACGCACGCTCTCGGGCGAGTCGTGCGTGAAGACCGTCGTGTTGGTCGTGACGCGGAAGCCCGCTTCCTTCGCGGCCCTGATCGCCGCAACCGCCTTATCGAAGACGCCGTCGCGGCAGACCGACTCGTCGTGGCGATCGCGCAGGCCGTCCATGTGGACCGCCCAGGCGAAGTAGCGGCTCGGCTCGAACAGGTCGAGCTTGCGCTCCATCAGGATCGCGTTGGTGCAGAGGTAGATGTACTTCTTGCGCTTGATCAGCTCGCGCGCAATCGAATCGATCTCCGGGTGGATCAGCGGCTCACCACCGGCGATCGAGACCATCGGCGCACCCGACTCCTCGATCGCAGCGACCGCCTGCTCGACCGGCATGCGCTTGCGCAGGATGTGATCGGGGTGCTGGATCTTGCCGCAACCCGCGCATTCGAGATTGCACTGGAAAAGCGGCTCGAGCTCGACGATCAACGGGAAGCGCTCGCGCCGTGCGAGCTTCTGGCGGGCGATGTAGCCGCCGACGGCAAGGCTTTGTCGGAGCGGGACGGTCAACTTGGTCTCCCAACTTGTGGCGGTAGCTTGAAATGGATCGTCTCGGTCGCCACGGTGCGCTCGCTGAGCGCGACCGGGCCGAGCCCGGCGAGTGCGTTGACGACGCCCGCGACGAGCTCCTCCGGTGCCGAGGCACCGGCGGTCAGCCCGACTCGCCTGGCGTCGAGCAGCAGGCCGGGGTCGATTTCGTCGGCGCGCTCGATCAGCGCCGCGGGACAGCCCGCGCGCTCGGCGACCTCGACCAGCCGGCGCGAGTTCGAAGAGTTCTGCGAACCCACGACAAGAACAATGTCACACTCGCTCGCGAGCTCTCGAACGGCGTCCTGGCGGTTCTGCGTCGCGTAGCAGATGTCGTCGGATCCGGGCCCCGCGAGGGCGGGGAAGCGCTCGCGCAGGCGCTCGACTACCCGCGCTGTCTCATCGACGGCGAGCGTCGTCTGGGTGAGGTAGGCAACGCGCTGCGGGTCGGCGACCTTGACGCTCGCGACCTCCTCCTCGCCGGCGATCACCTGGAAGCTAGCGGGTGCCTCGCCGACGGTCCCTTCGACCTCCTCGTGCTCCTCGTGACCGATCAGCACGATGTCGAAGCCATCGCGCGCGAAGCGGCGCGCTTCGGCATGGACCTTGGCGACGAGCGGGCAGGTCGCATCGATCACGTCGAACCCGCGCTCGTCAGCTGCCGCGCGCACGGCTGGTGAGACGCCGTGCGCAGCGAAGATCACGGTTGCGCCGTCAGGCACCTCGTCGAGCTCCTCGACAAAGACCGCGCCGAGCTGCTCGAGCTCGGCGACGACGTGCACGTTGTGGACGATCTGCCTGCGCACGTAGATCGGGCCGCCGCGCTCGGCCAGCGCACCGCGGACGATGTCGACCGCGCGCACGACGCCGGCACAGGACGCGCGCGGCGCACCAAGCAGCACGTCCCGCTCGCCGAGCACCTCCGCCCACTGCTCGAGCAGGCCCGCGGCGCGGCGCAACGAGCGGTACGCGGCGAGCGCGCCGGAGGCGGCGCGCAACGGACGGTAGAGCTCGTGCTGCTGGCTGTCGCTGATCACGCGCAGCGTGACGAACGGGTTCGCGAGTGCGCCGCCGGCGATCCAAGATGACTCCATCTCGACGGCGAGCGCGCCGCTGCGCGCAAGCTCGCGCCGGCGTGCGCCGTGCGCGATCCGCGGCGAGCAGTACACGGGCCCGATGTGGACGCGCAAGCCGCCGCGGCGCAGGACGCCCGCGAGGATCGCCGGGTCGGGGCAGGGAACGGTGCCTTCCGAGCTGCACAGCTCGCTGGCGAGCACCACGTCGCCCGGCTCCAGACCGGCGGCGAGGGCGCCCGCGAACCCGGCCAGCACGACAGCGCTCGAAGGGTCCTGCGCGAGCTGCACCGAGCGCTCGGCGTTGCTCGGCCCGATGCCGATCTGCTCGACGCGTGCCCACGGCGCGCCGGCACGCACTGCGCGCGCCTCGATCCCCATCGGCGTCAGCACGACGAGGTTGCGCAAGGCGTCAGGCGCTGCCCTGTCGTCGATCGCCGTGCTCATCGCGTGTAGCGGCCGAGCGCCATGATCGGGAAGACGAGCCGGTAGAGGTGGTAGTTGATGTAGAAGTCCGACGGGAAGCCGGTGCCGGTGAAGTACGGCTCGTCCCAGGTGCCGTCCTCGCGCTGCGTGTCAACGAGCCAGAGCAGGCCTCTGCGGACGGCTTGTGAGTGCTCGCTCGCGGCGTGCAGGGCGAGTAGCGCCCAGGCGGTCTGCGAGGCGGTGCTCTCACCGCGCCCGATCCAGTCCTTGTCGGAGTACGAGCGGATGTCCTCGCCCCAGCCGCCGTCCGGGTTCTGGTGGTGCTCGAGCCAAGCGACGGCACGGCGGATCCGCGGGTCGCGCGGTGAGACGCCCGCGGCGACGAGCGCCGGCACCGCAGCACCGGTGCCGTAGACATGGTTGACGCCCCAGCGTCCGAACCACGATCCGTCCGTCTCCTGGTTTGCTGTCAGCCAGGTGATCGCGCTGCGCGCCGAGTCGCGATCGGACTCGCCGAACGCCGCAAGCATCTCGAGCACGTGCGCCGTCACGTCGGCGCTCGGCGGGTCGATCACCTCGCCGAAGTCGCAGAACGGCAGGTCGCGGATCAGCGGGCGGGTGTTGTCGGCGTCGAACGCCCCCCAGCCGCCATCGCTCGAGCGCATCCCCTCGGTCCAGCGCACGCCGAGCTCGATCGCGCGGGCAAGACGCTGGTGGTCGGGGTGCTCGGCACGCAGCAGCGCGAGTACGACCTCGGCGGTGTCGTCCACGTCGGGGTAGTTGTCGTTGGCGAACTCGAACGCCCAGCCGCCCGGCTCGAGCGTCGGGCGGCGCACCGACCAGTCGCCCTTGACGAGGATTTGCTCGTCAAGCAGCCAGTCGGCGGCCTTTACGATCGCGGGGTCATCGGCCGGCGCCCCGGCGTCCGAGAGCGCGATCAGCGCGAGCGCAGTGTCCCAGACCGGCGACTGGCAGGCCTCGAGGCGGCGGTGGCCATCGTGGATCGTGAAGCGATCGAGCCCTTCCAGCCCGGCGCGCATGATCGGGTGCTCGAGCGAGTAACCGCGCAGGTGCAGCGCGATCAGCGAGTAGACCCAGGGCGGCTGGATCCCGCCCCAGGAGCCGTCGGCCTCCTGGCGCGCGACGATGAAGCGCTCGGCTCGCTGTGCCGCGTGCTCGCGCAGCATCCGCAGTGGCCGGCGCTCGTAGAGTCTCAGGGCACGGTCGGTCGCGGTCAGCGCGCGCGCACGCCAGGTGCTCGCGCGCGGCGGCTGCCACGGGTCGGCACCGCGAAGCTCGTCGATCGCGAACGGGAGCGGGCGCACCGGCCGCTGCGAGATCACGAGCGTCAGGGCAACCACGGTCTGGCGCGCCCAGCAGGCGAAGTCGTAGATGTTGAGCGGTACCCACGGCGGCAGCAGGAGCAGCTCTGGCGGTATGACCGGGATCTGCTCCCACGGCCAGAGGCCGAACAGCGCGAGCCAGATGCGGGTGAAGACGCGTGCGCACTGCACGCCTCCACCGGCGTAGACGAACTCGGCGGCCGAGCGCATGTGCGGCTCCTCGGGCGCGTCGCCCGCGAGGCGCAGCGCAACGTACGCCTCGAGCGTCGTGGAGAGGTCGCCCGGACCGCCATAGAACTTCGCCCAGGCGCCATCGTCGAGCTGCTGGCTGCGGATCCAATCGGCTGCCCGCTGCGTCACCTCGGCGGTGCGGATCCCGAGGAACTCGCGTAGCAGCAGATCCTCGGCGTCCATCGTCACGTTCGTCTCGAGCTCGCCCTTCCACCAGCCGTCGTCGTCCTGCAGCGAGCGCAGGTGATCGGCGGCCCGCTCTAGGGCTTCGCGCGGCGACGCGCCGCCGACGTCTGGCGCCTCGCGGTCAACCTGAGCAGTGCCGGCGAGGAGCTCGCCCGCTTGCAGGGCAGCGCACATCCACGCTGGTATATCCGATCGAAGATGAGAGGAGGCTTAGAGAGCGGCTGAGACGCCGCGCTCCAAGGCGCTGAGTCGTGCGATGCTCGCCAGGTCGCCGGCCTTCTCGCTCGGCGTCGTCGAGAACCACGCGTCGAGGATCTCCGCAAGCTCGGCGTCGGCTGTCGTGCGCAAGCTGAGCGCGAGCACGTTCGCGTCGTTCCAGCGCCGCGCGCCGGCGGCTGTGACCGCGTCGTGGCAGAGCGCAGCGCGCACACCCGGCAGCTTGTTGGCTGCGATCGCCGCACCCGTCCCTGTCCAGCAGCAGACGATCGCCTGATCGGCAACGCCGTCGATCACGTCGCGCGCAGCTGCCGCCGAGGACAGCGCCCAGTCACCCGGCTCGTTCTCGGTGAGCGCGCCGTGAAGGCGCAGATCGTGTCCGCGCTCCCCCAGCTCGACCGGAAGGATCACCGCAACCCCGGTCAGCTCATCGGCGGCGATTGAGATGCGCACCTGCCGAGTATTGCGTATCGCCTGGTTGGGGCAGCGCCGATTCCCGGACGACGTACACCGCAAGCTCACTGCTCGAGCAGCCAGCGGTGAAGGCGCGTCTCCCCGGTCAGCTCGGGATGGAAGGCGACCGCGAGGATCTTGCCCGAGCGGACCGCGATCACGTGCCCGTCGATCTCGCCGATCGGCGCCACCGACGCGCCGTGCTCGATGACCCAGGGAGCGCGGATGAAGACCGCGTGGATCGGCTCGTCGAAGCCGTCGAGCGAGACGTCCGACTCGAAGCTGCGGATCTGGCGGCCGAAGGCGTTGCGCTCGGTGCGCATGTCGAGCACGCCGAGATGCTCGCTGTCAAGCAGGATCATGCCCGCACAGGTCGCGAGGATCGGAAGGCCCTCGGCGGCAACTTCGTGAAGTGCGCGGTCAAGCCCCTCCCGCACCGCCCCCAAAGTCATCGTCGTCGACTCGCCGCCGGGGAGGATCAGGGCGCTCAGACCCGCGAGGTCGGCGGGCGTGCGGACCTCGCGCGAGTCGGCACCGAGGCCGTCGAGGATGTGGCGGTGCGCCTCGAAGTCGCCCTGGAGGGCGAGGACGCCTACCACCCGCGCGGGGCGAGGAGCTGCTCTTCGGGGAGCTTGCGCGACTCGAGGCTTGCCATCGCGGTCCCGAGGCCCTCGGAGGCGGTGGCTACGCGCGCAGGGTCGGCGAAGTGGGTCGTTGCTTCGACGATCGCGCTGGCGCGCGCCGCCGGGTCCTCAGACTTGAATATGCCCGAGCCGACGAAGACGCCCTGGGCGCCCATCTGCATCACCAGCGAGGCGTCGGCCGGCGTTGCGATGCCGCCGGCGCAGAACATCACGACCGGCAGGCGCCCTGCGCGTGCGACCTGCGTGACGAGATCGAGCGGCGCGCCGAGGTTCTTCGCGGCGCTCGGCAGCTCGGCCTCCTCGAGCACGGTGAGGCGGCGGATCTCGCCGTTGATCGTGCGCAGGTGGCGGACCGCCTCGGAGATGTCGCCGGTTCCCGCCTCGCCCTTGCTGCGGATCATCGCGGCGCCCTCGCCGATCCGGCGCAGCGCCTCGCCGAGGTTGGTCGCTCCGCACACGAACGGGACCTTGAACTGCCACTTGTCGATGTGGTTCGCCTCGTCGGCCGGGGTCAGGACCTCGGACTCGTCCACGTAGTCGATCTCGAGCGCCTCGAGCACCTGGGCCTCCGCGAAGTGGCCGATCCGCGCCTTGGCCATCACCGGGATCGTCACCGCCTCCTGGATCCCGCGGATCATCGACGGATCCGACATACGGGCAACGCCGCCGTCACGGCGGATGTCGGCCGGTACGCGCTCGAGCGCCATCACGGCACACGCGCCGGCGTCCTCGGCGATCTTCGCCTGCTCGGGGGTGACGACGTCCATGATGACGCCGCCCTTGAGCATCTCGGCGAGACCTGCCTTGACGCGAAATGTCGCCTCGTCACGCATATGTGAAGGATTCTACGCCAGCGCCGGGGGCTTCCCGGTGGCCGCGCCCGCGGGGCAGCCGGGGCGCTCGGGCGGGTACGGTGCGTAGCTTGTCGCGCGCGAGCTCCGAGCGAAGCCCCGAACGTCGAACGATCGCCCGCACCGGAGCTGCGGCGCTCACCGTCGGCGCGCTCGGCGTCGTCTTCGGCGACATCGGGACAAGCCCGCTCTACGCGATCCAAGCCGTCTTCACCGCGAGCGATCACCCGGTTCCGATCACCCAGCCGAACGTCTACGGGATCATCTCGCTCGTCTTCTGGTCGATCACGATGATCGTCACGGTCAAGTACGTCGGCTTCATCATGCGTGCCGACAACGAGGGTGAGGGCGGGATCATGGCGCTGACGGCGCTGCTTCAGGGCGCCAAGCTCAATCGGCGCTACGCGACGCTCACAGCGACGCTCGTCACGCTCGGGATCCTCGGCGCCTCGCTGTTCTACGGGGACGGCGTCATCACGCCGGCGATCTCGGTGCTGTCAGCGGTCGCGGGCCTCAAGGTCGCGGTGCCGAGCCTTGGATCGCTGGTCCTGCCGATCACGGTCGCGGTGTTGTGTGCGCTGTTCGCGATCCAGCAGTTCGGCACCGGCGTCGTCGGCAACTTGTTCGGGCCGGTGATGGCGGTGTGGTTCACGGTGATCGGCGGCTTCGGCCTGCTCGAGGTCGTCCATCACCCGGACATCATCAAGGCGCTCTCGCCAAGCTACGGCGCGCAGTTCTTCTACGACGAGCCGGTCACCGCGTTCTTTGCGCTCGGAGCGGTCGTGCTCGCGGTGACAGGCGCGGAGGCGCTCTACGCCGACATGGGGCACTTCGGCCGCGGAGCGATCCGTCGCGCCTGGTTCTTCATCGTCTTCCCGGCATTGACGCTCAACTACCTGGGACAGGGGTCGCTGATCCTGCGGATCCACGCGGACCGCACGAACCCCTTCTACCTGATGCTGCCATCCTCGGCGCAGATCCCGATGGTCTTCCTGGCGACCTTCGCGACGGTGATCGCCTCGCAGGCAGTGATCTCGGGCGCGTTCAGCCTCTCCCAGCAAGCGGTCCAGCTCGGCTTCCTGCCGCCGCTGACGATCCGCCACACCTCCTCGCGCCAGGTCGGGCAGATCTACGTGCCGGTGATCAACGCGATCATGTTCGCGGCGGTCGTCGCGATCGTGGTCGCGTTCGGCTCGGCGAACGCGCTTGCAAACGCCTACGGGATCGCCGTGACGGGCACTTTCGTGCTGACGACGATCCTGTTCCTGTCGATCTCGCGTCTGCTGTGGCACAAGCGCAAGAGCGTGATCGTCCTCGGTGCCGTCGTCTTCCTGCTGATCGACGTTGCTTTCTTCAGCTCGAACATGACGAAGATCGTCTCCGGTGGCTGGCTCCCGCTTGCGCTAGCCGTGTGCGTGTTCACGATCCTGACGACCTGGCGCAGCGGCCAGCGGATCGTCACCGCCAACCGCGCCCGTAGCGAGGGGCCGCTGGGCGATTTCGTCGAGGAGCTAGCGGTGCGGGAGATCGCGTTCCGGACCGTTCCCGGCGTCAGCGTCTTCCTCACCCCGGACATCGACGCGACGCCGCTCGCGCTGCGCGCGAACGTCGCCCAGAACCACGCCCTGCACGACAAGATCATCATCGTCTCGGTCGAGACCGAGCGCGTGCCGCACGTTCCCAATGAAGAGCGCATCGCGCTGGCGCCGGCGCTGATGTTCAGTGGTGCGACCGGCGATCCGATCGAGATCGCAATCGATCGCCTGACGCGGCTGACGGTGCGCTTCGGCTTCAACGACACACCCGACGTGCCGGCAGCACTGCGGCTGGCAGCGGAGCAGCTGCTGATCGGTGCCGAGATCGAGCTCGAGGACGCCTCCTACTTCCTCTCCCAGATCTCGATCGTGCCAACCGGCGAGCCTTCGATGCGATCCTGGCGCAAGAAGCTCTTCGTGACGATGTCCCGTAACGCCGCCAACCCGGCCGGCTACTACAACCTGCCCGATGACCGGACCGTTCTGGTGGGCAGCCGCGTCGAGCTGTAAGCGCCCTCAGGCGGCAGGGCTGCCCCAGCCGTGGGCGCTGCGGATGACGCGGGCAAGGGCGGCAACGACGGTGACTGCAAGTGCTGCGTTGATGGCGATGATGGCGGTCATTTCCTGGCTCCTTAGTGGCTTGTGAGATTGATTGTCGGTGCCACTACCGAGCCGATGCTGGGGAGGAGCTGAGCAAAGCCTGAGAGCGTCTGGGCCTACGGGGCCACGCCGACGCGATGACGCGAGGACCGCGGCTACGTCGCGAGCGCCAGGCGGTGGGTGGAGGCGATCGCCTTGGCCACGCCCTCCTCGACTCCGGCGTCCGCGGCAAAGCGTCGCCATTGCGTGACCGCCGCCACGACATCCGCCAGCACTCGTGCCGGCGCCGTTCGCGCCAGCGACGCGCTGCGTGCGCACGCGCGCAGGTCGGTAAGCGTGAAAGCCTCGCGCTTGCCGGCGAGCGTCATCTGGTGGCTTGCGGTCCAGACGCCGCGCGGGTTGTAGGCGTAGGTCAGGTCGAATGCAGGTGACAGCGACCAGCGCCCGGAGCGGTCCATCAGGAAGGCGATATTCTTGACGTGGTCATCCTGGTTTCGCGCGACGATGTTGAAGACCGCCCGGCGGAACTGCTGCTCGACGGCTGCCGCCGACATGCCGAGCTCGCGGATCACGAGTAGCGCCTGCTCGTAGGAGTACGCGCCTGCCTTGCGGAAGTCGAAGTGCGCGAGTGCCGCAAGCGATTGCATGTGGATCTTCTCGTTGCCGTTGCGGTCAAAGCGCCGGGTCATGAAATGGCGCCGCCCGCCCTCGTCGAGCAAACGGCACTCGGTCATCTCGATCCCGGCTTCGCGAGCCATCAGCGCGTAGGCGTATTCGATCGCGCCGTAGCCGTGCGTACCGCCGATCTCGCGGTGCGTATCGACGCCGTCGAGCTTGAGGATCCAGTGGCCGAAGCCGTCGGGCACGTCGAGCTGACCGGAGCGCACGGCGCCGCTGAGCGGGTCATAGGCGATCACCGCCTTCGCCCGCGCACCGCCGGCCGAGCTGCCGACGAGCAGGATCTCACGCAGGCCATCCGCGCCGCTGGCATCAGACAGCGACGTGTGGAGCCCTTCGCGCTGCGCCAGCACCTCACCCGCGAGCTCGACGAGGGCTGCGACCTCGAGGCTCTCGGAGTGGCGGGTGCTCGGTCCGACCGCCGGCGCGAACTCGAGCGCTCCCATGCCCCGCCGGCCGATGTAACAGAGCCGCTCGACTGCGTTGAAGCTCTCCGGCGCGCGACCTTGCCGCGCGAGCCAGGCGTCGATCACGGCGTTGCCGAAGTCGTCGGGCAGCGAGTCGGCGAGCATTCCTGGCAGTCCGCGGAAGCTCTCGAACGCGAGCGCCGGGAAGCGGTAGCGCGAGCGGTTGACGGGCATCTGCAGCGGCGCGACCTCGACGCCGGCGCTCGCGAACTCCGGCACGTACTCGAAGATCGCCGCCTCGCCGGGGCCGTCCTGCGCGACCGCGCCGATCCGCCGATCCCAGAGGTTGACGGCCGCGACGGTCAGCGCGTACCCCAGCTCCAACCGCCGCCCGGCTCCTCGTTGCGCTGCGTTGCGTGCGATCCCGCCGCGCGGCGCCGGCGCCGCCCGGCCCGCTCGAGTTGCTCGAGCGGGCTCGGCAGCGGCTCGGGGATCAGCGCGGCGAGTCCTTCAAGCAGCGCGAGCGCGCGGAGGATGCGCAGGGCATGGCTGAGCGAGACGCTTTGGCCCCGCTCGAGCCGCGCCACGGTGTCGCGCGAGACCCCGGCCTCGGCCGCGAGCTCATCTTGGGTCAGGTTGCGATCGAGTCGCTGCGTTTGCAGGCGTCGACCGATCTCGGCGAGCAGCGCCTGATCGCTAAGCTCACTACGTATCTCCATAAGCCAGCAGTCTAGCTGTCTTACGGGTCCTAGTCGCCATAAGACAGCAGTCTTGCGTGGTAACCCGAGATCACCAGCGAGGGCGGCTAATGTGGCTAAACAGCCATACTACGCATATTCTGGCCCGTAACTATGCCAGTGTGCGCCTTTACAGGCTACGGGTGCTGGCCAGTCACCACGTGAACGACTGGCGCTGGAAGCTCGTGCCGCCGTCGGGGGCGCGGAAGAGAACAGCGATCGAGAGGCTTGGCCTGCCGTGGTGCGGCAGGAGCGTGTCCGCGAGCAGCTTCTCACCGAACGAGCTCGGTGGCAGCGTCACCGAGACCGTGCCCGCGGCGGTCACGTTCTCGGTCGTGTAGGCGAACGCGGAGCGGCTGGCTCCGGGGGCAAGCAGCGCGTGCGTGATCGTGCCCTTTGCGTGCGTCGCGAGCACCGCCAGCTCGCCCGGACCCGGGACGCGGATCACCACCACGAGCTTTCCGTGATGGCGCGTGATCGAGACGATCACGAACGCTGTTGCGTCGTGCGCGACGGCCGAAGGCTGCGGCGTGGGCGATGGCGTGCTCGGCGGCGTGCCGCTCGACGTCGCGGGAGCTGCCACGATCGTGAAGCTCTGATTGGCCTGCGGGGCGGCGGAGTAGCCGGCGCCGCCCGCCTGGTTTGCGTCGACCACGCAGTTGCCGGCACCCGTGAACGTCACGGTCGCGCCGCTAACCACGCATGCCCCGCTCGTGCTCGACGCATCGATCGAGAAGACAACCGGGCTCCCTGAGGGCCCACCGACCGCCGAGACCAGATAGCTCCCGCCGACGGTCGCGCCGGCTGGCGCGACCGATGTGAACGCGAGCAACTGGCCCATGGAGTAGGTGAGCGTGACCCTGGCATCGCCGGGTGCGGAGCCGGCCACTGCCTGCGTCCCCGCTCCAGCGTTGCTGCTGCACGCGCTGACGCTCGCGCTATCGACGCAGTAGTCGGTGCCACCCGCGCCACCACCACCGGTGCCTTGGTTGCTATCGCCACCGCCGCCTCCCGCGCTGTAGCCACCGCCACCACCCCCGCCACCGCCGACGCTCGTGCCACCGCCGCCGGCGCCGCCGACCCCGGGGCCGGCGGGCGTGTAGTTGGCGCTCGTGCCCACTGCGCCGGCCTGGCCACCGAACTCCCCGCTGCCACCGGCAGCTCCGGCTGCGCCACCGGATCCGCCGCGCCCGTCGCCATTGCCGCCGCCACCGCCGCCTCCGCCTGCGACCAGCGCCGGAGCAGAGAAATCAGCTGCAAGGCTCACGCCCGACGCGCCGCCGCCACCACCACCGCTCGGAGCGCCGCTGCCGCCGGCGCCTGCGCCCTGGTCAACGCAGACATCGAGCGTCGAGCCCGGTGTGACACTGAGCGTCGCCGCGACCTCATCACCATTGCCGCCTGTGCTGCCGGCCCCGCCGCCGTTCTGCCCGGCCGCGCCGACCGCGTCCGCGCTCACGCTCGTAACGTCCGCCGGCACCGTCCAGTCCGAGCAGCCCGCGCTCGTGAACGCGACCGTGTTGGTCGCGCCGGTCGGCGCGTTGACGACGAAGCACTCGTCGCTCGTCGAGTCATTTGAGCCGCGGTAGTTGCCCGCGCCCGCGTAGACGGCGTAGAAGCAGTAGGTGCCGCTGCTCGTCGGCGTGAAGGCGGGTGACACGGCGGTCGAGCTGACGCCGGTACCGGCGCTCAGGGCAACGGCCGTCCCAACAGGATCAGCAGTCGAGGAGCAGCCGCTGGCGGCGGGCCCGCAGACGTAGAAGGAGACGGATCCCGCGGGGGCACTCAGGCCGGCGTCGCCGGTAACCGTTAGGTGATCGGTGTCGCTGCCGCCGAGCGCGATCGCGGAGCTCGCGGGCCAGGAGCTCGCGCTCGTCGGCGGGTCGGTGACGTTGATCGACTGGTCGGCCAGTGGTGCAGCCCCGTAGCCTTTGCCGCCCGCCTGGTTGGCGTCGATCTGGCAGGTCCCGAGGCCGGTGAACTGCACCTCCTCGCCGGAGATCGTGCACGCGTCCGGCGTGCTGGCGGTCGCGTCGATCGACAGCTCGACCGGCTGGCCCGAGCCGCCGTCGCTCGTCGCGTTCACGTCGTAGGACTCCCCGACGTAGGGCTCACTCGCGGTCGAGTTGAACGTGATCACCTGGTCGAGCGAATAGGTGAGCGTCACCTGCGCGTCGCCGCTCGAGCTCCCGGCGACCGTCTGCGTGCCGGCGCCGGCGCTAGTCGAGCAGCTGGTGGCGAGCGCCGTGTCGCAGTAGTCGGTGCCGCCATTACCGCCGCCGCCGGGTCCGCCGCCGCCGTAGCCGCCGACGTAGCCGCCGCCACCACCACCGCCACCGCCGCTCACACCGTTGCGGCCAGGATCGCCGGCACCGGGGCCGGCCGAGTTCGAAGGCGACCCGCCACCAGCGCCGCTCCCCGCCGCGAGTCCGGCCGCGTCCGCCGCGCCGCCGCCACCGCCGCCCGCGACGAGCACGGGCGTCGAGAAGTTCTCGCTCGACGCCACACCGGAGGCCCCACCTCCGCCACTCGCGCCTTGTCCACCACTCGCGCCACCCTGATCGACGCAGACGTCGAGCGTCTCGCCACCGCTCACCGACAACGTCGCGGAGACCCCGTCGCCCTTACCACCGTTACCGCCGCCGGCCGCGCCGACCGCGTCCGCCTGCACGCTGCTCACGTCGTTTGGCACGGTCCAGTCCGAGCAGCCCGAGGTCGTGAACTGGGCGTGCTCGGTCGTGTCGCCGGACGCCGCTGCGTCTACCGTGAAGCACTCATCCGAGCTCGAGTCGCTCGATCCGAGGTTGGTCCCGTCGCCCGCGTAGACCGCGTAGAAGCAGTAGGTGCCGGCGCCAGTCGGCGTGAACGCGGGCGAGATGGCGGTCGAGCTGTCGCTATTCGGCGCTGCCGTCAGTTTCGTGCTGCCGACCGGGTCAGCCTGCGACGAGCAGGAGGTCACGCTCGAGCCGCACACGTAGAACGAGATGCTGCCGCTCGGCGCGCCCGTGCTCGGCTGGCCGGTCACCGACACGTTGTCCGTCTCGCCGGCGCCGAGCGTGAACGTCGAGCTCGTCGGCCAGGAGCTCGTGCTCGAGACCGCTTTGCTGATCTGGACGACCTGGTCGGTCTGCGGCGCTGCGCCGTATCCGTTGCCGCCCGCCTGGTTTGCGTCGATCTGGCAGGTCCCGATGCCGGTGAACTGGACCTCGTCACCGGAGATCGAGCAGGCGCCACTCGTGCTGGCGGACGCGTCGATCGACAGCTCGACCGGCTGGCCCGAGCCGCCGTCGCTCGTCGCGTTCACGTCGTAGGAGTCGCCGACGTACGGTGTGCTCGCATTCGAGTTGAACGTGATCGCCTGGTCGAGCGAGTATGTGAGCGTCACCTGCGCGTCGCCGCTCGAGCTCCCGGCGACCGTCTGCGTGCCCGCTGCTTCGCTCGTCGAGCAGCCGCTCACGCTGCCGCCATCCACGCAGTGGTCGGTGCCGCCGGCGCCGCCACCACCGCCGAGGCCGCTCGTGCTGCCGCCGCCGCCGCCGACGTAGCCACCGCCGCCGCCACCGCCACCGGTGCCCGCGCCCGGTGCACCGCTGCCCGGCCCAGCGTCGGTGCTGTCCGTTCCTGCCCCGAGCGCACCGCCGGCACCGCCGCCGGACGCCGCGCTGTCGCCGGCGACTCCGGCATTACCGCCCGGTGCGCCTTCGCCGCCACCGCCGCCACCGCCCCCGCCCGCGACGAGCGCCGGCGACTGGAAACCGGTGGTGAGGCTTACGCCGGAGGCGCCGCCACCGCTGCCGCCCAAGTCGCTCGTGCCGCCCCCCTGATCGACGCAGACGTCGAGCGTCTCGCCAGGCGAGACGGCGAGGGTGGCCGAGACGCCGTCGCCGTCGCCGCCCGCAGCGTCGGCGATCGTTCCGATCGCCCCGGCCGCGCCGACCGCGTCCGCCTGCACGCTCGTGACGCCGTCGGGCACGGTCCAGTCGCCGCAGCCCGCGCTCGTGAACTGCGCCGACTCGGTCGTGTCGCCGGTCGCGGGCGCGTTGACGGTGAAGCAGGCCAGATCGCTCGTGATCCCACCCACTTGGTAGTTGCCGCCCTCGCTCCAGGTGACGCCCACGCAGTAGGTGCCCGCAGTTGTCGGCGTGAGCGCCGGCGAGAGCGCCTGCGAGCTATCTGAGCTGACGGCGCTGAGCGTGCCGCTGCCGACCTGGTTCAACCCCGAGTCGCACGCACCGGTGGAGGGCCCGCACTCGTACCAGGTCACTGAGTTGCCCGGCGCTCCGGCGACCGCGTTACCTGTCGCTGTGAGCGTCACCGTGTCGGAGGCACCGAGCGTGAAGCTCGAGCTGACGGCGCTCACCGTTCCAGTCAGGTTCGCGTCCTGGACGTCCACGATGGTGTGCGTGCTCACCGGCCCGTAGCCGTCGCCGCCGGCCTGGGAGGCGTCGATCTGGCACGTACCGGTGTTGGTGAACGTCACCGTGGTGCCGTTGATCGTGCAGTTGCCGGAGGTGCTGGAGTCGATCGAGAAGCTGACGGGGCCACCCGAGGTGACGTTGGCCGAGGCGTCGTAAGTGTCGCCAACGTCGGCTGCGTTCGGAGCACCCACGAAGTCGATCGTCTGATCGAGCGAGTAGGTAAGCGTCACGTTCGCGTGGCCCGCGGCCGCACCCGCGCCTGGGTAGGTGCCGGCACCCGAGTCGACGCTGCACGTCGCTGCGCAGTAGTCGCTGCCGCCGCCACCACCGCCGCCACCGGTATCGACTATGGTCGAGCCGGCGCCGCCACCACCGCCGTAGTAGCCCCCGCCGCCGCCTCCGCCGGCCCAGGCCGACGTCCCACCACCATCGCCGCCAACGCCAGGGCCATCGCTGTTCGTGGCGCTGCCGGACGTTCCGTCGCTCGTTCCCACGCCCGGCGCGCCGCCGCTCGCAAGCGTGTTGTCGCCGCCACCACCGCCACCCCCGGTCGGGCTACCGGCAGCACCGTCGCTGCCGCTCGGCAGCCCGGCACTGCCGCCCTGCCCGCCCGCCTGTCCACCGCTACCGCCGCCGCCCGCGACGATCACCGGCGCGCTGAAGTCGCCGCCGCGCGCCACGCCCGAGGCACCGCCACCCGACGTGTACCTGCTGCCGCCACCGCCGCCGCCGTAGTCGACGCAGACGTCGAGCGCAGTCTTTGCGGAGGCCACGAACGACCCGCTCACCCCGTCGCCGTAGCCGGCGTAGCCACCGAGGCCGGCGGCACCGACAGCGTCCGCCTGCAGGCTCGACACGTCACTCGGGACATTCCAGTTGACGCATTGGCCGCCGGCAGTGAACGTCTCGGTCTCGCTTGTAGCGTCGGCCGCAACCGCGGTCACGGTGAAGCAGCCATCGGTCGTGTCGTCGGCGCTCGACGCGTAGCTGTCAACGCTGGTGTACGACGCGTAGAAGCAGTAGGTCCCGGTCGCGCTGGGCGTGAAGCTCAGCGCGACGGCGCGTGAGCTGTCGCCTGAGGCTCCCGACAGCGCTCCGCTGCTGACCTCTTGCGCGTCGAGGTCGCCTGGATCGCAGCCGGCTGCGATCAGGCTCGGACCGCAGACCCAGACGTCCACCTGGCCGGCGGGAGCGCCGAGGCTCGCATCGCCGGTCAGCGTGACGTTGTCGTTCTCAGGGCCCCCGAGCGTGAAGCTCGAGCTGGCCGGTGTCTGGCTGACCTGTGCGGGCGCCGGAGCGATGTCGAAGCTCTCGCTCTGCTCGGCCGCGGCCCCGTAGCCGTTGCCGCCGGCTTCGTTGGCGTCGACCTCGCAGCTTCCCTTGCCCGTGTTCTCGAGTGTCACGCTCGAGCTGGCGGTCGAGCTGCTCGAGCACTGGCCCGAGACCTGGAAGGTGACCGGCTCGCCCGAGGCGCCGGGCGTCGCCGAGATCGTCTCGCTGCCACCGGCTGTAGCGCCGGTCGGCGGCGAGCCATCGAACGAGAACGACTGGTCAAGCGAGTAGGTGAGCCTCACCTGCGCGTCGCCGCTCGCGCTGCCGGCGACCGTGCCGATGCCCGCACCGGAGGCGTAAGCGCAACCACTGACGCTCGTGTCGCAGTAGTCGCTACCACCGCCGCCTGCGCCGCCGCCGTCGCCGTCGTTGACAGACCCGCCGCCGCCACCGCCACCGTAGTAGCCGGCGCCGCCACCGCCACCGCCACCATCGATGTCCGGCTCGGAGCCGCCGGCGCCGCCCGCCCCGCCCGCGCCCGGCCCGCTCGCATCCGTCGCCTGGCCGGAAGCGCCGTTGCCGGCAGTGCCAGAGCCCCCGGAGCCGCCACCTGCGATTGGCGAGTTGCTGCCGCCGCCACCGCCCTGACCCTCGCCTGCCGCACCGCCGCCCCCGGCGGACTCACCGGCGTTGCCGCCTTCGGCTCCGCTGTACTGGCCGCCGCCGCCTCCGCCGCCGGCGATGATCAGCGGATCGGTGAACCCGCTGGCAGCCGAGACGCCGGACGCACCACCGCCGCTGTTCTTCGCGCCAGAGTTGCCGGGGGCGCCACCGCCGTAATCGACACACACGTCGATCGCCTGCCCACCGCTCAGCGCCGCCGTTCCGGAGACGCCGTCGCCGCTGCCGCCGTACAGGCCGCCTGCGGCGCCGATCGCGTCGATTTGCACGCTCGAGACACCATCCGGGACCGTCCAGTCATAACAGCCACCACTCGTGAACGAGGCCGACTCGCTCGTGTCGGTACTCGCTGGCGCGTTGACGGCGAAGCAGCCGTCAGCGGAGGTGTCCTGCTCGTATTCATAGGCGGTGCTCGAGTAGGCGACGGCGTAGCAGTAGGTCCCGGCGCTCCCCGGCGTGAACGCGGGGACGATCGCAAGCGAACTGTCGGCCGACTCGCTCGCGAGGCTCGCGTTGTCGCTCGTGATGAGATCAGACGCTCCCGGGGAGCAGGAGCTCGCCGCCGGGCCGCAGACCCAGTAGTCGACGTTGCCGGTCGGCGCGCCGGTCTGCGGGTTGCCGACGACGGTGACGTAATCGGTATCCGCTGCCCCGAGCGCGAAGCTCGAGCTCGCGGGGCTCTGACTGATCTGCGACGGGGCCTGCTCGACGCTGACCTGCTGATCCTGCTCGGCGGCCGCGGCGTAGCCGTCGCCACCTGCCTGCTTCGCGTCGATCTGGCATAGCCCGAGCCCGGTGAAGGACACCTCGTCGCTGGAAACGGTGCAGGCATCTGGCGCGCTGTCGGGATCGACCGAGAGAACGACCGCGTTGCCCGAGTCCCCGCCGCTGACGCTGACGTTGTAGCTGTCGCCGATATAGGCCTGACTCGGCGGGTTCGAGTTGAAGCTGATCGTCTGCGCGAGCGAGTAGGTGAGCGTGACCGAGGAGGACCCGGTTCCTTCCTTGGCCGCGGTGCTGCAATTGCTGACGAGCGTCGCGTCGCAGTAGTCGGTGCCACCACCGCCGCCCTCAGCGGTCGGCGGCGCGCTGCCGGATGCGTTGCCGCCGGCGCCGCCGACGTAGCCGCCACCACCGCCGCCGCCGAACGACCCGCCGGAGTCGTTCGCCTCGCCGGTCGTGCCGCTTCCGGGGCCGTCGGCCGTCGTTGCGTTACCACCACCCGTGCCCGCGGGATCTCCCTGCCCGGGACTGCCCTGGTAGTAGGTGATCCCGGCACCACCGCCGCCGCCACCGGCGACGATCGCTGTTTGCGTCGTGAAGCTCGCGCCGATCGCGACGCCCGCAGCGCCGCCCCCCGCTCCGCCGTAGCCCCCGCCGCCCGCCGCCCCGCCCTGGTCGACGCACACGTCGAGCACCTGCCCACCGCTGACATCCAGCGCGCCGCTCACCGCATCACCGTCACCGCCGGCGGCTACGTAGGCACCCGTTCCGGTGGCACCTGCAGCCCCGATCGCGTCGGCTTGGACGCTCGACACGCCGTCCGGAACCGTCCAGTTAAAGCAGCCGGTGCTGGTGAACGATGCGGACTCGCTCGTGTCGGCCGAGCCGGGAGCATTGACCGTGAAGCAGGCGTCGCTCGACTCGTCGCCGTTCGTCGTGTAGTCGCCCTCGCCGTTGAAGAGAGCGTAGAAGCAGTACGTCCCCGCCTGCGAAGGGGTCACCGGGCTCGACACGACGGTCGAGCTGTCGTCGGATGCCGTACTGACCGAGCCGGACCCCAAGAACTTGGCGTCGCTGATGTCGTTATCGCACGTGGCGATGCCCGGGCCGCATTCATAGAAGTTCATCGAGCCCTGCGGAGCGCCGGCGATCGCGTTGCCGGTCACGGTTACGGTGTCGGTCTCCGTCGCGCCTAGCGTGAAGCTCGAGCTCGCAACCGATTGGCTGACCGAGGATCCCGCGAACAGCACGAGAAACTGAACGGTGACGTCCGGCGCCGCCGCGTACCCGTTTCCACCGGCCTGCGTCGCGTCGATGAAGCACTCGCCAATACCGGTTCCTGTGACGGTCGTGCCGTTCAGCTCGCACACGGACGCGGACTTCGATTCGACCGAAAGCAAAACCGGGTTGCCCGAGCCACCGCCACTGACCGTGAGCGTGTAGCTGCCGCCGACGCCCGCGTCGCCCGGCAGTCCCCCGATCTCGATCGTCTGGCTCTGTGTGGGCGCGGGGCTCGCGTCCGCGATGCCGATACAGACCGCGACGGTCAGCGCGAGCCCGCTAACACCGACTATGCAGGCCAGCAGTCGCAGGCCTCGACGACCTTGTAGTCCTCCGGCGCGCATCAGCGGCGCAGTCTTCCACAGACCGGAGCCACGATGTGGGAATAATCCTCCCCACGACCGGCGCCGCCGCGCGGGCCGTTTGGAGGTGTGTCGCGGCGCGCTGTCGCGCTCAGCGCAGCGCGACCGCCTCGGCCTCGGTGTGCGCGCGAACGGCTCGTGCGAGCGGCTCGTCTTTGGTCACGAGCGGCTCGCTCAGGCGCTCTGCGAGCGCGACGAAGAGAGCGCGTCCGCCGTCGTGAGGTTCGCTCGCAGCTCGAACGCGTGCCCGCGCAGCTCAAGCGAAGGGAACAGCGCCAGCGGGACATCTGCGAGGTCGGCGACCGCAGCGGTGCCAGCACCTCGCGCACGACGCCGTGAGCTCTCGCTATCTGATTGCGAAGCCTTGCGACGCAGCCGGGGCCTGCGTCCCGCCGGGGCCGACCGCGCGGACGTAGAAGACGTAGCTACCCGCGCTCAGGTTCTTGAAGACGAGCGGCGAGGAGCACTGCGCATAGACAGGCTTCGGCTGCTTGTGATGCTTGCCGTGCTTGACCGCCACCAACGCGCATTGATAAGCGGTCAGTGAACCCGTCGCGCTGAATGTCAGCTTCACGCGGTGCTTGCGCTGATTGACGAGCGCCCCGAGAATCGAAGCGAACGGAGCGACCAGCGAATGCGCCGGCGTCGGCGACCCACCACTCGAACCTCCGCCACCACTTGAACCTCCGCCGTCCCCACTCGAGCCGCCGCCGCTACCGCCCGACCCGCCGCCACCGCCGCTCGAAGCCGCGGGCGAGATCGTGAAGCTCTGGTCGACCTGGGGCGCCTGGTCGTAGCCGACCGACCCGGCCTGGTTGGCATCGACCTGGCAGGCGCCCACCCCGGTGAACGACACCGCCGACCCCTTGATCGTGCAGGCGCCCGAGCTGCTGACCGGGTCGATCGAGAAGACAACCGGACCGTTCGACCCGCCGCCCGTTGCCGACACGATGTAGCTGCCGCCAACCGTCGCATCGCTCGGCGCCGTCGAGGTGAACGTGATCGCCTGGAGGAGCCCGCCCCAGCTGATGATGACCTGCGCATCGCCGACCAAGGTTCCGGCGCTGTTCGCGGTTCCCGCTCCTGGGTCGACGGTGCAGCCACTGACGAGCACCGTGTCGCAGTAGTCGCTGCCGCCGCCTCCACCGCCACCGACGCCGCCGTCTCCTCCGGATGCGCCACCGCCGCCACCGAAGTAGCCGCCACCCCCGCCGCCGCCGGGGGCAGTCGTGGTGCCGCCAGCGCCGCCCGTGCCCGGACCGAGCGTGGTCCCGGTGTTCCCCGTGGCGCCCGCGGCGGAGTAGGTCGCGTCCCCCGCGGCGCCCGCGCTGCCGCCGGCGCTTTGGCTCGCGCCGCCGCCGCCGCCACTGTTCGCAACGCCCGCGGTGCCGGCGCTCCCCGCGGGCTTGCCCGCGTTACCGCCGTCGCCGTCGCTGGACACTGCACCGTATCCGGCGCCCCCACCGCCGCCCGCGACAAGCAGCGGAACCGAGAAGTCCGATCCCGCACTGATGCCCGACGCGCCGCCGCCCGCGCCCGCGCCGCTGCCGCCGCCGTAGTCAACGCAGACGTCGAGCACCTCGCCCGGCTCGACCGCGACCGCGCCGCCAACCCCGTCCCCGGTGCCCGCCTGGTTGCGTCCCGACGGGTCGTTTCCTGCCGCGCCGACGGCCGTTATGTTCACGCCCCCGACTCCCGTCGGCACGGTCCAGTCCGAGCAGCTGCCGGCGGTCGTGAGTACGTCGGCGACCCAGCTGATCGTCACCTCGGCCCCACCGCTCCCGGCGCCGAACACGTAGCCGGCTTCGGAGTACGTGCAGTCGGACACCAGGTTCGTATCGCAGTAGTCGCTGCCGCCACCGCCACCGCCACCGCCGGACGGCGTCGCGTTGCCCCCGCCACCACCACCGTAGTAGCCGGCACCGCCGCCTCCTCCGTCGCCACTGGCCTCGCCGCCGACCCCCGGTCCCGTGGTGCTCCACTTCCCGCCCGGGTCGCCCGCCGCGCCCGAGTTGCCGGCTGTGCCGCCAGCACCGACCATGTCCTGCGTCCCCGGCTGGCCGCCACCGGCGTCGTTCGCGCCACCACCGCCCGTGGTGCCGGACGGGTAGGAGGCGCTGCCACCCGCGGCCGAGGGCGTACCGCCGCCGCCGCCGCCGGCGACGATCAGCGGGAGCGAGAAGTCCGATGCCTCGCTGACGCCGGACGCGCCGCCGCCATACTCGTCGCCGAGACTGACGCCATATTCCACGCAGACATCGAGCACCTCCCCTGGCGTCACCTCCACCCAGCCGCTCACCTCGCCACCGTAGCCGCCACCATCGCTCTGGCCGGGAGAGCCCGCTGAACCGACCGCGTCAACGTTGATGCTCGTCACGTCGAGCGGGACGGTGAACGTTTGACCGCAGCCCTGCTGGCTATAGGTCACCGGTGACGCAGCCGGCGAGGTTGCGCCCCCGCTCGCCGAAGCGCTCCCCGCGCAGAGGGCGACCGCGCAGAGCAGCGCGCACAGCGATGCGACCGCAGCCGTCCTCACGACGCGCGAGTCTTGCAGATCGCGCCCGCTGCGGAGGTGAAACTTTCTCCCCAGCCGCACGCGCCCCAGCTCGCGCACACCAACGCGCACCCAAGAGCAAACCACCCCACTCCCACCAACACCCCCCTCCCAGCCGAGATCGCGAGTTCGGCCAAAGGCCGAAGCTCGAAATCTCTACTTGAGCCGGAACGCCTTGATGCGATCCACGTACTGCTGCTCGTCGCGCGAGTAGACCCCGTAGGCGAGCCCCTGGATCATCGACAGCAGCGCCGTGTGCGAGCGCACGTAGGCGGGGCTGTTGGAGGAGTAGTAGAGCTTGATCTGGGCGAGCTTCGCGACCTCTGACATCGTCGCGTCGGTGATCGCGATCGTCGCCGCTTCGCGGTGGCGGGCGAGCTTCATCGCGCGCACGACGAGCGCGTGCGGGCGGCCCGCGGACAGCGCGATCACGAGCGTCTCGTTGTCGATCCGCGCCAGACGCCCGAGCGCCTCCTGCGAGGGGCTCGCGACGAGCTCGGCGCGCAGGTCGAGCAGCATCAGCAGGTGGCGGAAGTAGGAGGCGAAGAACGCCATCTGGTCGCTGCCGGCGATCACGATCCGCGTCGCGCCGGAGATCGCCGCGATCGCCTTCTCGATGTTCGCGGGGGTCGCCTTGCGCGCGGTCTCCTCGACGTTCGCGTAGTCGGCCGCGATCGCCGTCTCGAAGTCGGAGCGCTCGACCGAGAAGAGCGGCGACTCGCCGACGCCCGCGTGATGGCGGCGGTATTCCTCGCGCGCCGCGCGCTGAAGCTCGGGGAAGCCTTCGAAGCCGAGCGCCTGCGAGAAGCGCACGACCGTCGAGCTCGACGTGTTGGCGCGCCGCGCGAGCTCCTCGGCGGTCTGGAACGCGGCCTCGTCGAGGTGGTCGATGATGTACTGCGCCACGTCCTTCTGCGAGCGCGAGCACTCGTCGAAGCGCGACTGGATGTAGGTCGAGAGCGTGTGCGGGTTGACCCCGTTGAGCTCCTCTGTCCCGTTGGCTGTGGCTCGCTTAGACATCAGTGTGGCGTTCATTCGACGCTCCGCTCCTGACTTCCTCTATCGGTGGGCTGTCGCGTGGATGGTTCGCCACGCCGGCGCCCGTCCCTTCTAGGGCGAGCAACTTCTTGTCCCGTACGTTACGCGCGCGCGAGCCGCTATCGTGATTTTGGATGGGTGCCGTGGTCGGTCATAGAGGCGCGCACTTCACGGCCAAGGTCGCGGTGCTCGGCCTGCTGCGCTTGACGCGACTCGGCACGCTCGAGCTGATCGACGGCGAGCGCACCTACCGCTTTGGCGAACGCTCCCCGCACGTGCGCGTGCGCGTCAACGACGCGCGCCTCTATCCAGCGCTGCTGCGCGGTTCGCTCGGCCTCTCCGACGCTTACGCGAACGGCTGGTTCGATTGCAGTGACCTGCCTGAGCTCGCGCGCCTTGCGGCACTCAACATGCCGCCGGTCGACAGGGTGCGGCGCCTGCTGCGCCCGCTGACCGCGCTGCCGCGCGCCGCCTACAGCTGGATCGAGCGCAACACGCCTGCGCGCTCGCGCCGGCGGATTGCTGCGCACTACGACCTCGGCAACGACCTCTTCGGGCTGATGCTCGACGAGACGATGATGTACTCGTGCGCGATCTTCGAGCGCCCGGACGCTTCGCTGCGCGAGGCTCAGGTCGCGAAGCTCGACACGATCTGCCGCAAGCTCCGCCTGGGACCCGACGATCACGTGCTCGAGATAGGGACTGGCTGGGGCGGCTTCGCGATCCATGCGGCCGCCAACTACGGCTGCCGCGTGACGAGCACGACGATCTCGGCGGCGCAGCTCGAGTTGGCGCGCGAGCGCGTCGTCGCGGCTGGCCTCGCGGACCGGATCACGTTGCTGGCGACCGATTACCGCGACCTCGAGGGCCAGTTCGACAAGCTCGTGTCGATCGAGATGATCGAGGCGGTCGGCTGGCAGTATTTCGACACCTTCTTCCGGCGCTGTGCTGAGCTGCTGCGCCCCAACGGCGCGATGCTGCTGCAGGCGATCACGATCGATCCGCGCGCCTTTCACATCGAGAAGGCGAAGCGGAGCTTCGCCAACACGCACGTCTTCCCGGGCGGCTGCCTGCCTTCGCTCGAGGTGATCTCGCGCTCGGTCTCGCGTGTAACAGACTTGCGCCAGATCCATCTAGAAGACATAACGTCGCACTACGTCCGAACGTTGCGCTGCTGGCGCGAGAACTTCCTCGCGCACCTCGACCGCGTCAGGTCGCTCGGCTACGACAACCGCTTCCAGCGCATGTGGGAGCTATACCTCGCCTACTGCGAGGGCGGCTTCGGCGGCGGCCGGATCGGCGACGTCCAGCTGCTGCTCGCCAAGCCCGAGTTCGAGGCCGAGCCGGCTTAGAGGCTGTCTCAATGCCTCGGGTGGGCGGCTGGCGAGCGCCGGGTCAAACAGCTCGCAGGCCCCTACCCGCCACTTATGCGTCTTTGATCTGCGCCCCGTAGAGTTGACGCGTAGCGCACGCCCAGATGCCCGAGCCTACGCAACCAGCCGTCCACCCGATCGTCGCTTCGAAGCTCTCGAAGCGCTACCGCGAGGTTCTCGCGGTTGACGGCGTTGACATCGACCTTCCCGCGGGCATCGTCGCCGGATTCGTTGGACCGAACGGCGCCGGCAAGACGACGACGATCCAGCTCCTGCTGGGCCTGGCCCACCCGACTGGCGGCAGCGCGCGCGTGCTCGGCGAGCCGATCGAGCACCCGGAGCGCTATCTGCGCCGCGTCGGAGCGCTGATCGAGTCACCGGCCTTCTACCCCGCGCTATCGGGCCAGCGCAATCTCGAGGTGCTGGTTCGCCTCGGACGCCTCGACGCCCACCGGATCCCCGAGGTGCTCGAGCTGGTCGGGCTGACCGGGCGCGCCGGCGACCGCGTGAAGACCTACTCGCTTGGCATGAAGCAGCGTCTCGGTGTCGCCGCCGCGCTGCTGCCCGATCCGGACCTCGTGATCCTCGACGAGCCGACAAACGGCCTCGACCCGAGCGGCATCCGCGAGATGCGCTCGGTCATGCGTGGCCTCGCCGACCGTGGCATCACCGTCCTCGTCTCGAGCCACCTGCTGGCGGAGATCGAGGCGATCTGCGACCACCTGATGATGATCGACCACGGCCGGATCGTCTTCCAGGGCGCGATCGCCGGCCTACTCGATGCTCAGCACGCGGGCATCGTCGCCCGCCCCGAGCACGACTCCGATCTCGAGCAGCTGATGAAGCTCGCCGCCAGCGCGGGCAAGCCGGCGCGCATCGAGGATGGCGCGCTGTATGTCACCGCCGACGAGGATTGGGCGGCGGAGCTGAACCGCCAGGCGTTCGCGGCAGGCATCACGCTGCGCGCCCTGGAGGTCACGCGCGCGTCGCTCGAGGACGCGTTCTTTGCGATCACCGAAGGCGAGGAGCAGCCCGCCGAGGAGGTTCCGGCCTGATGTGGGGCTCCTTCACCAGCGAGCTGACGAAGCTCCAGCGCCGCGGCATGCTGCTCGGTGGCTTCGGCGCCGGGATGTTCTTCCCGATGCTCGCGACGATCTTCACGATCGAGCGCTCGCGCCAGTCGCCGCCGTTCACCCGCGGCCACGTCTCGATCCTCTTGCTCGAGCAGCCGAACGGGCTGGTTCACGGCGTGACGGACGTCTCCGTGCTGCTCGGGATCGTGTCGCTCGTCGTGTTCGCCGCTGCGTTCGCCCAGGAGTACAGCCAGGGCACGCTGCGCAACCTGCTGGTCCGCGAGCCGCGCCGCACGCAGCTCCTGACCGGCAAGTTCCTCGCGATCTCCGTGTTCATGTTGACGGTCGTGATCGTCGCGATCGGGATCTCTGTCGCGCTCGCCTTCATCCTTGCCCCGGGCAAGGGCATCAGCACCACCGCCTGGACGAGCTCCACCGGTCTCAACGACCTCTTCCAGGCAATCTGGCACGCCTACCTCACGACCATCTTCTACGGTGTCTTCGGCGCCAGCTTCGCGATCCTGCTGCGCTCGCCGGCGGCCGCAATCGGCGTCTCGCTCGCTTACTTCATCGCGATCGAAGCGATCATCGTCGGGGCGATCTGGTCGGGCGGCAGCAACTGGCTGCCGGACCACCTCTTGAACTCGCTCGCGAACGGCGGCAACGGCGACGCGAGCTACTACCACGCGCTGCTGATGCTGACGATCTACGCGCTGGCGATAGTCGCCGCGATCACGACTCTGTTCCGTCGCCGCGACGCCTGAGCGCGCACTGATCGGCACGACGGCGCCGATTGCTCACTGCTAAACTGAACAACGCTGACTTTTACAGTCTGGTTACTTGACTGGACATTGAGGTCGACTACCCTCTATTTATCCCAATGAACACGGTGCAGCTCAAGTTCGGGGGAACGATGCGCAGACGCCAGCGCCCACGCCGCTATGTCTCATCCCACCTGCTTGTACTGCTGCTGCCGCTGTTTCGCTACAGCTTGACTCGCGACGCCTACGTCCTGCGCCTCGTCGGCCAGCGCTTCGGTCCGGTGCTGCGCGCCGAGCGCCGCCGTCGCAGCCGCTCCGCATACAGCGGCCCTGAGCGCCGCGCAGCCGCCTAGCAGTCGCTTGGGGCGCTACGCGCCGGCGCCGATGTGGCGCAGCGCGCAGCTCAGCCCCGAAACCTTCGACCATTGCTCGTCGCCGCTCAGTACCACGTCGGCATTCAGGTCTGCGGTCGCGAGGATCAGCGCGTCGGGCATCCGCAGGACCCGCAGTCGCGATCGCAGCTCAGCGGCGCGCTCGGCAGTCGGCTCATCAAGCGGTATTCGCCAGCTGACCGCTTCGGCAAAGAAGCGGCGTACGGTCGACTCCTCGTGATGGCCAAGCTTCGCGCCAGCCAGAACCTCGGCGATCGTCACAACGGAGACGGCAAGAGAGTGGTCCGCCGCGGCCGCCCTCACCGCAGCATCGGCGAGTGGATGCAGGCGGTCGTTGGCATCCAGAAAGCCGATGACCGTGTTCGAGTCCAGTAGGGCTATGCCCATTCGTCACGCAGCTGCTGGACCGCATGGCGCAATCCCCCACTCGTGCGGAGAGCCCCGCTGAACTCGTCGAGGAGCGCATCCTGGCGCGTCAGGACGACGCGTCCTGGGCCGATCGCCTCGGCGCTCACGGTGTCCCCGGGCCTGAACCCGGCGTCGGTGAACGCACGCATCGGGATCGTCACCTGGTGCTTGGTCGATATGCGTGTTTGTCTCGCGTCACGTTTCCGGCCAGATCCGCTCGCAGCGTCATTCTTTACTTGCTTGGCCATATGTAAAGAATACTCCTCACGCCGCGTAGGTCTCGACGACAGTTCGCAGCGACTGGGCGAGTGAGAGCTCGCGCGCGTGCGCTTCGAACCAGTTCGCGGTGCTCTCGCGCAGCGCGAGGCCAAGCTCGTGCACGCGCACGATCGCGGCGGCGATCGCCTCGGCGTCCGAGCTCCCGACGATGAAGCCGTTGACGCCATCCTCGATCAGCTCGCTCGCCGCGTTGTCCTCGCCGAGGACAACGATGCTCGGCGTGGCCCGGGCCGCGGCTTCGACTACGACCAGCCCGTAGCCCTCGCGGCGCGAGGTCAAGAGCATGCACATCGCGCCGCGCAGAGCCCGGTCGATTTCATCCGAGCCGGTGAAGCCCGGAGCGCTCAGACGGTCGCCGACGCCGTGCTCCTCAATCGCGGCAAGCAGGTCGGCGCGCGTCGGGCCGTCGCCGTAGAACTCGCCGCGCAACCCGTCGATCTGCCGCGCGGCCGCGGCGAACGCGGCGACCGCGAGTGCGGCGCGCTTCTCCGGGATCAGGCGTCCCGCAAAGACGACGACCGGCTCGGCGTCGCCGGGCGAGGGGATGTCCCACGGACCGGTGTACTGGCCCGGTAGGACTACCGCCTCGCCGCGCAGACCGCCCTCACGCAGGCGCTGCGCGTAGAGGCGCGAGAAGCAGAACGCGCTCTGGGGTACGCGCATGCACTGGCGCTGGATCAGGTAGCCGATCGCACCGCCGACGCGCCCGAGGTAGTCGCGCCAGTAGTTGGCGCTCCACGCCTCGTGCCAGTCAACGACGAGCCGGTAGCCCTTGAGCGGTCGCAGGGCGGCGGCCGCGAGCAGTGAGAAGTACGGGAATGACGCTGTGTGCACTACGTCGTAGCGGCGCCCGTGACGCAACAGGTGCCAGAACACGCCGGCGCCGAAGACGACCGGGGGCAGGATCCGCCGCCGCGCGTCGGTGTAGAGCCCCATCCGCGGGCCGGCGACGGCGACGCGCACGCGCGGATCGACGTCGAGCTTCGCGCCGCGCGGCCACTGGCGCAGCGTCACGTAGGTGACCTCGTGCCCTTCGGCGACGAGGCTCTCGGCGACGTTGCGATACCAGCGCTCGGCGCCACCGACCGTGTAGGGGAAGAGGCAGTCGTAGACGATGCAGACCCGCACCAGGTCAAGGATCGCAAACGCTGCGGCCGCCTCCGCTGGACGAATGTCGGGCGGGCCCGACCTCGACCATACGCCGGTGGCCGATGCGGATCGGCGCGCAGCGTGCCGATGCGAATGGTGCCGTGAACTTTGATCTTTGGAACCCTCACCAACCAGCCGGCTTGTGGGCAGCTGACGCTGTCAGCGGGCGGCTTGACGAGCGGTTCGGCGCGGCGGGTCACGGCCCCGCCGCGCCGGATTCGCTTGCCGCGCTCGTCGTCGGTGTCGATCGCCTGCGCGATGTAGCCGACGCGCTCGGGCCGGCAGCCGGGGACGCCGTGCTCGCCACCACAGCTGCGCGCCTGCAGGCGCGCAGGCGCGCCGAAGCGATGCTCGCGCCGCTGTTCGGTGACGCGTTCGCGCTGCTGGTCCCGGGCCTCGGTCGCGAAACGGCGCTCGAGCTCGCGCGCGAGCTGCACGAGGTTGCCTCACAGCCGATCGCGATCGGCGAGACCGAGCTCGCGATCTCGATCAGCGTCGGCGTAGCGACCGGCAGCGCAATCGGCGTCTCTGCCCAAGGCGTGCTGCGCGATGCCGCGACCGCGCAGCACCGTGCCGAGCTGCGCGGCGGCGGGCGGATCGAGCTCTTCGAGCCCGACCTCGGTGAGAGCGCACTCGAATCGCTGCGCCTCGAAGGCGAGCTGCGCAAAGCGCTCAGCAACGGCCAGGGGCTCGCGCTCTTCTTCCAGCCCGTCATCTCACTCGAGAGTGGCGAGGTCAGCGGTGTCGAGGCGCTGATCCGCTGGGTTCACCCGAGCCTCGGCCTGCTCTTGCCACAGCGCTTCCTGCCGCTGGCCGAGCGCACCGGCCTGATGGCCCGGATCGAGCGCTGGGTGCTGCACGAGGCACTCGCCCGGCTCGCCGGCTGGAGCGAGCCGCGCCGCGTCTCCGTAAACATCTCGAGCGGCGCGCTCAACGATCCCGGCTTCGTCACCCGTGTCGGGGAGGAGCTGCGCCGCAACGAGCTGCGCGGCGAGCAGCTCGCGCTCGAGCTCGGTGAGAGCACGCTCCTGCCGGCCCAGAGCGCGACCCGCATCGAGGAGCTGCGCGCGCTCGGCGTGCAGATCGTGCTCGACGACGTCGGCACGAGCAACGTCTGGTTGACACGCCGCCAGCGCCTGGCGGTCGACGCGCTGAAGCTGAGCCGCACCGTCGTCGCGGAGATCGGCTCGCCGCCGGTGGCGGCGCTCGCGACGCTGATCCTCGACGCGGCGCGCGAGCTCGGCGTGCCCGTGATCGCCGAGGGCGTCGAGACGACCGAGCAGCTCGCGGCGCTGCGCTCGCTCGGCGTCAGCGCGGCGCAGGGCCTTCACTTCCTGGCTCCGGTCCCCGCGGCAACACTCGCCGACGTGCTCGCCCTGAGCCCGCCGGTGACGTTGCTCTCCGCGCCGCCCTTCGCCCCCGCCGACCCGGTCCCGGCGGCGGGCGAGGAGCGCGCCGTAAGCCTCGGGCAGGCGGCGAAGCTGCTCGGGATCTCGGCCAGCACGCTGCGCCGCTGGGCTGAGGACGGACGTGTCAGCTCGACGCGGACCGATGGCGGTCACCGCCGCTTCTATCTCTCCGAGCTCTCCCGGCTGAACGCGATCGGCGAGGCGCAGCTGCGTCTGCCGGCGCTGCCCGATGCGCCGCTGCCGGCGATCGCCGAGCTGCTCTACGCCGACGGCGGCGAGCTGGCGAGCGCCGCGGCCCGCTCGCTCTATGACGTTCACATCGGCTGGTTCGCGCGTGCTGCCGCACTCGACCCGCTGCGCGCGTTTGTCGCCGAGCTTGCCGATGCATTCGAGTCCGGCAACTACGACAAGCTCGGCGACGCGCTACGCCGGCTGATGCTCGCCGCGACCGTCGGTTCGGCGACGCTCGCCGAGCGCCATCTCTTCCTCGAGCGCTTCGCCGGCGCACTCGATGCGCGGCTCGTCCGCGCGGCGCGCCCCGCACGCGAGCAGGCCGCCGCGCGCCGCACGCTGAACGCGCTCGCCCTCACCCAGCTCGCCGACTGTGCCGACCCATCCGCCGCGCCGCGCATCCCGCCTCGGCGCCGGCGCGCGAACCGCCTGCGCGAGGACGCGCATCAGCAGTAGCGACCGCGGGCTCAACAGGTGATCCGCCACACGCGAGGTGCGGTCGGCCCCGCGCGTGCGCTCCGTTTCGGGCGCCGAAGGAAATACAGCGCCCAGAACTAAACGCCTCCGGCCGCGCGCCGATCTAGCTGACGAACCAATGGTCCGACCGATCCGACTTCGCACGACGCTCGCAGCTCTCGCAGCGCTCACCGTGCTCGCGGCGACCGCGTCCGGCGCTAGCGCATCGGCCGCGCCCGCCGGATTCTTCGGCCTGTCCGGCTGGACGACTCCGACCGCCTCCCAGGCGCAGACGCTCGCGAGCGACGGTCTCGGCCTTGTGCGCGTTGCGGTCGGCTGGGGCCAGCTGCAGCCGAGCTCCAGTCCCTCCTCGATCAACTGGTCCTACACCGATCAGGTCGCGCAGGAAGCTGCACAGAACCACATCAACATCGTCTTCGACCTCAATGGCTGCGCGACCTGGGCCTGCGGCAGCGTCGATGCCGTGCCCAGCGGCTCTGAGCTCTCGGCCTACGAGAGCTTCGTCGAGGCGATGGTCGCGCGCTACGAGCCGAGCTCCTCGTTCTGGGCCGGTCAGTCCTACGTCCCGTCGATCACCTGGCAGGTCTGGAACGAGGTCAACGCCGGCGTCTTCTGGCCGAACCCGACGCCCGCCGCCTACGCGCAGTTCCTCGAGCAGATCGGCGGGGCTGTCCACTCGGTCGACCCTGCCGCGCCGGTCCTGATGTCGGCGCTCGACGGCCTGCCGGCTAACTCGAGCGGCATGGCGATCGGCCCGTTCCTGCAGGGCCTCTACCAGCAGCCGGGCTTCGCGCAGAGCACCGTTGGAATCGCCGTAAACGCCTACGCGACCGACGCGCCGAGCGCCCTGAACGTGCTCGATCAGGCACGCGCCGTGGTCCTCCAGCAGAACGACGCGCAGATGCCGATGTGGGTCACCGAGATCGGCTGGGCGAGCGCCGGCCCGACGAGCCCGTTCACCGTCACCGAGGACCAGCAGAACGATTACCTGAGCGAGTTCTTCGGCCAGTCCCTCGCCTGCCAGTCGCGCTGGAACCTCCAGCACGTCCTCTGGTTCTCGCTCGAAGATCAGGATCCGAGCACGCTCGGCGGCGCCGACTACTGGGGCTACCACACCGGTTTGCTCGACGATTCGGGCAACCCGAAGCCCGCCTACCAGACCTTCCTTCAGTTCCTCGGCTCCGGCCCGCTGCCCGCCGGCGCATCGCAGTGCACGCTGCCCGGCGGGCAGACGCTCGACTACGCGACTCCGCAGACGACGATCACCTCTGCCCCATCGGTCACGAACAACACGCAATCGGCGATCGTCACCTTCACGGCGACCGAGAATGGCCAGCAGGTCCCGGGGATGCAGTACCAGTGCTCGCTCGACAGCGCCCCCTGGAGCGCCTGCACTTCGCCGCTCAACGCCGCGAGCACGCGCGAGGGCGACCACACGCTGCTCGTCCGCGCGATCGACCCCGAGGGCAACGTCGACCCGACCCCTGCGCACACGACCTGGGTGCTCGACCTCGCGCACCCCGAGACGCTGATCACCTGGCATCTGCGCCACGTGACGCGCCACGACCAGATGCGACTGCGCTTCGTCGGGCACGACCCGGGCGGCATGGGCCATTTCGTCTGCCGCATCAACCGCGGCCGCTGGACGCCCTGCGCCTCCCCGTACACGACGCCCCCGCTGCGCAAGGGCCGCTACACGATCTACGTCCGCGCGATCGACGCGGCCGGCAACATCGCGCGCTACCCGGCCTGGCTCACCTTCGCGGTCGGCCACCGCCGCTGAGAGCTCGCTTCGATCGTAGGCCGCACCCTGCGGACCTGCCGCGGGTCTGACCAGACTCCGAAGCCGGTTACCGAGCGACCGGATCAGGCGCTCGGACCGACCAAGTCTGCGTCTGCGCCGCTGAGCAGCTGGCCCCGTTTGATCGCCGGGCTCCGCAACGATCGTCGACCCGCGAGCTCAAACCTCACAGAACCTTCGCAGGCCGCGCCGGGTTACGAATCTCCCTGCTCCGCCGGAAGATAAGTCGAGTAGCCTTGGTCTCGTTCGACGGGGAACTGCGAGCTATCGGGGCCGCTCTTTGCGGCCGGTCGAGCGTTGCTCACACCCCAGGCTAGCGGCACCCAATGTTCAGGGCTCACACTACGACCACACCTGTAGCCGAGTGGCGCCAACCGTCGCCGCGGCCAGCCGCCGAGGGCTCGGTCGTCACGGTCCCGCGCGGCGTGCGCGCGCGGCTCGGCGCCTCGCTCGCGGGGATTTTCGAAGCCTCGGAGGACGAGAACCGCCGCCAGATTCTCGGCCTCGTCACGGCCGGCCCGCCGCGCCCGAACGTCATCGACCTCGGCTGCTTCAACGGAGCCTTCACGCAGGAGCTCGCCGCTGCCGCCCGCGCGACCCGCACAGTCGGCGTCGAGTGGCTCGAGGAGCACGCCGCCCAGGCCCGCGCCCGCGGCATCGAGGTCGTCGCCGCCGACCTCAACGAGCCGCTGCCCTTCGAGGACGGGAGCTTCGATCTCGTCCACACCAACCAGTTGATCGAGCACCTGCGCAGCACCGACCTGTTCGTCCGTGAGCTCGCGCGCATCACCGCCCCCGATGGGCGGATCATCGTCTCGACAAACAACCTCGCCTCCTGGCACAACATCGCTTCGCTGACGCTCGGCTTCCAGCCACTGCCCGCCCACGTCTCCGACGAGGTTCACGTCGGCAACCCGCTCGACCCGCGCCGCGGCCAGCGCCACGCTGACGCCGGCCAGACCCACCTGCGCGTCTTCACGACGCGCGCGCTGCGCGAGCTCGCCGCCGAGAACGGCCTGAAGGTCACAGCAGAGCGGCTGAACGGTTACTACCCACTGCCGCCCACCGTGGCCCGCGCCGCCTCGCGGATCGACCCGCTGCACGCCGCGTTCATCGTCCTCGAGCTTGCCCACGCATGAAGCGCGCCCGCCAGATAACGCTGCGCCTCGCGCTCTCCGCCGCTTTCGTCTGGCTCGCACTGCGCGGGCTGAGCGCCGGCAACGTGCTCGCGCGCGTCGCCCACGCCCAACCCGACTGGTTTCTTGCCGGCCTCGGCGTCCTGACGATCTCGTTCGTTCTCGGCGCGCTACGCTGGCGCCTGCTCGTCCGCGGCCAGCAGATCGAGCTCGGCGTCGCCGACGCCGCGCGCCTGACCTGGATCGGTCTCTTCTTCACGAACGTCCTCCCCACGGGCTTCGGCGGCGACGCGGTCCGCGTTTGGATCGCCGGCCGGCGCTCCGGCGCGGTTCCCGCCGTCACCGCATCGGTCCTCGCCGACCGCCTCTGCGCGCTCTGGGCGCTGACGGGACTCGGCGCGGTCGGCGTCGCGATCGACGCCGGTGCGCTGCCGGCAGTGATCGTCGTGTCGATCCTCACCGCCTGCGCCGTCGTGGCGCTCGGCAGCATGCTCTTGCTCGCTCCAGCCCCCGCCCGCCTGCTCGTCCGCGCAACGGCCCGCTGGCAGCGCCCGTCACAGGCGATCGCGCGTGTCGGCGGCGGCCTCGCGACATACGCGAAGCGCCCCGGCCTGCTCGTCAGCGCAGTCGCGATCTCGCTGCTCGCCCAGGTCTGCGTGATCGTCGCCGCGATGCTGCTCGCCCGCTCGCTCGGCCTGAACGTCGGCGCCAGCCTCCTCTCGACGACGATCCCCGTCGCTCTCCTCGCGACCGCGACCCCCACGAACATCAACGGCCTCGGCGTCCGCGAGACCGTCTTCCGCGCGCTGCTCGTCCCCGCCGGCGTCCTGCCCGCGATCGCCGTCGCCTTCTCGCTGATCACAGTGATCGCCGGCGCGATCGTCTCGCTCCCGGGCGCGATCGCCTGGATCTCACTGCGCTACCGCGCCACGGCGCCCGCCCCCGAGCCCAACGCTCAGGGGCTGGTGGCATCTGTCTGAGTCACAAGCGGACTCTTCACGGCTTAGCTCAGCATCCGCTCGACCGCGTCGACGAACTGTGTGGCGACGCGCAGAGCGCCGTGCGCCTGCAGGAACTCGCTCGACCGCGGGCTCACGCACTCCCGCTCAGGACGATCTTGTCGCGTTCCAGCCTACCGCGCGCCGCGGCTAGCCCCGATCTGATGATATGATGCACAGATGAAGCGCACCACAGTGTCGCTGCCTGACGACATCGCACAAGCCCTCGATCGCGAGGCTCACCGGCGCCGCACATCGGCGTCCGAGGTCACGCGTGTGGCGCTCGCGGAGCACCTCGGCCTGGCCGGTGAACACCCTCGCGTGCTGCCCTTCGCAGCCCTTGGGCACAGCGGCCGGCACACGACGGCACGCGACATGGAGCAACTGCTCGAGCAAGAGTGGCGTGGGCCAACTCGCGGTTGTTGACGCCGGCCCGCTCTACGCGGCCGTTGACGCTGACGATGAGGATCACCTCGCGTGCGTCGCCGTGCTCGCCCGCTCCGACCTCCAGCTGGTCCTCCCCGCGCTCGCCGTCGCCGAGGCCACCTACTTCGTCGGCCAGCGCCTCGGTGCCGCTGTCGAATCCGCTTTCCTCGCCGGCCTAACAACGCTTGAGGTCGAAGCCCCGAGCCGCGAGGACTTCGCCCGCATGGCGGAGCTCGTCGACCGCTATTCCGACTTCCCGCTAGGCGGCACGGACGCGTCGGTCATCGCACTCGCCGAGCGCCTCGACGCAGAGATCGTCGTGACGCTTGACCGACGTCATTTCGCGGCAGTCAAGCCGCGTCATCGCACCGCATTCGAGCTGCTGCCGTAGTCACGTTCGAAGCAGGGCGCGTCCCCTCGCTACCGCGCCGTGTCACCCGCCGCCCCCGAGCCCAGCGCTCAGGGGCTGGTGGCGTCTGTCTGAGTCGCAAGCGGACTCTTCACGGCATCGCTGACCGCGTGATCACGCACCGCCGCGGTCGAGCTCGCTCCAACGGTCCGGCGTGAGGTGCGCCAGCCCGCTGATGCCTGCAAACGCTCCGTCGGCTGAGATGAGCGCGGCCGCGTCGCGCGCGATCGCTGCGGCTGCCAGCACGGCGTCGAACGCGCCAAGCGCGTCGTGGTGCTCGAACAGCTCGAGCCCGCCGAGCAGGTCTTCGGCGCCGACCGTGATCAGCGGCGCGAGCAACGCGCCGTAATCGCGGGCGAGCGCAGCCGCGTCCGCACGCCCGCGCCGGCGAGCGCGCACGTGAGCAAACTCTTGGATCGCCTCAGGTGTCGTGGTCGCTTCCAGTCGACCGGCGGCGATCGCAGCGATCAGCTCGCGGCATGGTTCGCGCAGAGGATGCTCGGCGCCTTTCGCGTAGACCAGTACCGTCGTGTCGAGGACGATCACGCGCGCCGTGCTCGTAGCTGCTCCAGCTCGCGACGCAGCTCCGCCGGCTCGCCGACGGGCATGTCGGCAGCATCAAGCAGCCTGTGACCCGCCGCGCGACGCTGTCCGTCCGGCTGTCCAAGGCCGCGGTCGACCGCCTCCCGCACGACGGCGGCGACGGAGACGCCGCGATCAGCCGCGACGTCTGCGAGGCGGCGGTAGCGCTCCTCGTCGAGAAGGATCTGGAGGCGCCGCGTTAACATGTGCATACATTAGCATGTGCATGTGGCCCAGCGGTGCTCTCAGCGCACTTTGAGCGTGCGGACCAGCAGCGGCCGTGACAACGAGTTGTCCGCCGCGACGACAAGCACGATCTCGTCACCGCGCGCGAGCGGCCCGAGCTTGCCCTTCAGCGCGTTGGCGCCAGCGAGCGTCAGGTCGCGCAGTAAGATCTTCGTCGCATGCTTCCCGGGCTTGTGCAGCCAAACCGCGAGCGTCGCGCTCGCCGGGGTACCGGCACTCAGCAGCAGCTGCGCCGAAAGCTTTGTCGCGTGCTTGCCGGCCCTCAGGATCTTCGCGCGCAACGTGTAGATGAGCTTGAGTGTCGGCGGCGCGACCGTCGAGGCGCTTGACGGAGTCGACGTAGAGGCAATCGAGGGGCTGGTTGTGGTTGTCGTGCCAGTCCCGCCTGACCCGGTCGACCCGCCGGGAGTGCTCGAGCCGGTGGACGAGTCGCCTACCGTGCCAGTCGGCAGCGAGCTCACCGCGATTCCCGAGCCGCCGTCGTTGCTCGCGGTCTCCGCCACCTCGATCGTGTCGCCAAGGTCGCTCGACTGGACCACGTAGGTCTGCCCGGTCGCGCCGGAGATCGCGGCACAGCTGCCGTTCGAGCAGTCCTCCCACTGGTAGCTGTAGCCCGTCGGGAAGTTCGACCACGTACCCTGCTGCTCGGTCAGCGTGTCGCCGACCACCGCGCTGCCGCTGATCGTCGGCACGGCGTTGTTGACGGGCACATTCTCGCTGCAGGCGCCACCGCTCTCAGGACAGGTCCAGGTGACTGACTGCGCGTAATACTCGGGGCTGTTGATCCACGTGATGCCCTGCGCCTCGACTGTGAAGGTCGTGACTGGTGGGCTGCCCGAGGGAATGCAGACTTCCGCCTGGCCGAAGGCGTTGCTGCCGTAGGCGTTGTTCGGATTGTTGGAGAGGTCGTAGTTTCCGGACGAGTACGTCTGCCCGTCTGACTGGATTTGGAGGTAGGCGCCTTCGAGTGGGTTGCCGCCGTAGCTGATGGTGCCGCTAACGCAGCCCGCGCCGTTGTTTTGAAGCGTCAGACCGAGCGGCAGCAGGTCGGCGCTCGGCGTCGTGCCCGAGCCGCACAGGACGATCCCGCCGGTCGGGCTGGCGGCCCAGTCGCTCGCCGCGGCGACCAGCGCCTGAGCCGTCAGGTCCGGGGTTTCGCCGTCGAGGCTCCACAGTCCCATGAACCCCTCGTCATCGGGCTCGAGGCTCGTGCCGCTGCCGGTGATCCCGTAGAGCAGGTAATCATCGACGCCACAGTCGCTGCGCGCGAGGGCGGCACCGGCGAGCGACAGCATCGCTGCGCGCGCCGCGTCGGTCACCGCGCCTTCCCACGAATAGCTTGCGCCGCTGCCCGAAGCGACAACCGCCTGGCCATCCTCGGTGTCGTAAATCGGCAGGCTTGCGGTGGCGTAGGTTGGTTGGCTCGTGGCGATCGATTGCAGCGAGAACCGCAGCTGCTCGTCGAGCTGGAGGATTGATTGGGTGTCTACACCGTATGGGTGAAAGCCAATCCCGTTGACCGTGTTGGCCGGCGCCCCGTCGCTTGCAAGCGCGTCGTAGAGGTCGGGCACGTAGGTCAGGAAGTTCTGCCAGCCGATGCTCGCCAGTACGGCAGCGTTCGGGTCAACGCCGTGGATCGCTTCACTCACGGAAATCAGGCCCGCCGCGTATGCCTGCGCACATGCAGGGATCGGCGTTAGGTCCACATTGCCGTTGGCGTCATAGCCGCCGCAGTACTGCCCGCTCCAGAAGTTCGTCGAGTTCGCTTCGGTCCACAGCTCGTATTGCTCGACCGGCAGATACGGGAGCTGCGGGTTCGCCTGCCAGAAGGTTCCGTTCGGCCCGTAGCGCTGCACGAGCGCCTGCGCGAAGTTGGCGAGATCGCAGTAGTAGGCGGGCGCGAGCTGGGCGCCACCGCCGCCGGCCGCCCAGGCCGGCGCCGTGTCGATGACCGGCAGGAAGCGGACGTCGTTCTCCGCGAGCGCCGCCACGAGATCGTCAAGTGACTCGGGCACGCCCTGGCCGGCGCTCGTTGCCGTGTTGTTCCAGTCGTAGTCGGCAGCCGTGTCACCGCATGGCGTCGCCGGAGCGTTTGGCTCGACCCACGCCCACGGTGCGTCTGCGCGCGCGACCGTGAGCCCACCCGCGGTCATCGTCCCAGCGATATAGCTGCTCCAGTCACTCTCGGGCAGGACGTCGCTGCTAGTGATCGAATCCATCTTGACGAGCGGCTGGAGGTTCAGCCCGAAGAAGTCCTGGCTCGCAACCGCCGACGGTGCCGAGACCAGCAGCCCGGCAATGCACACACCTGCAAGCGCCGCACAACGCCGCGCACCCCTCATCAAACCTGCGCAAACCACCATTTGGCAGTGTACGGCGATATGCCTCAGACGTGGTGCCCAACCCAGCGTTGCCGCGGCCGCGGTTATCATCGTCGCGCATTGCGTTCGCACGGCTGCGTTGACGGAGTGACCTGCCGGCACGTGCTGGTCGATCGTCCGAGCGTTGGGCCGTGCGCCAGCCCGCGAGTCAGCGCAGCGGCGTGAAGAACGATCACGTGGGAGCTGCCGACCGGTCAGCCAAGCTGGCAGTCGTCGTCGTCAACTACAACGGCGGCGAGCTCCTCGCCGACTGCATTGCTTCGCTTCTGGCTGCGGTGGCGGCAAGCGCCGCGGAGATCGCGATCGTCATCGTCGACAACGCTTCAAGCGACGGGAGCGCAGCGGCTGCAGCGCGCCTCGGCGCCGTCGACGTCCTGCCGATGAGCGCCAACCTTGGGTTCGGTTCGGCCGCCAATGCCGGAATCGAGGCTACTAGCTCTGACTGGGTGGCACTCGTCAATGCCGACGCCACGGTCGCACCGGAGGCGCTCGCCGCATTCCTTGAATGCGAGCGCAGCGTGCCCGCGAACGTCGGTGTGGTGGCTCCCCAGATCCGCTTTGCCTCCGACGGAACGACGCTCAACTCGGCGGGCATGGAGGTCGACGAGCTCGGGGTCGCATACGGCCGTCTTGTCGGGCACTCGGCCGAGGAGGCCAACGAGCCCGCATCCGTGTTTGCCGCGTCGGGCGCGGGCGCGTTCCTGCGGCGCTCGATGCTCGAGGAGGTTGGTCTGTTCGACGAGCGGTACTTCCTCTACTTCGAGGATGTTGATCTCTGCTGGCGTGCCCAAGCGCTCGGCTGGAAGGTGCGCTACGAGCCGCAGATCGTTATTCACCATCAGCATTCCGCGTTCACCACGCAGAACTCGCCGCTCAAGTTCTACCACGTGGGCCGTAACCGGATTCGCACGCTCGCCAAGAACGCGCCGACGCCGCTGCTGCGTCGCCACGCGCTCCGCATGGTCACAAACGACACGCTCTATGTCCTCTATGTGGCGATCGCGGTGAGGTCGCTCGCGCCGTTGCGCGGCCGCATCGACGGCTTGCGCGACTGGCGGGCGTTTCGCGCCGGCGCACAGCCCGTCGAGGTTCCGCTGGCTCCGGCCGGCTCACTCGGCGCCGCGCTCAAACGGCGGTGGGTCGCGACTCGCAACAGCTTCGACGCTGGGGCCCAGTGACCGGCTCCCTGCGCATCACGCCATCCCCGAGGTCATCTACGATCGCGACCGCGCCCGCAGCGCACCGCTTGCGGACCTTCCACGTGGGAGCTTTTTGATGGACAGCGACGAGCCGGGCCTCGAACTCGCCCCGATCCTGGCAGCGCTGCGCCGCCGTGCGCCACTGATCGCGATCTGCGTCGTCGTTGCTGCAGCGGTCGCCTTCGCAATCTCGGAGATCGAGACGCGCGAGTACACGGCGAAGGCCTCGCTCCTATTCAGCGAGACGCCGCTCGCCCAACAGGTCGCGGGGCTCACGCCGGCGGCGAACCCGAGCACGCAGCAGTCGATCCAGGACACGAACGTTGGCCTGGCGGAGATTGGCGATATGGCCGCGAGGACCGCGCGGGCGCTCCATCACGGGCTCACGGAGCAGTCGGTCACGCACGCGATCAACGTCAGCGCGCAAAGCGACACGAACATCGTGCTGGTCGCGGCGACGTCCTCCTCGCCGCATCTGGCCGCGGCGATCGCGAACACGTACAGCAGCATCTTCGTCGCCGAGCAGGCGAGCGCCGGCCACGCCTACTACGCAGCGGCGCTCGCGGCCGTACAGAAGCAGCTGGCGGCACTGACGCCGAGCGAGCGCGCGAGCGCGCAGGGACTCGTGCTGCAGGATCGCGCGCTGTCGCTCTCAACACTGGCCGCGCTGCCCTCGGGAGCCGTGCAGCTCGCGGCAGCGGCGAAGGTCCCGCTGTCCCCGTCCTCGCCGAGGGTCGCGCGCAACACCGCCATCGGGGCAGCTCTCGGGCTGTTGCTCGCGCTCGCGCTCGTGTTCTGGCTCGAGCGCTCCGATCAGCGCTTGCGCGACCCGACGGAGCTCGAGTCGCTCTACGGACGGCCGCTGCTTGGCGTGATTCCAGAGAGCCCGGCGCTTGCTCGGCGCGCTGCGGCTGGGAGCGGGGTGCCACCGGTCGCAGCCGAGGCTTTCCAGCTCTTGCGCGGGCATCTGCGGTACTTCAACGTCGATCGCAAGGTGCATACGCTGCTTGTGGTCTCGGCAAGCCCGGGCGACGGCAAGACGACCGTCAGCCTCAACCTGGCGCTTGCGGCCGCCGAGGCCGGCGCGGACGCGCTCCTGATCGACGCCGATCTGCGCCGCCCCAACATCGCCCGCCAGCTCGAGCTGGACCCGGCTCCTGGGCTGATCGACGTCCTGATCGGCGCCGCGGAGCTTCGCGACGCAACGCGCACGATCGAGCTCTCGCTGCAAGCTGACCGCTACGCGCGGACGCGCTCGCTCAGCGTGCTGGTCGCCGGCGCGACCTCGCCGCCCAATCCAAGCGAGCTGATCGAAAGCCAAGCGATGGCAGCCGTGCTCAGCGACTGTGCCGCGAACCACGACTTCATCGTGATCGACTCATCGCCGCTGCTGGCGGTACCCGACGCGCTGACGTTGCTCAACCAGGTCGACGGCGTGATTGTCGTCGGGCGGCTCGACCAGGACCGCCGTGACGAGGCGCGCCGGCTGCGCCAGGTGCTCGACGGGACGAGCAGCCCCGTGCTCGGCGTCGTCGCAAACGGCTACAAGTCGCGTCGCGGCGCGCCATACGGCTCCGGCTATTCGTCCGCGCGAGTCGCGGCAAGTCGCTAGGCAGCGCGGCGCGCGAGCGCTGCGAGATAGGCAGCGTTCAAGCCGGCGGCCTGACGCTCATAGGTGAACATCGCCCGCACGTGACTTCGCGCCGCGTCGCCGAGCGTCATCCGCCGAGCGGGGTCCTCGGCCAACCCGAGGATCGCACGAGCCAGTGCATCCGCGTCACCGACCGGGATGAGGACACCGGTCTCGCCGTTGCCGATCTGCTCGCGTAGCGCGGCGATGTCCGAGGCTACGACCGGCAGGCCGCCGGCCATCGCCTCCAGACTCGCCAGCGGGAAGCCCTCCTCGCGCGAGGGGAGGGCGAAGATGCTCCAGCGCTCGAGCGCGGCGGCGCTCGAGCCTGCGCCAAGGAACGCAACGTCATCGCGCGCGCCGCGCAGCGCCCTCAGTCGAGCCTCGAACTCACGCTCGTTCGGCAGCCCCGACGGGCCGAGATGCTCGAACTCGATCTCCGGCCGAGCTGCGCGCACGATCCTGGCTGCCTCGACCAGCACGTCGGTCCCCTTGCGCCTGCACACGGTGCCGATGCTGCCGACGCGTAGCTGCCCGTCGGCCACGACGATCCGCTCGCGCGGCGCGACGCCGTTGTAGACCGTCGTCAGCCTGTCCGGTGCGACGGCACCCGCGTAGAGCGCCGCCACGCTGTTGGACACAGCCACCACCTGGTCGGCGACGGCGGCTGCGACGCGGATCGCGCCGGCACGCTTTGGCCCCGGCGACGATATCTCGTGGGCGTGCAGCACGACCGGGAAGCCGCAGCGCCGGGCGAGGACACCCTCGATGAGTGCATGCAGCGAGTTGACGTGCACGACATCCGGGGCGCAGGCATGCAGCGCGGCGCGCAGGCCGGCCAGGTAACCGCGCGTCTGGCGCAGGCGAGGCAGCAGGCCCGGCGGCTCGCGCCATCCGTGCAAGCTGACACCGAGCGGACGCGCTGGCTCGAGCACGGAGACCTCGCAGTCGATCAGCTCGCTTCTGATCGGGCCTTCCTGAGGCAGCAGGACGGTCACGTCGCACCCGAGCGCTCGCAGTGCCGGCATCACGCGCGCCACTACGAGGCCGGCGCCGAGCAAGGCCGACTCGTGCAGGATGGTGCAAACACGCAGACGTCTACTCGCTTCTTCGTGCACGCTCAGCCACCGTATCAATGGCTCGTGCACACGATGCTCATCTAACATCGGTGCCAGTGGGCTGGTCACTGCGCAGCGCTCTGAAGGCTTCGCCGCTCGCGGGCCCCGCCTACGCTGTGCGGCAGCGGCTTCGAGCGATCGGGGCAGGTGCTGTGCCGGTCGGCGAGGACGGCTTTGCGCTGCCGACACCGCTAATGATGATCAAGGTCACCGGCAGCGCGAACGCGACCGAGTTCGAAGCGTGGGGATGCACCTGTGCGCAGATCGTACGAGCGAGCGCTGCGCGTCACGGACTCAGCGACCCTCAAACCGTGCTGGAGCGTGCTCGAGCATCGGACGGGCGAGCCGGCGATGATGGGCAACCAGGACGCCTACGTTGCTCGGCCAACCAGCCGCCGCTCGAGCTGACCTCGCTGGGCGGTCGCGTTGACGGCCAGGAGCAGCGCCCAGGTGAACCACATCGGGCGGAAGGCGTAGGCGCCGAGCACCTGCAGGTTGACGCTCAGCACGACGAACGCGGCACCGAGCATCGCCTTGCTGCGCGAAGCGCCGCGCAGGAACCGAAGCGCGATGCGCAGCCCGCTGACGAGCAGCAGGAGAGCGCCGAGGAAGCCGATCCACCCGTCCTCGTAGAGCGCTTGCAGCAGCGTGTTGTGCACGACGTTCTCGGCGCCGATGAACGGCGAGCTGATCGTCGTAATGCCGCCGATCTCATCGGCCTCCGCCTCGAAGCCGAGGCCCGCCCAATTGCCGTTGACCGCTGCTTTGAGGACGACCGGAACCTGGTTTACGCGCGTCTCGGCGGTCAGCGGGTAGCGGGCGATCGCGTGCTCGACCTCGACGAAGACGACCGGGGCGAGCAGCACCGCCACCAAGCACGCGCTCGCGAGATGGCGGCGGCGCACGACCGGCAGGCGGCGCGCCGAGGCGAGCTCGACGTAGACGACGATCGCCAGGCCGACGATCGCGCTGATCAACGAGCCGCGGGAGGCCGTTGCGAACACTCCAAAGGCGCAGAGCGCCGCGTAGAGGCCGTATTCGAGGCGACGCTTGCTGCGCAGCAGGCCAATCGCGGCGATCCCGAGGCCGGGGACGATCCACAGGCCGAGGAAGTTCGGGTCGAGCCCGAGGCCCGTCGCCCTGAACGTGTTCGAGATGTGCGCGTCGATGAAGAACAGGTTCTGAACCGTCGGGAAGAGCACGACCCCGCCCAGCCTGTAGGCGGCGTACTGCGCTCCCGCCAGTCCGGCCGCGGCGCCCGAGGCGATCGCGAGCCAGCGGATGAACCGCTCCGGCTTGCCGCTTGACCAGACGAGATAGGCCGCCAGGCTGAGACCGGCGAGTGTCACGATGAAGCGCGGGTTCTGCGCGGTCACAGACTGGCCGAAGACCGTCACTACGGCTTCCGCGAGGAAGGCGAGCGCGAGCACGAGCCCGCCGTAGCGCGGCGCGCGGTGCAGGCGCTGGCGCGAGTAGGCGAACTTGCCCATCGCGATCAGCAGCACGAAATCGGAGCAGTTGAGCCCGCCGACCGTCGGTATCGCCGGGTCGGCCAGCGCGAGCACTAGCCAGAGGCCGACGAGCGTCTCGGTCTCGAGCCAGACAAGGCACGAGGCCGTCGCGAGACCTGCGCCAGCCGCGAACCCGTCCTTGCCACCGAGCGCGGCGGTCGCGCCTGCTGCGCCCGCGAGAGCCACGGCGCCGCCGAGCAGCTGCGGGGTGCTCAGCCGCCGCGCTGTGAACTGATCCACCCGGCCTGCGCTCATGTCCGTGCCTCGCAGCTCAGCGGTAGCTGACTCCGCTTCGCATGACCGCCGCGTTCCCCGCGAAGAGGCCCCGTGTAGCTGCGCACCACCACTCCAGATCGTAGGGGCTCGCGCGGCGCAGGACGCTGTTGAGCGCTGCCTGCGGCAGGGCCATCGCGAGCGCGAGCAGGAGCGGGCTGAGCCACGCCCGACCAACCAGCTCGCCGTGGCGCTTTCGTGCGATCAGCGCGTGGCTGCGATACATGTGAAAGGTCGCGAGCTGCCCGACCTGCGCGATCGAGCTTGACTTCAGGTGAACGCTCTGTGCGCGCGGCTCGTAAACGGCGCTACCGCCGATCCGCTCGATCCTCGCGCTGAGGCTCTCCTCCTCGTCATAGAGGAAGAGATCGCTGTCAAAGCCACCGATCGCGTCGAGGTCGCCGCGGGCGATCATGAAGCAGCAGCCGAGCACGCAGGGCACCCGTCCACCAGCCTGATACACGGGGTGATCGTCACTCAGCTCGATCCGCAGCGAGCGTGGCAGCCAGCTGGCGGCGCCAGGCAGGATCTGCAGCGCGTAGCGCCACGGGCTCGGCGAGCGCTGCAGCGGGATGCGCAGTCCAAGCCCGTCCACAAGTGCCGGGCCAACGATCGCGTGCGTGGCTGCCGCGAGCGTCTGCGCCATTCGATCGACCGACTCCGCGGCGATCCGCGCATCCGGGTTCAGGAACAGCAGCTGCGAGCCACTTGAGGCCTCAACGCCTAGGTTGAACGCCGCGCCAAGCCCGAGGTTCACCGCTGAGCGCAGCAGTGTGGCGTCCGGACGGAGGTTGCTGACGAGCGCCGCGCCACCGTCGCTCGAAGCGTTATCGACGACGATCAGCTCGACGCCCGCGGGCAGCGCTGCGATGCACTCGCCGATCACCTCTGCGGAGTCATAGAGGACGATCACGATGCTCACGTCGGGAGCTGCTCGCGTTTTTGACGGGTCCTGCGATTGCGCCACTGGCGGCCATCGTAGGGCGCGGCGATCGCAAGGCGCTTGATCGCCGCGGTCGCGGATATCGTCACTCAAGACGTGGTCTGCGACGAGCCGTGCCCACTCCGTGTCGGATAGCGAAGGCCTCGGCGCCCGGCGCCCGTCGCTGGCCGCGAACACGATCGCCCAATCAGCGCCGGTCCTGATCACCTACCTGGCGGGCCTCGCCTCAGCGCCGATCGTCCTCGCAAGCCTCGGGTTGCGGGCATTCGGGATCTGGGCGCTGACCGGCGCGTTGGCCCAGTACGGCGGGCTGCTCAACCTCGGCATCGGCCAGGCCCTCGCTCGCTTCGTCGCCGTCTATGACGCCGCCGGTGACAGGCGCGCGCTCGGCCAGACGCTTGCGCTGGGCCTCCTGAGCGTGCCCGCTGTCGCTGTGCCGCTCGCCGCAGCGAGCTGGTTTGCGGCAGCACCGCTGGCCCATGCGCTGCACGGGATCGGTGTCGGCGCGATGCGGGACGTCCTGCTCAGCAGCGTGACGATGGTCGCGTGCGCGCTGCTGACGGGTGCGTTGAGCGCCTACCCGGTCGGGCTACGGCGCATGATCAGGCCGAACGCCGCCCTCAGCGTTGGCGCTCTGCTGAACCTGATCTTCAGCGTGGTCGCAGCACTTTCGAGCACGCGCCTCGTGGTCTACGCGCTCGCAAATGCCGCCGCGAGCGTTCTGACGGTCGCGGTGGTCGCGGTCGCAGTGCTCTCGCTGGAGCCGCGCATGCAACTGCGACGACCGACGCGGGCGCTCGCACGGGAGATCCTCGGCTTCTCGCTGAAGGACCAGCTCGTCGTCGTGAGCAATCTCGTCAACTTCCAGACCGACAAGATTGTGATCGCGCTGTTCGTCGGTCCGGCGGCCGCCGGAGCATATGAGCTCGCAAACCGGGTCGCGGCCGCCGCCCGCCTGGCCGGCCTCTACGGCACCTCGGCGCTCCTACCGACCGTCGCGGCCGAGCTTGTCAAGACGACGCGCGAGGTCCTCGTCGCGGGCTACATTCGCCTGACCGCGCGCGTCGCGACGATCACGACCCCACTGCTCGTCCTGACGATCGCGCTCTCCCCGATCGTGCTGCACGCCTGGCTCGGAGTCTCACCGCGCTACGGGCCGCTCGTGCTCGCCGCGCTGAGCGTCGCGTACATCGTCAACTCGACCACCGCCGTCGGCTACGCCTACCTGAACGCAACCGGCCACCCGGGACTCTCGGCGCGCGCGAACGTGGCAGCTGCCGCGGCGAACATCGCCCTGACGGTCGTGCTCGGCGAGCTCTTTGGAATTCGCGGCATCCTCGCGGGCACTGTCATCGCGCTCACCGCCGGGGCCGTCTACCAAGTGCTCCTGACCCACCGCCTATTCACGATCCCGCTGCGCAGCTACTGTACGGCGATCGCCCCGTCGCTCCTGCTGGCCGTCGGCCTCGGCGCACCGGCGACCGCCGTCGCCGAGCTCGCGCACCCGCTAGCGCGCGGCGAGCAGGCCGCGGTCTGCGTAGCGATAACCGCCTGTTACGCGCTCGTCTACCTCGCCGCAGCCGGCTACCGCGACCTGCTGCCGCGATCGCTGTCCTCGCGCTTGCCCCTGATCCGCGATCGCTTGACGTGACCCGAGCGCCGCTAGAGCCCACCGTCTCGGTCCTGCTTCCAGCCCACGAGGCGGACGCGACGATCGAGCAAGCGATCGCCAGCGCGCTCGCGCAAACCGTCGCGAGCCTCGAGCTGATCGTCATCGACGACGGCTCGAGCGTCCCGCTCGATGCCAGACTCCAGCAGGTTGGCGACGAGCGGCTCACCGTTCTGCGACACCCTGTCAATCGCGGCGTATCAGCGGCCCGCAACACGGGTCTCGAGCACGCGCGTGCACCGCTCGTCGCGCTGCTTGACGCAGACGACACGTGGGCTTCGCAACACCTGGAGCGATCGCTTGCCGTACTGAGAGACCCGGAGGCAGACCTCGTCTACGGCAACGCACTGCTGAGCGCTCACCCGACGGGCGCGACGCGCCTCTATTCCGCCAGCGAGCTCAGCGAGCAACCGATCGCGAGCGTCGCAGCGCTCGCGCGACGCAACCCGATCTGCACCAGCACCGTGCTTGCGCGTACCGATCTGCTGCGCGAGGCCGGCGGCTGGCCGACCTGGCTGCAGGTCGGCGAGGACTGGTGGCTCTGCTTCAAGCTGCTCGACCGCGGGGCCCGCTTCGCGTTCCAGCGCGAGCCGCTCGTGACATACGCCTGGCCCGCGAGCGAGGCGCACGCCGGCGCACACGCCGGCCGCGTGCTGGCCGACAACCTCAAGATCGCATGCGCCGTTTGTGCGCGCTGGCCCTCGCGCAAGCTGCCGCTGGCCCATCTCTTCCTACGCCCCTTCTATGTCTGCGCATTGCAGCTGATGCCGGGCGCCCTACGCCGCCGCGGCGTGAGATATCGCAACGCGCGAAGCCGCAAACGCTGACACAAACCTCACCACTCCGCCTGCGTGGGCGCTCCGTACACTCAGACGGTGCGCTTGCGACGGGGATTTTGGCGCTGCATCTGTCGCGCGCTGCCGTTTGCGATCGTGGCGCTCGTCTGCGTGGGTGCCGGTCCCACGGCGCGTGCGGCGGCTGCCTCGCTGCCACCGGCTGACTTCTACGGCGCGAATGTCCAGCCGGTATTCGAGTCCGATCCGCTGATCGTGCCGCAGAGCAGCTGGAGCGATGCCTTCGCGACGATGGCGAGCGACGGCCTGATGACGGCGCGGATGGACGCGATGTGGAAGTGGGTTGAGCCGAACGCGCCCGTAGCCGGGCAGCACACCTACGACTGGACGGTCCCCGGGCAGCCACAGGAGTCGCTTGACACGATCGTCGGCACGCTCGCGCAGGCCGGCATCCGCATGGAGGCGGTGCTCGACGAGGCGCCGGCGTGGACCGCTGGCGCCAACAGCTACCTCACGCCCGCTTACTACGGCGACTACGAAGCTTATGCGGCCGCGTTCGCGGCGCGCTACGGAGCCGGCGGCAGCTTCTGGCTGGCCAACCCGCAGCTCCCATACCTGCCCGTCCAGCAGTTCGAGATCTGGGACGAGGCGAACTCCGACAACTTCTGGACGACGGTCAACGCCGCCACGTACGAGCCGGTACTCGTCGCTACGAGCGCCGCGATCCACGCCGTCGACCCGAGCGCGGAGGTCCTGCCGAGCATCGCCTACCTCAACGCCGCGAGCTATGTCGCCCAGCTATATGCGCTCGGCATGCAGGGCTCCGTCCAGGGGATCGCGTTTCACCCCTACGGCGGCGACGCGCTGACGAACGTCAGCTTGGTCGAGCAGGTGCGAGCAGCGATGGTCGCCGGCGGCGACGCCAACCTGCCGATCTACGCGACCGAGATCGGCCTGCCGGCGAGCACGCCAACCTACAGCAGCTACGTCACCGACGCCGAGCGCGCCGGAACGCTGTCGATGACCGGTGACGCGCTCGCCCACGGCGACTGCGGCGTTGACAGCTACCTGATCTACGCGCTGACCGGCAGTGGGAACACGACCGACGGGCTCGGCGATGGCAGCTACTACGGCATGCTCGACCCGACGACCTTCCAGCCCAACGCCACGGGCGCAGCGATCATCGCCGCCGAGCAACGCTGGGAGAGCTCGCCGGCGGGCGGCCTCGTACTGTGCGGTAGCGGCGCCACGCCAACGCAGGATCTGCTGCCGATCGGGCTACACCTGACGCACACCTCGCCGGCCTGCGTCAGTGCTCAGGTCACCTACGAGGGCAACCCGCTCCCGTCCGCGGAGCTCGTCCTGCTCGCCACCAACAACCGCGTCGACGGGATCGAGGTCAACGCCGCCGGCCAGACGCAGGAGTGCGTCGACAACAACGGCCCCGAGATCTCCACTTTCACCGCCTACGCCGAGTTATCGGCGCCCGCTACGACGGCCTCGCTGACCTCGCCGAACATGGCGACGTCGATCGCCTACATCTGCGACACGAACCCTGCCGACCCGTGCAAGCCGACGGCCTCGCTGCCGACCCCGGTGATCACCGTGCCCGCGAACGTGACCGCTGCCGCAACTAGCTCGGCCGGCGCGACCGTCTCCTACACGGTGACCTACAGCGACGCTGACAGCACGATCGCTTCGTCTGGATGCACGCCAGCCTCAGGCTCGACGTTCCCGATCGGCGCGACGACGGTCACCTGCAGCGCAACCGATGCCGTCGGCCTGAGCGCGTCGAAGACGTTCACGGTCACCGTCAACGACACGACGCCGCCGACGATCAGCGTGCCCGGCGGCGTCAGCGACCCGGCCAGCGGTCCCTCCGGCGCCACCGTCAGCTACACCGCCACGTTCGCAGACGCCTACAGCACACTCAGCTCGACGGGCTGCACGCCCGCCTCCGGATCGGTGTTCGCGATCGGCGCGACGACGGTGACCTGCACCGCCACCGACGCGGCGGGCCTGACGACCACGAAGACGTTCAGCGTGACGGTCACCGACCTGACGCCACCGACGATCACCGGCGTCCCGTCCGCCGTCACTGCGACAGCGACGAGCTCCGCCGGCGCCACCGTCAGCTACACGAGCCCGACTGCCAGCGACATCGTCTATGGCGCGGTCAGCGTCAACTGCTCGCCCGCCTCCGGCTCGACGTTCCCGATCGGCACAACAACGGTCAGCTGCAGCGCCACCGACGGCGCCGCCAACACCGCCGCAGCGACATTCACGGTCAGCGTCGTGGACACCACGCCGCCGGTGATCCTCGCCCCGGCCGACATCACCGCTGCCGCAACCGGACCACTCGGCGCTGACGTCAGCTATAGCGCCAGCTACAGCGACGCTTACAGCACGATCACGGCCTCCGGTTGCACACCGCCGTCGGGCTCGGCCTTCCCGATCGGCACAACCACGGTGACCTGCAGCGCAACAGACAAGGCCGGTAACACGACGAGCAAGACGTTCACCGTCACCGTCACCGACCTCACACCGCCAACGATCAGCGGCGTGCCGTCCAACCTGAAGCTCCAGGCGACCAGCTCGAGCGGCGCGATCGCCACCTACACGACCCCGAGCGCAGGCGACATCGTCTATGGCTCCGTTCCGGTGAGCTGCACGCCGCAGTCGGGCTCGACCTTCGCGATCGGGACGACCACCGTCAGCTGCAGCGCCACCGACGGCGCCGCCAACACCGCAACCGCGACTTTCACGGTGACCGTCACGCCCGTCCTGACGATCACGACGCCCGCGAACATCACGACTGCCGCCACGAGCTCCGCGGGCGCCACCGTCAACTACACGACCACGTTCAGCGACAGCGAGAGCACGATCAGCTCGTCCGGCTGCAGCCCGAGCTCGGGAGCAACCTTCCCGATCGGGACGACGACAGTCAACTGCAGCGCCAGCGACGCCATCGGTGACAACACGACGGCGACGTTCACGGTCACGATCACTCCGATCGTGACGATCACCGTGCCTTCCAAGATCACGGTCGCCGCGACCGGCGCGACAGGTGCGTCTGTCGATTACACGGTCACCTTCAGCGACAGCGAGAGCACGATCAGCTCGTCCGGCTGCAGCCCGAGCTCGGGAGCGACGTTCCCGATCGGGACGACAACAGTCCAGTGCAGCGCAACCGACAACGACGGCAATACCTCGACCAACAGCTTTGAGGTCACGGTCACGGATCTGACGCCACCGAAGCTCACCGGCGTGCCAGGCAACATCACGACGGCGCAGACGAGCTCCGCCGGCGCGCTCGTGCTCTACACGGCGCCGAGCGCCAACGACATCGTCGACGGGGCAGTACCCGTCAACTGCACACCCGGGTCGGGGTCGACGTTCGCTCCCGGCACGACCACGGTGAGCTGCAGCGCCACCGACACAGCCGCCAATACCGCGACGGCGTCATTCACGGTCACGGTCGAGGACACGACGCCGCCCGCGATCACGACGCCGGGCAGCATCACGACCGCAGCGACCGGTGGCACCGGCGCGCTCGTCAACTACACGACGACGTTCACCGACGCCTACAGCACACTCTCCTCGCAGGGCTGCGAGCCCGGCTCGGGCTCTACGTTCCCGATCGGCACGACGACCGTGAGCTGCAGCGCCAGTGACGCCGCCGGCAACACGACGAGCACGGCATTCGATGTCACGGTCACAGACCTGACGCCGCCGACGCTCAGCGGCGTGCCTGCTGACCTAACGCTCGCCGCAACGAGCTCCGTCGGGGCAAGCGCGACCTTTGCGACGCCGACCGCGAGCGACATCGTTGACGGCGCCGTGCCCGTCAAGTGCACGCCGGCGTCGGGCTCGATCTTCGCGATCGGCACGACGACCGTGTCCTGCTCCGCGACCGACAAGGCGGGCAACAAGGCAACGCAGACGTTCACGGTCACCGTTACCAATTCGGCTGCGCCTGCGATCACCGGCGTGCCGGCTGATATCACGACGGCGCAGACGAGCAGCGCGGGCGCTGTCGTCTCCTACGCGACCCCGACCGCAACCGACGTAGTCGATGGCAGCGTTCCCGTCAGCTGCGCGCCGGCCTCGGGCACGACGTTCGCGGCCGGCGTCACGACAGTCACCTGCAGCGCAACCGACCGCGCGGGCAACAGCGCGAGCAAGGCGTTCACGGTCACCGTGCGCGACACGACGCCGCCGTCGATCACAGTGCCGCCCGGCATAGCGACGCCGGCGACAAGCTCGGCTGGCGCGGTCGTCTCCTATACGACCGTGTTCGCCGATCCGTACAGCACGATCAGCTCGTCGCAGTGCACGCCCGCCTCGGGTTCGACCTTCCCGATCGGCACAACGACGGTGACTTGCTCGGCCACCGATGCCGCGGGCAACACGACAGCAACGGCGTTCGCGGTCACCGTCACGGCCACCGCCACGCCGAGCGGTCAGGGCACGCCAGGCGCCGCCAGCGCGGCCGCGCCGGCGGCGTCGCGCGCATACAGCCTCAGCGCCGCGATCGTCAAGATTCGTGCACGGACCATCACGTTGCGCGCGCGCCTGACCGCCAGCACTGGCGTGCCAAATGCGGCGCGGCTGCGCGTTTGGATCGAGCGTGCAAACGGCAGCGGGCGTCGCCTGATCGGCAGCGTGACGCTCGCCGATGGGCGCTGGCTCACGTTCACGTCACGCGTACAAGCCCGCGTCGGCGATCGCATCGTGATCGACGTTGAGGCCAACGCGGCAGTCGGTCTGACGGCACTCCAGGCGGAGCTACAGGCGACACGGCGCGACGGAGCCGCCCGTGCCCGGTGAGATCTCACCGGTCTGCGTACACTGACTTGATGCTTGCGCGAGGCCACCAGGGATGGTGGACGCGCCTGTTGGTCGGCGTGGTCGCCCTCCTCGCTTGCACGCTGCTCGGCGCCTCGATCGCGGCCGCGGCGCTCCCCCCCGCCGATTACTACGGGGCGAACGTGCAGCCGGTGTTCGAGGGGACGCCGCTGTTCATGCCCCAAAGCTCGTGGAGCGACGTGTTCGCGACGATGGCCAACGACAACCTGCTGACCGGGCGCATGGACGCAGAGTGGAAGTGGGTCGAGCCGAACGCTCCGGTCAACGGCCAGCACACCTACGACTGGACCGTCGCCGGCGAGCCTCAGGAGTCGCTCGACACGATCGTCGGCACGCTCGCGCAGAGCGGCATCCGGATGCAGGTCGTGCTCGATGAGCCCCCGAGCTGGGCCAACGGCCCGAACACCTACATGGCGCCCACCTACTACGGCGACTACGAGGCGTTCGCGGCGGCATTCGCGTCGCGCTACGGCAACGGCGGCAGCTTCTGGCAGGCCAACCCGCAGCTGCCCTACCTGCCGGTACAGCAGTTCGAGATCTGGGACGAGGCGAACAGCAACAATTTCTGGACGACAGTCAACGCCGCGACCTACGAGCCGGTCCTGGTTGCGACGAGCGCCGCGATTCATGCCGTCGATCCGACCGCACAGGTGCTGCCAAGCATCGGCTGGCCGAACGCCGCCAGCTACGTCAGCCAGCTCTACCAGCTCGGCGTCCAAGGCTCGATCCAGGGCATCGCGCTTCACCCCTACGCACCCGACGCACAGAGCATCATCGCCCTGACCGTGGCGGTGCGCCAAGCGCTCGTTAGCGCAGGCGACCCGGACCTGCCGATCTACGCGAACGAGAACGGTCTGCCCGCGTCAACCGCCACCTACACCGGCCAGGCCACCGATGCGGAGCGTGCGGCAACGGAAACGCTCGCAGGCGACGCGCTCGCCCACAGCGACTGTGGCGTCGAGAGCTACGACATCTACGCGATCGTTGGCAGCGGCAATAACACTGACGGCCTAGGTGGCGGCAGCTACTTCGGAATCCTCAACTCGACGACCCTCACGCCGAACATCACCGGCGCAGCCGTCATCGCTGCCGAGCAGCGTTGGCTCGGCGCGCCGGCGGGCGGGCTCGTGCTCTGTGGCCCCGGCGCGACGCCGACCCAGGATCTCTTGCCGCTCGGCCTGCAGCTGACGCACACCGAGCCGGCATGCGTCAGCGCCACGGTCACATACGAGGGCAACCCGCTCGAGTCCGCCGACCTCGTACTGCTCGCCTCCAACAACCGAGTCGACCCAGCGCTATCGAGCGCGAGCGGTCAGGCACAGATGTGCGTAGACAACAACGGTCCCAACATCACGCATTTCACCGTCTACGCCGAAGCGTCATCACCAGTGACGCCCGCCTCGCTCACCGCGCCGAACATCGCGATGTCGGCGACCTACACCTGCGACGTGAACCCCGCCGACCCGTGCACGCTGCAAACATCGGCACCGTCCAGCGCGAGTTCGAGCCCAGGCGCGGGAAGCAGCGCGAGCGGCGGCCACTACACCCTGCGCGCGAAGCTGCTGCACATCGCACGTAAGCGCGCGACCCTCCGCGCGCGGCTCCTGGCGCCCGCCGGCGAGCCTTCGACCGCCCGGCTGCGAGTCTGGCTCGAGCGGCGCGGCACGCACCGTCGCACGCTCCTGACGAAACTGACCCTCAGCGCCAATGAGTGGCGCACGTTCAAGGTTCAGGTCAGCCTCGCTGTCGGTGACCGTCTGATCGTCGGCGTCGCACCCGATAAGACCACGGGACTCACCGCACTCCAGACCGACCTGCTCGCTACGCGACGCGCCGGCGCACGGAGCGCGCGCTAGCGGCGCCGCGTCACGCACAACCACCAGGAGCGCCGGCTACCCGAGCCCGTTGTGGCTTCCCTTCGCTACGTGCGCGCACGCTGAAGCGCTGCCGGCGTGGCAAGCAGCGTCGAGCCGCCGCCGAGCATGAGCACGTGAGCGCGCGCCGCAAGGGTGCACGTACTCCCCCACCGAGACGCCATTTACGAGGTAGCGATATACATGACGCACCTCGGGCGGGGCTATGATCCCGCTGTACCGTCCCCCAAGGCGTGCGTTCGGAGAGCGTCCCTACGTGGCACCTGTAGACGAAACGATGTTCCGTGCGGTCGTCTATCTATGTGAGGCCCGCGAGATCGCGGAGGCGACACAATCGGTTCCCGTAGGGACTGGCTTTATCGTCGCCGTTGACCAAGAGGGCGTGACCCTGGGGCAGATAGTGACGGCGCGTCACGTCATCGAGAACACGTCTGCAGTGTCCGTGCGGCTCAACACGGATGCAGGCACCCGCGACATACCCACGGAACGTGAGGACTGGTATGTGAGTGAGACCGCTGACGTAGCCGCACTACCACTCTTTGGCCCCAAGTCGCCGTTGCTGCGACACCGCGTGCAATGGTCGCAGGCGTATGTCGCGATCGGATTCGGCTTATTTGTCGATGCGGACTACGTGTATCGAGGCCCGGCCCTTCTGGGCGCCGTGCAGCCAGGGGTCCATGTGGGTGCCGATCTGGCTTATGTTGGGCTATTCCACTTGTCGCCCGGACAAGACGAGGGACTGTCCGGAACTTTGTGTATTTGGCGTGATCTGACCGACGCCCTGCGGGGCGAGGAGGATGATCATGCCGTTGGATTCACAGAGGACTGAGGGCTCGGAGTCGGGGGAGCTTCTGCCGGCGGCGCCGGCTGGCTCTTCGTCGATGCGCGAGTGGGCGCAGGAGCTCGTCTCGAGGGCCCGGGACGAAGGCGTCGCGCTGACCGGTGACGAGGGCTTGTTGACCTCGATGGTCAAAGAGGTCCTGCAGGCCGGGTTGGATGTCGAGCTGGCCGACCACCTCGGCTATGAGCCCTACGAGCCGATCGGGCGCGGGACCGGGAACAGTCGCAATGGCGGCTATCCGAAGACGGTCTCGACTGACGTCGGGCCGGTCGAGCTGCGGATGCCCAGGGACCGGCAGGGGACGTTCGAGCCGGTTACGGTGCCGAAGCACGTCAGGCGCCTGGAGGGCTTGGGCGCGAACGTGATCTCGCTCTATGCGAAGGGGTTGACGACCGGCGAGATCCAGAGCCACCTGGCCGAGATCTATGGGACCGAGGTGTCGCGGGAGACGATCTCGAAGATCACCGACGCGGTGTTGCCGGACATGCTCGCGTGGCAGTCACGCCCGCTGGACCGGGTCTATCCGGTGTTGTTGATCGATGCGATCGTGATCAAGGTCCGCGACAGCCAGGTCGCAAACCGGCCGGTCTACGTCGTGATCGGTGTCAACCTCGAGGGTGAGCGCGACGTCCTCGGCCTCTGGCTCGGGCCGTCAGGGGGTGAGGGTGCGAAGCAGTGGATGACGATGCTCACGGAGCTGAAGAACCGCGGTGTCGCTGACGCTCTGATCGTCTGCTGTGATGGCCTGCGAGGCCTTCCTGAGGCGATCCGTGTGACGTGGCCTGAGGCGACGGTGCAGACTTGCGTCGTGCACCTGGTTCGCAACAGCCTGCGCTACGCGTCGAAGAAGTACTGGGCGCAGATCACCCGCGAGCTGAAGGAGATCTACACGGCGTCGACGGTTGAAGCCGCCCAGGCGCGCTTCCAGGAGTTCTCGGAGCAGTGGAAGGACCTCTACCCGGCGATGATCCAATCCTGGGAGAACAGCTGGCAGGAGTTCGTGCCGTTCCTCGAGTTCCCCGTCGAGCTCCGAAGGATCGTCTACACGACGAACGCAATCGAGTCCTTGAACGCGCGGTTCCGACGAGCCGTTCGCCACCGCGGCCACTTCCCCAACGAGCAGGCAGCGATGAAGGTCCTCTACCTCGTCGCCACCCGCCGGCGCCCCAACCGCGGCGATCTGATCGGGAAGATCAACGGCTGGAAAGAGATCCTGAACGCCCTAACAATCCACTACGGCGAGAGACTCGCCGCCATCTAGACCTAGACAGCGATCATGACCATTTACACAAAGAAACTGACAGTCCCCAAGACGAGAATCGTCCGGTAGCTCGCTTTGGGTCGATCGCACGAATGCCGAGCGAGCTGGTTTCCCTGCCTCGGACGCCGATCGACCGTTTCAAGGCGGTCGTGTATCTGGTTGAGACTCGATCGTGGGGAGGGCATAGCGGGTCGCCCGTGTTCTGGCAGTACGAGTTCGCAACCCTTCATCCGGCGCCCGGAGGTGCAGGCCTTGTCCAGCAGCCTCAGCACTCGCACTTGTTGATTGGCCTGCTATCGGGGCACTTCGATGAACACAACAAGACCATTCAGCCAAGCGTGCCGAAGGCTGAGCGGGGCGCCGATTTGCTCGCTGATGTTCGCGTGAGACAAAACACGGGGATGGCATACGTCACGCCCGCCGAGGCGATCAGGGAGCTGCTCATGCGGGCTGATGTCGTTGAGGATCGCAGTAAGGCGGTCGCGGCGTTGCCGGAGAACCCCGATGGCGGCCCGACAATGGACACGGTTGAAGCAGCTTCAGAGTTCGAGAACTTCGAGAACCTAACGGGCAGGTTGCTTCGCGTTCCCAAGAAAGAGCTTGAGGACAAGCTCAAGGAGTCCTAGCGCTGCCCGGTGACCTCGGCATAGGTGAGGCGACGACCGGCCACGCGGCGCAGGACGGTTGCGAAGCGGTCGTAGTCGGTGAGGCCGCGCAGGTTGTACGTGAACACGCGCTCGTCCAGGTAGCGGAACAGGTGCGCGGGATCGACGCTGACGTAAGTTCCGTGAAGGCCGCGCTTGAGCAGGCTCCAGAAGTTCTCGACGCCGTTGGTGTGGACGCGGCCATTGACGTAGCTCTCCAGGTGGTCGACGACCGCGTGGTCGTAGTCGGCCGCGAGACCGTAGTAGGACTCGAGCGCGTCGGTGTAGACGGTCGATCCTGCCTCGACGTTGTTGCGTACACGTGGCGCGAGGGTCCGGCGCTTGGCGTCGCCGACGACCTCAGCATGAACCCTGCCGCCACGCTCAACCATCCCGAGTACAGCGGTCTTGCCTCCCATACCGCCGCGCGGTGTCTTCTGCCGAGCGCGACGGTTCTTGTGCATGTTGCTGACCTTCCCGCCGACATAGGTCTCGTCAATCTCAACCTCACTACCGGGACCGCCGAGCTTGTCGAAGCTCCCGGTCTGCATAGCAAGACGGATGCGGTGGAGCATGAACCACGCCGACTTCTGCGTGATCCCGAGCGCGCGGGCGAGTTCGTGCGAGCTGATCCCGTTCTTGCTGTTAGCGACGAGCCAGACGGCAGGAAGCCACTTATCGAAGCCGAGCCCCGAGTCCTCGAAGATCGTGCCGACCTTGACCGAGAACTGGCGCTTGCACGCCTTGCACTTCCAGATGCGGCGCGTCGTCAGATACGAGTGCTTCTCCGTCGATCCGCAGCGCGGGCAAACAGGGCCATCCGGCCAGCGCAGGTCCGCGACGAACTGGACGCAGACCTCCTGATCGGAGCAGCGGGATCTGGACGATCGTCGACTTCCCGGCCCCCGAGGGCCCGATGATCCCGATCGTCTCACCGCTCGCGACAGCGAAGGACAGCTCGCTCAGCACCGCCCGCCCCGCCACATACTCATAGGACACCCGCTCGAACTCGAGCCGCTCGATTTCTCGCAGCGGCCGGCCTCCCGCCACCGGGCGGCTCGTCTCGTATTCGGCGGCCGCCGCCTGCAGGCGCTCGACATAGGGCACGCCTTGGCGCACGAACTGAAGTGAGCCCTGCAGCGCCTGCCCGTCGGTGCCAGCGCGCACGAGCAGCAGCACGACGGCGCCGAGCGAGGCGACATGCCCTTCACCGGCGGCGCTCAGCACCACGAGACCGCCGACAACAATGATGTAGACGAAGCTCTGGTAGAGGTAGGGCACGAGCCGGGTCACGGCTTGCGTGCGGTAGTAGAGCTCGCGCGCATCGACCATCAGGTCGTCGATCCGCTCGATCTGCGCGTCGCCCGCATCGAAGACCTGGGTCTCCTCGGCGAGCCGCGTCGCCTCGCTGACCCCGCTCGCGTAGCCGATCTCCGCCGCCGAGAGCGAGCGTGCGCGGCGCCCACCGAGCGCGGTCAGCGGTCGCAGTGCCGCGAAGAGCAGGACGGCACAGCCGACTACCGCGACAGCACCGATCGCGTTCAACAGCAGTGCCACGACCGCGAGCACCGGAATGATCACCCGGCTGCCTGCAACGCTCCCATCGACGCGTGCGAGACCTGGTTCGTCAACAGCTCCTGCAGCTGCCCCTCGCGGTCGCGCGACTGCGCGCTCCACGACGCGCGGGTGAACGCCGCGAACACGTCGCGGCGCAGCATCGTCTGCATGTTCGCGCCGGCCTGCGCCGGCAGCCGCGACAAGGGCCCCTGGAAGGCGAGCCGCACGAACGCAAGCAGTAGCGCTAGGTCAAGCCGGCGCCCACCGTAGTGCCAACCCGAAACGACCCGATCGAGATCCCCACGTGCCCGCGCCCATCAACAAGCGCAGCGGCAGCCTGCGCGACGATCGTCAGGATTACCGACTCGGTCAGCCCTGACAGCAGCGAAGCGACGACGAGTGCGACAACCGGCTCGCGCGCCGGTCCAAGCATCAACCGCAGGCTCTCCCACGTGGACAGCTCGCGTGGGCGCCTGTGTTCTGTCTGCGCCACCTCCAAGCCACGCATCCTCCCGCACACAGCGGCAGCCTGTCCCCAACCAACCTTGCGGAGCGCGAGTAGCGCTCGCGCTCGCCGCTTCAAAGTCCTCCTTCGCGCGGCAATCACCCCAGACAGCGCCTCGAGCCGAGCGCTTCGGCTCCTTCATGCGTGCCGGCGGCAATCGGCCCACCGGCTCCCGATCCCCGGCGCGCTCCGACTCCAATGGCTGCCTCGCCTCACAGAAACACCACAACGTGCCCGTCGATAATCTCGCAATGCTCCTCAGGATGATCGCTCCGACGAGCGAGCCACCTCGTCCTAAAGACGTACTCGGGCCCCAACAAGGGGACTCACAGCGAAGCGTCGCTACGACCGACGCACCATGCGCCGCAGCTACTGCCATCCGACACACGTCCCGCGGCGCCTAACGCACACCCCTCTCGACGAAACGACACGCGAGTGTCGGCCTGGCGGAAAGGTTCCACCCTGGTTACGGGAAAAGCGACGCAAGCTGCCTGGCACTCAACTCCATCAACATCGCCGCGCTGCAGTTGCTCCCGAACGACACTATTACTTTTTGCCCCTCTGCGGCGAGCCCCGCGCAAAACTCAATCCCGCGCCGCGTAAAGAAAAACCCGCGCGACAACGCCCTCAGTTCGTAATCCCGAGATAAAAGGATAAAATGGTGCACATAAAACCGATGAGGCATAACGTTGGCGAGCCGCCGCGGTGTCCACAAAACCCGATGAGACACGCCGAGCCATTCGGTGCCCCATGGTATAAGCTGTGACGATCCCGAGTGTGCCATCAACTCCGGGACCGGCGCGTCGCGTTTGCTCACCCGATCTAGAGTGTCGCCTATTACACGGTAAACCTCAAGATGGGCAAGATCATACACAACGTGCAACGCACCGTCGACGATGAACGGCATCCAATTCTTTTCGCGTGGCAGCGAGTATGGCGACCTCAGCAGGTGAAAGTCTCGAATGACGTTCTGGCCGACCTCGGCCATGACCATGCGATTAGCCAACTCCCCATCATCCAGCTGGCTCCCCAGCGTCCAAAGGCACCAAAGGCTTCCTTCTAAAACAAATAGACGTGGATCCTCGAGACCGTACTGCGTGCTGGGTAACGCCTGCGCAGTGTCTAAAAGCCTCGCGCCGCACAGCGACCACGAACCTTCCTCATAAACATACACCCACGTCCGCGAACGGTACACCGACGATCCATCGATAAAAATCGGCCGCGCCGTCCAACGCGTCCTCAAATAATTCACCTCCCGGACCGCTACCACGCGCCTCCCGCTGTGAGTCGCCACGCTGGGATTCGTGAAAATCAGTGTCTCGGGGCCCTCGATCAAATGTACGTCCAGGCCGAGCGATCGACGAAGAACAGGCGCGCGAGCCACCTCTACGATCCCGGAAGTTGCCTCGACGTAGCGCTGCACCACTCTCCAAGCTACAGCAAGCGGCGGGCCAACCGCGGCCGTCTGAGCTTGACCACGGGCGTCGCGGTCGCCTCGCGCCGAGCGTTGATGGGCGGCTGTTGATACTTTGTTGCCGGCTGCATGGAGATTGAACCGCCAGCCGAGTTGGACCGGCGCGAGACGTCGGGCTCGGACGGTGGCTCCAGCCGGCGTGGGGCCGTCGTTCTCGTGGCGTCGCAGTCGTGCCAACTTGCGACGCAGGTGCTCGGAATCATTGTGCTGTCGAGGCTTCTGTCGCCGAGCGCATTTGGGCTGGTCGGTATGGTCACAGCCCTGGTTGGCCTCGCATCCGTGATTGGCGAGTTCGGCCTGTCGTTATCGGCGTTGACCGGCAACGCCCTTTCGTTGAGCCAACGGAACAACCTCTTTTGGCTTAATGCCTGTGTCGGGCTCTTACTGATGCTGCTCGTTATGGCCTCCGCGCCGGCTGTGTCGGCTTTTTATGGGCGGCCCCAGCTCGTCGATCTTACGCTTGTCCTCTCTGTTCCATATTTCGTGAACGCCACCGCAGTCCAGTTCAAGTTAGAACTCAACTTGCGCCGGCGGTGGACGCGACTAGCAGCAACAGAGGCGGTACCAGCAGCCGTTGCGCTCATGGGTGCCGTGGCCATAGCCGCGGCCACCGGAAGCTACTGGTCCTTAGCGATTCAGCCGATAATAGCGAGCGTGCTTCAACTCGTACTAGCGGTGACATGGTCTTCGTGGCGACCAGGACGGCCGGACCGCCGCGGCGACATCCGTGATCACCTCCGATTTGGACGGGACACCGCCGGGCTTCAAGCATTTAATTATCTCGCCAGCAATGCAGACAGTGTACTCATTGGCCACTCGCTAGGCCAGGCGGCATTGGGGCAATACAACAGGGCTTACACGCTGGCCGTGCTTCCTCAGAATCAACTTGCCGCACCACTGACGCGCGTCGTCCTCACCCAGCTCGCCCGTACACCTCGCGAGCGACTGAATTCGGAGCTGCGCCGCTATCAGGGTGCCCTTGTCTACGCGCAGCTGGCGCCGATAAGCTTCGTTGCGGCCACGGCATATCCGCTGATGAGACTCCTACTCGGCCCGCGTTGGCCTGATGTCCCACACTTGCTGCAGATTGAGTCGCTTGGCGCGGCGTTTTCCGCGTTGGGGTACGTTTTTTACTGGACGTTTCTCGTGCAGCGTAGAACACGACTCATGGCAGTTACGGAGGGAGCTTGCGAGGTTGCCATGGTAATAGCGATGGCATTGGTGGTGAGTCGTGGGTCCACCTGGATCGCCTGGTGCGTTGTCGGCGGGCAGCTTGCGATGATGACGGCGTCAGGGGCTGTCAGCCAACGGTTCCTGGAGGTCGACCTTGTCGGAGTGGCACGCGCATCGATGCGACCAACGGCCATTTTTGCAGTCGCCGCGGCGGCGGGTATCGGCGCCTATAACCTCGCGCCTTCGTCGGAGGAGATTTTATCGTTCGTCACCACCGCTGGCGCTTGGGGTCTTGTCTGCGGCGCGTGCGTTTGTACGTCTAGAGTCGTTCGCGAGGATCTTCGTGTGTTTCTGTCGGCTCTTTGGCCGGGCAGGCCCAGTCGAAGCAGCTGACCTCAAGGCGTTTCTTCGGCGAGCGCGGTCGCGGGGCTGGCAGAGCTGCGTTCGGGGCCAACGAGCGGCGGGATCGACAGTTCGCGTGCATGCATCCATTTAGGCAGCCAAAGACAACGGTTCTCCGCGGCCGGGTTCTGCTATATTTGGGTCTAGTTATAAGGCGGGTGGTTCGTGCGCCCTGGGGAGCTGGCGAGCGGGTTTTTTTGCGACAAGCCTCTTTGTTACGCGGATCGTGGCTTTTGGGCGCGCGCTGCTTGTCAGGTCCGCGTGCCGTAGTCGCGATGCGCTCTGCCACGATCGGAGTTAAGTCGTTTAGGTTGTGGACCGTCGAAGGCGTCGACGCCCGTGAATGTTCCACCAACCGCGGGGCTGATCTGTGCTGGGCGGGCTTCGGGTTGGGGGGTCCGGACACGTGACCACGGGTCAGTCCGAGGAGCCGCGCGCGCGGGCTGAGACGCAAGTGTGCGCGTGCACGGATCGCCGCGGCGAGTTCGTTCGCATTCTTGGCATCCCGTTTGTGATCAGCACCGCCCACGCAATGGTCTCGCGGCTTCATCGTGAAGCTAGTCGAGGCCCATTACGACTCGCGTTCGCCAATGCCCACACCATTAACCTCGCGCATCGAGACATTCGCTTGCGCGAAGCCCTGCAAACGGCCGATTACGTTCTCAATGATGGCATTGGCGTTGCACTCGCCGCACGGTGGCTCGGCGGCGAGTCCTTCCCGGAGAATCTCAATGGGAGCGACTTCACGACGCGCCTGTTACATATGGCAGCAAGGGAAGGCTGGTCGGTGTTCTTGCTCGGTGGGCGTGGTGGAGTTGCCTGGGAGGCGGGAGAGCGACTCCGAGAATCTATCCCCCGGCTTCAGATTGTCGGATGTCGCCACGGCTATCATTACGACAGCGCGGCCGATGTAGACGCGATCCGCCGGGCAAAGCCGGACGTGCTTCTAGTCGCGATGGGCAACCCCCACCAGGAAGTCTGGCTTCATCAACATTGGAAAGCGCTTCCATCGATACGGCTGGCGGTCGGTGTGGGCGCGTACCTCGATTTTCAAGCCGGAGTAGTTCCGAGAGCGCCACGATGGATGAACGATTGTGGCATAGAGTGGGTTTACAGGCTGGCGCGGGAACCGTTCCGGCTGGGTCGGCGGTACGTAATCGGCAACCCTGTTTTCGTGCTTCGAGTACTGCTCGCGGGCAGATCCGGCTCGGAGGCACGGACCGCCCGCCGTCACGGCCTGCGAGACATGACCTAGGCGACGCCCTACGTGGACGTCGGGAAGGCTTCTCGCGTGATCGCTAATGTGATCGCATGCATCTCCGTGCACAGGCGCCGCCGGCGGCGCGCCGACGATCGCTTTCGAAGACGGCGCGGCTCCAGCTACGTAACGCGGATGTGCTGCCACACGCTTGGCTGCTCGCCATCCTCGGGATCGGACTTGGCGCCGCCACCGCACTCGTACCGGAGTACGCTGCAATTCTGCTCGGCGGTCTTGCTTTGGCTGCCATCGCGAGCTGGCGACCGGTTTTCCCCGTTGTCTTCGGACTGCTGATTCTGGCCGTCGCGTGGTCGCGGCTCTTCGCACCATCGTCCCTCGTTGCACAAGAGGGTTCAGAGAAGCTGTTGCTGTACGCCTGCCTATTGCCGGCGGCCTATATACGCGGGCTATCTTGGCAGCGCGGCCTTCCCGTGCTCGCCTATGGACTCGTTGCCGTCCTTGCAGCGCTCGTTGGTACTCCCCTTCCCGGACTCACAACCGGTCAGACGCTCTCCAGCCTCGCGACCCTTTGCATCGGGTGGGTGTTCTTCGCAACGCGATGGGACTGGACTACTGACCGGATAATCGCGAAAGCGCTTGCCTGGATGCCACTCGCCAGCGTCGCCATTGGTGCTGTCCTGCAGCTTGCGCACCGCCTTTCGCTCGCGTCAGGTAGCTCGCCCCCCCGACTCGAGGGAGCGTCGCTCGCAGCCTGGCTCGCTGCCCTTTCCTTGGCGGGCGTCGCAGCGTGTCTCGTTCTGCGCCGTCGCGATCGCTGGCCGCTAGCACCGCGACTGGCAGTCATCAACACCGCCATACTTGCCGCCACACTCACGCGGGGAGCTCTCATCGCGCTCGCCGTCATGTCGCTGCCGACGGCCGGACGGTTCGCAAATCACCAACTCCGCCATCGTGGGACCGGCTCCGCCACGCGCATCGCAGCCGCGAGTCTGGCCGTCGTGGCAGTCCTCAGCGTCTTAGTGCCGTATATCGCTGCGAGAAATGCTAACGCCGTCAGCTACAGCGCTACAAGCGGCTCAGAGTCCGACATCAGCTCCGGCCGCTTCACCGCCTGGGCGGTAGCGTATTCCTACGCAAAAGCTAACCTTGCGTTCGGCCGCGGCATCGGGGCTGGCCCGGTTGTCGGGAGCGAGCCTAACTCGCCACAGGGCTTTCTCGCCCAACACGACGAGTATGTGCGAATGCTCCTAGAAGTCGGTGTCGTCGGCGGGCTCATACTTCTTTCTGCGATGGGCGCCGCGCTCCGCCGAGCCTTCAAGGAGGCGCCACTTCAGATCAGGGCGGACATCGCTGCGATGGCACTCGCGCTCGCAACATACTCCGTAACCGACAACACCTTATCAGCGGTGAATATCGCGGTACCTTTGCTGTTAGTCATCAGTCTCGCCTCGAGTCCCGGGCGCAGTTTGCATGTTCTTTCCTAGCCTCCACCGCGCCCGGCGCACACTCGCGCACTACGGTCTTAGCCGGAGGTTTGAGACCAGCATGAGCGGTAATGTGCTGCTCCTCGGGTGGACACGAAACACTGGCCGAATGACGGATCTCGCTGCCGAGCTTGATGGAGTGGTAGCGGCCATCACTGTTCCTTGGCTGCGGGCGCGATGGCTTGTACCCGGCCGCTACGCATTCTCGCTTTGGCCGACCGTGCGTGTCCTCACTTGGATGCGCCCGTCTGCCGTAATAGTTGCTGAGCCACCGCCGTTTGCGGCCGTGGTTACACTCGTTTGGGCTAAGGCAACCGGGGCGATTGTGGTGCTGGATGCCCATCCTGGGGCATTTGGCCATCGTGACGCGGTGTGGAAGCTCTTTCTCCCTCTCCACAAGCGTCTTGTCCGAGCGTCCGACCGAACCCTCGTAGCCGTTCCCGAGCTCGCCGAGCAGGTTCACCAGTACGGAGGACGGGCGCTTGTGCTTCACGAGGCCCCGCCGAGCCACCCGCCGCAGTCGACGCGCGCTCTGGTTGACGACCCCGTCACGATCGTTTTTGCGGCTACGTTTGATCCTGACGAGCCGATCGAGTGCATATTGAGAGCTGCTGAATTGCTTAGTTGCCACCAGGTGCGCATAACGGGAGACTCACATCGTATTCGGCGTAAGTTCGCAACACCAATTCGGCGCCTCCCGGAAGTGGCCTTCACCGACTGGCTTGACCACGAAGCGTACATGTCGCTCATCGGGTCGGCCCATGTCGTCGTCGCGCTAACGGTGGACCCGCTATCCGTGATGAGAAGCGCGGCTGAGGCTGCCTGGCTTGCGCGGCCGACAGTGATTTCTGACACTACTAACCTCCGAGCGCACATGTCCCCGAGCGTCTTCGTGACGAATGACCCTAACGACGTCGCGAAAGGCGTTCGCGACGTCCTTCAGGACTATCCTCGCCATATGGCGATGGCGCGAGACCGCCAGAAGACCCTCGGCGAGAGCTGGCAGGCGCAGCGCACCGCGCTTTTGGCGGCGCTTTCGCGACCACGACCGGCAGCCGAGCAGGATTGACCGCCAAAGATAGCATTCGCGTCATCGTGCCGTTCAATGGCGACGGCGCAGCACTGTCCCGGGTACTAGAGCGCCTGGCCGAGCTGAGCCTCTCTCCCCACGACGAACTTGTCGTGGTCGACAACACCGAGACGGGCGTCGAATCTGCTTCCCTCCCCAGTCGGACCTCGCTTTATCGTGCGAGCGTTTACGCCTCGTCGTATCACGCACGCAATGTCGGAGCGCGAGACTGCGGCTGCACGTGGCTTTTGTTCCTGGATGCGGATTGTGTTCCTGACGCGAGTCTCTTGGAGCGTTACCGCGTACCGCGCCCCCCCCGAGACGTAGGCGCCGTTGCTGGTGGCGTCGGCTCGGGAGCGATGCGCGGCGTCGTTTCGCAGTACGCCGCTGCACGCAAGCACCTGGACCCGGCAACCACGACGTCACAGCGCGAGCGACGATACGGGCCGACTGCGAATCTGCTTGTTAGGGCCAGCGCGTTCGCTGCGCTCGGTGGGTTTTTCGACGACATTATTTCCGCCGGTGACCAGGATCTCTGCTGGCGCCTCCAGGCGGCCGGCTGGCGCCTTGACTTTAGAGCCGACGCCTCCGTTGCACACGAGCACCGGACCACGGTCGCGGCCCTCTGGCGGCAGATGCTGCGCTACGGCAGCGGGGCCGCCTGGCTCCGCGAGCGCCACGGCTCCCGGTCTCCGGTCGTGACCGGCTGTCTTCGCATGTCGAAAGGCATGGCACGCCTATTTCTGGCGCTGCCCAAGCTTCGCAGAGACCAGCACGCTTGGAAGTTCGCGTGCCTTGACATCGTCTGCGCCGTCGCATACACCGTCGGTGGACTGACGGGCAACCAGGCTCACCGCCTGTCCGAGGATACGTCCTCGTCGCCGGTGCTGATGACGTCCTACGCCAGCGCTGGTCGGGATCACGCAACGTGAGGTATCGCCCGACCGACACGGTCTCGTCGGAATCACCGGCGCCCCTCCGGCCCGCCGTCCCACGAGCTGGCGTTGCGCGCGCAGTATGGGTGTATCCGATTGATGCCAACCCCTATCAACATCTCCTCTACGCCGCGGTGGCGCGCGTCGCTCCCACGCTTCACATTTTCACCGCAGCCTTTCCCTATCGCGGCCGGCTGCGCCACCTTCGCGCGTTGCCGTTTATACCGATGGCGTGCTACCTGCGGCTTCGCGGTGCGCGGATACTCCACTTGCACTGGCCTGATTTCGGCGTTCCGGCATGGATTCCGTGCGCATCGACTCTCTCAAGCGCACATTTACGTCTGTCGCTTCGCGTCGCTCGCCTCTGTGGATACAAGCTGGTGTGGACAGTGCACAACATTCTGCCGCATTCCCAGCAGACGGCGGACGATCTTCGGAACATGCGTTTTCTCGCGGAAAGCGCACACGTTAAGATCCTTCACTCACTACATACCCGCGACCAGATGTTAGCGCTAGGAATGAACGTGGCCTCCACGGTCGTCATTCCACACGGTTCCTACATCGACGCATATCCGCCGCTTCCCTCCGTTCGCGAAGCACGCCGGGCTCTGGGCCTCGATACCGAGTCGTTCGTCTTTCTCTGTCTTGGCAACCTACGAGCCTACAAGGGCGTGTCGGCACTTCTCGCGGCGTTTGCCCACATCTCCGACGAGGGCGCCGTCCTCCTGATCGCCGGCCAGACCCAGGATGACGCAACGCGTGACGCCCTTCGCCGGGTCAGCGATCCCCGTGTCGTCGTACATGACGGCTTCGTACCGGCAGCACGTGTGCCGCTGTACTACGGCGCGTCCGACATCGTATGCGCTCCTTTCACGACGGTAACAACCAGCGGCTCGGTCCTTCTCGCCCTTGGCTACGGCCGAGCAGTGATCACCGTGCGTCAGGGGGCATTACGAGACTTGCCCGACGACGCGGCGCTCTTTTGCGACGGTGACACTGAGTCTCTGGGGTCGGCGATGCGGCACGCGCTCTCAGATCGCACGGCCGTCCGCGTTGCCGGCCAAGCCGCCTCGGCGTATGCTGCGTCTCTGCCGTCATGGTCTGCCATTGCAGAGCAGACTCGCGACGCATACGAATTGAGTATGCGTTGGCGGGCGCCCGATGTGCCGGCACCGCCGACGTCCGCAGCCGACTCGCACTCCTGGACACGGACACCACATTGAACAGGCCACAGTTCTCGCGCCAGTTTCGCCGGAGCGAGCCGCCACCGCCCTCGCCGCTCTTGTATGCATTGATGGTCGTGAAGGACGAAGCCGACATCGTCGCCTCAACCATCGTTCAAGCGTTGCGGTTTTGTGAGCAGGCATTTGTCTTGGACAACGGGAGTAGCGACGGCACATTCGCGATATTGAAGGATCAGTCGCAAGACGACCCGCGGCTGGTTATCTTAGGTCGAAGCGATGAGCCATTCAGTAACGCTCTATACGCGCAAATCTATAATGCCTACCACAAGCAGGTCGCAGCCAACTCTTGGTGGCTGATCCTCGATGCAGATGAAATACTCGAGGAAGATCCACGCCCACTCCTAGCGCAGGCGGCACGCGCACGACGCAACGTCGTGTTTACAGCTCAGGCTCAATTCTACTTCACGCTTGACGATTGCGCTGACGAAGGGACATCAGGGTTGCGCATTGTCGCCGATAGCCCTACACACTACGCCGTCAACTGGCTGGAGCCCCGCTTCTTCCGTAACGACCCGACTAAGCCTTGGCGTGTCTCACGGTCCTCATCACGTTCTGTGGCTGATCTACTTGGCGGTGTCGTGTCTGCGATCGGCGTCGCTGGGCCCTTGCTTCGACACCGTGTGCCATCACACTGTCGTCGGGCATATTGGAGGTGCCCGGTCAACCGGCACTATCAGTACCGCTCCGACCAGCAGATCGCGCGACGCCTTGAACTCCGTGCGGGTCAGAGCGCTTTTGTCCACGTCACATCCACCGACATCGTCTCGGTGATCAAGCCTGGAGATGCGTCGCTGAAGGTCGCCGTGCCAAGCGAGGCCATCACGCTGTCCATTGGGGATTGCGTGATGCTGATCCGCGTACACAGTCTTGTCCGCTGGCGGTGGGCAGCGAGGACGCTCGGACGCCTCGCAGGTTCAGACAGCCGAAGACCGTTACGAACCGGGTGAAGTGTAGTAGGCGTCGTAGGCGGTGCCTTTCACCTTTAGGCCATTGACAACCACGCCGAGGAGCACACCGCCGCTCGCTTCGAGGGTGTCGCGAAGATTAGCGGCTGCGTGACGCCGATCGTGTCCGGGCCGCCCGACCGCGATCACCCCATCGACGAGTCGTAGCAGAGGCAGGACATCCGAGACCGCCGTCAACGGAGGAGTGTCTATGACGACGAGGTCGTAGCTTGTCGTCGCCGCCGCTAAGAGTAACTGCATCGCATTGCTACGGAGCAACTCGCCGGGATTTGGTGGGCTAGGCGATCCGGCAACCAGCACGCGGAGCGATCCCCCGTCTGTGCTCTCGCCACCGACGGAGACTGTCTGGGTCGCGTCGTCAAGCGACGTTGAGCCGATGAGGACATCCGCGAGCCCTGGGCTGGCTCGCAGACCGAGTGCCCCGGCCGCGGTCGGGCGTCGCAAGTCGGCTTCAATCATTAAGACCTTCTCGGACCCACTCTGAGCGGCTGCTGCTGCGAGGCCTCGTGAGACCGTCGACTTCCCATCAGCCGCCTCGGCGGATACGACAAGGACTGAGCGCACCTGCCGATCTACGCTGAAGAAACGCAACCGGCCGCGTATGAAGTGAAATGCCTCAACATCTTTCACAGAAAGGGCCAGCGCGCCAGCCGATTTGCCTCTCGGGCCGAGAGAGTTGCTCTGTGGCACGGCGCCAAGGATCGGAAGCTTGTAGATGCTCTCGAATTCGTCTACACCATGAATACGAACATCGAGACGGTCTAGAACGAGCGCACCGATCACTCCTAGCACGAGCCCAAGCAGTGCGCCAAGAGCGGTGTTGCGTTTCGTCTTTGGCGAGGACGGAACTGTGGGGAGCGTCGCAGCTGCGGCGAACTCTACCGTTGAGTCTGGGAGTTCGGCAAGAGTCGCTAGCGACTGTGCACGCTCCTGGAGAGCAAGCCCATCGGCGCTATTTCGCTGCACTGGCGCGAGAGCTGAGATCTGCTTTTCCACCGTCGCGAGCGCGGACGCGTAGTAAGCGCGATTCGACGACTCCTGCTCAGCAACGAACGTCGCTGCGTAAGTGTTGGCGATCGCCTGCGCGACGTGCGGGGACCCGTCAGTCGCTGCGACCGCAACGACGTTTGTGTCACCGTCAGCGGCAATACTGATCGACGACTTCACCGCGCGTGATGTGAGACCGTGGCCGATACGATTCGCCGTCCTCTCGGCGATGTCTCCGATCTGTAGCAGCTGGACATCCGTATCTACCTGTTGAGTAGAAGCGCCACTCGTTGCTGTGGCCAACCCGGCAAGCTGCTCCGCGAGATCGGTGCCCTGGAAAACTAAAGAAGCCGACGCCGTGTACTTCGTGGTCTGCAGCGCCGAAACGCCTAACGTCACCAGCCCGACGAGGAGCAAAGAGGCGGCGATCCAGACCGCTCGGCGGCGCAGCACCGCCACGGCATGTTCGAGCGCGGCGGAATCTGGGATTGGCGCGGGCTCGTAAGACGTCATTGGTTAGTCCGTGACTCTGTGTCCCGCGGCGCAAGACCCCGCGCCCGCTCGCGACTGAGCGCGATCTTAGACGAACCGCACGTCGGAACACGGGATCGAGATTAGCGATAGACGACCGTTTCGCCGGAACGCGTGGCGAGAAACCTACCGCGGCGTCGCAAAACCTTTCACATCCTCCAGGGTTTCCTCAGAAGTCACCCACGTGCTTCGCTGCAAGCCGCCCATTCCCGACGCCCCTCCCAGGAGCGTGACCACCAGGTGTCGCGCCGAACTCCAAGGAGGGATCCGTGGCGGGATTCGAGGCGCGGGGAGCACAGGACCGCAGGCGCCTGCTTCGCCGGGCCAAGCAGCTCAGGCGCGGCTTTCTGGCGGCGTTCGCACTGCTTCTGTGCGGTGCCGCGATCGCGCAGGCCGATACCGGCTCGATCGGCGCGGTCGGGCTCAACGACATCCGCTCCGACGGAATTCTTCTGCCAAACGCGGACTGGGACGGTTCGGCCGACCTGACGCTCGCCGCAAACGCCGGCGTGACGCTCTATCGCGCGCGTGTGCAGCTCAACTGCGTCGACCCGAACAACACCGGCACGTTCAACTTCACGAGCCCCTCCTCGTCTTGCTACGGCCTCAGCTATGACCAGCTCGTAGCGGCGCTCGCCGACCGCGGGATGACGCTCCTGCCGGTGCTGATCGACCTTGATAAGAGCGGCGTCCCGGTGCCGCCGACCGCTAACGGCAACCCCTCGATCTCCGAGTTCGCCGCGTTCGCTGCAGCCGCCGCCAAGCGCTACGGCCCGAACGGCACGTTCTGGCCAACCTGCGGCTGCACGCCCGAGCCGATCCAGGCGTGGGAGATCTGGAACGAGGAGAACAACGGCTGGTGGTGGGGCGGCGACGCGTCCGCGAGCGCTTACGGCGCCGTGCTTCAGGCGACGCGCAGTGCGCTGCGTAGCGTGGATCCGCAGGCGCGGATAGTGGTCGGCGGCTTGACGTTCGACCCCAACGGCGAGTCGTCGTTCGTCGAGCCCGCCGACTTCATCAAGGGCCTCGCTGCAAGTAACGCGAACGCGTTCGACGCGGTTGCGGTGCACCCCTACACCGACGCGCAGGGGGCGAGTGCCGCGCAGCTCGCGTCCGCGGCCATGGCCTACGTCAACGAGACGGCGAGCGCTTTGGTTGCCGCGACCGGACCGAGCGCAACGGGTGGACCGCGCCAGCAGATCTGGGTAACCGAGATGGGCTGGTCGACGACCGACGCATCGGCGGCGACGATCGCCGACGGCCTCCAGGACTTCTTAGGCGACGTCCAGAGCGACCGCACGCAGGACAACATCGGCCCGGTCCTCTGGTACATGCTGCGCGACAACGCGACGATCGGCTCACGCGACGACGGGCTCGGGCTGCGCTACACGAGCTCTGACGGCAGCGACGCCGGCGCGAAGCCCGCGTGGGCGGTGCTCTCGAGCGCGGCACAGCAGATGGGAACCGTCGCCCTCCCGCCGGCGCTGTCAGATACCGGCCCGTACGTCCCGGGCGCGACAACCGCCACCGTGCCGACGACCAAGGGCGCCTCGGGCGCTAAGAGCGGGAAGCCGAAGAAGGCGAGCAAGCACGGGCACAAGGCGGCCGTACGGTGCTCCTCGGCGCGGCGTCACGGCCGGATCGTGCGGACCTGCAAGCGCGTCGCCTCGGCGCGGACCAAGACGAAGCGCCACTCGTAGAGCGGCCCAAGGAGCGGCCTGCGTCGCGCGGCTGGTGTGAAGTGAGCCGGCAAATCGTTCGCGAGCAGTGAGGACCGGTCTACATGTCAGGGGTAACTTGCCTTTTGGCGCTAGCCGCGCCAAAATGGCGCCATGCCGAGCATACAGATCAAGGATGTGCCAGAAGCGACGCATGCGGTCCTGCGTCGCCGCGCCACGCAGGCCCACCAGTCCCTTCAGGAGTACCTGCTCAGCCGACTCGTCGCCGAGGCCAGCAGCCCCACGGTGGAGGAGGTCCTCGATCGAGCGGGCGGCCGCGCAGGCGGGTCGCTGACGTTCTCGGCAGCCACGCAGGCGCTGCACGACGACCGTGCTCGTCGTTGACGCAAGCGTCCTCGCGCCTGCCCTCGCCGACGACGGCCCCGACGGTGACCAGGCGCGAGTGCGGCTGCGCGGACAACCGCTAGCCGCCCCCGAGCTGATCGACCTCGAGACAGCGTCCGCCATCCGAAGGCAGCTCAGCGCGGGAGCACTCGACACCCGACGCGCCGCGCTGGCGCTGGGCGACCTCATCGAGCTGCCGCTGCACCGCGCAGCCCACCGTCCACTGCTCGAGCGGTGCTGGGAGCTCAGGGAGAACCTGACGATCTACGACGCCGCCTACGTCGCACTGGCGGAGCTGCTCGGTGCCGTGCTGATTACCGCCGATAGAAGGCTCGCGGACGCGCCCGGGCTGCGCTGCGAGCTCGATCTGCTCGGCTGAGCGAATCCAGGGAGGGCGACCGCCTGGTTAAGCATGGCACTCTGCGAGGCTTACTGGACCACTCTGACGCTCCCGGCCCGGAGATGGTCGTGTAGTTCGGATCCGCCGCGCCGGAACAGCCGCTCGGGAAACGCCGCTACATTCGCCGGCGAGCGGGGTTTAGCGCGTTGTTATGTTTCTCTGGCTCGCGCGACGGGTGGGCTCGCTAAGCTGCGCCTGCTGCCGTGCGAAGGCGTTCCCCCTGCCTTCCAAATCCAAGCGAAAGGTTTGACCGTGTCTTCACGCAACCCCCTCGCGAGCATCGCGCTGCTCGCGACGACGCTCGTAGTCGCGCTCGCCGCGTTCGGCGCGCTCGGCGCCTCGGCGGCGCCGGCACCCGCTCCCCAGGGGTTTGTCGGGATCACATCGCAGGACACCTTCAACGGCGGCGAGGCCTATCGCGCGAAGATGTTCAGTGAGATGCAGGCGAGTGGGATCACGCTGATCCGCGTCGAGTTCACCTGGGCGCAGATCGAGACGGCTCCCGATGTCTTCAACTTCTCCGCCTACGACCAGTTCGTGCTCGACGCCGCGCAGCACGGGATCGAAGTGATGCCGGTCCTCTACGAGGAGCCGGGCTGGTACACCTCGCGCCCGAAGAAGGTCAAGCCGACGAGCGTCGAGTACCTCAACTACCCGCCGGCCAGCCCTTCAGACATCACGAACTTCGTTACCGCCCTCGTAAAGCAGTACGGGCCGGGCGGCACGCTCTGGCAGGAGAACCCGACCGTCACGCCCGTGCCGATCCGCGTCTGGCAGGTCTGGGACGAGCCGAACCTCAACTTCTTCTGGTACCCGCACGCAAGTGCGAAGGCCTACACCGCGCTGCTCGCGGCCGCATCGCAAGCGATCCACGCGGTCGACCCCGGTGCGGAGGTCGTCAGCGCCGGCATGCCGCAGTCGCTCGACGGGATCAACCTCGACAAGTTCGTGCGCGAGCTCGTCGCCGACGGCGCCGGCAAGTGGATGAATACGCTCGCGGTGAACGCCTACAGCTCGACCGCGAGCGGCGTTATCGGCATCCTCAAGGGGGTTCGCTCGATCCTCAACGCGGGCGGCGACAGCGGCGTCGCGCTGCGCGTCAGCGAGATCGGCTGGTCTGACGTCGGCCCGAAGAGCGCGTTCCGCGCAGGTGTCAAGGGGCAGGCGACCCAGATCTCGAGCGTGATCAACGACTTCGGTGCCAACCGCAGCTCGCTGAACCTGAAGGGGTTCGTCTACTTCACCTGGCGCGACACGAAGCCGTTCTACAAGGTCAAGGACTTCTGGGGCCTGCACACAGGGCTCTTGCGCCTCAACGGCACCGCAAAGCCCTCGCTACAGGCGTTCACGAACGCGGTCGCGGGACTGTAGCGGTTCCAAGTAAGCCGGTGAGGCGCACGGCGAGCTGATCCGCTTTCCTGGCTCGGTCAGTCCTCAAGCGCGGGCCAGTCGATGCGCGCGATCAGCTCGTCGGGCCCAAGGTCGATGAGGCTGCTGTGCGTGGCGGCGCGGTACTCGCTGCCGCTGAGCGTGAGCCAATGCACGGCTCGCTGCTGCGGGTCGACGATCAAGACCTCATCGACCGCCCGGCAGGCGTAAAAAGACAGCTTCTCCCATGTCTCGTCGCCAGGTGAGACGACCTCGAGCACGAGTGCCGCGGTCGCGTAATAAAGGCTCGCAACAGAGCGCTGGAGCGCACCGTCCGGGACGCGAAAGTCACCAGCATCGCCGAGGTTCGTCTCTGCGAGCGGCCGCAACCCGACCGCACGTGCGAGCGGGCCGAGCAGCTCCATGACCTGCTGTTGGACGTCGGCATGGCGGCCGTGCGGCGCCGGGTTCATGTGCAACACCCCGGCCCACACCTCGTCGTTATGGTCGGCCCCCCAACGCCGACGGCGCTGTAGCAGCGCCTCGAACTCGCCAGGGGGCGGGTCGGACACGACGATCGTGCGCACGCTGAGACGATACCGACAGCACGGCCGACCTAGGACACGCAACGCCCCGGCGCCCGGGCGCCCACCTCGCGACCGCCGTGCGGACGACGCGCTGTGCCTGCTCAATGCAGGGGTGCTACCGGTGCCGACCTTCAGCCGCCGCTTGGCAGGCGCAGGATGGCGAGCGTCTGGCTCTCGAACACGGGCTTCGCCTTCGAGCGCGTCGGCGCCTTGATGAACCCGCCCTGCGCGCGCGGGCAGGCCGGGTCGGTGATCAGGTAGCGCACCCCGAGCTGGTGTGCGAGCTTCTGCCCGCGGGCGTTCCACCAGAGAATGTCGCGCGCCTCCTCGGCGAGCGGTAGCTCGGCCTTCGGCTGGATGTCCGCGTTCTCCATCGCAGCGAGCGTGCGCGTATGCAACAGCCACGTGGCGACGAAGCTCCAGCAACGGTCGGTGACGACAACCTCGTTCGGTCGCAGGACTGCCGCGAGCGCGTCGAGGCCGCGCAGCGAGGCGGGCGTGGCGAACGAATAGAACGACTTGACGGTCGGCGCCTGCTGAAAGGCGCTGACGGTGATCGCCGCGATGCCCGCCAGGCACGCGAGGCCAGTCACGCGCGGCCGCGGCAGCCGCACGACGACCGCCGCGACGAGCGGTGCCGCCAGCAGCGGCAGGTAGTAGACCATGCGCTCGTAGTAGTTGGGCACGTGCACGATCCAGGCGAAGGCGAGCACGAGCGTGATCAAGAGCAGCCCGAGCGCCGGCCACAGCTCACGCTCGGCCCGGTGGCGCCAGGCGATCACGATCAGCGCGCCGAGCGTCGCGCCGACGAGCTCGGGTGAGAGGCCCGAGATCGCCGGACCGACGATCAACTTTGTCGTCAGGTAGTCCGTGTAGGGCAGCGAGCCGCCGAACGTACGCTCGCGCGCGATCAGGTCGGCGAGCACGCCGGCACCGAGGACGAGCGTCAGCAGCGCGACGCCGATCGCGTCGCGCAGCGCACGGCCGCGCTGATGGGCGCTCAGCAGGCAGACGAGCACGACAAGACCCGTCAGCGCAACGCCCATCAGACCCGACAGGCGATGCGCCGCAAGCAGGCCGAGCAGCGTCGCGGCGAACCCGAGCTTCGCGCGCCAATCGAGCTCCCCGCGCGCGTAGCTTGCGAGGTAGCAGAACAGCAGCCCGAGGAGCACGAGCGCGGCGAGGTTGGCGACCCCCTCCCAGCCGAGGATGTCCTGGCTTGCCGGGACGAGCGCCACGAGCGCCGCCGCGAGGATGCCCGCGAAGCGCCCCCAGAACGCGCGCGCAAACGCATAGGCGCTCGTCACCTCGAGCACTGCGAAGACGACGATCGCGTGGCTCAGCTCGCCCGCCGCCGCGCGCGACATGACAAGCGCCGAGCCGTAGAGCGCCGGCGCACCCGGATCGTCGCGAAACGGAACGCCGAGCAGCCAGTACGGGTTCTTGATCAGGAGCGTTCCGTGGCGGCTTACCTCGTTGGCGTAGAGGAGGTACTTGGCCCAGTCGTTACCCGGCACGAGCGAGCCGCCGATCACCTGGAAGGCGAGCACGAGCCCGAGTGCGACCACGCCGAGCAGCGCGAGCAGCTCGAGCGCATCGGCGCGCGAGGGGCGCGGCAGCGCCGATCGGTGCGGCGACCAAGCGAGCGTCGCGAGCGCGACGATCGCGATCAGCGCGACGCGGATCGAGACCTGCGTCAACGGGATGCCGGCGCGCGCGAGCGTGACGAGGACTGCGATCGAGACCGCCATCCCGAGCGCGGGTGCAGCGGCGAGACTCGCGAGCCGCGAGCCACGCACGCGCTCGGGCAAGAGCGGCGCGAGCGCGAACCCGGGCGCGAGCAGCGCGAGCCCCGACAGCGCCAGCGAGTGAACACCGATCAGCGCGCAGATCGCCTCGCCGCCGACGAGCGTCGCCGCGAGTACCCACAGCGGCGGCGGCGAGCGTAGGGTTCCCGCTACGCGTCCCGCTAAATTAATGCCTCTTATGGCGCGCAGAGTCACACTCATGGCTTGCGTGCTGCTGGCGCTGGGCGCAGCGCCCGCCACAGCGTCATATTGCGGATTCTATGGCGCGGGTTTGGTGCGCGTGTGCCCGGCCCTGAACCTCGTCCAGCAGCAGCGCTATTTCAGGCAGCTCGGTACCAAGCCGACGAAAAGTCAGTTGCGCCAAGGCATCTTCCGTAGCGGGCTCGCGCCCTCGAGCTCGACTGCGGCGAGCCGTCGCGCGGGCCTCGATGCCGGCTCGCTCGGGCTCGCGCCGCTGCTCGTCGTCGGCGCGCTCGCGCTGGGCCTCGCTGCCCTCGCCGCCGCCCGTCGCCCGCGCGCGGTCGACCGGTGACGCGGGCGCGGTTGGCGCTCGCAGCGGCGCTCTGCGCGCTGCTCGTATCCTCGAGCGGATCGGCCGCCGGCGCGCCGGCGCCACGCTACGACGTCCCGCACGACTTCCTCGGCATCGTCGATGAGCTCCTGCCGAGCGTCAGCGACTACTGGAAGGTCCAGGACCTCAAGGCGATGCGCCGCGCGGGCGTCGAGATCTTGCGCCAGGATTTCGACTGGGCGGCGATTGAGCCGCGTCAGGGCACCTACGACTTCGCCGGCACCGACGCGCTGATTAGCGCAGCGGCCAAGGCCGGGGTCCGTGTGCTCGCGGTGCTCAATGGTCCGAGCCCGGCCTGGGCGGTCACCGACCCGCGCTCCTGCACGCGCGTCTCGCGCTACGGCGAGTGCCCACCGCGCTCGATGGCGAGCTTCGCGAGCTTCGCCGCCACCGTAGCGCGCCGCTATGGGCCGGACGGCACGTTCTGGCGCTCGCATCCCGCTCTCCACGCGCTCCCGATCAACTCCTGGGAGATCTGGAACGAGCCCAACTTCGATCTCTACTGGGACGGACGTCCGAGCGCCGCCGCCTACGCGTCGATGCTGCGCGCGACGGCGCCCGCGATTCGCGCCGTCAACGCGCACGCCGAGATCGTCACTGCCGGCGTCGCAAACCCGGGGAACCCCAACGAGGGGATCGCTGAAGAGACCTACATCAAGCAGTTCCTCGCACAGCGCCCGCGCCCGCCGTTCGACACGTTCGCGGTCCACCAGTACGACTACAACGCGACCGAGGTGATCGCCGACGTCAAGGGCGTCCGCTCGCTGCTGGACGCCGTCGGCCTACGCAGCACGCCGATCTGGCTGACCGAGTTCGGCTGGGCGAGCGCGGGCCAGTCCTCGCCGTTCACTGTCGGCCCCAAGCGCCAGGCGCAATACGTGCTGGCGACGATCGTCACGCTCGCACGCGAGGCACGCAGCTGGCACATCCGCGGCCTCGTCTACTACGACTGGCAGGACGAGCGGATCTACGCGGGCGGCGGCGCGAACCCCTGGCAGTTCCACACCGGCCTCGTGACCTTCGGGAACGTCGCCAAGCCCGCACAATCGGCCTACTACCAGGCCGCCGGCGTGATCGGCGCGCTTCCCTGACGGCCTTTGCCGGCTGAGTCCCGGGCGCGCGCGCAGTCGGCGACCGTGCCACCATGGATGAGTCGGCGCGCCAAATGGTGGACGAATGTACCCATTTAGCGCGTTCGCAAACCGCTACCCTTGCGATTGCTCGCGGGTGGGCCATACAGACGTCCAACATGAGCGTCCAAGTCGACAGTCGTCCAGCAGCTCGTGAAAGAAATCAGACCGCTGGACCGTTAGTCCGTCAGATGGCAAACGAGAACACAGAGCACACACTCTTCTCAATCGCAGCCGAGGCGCAGCCTGTCGCGTTGCCGCGCCACGCGGGCGGACGCCGCGAGGCCTTCCCGCGGTTCGGCGCCGCTCAGCGTCGCGCCGCCGAGGTCGTCGCCGATCCGGCACTGCCGCTCGAGACCGATGTAGTCCCTGACGTCGCTTCGCGCGAGCGTCTGTACCGCCGCACGCTTGCGCTCGCCGACGCTGTCGCCGCCGCCGGCGCCGCCGTTCTCGCGATTGCCGTGCTCGGTGGCTTCGGCCTGACGCCGGGCTTCCTGCTGATCGCCCCGGCGATCGTCCTCGTCGCGAAGACGCAGGGCCTCTATGACCGCGACGAGCTCGTGATTCACAAGTCGACGCTCAGCGAGTTCCCGCGCCTGCTGAACCTGGCCACGCTCTTCGCGCTGCTGCTGTGGCTGGCGCGTCACTACGTCGTCGTCGGCAATCCGGGCACGGCCTACCTCCTCGCGCTCTGGCTGCTCTTGATCGCGACGCTGACCGCCTCCCGCGCGAGCGCCCGCACGTTGGCGGCCCGCTTCTCGGCCCCCGAGCGCTGCCTGCTGGTCGGCTCGCCGATCGTCCAACGCCGCCTTGCCGCAAAGCTCGACGGCCAGCAGCACGCGGAGCTTGCCGGCGCCCTCACCTTCGAGCAGGTCGTGCGCGATCCGCACTGCCTGCGTCGTACCGCCGCACTCGTCGGCGCGCATCGCGTCGTGCTCGCGCACTCGGAGCACAGCGACGCAGAGGAGACGATGGACGTCGTGCGCTGCGCGATGGCCAGCGGCCTCTCGGTAAGCCTCCTGCCGAACTCGATCGGCGCTGTCGGCAGCTCGGTCGCCTTCGACGATCTCGGTGGCATGCCGCTGCTCGGCGTGCCGCGTTTCGGTCTGTCGCGCTCCTCGCGCACGATCAAGCGCAGCTTCGACCTCATCGGGGCCGGTATTTCGCTCATCTTCGCGGCGCCGGTGCTCGCCGTCGCGGCCGTCGCGATCAAGCGGGAGAGCCCTGGTCCGGTCCTCTTCCGCCAGACGCGCGTCGGCCGCGAGGGCCAGCACTTCACGATGCTCAAGCTGCGCACGATGGTCGACGACGCTGAGCGGATGAAGGCCGACCTGCTCGAGCGCAATGAGGCGAACGGACTCTTCAAGATCGAGGATGACCCGCGCATCACACGTGTCGGGCGCCTGCTGCGCAAGACGAGCCTCGACGAGCTCCCCCAGCTCTTCAACGTCCTGCACGGCGACATGAGCCTCGTCGGCCCGCGCCCGCTCGTGCTCGACGAGGACAAGCGGGTGACCGGCTATGACCGCCGCCGCCTGCACCTGACGCCCGGCATGACCGGTCGCTGGCAGACGCTCGGCTCGGCCCGCATCCCGCTGTCTGAGATGGTCAAGATCGACTATCTCTACGTCGCGAACTGGTCACTCTGGGCAGACCTCAAGATCATGCTCGAGACCGTCGCGTTCGTCGTCCGTCGACGCGGCCTGTAGTCACCCCGGCGACCCGATTCTGCCGCCAACCCCGGCCGCCGCGGCGGATCGGCTCGGGGCTCCGCTAGTGTTGGATCACCCTTGGGGATGAAGCGCGTCATCGGCTTCTCAGGCTCACGCCGCTTGCTGGCGACGTGATCGATCTGCACTGCCACATCCTCTGGGGGATCGACGACGGGCCGGCGACGATCGAGGATTCACTCGAGCTGGCGCGCGCCGCGGTCGCTGCCGGCACGCGGCTGATCGTCGCGACCTCGCACGTTTCCTGGGGGCACCGTAACGACGCGGCGACAATCGCCGGCCGCGTCGCGACCTTGAACGAGCGTCTCGCGACGGAGGGGATCGAGCTCGAAGTGCGCCCGGGCGCCGAGATCGCTGCAACGCTCGTGAGCGACATCGCCCCGGAGCAGCTCGCGCACCTGACGATCGGCGGCGCCGGCGGACGCTGGCTACTGGTCGAGCCGCCCTTCACGCCAGTCGTCACGGGGATCGACGCGCTGATCTATGGCCTGCAGCGCGACGGCTACCAGATCCTGCTCGCCCACCCGGAGCGCTGCATGGGCTTTCACCGCGACCGCGAGATGCTGGAGCGGCTGGTCGGCGCCGGTGTTCTAACCTCGATCACCGCCGGCTCGCTCGTTGGCCGCTTCGGCAAGCCGGTGCGACGCTTTGCGCACGAGCTGGTGCGCGACGAGCTCGTCCACAACGTCGCCTCCGACGCCCACGACGTGCTCGGCCGCCCGCCGGGAATGGCCAGCGAGATCGCCGAAGCGGGCTTTGCAAGCCTCGCAGACTGGCTGACGCAAGCGGTGCCGCAGGCAATCCTCGCGGGAGCCGAGATCCCGCGCCGTCCACCAGTCGCCTTCGACAGCGGCGGCGAGCGCCACGGCATGCGCTGGCTGCGACGCCGCGACTAGGGGCGAGCGCGGCGAGGCTTGCGCGGCGGCTGCTCCTTGATCACGACGGTCTGCGCCGAGACAGTCACATCGGTCGCGCCGACTTCTTGGCGCACCGACAGCCCGACCGAGAGGGGGTGGCCTCGCAGAAGGAGACCGCGTCCCTGCGCGTCCAACGCGACGCTCACCACGAGCCGCTCGCCGGCCCCGATCCGCTGCGCAGCCGTGCCGACGATCCTTCGCACGCGTTTGCTGTGCCCCCGCTTGTAGCGCCGAGTCTCGAGCGTGCTGAGTGTCTCCGAGACCGCGCAGCTCGTCGCCCCGACACAGGTCGCGGTGAAGCGCAGCGAATAGCCATGAGCGTGTGCTCGACCGGCGCTCGCGATGCCGACGTGCATCACGGGACCGGTCGGGGCGGAGCTCGCTGCCGCGCCCGCGCCGCCGGCATTGCTCGCCGTCTCCGCGACGAGGATCGTGTCCCCCAGATCCGCGGCAGTCAGAACGTAGCTCTGGCTCGTCGCGCCAGCGATCGTAGTGCAGTCCGCACCCGCGGCGTTGCATTCCTCCCACTGGTAGGCGTAGCCGGTCGGGCTGTTTGACCAGCCGCCGTGTGACTCGCCGAGCGTCTGCCCGACGATTGCGCTGCCCGAGATCGTCGGCGGCGAGCTGCTCGCCGGCGTCGGCGGCACCACAACCGCGGTCGGCTGGGAGGTGGCCGGCGTGATCGTCAGACCGCCGCTGTTGCTCGCTCGCTCGGTGACGGCGATCCGCTGACCGACATCGCCGGTGCCGATCACGTAGGTCTGGCCGTTGGCCCCGAGGATCGGCGCGCAATCCTGACCGGCGGCGTCGCAGTCCTCCCACTGGTAGGTGTAGTTCGTCGGACCGTTCGACCACGATCCGTGGGACTCGCTCAGCGTGTCGCCGACGGTGGTGGCACCCGAGATCGTCGGCGAGCCGCTCTGCACCGGCACCGCCGGCATGTTCGGGAAAGTGAACAGGTAGCTGCCTACGCCCTCGTCCTCGTAGGCCGAGAGCGCGCTCGCTCGCTGGCCGGCGTCGGTCGTATAGAAGTACGCGTGCTGGCTCGGCAGATAGAGCTGGTAGAAGGGCTCGGTTCCCGGCCGCTCGCTTGTCACGACGTAGCCAACCGGGGTCGTCGAGCTGAGCGTGAAGCCGCCGCCCGGTGCGTTCTGGCCGTAGTAGTACTGCGATCCGCCCCGCTCGTACTGGTAAAGCGCGACGCTGCCGCTCACTTGACTGGTGGCCACATAGCCCGCCGGCACCGGCGTCGCTCCCGGATCGGTGTTCTGGTAGCAGTAGGTGGTCGTCGGGCTCGGTTCGCAGTTGGCGGCAGGCGATCCGTCCGGCTGGAGCGGAATGCCGCCGGTGCTCGTCTGCGTCGTGTAGTAGTGGCTCGTCGCCGCGGCGTCCCACAGCTGGTAGAGGCCCGTGGTCGGAATCTCGCTCGGTGGCGCCGTCCCGTCCCCCAGCTGCGTCGAGAAGGCTTGGATGCCCTGCAGGTAGGCGCTCGGCGCGTCGAGCGTCGCCCAGTCCATGTCGTTGACCGCCGCCTCCGCGGTGCCCGCTTCAGCGACCTTGTAGGAGCCGTCGACGCCCTCGACCTGATAGTAGGTAGCGCCGACCGTCGCGCCGAAGTCCGCTAGCGCCAGCGTTGCACCGGCCGTCGGCGTCAGGCTCGGCTCGTCTTGCGCCAGCGTCCCGTTCCCGGGGTCGCCGTAGCAGCCGCCGTCATAGCTGTAGCTGTCGGTGTTCAGCGGGTCGAGCTCGTAGCCGGAGGTTCCGCTGTTGGAGCAGGCGGTCGGCGGCGTCCCGGTGGCGCCGCTCGTCGGCAGCCCCGCCTGCGCGGCGAGGTCGGTCTGCTGGCGAAACCACCACGACTGGATGCTCTCCCCGAGGCTCATCCCGTAGGTGCTCGCCGCCTGCACCGCGGCCTGGCGGGCCAGTCCCATGTCATAGCCGCTGCTCTCGGTGTCGTAGTTGGTCGCGAACATCGGCACGAGCGTCGAGCCCCACTGCTGGAAGTAGCTCTGAGCGGTGCTGTTGGCAAGCAGCGCCTGCCAGCCGAGCGCCGGCTCCGACCAGATCACTTTCTTGTTGAGCGCCGCGGCAAGCTCGACCCAGTAGTTGAGGATCTGCCAATCGGACGCGGTTATCGCGTCTGCAGCCCCGGCCCAGTCCCAGCCGTTGTTCGAAGCCGCGTAGGCGACGAGCTCGTGGATGTAGAGCCCGCGGTCCTCGCTCATCCGCAACGCGGCGTCGCCGTCGCACTGGGTGATGTAGAGCGGCATGCCGACGTTCGCAAAGTCCGAGGAGACGGCCGTGTAGTAGAAGGGGTAGCCGTTCTCCTGCCAGTACTGGATCTGGTTGTTATCGACGGGCGGCTCGTAGGAGAACTGATTCGAGCCAGGGTAGGTGGTGGTTGGCTGCGCGACGCTGCGAAACGCGAGCGTGACCGCCGAGTTAGCGAGCGTCTCGTAGTTCTGCTCCTGCCCGACTGCCGTCATCTGCCCGTTGATGATCAGCGTGTTCGCGGCAGGCGCCGGCGCCGGAGCCGGCAGCGGGGCGGAGCTGCACTGGTTGAACGGCGCCGGCGGGTCGGCGTGGGCGAGCGCCGGCGCGAGTGTCATCGAGGCCCAGGCCGCGAATGCGCAGGCAGCGACCGCAGGCGCCAGACGCGCCGTCGCGGTACGGTAGTGGAGGCGTCGCACTTATCCGGTGGGCGGCCTTTGGGCCGCCGAAGATTGCTGGCGTGCCTCGCGCAATGCTCATGACGCTCGTGGGCCGACGCGCCATCCGAGGCGCCTCCAGCATAGCCGTGGGCGCGGCCCGCGTCCCGGAAAGTTCGCTCCTAGCTTGATTTTCGGGCGTCGCCAAGATGTTCCCGCCGCCGCCACGTCTAGGATCGCGGGTGCTTGACATCGCGATCGTGCAACGTGCGCGCGAGGTCGGTGCAGTGAGGGCGCGGGACGCTGGCTCGAAAGCGGGGGCGGTCCGGGCGATTTTCGCTGCACTGGCGTGCGCCACAGTCCTCGCCTCGGGCGCCTCGCAAGCCGACGCGGCCACCGCGCCCGCGGGCTTTTTCGGCGTCGGGGGATGGTCCTATCCATCGAGTCAGCAGGCGGCAACGCTCTCCGCCGCCGGCTTGCGGCTCGTCCGCGGCGCGCTCGCCTGGGGCATCGTCCAGCCGTCAGCGAACCCTGCGTCGCGCAACTGGAGCGATCCCGACAGCCTCGCGAACGAAGCGGCGCAGGGCCACTTCAACATCGTCTTCGACCTCAACGGGTGCGCGGTCTGGGCCTGCGGCACGACGCTCGCCGCGCCAACGGGCGCGAACCTCTCGCTGTTCGAGGATTTTGTCCGTGCCGCGGTCGCTCGCTACGAGCCGTCCTCCTCCTTCTGGAAAGGGAAGGCGAGCGTCCCGACGATCACCTGGCAGGTCTGGAACGAGGTAAACGGCGGCTATTTCTGGCCGAATCCAACCCCTGCCGCCTACGCCGCGTTTCTTGGCGCGATCTCACAGACGATCCGCTCGGTTGACCCGAGCGCTTCGGTGATCATGTCTGGCCTGACGGGCCTGCCGGGCACCGGCGGCTCCGGTGGTGTCGCGCTCGTTCCATTCCTCCAGGGCCTCTTCCAGCAGCCGGGATTCGTCCAGAGCACGGACGCGATCGTCGTCCACGGCTACGCGGCCGACCCCGCAAGCTCGCTCGCGATCCTCGACGAGGCGCGCCGCGTGATGCTCGCCAACAATGACGCCGCGCAGCCGATGTGGGTGACCGAGATGGGCTGGGCCAGCGCCGGCCCGGTCAGCCCGTTCACGGTGACCCCGGACACGCAGGCGACCTACCTCACGCAGAGTTGGGATCAGATGCTTGCCTGCGCGCCGCGCTGGAACCTCGCTCACGTGCTCTGGTTCTCGCTGCAGGACATCAGCGCGAGCGTCTTCGGCACCGCCGACTATTGGGGCTACAACAGCGGTCTGATCGACACAGACGGCAACGCGAAGCCCGCCTACTGGGATTTCCTCCAGTTCATCGGCTCGCAGCAGCTGCCCGATGGTGAAGGCGACACATGCACGCTCGCCGGCGGCCTCACGCTCCCCGCGACGAGCGGCGCTTCCGAGTCAACCCCTCCGCCGGGTGACGCGAATGCCAGCGGTGCACGCATCGCGATCCTCTCCGCTCGCTCGCTGACCAACAACCGCCGCTACGAGCCGGTCCGCTTCGCCGAGGTGCTGAACGGCAAGGTCGTCGCGCGCGTGCGCTTCCAGTGCTCGCTGAACGGCCACCGCTGGCAGGCCTGCCGCTCCCCGTTCAACGCCGCGAGCACCCACCAGGGCGAGAACTCGCTCAGCGTGCGCGCTGTCCGAGCGGCCGGCGGCCCCTCGCCGGCAAGCGTCTCCTGGCTCGTCGCACTGACGCCGCCTCACACCGACATCACGTCCTTTGCGACGAGCCCGAACGCGAGCAATGTCTTCGTGGCGAGCTTCACGGCGGTCGACCTCGCCGGCATCGCCGGCTACCAGTGCCGCGTGGACGGCGGCTCCTGGCAGGCATGCAGCTCCCCATTCACGACTCGTCCGCTGCGCGCCGGGCGCCACTCGCTGTCGATCCGCGCGATCGACCGCGCCGGCAACCGCCAGCGTCACGCCACCTGGCTCGAGTTCTGGGTGCGTTAAGAGGCGATCTGGCCGTGGATGCCATTCGCGGTCAGCTCCTCTCCGAGCGCCTCGAGCGCGCCGATGATTTCCACTCATCACCAATCGCTATATACGTTTAGCTATGTTGCGCTAGCCCGCCGCGAAACGCAGCGGACAGGATGTCCCGTCGGCCACGAGGTCGCCGGCCTGCGCCGGATAGCTGGCCCAGAGCTCGTACGTACCACGCCCGGCGGGCCGCCAGCTGGTCGGACCGAAGCGACCGCCCGCTCGCGTCGTGACGGTTGCGATGGTGTGCAGCGCGCCGCCGCCGCGGTCCCACTGCAGCACGATCCGCCGACCCGCCTGCGCGGGCAGCAGGCGGCCGCTGATCGTGACGCTCTGCCCGGCACCGATCGCCTTCGGCGCGTAGGGATTGGCGCCCGACTGGCGCGGCGAAGTGCTGAGCAGGATGTGCGCCCCGGTCCGACCGCTGACGGTCGGACCTGCAGTCGTGAAGCTCATCGGCGCTGTGAGCGTCGCTCCGCCGGCGAACGGGCTGCCCGCCGGGTATGTGCCGACGAGCGTCGGCTCGAGCGTGAACTTCAGGCGGAAGTCGCTGTCGACCCAGGGCGCGCGCCGACCGGTGTTGTAGCGGACCGCGAGCACGGTGTTCGAGTCCGCTGGCAGCAGGACGTCAACGCTCGCAACGCCTGTCGCATAGCCATGGAACGCGCTCGGACGGTTCGAGCACGGCACGATCGCGCTCGGTGCCTGCACCTCGTCGCCGATCGTCCCCGGACCCTGCAGCGCGATGTCTGTCGGCCCATCGATCGACTGGCCTTCCGGTAGGGCGCCTGCCGTCGCGAATGGTGGCGGCGTCATCTGAACCGAGAAAGCCTCCTGGCTTGCCCCCGTGTGAAGCTGCAGGTAGTAGAGGATGAAGTGCGTCCTCAGCGTCAGGTGAACCGGCGTCTCGAGTGTGCCCGAGGCGCCCAGGTCATCGGCGATGCTCGCCGGGGCAAAGAGCGCGGCCGCGAGTAGCGCGCTGGCGATCGCCTTAGCGCGCACGGCGACACGCTCCGGCCGAGACGGGGCAGACGTAGGTCGCCGATCTGGCCACATTCGGTATTTCGGCGTCTGCGGTGAACTGCTTGACGAAGGGGCCGTTCTGCAGGCACATCTGCGTCTCGCCGAAGGCATTTGTCGCCGCCGGCGCGACGCGCCCATCCCGCGTTCGCAGCACGATATCGGCGCCTTCGAGCGGGTCGCCGTGGTAGCTGATCCGCGCCGCCACGCATGTCGGCCCGGGACGCGAGAGGCTGACTTGCAGCGGCAGCAGTGCGCGTTGCGGTGTCGTTCCGCCGCATAGCGCGATGCGCCCGGAGGGATCCTCGCGCAGGCGCTGCTGCGCGGCGATCAGCGCCGTCCCGGTCGCGTTCGGCTTGTCGCTGCTGGGGCTGAAGATGCCCATGTACCCCTCGCTGCGAGGCTCGAGCGCGGTGCCGCTGCCGGTCAGGCCGAAGATCAGGTAGTCGTCAACGCCGCAGTTGCTGCGCGCGAGCGCATCGCCGGCGAGCGCCTGCGTCGCGGCGCGCGCGGCATCGCTGACCTCTCCGTCATAGGCAAATGCCGCGCCGGGGCCCGCGGTCACGACCGGCTGACCCGCCTCGGTGTCGTAGATCGGCGTCGCGCCGGCGCCCGCGCCATCGAGCGTCGCCCGCAGCTCTTGGTTGAGCTCGATGATCCCGAGCGCGTCGGGAGCGTAGGGGTGAAAGCCGATGCCGTCGATGTACTTGCCGGCGCCGGCGGCGTAGAGCGCGCTCACGTACTGCTGAGCGCCCTCCCAGCCGATGCTCGCGAGCACCTGCCCGCTCGGGTCCACGGCATGGATCGCGCTCGAGACCTGCTCGAGGACGCTGGCGTACGCCACGGGGTCGGACGTGCCCGTCCAGAAGAGGTCCGAGTTCGCCTCGTCCCAGACCTCGAAGTCGCGCACTGGCAGGTAGGGCAGCTTGCGGTGCTCGCGCCAGAAGCTGCCGTGCGCCCCGTAGCGCGCTGCGAACGCGCCCGCGAACGCGGCAAAGTCGCCATATGCGGATGGCAGGAGCTGCGTGTCCGCGCTCTGTGCCCAGGGCGGCGGCTGGTCGAGCACGGCCGATAGCCGGACGCCGTGGGCTGCGAGCAGCCCGACGAGGTGATCCATCGACACGCGCTGCTTGGGGTTGTTCCAAACGTACGTGGGCCCTGCCGCCGTCGGTGCGGTCGGCTCGGCCCACCACCAGACGGCATCCATGCGGGCCGTTCGCAACCCGTCGCGCGCCATCGTGGCGATGAACTGACCCCAGCGTGACTCGGGAACGTAGTCGTAGGTCAGCATCGACTGGATGTTCGCTCCGTAGAAGGCGCGCGCAGGCTGCGGCCGCGCCCCAGCGAGCGCAGGGACCGCTACGAGCGCGATCGCAACAAGCGACACGGCCCAGGCGCCGAGCAACCCGCGCGTCGAGGAGTGGGCTCGATGCACCAAGCCACCTTAACATCCGGCCAGGAGCGTCAGTTCTACCCCCCGCGCTACGTATTAGATAGAACTGATGCGAGTGCGCGCGCAGACACTGCTTCGTGCCGTTGCGACCCTCGTGGCGCTGCTGGCCTGCGTCGCCCCCGCGGCCGCCACCTCGTCCGCGCACTCGGCGCAGACGCCGGCGAGCCTGACGCTTGGCTTCAACGACAGCGAGGTGGTCGCCTCCGGCGACCCGGCCGAGATGGCACTCGAGATGGGTCGGGCGGCTGCGGCCGGCGCAACGGTCTGGCGTGTCCAGATCCTCTGGAGCACGATCTCACCGACCCAGCCGCCAAGCCTCACGCAGGCAGCGAATCCGAACTGGAGCGGCTACGACTGGTCGCAGATCGACACGATCGTCCGTGCGGTCGGCGCCGCAGGGCTCCAACCGCTGCTTGCGATCCAGAACGCGCCCGCCTGGGCTGAGGGGCCTGACCGGCCCTCGCCCGCGGTCGCCCCGACAGGCACCTGGGAGCCGTCGGCGAGCTGGTATGGGGCGTTCGCCACGGCTCTTGCGACGCGTTACTCCGGCTCGTTCGTCGACCAATCCGAGTCGAGTGCACCGCTGCCCGCGGTGCGCTACTGGGAGGCCTGGAACGAGCCGAACCTCTCGGTCTTCCTCACGCCCCAATGGACGGCGAGCAAGCAGCCGGCAAGCCCCGCGATCTACCGCGCCCTGCTGAACGCCTTCTACAAGAGCGTTCACGCGGTCGCACCGCAGGATGTCGTCGCCGGCGGCACGACCGCCCCGTTCGGCGATCCGCCCGGCGGGCAGCGAATGGCGCCTGTCACCTTCTGGCGGTCACTGCTATGCCTGAGCGCCGGCAAGCACCCGCACCGGATCTGTCGCGACCGCACCTATATGGACGCCGTCTCGCATCACCCCTACCCGCTCGGGCCGCCAACGACCCACGCCGTCGACGCCGGCGACATCTCGGTCCCCGACATGGGCAAGATCACGAGCCTCGTCCCGATCGCCGAACGCGCCGGCACGCTGCTGCCGAAGGGCTCCAAGCCGCTCTGGGTCACCGAGCTCTCCTGGGACAGCAACCCACCCAACCCGAACGGCCTCTCCCCCGCGCTCCAGGCCCAATATCTCGAGGGCTCCCTGTATGTGATGTGGAAGGAGGGAGCGAGCCTGATCACCTGGTGGAACATCCGCGACGACGTAGCATCACCGAACTGGGCCTCGACGCTTGCCTCCGGCATCTACTTTGACGGTGCCACGGCGGCGCAGGACACGCCGAAGCCGTCCTACACCGCGTACACGTTCCCGTTCACCGCTTATCGCATCAACGGCGTGGCGCAGCTGTGGGGCATGGCGCCGACGCCCGGGCCTGTCGCGATCCAGGTCGAGACCGGAACCAACTGGAACACGGTCCAGACGCTTCAGGCGGGCACGAGCCGTATCTTCACGGGCACGCTGCTCGTCGGTCTCGGCACCAACCTGCGCGCCGTGTCGGGCACGAACACGAGCCTCACCTGGACCGCCTTCGACAATCCCAAGCCATGAGACGCTCGCTCCTACCGCTCGCAGCCGCGCTCCTGCTCGCCTCGCCCGGCGTCGCGCTCGCGCACAAGCACATCGTCGCGCCTGGCGACCCAGGGTCGGCCCAGTACCAGGAGGACATCCCAACCGCGAGCGGCAGCCAGCCGGTGACGACGCTCAAGCCGACGAGCGCGCCGAGCGCCCCGACGCTGCCAGCAGCGGTCGTCAAGAAGCTCTCACATGACGGCGCAGCCGGCCGCGCAACCGTCTCGATCGCCCAGCAGACGGCGCCGCCGGAGCCGAAGCGCCAGACCACCGCTCACGCGCTCAGCTACCACGCCGCCGCGACGCTCAGCGTTCTGACTAGCTCGCTGCTCGGATCGGGCAGCGGCATGGGAGCGCTGTTGCCGATCGTCCTGTTCCTCGCGCTCGGCACCGTCGCCGTTCTCGCGCTCACCCGTCGCCGTCGCTAGCCCTTGGAGCGGACCCTCAGCATCAGACAGCGTGCCCTCGTCGGCGAGCGTCTGCGGGTCGACCTCGGCGCCGCCTCGGCGTGGCTGCTCGCTGTCGCGTTCGTCACCTATCTCGGCGTGCGCGAGGGCGGCTATGACACGGTCATCTTCAGCCAGGCGGCGATCGTCGCGTGGTGGCTGATTCTGCTTGTGCTCGCCGCCGGTCTCGTTCGCGTTCGCGTCACGCGCGCCGGCTGGATCGGCCTGGCGCTGCTGAGCGCCTATGCAGCCTGGACGACGCTCAGCCTGACGTGGACCGAGAGCAGCGAGGCGACGATCGTCGACGTCTCGCAGATGCTCCTCTACGTCGCGCTGCTGCTGCTCGTCCTGCTCGTCCAGGGCCGCACAGCTGTCCGCTACATGCTGCACGGGGCCGCGGTGGGAATCGTCGCGATCGCCGTCATCGCGCTGCTCTCGCGGCTTCACTTCCAGTGGTTCGCCGTGCCGGCGGTGAATCTCCTCGGCAGCGGAGCGATCAAACGCCTCTCCTACCCGATCGAGTATTGGAACGCGCTCGCCGCGCTGATGGCGATCGGGATCCCCCTGCTGCTCTACTGCGCGAGCGGTGCGCGCACGCTCGTGGGCCGCGCGGCCGCGGCCGGCGCGGTGCCGCTACTCGCGCTCTGTGCGTTCCTGACGGCTTCGCGCGGCGGTGTAGTCGAGATCGCGGTCGGCCTCGTCGTGTTCCTCCTGCTCGCCCCCGACCGCCTCTCGAAGCTTGCGATGATCGCGATCACGGGCGCCGGCTCCGCGCTGCTGATCGGCGCCGCCGACCAGCGGAGCGCAGTCCGTGATGGCCAGCGCTCGACGCTCGCCGCCCACCAGGGCAACGAGCTCATCGCGATCGCGATCGTGGTCGTCTGCGCTGTCGCGCTGCTCGCGGGCGCCGCGGTGCTCGTCGAGCGCCACGTGCAGCGACCACGCCCGCTGGTCCTCTCGCGCCGGCGGATGACGATCGTGAGCAGCGCCGGCGCGCTGGTGATCCTCGTCGCGTTCCTCGGTGCCGGCGGCGGCGGCTTCCTGCAGCGCAAGTGGACCCAGTTCAAAACGCCGGGCGACGTGCAGACCTCAAGCGCGAACGCCTTCTCGCGGCTTCAGAGCAGCTCCGGTGAGGGGCGCTATCAGTTCTGGCAGGTTGCGGCCCATCAAGCTGCCGCCAAGCCGCTGACCGGAAGCGGCGCGAACACCTTCCAGTTCGTTTGGCTCAAGAACGGCAGCCCGGCGGACGGCTACGTGATCGACGCCCACTCGCTGTACATGCAAGCGCTCAGCGACCTCGGCTACCCGGGGCTCGTGCTGATCCTCGCCTTCGTGCTGTTCGTCCTCGCCTACGGCGTCTGGCGCGTGATCGCAAGCCGCGACAGCGCCGAGCGGCTCGCACTGGCCGCCGCGACCGCAAGCGCGCTCGCCTTCGCCTTCTCTGCCGCAATCGACTGGGTCTGGTTCATCCCGGTCCTGCCGCTCACGTTCTTCATCTGCGCCGGCGTCATCTTCGCACGCTCGGATGAGGCAGCGATCAGGCCCACGCCGCGGGGAGTCCGCGTCGCGCTGCGCGTCGCAGTCGCCGCGATCGCGGTCGCAGCGATCATCGTGGTTGCGCTGCCGATGGCCGCCACCCAGCAGCTGCGGGCAAGCCAGTCGCAGGCCGGCGCCGGCAACCTCTCCACCGCACTAGCCGACGCGCACGAGTCGATCTCGCTGCAACCCTACGCCGCCGCCGGCTACCTACAGGAGGCGCTCGTCGAGGAGCAGGCGGGTAACGTCCAGACCGCCCTCGGCGATGCACAGCAGGCGCGCACCCGCCAACCCGTCAACTGGCAGATCTGGTACGTCCTCGCGCGACTAGAAGCGCGCACAGGGCACGCGAACGCAGCTGTGGCTGATGAGCGCCACGCGCGCTGGCTCAACAAAGTGGACTTCCCGTCCTCGAGCTGAGATGGCAGGCGAGCCCGACAGCTTCCGAGAAGAACTCGAGCCTGGCATCGAGCCGGAGGAGCGCGCCCGCTTGTGGGGCATCGTCGAGACGCTCGAAGCCGCCCGCCCGTTCCCGCGCGCCGCATTCCGCGCGGCACTGCGCCAGGCGCTGAGTGCCTTCGCCGGCACGCACGAGCGTCCCCCGATGCTCTGGGCCCGCGTGGCAGCGCTCACGCTCCCGGGCATCGTCCTGCTCGCGCTCGTTGCGGCCGGCATCGGCCATTCCGGCCCGTTTGCGCCGTAGCGAGATTCGATGCGCCCCCGCGTAGTCTTCGTCGACCACGTTGCGCGTCTGTCGGGTGGCGAGATCGCGCTGCTGCGTGTCCTCCCGGCGCTCGCCGAGCACTGCGACGTGCACGTCATCCTCGCCGAGGATGGGCCGCTCGTCGCGCGCCTGCAAGAGCGTGGCGTCGCGGTCGAGGTACTCGCGATGCCCGCGCGCCTGCGCGACGTGCGTCGCGACGCCACGCGCCTCTCGCGGATCGATCCGCGGGCGCTCGCAGCTCTACCGGCCTATGTCATGCGCCTGCGCCGGCGGCTGCGATCGCTCGACGCGGACCTCGTGCAGACGAACTCACTCAAGGCCGCGCTCTACGGTGGGCTCGCTGGACACCTCGCCCGGATACCGGTGATCTGGCACATTCGCGACCGGATCGCCGACGACTACCTTCCGCGCGCGACGGTGCTGCTAGTGCGCGGCGCCGCGCGAGTGGTGCCCATCGCAATCGTCGCCAACTCCGCTGCAACTGCGGCGACGCTTCCGTCGCGCCGGCCGCTCCGGGTTATCGCCGACAGCGCCGAGCCACCGCCCGATCGCGGGCGCCGCCAATCTGGACCGTTCACCGTCGGCGTCCTCGGTCGAATCACTCCTTGGAAGGGACAGCACGTCTTTCTCGAGGCGTTCGCAGCTGCGTTCGCGGGCAGCGACGTTCGCGGGCACGTGATCGGGAGCGCGATGTTCGGCGAGGAATCCCAGCTCGGCGAGTTGCAGCGTCAGGCGCAAGCGCTTGGGATCGCCGAGCAGATCGAGTTTCGCGGCTTCCGCGAGGACACCTGGGCAGAGCTCGCGCAACTCGACATCCTCGTTCACTGCTCGACCGTCGCCGAGCCTTTCGGCCAGGTCGTACTCGAGGGAATGGCAGCCGGCGTCGCGGTGATCGCCGCCCGCGCGGGCGGGCCGGCAGAGCTGATCACTGCGGGCAAAGACGGACTGCTGACGACGCCCGGCGACGCCAGCGCTCTAGCTCGCGCGCTGACGCAGCTGCACGACGATCCGAAACTACGCGCGCGTCTCGCCGCCGCAGCGAGGGAGCGCGCCGCCGCGTTCACGCCGCAGCGCGCTGCAGCAGCGCTCGGCGCGCTCTACGGCGAGCTGCTCGCGCGCAACGGGAGCTGAGCGCGCGCGGCACAGCGCGCTCCGACCGCCGCGTCCACGATCCTGCCGCTCATGGCGCTGCGCGTGCTCACGATCTACCACGCGGGACGCGACCCGCAGCATCGCGAGCGCGAGCGAGCGCTCAGCGCCGCCGGCGTCGAGCTGACGCTTGTCGTGCCGCAAGCATGGCCTGAGGCCGGCGCCGACCGCGACCTCACACCGGAGTCGTTCACAACGATCGAGCTGTCGATCAACCGCCCGGGCGACGTCAACCGCCACACGTATGCGGACCGTAAGGGCCTGCGACGCCTACTCGAGGAGCTCGCCCCAGACGTGCTCGACATCCACGAGGAGCCCTACAGCCTCGTCGCGCGACAGTGGCTCTCGCTGGCCGCTAGCGAGATCCCGGTTGTGATGTACACCGGGCAGAACATCGACAAGCGCTACCCACCGCCTTTCGCTAGCTATGAGCGCACCGCCCTCGGCCGCGCGAGCGGGCTCTACCCGTGCTGCAACCAGGCGGCGGCCGTCGCGCGTGGCAAGGGCTTCGCCGGTGTCGTCAGCGTCCTACCGCTCGGCTATGACCCGGCAGTCTTCAGGCCGGGCGAGCAAACGCTGGAAAGCGATGAGCTCACGCTGATGCTCGCCGGGCGCTTCGTCCCGGAGAAGGGCATCATCGACGCCGTGCGCGTGCTCGCGCGCGTGAACGCATCGCGCCCGGCGCGGCTCGTGCTCGTCGGCGAGGGGCCGATGGCCGAGCCCGCGCGCCGCGTTGCCGCCTCGCTCGGCGTCGGCGACCGTCTCTCGCTAACCGCTTGGCAGCCCGAAGCGGAGCTCGCCGAGCTTTATCGCTCAGCCCACGTGCTCCTGATCCCGAGCAGCGCAACGCACACCTGGGTCGAGCAGTTCGGCCGCGTGATCACCGAGGCCCAGGCGTGCGGCGCCGTCGTCGCCGGGTACGCGAGCGGCGCGATCCCGGAGGTCGCGGGCGACGCTGGGCTGCTAGTCACTACAGGGGCCGCGGAGGAACTCGCGACCGCGGTCGTCACGCTGCTCGCGGACCCCGACGAGTGGGTGCGACGGCGCCGGCTCGGCCGCGGCCAGGCCGCGCCGCGCACCTGGGCCGCTGTAGCGGACGGCCACCGCGCGCTCTACGAGGCGGTCCAGGATCGGCCCGGCCGCCTCACGCTGCCGCGCTCGCCGCGCGCCCGCCGCGCGCTCGCCGTCAGCGAGTTCGGCGCGCCCGCCGAGGCCCTCGGCGGGCGCAGACCGTTCGCGTTGCCGCTGCTGCGCCGCGGCGGCCGCCTCTCGCGCGCCGTCGGCGCGCTGATCGACGCGGGCGCGACGGCACGCGCAATACTTCGGCCGCCCAGATGACGAATGCGAGCGAGCAAACAGGCATCGCCGTCGTGGTGCCGCTCCACAACGGCGCGGCGTTCATCGAGAGGACGCTTGACTCGCTTCAGGCGCAGACGCACGCCGTGCCCGAGGTGATCGTCGTCGACGACGGCTCGACCGACGACGGTGCCGCGCGTGCGCGGCGCCACCCGCTCGGTCCCCGCATCATCGAGCAGCAGAACGCCGGCGTTGCGGCCGCGCGCAACCGCGGCGCCCTCGCCGCCTCGCAGCCCTTCCTCGCCTTCCTTGATCAGGACGACCTCTGGCTGCCCTGGCGACACGAGCGCCTGGCCGCCTTTCTCGCGAGCAAGCCCGACTGCCGAGCGCTCGCGACCACCGAACGCGGCTTCTTCTACGACTCTGACCGCAGCGAGCTCGAGGCCGCGGGGGATCACCTGCACGAAGGCGCGGTGGCGGTCCAGAGCGAAACCACGTGGCAGGAGCAGCTCGCCGCGCCAGCGCCCGGCACGGTGCCCGCCGTGACACGCCTCGTCGGCACCGCCGACCTGCTGGCGGCGACGATCGCCGTCTCGACTTCCTACGTGTTCGAACGCGAACTCTTCTTCGCCAGCGGCGGCTTCGTCTCGCTCGCCCGCTCGATCGACGACTACCTCACGCTGCTCAACATCTCACGCCTGACGAGCATCCCCCAGCTCGACGAGCCCTCGGTGCTCTACCGCATCCACCCGAGCTCGACGGCGATGACAACCGACTGGGCAACCCCGCTGCTCGCAAGCCACGTCCTCGTCCGCTTCGGCGGCAACCTCATCCCGCCCGGGCACGCGCGCGACATCGAGCACGTCGGGCCACTCGGCTTGTTCGCACGCCACTGGCTGCTCGAGCTCGCACGCTCGCACCGACTGCTCGACGCGCTGGCGCTTGCGCGGCTGCTCTGTACCTCGCGCCGGGAGTGGGTGGGCGTCTCGTGGGCCTTGACCAAGGCCGCTGTGCACGCCCGGCTCGGCTGACGTGGAGGTCTGGCTCGCATCCGTCTCTCCCGACGGGTCCTCCCCGGCCGTCGCTTCGTTCGAGCAGCTCGCACGCGATGCACGCAGCACGCGCCACAAGCTTGCCGACTCGCCTGAGCGCGCCGACCTCATCCTCTTCGTCGACGCCCACCTGTTCCCTCGCGATCCCGGACAGCGGGCGCTGTTGACCCGTCAGACGCTGCTGGACGCCCATCGCTCCAAGTGCCTCGTCTACGACGAGCGCGACGACCCGTGGCTCACCTGGCCCGGGCTTTACGTGAGCATGCCCGCACGCGCATTCGTGCCGGAGTACCAGGCAGCGTGGGGCTATTACGCGACGCCGGCGGCGAGCGCTGAGGCGGGGCCGGAGCCGGACCTCTTGTTCTCGTTCGTCGGCTCGCCGAGCCACCGCGCGCGCCGCGGCGTTTACTCGCTGCGCGACGCGCGCGCCGTCGTCGAGCGCATCGACGGCTTCACTTTCTACGACGAGAGCTCCGTGGACTTCGAGCAACGGCGCAAGCATTACCGCGACGTCCTGCTGCGATCCAAGTTCGTGCTCTGTCCGCGCGGCAAGGGCACCTCCTCGATCCGCCTGTATGAGACGCTCGCCGCAGGTCGCGTGCCGGTGATCATCGCCGACGAGTGGGTGGCGCCGCGCGGGCCCGACTGGGAGTCCTTCGCACTGCGCTGGCCCGAGCATGATGTCGCGGCGCTGCCGCGGGTGCTGGCCGAGCGCGAGGACGACTACGAGCGGATGGCGGCAGCGACCCGCAACGCGTTTGCCAGCTGGTTCGCTCCCGAACGTGCCTGGGATCGACTGATCGACGCGTGCCAGCCGCTGCTCGAACGGGACGCGCCGACCCGCTTCCCTCGTCGCGGCATCCGCGGCCGTCGCTACCTCGAGGTGCGCGTCCGGCGCGCTCGCGACGTTGCGATCCCGCGGGCGCGCGGCGCCGCCCGCCAGCTCCTGCGTCGTTTAGGCAGACGACCTGCCTAGCCGGTCACTCGTTCGGGCAGCCTGACCACGCGCAACCATGTGGGACCACCGACGACCGGCGGACGGCGGCGCAGCGGCGTGCCGAGGGTCGTGCGCCACGGGTGGCGGCGTCGCTCGAGCCACTCGTCGATCGCGTGATTCCAAGCAAAGTCCCCAGCGTGGCCGGAGGAGATGCCCTTACGGCGCATCGCCTCCTCCGAGCGGTCCCAGGAGAAGTGCCAAATCGCGTCGGACCCCGAGACCCGCTCATCGATCACCGTGTCCGGCTCGTAGGCCGGATCGGTGTTGTGGCGCCCGAAGTCGACCCGCCAGGCAGACCCCTCGCACTGGCGTGCAAGGCCCAGCTGCGTGCCGGCACGTACCGCGACCGGCCCGGGAAACGTCGCCGAGATGCCCCATAGGCGTCGGCAGCGCTCGAGATAGCGGTCTCCGCTCAGATGGCCGTAGATCCAGCGCGCTGGATATAGAAGCGCGTCGCGGCCGGCGTCTTGCGCGCGCTGTAGCGATGCGACGAAGCGCTCCGGGTTCCCGAGCACCTCGTCGGTGTCGAGCTGAAGCACCCAGTCGACGTCATCGAGCGCAGCGATCCCCGCGCGGCGCTGGCGCGTGTCCAGCTCGAGCGAGCCGACCGAAGCCTCGTGGAAGCTGCCGCCGAGCCACTGCACCTTGCCAGCGCGGTCGACGCCGTCGATCAGCGTGCGGCACGTGTCGAGCGCGAGCGGGTGCCCGTTCCAGCCGATCCCGTCCTCGTCGTAGACGGCGACAATGCGCTCCACGATGTCGTAGTAAGAGGCGAGGCTGCGCTCGAGATGCGCCGGATCACCGATCAGGACGTAGGCGCCGAGCCGTAGGCCGGAGGCAGCTGTGTCGGCTGGGGCGCCTGGCATCTTCTGACCAGACGATAGCGTCAGCCACGCCTGCTGCTAGGGTCGCGCTCCGATGGCGGCTCGCATCGCGATCCTTCGGGGTGAGGCACTGAACCCGTTCGAGCTGCAGAGCTACGCGCCACTGCGCGACTCCTACGAGCTCGTCGCGATCGGCGCACGCGGCGGCGCCTACGACCTCACCGGCCTGCAGGTGCCGCTCGCGAGCCTGCCCCCGGTCGGCAGTGGCCGCCTCGCGCGACGCCTTCTGGGGGATCGCTCGGCGCGCCTGCGGGGCCTCGCGGCTGCCCTGTCGGGCTGCGAGCTCGTCCATTCCGCTGAAACCTTCCTACCGATCTCCGAGCAGGCCGCAGAGCTGAAGCCCGCCCACGGCTTCAAGCTCGTCCTCACCTGTTGGGAGAACATCCCCTTCCTGCACGACGACAACCCGCTCCTGTCGGCGCGCAAGCGGCTCGTGCGCGAGGCAACCGATCTGTTCGTCGCTGTAACGCAAGGCGCCCGCGACGCGCTGCTGCTCGAGGGCGTGGCGCCCGACCGGATTGTCGTCCAGCCGGTCGGCGTCGACCGCGCGACATTCCATGAGCAGGCAGCCGACGCGACCCTGCGCGGCGGCTGGGAGCTGGCGGACGGCTCGCAAACGGTCCTCTACTGTGGGCGCCTGATCAGGGAAAAGGGCGTGCTCGACCTGCTGCGCGCCCTCGCCTCGGTCCCACAGACGGCGCTGATCATCGTCGGCCAGGGGCCCGAGCGGGCGCGGCTCGAGCTTGCCGCAAGCGCCTGCGGCCTCGCCGATCGCGTGCGCTTCATTGGATCGGCCGCCTACGGCGAGCTGCCGCGCTTCTACGCGTCGGTCGACGCGTTCTGCCTGCCTTCGGTGCCGACTCCCTACTGGCAGGAGCAGTTCGGGATGGTGCTGGTCGAGGCTATGGCATGCGGCAGGCCCGTGGTGACGACGGCAAGCGGCTCGATTCCCGAGGTTGTCGGGGAGGCGGCGGTAGTCGTCCCGCCCTACTCGCCCGACGCGCTCGCGGCCGCGCTGAGCGACCTACTCGCGGACCGCGGCAGGCAAGCGGCGCTCGCGGCGAGCGGCTTGGCGCGCGTCGCTGAGCGCTACGACGCCACGCGCGTGTCCGCGGCGCTCGGCGATATCTACGCGCGGCTGCTGCGTTGAGCGTCGCGCTCGTTATCGTCAATTGGAACGGGCTCGGCGATACGCTCGCCTGTCTGGAGTCGCTGCGCGCCTCAACCCAGCCGGTCCATGCGATCGTCGTGGACAACGACTCCGCCGGCGATGATCTCGAGCGGCTGCGCGCCAGCGGGCTTGCGGGCGAGGTGATCGCCGCGGAGTCGAACCTCGGCTTCGCGGCCGGGAGCAACGCGGGTCTTGAGCGCGCGCTCGCAGGAGGGTTTGCGCTCGTCGGCGTGCTGAACAACGATACGGTGGTCGAGCCGGAGAGCATCGCGCGGCTCGCCGAGCACCTGCCGGAGGGCCGAGAGCGCGCGATCAGCCCCGACATCCGCTACTTCGACGAACCGGAACGCTCGTGGTTCGCCGGCGGCGTACTCGACCGCGGCTGGCCACGGCACCTTCAGCCATCGGAGCTCTCCGCCAGCAACGATCCGCTGCGCGACTGCGATTGTCTGAGCGGCTGCTGCATCGTGGCCAGGCGCGAGGTCTGGCAACGCGTCGGCCTCTTCGATCCGCGCTATTTCCTGATCTTCGAGGACAGCGACTGGTCGATGCGGGCGCGGCGGGAGGGCGTCGAGCTCTGCGTCGCAACGGCGAGCGCGATCCGCCACAAGGTCTCGCGCACGATCTCGCGCGGTAGCGCTTCGCTGTTGAGCGACTTCTACTTCGCGCGCAATGGGCTGATCTTCGACGCGACCTACTGCCGCCGCTTCCTACCGAGCTTCCTGATGCGCTGGCTGATCCGCCCGAGCGCGTCAGCGCTGTTGCGGCGCCGGGCCCAGCCTGGTCTCGGGTTCCGCTGGCTCGGCGCGCTCGCGTTCCTGACGCGCAGGCACGGGCGCGCGCCCGCATGGCTCGAGCGGCTGGCCGCGCGGGCCGTCAGTGGCTCTCGCTAGCGTCGATCTCGCGCAGCACCCGGGCAGGAATGCCGGCCGCGACGACGCGCGGCGGTAGCTCGCCGCGCACGACCGCGTTGGCGCCAACTACCGTGTTGTCGCCGATTCGCGCGCCGCGCAGCACCGTCACCTTGGTCGCGATCCACACGTCGGCGCCGATCAGTACCGGCTCGATCGACACCTGGCCGGATGACGGTGGAGGACCGACAGCGTGATCGTGGTCACGGACCGAAACGAGCTCGGCAAGGTAAGTCCCCTCGCCGATCTCGAGCAGCGACTGCGCAGCGAGCGTGCAGCGGTGGCCGATGAACGAGCGTGGGCCGAGCCTGATAACGCCCGTGCCGTACACCGCGATCGTCGCGCCGTCGTCGATCTCGCAACCGGCGCCGAGGACGAGCCGCGCCTGCGAGTCGAGAAAGAGCCGCACCCCGGAGCCGACGCGAACGGCGGCGCCGACCTCGATGCCGGGGTGCAGCCAACGCCAGGTTTGCGCGCGCAGCCGCAGCGCGGTGCGGCGAAAGCGCAACCGGACGGCAAGCGGGCTCACCATCACGCGACAACGTACTTGTAGCGGTGGATGCTCAGCAGGCGCGTGCGTAGAGTTCGTGGTAGGCCCCGGCGATGCGCTCCCAGCTGAGCTGCGCAGCGCGGTCCCGGCCCGCAACGGCCGGCGTCGGCTCGGCCAGCTCTGCCGCCATCGCGACCGCCAGCGCGTTCGCGTCGCGCGGATCGGCGGCGCGGCCGAGACCGCCCGCGGCCTCCACAAGGCCGGTGCCGGCGGCGTAGACGAGACCGCGGCCGGCCGCCAGCGCCTCGAGCGCGACGATCCCGAATGGCTCGATGCGGCTCGGTACGACCGCGACGCGCGAGGCCGCGAGCAGCTCGCGGACGCCATTGCGATCGAGCGGGCCGACGAACTCGACGCCGCTGCGCGCGATCTTCCGCAGATGCTCTGTCTCGGCTCCCCCGCCCCCGATCAACAGGCGTGCGTCGCCGACGCTCTCGCGCAACCGGGCGAAGGCCTCGATCGCGAGGTCGAAGCCCTTCTGCGGGACGTGCCGGCCCCAGGCGCAAAGGATCGGCTCCCGCGGGACCGGATCGAGCAGCCACTCGGCGGGCCTGACGCCGTTCGGGATCACGGTCGCAGCGGCGAAGCCCGCCGCCACGGCCGCAGTGTGCTGCGCGGTCCAGGCAGAGCAGGCGCTCAACGCACTCGCGCGACGCGACGCGAGCCGCAGCACGAAGCGCAGGTAGGCACTGCGCTGGAAGATCGCGTCTGCGTCCATCAGCACTTCGCCCTGCGTGCTGACGACCAGCGGGATGCTGTGACGTCGCGCGAACAGCAGCAGGTGCGGCACCTGGCCGCTCACGCACTGCACGTGAATCAGCTCTGGCCGCGGCGCGATCGCATCGAGCGTTCGCTGCACCTCCCAGACGTTGCGTAGGTAGCGACCGGCGGCAAGCGCCCGCGCACGCGGTGCACCGAACTCGACCCGGCGCACATCGACCCCGGCCAAGCTCTCGCGCTCGGCAAGCTCGCGCGGATGGCGATGCGTGACCACCAGCACCTCGTCGCCGGCCGCCGCGAAGCTCAGCGCGAGCTGGTAGGTCGTCTCCTCCACGCCGCCGCGGTGAGGAAAGAACGCGCTGGGTGCGAGCCAGAGGCGCATCTCAGCGACGGATCAGGGCCACGTAGAGGTGCTCATAGGTCGCTGCGATCTCGGCGAGGTCGTAGCGGCGTGCCCGCTCTCGCCCAGCACGCGCGAGACGCGCGCGCTCCTCGCCGTCACCGAGCAAGTCGGCAAGCGCTTCGCCGAGCGCCGCCGGCTCGACGAGCAGGCCGTACCGGCCATGATCCGTGACCTCGACCGCACCGGGGTTCGGCGTCGCCACCACCGGGCAGCCAGCTGCCATCGCCTCGGCATAGGGAATCCCAAATCCCTCGTAGCTGCTCGGCAAGCAGAAGACCCAGGCGCTCGCATAGAGCTCAGCGAGCTGCTCGTCGGAGACCCGCCCGAGCACCTTCACGCTCTGCGCCGCCGGCGCGTCCGTGCTCACCATCCAGAGCTCGGCCGCGGGCTGGCGCGGCAGGACATCGCGCTCGAAGGATTCGACCAGCAGCTTGCCGCGCTTGCGATTGAGGTAGGTGCCGACGAACAGGATCGACGGCAGCGGCGAGCGCGCGACTGAGGGCATCGCCGTGATGGCGACGCCGTTTGGCACAACGCGCCGGATCCAGGGCATCCACTGGCGCGTGTTGTTCGACACGGCAACCGTCATGTCAGCTGCGAGCGTCGCAAGGATCTCGCTGCAGCCGAGCAGCAGCATGCGCAACCGGTTCCGCGCGCCGCGCACGAACCGGGCCTCGCTGAAACAGCTGCCGTGCATCGTGCGGATCCGCGGCGGTAGCCGCCGGCCCCACAGCCAGTAGTTGTCGCCGTGGGCGTGGATCACGTCGAACGCGTTCCAATCGACCCGGCGTAGATACCAGGCGAACTTGAACGTCCTGTTCGCGCCGCTCAGCGGGATCGTGTGCGTCTCGTAACGCGCGCCCTCGGTCGCGCCGCAGCCGCTGAAGACCGTCACGCTGTGGCCGCGGTCAACGAGCGCGTTCGCCAGGGCGTGCGCCTGGTAGCCGACCCCGATCTTGCTCCCGCTCGGCAGGTAGTAGGAGATCATGCCGATCCGCAGACCGGCAGCCTTGGTGCTCATCGCCTCAGGACGCGTCGCTGCCGGCCGCGAATGCCAGCGCCGCACGGTAGTAGCCGTTGTGCGCGCGCAGGCTTGCAGCGGTGTCGAAGCCATTGAGGCGGCCGTCGAGGATCACCATGACACGGTCGCAGATGTCGAGCGTGGACATGCGGTGGGCGATCACGAACAGCGTCAGCTCATCCTTCAACGCGACGAGCGACTCCTGGAGCAGGCTCTCGGACCCTGGATCGAGCGCGCTCGTCGGCTCATCGAGCACCAGCACCGTCGGTCTTCCCGCGAGCGCACGCGCAATGCAGATGCGCTGTTGCTGGCCACCTGAGATCGCGTCGGCACGCGGCCCGATCACCGTCTCATAGCCATCCGCCCAATCAGCGATGTCGTGATCGATGCGTGCCAGCTGCGCTGCGCGCTCGATCTCGGGATCGCTCAGATCGCGGAAGTAGCGGATGTTGTCGGCAACCGACGCGTGGATCAGGCGCGGCTCCTGCGGCACGTATGAGACCTGCGCGTTCCAGTCCGCGCGACGGATCTCGCCGGCTGGGACGCCGTTGACCAGATAGCGGCCTGAGGTCGGCTCGCGCAGCAGGAGTAGAAGTTGCATCAGCGTGGACTTGCCGGCGCCCGACGGACCGACGATCCCGATCGCCTCTCCAGCATCAACGCTGAAGTTGAGGTCCTCGAGCACCGGCCGCCCGCTGACGTATTCGAAGCCGACGTGCTCGAAGGCCAGTCGGTCGATCCGCTGCAAGCCTCGCGTACCAGCCGGCGGCGCGCTCTCCGCGTAGCGGCGCGTCGTGTCCTGCACGCGGTCGATGAATGGCATCGCCTGGCGCAGGCCCTGGTAGGCGCCCTGGAGCGTCTGCATGTAGCTACCGGCTCTGATCAGGAGGAGCACGACCGCGCCGAGCGAAGCGACGTGGCCCTGGTGGGTTGCGAGCAGCACCGAGAGCATCCCGATCACGAGCATGTAGATAGCGCTCTGGTACACGTTCGGGACGATCCGCCCGAGCAACTGGACGCGAAAGTAGAAACGGCGTGCGGTGGCGATGAGCATGTTGAGCGCGCGCGTCTGCGCCTGGCCGACACCGAAGACCTGGATCTCCTGCGCCAGTCGTGTCGCCTGTCCAACGCCGCTTGCGTAGCTGATCTGTGCACCGGAAAGGTGGTGCGCCCAGCGCTGAATCAGCCGGTTGAGCGGCCGCAGTATCCCGAAGAGCACCACCGCGATCACGAGCACGGCAACTGCCGCCGTGGGATTGACGACGAGTGCTGAGGCGATCAGGATGATCAGCGTGAGCAGGGCCGAGATGAGCGCGCTCGCTGAAACTGCGGCGCTCGTGCCCTGGGAGATCTGATTCGTCATCAGCTCCTGCAGGTGACCTTCGCGGTCGCGTGCCTGCTCGGACCACGACGCGGCCATGAATGCCGCGAAAAGCTCGCGCTGGAGCCTCGCTTGCACGTCGGCCGAAATGCGCGCCGGCAGCAGCGACATCGGGATCTGCAGCGCGGTCCGCACGAGCGCAAGCACAAAGCCCACGAACAGCAGCGTTCCGAGCGCCACGTTCAAGCTGAGCGGCCCAAAGCTCGCGTGGACATGGTGCGAGCCGTTGACGAGGGCGCCCGCCGCCTCGGCGATGATCGCGAGAATCGCCGCCTCGCAGAACCCGGTGAGCGCCGAGGCCACGATCAACGTCACAACGCTCGAGAGCCGGCCACCGAGAACGAGCCGGAGCTTGTGCAAGTTCATCGCGCCTCGACGATCCGGGTCAGGACGGCGCCGAACCGCGCCGCGCGCTCGGCCCAGCTCGCGAGCTCGATCGCGCGCTCGTGCCGGGTAGGGCTCACCAGTGCGGCCTCGACTGTGGCGACGAACACCTCACGCTGCACTACATCGACAGCGCCCGCAAGCTCGCGGAAGCCGGCAACCGGCGTTGCGACGGTCGGCGTCGCGATGGCGAGTGACTCATGCGCCTTGATCGGGTCGAGGCTCTCCGTGAACGGGCTGACCAGATGCGGGACGATGACGACGTCTGCGTGCTGAAGGTAGGCCGGAGCGTCCCGATACGGACGGGGCCCTAGCAGCACGATGTTCGGCTCCTCGGCAAGCGCGGCACGGGCCGCGGGGCCGAGCGCATCGGGACCTACGAGGGCGACGGAGAGGTCGCGTCTCGCGCGCGCGAGCTCGATCACGAGCCCCACGTCGATGCGGGCGTCGTGCAACGTGCCGAGGTACACGGCAACCGGCGCGGGCGGGAGGTCCGGCGGGCGAGGGCGCGTACGACGGAAGTGCGCGGCGTCAACCGCGTTCGGTATCAGCTCGACCTCGCGATTCCTACCACGGCTCGCAGCAAGCGCCGCCGAGCAGACGACGACCGCCTGCGCTCGCTCGAGTGCCAGCGTGTCGAGCTCCACGAGCCGTCTCAATTCGGCCGGATGGTCGCCCGCGAGCAACCAGTCGTCGGTGATGTCATAAACGGCCGGCCACCCGGTTGCGGCGATCAGCGGAGCGTACGTGACGTCGTTGATCCAGAGCACTGGCCGCTCGAAGCCCAGGCGCCTGGCGCCGCGCACGACGCTTCGCCTGAGCGACCGGTCGCTGAACTCGCCAAGCCGCCGCGGCAGCGGCTTAAGCGGGCGCAGCGCCTCGAGCCGCTGGTCGCCACGCACGTCACGTGAGCGCCCGAGCAGCGGGCGGCGGCGTGCCGCGAGGTCAAACAGGGGATCGGCGGCCGGCTCCACGAACAGGACGCGAAGTCGCGGATGCTCACGCATCAGCGCGTCGACGAGGAATTGGTTGCGCCGCCACGTCTCGTCCCACGGCTCGAGCGAGCAGACGACGAGCTCGCGCAGGGTATCGATTGGAGCAGCAACCACTGTCGTGCTCATGTCGGCCGCCTTGCGACGCCCCTGACGGGGTTGGACCGGGCCTCGAGCAAGCTGTCGTACTCCGCCAGCAAACGCTCGACGTGGCGATCGAGCGTAAAGCGCTCCTCCACCAAGCGGCGTCCCGCCGACGATAGGCGCTGGCGTTCCTCGTCGGCGAGCAGGAAGCGCAGCATGCTCGCCGCCGCCGACACATCGCCCGCGGGAAAGAGCGGCGCGTCGGCAAGCAAGCCGACCGTCTCGAGATGCCCCCCCGAGGCTGAGGCCACGACCGGGACGCCGGCCGCCATTGCATCCAGCACGGCGAGGCCGAGCCCTTCGGCGCGGGTCGGAGCGAGCAGGATGCCGGCCTCGCTCAGACTGCCGGCCGTGTCGTAGGTCCAGCCGCGGAATCTCACGCCTGAGACCTCCTCCTCCGCGACCCAGCGCTCGAGCGCGTTACGCTCGGACCCATCGCCGAAGAGCTCGAGCGTCCAGCCCTCAGCCGCCAGGCCAGCGAGCTGCCAGGCGCGCAGGCCAGTCAGCGTGTCCTTTTCCGGTTCGAGCCGCTGGAGCATCACGACGGCGCGATTGACCGGACGCCAAAGGCACGCGGAGAGACGCACGCCCGGCTCGACTATTGCGCCCGGCGCTCGCTCGAGCCGGCCTGCCGCAAATCCGCTGATGGCGATCTCCCGTGCGACCCGCGATGCGATCAACGGCGCGGCGAGCCGGCCAAGACGACTAGAGCCGCGCCGGGCGGCAAAATGGCGCGTCGCGACAATCGGCGAACGGTGGAAGGGCGTGGCGAGGATCGCGACGGTCTCGGCCGCTGTCATGTGGGCATGGCATACGTCGAAGCTACCCAGACGGCTCACCGACCAGACCGCCCGCGGGATCGTTGCTCCGGCCTCCAAGCGCGCGACGCCGGCAAGCTGAGCGCTCATCCGCACCTGGTCGCCGCCCACGACAGCTACTTCCCAACCGCGGGTCGCGCTGGCGCGCGCGATGTCGCTCACGTAGCGCTCCACGCCGGCAAACGCTCCTGTGGTCACTATGTGTAGCACGCGCGGCATCCGTCAGACCTGCCTCGCCGCGACGCGACTCGGCCCGCGCAGGTAGAGCAGCGCGCGACGCGCAGCGCTCGCTCTACGCTCGCCGCGCAGGACAAGCATCCTCGCCGCCGCACCGGCGCAGGCAGCGACACGGTACAGGTACCACCCGGTACTGCCGTACCACTTGCGCATGTAGCTCTCGTGCGCGAGGTGGAAGAGCAGCTCGCGCCGGCGCGAGTCCTCACTCGTCGCACCGCCCGCGTGCTCGGCCTCGACGGTCGGGCACAGCGCCGAGCGCCAGCCGAGCTTGCTCGCCCGCAGCTGCCAGTCGACTTCCTCGGCGTAGAGGAAGAAGCGCTCGTCGAAGCCTCCGACGGCTTCGAGCGCCTCGCGCCGCAACAGGAGAACGGCGCCGATCACGAAGTGCCGCCTGGACGGTAGCGAGCCAATGCCGATTGCCTCGGCGCACATCCGCCAGGGCGACGGAAACGGCCACCAGACGCGTTCGGGCTTGCCGCCCGAGTCATGCAGCGACGGCGTAACAGCGGCGACCCGAGCGTTGTTCTCCTCGCGCAGCCAAGAGTGGAGCCGCCGCGCAGCATCAGGGGCAATCACGGCATCAGGATTGAGCAGCAGCACGTCGCTCGTCTGCGGGGTGGTCCGCAACGCGAGGTTTACGCCAGCGGCGAAACCCAGGTTCGCGCCAGGATCGACGTAGCGCGCGTCATGGCGTGCGACGATTGCTGCGATCTCGGCGGACGAGGAGTTGTCGACCACAACCGTCTCGATCTCGCCGCGTAAGCCGCTGAGGCAACAGTCGAGCTCCGCGGGCGCGTTGTAGGCGACGATCACCACTTGCAGTTTCACGTCGCCTCCTCGTTGCGCCTCTGCGCAGCCAGGCCGCAGACCATTCCGACCAGCAGGAACCCGAGGACCGGCGTACCGCGCACCCAATACACGTCGACGAGGCCGTGCGCAAAGGTTGCAAGCAGGACGGCCGCGGCCGCGAGCGCCAGCCGCACCTCGCGCAGGCGCCAGAGCACGAGCCACAGTCCAAGGATCATCGCGATGAAGCTCGCGGCGAACAGGTATCCCCCTTCGGCGGCTTCGAGCAGGATCACGTCGTGCGGATCTGTGACCTGGTCGCCCTGTGCCGCGCTCCCAGCGACGTAGTTTCCGACCCCGACACCGAGCCACGGATGCGCGGCAATCACCTGCTCGGCGCCCTGCGCCAGCTGAAGGCGGATCTCGATTGCGTAGCTGCTTCTCGTCTTCTCGCCGGCGGTGAAGTTGGTCAGACGCGAGGTGACGTTTGACGGCAGGAACTGGAAGGCGACCAGCGCGATCAGCAGCAACGCGGCGATCCGCGACAGCGCAACCGCGCGGCCGGAGGTCGTCGAGACCATCAGCACGATGACGACGATGCCGACTCCCAATGAGACGACTGCGCCGCGACTCGCCGTCAGGCCGAGGCCTACCAAGAGCACTGGCATGCACCAGATGATCGGGCGCAGCTCGCGGACCACGAGCAGCAAGAGGATCGCGGTAGCGATGAACCCGGCGGTCGGGTTCTTGTCGAGCTGCCCTGTGAGGCCGTGCGCGTTGAGTACCGGCCAGACCACCGAGAGCACCGCGGCGGAGACGACGTAGCCACGCAGGACCAGCAGGTGCTTGCCGCGCAAGGCGAGGTAAGCGCCCACGAAAACCGGCAGGGCGAACAGCTCGAGGCGCTGCATGCTCTTCAGCGCCGATGTGAAGCCAAGGTGGAACACGAGCAGGGCGGCCAGCGCCCAGGCGTACTGGAGCAGCGGCAGACGAGCGGGTCGGATGCTCGCGAGCGCCCAAACCCTGCGTCCGAGGAGTGCTTCCGCGATGGCACGTAGCCCGATCAGCACGAGCAGGACGTCGCTCGCCGCTATGTGCAGCCCGAGGTGCCCACCGGTGATGTCCTGGTCCCAGGGCAGGGCCAGCCCAAGCAGCACAGCCGAGGTGGCCGTCGAGACGAACACCACAAGCACCACGAGGGCGCCGACCGCGGCGATCACGAGCAGCAGCCGTGGAACCGGGGCGTAGCCCACGCCGATCGCAACCGCGCCGCCGAGCACGATCGCGAGGGTCACGCCACGGATCAGCGCGCGAATGTCCCGACCGCCGCGTGGACGCATCGCGGTGTCGCCCGTGAAGCTAAGCGCGGGACTCATGCGGCGCCCCAATCTTTGGGTTTGCCCGCAGGGGGCGCTAGCCCCGGGTCGCTTGCTTGGGTTCCGCCGTGCCGCCCCGGTAACCGTAGCCGCCGTAGCGGCTCGAGTACATCCCGCCGTATCCGCTGTCGAGGAACGAGTCGCGCATGTCGTTGGCGAGCACGCCCAGGATCTTTGCGTCGCGGACGCGCCCGACGGTGTCGTTCAGTCGCGCTGCCGCATCGCGCGTCGTCACGCCCAGGCGCGCCACGATCACCACGCCATCCACTTGGCTCATCAGCGGGATCGTGTCGGTCACGGCGAGCAGCGGTGCGCTGTCGATGATCACGATGTCGTACTGGTCGCGCGCGGACGCGAGGAGCGTCTCCATCGCCCGTGAGCCGAACAGCGTCAGCGAGCTGTCCGACAGGTCGCCGTGGGTCAGCACGTCAAGCGAGCCACCCGTCCCGACGATCGGGGCGTTGAACGTCGGCCGCGTGGCGACGTCGCCGTTCGAGCCGTTGGCCTGCGGCTCGTGCGTGCGCTCGAATACCCGTACGACCGCGTGGCCCGGCGAGGTGCTGCCGGCGAGAACGTGAGTCAGCCCGACCTCGGAGTCGATCCCGAACATCCGCGGCACGCTCGGGCGCCGCAGGTCGGCGTCGATCAAGAGCACGCGCTCGCCGCCCTCGGCGCAGACGAGCGCGAGGTTGCGAGCAGCTGTTGACTTGCCCTCCCCTGGCATCGCGCTCGTGATCAGCAGGCTGCGCACGCCACGCTTGCCACCCGAGAGGTTGAGGCTGATGCGCAGCGCGCGCAGAGCCTCGATCAGCGTCACCGGTACCACCGCTTGACCGTCAACGAGCGGCGCCGCGTTCGCGACGTGTGGCAGCACGCCGAGCACCTCGCGGCGGTAGCCGGTTTGGATCGCGTTCACGCGCATCATCCGACGGTCGAACAAACTGAGGCCGAAGGCGACCGCGAGTCCGAGGAGCAAGCCGAGCGCCGCGCCGATCGCCCCGTCAACCAATGGCGAGCGAGGCTTCGGCCGCGGCACCAGCGAGGCGCTCGCCGCGGTTGCCGGCGAGACCTGGCTCGCCTCTGCCTGCGGGTTGCCTGCCTGAGCCTGAAGGGTCACGACATCGGCTCGCAGCTGGTTGCGTGTCGCCGAGTTGCCGCTCGTGTTCGGCAGCACGTCCAGCTGCTGCGTGTACTCCTGCGCGTCGGCGGCGGCGGCCTGCTTGTAAGCGGCTGCCCGCGAGGCGAGGTAAACGTCCACGTAGGTGTTGGCGAGCTTGGCCGCTAGCGCCGGCGAGGAGCTCGTCGTGGTGACGTCGAGGATGCTCGTGCCGACAAAGCTGGCCTGATTCTTGGAGCTTGGGCCGGCACTCACGCTGCCGGCGCTGCCGACCGTCATGTGTAGTCGCCGGTAGACGGCATCGGTGATGGACTGGCCGAGGAACAGCTGCGCCTGGTCACCCATCTGCTGCTGTGTCGGGGGCTGCGCGGCCGGGACGGAGATGCCGACCATCGACGTCGGGTCGGCCACGTCAAAGTAGATCTCGCTCGTCACCGTGTACTGGTTCGGCCCGGGTGTCGCCCGATGGAGCTTGCCGATCGCCGCCGCACCGCCGGCCGCGATCACGATGATCGCGAGCACCAGCCACTTACGCTGCCAGATCGGGCGCAGGTACTCACGCAGGTCGACCGCCTCGTCGCGCGCCTGGGATCCAGGTGAAGGTGTGCTCATCGTTGCGGCCCGGTCCTCTGCATTCCGCGGCTAGCCAAGTCTACGCCGCGTCTCGCACGGTAACGCACGATCCCGCCCACCGTTGGGGCAGGAACTGCACCGCCCGCACGGCGCCTAGACGGAGGTTTGAGTTGTGTCACGCGTGTGCCCGCAGATGCTCGTCGATGACCGCGACTAGCCGGCGACGGAATGTCTCGCGTGAGAAGCGCTCGGCGTAGGTTGCGATCACCTCTGGCGGCGTGTCGATCGCCTCGCACGCCTCGATCGCAGCCACGATGCTGTCCTCAGTCTGCTGCTCGAAAAGGATCCCTGTGATGCCCTCTGTGACGGTCTCGAGCGCGCCCCCGCGCGCGTAGGCGATGACCGGCTTGCCGGCTGCCTGGGCCTCGACGGCCACTATGCCGAAGTCCTCCTCGCCCGCGACGCATACCGCGCGACAGTTCTCCAGCAGGTCCGCAACCGCCGCCTCAGAGACCGAGCGGTGGAAGGTCACACTCTCGCCGGCAATGCCACGTAGCGCGTCCAGCATCGGCCCGTCGCCGACAATGTCGAGTCCGAGCCCGAGACGCTCGGCGGCGCGGATCACCAGATCAACGCGCTTGTAAGGCAGCAGTCGCGCGATCGCCAGCAGGCGCTCGCCGCGCGGCAGCGGCGTGAAACGCTCGACGTCGACCGGGGGGTAGATGACCTCGGACTCGAGGCCGTAGGCCTGGGCGATCCGCGAGCGCACCTCACTGCTGATCGCGATGTAGAGATCAGCGCGCCGCGCTGCGCGCCGGTCAACCCGACGCATCGCGCCCGAGACCGGCACGATCAGCTTCTCGCGCCAGGAGAAGTGCTCACCGGCAACCATGTAGTCATCGCGGTAGAGCCAGCGCGCCGGCGTGTAGCAGTAGACGACATGGAGCGCGCGCGCGGTCGTCTGAACCATGTGAGCCCAGCCGCTCGAGCTCGAGATCACGACATCGGCGTCGATCGGGCCGAGCGCACGGAATGCACCCGGATAGAGCGGGAACAGGCTACGGAACCTGGCGTCAACCGGTAGGTGGTCGAGCGGCGAGGTGTAGATCTCGTGCCCGCCGAACTCGCGAAACGTCGACTCCGGCCTGTAGAGCGAGGTGTAGATCGGTGCCGCCGGCCAAATGTCCGCGAGTTCGAGCACTACCTTCTCGGCGCCACCGCGCTGGTTCAGGTAGTCGTGGACGATCGCCACCTCCCCGAGTGTCGTCGGGTCGATGGCCAGATCCGCGGGCGGCGGCACCAGGCGCAGCTCTGGCCGCACGGTCGCCTTCGGCTTTGCTTGTGGCGGCCAGCGCTTGAGCTCTGTGAATACGCCCGGCTCTTGCGGCTCGCCGTCGAGCCACGCGTGTGCGCCGAACTTCGACGTTCCGCCGCGCACGCCGATGATCACGTCGCGCCCGTTCCCGTGGCTCGACTCCCAGTGCTGGAGCACGAGTGAGCGTTGGAGGCACGAAGCGTGCACACCGTCCAGCGCGCGGCGCACGCCGTTGACCGCGCCCGGCAGGTCGGCTGGCGGGTCGCTCAGAGCCACGGCCTGCAAACCGCCGCGGCGCAGCTGCCGCCGGCAGCGCCACCAGGCGCGCAGCCCCCAGCGCGCGCCGGCGAGGAACGCGGGGACCCTCGCACGGCGCTCACGGGGCAGCGCCGCGGCAACCCAGGCCGCGAGGCCGCGCGGCGCGTGCCAGAGGAGCCAGAGCGGCCGCCAGAGATATGCGAGCGCTAGGCCCGCGGGGCCACTCCTGGCGAGTCCCTTCCACTGGCGCATGAAGCTGGGTGACGGAAAGAACCGGCTCGCGAGCAGTGCGATCCGCCCGCGCCAGCCCCTGGTCGCGAGCAGGCGCTCGATCCCACTCGAAGTCGGCGGTGGTGTGCGCGCCTGCAGGCGGACGAGCCGCGTCGCATCATCGGCGAGCCCAAGCGCGTCCGCGAACTCGGGTCCCCCATCAACGAGCTTCAGCCCCTCGCGCATCACGCCTGCGGCGCCGAGCTCGCCCGCAATCGCCGCCGCGGCCTCCCATGAGGGGCGTCCGACACGTGCGACGGCGCGTGCGAGGTCGGCAACCGGCTTTGGGGGCTCGGGGCCGTGGTGAGCGGCGTGCGCTGCCAGCAGCACGAGATGGGCGCCCTCCGACGGGGTCTCGATCTGCACGCCGGCGAGTGTCAGCCTGCCGCATTCGCGCGTCAGCACTCGCCAGGTTCGTGGCGGATCGGCATCGATGAGCGAGAGGCTGTGGTGCAGATCGACAACGACATTCCCGTCACGCATGCGCATCCAGTGACTCTCGTTTGGATGCTGTTCGTCGGCGCGCATGTTCGCGCTCGTGTCAACGAACTCGAGCTCCCGGAGGATCGCGCCAGCGGCGGCGTAATCGCCAGGCGCTACCAGTAGATCCACGTCGCCGTAGCCGCGCTCGAGCGGATCGTCGTAGAGCCAACGGGCGACGGCCGGCCCGCGCATCAGCAACGTCCGGATCCCGGCGCCGTGAAGCGCGTCAGCAACCTCGGCTAACGTCGCGTCCTGGGCTAGCCCGACCGCTGTCTGAGCAAGTGCGTCTGTGGTTAGCATGCGCTGAGCTAGGAGTCGGCTTCCGCATAGCCCGACTTGAGGCCGCGGACCGGATTGCGCCTCAGCGCGAGGTAGGCTGCGGTGCCCATGTCGAGCGTCACGAGCGAGCGCTGTTGCTCAGACTCACTGGACTGGAGGCTACCACCCGACTCCGATGAGCCCAGCACCTGAGACTCTGCTCGTCGTCGCTCACCCGGACGACGAGGCGCTCTGGTTCACCTCTGTACTCACGCGCCACGCGCCGGTCCAGCTGGTGGTCGTCACACACGATCGCGATGAGCGAGTAGCACGCCGGCGACGGGCCGAGCTAGAGGGGTCGGCCGCGCTCTACGGCATCGCGGCGGTCACGACGCTCGACCACATCGATGAGTGGGACCGCCGGCTCGACCTCGAGCAGCTGCATGCGGATCTCGAGCGGTTCGCGTCGGGGCAGCGATACCGGAGCGTCTTCACTCACGGTCCACTGGGCGAGACGCTCTGGCACCCTCATCATCAGGACGTGTCACTCGCGGTCCACAATCTCTTCGACGAGGTGTGGTCCACGAGCTGGAACCAGGCTCCAGACAGCGTCGTGGCGCTGAGCCCGGAAGAGCTCACGCGTAAGCGCGAGGCGATCGGCTCGATCTACTGGCGGGAGTACCTGCGCCTGCGCCGCAACTACGAGATCTCAGCGGTCGAGAGCTTCGCTCGCCTCGACCGCGCGACCGTGCAGGAGCTGTATGCGCGGGCTTCCGAGGCAAGCTGGTCTCCGGCTGAGGCCGGAAGGGGACGGCGCCTCGCCCGGCGAGCCCTGCAAGCCGGCGCGTTCGAAACGGAGCGCGACGAGCGGGTGCACGAGCTGCTGCGCGAGGCTGAAGCTCCGACCCCAGTGCGGCTCTGTGACCTCGAGCTCGACGCCGATTTCACCTCGGAGGAGCGCGCGCACGCAAGCACTGCCGGGTTCGAGCTGCTCGCGCCCGCAGAGCTGAGGAACGAACGCGGCACGCTGGTTCTCACGGGGGTCAGCGGGCGAACGAACCTTGGCGCCGTGTTTCGCGAATTGCGCGCAACGACGGTGCTGACCGACGTCGATCCGACACACGGCGCGGCGCTGGGCGCGGCCGCGCGCGCAGTCGGGTACGCATCCGGCACACACGTCGTCGTGGCGCCACGTTTCGCGCGGCTTGTGGGTGACAGCGCGGTCATCTACGAGCCGGGCGCCGAGCTCACGCTCTGGCGCCGCCGCCGCCGGCGGCCGTCCGGGCTGATCGCGGCCCGGCGCGCGCGGGCCGGGGCCGCGAAGATCCTGCGCAGGCTGCGCTAGGGCGAGGCGAGCAGCCCACGCTGCTCGAGCTCGCTGAGAAACGCCGCAGTGTCCGTCTCTGCGCGGTCGCGGTCAAGCCCGTAGCTCGACACGAGCAGTTCAACGAGCGCGTTGCGGGTCGTGCCGCGGGCCAGCTCCTCCCACAACCGCCGTCCACTGTCGTTGACCGCGAGATAGGCAGACTTCGTCATGTCGAGCGCAACGACCTCACCTTCGACCGCGCGCCACTCCAAGTTCGTGTCGCGCAATCGCAGTATCTGCTCTGTCATGACGTTCGCGAGGCTAGCAGCGCGGTCGGTCGCGGATTACCTTTCGTACGCGGAAAGCAGCTCCTGCGCTGTTCTCTGCGAGCTGAAGCTGCGCGCCACTTCGAGCTCGCGGCCGCTCGGTCCCTCGAGTGCGCGCAGCAGCGCATGGCGTACGCTGCGGACCGAGAACGGCCGGCAGAACTGTGCACAGTCGCCGAAGTACTCGCGCTGCGCCGGAGCATCAGTCACGACGACCGGCGTGCCGGCAGCAAGCGCTTCGAGCGTGGCGAGACCGGTCGTCTCAAAGAACGATGGAAGCGCATGCACGGCCGCCGCCGCATAGACGTGCCGTAGCTCGTCGTGCTCGATGTGCTCCACGCGCAAAAGTCGGCGCGCTGCCCGCTTGACGCTCTCCTCGTAGTACTCCTGGCGTCGCCCGCCCGCACCGACCAGCACGAGCGGCAGATCGAGCGGTGCCAGCGCGAGCGCGAGCGCGAGTGGGTTCTTGTTGCGTTCCACGCGCGCCACCGAGAGCACGAACGGCTCATCGTCAAGACCGAGCAGCTCACGTCCGCGCGCCGGGTCCCCGCTGAACATCGACTCATCGACGCAGTTGCGCACAACCGCAATCGCCGGCGCATGCGCGATGTCGCGACGCAGCTGCGCGGCCTCATTCGCGCTGCTCGCAAGCAGCAGATCCGCATCGCACAGAGCACGCGCCCGCTCGGCAAGCGCGCGCCGCCGGTAGTACCGACGACGCGGCGCGCGCAGCCAGCTCGCGGCGTGCCGCCCCCGCTTGTAAGCCTTGTACGCGTAGCCGGGCCGGTTCCAGTCGGCGCCGTCGAGCAAGGCGAGCGGAAAGTAGATCGGCGTGACGGCAACCAACGCGTCCGGACGCCCGTGTCGAAGCACCTGACGGACGTCACCGAACACGTGCACAACGTCGACGTCTCCGCTGAGCGCTTCTACGCCCGTGCCGGCCCTGGCGTCGACCCCCGCTTCCTGGAGTGCGCGGAGCGTGGCTCGAAACTGGGTCACGTGGCCGCCGAAGAACGTCCCCGAATCCTCGTGCGGGATCAACAGCACGCGCTTGATTGGACGCCGCAAGGCAGAGTATGATCGCGAATGGGCGGCGATTTCAGGTCTCGGGGGTAAGAAAATGCCCACTGGGCACCGCTAAATCGGCTGCTATAGTGCTGCTTCGCAACGACGGTAGGACGCCGACACAAGCGGAAGGAAAGAGCAGGATGGCATCAATGACGACTCCGCACGACCCCACTCTTCAGCAGGTCACGCGCGCATACGAGCCGCCGGCGATCATCGCGCTCGGTACGCTCGCCGACTTGACCGAAGGCAATCACATGAACACCTGCAACGAGGACACGGGCATCTACAACCACACCAGCCCGACCTACAAGTGCTGACGGTCGCAGCACTCGAACGACACTAACGCACAACCCGACGACCCCCCTGCTCAGCGAGCAGGACGTAGCGTTTGGAGTCGCTCTGGGGGAGCACGCCGGCGCGGCCGAACTTCCGGTCGCAACGGAAGCGCCTCTGCAGGCGCTCGAGGATTCGATTAGGCCGGCGCTGCTTGCCGCGCCGTGCTTTGTCGCGTTCTCCGGCGGCCGTGACTCTTCGGTCGTGCTCGCGGTCGCGGCAAGCCTCGCCCGGCGCGAAGGGCTCGACTTGCCGATCCCGCTCTCAGTCAGATTTCCGTGGGCCCCTGGAGCGCAGGAATCCGAGTGGCAGGAGCTCGTCGTCGGGCACCTCGGCCTGTCGCGCTGGGAGCAGATCACGACTGCCAATCCGGGCGAGCTAGACGTCGTTGGCCCTGTTGCGCGGCGCTGCCTGCAATCGCACGGCTTGCTCTACCCACACAACGCGCACTTCTTCGCGCTCCTGTGCGAGCGGGCCGGCGGCGGATCGATGCTGACGGGGATCGACGGCGACGGGCTCTTTGGTGGGTGGCCGTGGTGGCAGGTCGAGGCGCTACTGCACGGTCGCGCCGCGCCTTCGCCGCGCCAACTCGCGCGCACCGCCTACGCACTTGCTCCGAGGCGTCTGCGCATCGCGATCGACCGCCGCCGGCACGGAGGAGATACGCCGGCCAGTTGGCTGCGGCCGGCAACCGCCAAAGCAGCCGCTGCGGCGCTGCTCGCGGAGAGCCAGACGCCGCTGCGGTGGAGCACACACGTCGAGCAACTCGCGCGCAAGCGCTACCACGCACTCGGGGCGGCGAGCCACGCCACGATCGGCGCCGCCGCCGGCGTGTCGATCGTCCATCCCTTCCTTGATCGCGGCTTTCTCGCATCGCTCGCGCACAACGGCGGAGCGACTGGGTGGGGCGACCGCAGCGCTGCGCTGCAGGCGCTCTTCGGCGAGCTCTTGCCCACGAGTCTGCTCACACGAACGAGCAAAGCCGGCGGGGGCCAGATCTACTGGAGCGAGCCGCGCCGTGAGTTCGCACAAAGCTGGGACGGCAGCGGCGTCAACAGCGAGCTCGTCGATCCCGACGAGCTGCGCGCCGTCTGGTTGTCTGAGCGTCCCAGCCCACTGACCGGTCTGCTGATCCAGTCAGCCTGGCTGAACGCCAACGGAGGCGCCGCGCACTGACGCATGACTGCGCGCGCCTCGACGACCTACGCGCTCCACGGACTGACGGTGCGGTCGGAGCTGGCGCTCGACGGCGCGGCTATTCCCGATCGCGACCCGGATATCGAGATCACCTTTGGTGAGCGTAGGCCGATCCGGTCCGAACCGCCTGAGGGTGAGCTCCTCTCGGAGCTCACCCAGCCCGGCGCCGGCTCTTCTCTGACCCGCGACGCCGACGGCTACGTCTGGCGCGCCTACGGGGTCTGCGAGTTTGTCACCGACCCCGCTCGACGCAGGGTACGGCTCCACCTCGCGCCCGGAGTCGACGAGGAGCTGGCCTCGATGCTCGCGGTTACGTTCCTCTCGCGAATGCTCGTCCTCGACGGTCATCTGGTCCTACACGCGAGCGGCGTCGCGGTCGCGGACCAGGCGATCGCGATCATCGGGCACTCCGGCAGTGGCAAGTCGACGATCGCCGCACTCTGCTGCGCGGCCGGCGCTGAGCTCTTGAGCGACGACGCACTGCGGATCGCCGTGCGGGACGGCACTGCTTACTGTTACCGCGGCTCTGGCGAGCTGCGCCTACGCCCACAGGCCGCAGCGCTAGCCGAAGCGTTCAGCGCGAGCGGCCTTCGGACTACGCTCGACGGGCGTACGGCAGTGCGACCCGCGCAGCCGGCTGCTGAGCTCTTCGAGCTCGCAGCGCTGGTAGCTCCCCGCCTCAGCCCGCCAGCGACCGAGATTCGGGTCGAGCGCCTGCAGGGCGCCGCGGCGGTGATCGAGCTGATGCGCTTCCCGCGCACGCTGGGCTGGACCGACATCGCTCGCACCCAGCACAACCTGGACGCGCTGACCCGGCTCGTCGAGTCGCTGTCTGTGCTCGCCGTCGAGCTACCGTGGAATGAAGCGAGCGTCGGACCCGCGCTGGCGCGCGAACTGCTCGACCGCGTGTTCGCGATGCTCAGCACCTCACGCGAATGAGCGCGGGCGCCCTCAGATCCCGGCGCCGCGCGTCGCGACGGCGAGTGCCCTCTGATAGTAGGGGTTGGAAGCACGCAGGCTCGCAGGCGTCCCAAACGCCTCGAGGCGCCCATCTAGCACCACCATGATCCGCGTGCAGATTTCCAGCGTGGACATCCGATGGGCGACGATGAACAGCGTGAGCTGGTCCTTGAGTGACGTGAGGGACTCCTGGATCAGGCTCTCGGAATGCGGATCAAGGGCGCTCGTCGGCTCGTCGAGGACCAGGACCGCTGGGTGGCCCACGAGCGCGCGCGCGATGCAGATCCGCTGCTGCTGACCGCCGGACACCGCGTCAGCGCGCGGACCAACGATCGTCGCGTAGCCGTCGGGCCAGCCGAGCACCTCGTCGTGGATCAGCGCGAGACGCGCCGCAGCTTCCACGTCGGCCTCGCTTATCTCGCGAAAGAACCGGATGTTCTCCGCCACCGTTGCATGCAGCAGGCGCGGCTCCTGGGGCACGAACGCGAAGTGCTCGTGCCAGTCACGGCGGCGGAAGCGCTCGGCGCTTACGCCGTTGACGAGGTAGCTGCCTGTCTCGGGGCTGCGTAGACCGAGCAGGATCTGGATAAGCGTCGACTTCCCAGCGCCGGATGGACCAACAATGCCAACCGTCTCCCCCGCATCGACGGTGAAGCTCACGTCAGTCAGGACCGTCGAGCGCGGGTCGTACGAGTAGCTGACGTTGCGCGCTTCGATCGTTCGCAGCCCGCGCAGCGACAGCTCGCCGTGAGGCGCCGCGGTTTCGTTGTACCGTCGGATCGCGGCGTAGACACGATCAGCGAACGGGGCGATCGCGAGCAGGCCCTGGTAGGAGGACTGGACTCCCTGACCATAGTTGCCAGCCCGTACCAGTAGCAGCACGACGGCACCCAGCGTCGCGACGTGACTCGCGTGAGCAGAGCCGAGCGTAGCGAGCGCACCGAGCACAAGCAGGTAGATGACGGTTTGATAGACCGACGGAACGATCCGCGCTAAAACCTGAATGCGGTAGGAGAGGCGCCGGGTAGTACCGATCAGCTCGTGCACCCGCCGACGCTGCCCGTCCTCGACACCAAATGACTGAACTTCCTGAGCGAGCCTCGCGGCTTGCCCAATACCGGAGGCCAGGTCGAGCTGAGTCTGCGAGAGCGCATGCGAGCGACGCAAGACCAGCCGATTCATCGGCCGCATGACGCCCGCCATCGCGACCACTATCGCGAGCACCGCCGCAGCCGCAGACGGGTCGAGCAGGAACGCGGCACCGATCATGATCACGAACGAGATCATCGTGTTGATCAAGCCCGCAAAGCCCGAAGCCGCGTTTGCTGCCACCATCGCCTGGTTAGTCATCAACTCCTGAAGCGCGCCCTCAACGTCACGCGACTGCTCTGACCACGACGTAGCACTGAACGCATCGAAAAGCTCGTCGCGAATGCCCGCCTGCACGTCGGTTGCAAGCCGTGCAGGGAGCGTCGCGGCCGGCAGCTGGAGCAGCAGGCGCACGGCTGCGGCCGCGAAGGCGACATCCACGAGCGTCGTAAAGCCGGTCGTAACTCCGAGTCCGACAACCGCTATGTGAATCCTGTGCGCTCCGTCAGTGAGCGAGCCGGCCGCGAGCGCAATGATTCCGACGGTCGCCGCTTCGGCGAGGCCGGCGAGGAAGCCGACGACGACACCAGCGAGGAGCAACCTGCGATGGCCACGCAGCGCGACTCGCACGGACCGCAGCCCGTCCCACGAGCCGCCAAGGCCTTTGCGCTTCGCCGATGGATCTTTGTCGGTCATCGTGATGGCGCGCCCGCGCTCGGGCGGTGCCAGACAGGCTAGGGCCTGCCGCTGACGCTAGCGCACGGAATTCCAAACCACGGGCGTGAACACAACGCATTCAGGCACAGGCGAATCAAGCGCATGCGCGATGAGTAGCATCGCTTCGTGGCATCGCACTCAAGCGTGACGCGCACGCCCCTGTACTTGCGGATCGCGCCTCACCCCGCCTACGGCGTCCTGCATGCTCCCGTGAGCGGGGTGCGGCAGCGCACCGGCGTCATCTTGTGCCCGCCGTTCGGCTGGGAGGAGCTGTGGGCGTATCGCAGCTACGTGGCGTGGGCCAACGCCTTGGCGGGCGAAGGCTATCCGGCGCTCCGCTTCGACCTACCGGGGACCGGGGATAGCGGCGGCTCAGCGGCCGACATCGACTGCTTTCGCGGGTGGCAGGCCACGATCAGCGCCGGAGCGAGCCACTTGCGTGTGGCCGTCGGCTGCACGCGCGTCGTCGCTCTCGGCGTCGGCCTTGGTGGGCTGCTCGCGTGCGAGGCGCTCGCGGCCGGCGCGCCAATCGACGACCTCGCACTGTGGGCGGTCGCGTCAAGCGGCCACTTGCAGCTACGCGAATCGCGGGCCTACGCGCGCTTCGTGCGCGCAGCGTCGACGGGCGTACGCGAGTCGGAAGATCCGGTGCTCGAGGACGGGTCGCTCGATCTCGCCGGCTTTGTGCTGGCAGCAGACGCAGTACGGGCGCTCGAGGCGCTCGACCTGACCGAGCTGGCGATCCCGGCCGCGACCGCGCTGCTGCTCGATCGCGACAGCCTGCCATTCGACCGGCGGCTGCACGAGCACCTGCTCAACTGCGGCGTGCAGGTCACGACGGCGAGCGGTCCCGGCTACAGCGCGATGATGGACCTCGTGTTCCCGCGCGAGCCACGTGAGACGTTCGCAACGACGATCGACTGGCTCGGCAATGAGCGCCCAGAGCGAGCGGCCGGTGAGCTTGTCGCGCCGACCGTCAGCGATGCGGTCGAGCTCGAGCTCGACCGCTCGCAGATTCGTGAGTCGCCATTCGAGGTGGATCGCTCCGGCGAGCTGATGCGCGGCATCCTCACCGAGCCGGTCGAACGCTCGCAAGCTCAGCTCTGCGCGGTCTTCGTCAACGGCGCAGCGATCCGGCGGATCGGTACCCAGCGCCTGTGGGTGCAGGCAGCGCGACGCTTCGCGACGCGCGGAGTGCCGACGCTGCGCCTCGACCTGCTCGGCTTTGGCGAATCCGACGGCGATAGTGGCACCCACGCGGACGGCGACGACGGCTTCTACCGCGAGTCGATCACCGGCGACGTGCGCGCCGCACTCGATGCTCTCGAGCGGCGCGGGCTGGGCACCGAGTACCTGGTCGCCGGCCTGTGCTCGGGCGGCTTCAGAGCGCTCGACGTGGCACTCCACGACGATCGCGTGCGCGCGCCCGTGATGGTCAACCCCGGTACGTTCGATTGGCAGCCGGGGATGTTTCATCCGGCGCGCGTGGAGCTCAACCTGAGGCGCTACGCGCGCCTTACCGCCTCGCTCGTGTGGCATCGCAGGCTGAGCGAGCTCAGGGGTCGGGTTCGCGACGAGAAGCTAGCGTCGCGAGCTTTCTTCACGATCATCTTGCGGGCGCGGCGGCTGACGTTACGCGGACCGCTCGAGCGCAGGTTCGCGGTGCTCTCGAAGCGCGGCGCGGCGACGACGCTCGTGATCGGCCGCGACGACTACGTCGAGCCGCAGCTCAAGTCGCTCGGCCTCTCGCAAAGCACCGAGCCATGGCCCGGCGTGATGCTCGAGCGGATCCCCGCCCACGACCACATGTTCGTGTCACTCGACAACCAGCGCCTCCTGCACGAGGCACTCGACCGCGCGCTCGGACGGGCCCTCGGAGGCTAACGGCGGAGGACCCAGCGGGGTCTCGACCACATCTGCCAGCGCTCGATCTCGGAGAAGCCCATCACGCGGTAGACAGGCGCTCCGACATATGAGGAGTAATGAAGCGCCAGCCGCTGGCCAGCAGCCGCCGCCTCCGCGAGCGCCGAGGCGAAGATCAGGCGCCCGTAGCCGCGGCCGCGCACACGCGACGCGCAAAGCGACCAGCCCACGACCGCGTCCCCGACCAACACGAGCGTGATGCAGCTGAGCAGCTCACCCGAGCCGCCACGGATCCCCCACAGCCACTGGTCGGGCGCCGTCACGACGCTCTCAGGCAGCGCCACCGAAGCGAGCTCGGGTGTGAGACCGAAGACCTCCGCGACCAGTGCGCGCGCGTCAGGGAGATCCTGCGGCGCGAGACGCCGAGCGTCCGCGTGGGCTCGGTTCGGTAATGACTGTAGTTCGAGCGCCATGAGCGGGACCGCACCGACGCAGACCCATCCAGCGTCGGCCAGCAGCTGCGCATCCGCGAGCGCGGCACCGGCGAGCATGATCACCGCCGGTGCGCCGACCTCCCCGATCTCGCGCAGGCTTGCCTCGATCTCGGGGCTCGCGTCCATGCCGTGGCAGACCGCGACGTTGTAGTCCGCGCTCGGCGCCCCACTGAGAGCGATCCAGCGGCGCGGGCTGACGGTGACGCCGTCGGGCCCGGCCCAGAGCGCGGCACCCTGTCCGACAAGCGAGCGGAGCCTGTCGCGATCCTCGCTCATCGTTCGATGCTTATCGGCACTGCCGGCCCGTTCAACGCACGAACCGAACCGACAGGGTGCGTGCTCGTAGTCTCGGGATGCAGCATCAACGCCACGCGCTCGCCGGGCAGCATGTGAAACCAGCCGTCGGACGGCTCGAAGCCGTCGACGTCGACGGCGACGTAGTGCGCGAACAGGCGCGTGCTCAGCTCGAGCTCCCAGGCGCCGTCACCCGACTGCGTCGCCCGGGCGCGGAGACCGAGGTCGGGGAGTTGTGGACGCGACGGACCCTGCGGCAGATAGCAGGCACGCGCGAGCTCGCAACCGGACTCATCGAACGCCGTGACCGCGATCACGTCATAGGGCGCCGGGCCGAAGCGGTACGCGCGCGTCACGTCGCGAAAGCCGCCGAGCAGGTCCTCGGCGCGCAGCGCCAGCGCGCCGTGCGAGGCGAGCTCGACGTCACGCTCGGCCGTCTCGATCGCGACGCCAGCATGGTTGAAGGCCACAAGTCGCAAGCGGGCGCGCAGCGCTTCCGGGCGATCGTGAACGACGTGCACGTCGAGCCCCGCCAGCCCCTCGTCGATCAGCAGCACCGCCGTCGGGGAAAGCACGCGGCGGAGCGCGAGCAGCGGCGCCTTGGCGCGCCCGAGCGCGTCGATCAGGCCCCAGCCGGCGCCGGGCCAGAGGTCGCGCAGGCTGAGGATGATCGCGCCGTCGCAGCTCGAGCCAGGTCGGCGCCACTCGCTCATCGCGGAGCACATCAGCTCACAGACCGCGGCGCGAGCGAGGTCGAGGGCCCGCTCGGGATCGGCGTAGCGGACCGCGAGCGGGTCCACGTCGAACAGCTCACGCACATAGTGCGTGACGACATCCTCGAAGTCCCATGCGGTGCCGGCGTCGCGCGCGACGCCGAGCTTCCAGCGCGGGTGATGCCCGGCGAGCGCCGGCGAGCCGAACGCGGCCCGGATCGTCGCCGGTTCCGGCGGCGTGCCGAACGACAGGCATTCGCCGGCGAAGCGCACACCGGCGGCGCGCGCGTCCGCCGGCGGGCGCAAGTAGGCGCCAACGCCGAAGTAGTGGGCGACACCTGTGCGGGGCGTGAACGGCGGCTCGCCGCCCGACGGCGAGGAAGGCACGTAGGGCAGTCCCGGAGCGACGACGGCTAGCGCCTGCGGGATCGTCCGTTCGAGCAGCTCGCAATCGAAGCTCCCCGGGGCCAGTCCGTACATCGCTGCCTGCTGATATGTCTCGCTGCTACCGCAGGCCACCGCGAGCGCGGGCCGCGCCGCGAGCGACCCGAACACCTGGTGGACCTCCGCCTCGGTCGCCGCGACGAGCTCCGCCGTCGCCGGCACGTCGGTGCTCGCAAACATGCCGTCCTGCCAGACGAGTAGTCCGAGCTCGTCGCAGGCATCCCAGAAGGCCGGGCCCTCGTAGCAGGTGTACCCAGCGATCCGCAGCATGTTCATGCCGGCGGCACGCGCGAGCTCGACGGTTCGGCGCACGGCCGCAGGCGACGCGTCCAGGCTCACCGGGTCCGGCGGCACCCAGCAGCCACCGCGACAGAAGATGCGCACCCCGTTGACGAGCAGCGCGAAGCCGCCGTCCGCGTCGTCGAGCTCGATCGTGCGGAAGCCAACACGCCCAAGCGCGATACGCTCGCTGCCAAGCTCCAAGACGACCTCGTAGAGCGGCTGCGGCCCGTGCGTATGCGGCCACCAACGGTCCACCCGCCCCAGCTCGAGCGTGCCTTGCAGGAGCCAGTGGCCTTCGCTCTCAGCTGCCACTTCAAGCTCGGCGCGCGAATCGCCAAGCGTGAGCGTCGCCCGCGCGCTCGGGTCGCCGCCGCGCACGAGGAGCCGCACGCTCACGACGCCACCCTCCCCCACACAGCTCGCGCGCAGCGACTGCTCGACGACGGCCGGGGCGAGCGCCGGCACGAGCGACAACGGCCGCCACGGTCCGACGGGCGCGGCCCACGGGTCGCTGCCGGGCATCCGACCGAGCAGCGAGGTGCGGCGAAAGCGCAGGCTCTGCGAGCGCACGAGCCTGCTCTTCCAGCGCGCGCGAGGACGGCTCGGCGCGGGCGCTCCGTCAAGCGCGGCGCAGCGGATGACGAGCTCGTTGCCGCGTGTAAGCTCGACCGCCAGCGAGTGCGCGAGGAACATGCTCTCGCTGCGCAGCAGGTGCTCGCCGTTCAGCCAGACATCGGCGAGCGTCGCAAGCCCGCCGAGCGACAGCTGCCACCGGCCCGCCTCGGGCGCGGCGAACGTGGCGCGAAACCACCAGTCACGACCATCGAGCTCGGTCTCGTCGGCGACCCCCCACTGCCAGCGCCCAGCGGCGCGCAGCGCGCCGGCCGCGGTGCCCGGCGGCGTGAACGGGAGCCAGTCCAGCGAAACGTCGGCGAGCGCCGCGGGATCGTCGACCGCGCCCGGCTCGCTCGCCGCGCAGGTCCATGCGGCGCCTGCCAGCAACTCGTCGGCGGCGCGGCTCATCAACCTATTATCGGCTGCCGCGGAGCGCCTGGGAGGCGGGTTGCAAGACGCCTAGCGCCCGACGATCCGCTCGAGCCGCTCGAGCAGGACTGCGACGATCCGCTCGCGCAACCAGACGCGACCCATCGCGTGATCGATGTCCGGGATCTCGACGACCTCGATCGAACCGCGGCGCAGCGCCCGCGAGAAGCGCCGCGCGTGGCGATTGCGCAAAAACTCGATGCCGTCGTCGCCGGCGGCGAACGCGAGCGTGATCGGAACGCCGCTGCGCGCGAGCTCATCGAGCCAGCGGGCCGCCCAGGCTCGCTCGCCGAGCATGTCGAGGAGGCTCCACAGGCCTAAGCGGCCGCCGCGCGCTTCGCGCTCGCGCTCGGTGCTGCGCCGCAGCCGCGTCTCGGCCATCGTCGCCTCGACCGGATCGCCGGGCTTCCAGTAAAGCTGTGGGTTGAGCGCGATGACGCCGTCCAGCGGCTCGCTGAGCGCCACGCGCAATGCGACCCAGGCGGATGCGCACAGGCCGGCGGCCACGACCGGCCCGCCGTGGCGCTCGCGCAGCGCGCGCACGATCGCGATCGCGTCCTCGACACAGTGAGCGTCGTAGGGCCGTCCTGGTGCGAGGCCGTCGTCGGGGCTCTCGCCCCAGCCGCGAAAGTCGGCTCGCACGCAGCGGTAGCCGCGCGCGGCAAGCGCGCGCGAGTACTCAACCCAAGCACGGCCCGGCCCGATGTGCGGCTCCGAGCCGGTGTTGAGCAGCACGAGCGTCGCCTTCGCGGCGCCGTCCGCCGGTTCGGTCTCGATCGCTACGAGTCGCTGCTGCCCAAGCTCGACGACTTCCTCGCGCAGCCCGTCGAAGCGCGCCACGGCGTTCGCTTCGATCGCTCGCCCGTCGGCGCGCGCGGGCCCGAGCCAGTCGACGATCCCAGCGACGATCTCCTGCGGCACTGTCGCGTACTCCGCCGGCTGCTCTAGCGCGCACTCGCCGCCCGCGACGTCGAGCAACTCGGCCCGCTCGCCAAGCGCCATCTCCTCGCCCTCGTTGCTGGCGATCACGAGCGTGCGTGGCGCCGGTGTGAGCGCCAAGCCCGCAGCATCGAGCGTGGCGAGCTCCGCAAGCGTCTGCGCCAGGTAGAGCGTGCCGCCCGCGACCAGCGAGCCGTCCGGCGCCTCGCTTGCGAGCAGACGGATCTCGCGCGCGTAGCGCCGGCCGGAGATGACGGGCGCCCAGGCGACGACCGCCTGCGCGCCGAGCGCTGCGCCGTCACGCAGTGCGATCCAGCCACCGAAGCGGGCGCCGAACACGACCAGGCGCCGGACGCCGAGCCCACGCAGCTCCGCTGCCCCCTCGGCGGCGCTGGCGCGCCAGGCGCGCACGCGCTCCGGGTCTGATTGCTCGCCGGCAGAGTCGCCGGCGCCGTCGTAGTCGAGCCGCAGCGTGAGATAGCCGGCGCCGGCGAGGCGCTCGGCAAGCGTGCGCAACGTCCTGTGCACGCTCCAGTAGGCGTAGCCAACCGGAGGCAGGATCAGCGCGCCGCTGTCTCCTCCGCCGCCGGCGGGAACGCTCAGCCAGCCGAGCAGCGGCCGCTCGGCCGGGCCGAACCAGCGCGCGATGGTGTCGCAAGCGCGTTCGCTCATCCAACCAGGGTACGAGGAGCGCCGCTACGATGGCCGGGTGCGCGTCGGGTTCGACATCGTTGACGTCGCCGAAGTCGAGGAGTCGATCCGCATCCACGCCGCGCGCTATCTCGAGCGCGTGTACACGCCGCTGGAGCTCGCGGACTGTGCCTGTAGGGACGGGCCACCGGACGCGCGGCGGCTCGCGACGCGCTTCGCGGCAAAAGAGGCGACGCTCAAGGCGTTCGGTGTGAGTGCCGAAGCGGTCCCATGGCCCGCGATCGAGCTGTGCGAAGACTGTGCGCTCGCGCTCACATTGACGGGCGCGGCCGCGGAGCTCGCGCGCGCGCGCGGGATCAGCGCGCTGAGCGTGAGCGTGACGCGGACGCGGCACCACGCAGGAGCGATCGTGATCGCGTTGAACGACTCTGAACGATGAGCGAAGAGCGCAAGACACAGATCCGCCGGATCATCGGCGAGCACGCCCGTCTGCACGTCGGTGTCGACTCGATCGGCGACGCAGATGACCTTTACGTGGCGGGCATGACGTCCCACGCGAGCGTCAACCTGATGCTCGCGCTGGAGGACGCCTTCGATCTCGAGTTTCCAGACAGCATGCTGCGCCGCGGCGTGTTCACCAGCGTCGACTCGATCGCCGAAGCGATCGGGACGCTGCAGAGCGCCTAGCGAGCGGAAAGGCTGTGGCATGGACTCCGCCACCTACCTGAGCGAAATCGAGCGCATAGCGCGCGACACGGCCGCCCCGAACGCGGCCACGGTGGACCGCGAGCCGCGCTTCCCGAGCGAGACGCTCGCCGCGCTCAAACGCGCCGGCGCGCTGTCGGCGGCCGTGCCGACAGACCTCGGCGGCAGCGGCCTCGAGCCCGACGCCATCGCACGGTCGTGCACGGTGCTTGCACGCGCCTGCTCGGCGAGCGCGATGATCTTCGCGATGCACCAGATTCAGGTGCTGCTGCTCGTGCGCCACCGCGACGGCGCGCAATTCTTCGAGGACTACTTGCGCCGGCTCGCCGCGGAGCAGCGGCTGATCGCCTCCGCGACCTCCGAGCGCGGCACCGGCGGGGATCTCGGCCGCTCGATCGCTGCGGTCGAAGACGCCGGTGCCGGCAAGCTCAAGCTCACCAAGCAGTGCTCCGTGCTCAGCTACGGTGAGGACGCGGACGACTACCTGACGACCCTGCGCCGCTCGCCGCAAAGCGAGCAGACAGATCAGGTGCTCGTGCTCCACACCGCCGAGCAGACGCGCGCCGAGGCGACCGGCACTTGGGATCCGCTCGGGGTTCGTGGCACGCTGTCGCCGCCGTTCACGCTCAGCGCAACCTTCACGCCCGAGCAAATCGTCGCGACGCCGTTCGCGCGCACGATGACCGAGTCGATGGTGCCGCTGTCGCATCTGCTGTGGTCGCGTGTGTGGCTCGGCATCGCAAGCGAGGCCTACGACCGTGCCCATGCCTGCGTGCGCTCACGCGCGCACTCCGACTCCGAGCGCGTGCTGCCGGGCGCACAAAGGCTCGCCTCGGTTGGCGCCGAGCTCAGCCTGCTGCGCGCCGAGGTCGCACGCGCGCTGCAGGACTTCGACGCGATCGGCGTCGAGGAGCGCGAGAAGCTCTCGACGCTCAGCATGATCCTTCGCTTTAACAACCTCAAGATCGCATGCTCCGAGCTGTCGGTGCGCGTCACGCTCGGAGCCCTCGAGGTGATCGGTCTCGAGGGCTATGCCAGTGCCGGCGAGCACAGCGTCGAGCGTCTCGTGCGCGACATCCTCTCGGCGCCGCTCCAGGTCTCAAACGAGCGGATCCGCGACACCGACGCACGCCTGCTACTGATCGCCAAGGAGCGTGATTGACGGCTGCGAGCGAGCTTCGCGACGAGCTGATCGCGCGCGGCCTGCTCGTCGCGAGCGGCGTTCCCGGCCTGTACGGCTATGGCGCCGCCTTCGAAGACCTGCGCCTCGCCGTCGAGGCGCTCGTCACGCGCGCTGCCGCTCCGGAGCGGCCCGAGCAGCTGCGTTTCCCGCCGCTCTTGCCACGCGAGCAGCTCGAAGCGACCGGCTACACACAGAACTTTCCCCACCTTGCCGGCGCAGTCGCTGTACTCGAGGCAGAGCGCTGGAGCGCGAGCGAGCTCGCGCTCGTGCCCGCCGCCTGCTATCCCGTCTACCCGGCGATCGCGGCCCGCGGGCCGCTGCCGGCGAGCGGCGTGACGGTCGACGCGGGCGGCGCCTGGGTCTTCCGCCACGAGCCATCGGATGACCCAGCGCGGATGCAAGCCTTCCACCAGCGCGAGCTTGTGCGGATAGGCGCCCCCGCGGAGGTGCGCGAGTGGCGCGAGCGTTGGCGCGAGCGCGGGTTAGAGCTGCTGCGCTCGCTCGGCCTGAACCCGGTCGCGCAGCTCGCAAACGACCAGTTCTTTGGCCGCGGCGGGCGGATCCTCGCCGCCAACCAGCGCAGCGAGGAGCTGAAGTACGAGCTAGCGCTCGAGATCGTCGGGCCCGAGCCAACCGCGCTGGCGTCGTTCAACTACCACCGCGACCACTTCGGGGTGCTGTACGGCCTCGTGCTCGCTGACGGCGCGACCGCGCACACCGCATGCCTCGGCTTCGGCGAGGAACGCATCGCGCTCGCGCTTCTGCACACCCACGGGCTGGAGCCCGAGCGCTGGCCGCAAGCTATACGCGCGGTGCTCTGGTGAGGCACTCGAGCGGATACCGCACGCTCCTCTCGCTCGCAGTGGACAGCTACGAGCCGCACGAGCTCCATTCACCGGCGCGCGTCTATCAGGAGACAAACTGCTACACGGACGTCGTCATCGAGCTCCTTCATGCGTCCGGGGTCGAGCCGCTCGCCATGCTCGGCTTTCTCGTGCGCAGCGACTTCGAAGGCGACCAGTGGACATTCTTCAAGCCGCCGCCCGCCGACCTGGAGACCCTCTACGGCATCGACGTGCACGAGATGCAGCCGTACCGGCCGCTGCCGACCCAGATCGCTGAGCAGCTCGAGCGCGGTGCAGCGCTGATCATCGAGCTCGACTCGTTCAACCTGCCCGATACAGCCGGTGTCGCATATCGCGAGGCGCACGTGAAAAGCTCCGCGATCCCCGAGGCGATCGACCCCGAGGGCGAGTACCTGCGCTACTTCCACAATGCAGGGCTCTACGAGCTCGACGGTGACGACTATCGCCGGCTGTTCCATCTCGACGCGCCGCCCGACCCGGCCCGGCTGCCGCCCTATGTCGACCTGGTGCGTTTCGAGGCTGGGCCGCGCCTCCAAGGCGACGAGCTGCGTGCGGCGGCGCGCGAGCTGCTGCGCGGGCACTTGCGTCGTCGCCCCGAGAGTAATCCGTTCGTCCGCTTCGGCGCGCAGCTGCAGCACGAGCTGCCCGCGCTGCTCGAAAGCGATCTACAGAATTACCACGACTACGCTTTCGCGACCGTGCGGATGGTCGGCGCCGCGTTCGAGCTGCTGCAAGCGCACGCGCGGTGGCTGCTCGGCGAGGCGATCGCTCCACTCGACGAGATCGTGGAAGGCTGCAAGACGCTCGGTTTCCGCCTGGCACGACGGCGAGCTTTCGACGTCACGGCGCTAATCGCGCCGCTCGGCGAGGCTTGGGAGAGCGGGCTCGCGACGCTCGACGAGCTGGCCGAAGGAGAGTAGGAAACCCACCCGGTGAGCGGGCGCGGCGGACTAACATCTCTGCCAGCGTGGCTGTTGCGTTGAAGACCCACGAGCCGCAGACGGGCGATAAGGAAGCCGTCGCGCGGAGCGCGATCTACCTCGAGCTCGACGCCGGCACGGTGCGCGCGCTGACCCACACGCCGGGTGCGAGCGGGCCGCCGAGCGCAGGCGTCGTCTTCTGCTCGCCGTTCGGCTGGCAGGAGTTCTCCACCAGCCGGGCATTCACGGTGTGGGGCGACGCGCTCGCGGCAGCCGGCTTTCCGGCGATTCGCATCGACCTGCCCGGGACCGGCGAGAGTGCCGGCACGCCGCGCGACCCCGCGCGGCTACGCGCCTGGACCGAGGCGATCGGGGCCGCCGCGCGCTATCTCCGCACGAGCCTCGACTGCGAGCGCACTGTCGCGCTCGGCGTCGGCGTTGGCGGGCTGCTCGCATACCACGCGCTCGCAGAGGACGAGCCGATCGACGATCTGGTCTTGTTCGCCGTGCCCGCGCGCGGCACTGCGCACCTGCGCGAGATGACGGCGTTCGCGAACCTGCTCGACATCAGCCCGGTTGCGCGGCGGATGTTCGAGGAGGCGACCGATTCCGGCGGCCCGCGCGAGCTCGCCGGCTTCATCCTGCCCGACGATGTCCTCAAGCTCCTCGAGCGCGTCGACCTCGCGCGAGTCGCGATCCCGCGGCCCAACGGACGCCGTGCGCTCCTGCTCGGACGCGACTCGCTGCCGGCGGACCATCGGCTGCTCGAGCACCTCGAACGCAGCGGCGTAGAGGTCGCGACGGCACCCGGCACGGGCTTCAGCACGATGATGCAGGACCCGATACGCGCAGCATCGCCACGCGAGGCGATTCGCGTGACGATCGACTGGCTTGACGCGGCGCCGGCAAGGCCGAGCGAGCTCGAGTGCAGGCCGGTGGTGACGAGCGATCACTGCGAGCTCGACGGTGTGCGCGAGCGCCAGCTCGGCTTCGAGTGGGACGGGCAGACGATGTACGGGACGTTGACCGAGCCCGACGGCGAGGGCGCAACCGCGCCGTTGTGCGCGGTCCTCTTCACGCCCGGTGCCGGCCGGCGTATCGGACCGCAGCGCATGTGGGTTGAGGTCGCGCGGCGCTGGGCGGTGCGCGGCATCCCAACACTGCGCGTGGAACTGCTCGGCGCCAGCGAATCGGACGGCGCGGACCCGCACTTCCCGACAATTCCCGACTTCTACCGCGACGATGTCGTCGCGCAAGCGATCGCCGTGCTCGACGGCCTCGAGCAGGAGGGGCTGCCCGGGAGCTTCCTGCTCGGCGGCCTGTGCTCCGGCGGCTACTGGGGCCTTCACGCCGCGCTGCGCGACAAGCGCGTGCGCGCGACGATCCTTTTGATGCACCCGCTCGGCTTGTTCATCGGTGAGGCTGGTGCCCCGGTCAAACACTACGCCAGGCGCACGCTTTCACTGCTCGCGCACGGCAGGCTGGTCGCGCTCGGCCGGGCCGCACTAACAGACCACCGCATCCGGCGCAGCTGGCGCACGATACGCAGCCGCGTCCACCTCGAGCGGCGCAGCAAACACCCCCTCGCGAACCACACCGGGCGCGCGTTCGCAAAGCTGCATGCGCGCGGCACCCAGACGTTCCTCTTTCTCGACGAGCGCGGAGATGAGGTCCGCGACGCCATGCAGGCGATCGGTGGCGGCGACGGACCCGAGCCCTGGCCCGGCGTGCACGCGGAATGGCTCTCCTACTGCCACCACACAATCGGTCCAGTGGTCGTCCAGCGCCGCGTACACGACGCATTCGACCGCGCGCTCGACTCAGCCCTCAAGCTCGGCACGCAGCCGGCGCAGCGCGCGTGAGAGCACCTGCTGGACGTTCGCGAGGCTGAGGCCAGTCAGGGCCGCGATCTCCCGGCCCGTGAGGTCAGCGCCAAAGCGCAGCGCGAGAATCTCGCGATCGCGGTCCGACAGGAGCGCAAGCGCGGACTCGAGGCGCGGCTCGAGTCCGCGCTCGGGGACCGGGTCCGCTGAGAGCTCATGCAGCGGCGTATCGCTCGGCCGCGATGCCCGGTAGTGATCGACGAGCAAGTTCCGCGCGATCGCGAGCAACCATGCGCGCGTCGAGCCGCGCCGCTCATCAAAGCGACCCCATGCGCGCAGCGCGCGCTCAAACGTCGCCTGTGTGAGATCCTCGGCCTCGGCGACCCGCCCAAGGCGATAGGCGAAGAACGCGTAGACGTCACCCAGGTGCTGCTCGAAGGCGTCCTCGAAGCTCGCCACGTTGCTGGAGTCTGGCGCACTGGCAGGCGGAGCGAACCCCGACCGGCGCAGCTTGGGCGCCACTCCGCGCCGCTGGCCTCGGACGGCGTCCAGCCGGAAGGTAGAATTACTCGACCGCCGTTGCAGCGACTCGTGACGATCTTTGGCCGCATCGACTGCGGGACGGCTGACTCGTGAACACCCTGCTCGTCGTTGCTCGCGTCGGTCTCGCCGCCATGTTCGCGCTTGCCGCCGGCGGCAAGCTCGCGGACATGCAGGGCTCCCGCGCGACACTCGAAGCATTCAACGTTCCGGCACGGCTCGTGAGTGCTGCGGCGGTAGCGCTCCCGAGCGCCGAGCTGGGCGCCGCAGTGACACTGGTGATCGCGGCGACCGCTCGCATCGGCGCCCTGCTCGCCGTCGTGCTGCTGGTCGCGTTCGTCGGAGGGATAGCGGCAGCCCTTCGGCGCGGCGAGCGACCGGACTGCCACTGCTTCGGCCAGATCCACTCGAAGCCGGCCGGGCGGGAGACGCTCGCACGCAACGGCCTACTTGCAGCGATCGCTGCGGTCGTGCTCGTCGGCGGTCCCGGTCCGAGCATCGACGGCTGGGCGCAGGCGAGCAGAGGCGAACTGATCGCCGTCGCGGCGCTTAGCCTGGCCGTGGTCGTGCTCGCCTACGCCTGCTTGTCGCTGTGGCGCGACAACCGCCGACTGACCGGCCCTCCCAGTCCGCAGCTCGCGCCGGGAGACCCGGTGCCGAGCTTCGTCGCGCTCGATACAGTCGGCGTGGCGCTTTCCTCGGACGCGATCCTTGCCGGCGCGCCTTGCAGCGTGCTCGTCTTCACGAGCTCGTACTGTGGCTCGTGCCGCGTTCTGCTGCCTGAGATCGCAAGCTGGCGAGCAGAGCTCCCCGGACGCGTCGCGATCCACATCCTCGCGGCTGGCGATCAGGCGGAGAGCCGGCGTCAAGCCGCGGAGCACGAACTGGCGGTCATGTTCGACCCGCACAGGACGGCGGCGCACGCCGTCGGAGCGAGGTCGACGCCGAGCGCGCTCGCTGTCGACGGTTACGGGCGCGCAATGGCGCCGCTGGCGGTCGGCGTCGCGTCGATCGAACGCCTTATCCGCGCGCTGCTAGACGATCCCGCGGGAGAGCTCAGACTCGACGGCGAGCCGGTGCCGGGGCCGTGGGCAACCTGAGCGGCGTACAAAAGTAGGGTGCGTTACGTGACAGCGACATTCGAGCTGAGCCACGGAGCGGTGATGCCGCAAGTCGGGCTCGGCACGTGGCCGATGTCGAACGCCGAAGCGGAGGCGGCGGTCGTCGCGGCAGTCGAGCGCGGGTACCGGCTGTTCGACACCGCGTACATCTACGGCAACGAGGAGGGCGTCGGGCGCGGGATGCGCGCGAGCGGGCTACCGCGGGAGGAGCTGTTCGTCACGACCAAGCTGAACGGGCAGTGGCACGGATACCGCGAGGCGCAGCAGGCGTGGGCTGACAGCGCGCGCAAGCTCGGCGTCGACTACATCGACCTGCTCTTGATCCACTGGCCACTGCCGGCGCAGGACCGCTACGTCGACGCTTGGCGCGGATTGGTACGACTGCTCGAGGACGGCAAGGTACGGGCGATCGGTGGCTCGAACTTCAAGCCTGCGCACCTCGAGCGGCTGCTCGACGAGACGGGCGTCGTGCCCGATGTCAACCAGATTGAACTCAATCCGTACACGATCCGCAGCGGGCCGCGCACCTTCCACGCCGAGCACGCCATCGTGACGCAGTCGTGGACGCCGATCGGCCACGGGCGCGAGCTGCTCCGCGAGCCCGTGATCGTCGAGATCGCGACATCGCACGGGCACACGCCGGCGCAGGTTGTCCTGCGCTGGCATCTCGAGCTCGGCTGCGGCGCCGTGCCGAAGAGCTCGCGGCCTGAGCGAATGGCGGAGAACATCGGGATCTTCGACTTCGCGCTCACTCAGGAGGAGGTGGCGGCGATCTCATCGCTCGACCGCGGCGAAGCCTACGCGGATGACTCCGACGTAATCGGTCACTGACGGCGCGGGCTCGTCCCGTCGCGGGTGCGATGGGCTCGATCGTCAGATTGTGGAGCTGGCGGGGCCGGGCACCGAGCCGCGCCTTGTAAGGCTCCTCCCCGCGTAGGAAATCGAACGTCGTGAGTCCACGCTCGATCGCAGTCTTGATCAACTCGGTGACGAGGGCATGGCCGGGACTCGCCTCCGCGAGGTCGGCTCTGTAGCAGGCGTTGTAGAGCCAGAACGTCTCGCCATCCTCAAATCCAAGCGTTGCCGCGAGCACGTCGTCACCGCACTCGAGCAGGCTCAGGCGCAGCGTGCCGCGCCGCGACGCGCCGACCGCAACCTCGCGGAAGAAGCGCTCCGTGCGAGCCGTGAGGAACGCTTCTTTGTGACTGCCACTAGCTCGAAACAGCGCGGCGAACGAGTCGAGGTCGCGGCCCAGCGTGTCAGGGGTCGCCACGCGAACCGTTGCTTCGCCCAGACAGCGTCGCGCCCGCCCGCTCTTGCGCCGCAGCTCGTGGCGGTCATGTTTGGGCAGGCTCCCCAGGTAGGCATCCCAGTTGTGCGAGAGGTCGAGGACCATCGTGGTCGCGCCCGCTTCGCTGCGCACCGCAAGCCCGCACGCCTCGGCGAGCCTGGCGAGGTGAGCGAGCAAGGGCGACTGCGGCGCATCGAGGAGGATCAGCCGCTGACCATCGCGCACCACTCGCTCGACCAGCGCCCCTGCGACGCGCTCAGCGTCGCCTTCAAGGTGCGCGACCGACGCGTAGTCCGTGACGCGGATCGGCACGCCGAGCACCAGGTCCTCCGCTCGGTCGACCATGAACGGCGCGATGCCGACGAGTTGACCTCCGCTCCACAGCTCGGCCGGTGCGGCGCGTAGATCCCGACGAATCCGCGCGCACGCCCTTACCCACTCCGGCGTGCAGAAGGGCGTCCAGGCACCGGGCTGCGCGAGCAACGCCTCCCAGCCGGGGCTGCTCAGCGTCCGGCGCACCTCGTGCGTGAGGTGCACGCGGTGAGGAAGCGCCTCACGCCACTCCGCACGGCTTTGGTGAAGCATTTTTGTGGGTGACCTTCTCGTGCACGAGTCCCAGCGCACGCCCCCGTACACGCCCGACGATCATAGCTCCGGGCGTTGGGGCCAGTGGAGCGCGTCAACGCATGTCGGGCCACGGCCTGCGCCGCCGGCCTGCTCGTCCAGCGGCCAGCGTGGCGGAGACCCGGCCGGATGCGCGCCTCGCTCTAGCTTCATTCGGTGTGCTCGACCCTCCTGCTACATTCATGTACATGACGACGGTCGGTGTCGCCGAGCTGCGCCAGAACCTGAGCAAGTACCTGCGTCTGGTCGAGCGCGGCGAAAGGCTCGTCGTGACCGATCGCAACCGACCGGTCGCCGAGCTGGGACCGCCGCCGTCTGA
>JBEKKS010000002.1:0-288401 GCA_050010595.1 Solirubrobacteraceae bacterium
TACATCGACGGGACGCGCCACATTGAGCTCGAGCGACTAGCCGGCCAGGCCGACACGATCGATCGCGACACGCCGGTCGTCTTCCATTGCCGGCTCGGCATGCGCTCGGCGATGGCCGCGAGCGCCTTCCGCACCGCCGGCTACGACGCCTACACGCTCACCGGCGGCATCCAGGCCTGGGTCGAGGCCGGCCTTCCGATCGCCCCGGAGAACGGCTACGTCGCCGAGCACTGAGGCACCAGCCCACTCCCGCCCTACCTGAGTCCACCCCCTGAGGCGAACCGCCCTTGTCGCGTTGCTGCCTTGCGAACGAGCTCGCCGATCGCGCGCGGATCGTCAAGGACCGTGAAGAGCTCGAGGTCGCTTTCGCTGATGTTGTGCTGGCCGAGGACCGCTCCGCCGATCCAGTCGCGCAGCCCGTCCCAGTAGTCGCTGCCGTACAGGATGACCGGGAAGTGGCGGATCTTCTGCGTTTGGATCAGCGTCGCCGCTTCGAATAGCTCGTCGAGCGTGCCGAGCCCGCCCGGAAGGACGATGAAGGCGCTCGCGTAGCGCACGAACATGAGCTTGCGCACGAAGAAGTAGTGGAATTGGAGCGAGAGGTCTGTGTAGGGGTTCGGCTGCTGCTCGTGGGGGAGCTCGATATTGAGGCCGATCGAGCGTCCGTTGCCTTCTTGCGCCCCACGGTTCGCTGCTTCCATGAGCCCGCCGCCGCCGCCGGTTATGACGGTGAGGCCTTGCTCTGCGAGCGCACGCGCAAGCGCTCGTGCGGCGCCATAGCGCGGGTCCTCCCGCGGGGTACGGGCGGAGCCGAAGATCGAGACGGCGGGCCCGAGCCGGCTGAGCGCGCGAAATCCGTGTGCGAGCTCGTTGGCAATCCGTGCGATCCGCTCCGCGTCGGAGTGCAGCGAGACGACCTCGGTGAACTCGGCGGCGAGCAGTTCCTCGTCGTGGCTGTGGGGCTCGCGCGGCGGTTGCTCGTCGCTCAATGATTCAGTTGATCAGGGTGTGGAGGTAGCGTGCGTCTGCGCGACCGGTGATGGTGGTTGCCGGATCGATGCCGATGTCGCGCCAGAATGAGGTCGCGTAGGGCATCCAGCCGAGGAAGAGATAGACGCCGAGCAGGAGCGCCGCGACGCGGATCCTCCGCGGGCGAGCCAGCGCGGCGAATGGCAGCAGCCAGATCAGGTACCAGGGAAGAACCCAGCTGAGCGTGAGGAGCAGCGCGAACGTGACCCAAGCCGCGGGGCGCACCCATTCGCGCGCTCGCCAGGCCCAGACCGTGCACGCGATGACGGAGGCGACAAGCGCGAGGTTGAGCACGTCACGCCAGCCGGTTGTCTCGCCGCCGAAGCCGAGCAGGTAGCCGGTCAGGTTGGGCAGTCCGAGCGGGATCACGAGTCCAGACTGCTGGGAGAGGTTCGGCAGGTTCGCTCCGAATGCGGCGTAAGCGGCGGCGCCAAAGCCGACGAGCCCGATCGCGAGACCTGCGCCGAAGCGCATCCGTCGCGTGCTGCCGGCGAAGATGACTGGTACGAGGATCGCCGCGGAAGCTTTGATCGCGACCGCGGCCGCGAGCGCGATTCCGGCGCCGATCTCCCACCACCACCCCGGCACCGGCCTGCGTGCGTCGGCGAGCATGCTGCGGACGCGCGACGCGAGGCCGGGCCCGATCGGGGACCGAGCAGCGGGCCGGGGCTCGCTGGTTGCACGAACGAGCAGCAGCATTGCGACGGCGATCACGAGGATCATCAGGAAGTCGTTGTGGTCGGCGCCGAGGCCCCAGACGAGGACGATCGGGTTCAGGCCGACGAACAGGGCGGCACCGAGCTGGTTGCGCCCGAGCGCGCCGGCCGCGCTCCAGATCAACCGCACGCTGGCAAGGCTCGTGATCAGCAGCAGCGTCTTCATCGCCCAGTAGGACCCGGCGACGCCGAGTGGCACAACTACGAGGGTGATGAGGGTGAATAGTGGGCCGTAGGGACTCTCGAGCCCGTGCCAGTTGCTGAGACCGAAGGTCGGGTCGGTGTGCGGCTCGAGTGCCGGGATCGTCGTGTAGGGGTTCAGGTGATGGACGACCTCCATCCGCCCGTAGTTGAGGTAGTTGAAGATGTCGGTCAGCGGCAGCGGCGGCGAGACGTAGTAGATGAGCTGAAGCAGGACCATTCCCGCGAGCGGCCACGTCGGGCGAAGGCGCGGCGCGCAGATCAGGATCGCCGCGTAGCCGATGTACATGGCGGCGGCCCCGAACGTGAAGATCGCTTCGAGCGAGTGCGTACCGAACGTGTGCCAACTCGTCAGCGGTCCGAGGGGTCCGGCAAGCCAGGTCGGGTAGTCGCCCTCACGCGCTGTCGGCGAAAGGAAGCTTGTGTGTGCAGCGGCGGCCGAGACGATCCAGAGGCTGGCGAGGATCATCGCGATCAGCGAGACGCGTGCGATGCGCTCCGCGGCGCGACTCGAGACGACCTCGCGCTCGTCCCACGCCAGCCAGGCGTCGGTTCGCCGCGCTCCGCGGTCGCGGCGCCGCGTGCGCAGGTTGCGCAGCGCCAGCGGGCGCGCGACCGGTGGCACCTCGGTCGTGGCCGCAAGCGCCTGGCGCCCGGCGCGCCGGGACGTCCCTAGCTCGCTCGACATCAGATTGCGGGCGGGCTGGCCGGGCTCAACGTGGAGCGAGGATACAGCGACTGCTCGGAAGGCCAGCCGATCCGATCCTGGCGTCAGGGCGCTCCAGCGCCGGGACTGGGCCGCATCCGAGCATGCCGCTTACTTGCAGACCTTCATCGAGGGGCGTAGCGGAGCCCGCCGCACCGGCGGGCTCCGGAGCGCCGCATGAAACGAGTGGCTTTGACGCCCTAGAGCGCTACGACGTTGACGGCCTTCGGCCCCTTGTCGCCGGCCTCCGCATCGAAGGACACCTTCGCGCCTTCCTGCAGTGACCGATATCCCTCGCCGACGATGCCGGTGTGATGCACAAAGAGATCCTTCTCGCCATCGTCTGGCGTGATGAAACCAAACCCCTTGTCGTCGCTAAACCACTTCACGGTGCCCGTAGGCATTGCGTTTCCTCCACTGTCTTTTTTCCTGTGCTGCGACGCGGAGGACGCTTCGAAAAGCCTCCGACTGCGAGCGCTCGCACTGCCTACGCCGGTTCATCCGGCGCCTTGCAATCAGTCACGCTAGCAGGTCAGGACGCTCTTTCAGAAGGCGCTACGCTTGGTGCATGCCGCCCGAGGTGAACAGGAGCGATGACGAGTGGCGCGCGAGCCTTACGCCTGAGCAGTACGAGGTGCTGCGCAAGAAGGGAACCGAGCGTCCATTCACCGGTGAGCTGAACGCGAACAAGGAGAACGGCGCCTATTACTGCGCCGGTTGCGGGGCGCAGCTCTTCACCTCGCAGGCCAAGTTCGACTCGGGCACGGGCTGGCCGAGCTTCACGGCGCCGGCGGAGGGCGCCGCGGTGCGAACCGAGGACGATCGCAGTCTGTTCATGCATCGCACCGAGGTGCTGTGCGCAAGCTGCGAGGGCCATCTCGGCCACGTCTTCGAGGACGGGCCGCAGCCGACTGGCCTGCGCTACTGCATCAATTCGGCGGCGCTCGCGTTCAAACCCGAGTGACGCGCGCGTTTCACGAGCTCGCGCCGTCCGCGACGCTCGATGCGCGCGAAGCGTTGCGTGGCTGGCGCAGCGAGCCGGCGCCGGTGGCGGGGCGCCCGCGGGTCGCACTCAACATGATCGCGAGCCTCGACGGGCGGATCACCGTCGATGGTCGCTCGGGCGGCCTCGGGAGCAGTGCCGATCGCGAGCTGTTTCGCTCACTGCGCGCGGAGGCCGATGCGGTGATGGCCGGCGCGAGGACGGTTGTCGTCGAGCGCTACGGCCCGCTGATCGGCGACGCGGAGGTGCGCGCGCGGCGCGTGAACGACGGGCTGGCAGCGCAGCCACTGGCAGTGATCGTCAGCAGCTCGCTCGCGATTGATCCGCAGCCGCCGCTGCTTCGCGATGCCGATTCGCACGTCGTGGTGATCGGCGCAAGCGCCGGCGAGCTCTCGCCGAGCGCGGCGACGGTCGAATACATCCGCGAGGCGTCACTCGAGCTGGCGTTGCGCGAGCTGGCGGAGCGGTTCGCTGTCGCGATCGTGGTTTGCGAGGGCGGCCCAACGCTCGCGGGATCGCTGTTCGCTGCAGGCCTGCTCGACGAGATCTTCATCACGCTCGCGCCGCGCCTCGTAGGCGGCGCGCCCGGCCCCACGTTTCTCGACCATCCGTCGTCGGACATGCCGGCTGAGCTGGAGCTCGCGATGCTGTTGCGCGCCGGCGACGAGCTCTTCGCGCGTTACCGCGTCAAGCCTCGGTGACACGCTGGGCGGCGGCGGCGAGGAGCTCGCCGGCGAGCCTGCCGCCGTCACTCGAGTTGACCGGCGATGCGCTGATCCTGACGACGACGTGGGGGCCGTCGAGCTCCTCGAGCGTGATCGAGGGCGGTGAGCGCAGCGCGACCGTGACGCCCTCGGCGAGCAGCTGCTGGAGCTCGAGCGGCGTCGTGCCGGGCCGCAGGCGCGCGCGCAAGCTGACTGCGTTCGGCTCGCGCAGCGGCATCACGGCGATCTGGATAATCGTGGCGTTTGGGACGAGCACGCGGTCCTGTCCTGTCGCGAAGGTCGTGTAGAGCAGTCCTAGCGAGGTCACCGTGCCCTCGATCTGTCCGGCCAGCATGCCGCCTTGGAGGCGTACGCGCTCGCCGACGCGAAACGGGCGGGCACTCAGCAGCACGACGCCCGCGATCAGGTTTCCGAGCGTCTGTTGGGCCGCAAGGCCGAAGACGACGGCGGTGAACGAGGCGCCGATCGCGAGCGTTGCCGTGTCTACGCCCGCGAGGCGCAGCGCGGCGATCACCGCCGCGAGCAGCGTCACAAGCCGCACGAGGAAGCCGATCGTGCCGGCTGTCGCAGGGTCGGCGCGCTTGTTGAGGGTGGGGGAGAGGACGCGCCCGAAGTCCCGCGCGACCGCCCAGCCGAGGATCACGAGCAGGAGCACGGTGACGACCTGCGCTGCGGTCGTTGCTGTCGTGGCGTGCGGCACGTGGTGCCGGGTGTACCGCGGCACGACGCCAAGCCAGGGACCGCGGTTGTCGTAGACGACGATCACGCCGGCGAAGAGGGCTGCAAGGCCGAGCGTCTCTGCGCGTGCCCGGCGAAGTGCCCCCTGGGTGAGCTCCGGGACGACCTCGCGCCAGGCCTCGATCCGGCTCGCCAGCTGGACCTTCGGATCCTTGTGGGGACGCTGCTCTTCGCTCATCGGCTGGGGCGACGATAGCGCCGCGATCTTACGTCAACCATGGGCCTAACCCTCAACTCGACGGTTAGCTAGGCCGGAAAACCGGCACGATACCGACGCACGGCGGTGTTATGACGCCCCCAGCCGCGCAATCACATGATTGGAATGCTCGAAGCCGAGAACGCCGATCGTGCCCGGCGCGATTACGAAAAGCGCGCCTTCCGTGGCCGCCAAGCGCAGCCAGCGTGCAGTCAGGACGCGCAGGAAGTGCCCATGGGAGAAGATCAGCACGTCGCCCGCCGGCGGCAGCTCGGCGAGTGCGCGGTCGGCGCGGGCCCCGACAGCCGCAGCGTCCTCCCCGCCCGGGCAGCCGTCGCGCCAGAGGTCCCAAGCGGGACGCTGCGCTTTGATCGCGTCGGTCGTCAAACCCTCGTACTCACCGTAGTTCCACTCCTCGAGCAGCGCGCGCTGCGAGGCTCGCGCCGCGAAGCCCGCGAGCTCGCAAGTCTGAACAGCTCGCGCCAGCGGGCTGCACCAGACCTCGGCAAACGACCAGCCTGCGAGCAGCGGCCCAAGGCGGGCCGCCGCGGCGCGCCCTGCGGCGTTCAACGGCAGGTCGGTGTGACCAGTGTGTTGCCCGCTCGCTGTCCAGTCGGTGTCGGCGTGGCGTACGACAACGAGCTCGCCGCTGCTCACGGCAGCGGCAGCGCGGCGGTGTCGGCGATCACGGTCAGGCGCTCGCGCGCGAGCAGGCTCGACGGTACGTGCGTACTCGGCGTACCGAGCGCCCCGGCAAGCGCTGCAGCCTTCCCGTTTCCGGTTGCCAGTAGCACGCAACTGCGCGCCGCGCGCAGGACCGGCAGGGATAGTGAGACGCGATCAGGCGGCGGCTTGGGGGCGTCGTGGACCGCCACGCACGCGCGATCCTCGATCCCCAGGGCCGCATTGTCGGGAAACAGCGATGCGGTGTGACCGTCCTCGCCGATTCCGAGCAAGATCAGGTCGAGCACCGGGGTCTCACCCCCGAAGCGTGCGTGCAGTCGCGCCTCGTACGCGTCGGCGGCGGCCTGCGCACCGAGCTCACCCTCGATCCGATGGACCACTGCGCCCGGCGCGTGGCGCAGCAGGTCCGCGCACGCCATGTGGTAATTCGACTCTGGATCGGTTGGCTCGACGCAGCGCTCATCGCCGAACCACAGCTCGATCCCTTCCCAGCTTGTCAGCGCCAGTAGGCGGTACGTAGCCGCCGGCGTCGTGCCGCCGGCCAGTGCCACGTGGGCTGCGCCGCGCTCTGACAGCGCCGCCGTAACCGTCGCTGCGAAGTGCGCGGCGGCGCTTGACGCCACGGCTTGCGGATCCGGCTCGCGAATGATCACCGGCACCCCCGTCATTCGAGTAGCGCGCTCGCCTGGCGCAGTGCGTCGCCGTAGGTTGGGTCCCCGACGAGCGAGGAGCGGATCCCCTCGCCGAGGATGCCACCCTCGCCACGTGAGGCGCCGAGCAGCCGCCAGCTGCGCACCGTCCCATCGGCCTCCCGCTTTGAAGCATGCAGGCCACCGGGACCCCGGTCGAGCGACAGGAATCCGCCGTCGCTCATCGTCAGCGTCAGCCCGGATAGGCCGGGCACGTCAAGCGCCACAGACTCGAGCGTCACCTCGACGTCTCCCATCCGGCCGTCGGCGTGTCCTCGCCCGTCGCGGTGGAGCGGCGCTGCCGGCCAGCCAAGCCGCGAGCCGAGCCAGCCACAGACGAGCAGCGCGGCGGCACCCGAAACCGGGTGGTGGCGCACGGCGAGACCCGAGATCTCGCGCAGGCGCTGGCGCTGGGCGGGCGGATCGAACATCGTCGCGACGCGCTCGCGCCACGGGGTGGTTCGCAGCCAGGCGAGATCGACGACGTTGCGCGTCTCGAGCAGACGCGCGGCGCGGCGCAGCGCGCCGGCGACCTCGGGGTCCTCGACTGAGTCGAGCAGCACGGACTGTGAGAGGCGGGCGAGCGTGTCAACCGCGCGCCAGTGGCCATGCGGGGCCCAGACGAGGGTCGGGATGTCGGTGACGACGAGCGGATCGACGATCGAGTCGAGATGCTCGAGATGCTCGGGACCGACGTCGACGACGACCGTCTCGAAGGTCAGCGGTGCCGACCCGTCGACCGCCGTGGCGTCAGCGGCGACGGTCGCTACGGCATCGATCGTCGTGCGGCCCTTGCTGACCGCGCAGACGATCGTGCGCGAAGCGTGGTTGCGTCCGACGCCGCGCAGGCGGTTTGCGATCTCGCCGCTCCACTCACGGTCGACGATGCAGACGAGGTTGAGTACGCGCGCCGGCACGTAGGCGGCGTCCTCGGCATGGCGCTCGACGAGCAGCTCCCGCAATGCTGCTTCGATCGCCGCCGGGGTCGTGTGCTCGGCGGCCCAGACGGTGTCGTCGATCGCGGGCACGCTAGATCGCGCGCCAGCTGTGGCCTGGGAAGAGCAGTGCGTCGGCCTCCTCGGGGCCCTGTGAGCCGGCGACGTAGTTGGCGGGGACGCGCTTGGTCTCGCGCCAGCCCGAGAGGATCGGGTCACAGATCAGCCACTGCGCCTCGACTTCGTCGTTGCGCGTAAAAAGCGTTGCTTCGCCGCGCATCGCATCGAGGATCAGCCGCTCGTAGGCCTCCGGCGACTGCGAGAGGAACGCGGTCCCGTAGAGGAACTCCATGTTGACCGGCCGGATCCGCATCCGCGGGCCCGGCACCTTCGCGCCGAGCGACAGCGACACGCCCTCGTTCGGTTGCAGCGTCAGGACGAGCTGGTTGGGACGCACGCCGCCGAGACCGTCCTTGTCGAAGGCGAGGTGGGGGACAGGTCGCAGCGTGACGGCGATCTCGGTCACCTTGCGCGCGAGGCGCTTGCCGGTCCGCAGGTAGAACGGGACGCCGGCCCAGCGCCAGTTGTCGACGATCAGCCGCAGCGCTACATAGGTCTCTGTGTGCGAGTCCTTCGGCACGCCCTCCTCGTCGAGGTAGCCGATCACGCGCTCGCCGCCGCTGACGCCGGCCGTGTACTGCGCCGGCACGCTCATCTGCGCGACCTCGTCCACCGTCGGCGGGCGGATTGCGTGCAGCACCTTCACCTTCTCATCGCGCACGTCGTCGGCGGAGAACGTCACGGGTGGCTCCATGCAGAGCAGCGTCAGCAGCTGCAGCATGTGATTCTGGACGAGGTCGCGCAGTGCGCCAGCGTTGTCGTAGTAGCCGGCTCGGCTACCGATCCCGAGATCCTCGGCAGCCGTGATCTGCACGTTCTCGATGAAGTTGCGGTTCCAGAGCGGCTCGAACATCCCGTTCGCGAAGCGAAACGCGAGCAGGTTCTGGACGGTCTCCTTGCCGAGGTAGTGGTCGATGCGGAAGATCTGCTGCTCCTGGAAGACCGACAGCACTTCGCGGTTGAGGTCGCGTGCTTCGGCCAGCGAGGTGCCGAACGGCTTCTCGATGATGCAGCGCACGTCGACGTCGGGGTCCTCGGCGCTCGCAAGCCCTGCCTGCCCCAGCGCGTCGACGATTACCGGGAAGAACTCGGGCGCGGTCGATAGATAGAACGCGCGCGACATCGGCTCGCCCGCGGCGCTGTCGAGCTCCTCGAGCGTCTCGCGCAGTTGCGCATAGCCGGCCGTGTCGTCGAACGCGAGCTCGATGTAGCGCAGCTCGCCGAGCAGCCCGTTGAGGACGTTCGGGTCGGGTGTTGTACGCGAGAACGCACGGATCGATTCGGCCGCGGTCTTGCGGTACTCCTCGTGCGTCATCGCGCCGCGCGAGACGCCGATCAGGTTGAAGCGCTCGGGTAGCGCGCCCTCGTGCGCGAGGTTGTAGACCGCGGGCAGCAGCTTGCGCCGCGCGAGATCACCGGTGGCACCGAAGATCACGAGGTGCGTCGGGCGGACCGGGAGTCGCTCGAGGCCCTCGGCGAGCGGGTTGTCGAGCTCTACTGCCTGCGGTTGCGCTGCCACTGCGCCCTCTCGAGGATCACGTGCCGCTCTTCTTCACGGCGTGGCCACCGAACTGGTTGCGCAGCGCGGCCAGCACGCGCGCAGCATAGTCGCCGTCCTGGCGTGAGTAGAAGCGGCTGAAGAGCGCGGCGCTGAGTGCCGGTGTGGGTACGTCGTGGTCGATTGCATCAACGAGCGTCCAGCGACCTTCGCCCGAGTCCTCGACCCAGCCCTCGAGGCTCGCGAGGTCGTTGCCATCTGCCTCGAAGGCACGCGCGGCGAGCTCGCACAGCCACGAGCGCACGACCGAAGCCTGGTTCCAGAGGTGGGCGATCTTCGCGTTGTCGAGCTCGTACTCGCAGGAGTGGAACAGCTCGAACCCTTCTGCGTAGGCCTGCATCAAGCCGTATTCGACGGCGTTGTGCACCATCTTCACGTAGTGGCCGGCGCCGGAGCCGCCGAAGTGGTACCAGCCGCGCGCGCCGATCGCTGCGACCGAGTCATCTGCGGTCTTGGGTGCCAGCAAGTCGAGGATCGGTGCGAGGCGCTTGACCGCCTCGTTGGGGCCGCCGACCATCATGCAGTAGCCGTTCTCGAGTCCCCAGACGCCGCCGCTTGTGCCGACGTCCACATAGTGGATGCCAGACGGCTCGAGCTGCGCGGCGCGGGACTTGTCATCGGTCCAGCGCGAGTTGCCACCGTCGATGATCATGTCGCCCTTCTCGAGCAGCTTCGCGAGCTCGTCGACCGTTGACTGGGTCGCATCGCCCGCGGGGACCATGATCCAGACGTTGCGCGGGGCATCTAGCTTGCTGACGAGCTCCTCGAGCGTGCTCGCGCCGCTGGCGCCGGACTCCTCCGCGCGGGCCACCGCCTTCGCGTCGAAATCGAAGGCGACCACTTCGTTGTCTGAGTCGCGACGAATGCGCGTGACCATGTTGCCGCCCATCCGGCCGAGGCCGACGAATCCGATCTGCATTAGAGGATCCCCTTGATCTCGTTGTGGAGCGTGTGCACGGCCCGCGCCGGCTCCTCGCTGGAGCGAATCATCTCGGCCGGTCGTCCGTGCTCGCGCAGCGTCGCGAGGTCGCCGAGCGCCTGCGCGTTCTTGAGCGTGCGGAACGTGAACTCCTGACCGGGGATCTCGACGTCGCTGTCGCTGTTGGTGATCAGCGAGATGAAGCGGCCGACCGGCGCGCCGCCCTTGTGTAGCTGGCCCGTCGAGTGCAGGAAGCGCGGGCCATAGCCGAACGTGACAGGTAGCTTCGTCGCACGCATCAGCGTCGCCCGCAGGCCGGCGATTGCCTCGTCAACCTCGACTGAGGGCGTAACGTAGGCCATCAGCGCGATGTAGTCGCCGGCGTTCGCGGAGCCGATCAGCTCCTTCAGCTGGACCTGTCCGGCGGATGGCTCGTCAGGCAGCACGCCGCTGTCGAGCACACGCTTGGTTGCCTCCTTCGCCTCGGCGACGTTTGGCTGGTCGAACGGGTTGATCTCGAGCACCCAGCCGGCGACGGCGGTGGCAAACTCGAACAGGAAGAAGAGGCGTCCGAGGTCCTCGGGCCCCTGCACCGTGAGCGTGATTGTCGGGTGGCCGGCCTGCGCGAGTGCCGCGATCTGCGCATTGACTTCGGCGTTGGCGCGCTCCTCGTCGCGGATCTGGAGGAAGACCCGGTCGCTGCCGTAGGCGGCCGGCTCGAGCAGCGGCTCGTCGGCTACCGGCAGGATGCCGCGCCCATGCTTGCCGGTGCTCTCGGCGACCAGCTGTTCGACCCACAGACCGAAGCTCGGCACGGGGTCGCCGACGACGAAGGTCAGCTTGTCGAGGCCCTGGCGCGCGAGCTCGCCGATCGCTACGCCGAGCCATAGCCCCGGGTTCGCGTCGCTCGACTCGAAGTGGGCACAGGCCTGCTCGGCGACCTGCGCGCGCTCGATCAGCGCGTGGATCGGTGCGCCGATCAGCGCCGCGGGCACTAGGCCGAACAGCGAGAGCGCCGAGTAGCGTCCGCCGATGTTCGGGTCGTTCTCAAAGCAGGCGCGGAAGCTGTGCTTCTTCGCCAGCTCGACGAGCGAGCTTCCGGGGTCGGTGACCGCTATGAAGTGCTTACCGTCAGGAAGCAGGGCATGGAAGTGCTCGAACAGCGACAGCGTCTCGATTGTCCCGCCGGATTTCGTCGAGACGATGAAGACGGCGTGCTCGAGGTCGATCTCGCCTTGGACCTCGAGGATCGCGTCGGGGTCGGTCGAGTCGAGCACGTGCAGGTCGAGCGCGTCCTCGGGCGCGCCGAACGTGCGCCAAAGCACCTCGGGCGCGAGGCTCGAGCCTCCCATCCCGAGCAGGACGGCGTCCTTGAACCCCTCGGCGACGAGCGCCCGCCCGAGCTCGACGAGCTCGTCGGCCCGCTCGAGCATCGCGTCGGAGATCTCGAGCCAGCCGAGGCGGTCGCCGATCTCCGCCACGCCCGGCCCGCCCCAGAGCTTCTCGTCGTGCTCCCAGACGCGGCGCGCGACGTTCTCATCAACGGCCTTCCCCACGCGGTCGGCGATCCGCTTGCCGAGGGCATCGGGGATTGACGCGGCGATCGCCGCGGGCCGGCCGGTCAGGAAGGCTTGGCGCTCGCTCTCGATTCCCGCGAGCAGCTTGTTCATCGGGGTGACGAACGCGGCGATGCCCTGCTCGAGCAGGACCTTCGTGACGTCACTCATGTCGATGCCTGCTTCCGCGAGCGACGCGAGCTCGGGCGTCGGATCACGGTCGGCGCTGCCCGGTTGCGGCTTGCCGCGCTCGGCGACCGCCAGCAGCGTCTTCATCGGCATCGTGTTGACGGTGTCGGGGGCGACCAGGTTGTCGACGTAGAGCGTCTCCGGATAGGCAGGGTTCTTCGTTCCGGTCGAAGCCCACAGCGGCCGCTGAACCTGGGCGCCCGCTGCGACCAGCTTGGCGAACCGCTCGCTGTGGAAGATCTCCTTGAAGCGCACGTAGGCGGCACGGGCGTTCGCGATCGCCGCCTTGCCGGCGAGGTCGGAGCGTCCGAGCGCCTCGAGGCGCTTGTCGACCTCGGTGTCGACGCGCGAGACGAAGAAGCTCGCGACTGAGTGGACATCGAGTGGGAGCCCCTCGGCGTGACGGCGCTCGAGGCCGCGGATGTAGGCCTCGGCGATCGCCGCGTACTGCTCCACCGCGAACAGCAGCGTGACGTTGACGTTGATGCCCTCGTAGGTCGCCTGCTCGATCGCCGGCACACCGGCGTCGGTGCCCGGGATTTTGATCATCACGTTCGGACGATCGAGTCGCTCCCAGTAGTTGCGTGCCTGCGCAAGCGTCGCGTCGCTGTTATGCGCGAGGTCGGGCGCGACCTCGAGCGAGACGAAGCCGTCGCCGTGCTCGTCATAGACGGGGCGCAGCACATCGGCTGCCTCCTGCACGTCTGCGATCGCGATCCTCTCGTAGAGCGCTAATGCGTCGAGGCCCTCATGGGCTCCTTCGCGGATCGTGTCGTCATAGTCGGTTGAGCCCAGGATCGCCTGCTCGAAGATCGCCGGGTTCGATGTCTCCCCGCGCAGCGAGCATTCGTCGCGCAGGCGCGCGAGCTCGCCGTTGGCCGTCAGGCCACGGCGGATCTGGTCGAGCCAGGGGGCCGTTCCGGCGGCGACCAGCGCCGCCAGGTTCGCGTTCTCTGTGTGGGAAAGGCTTGCCATCGCGGGGTTCCTCTCGTGTTGTCAGCTTGCAAGCAACTCGCGGGCCTTCTCGACGATCGCCTCGCTCGTGATGCCGAAGTGCTTATAGACGTCGGCGATCGCGCCGGAGGCACCGAACGTGTGCATGCCGATGAAGGCTCCGCGCTCGCCGATGAAGCGATCCCATCCGAGTGGGCTTGCCGCTTCGACAGCGATCCGTGGTGTACCGGCCGGTCCGAGCACTGCCTCGCGCTCCGTCTGCGAGCGTTCGGCGAACGTGTCGGTGCACGGCATGCTCACTACCCGCACCGCCACGCCTTCACTCGTCAGCAGCTCGGCGGCTTCGAGGCAGAGCGCCACCTCGGAGCCGGTCCCGATCAGGACGACCGCCGGCTCGCCCTCGCTCGGGCGCAGCACGTAGGCGCCGCGCTCGATCGCGTCGTCGGGGATCGCGTCCGGATCGAGTACCGGCAGCCCCTGACGTGAGAGCGCGAAGGCCGTCGGCGTCTCGGTCGAGCGCAGCGCGAAGCTCCAGGCGAGCGCCGTCTCGTGCGCGTCGGCCGGGCGCACGACGTTGATGTTCGGGGTCGCGCGAAGCGTCACTAGCTGCTCGATCGGCTGGTGCGTCGGTCCATCTTCGCCGAGCCCGATCGAGTCGTGCGTGTAGACGAAGATCGACGGTTGGCGCATCAGCGCCGCGAGGCGCACGGAGCCCTTCATGTAATCGGAGAAGACCAGGAACGTCGCGCCGTAGGCGCGCAGGCCGGTCAGCGAGAGCCCGTTGACGATTGCGCCCATGGCGTGCTCGCGGATGCCGAAGTGCAGGTTGCGCCCGCTGTAGTCCTCGCGCGAGACGCTGCCTGCGTCCGCGATCAATGTCAGCGTCGACGGTGCGAGGTCGGCGGAGCCGCCGACGAGCGAGGGCACGAGCGCGGCTGCGACCTGGATCACGTCCTCGGAGGCCTTGCGCGTCGCGATCTTCTTGCCGGGCTCGAAGCGCTTGAGCAGGCCCTTCGGCAGCTTCGCCGCGCGCCGCTTGACGATCGCGTCGAACTCCTGCGCGGCGTCGGGGTTCTCGGCAGCCCACGAGGCGTGCCGTTGCTCCCACTCGGCTTGCAGTTGCGCGCCACCCGCGACCTGGCTGCGGAAGTGCTCGAGCGCCTCCTCGGGGACCAGGAACGGTGGCTCGGTCGGCCAGCCGTAGAACTCCTTCGTCAGGCGGACCTCCTCCTCGCCGAGCGCGGAGCCGTGCACCCCGCCGGTGTCCTGCTTGTTCGGCGAGCCATAGCCGATGTGGCTGCGGACGATGATCAGGGACGGCCGGTCGAGCACGGCCATCGCCGCACGGGCGGCCTCTTCGAGGCGGTCGAGCGCGAGATCCTCGCCAAGGTGCTGGACGTGCCAGCCATAGGCCTCGTAGCGTCCGCCGACGTCCTCGCTGAGCGCGACCTTGGTGTCGCCCTCGATCGAGATGTGGTTGTCGTCGTAGAAGGCGATCAAGCGGCCGAGGCCGAGATGCCCGGCGAGCGAGGAAGCCTCCGAAGTTATGCCCTCCTCGATGTCGCCATCGGAGCAGATCGCGAACGTGTAGTGGTCGATCAGCGCGTGCGCGGGCCGATTGAAGCGCGCCGCGAGCATCCGCTCGCCCAGCGCGAGCCCGACGCAGGTCGAGATGCCCTGGCCGAGTGGCCCGGTTGTCGCCTCGATCCCGGCGGCGTGTCCGTACTCCGGGTGCCCGGCGCACGGCGAGCCGACCTGACGGAAGCTCTTGATGTCATCGAGCGTCAGGCCGTAGCCGGCGAGGTAGAGGGTCGCGTACAGCAGCATCGACGCGTGCCCTGCAGAAAGCACGAAGCGGTCGCGATTGGGCCAGTTCGCATCGGCCGGGTTGTGGCGCATGATGCGCGTGTAGAGGGCGTAGGCGAGCGGCGCGAGCGCCATTGGCGTGCCGGGGTGGCCGGCATTTGCCTTCTCAACCGCGTCGATCGCGAGCGTACGGATCGTGTTGATGCAGAGCTCGTCGAGCTCGGTCTCACGGGCGACTGTGGTCATCGACCTTCCTTGCTTGTGTAGTGGTGGGCTTCGAGCTCGCTGCGCGCGAGCAGGGCTGCGCCGTGAACTCCGGCCTCCGGGCCGGAGCGGGCGAGCCTGATCTCCGTCTGTGTGCCGACACCTTCGCGGACGTACTGCCAGGCGATCTCCTGCGCGGGTCCGAGCAGCAGCTCCCCGGCGATCGAGACCCCGCCGCCGATCGCGACGACGTCGGGGTCGAAGGTGTTGATCGCGTTCGCGACGCCGATCCCGAGGCGCCGGCCGAGCAGCGCGAGCAGCTCGACCGCGACCGGGTCGCCGGCCCGCGCCGCGGTGACCGTGTCGACGCCGCTGACCGACCCGTCGGCTGTCAGCCGCGCGCCGAGGGCGCTGTCGGGGTTGGCTACCGCGGCGTGGCGGCTCAATCCGTCGAGTGCGTGCCCCGCGGCGAGCGCCTCGAACGAGCCCGGTTGGGGAAAGTGCTTTGTGGCTGAGGGAATGGCGTGCTCGATCCCGATCAACGTGTGGCCGAGCTCACCTGCGGCACCGGTCGCGCCACGGTACGGGCGTCCACCGATCACGATACCGCCGCCGATCCCGGTACCGACGGTGATCATCACGAGTGTCCCCGTCTCGAGCTCGCCGTGCTCGTCGTGTGCCTCCGCGAGCGCCGCGACGGTGGCGTCGTTATCGACGAACACCGGCACGCCCAGCTGTTCCTCGAGCAGGGAGCGCAGCGGCACGTCTTGCAGCGCCGGGATGTTCGTCGTGGTGCGCACGCAACCGGTCGCGAACTCGACGATCGACGGCACGCCGATCCCGACAGCCGTGAGATCGTCCCCGGCGGCCTTGCGCACAGCGCCGACCACCTCGGAGACGAAGTTCTCGGTGCTGTTGTGCACCGTCGGCTGCAGGTGCGGCGCGCCGAACGTGTCGCCGCGGAGCGTCGCGACCGACACCTTCGTGCCACCGACGTCGACGCCGACGATCGTCGAGCTCATCCGAGCGTGATCCGGCGTCGTGGCAGCACGCGCTCCAAGCTATCAGTCGGTTCGTCGCACGTTGTGGCTATACGCTTGCACAAGCGCGGCCACCGCGCGCGAGCGGACATGCCCGGAAGCCCAACCGACGCCAAGCCTGACCGCAACCTCGCACTCGAGCTCGTGCGCGTGACAGAGGCTGCCGCCCTCGGCTGCGCGAGGCTCGTCGGTCGCGGTGACAAGGAGGCAGCCGATCAGGCCGCTGTCGACGCGATGCGCCACATGCTCGAAAGCGTCCGCTTTGACGGCGTCGTGGTAATCGGAGAGGGAGAGAAGGACAAGGCGCCGATGCTCTACAACGGGGAGCCGATCGGTGACGGCTCGCCGCCTGCGGTCGACATCGCCGTCGATCCGTTGGAGGGTACGACGCTGGCCGCGAGGGGCATGCCGAATGCACTGTCGGTGATCGCGCTCGCGCCGCGCGGCGCGATGTTCGACCCGGGCCCTTGCTTCTTCATGGAGAAGATCGCGGGCTCCGCGCAGATCGCCGACCTGCTCGACCTGGATCGGCCACTCGAGGAGACGATCCGCCTCGTTGCACAACGCAAGGGCGGCGAGGTCGGCGACGTGATGGTGATGATGCTCGACCGGCCCCGCAACGAGGAATCCCTACGCCGTGTGCGCGAGGCGGGTGCTCGCGCACGCCTGATCAGCGACGGCGACGTCTCGGCGGTTCTGCTCGCCTGCGATGAGCGCTCCGACGTGGACCTCGTATGGGGCATCGGCGGCACGCCCGAGGGCGTGATCTCGGCAGCCGCGGTCAAGTGTCTGCGCGGTGGCATGCTCGGCCGCCTGTGGCCGCGCGACGAGGACGAGCGCCGCGCGGCGATCACCGCGGGCTACGACCTCGAGCGGGTACTCGACGCGGACGCGCTGATCGCGAGCGAGAACTGCTTCTTCTGCGCGACCGGCGTCACCGACGGCTACGTGCTGGACGGCGTTCGCTACGAGGGCACTCACTCCGCGACAACCGAGTCGCTCGTCATGCGCTCACGCTCCGGCACGGTCCGCCGTATCCACGCCCACCACGACCGCACGAAGCTGGCCGACTACAGCTGAGTCGTTGGCGGCCGGCGCGCTATGGCGCCGTGGCGCCGCCGCCGTCACTCGTGCCTGTGGTGCCGCTCGTGCCGCTCGTGCCCGTGGTACCGCTGATGCCTGTGGTACCGGTCGGCCCTGTCAGGCCCGGCGGGTACCAGTTGAATGCTGCGAGTTGCTCGCCGCGTGCCGCGGTGAAGCCGACGTTGACGGTCTCGGTGATCCCGAGTGCCTGCGCCGTGGCCGACGTGAGGTCGAAGGTAGCGCCGTTGGCGTACGGACCGCGGTCGATCACCGGGACGGTGATCGACTGGCTGTTGTAGTAGAGCGTGACGGGCGTGCCGCACGGCAGGTTGCGATGTGCGACGCCGACGATGTAGCGCGTCAGGGTCTCGCCGCAAGCTGTCTTGTGACCATAGAAGCCGGGTCCGTACCACGTCGCGATCACCGCGCGCAGGACGCCAAGCGGCGCCTCCGGTGTGCTGACCGATGTCGCCGAGGAGGCGAGGGCGCCGCTGACCACCCGCATCGAATAGCTCCCGGCGGTGATCTTCGTGACGCGCCAGCTGATGCTGTAGGACCCGTCCGGGCCAACGATCGAGCTTGCCACGGCGGCCCAGACGGTCGACTTCTCCTGAATCTCGAGCGCGACCGGTTGGCCGGCGTCGGAGCTCGCGAGCGTCCCCGACGCAACCGTGGTCTGACCGGCGATGACGTTTGCGGGAGTGAACACGAGCGTCCCCTGGGTCGAGCCGACCGGCGTCGGCACCGGCTGGCCGACATTCGTCGTACCCGCGGGCGGGCTTGCGCCGCCGTTGCCGGCTTTGGTGCCGCCGCTACTCGCGCTCGCGCTCGCGGCCATCGAACCGCCAACGCCGGCTGCGGCCGCGCAGGCGCCAATTAGACGAATCGCTATTCGTGTGCGCGTCATTAGCTCACTCGCTTGTGCCGTTGCCTACGGGGTGAGCTGTCGGGCTCGCGCTTGTGGCGCTACCGCCGGATATCCGGCCGATTCGCCCCCGCGGAGCTATTGCTCCGCATTGGGTCCCCCGCTCGCTTGGTGCTGACACCGTGCGATTAGGCTTGGCTGCGGGCGAGCATATATCAAGCGCTCGGGCCGTGCAACGGCGTTTTCACGACGCCGGCGGGAGTAAATCGATGCAACTTTGAAACGCTTCGGTCCGTTGTACGTATTAAGAGCTAGAACATCGAACGAAGGATGGCGCGAACCCGCCGAGAATGCCGATAGAACGAGAACGGCGAACTTGGCTCGAGAACGACGACAAAGCGGCGCAAACGTTGACTTCACAAAGTAAAGCGCGTACAATTGCAAGTGTGTCTGGACTGCGCCCTGGTGCAGGCCAGACGCTCCTCCCCCAGATCAACGCAGGCGGAGCGGCCCAGGTGTCCGCTGAGCGTCTGCGCGACGGAAACGGAATGAAATGTCAGTAGCGGAACTGCAAGAGCTTGAAGAAGTAAAGGGCCTCGTCACCAAGGGCCAGCAAGTCGGCGTGCTCACCTACGCCGAGATCCAGGGCGCCGTAGCCGAGCTGGACATGGACGAGTCCGATTTGGAGGAGCTGCACACCTTCCTCGAGCGGGCCGAGATCGAGCTGGTCGAAGACATCGACCCCGCGACCGCGGCCGGCGCCGAAGTGGAGCGCGCACCCGACAAGCGCGGCCGGCGCAAGGCGAAGACGACGCTCGACCTCAAGCCGGACATGACGACCGACTCCCTGCAGCTGTTCCTCAAGGACATCGGCAAGGTGCGGCTCCTCACGGCCCAGGAAGAAGTCGATCTGGCGAAGCGGATCGAGCGCGGTGACCTCGACGCGAAGCAGAAGATGGTCGAATCGAACCTCCGCCTCGTTGTCTCGATCGCGAAGAACTACCGCAACCAGGGCCTCCCGTTCCTCGACTTGATCCAGGAAGGGACGCTCGGCTTGGTTCGCGCCGCCGAGAAGTTCGACTACCGCAAGGGCTTCAAGTTCTCGACCTACGCGACCTGGTGGATCCGCCAGGCGATCGCACGCGCGCTCGCCGACAAGGCACGCACGATCCGCATCCCGGTCCACGTCGTCGAGAAGCTCAACAAGATCGGCCGCGCCGAACGCAAGCTCGTGACCGAGCTTGGGCGCGAGCCGACGCCCGAGGAGATCGCCGAAGTCACCGGCATCGATCCCGAGGAGGTCGACTCCATCAAGCGCTCCGCGCAGGCCCCAATCTCGCTCGAGAAGCCGGTCGGCGACGAAGAGGAATCCGAGTTCGGGCAGTTCATCGCCGACGAGCGGGCCGAATCACCGTACGAGCGGGCCGCGGAGATCCTCACCAAGGAAGCCCTCCGCGAAGCGTTGGAGAACCTCTCCTACCGCGAGCGGCGCGTGCTCGAGCTGCGCTACGGACTCGGCGGCGAGCATCCACGGACGCTCGACGAAGTCGGGCGCACGTTCAACGTGACGCGCGAACGGATCCGCCAAATCGAGAACCAGTCGCTGAAGAAGCTGCAAAACCTCGCAGAGGCGCAAAAGCTGCGCGACGTCGCGTAAAAAGCCCCGCGCAGCAAGGGCGTAGCTCGGACAGGCGGAGCGAGTTACGCCCTAAACGCCTGTTGGAGGAAACCCGGAACAAGCGGACAGACGGTCCGCGGCGGCTCAACCGTAGCTCAACAGGCGCCGATCCGATAACTAGGCGTGATCGACATCGAGAAAGTACTCTGCGCGCTCGTCGCCTGCGACGGGTCGGATCTGCACCTCAAAGTGGGGTCGGTACCGCTCGCGCGCGTCGATGGCGAGCTCGGCCAGCTCACCACCGATGACTGGCCCGTGCTCGAACCCGGCGACACGGCCGCCTGCGCGAAACAGCTGCTCGCGGGCACGGACCGGCTGATCGATTTCGAGAAGCACCACGAGCTTGACATCTCGCACGAGATCCCCGGCGTCGCGCGCTTTCGTATCAACATCTTCCAGCAGCGCGGGCAAGTCTCGCTCGTTGCGCGCGCTATTCCACATCGGATCCGCACGGTCGAAGATCTGGGTCTGCCACCAGTAGTCACCGAGCTCGCCGAAGAAGCCCGCGGAATCATCCTCGTAACCGGCAGCACCGGCAGCGGCAAGAGCACGACCCTCGCCGCGATCATCGATCACATCAACAAAACGCGCTCAGCGCACATTGTGACGATCGAAGATCCAATCGAATTCGTCCACAGCGACCAGCGGTCGATGATCAGCCAGCGCGAAGTCGGCTCGGACACCGACAGTTTCAAGCACGCACTGAGGCGCGTCCTGCGCCAAGACCCCGATGTCATCCTGATCGGCGAGATGCGCGACGAGGAAACGGTCGGAACGGCTCTCTCGGCCGCGGAAACCGGCCACCTCGTCCTCTCGACCATCCACACCGTCGACGCCGCCGAATCGATCAACCGGATGCTCGACTTCTTCCCGCCCCACCAGCACGCGCAAGTGCGCTCGATGATCGCCGGCACGCTCAAGGGCGTCATCTCGCAGCGCCTCGTACCCGCCGCAGTCGGCGGGCGCGTCGCCGCAGTCGAAGTGCTCCGAATGACCGGCCGCGTCCGCGACGTAATTCGCGACCCCACCCACGCCGAGACAGGCCTATCCGAGATCATCGCCGACGGCAGCTACTACGGGATGCAGACCTTCGACCAAGCGCTCCTGAGTCACGTACGCAACGGACGCGTGAAGGTCGAGGACGCGCTCGATGCGGCAAGCAGCCCCCACGACTTCAAGCTCATGCTCGAGGCCGAACTGCCCGCCGGCACGCAAGCTGGCGGTGGGGACCCGAACGTCATCGCCCTGGCGAGTTGAGTCGAGACGGCCGTCCCCGGCGGTCTCGCCTCGGCCTTCGTCGTGCTGTCTGGCACGAGGGGGCGCTCTGATTCGCGACGGGGGCCTGCTGAGCGCAAGGCGATGAAGCTGGCCGAACCACTGCATTCGTGACGCGACGGTGGCTACTACGTGCTACGATCTACCGTAATGCGTAGCACCGAGCCAGCTCTGCTGATCATGGCGAGTCTCGCCGAGGGCGCCAAGCACGGCTATGCGATCACGCGCGACGTGCAGGAGATCGCTGGCGTCACGCTCGGACCGGGAACGCTCTACGGTGCGATCGCCCGTCTCGAGGAGCGTGGCCTGATCGAGCCGCTCGAGGCCGATGATCGCCGCCGCCCCTACCGCCTGACGCGATCGGGCGCCGCGGCGCTTCGCGAGCAGTTGACTGCGCAGGAGCGCGTGGCGAGCGTCGGTCTGCGGCGTCTGTCGGCAGCCGAGGCAAGCACATGAGAAAGCGCTTGCTCTCGTTGTATCCACAGGCGTGGCGCGATCGCTACGGCGAGGAGCTGTCCGCATTGCTCGATCAGACGCCGGCGAGTGTCACCGGTACGCTGGATCTGCTGCGCGGTGCCCTGACGGCGCACCTGCGACCGCTCGCCGGCTCAGCACCGGCGGCCCGAGCGAGGAGCACGATCGCTCGAGTGCTTGGCTGCTTCATCGTCTTCTGCGCCGTCGGCTCGGGCTTCGCCAAGACGACCGAGAACTATGACTACACCGAGCACGTCCATCCGCTGCTCGGCATTGCCCACACCGTCATCCTGGTCGCTGCCCTCGTCGCCGCAGCCGCTCTCGCGCTGGCCGCGGCGCCGCTCGTCCTGGCCTCGCTGGCACACGCATGGCGAACGCGCGAGCCGGCCCTGATCAAGCTGATCGCGGTGCCACCGGCCGCGATTGCCGTATTCGCTGGCTCGGTCGGCCTACTCGCTCTGTGGATGGATGCCCATCGCCACCACGCCGGCGTCGGCGGCTGGCTACTAGTCGGGTTTTGCCTGCTCTGCGGCGCGACCGGCGGTTTCGCTTGCTGGGCCGCGCCGCGCGCCATCATGCGCCGCATCGACGTGCCGCGCTCAGCGTTCGCGCGCTCAGTGCCCGCTATCGCGCTCGTCGCGCTTTGCATGACGACGGTCGCCCTGGCCACCGGCGTCTTCCTGGTCGGGATCCTCGCCGATGCACCCCGACTCGGCGCGTCCGGCAACGGTCCAGGGCAGCTGATCAATGTCACGACCAGCATCGCGATTCAGTTCACCGGCATGCTCGGCCTGAGCGCGGTCGCCGCGGTCAGCGCCGCGCGAGGCCTTCGCTCCGTACGCGCGCTCTAGCACAGCGAAGCAAGCGCGGCTGGCGCTCGGGCCCGTGACCCCAATGCGCGACGATCGGCAGCGGCGTGTTGGGCGCCGGAGGGCGCGCTACCAGCGGGCCTCGTACATGAAATCGGCTGCTGGCCGACCGACCCACTGGGTGATGCGCATCGCAAGGACCATGCTGGTTGCAAAGCGGGCGGTCTTCAGGCCGGTGAGCTGGCCTGGCTGGCAGCGCAGGTCGTAGGCAGTCTGCGCCCAGGTGACGCCACGAGTCACGCGGGCTTCGTTCAGACCGGCGTGTAGGGCCTTCAGGTTCCACCGCGGGCGGCGGTCCGGGCCGCAGGCCGGTAGCGGCGCACCGGCATCGAGGCCAGCGCCGGCCAGGAAGCTCTCGGGCGTGCGCCCCAGCCAGCGCAGAAAGAACAGAGCGTGCTGGCAGCTCGTGTCGCCGCCCTTGCCCAGGTTCCGCAGCGTCGAAGGGCTGATCGGATGATTCGCCAGCCCGCGCGCGTCGCGAGCCGCATTCAACAAGGGCGCCATATCCCAGATCGCCGCCGCCGCGCCAGGCCAGCTCAGTCGTTCAGCCTGGCGCTTGGCATCCAGCGCCGCGTAGAGCGCCTTGCCGTCGAACTCCCGCATCACCAGTCCCTGCGCGACCGGATCGTCCCACCGCGAAGCACGTGCTCAGGCTTGTCTCTACGGACCTAGGCGCTGTGAGCAGCGCTTGACTCGGCGGTCGTCGAGGCGCCGAGTCTGGCGATGAGGTCCAGCGTCGTGTCGAGTGCGGCTTCTAACGGTTTGGTGTCGCGTTCGATCTGCGTCAGGAGCAGGCCGCCTTGTAATGCTGCAAGTAGCGCGAGCGCGAGGGTGTCGGGGTCGGTTTCGGAGGGGAGCCGGCCGCGCGCGTGCATCTCTCGCAGGCCGTTCCGGATGGTCGCTTCCCAACGTTTGAAGCCCTCGGCGACCTGGGCTCTGGCTTCGGGGTCGGTCTCGGCTAACTCGCTTCCGAGCGAGCCGATCGGGCAGCCGCCGCTGCAGTTGAGCTCGCGCTGATACTCGATCACCCAGTCACGCCAGGCGCGCAAACCAGTCAAGTCGCTGAGATCGAACGTCTCCTGCCCGGCGATGATCGTGTCGGCCTGGTGTCCGATCACGGCGCGGACCAAGGCAGGCTTGTCGTCGAAGTAGTGGTAGAGCTGTGAGCTCGAGACGTCGGCCGCCGCGCGCACGTCCTCGATTGTCGTGTGGGCGACGCCGTGCTCGAAGATCAGGTCTGCCGCCGCGCCAATGATGCGCTGTCGGGTCTGTTGTCCCTTGGGCGTAAGCCGACGAGCGGAGGGACTGGTTGTGCTCATGTCGCGAATTTTAGCAAGACTGGATTAGGCAATCCAGTCTGCTAGAGTGGAGTACGCATTCCAGTTTCTTCGGCTAACGACAACCATTGACGGGAGAACATCGAGACATGGCACTTCAAGGCAAGACCGCCCTCATCACCGGCGGCACATCGGGCATCGGCCGTGCTGTCGCAGAGCGCTTGGCAAGCGACGGCGCAGAGGTGATCATTAGCGGCCGCGATGAGGGCCGCGGTCGCGAGGTCGTAGAGGCCGTCGAGGCCGCCGGGGGGAAGGCACGCTTCATCGCCGCTGACCTCGCTAGCTTCGAAGAGGTCAGACGTCTCGCCGAGGCCACGAAAGACGTTGATGTGCTGGTCAACAACGCTGGCGTCTTTCCCGGCGGCCCGACCGACCAGGCGACGCAAGAGGCGTTCGACGTCACGTTCGATGTCAATGTCAAAGCGCCGTTCTTCCTGACGGCTGTGATCGCTCCGCGCATGGCGGCAAAGGGCGGCGGCTCGATCGTCAACATCTCGACGATGGCCGCAACTATCGGCATGAGCGGCCTGGCCGCCTACGGCGCCTCCAAAGCTGCGATCGAGTCGCTCACGAAGGCCTGGACGGCCGAGTACGCCGGCCAAGGTGTCCGCGTCAACACAGTCGCACCCGGACCGACACGCACTCCCGCGAGCGCCGCGATGGGCGAGATGTTCGATGTCCTGGCATCGAGCACACCGGCCGGGCGCGGGGCGACCCCGGACGAGATTGCCGCCGCTGTCAGCTTCCTCGCTTCAGACGATGCGAGCTTTATCTACGGCGCCATTCTGCCCGCCGACGGTGGCCGCGTCGCGGTCTGAACCCGACCACAAGGGAACCGCGACACAACTCTCGTCCCGCTGCCAGCAAGACCGGAGAGCAGATCGCGGCCTGCCCGCAGCGCCTGGCGTGTTCTGGTCGTGGCTTGCGCCTAGGCGCGGAGGTCGCGGTTTTGGATGCTGATCATGGCGCCTGCGGTGAGCATCAGCGTGAGCGCCCCGAGGACGATTAGGCCGGGGATGTCGAGGCCGTGGGCGAGTGGGTCGTGGCCGGCGTAGTAGTAGTAGGGGGCGAGGTATTTGAGCCAGCCGATGGCGCTGACGAGTGGCGCGAGGCTGTTGATCAGCCAGCCGAGGATCGCGACGGCTGCGGCCACACCGGTCGCAAGGGACTTGCGGCCGGTGCTGGCTGCAATTGCGAGTGCCACCGCGCCGGTGGCGGATCCGAAGAACGCGAGTTGGATGGCGAGCGCGGTCATGTGAGCGAGCGTGATGCCGCCGCCGCCGATCGCGACGCCGACGATCAGCCCGATCCAGATTGCGAACGCGATCGTCCCGACGACGCAGGCGATCGCGGCGGCTTTGGCGGCGATCAGGCGTGAGCGAAGGATCGGGTGGGCAAGGATGAGTGCGAGGATTCGGTCTTCCTCCTCGCCGGCGGTGGCGGCGACGGCGCCGGTAATTGCGAGCGCGCCGATCACGAGCGGTCCGTAGATGACGGCGATCTCGCTGCGAAACCAGCCGGTAATGGTCCCGTAGTCGGCGCCGCCCAAGAGGTTGGAGACGCTGGCGGGAACGTGGAGCTTGCCGATCGTGTGCCCGACCGCGGGGAACAGCGCCCCGACGGCGAGCATCACCGCGATCATCCCAATGCTCGCTGACAGGGTGGCGGGCACGCGCTGGCGGAGGGTGATTGCGACGGTCGGCCAGCTCACGGCGTTCCCCCGGCTTGGTAGTAGCGCAAGAAGATTTCCTCGAGGTCGTCCTCGCGGGGGCGGATCGCCAGCACCTCGTGCGCAGCGACGGCCTTTACGACGGCGTCGGCGGACCCCTCGAATCCGATCGTCACTGTGTGTCCCTCGGCCTTCACGTCCCTGACGCCTGGGAGAGCGCGGAACTGCTCGCCGTCGACGGGTGCGCTGAACTCGATCTCGAGGCGCTGAATTGCGACCTTTCGCAGGTTCTCGAGCGAGTCGACGACCACGAGCCGACCCTTGCGAAGGATCGCCACGCGGTGGGTGACGCGCTCGACCTCCGACAGGGTGTGCGACGAGAGAAACACTGTGCGTCCCTGCGCGCTTACCTCGCGCAGGAGCGCGTGGAAGCTCTGCTGCACGAGCGGATCCAGGCCCGCGATCGGCTCGTCCAGAATCAGCAGGTCGGGTTCATGCATGAACGCCTGAATCAGCCCGAGCTTCTGCCGGTTGCCGGTCGACAGCTGGCGGATCGGGCGATCGAGATCGGTGTCGAAGCGCTCCGCCAGCGAGTCGCGCACGCGGGCGTCGACCCCACCGCGTAGGTGCGCCAGATAGTCGAGTACCACGCGCCCGGTCAGCTTCGGGTACATCGCCAGATCGCCTGGCAGGAACCCGACCCTGCGACGGATCTCGATGCTGGATGTGCTCACGTCAAGTCCGAGTACGCGAGCGGATCCCGAGGTCGGCTTGATCAGATCCAGCAGCAGTCGCATCGTGGTCGACTTGCCCGCGCCATTGGGACCAAGGAACCCGAACACCTCGCCCCGTTCGACCTCCAGGTCAAGCTCGAACACGCCGCGCCCGGAGCCATAGTCCTTCGACAAGCCGCTCGTCGCGATCGCGGGCTGAGCGCTCACGGCAGCCTGACTCCCTCTGCATGATCCTCGAGTGCTGAGCGCAGCCGTGCGCGCTGCACTGCGACGATCGGTAGCGGCAGCCGATTCACTGTTGGGGGCTCGCGTCAGCCTGGTCGCCATCAACGTGCTGGACCCATGTCTCGCACAGAGCAATGAACGCCGCCATTGCCTGGTCGACTGCGTCGGTGTCGCCGGTTGCGAGCAGGTCGAGGAGGAGGCCGCGGGTGACGGCCACGCCGAGCCGGGCCTGCGCCCGGGCCAGCAGCTCGGGCACGCCGCGCGCGATGCTCGCCTGCGCGACCGGCTCGATCCAGTCCTCGACGATCCCGTCGAGAAACTCGACAGCATGCGGGCGTCCCTGAAGCGCCTGGCCGTAGAGCTCGAAGAACAGGCGCTCGTTTGCCCATAGCGATCGGTCCGAGATGTGCTTCCACCACGTCCACAGCGCCTCGCCAACCGGCTTGCCCGGGTCGGGCAGCTGCGCGCGGAGTTGCTCGCGCTGGCGTTCCTCGACGGTGCGCACGATCTCGATCCAGAGCTTCTCCTTCGAGCCGAAATGGAAGATCAGCATGCGATGGCTCGTGCCCAGCTCAGCGGCCAGCTGCCGCAGGCTGAGCTCCCCGATCCCGTGGGCCGCGACCCAGTCGATCGACGCGTCAAGCAGCCGCTGCCTGGGGGTGTTGCCGTCCATCGCCACCTTAGTGTACCGTGTGGTACATGAATCCGATCCAAGAATCCATCAACGTTCCCCAGCCGCGCGAAGCCGTGTACGACTTTCTCGACGTCCAGGCAAACCACGAACTGTTCACCGACCACATGATGCGCGACTGGCGCTGCGAAGGACCTGACCGCGGAGTCGGGTCGAAGGTCCGCGTCAACGCCGTTCTCGGCGGCCGCAAGGACGCGCTCGAGATCGAGGTCATCGAGGCCGACCCTCCCGCAAGAAGCGTCGAGCGCAACATCGGCGCCGGCGGCAAGCGCGTCGCGACCGGCACCTACACACTCACCGAGCTCCCCGACGGCGGTACCCACATCGCCTTCGAATACGCATGGCAGAAGATCCCGCTCAGCGAACGCCTCGCCGCACCAATCGTCCGCACCGTCATGCGCCGCTCGATCCAGCGCGCGCTAGAACGTCTCGCCGACCAACTCCAAGCCCTCGAGACCGCCAACTCGCGCTGAGCCATCGACCTGGAGGGTCGAGCAGCGCGGAACTCGGACGACGTAGCGCGCGTCCTCCTGATCGGGTCGAGGCGATCCCATTCCGCGCTTCGCCCAACGCTCGAGCGGTCGGTCAGTACGCTCGCCGCCCGCGGCTATCCCGCGACTACAGCTCGCCCGGTGCGCGCCATGCCAGCATCACTCCGTCCCCGACCGTCAGCAGGACGTTGTGCATGCCCGGGTCGCGCTGGACGCGGGCGGCGAACTCGCGGATACCGACTGTGCGCGCGTCGTTGGCGGTGTCCTCCAGTGCCGCGCCGTCGAGGAATAGGTTGTCGGCCACGATCACGCCGCGCTCAGCGAGCTTTGGCAGGACCGCTTCGTAGTAGGCCGGATAGTCGGCTTTCCACGCATCGATGTAGACGAGGTCAAACCGCCCGTCGAGGCTCGCGATCGTCGCCAGGGCATCGCCGACGATCAGCTCAACGCGCTGCGCATGCGGACTTGCATCGATGTGCCGCCGCGCCGCAGCCGCGGTTGTCTCGTCGACCTCGAGCGTCGTGATCGTTCCGTCCGCCGGCAGCGCCGCCGCCATCGACAAAGTGCCAACCGCGGTGAAGGTCCCGATCTCGAGCACGCGGCGCGCGCCACCGGCGACGATCAACGCCTCCAGCAGCCTCGCCTCCGCGAGGCCACTCATCATCTGCGGCGACGAAGTGTTGACCTCCGTCCACGCGGCAGCAAGACCAACCGGACCAGTAAACGGAGTCGTATGCGCTTCGGCATAGCCAGCTGCCACCGCGGCCACCAAGTCACCCATGGCCACAGTTATAGCCGCCCGCTCGCACCACACCCCACCCACCGACCAGCGCCCGGCGCCTCCGGCGGCATGATGCCGGCGCACCCCGCACGTGGCGACGCCACCCAAGACCCACCACCGGACCAGTCCACGGCGAGCTGCACAACCGGAGCTCCCGAGCGCCACCAGCCCCGGCCAAAGGCCAGCACCCAGAGCACTGGACAAGCCCTGCTCCCGCCGCAAGCCGCCGGCGGTTGGACGGCGGCAGGATGCCGCCGTCCAACCGGCCGGCCACTTCACTTGGTAAAGTTTTGCTATGGGCGTTGATGACACTTGTCCGGTTTGCCATACCGCAGAGCTCGTCTGCGGCAAGTGGACGCTGCTGCTGATTCGCGATCTTGCCGATGGCCGCAGCCGGTTCTGCGAGTTGGAGCGTTCGCTTGCCGGGATCAGCCCGCGCACGCTGTCGTTGCGGCTGCGTGCGCTGGAAGAAGAGGGAATCATCGAGCGCCACACATATCCAGAGGTTCCGCCACGCGTGGAGTACGCGTTGACTGCGAAGGGCCGGGATCTGCTGCCGATCATCGAGAGCATGCGTGACTACGGGCGCCGCTGGGTGTGCGAAGAGGTTTCGCGCGCGTCCGAGCACATGACGCTCGCCGCCTAACGCTGCAACTGGCGCTGCGCGCGCAGGATGCGTCGAGTGCGACGCGAAATCGGTCGCATGCGCTCAGGTCAGCTGCATCAATTGCTGCACGCTTTCGCCGTCGAGGCGGCGCAGGTGCTTAGCGCAGCCGTTGCCACGGGCGACGAGGTCGGGTTCGAGGTCGTCGAGGAGCGCGCCCGCACGCATCGGCCGGCCTTGTACTGCTACCGCCCGCTGACTGGCGCTTTCGTGATGCGTCACTGGCCGATGTTGCGCGTCCAGCCGAGTGCCGCGGCAGCTCTTGCGGAGCTGGAGCGGCTCCCGGGGTTGCATACCTACCTCGAGAGCCACGTGCCCGCAGGCGCTGCGGATGACGGCAGCGAGCTTGCCGAGGTCGCGCTGCGCTGCTTCACCGAGCGCATCTTCGACGGGGCCGACAAGAGCTTTGAGCTTGCGCCCGACCGTTTCGAGCCTGCTTACCGCGAGCTGTTCGCGAATGTGGTGGAGCAGCACACGGAGATCGCGCTGCTCGGGTTGTTGCGCGGCGTGAGCACGACGATGAAGGAGCTCGCGCTTGGCGACGGTGTCCTGCTGGCGCCGCTCGAGCGCCTCGGCCGCGTGCCGCCGGATCCCGCCTGGGTGCGTGATGACCGCCCTTCGGTTGTTGTCGCGATCGATCCGGGGGAGGGCAGCGACGGCGTAGCGCAGGCGCTTCACCGGCTGCTTGGCCTGCAGACCGCGATGCGCCTCTACGCGGGTGGCATCTCGCTGGCGCCGCTCGCCTGGATTCACGCCGACGGCACCGATTGGCGGGCGCTGTCGCTGCCGGCAGGCGGCCGCGGCGACGCGAATGTAGTCCTGGTCGGCGAGCAGGAAGAGGAGCTCCGCTCGTTTTGTCAACTTGTCAGTCGCCGTCGCCCCACGGACGGGGCGTTGGCTTGGGCGCTGCGCCGCTTCGAGCTCGGCTGTTCGCGGGAGGGCCGACTCGAAGGGCTCAGCGACCATCTGCTCGCCCTACGGGCGCTGCTCGAGCCCGAGGGACCGGGCAGTGGCAGGCTCGCGGGCCGCTTGGCGGCACTGGCCGCTGCGGACAGCCTCGAACGGGGCGAGCTCACAAAGCGGATGCTTCGCGCGATCACGCTGGAGCAGTCGGTGATCGGCGGCGCCGAGGTGCCCGACGGCGCGCTCGCGCTGGCCACGGAGGTTGAGGAGCGTTTGCGCACGCTCTTGCGCGAGGTGATCGCCGGCGAGTTGCGCGGCGACCTCGCGGCGCAGGCTGACGCGCGCATCTACGTCCCGGAGGCGGAGCTGGGCACCGACGGCGAAGACGAGTTCCAGGTGACCCGCCGGGCTGTGCGCTCGTCGTTTGGCTCTGACCTGTTCGCGACGCCGAGCACGTCAGCGCGCAATCCGCACGTGCCGCGCTTCGACCCGGCAATGGAAGCACTCGTCGACGCTCCGACGACGGAGATGCACCTCTAGCTGGGAAAGAGCTCGCGCGCGACTGCGCCGAGCGTCTCGAGCTCGCCGACGCTTTCAAGGGCCGGCACGAGCGCGCGCGACACGCCTGGTAGCGCCGCCGCGAGTCGGTTCATCCCTGTCGCGTCGCGCTGCGCGAGCGTCCGCGCCCGCTGCTCGGATTCGGCTACGTGCTCGGCGAGGCGCCCGCCGAGCACGGGGGTGAGGACCGCTCGGACCTCGACGGGTGTCGTGTCCTCGGCGCTGTGGACGCGGTTGACGATCAGGCCGCCGAGCGGCAGGCCCGCTTCGCGCAGCGCTTGCGCGAACGCGATCGATTCGCGGACCGGCTCGCTCTCGGGCGAGCTGACCATGATGAACGCGGTGCCCGGGTCGCGCAGGAGTGCCTCGACCGCGCTGGCGCGCTCGCGGAAGCCCCCGATCAAGCTGCCGATCGCGGTCAGGAAGAGCGCGATCTCGGCGAGCAGGTCAACACCGACAAGGTGGCGGATCAGAGCGAGCGCGGGTCCGCTCGCGCGTCCTGCGAGCCGCGCGCCGAGCCCCGCGGGTGCGAGCAGCAGGCGTAGAGCGCGCGCGTCGAAGAACTGCATCAGGCGCTCAGGCGCGCGCAGAAAGTCGAGCGTGTTGCGCGATGGCGGCGTGTCGAGCACGATCGCGTCGTAGGCGTGCGTGCGGTCGAGCTCGTAGAGCTTCGCGATCGCCGTGAACTCGTGTGAGCCGCTGACCGCGCTCGAGAGTTCACGGTAGATGTGGTTTGCAAGCACGCGGTCACGTGTGCGCTCGTCAGGTGCGAGCTGGACGACGAGCTCGTCGAGTGTGCGCTTCGGGTCGAGCACCATCGCGCAGACTTCGCCGCGCAGCTCGAGCCCGGTGGGAGCGAGGTGTGCGCGGCTGAGCGCGACCGGCTCGTTTGTCAGCTCGCTCAGCGCGAGCGCGCCGGCAAGCCGGCGTGAGGGGTCGATCGTGACGAGCGCGACGCGCTTGCCGCGCGCGGCGAGGCCGAGCGCGATCGCCGCGGAGGCCGTCGTCTTGCCGACGCCGCCCGCGCCGACACAGACACAGATGCGCCGGTCGCCGAGCAAGTCCGCAAGGGTGCTCACGCTCAAAGGAGCTCCGCCAGCAGGCCTGTGAGCGTCGCGAGCTCCGTGGTGCCGATCTGTGCGCTGTAGAGGGTCGGCAGCTCGATCAGTGGTACCCCGTTCAGCTCGTGGCCGAGGCGTTCGAGCTGTTGCGCAGCGGTCTTGCGCGCGCGCTCTTCCGCGAGGGCGCGTCCCACGGCGGCTCGGGCGTTTGGCGCGAGTCCGCCGTTGGCGCTCAGCACGCCCTCGAGCTGAGCGATGTCCGCTCGTGCCAGGCCCGGCGGCGGTGTCGCGTTGACTGCGACGAGGTCTAGCTCGAGTCCGGCGCTGTCGCGTAGTGCTCTGCGCAGCTCGAGCAGCTCGCTGATCGCTGCGTCGAGCGGTCGCGTGACCGCGATCAGCGCCGTGCGCGAGCGGTCGTGGAGCATCTCGTCGATTCGACCCCCCTGGCGCGCAATCGGGCCGCCTTGCGCCGTGCGCGCGAACGCACCGGGGGCGGTCAACAGCCCGAGCGCATGCCCGCTGGCGGGCGCGTCGACGATCACGCGGTCATACGGCCGCGCGTCGGCGATGCGGCGCTCGGGCTGTGCGAGCTCCCAGAGCTTGCCGGCGTTCAGCAGCTCACGGAGCCCGGGTGTCGCAGCGGCCAGGTAGCCGACGAGGCGCGTTGCGCCGACCATGTCGGCGAGCATCCGCAAAGGCATGTGCTCGTGCAGGTACTCGTCGAGTGCCCGACTCGTGTCGATCTGGAGCGTCCACAGGTTGGGTGCGACCTCACTCTCACCGGCCGTTGCCGATGCACCGAAGAGCTCCGGCAGTTCGCCGCGCGCGCTGACCTCGGCGACGATCGTTCGCGCGCCGCGCGAAGCGTCGAGCAGCCCAAGCGCCGCTGCGATCGTCGTGCGCCCGACACCGCCCTTGCCGAGCACGAAGACAAGCCGCCGCTCGGCCGGGGAAGTTGTCGGGCTCTGAGCCATCGACACCGATGCTAGTGGGACCTGAGCAAGCGTCAGACCTGCCCCGGCGGCGCCTGGATCCGTCTGGCTTTGTCCTCGGTCGCGGCAAGGCCACCAGCCTTGCCGCTCCCTGTGTCCGCGCCAGTCACTCGTCGGGGGCCGGCCAACGCTTCCTCAAATCCCACTAATTCTCCGTGCAGGATTCCCTGCGCTGCGTCCGAATAACGCGCCGTGCGGATCTTCTTCCAGCGGAGCGTGCGGTCGTGACCAAAGCCAAAGTCATTGCTTTTGCCAACCAGAAGGGCGGCGTCGCGAAGACGACGACGACGCTCAACCTCGCCGTGGCGTTCGTCGAGGAGGGCCATCGCGTGCTCTGCGTCGACATGGACCCTCAAGGCAACCTGACGATGTCCCAAGGGATCGATCCGGACACCCTGGAACGCTCCATGTATGACGTGCTCGTTCATCAGCTCTCGATCCGGGAGGTGATTCGCAAGCGCGAGGTTGACGTGGCGTGCGCTTCGATCGACCTGGCGGGCGCCGAGATCGCCCTTGCCGCGACGATCGGCCGCGAGCGTGCGCTCGAGCGCGCGCTGAACCCGATTCGCGAGGACTACGACTTCATCTGCATCGACACGCCGCCGAGCCTCGGGCTCTTGACGATCAACGCGCTGACCGCGGCGGACAAGGTGATCGTCCCGGTCCAGTGCGAGTACCTGTCGATGCGCGGCCTGATCCAGCTGCAGAACACACTCGCGATGGTCCGCGAGAACCTCAATCCGGATGTCGACATCCAGGGCATCCTGCCGACGCTCGTCGACTCGCGCACGATCCACGCGAAGGAAGCGATCGAGATCCTCGAGGAGAACTTCGGCGACCGCGTGTTCGCTTCCCGTATCCGCAAGACGGTGCGCTTCGCGGAAGCTCCGGTGAAGGGCATGTCGGTGCTGCGCTACGACCCTGCCGGATTGGCCGCGAAGGCCTACCGCGACTTGGCGAAGGAGGTCATCGATGGTCGCTCCAAGTAAGCGTGCGAGTATGCGCGAGGGTCCGCTTGCGGCGCTGTTCCGCAAGACCGAGACCGAGGGGCTCGAGGAGCCCCTGACGGGCGAGCCCGCGTCTTCGGCGACGCCAGTCGAGCCGGCTGCCGCCGCGCCGGCCGCCACCGACCGTCTGCGCGAAGCGTTCAGCTCCGAGCTTCCGAGCGACATGCTCGAGATCCGCGCGTCGCGGGGCGAGCGCTCGCTTGCTCCGCCGGCGGAGATCCTCGCGAAGGAGCCGGCGCAACCGCGCCAGCGCCAGCTCGGCCACGCGTGCCTGCGGGTCGTCGGCGTCGGGGGTGCCGGGGTCAACGCCGTTAACCGCATGATCGAGGCCCAGATCCCGGGCGTCGAGTTCATCGCGATCAACACCGACGTCCAGTCGCTCCAGCAGTCGACCGCCGAGACGGTGCTGCGAATCGGCGGCGACGTCACGCGCGGGCTCGGCTCGGGCGCCGACGCCGCGGTCGGTCGCCAGTCCGCGCTCGAGGCCTACGACGCGATCAAGGCCGAGCTGAAGGGTGCCGACATGGTCTTCGTCACCGCCGGCGAGGGCGGTGGCACTGGCACGGGCGCTGCACCGGTGGTCGCCGAAATCGCTCGCGAGGTGGGCGCGCTTGCGGTCGGCATCGTGACGAAGCCATTCGGATTCGAGGGCACGCGCCGTGCCCAGCAGGCGCAAGCCGGTATCGACGAGCTCGCCCAGGTCGTCGACACGCTGATCGTCGTCCCGAACAACCGGCTGCTGTCGGTCCTCGACAAGCGCACGACGATGGTTGACGCCTTTGCCGTTGCCGACGACGTGCTGCGCCAGGGCGTCCAGGGAATTGCCGATCTCGTGACGCTTCCGGGCCTGATCAACCTCGACTTCGCGGACGTCCGCACGGTCATGTCGAACGCTGGCACGGCACTGCTGGGCATCGGCCTCGGCACGGGCGACGACCGCGCGGTCGATGCTGCCTTGGCTGCCGTCTCCTCACCGTTGCTCGAGACCTCGGTCGAGGGCGCGCACGGGATCCTGCTGTCGATCACCGGCGGTCCGAGCCTCTCGCTGTGGGAGGTCAACGAGGCCGCGAAGGCCGTCAGCGGCGCTGCACATCCGGACGCGAACATCATCTTCGGCGCGATGGTCGACGAGTCACTCGACGATCAGGTCTGGGTCACCGTCGTCGCGACCGGTCACGGCGATCGCTCGCGGCCGCTGCGCGATGCAGCGAGCCCGGCCGACGCCGAGCCGCGGATCCGCCGCGCCACGCCTCAGCGCTTCCAGTCACGCTCGGCGATGGCGATCGCTTGGATCGAAGCCCCCGAGTTTGCGGCTGCGGTGCCCGGCGACAAACCGACGCGCTGAATCACACCGCCGCGCCGCCAATCATCCTCGCGGCTGCGGTGACCGCTTCGCCGGTCATCCTCGCTGGCTGACGCGCGGGCCGTGTCCAGTCTCGCGCACTCGAACCAACGTAACCCAAGCAACTTGCGTTGCGCCACAGCTCCAGCCAGCACCGCATACACGGCGCTTAGCGCACGTCGCGCGCTCGCCTCAGCCACGCGCGGGTCCAGCTGCGAAGGGTGAGGCCGGCAAAAGCCGGTCTCACCCGAAGCGCACTTTGCCGTTCGACCGGGCGCGCTCGCCGGCGCGCTCGGCCAGCTCGACCTGCGCGAGCGCTGCTCGCATCATCCGCGCGAGCAATCGCAGCCGCGCGTTCTCGGAGCGCAGCTCGAGCAGCTCCTGCTTTGCCGCGAGTCCGAAGTCGATCGTCCCCGCCATGTCATAGGCGCCCATCGCTTCGAGCAGATCCGCTTCGGGCAGGCTGTCGGTGGCGGCAAGCACGAGCGCCGAATAGTTCGAGTGCGCTTCCGCTACCGCTTCGCCGTCGCGCGGCTCGACCAAGTCCGCGAGCAGCTCGATCGTCCCGGCCGGGTAGGCGAGTGAGTCGTCGCGCTCGACGAGGCGAAACGGCCGCCGCCCCCGCGCAAGGATGTTGAAGCGCCCATCGTCGAGGCGCTCGAGCACGCGCTCGACTGCGCATGTGCAGCCGACCGGCTTCAGCTCGTCATCCGCGAGCCAGACGATCCCGAACTCGCGCCCCTGGTCGAAGCACTCGCCGATCATCGTCCTGTAGCGCTTCTCGAAGATGTGCAGTGCGACCTCCTCGCCGGGTAGCGCGACGAGCCCGAGCGGGAATAGCGGAAAGCGCTCTTCGATCACGCGCCCATCGTACGTTGCCGTCTGTTTGGTGGCGTCTGCGTGACGCGCCACCTCGTTCTTCAGGGCTACTCGCGCGTTCTGCGTCTGTACAGCACGATCGCCGGCGACGGGTCGGCGTTAGCGCCGGCGCGCGACGAAGCGCAGACCCGACCAGGTCTCGTCGATCGCGCAGACCTTGTTGTCGACGAGGCCTGTCGCGAGCCCGATCTGGCGCACGACGCCGTCGTCGAGGTCGCTGGCGAGGCCCGAGCTCCGCTTCGGCCAGGCGATCCAGAGCGCCCCGTCACGCGCGCGCAGGGCGGCCGGCAGTCGCCGCTCGAGGCCGGCCCGCGAGGTCTCGAACAGGACGATCACTTCGAAGCGCCCGCGCAATGCGCGCGAGGCGCCGAGCAGCTGCACTAGACCGTCGGGCCCGCCGAGCACCGCGACGCGCATCCCCGCTTCGACGCCGAGCTTGCGCGGCAGTGGCGTGCCTGAGTAGCCGGCGCTCAGCGCAGTTGGTCCGCGAGCTCGACGAGGAGACGCACGCCCCAGCCAGAGCTGCCCTTGCCGGTGTAGGCGCGGTCGAGCTCCCAGGCGGTGCCGACGATGTCCAGATGCACCCATGGGACCTCATCCGCGAAGCGAGCGAGGAACGCGGCGGCGGTGATCGAGCTCGCGACGCCGCGCGGCGGCCTGTTCGTCAGGTCGGCGTAGCTGCCGTTGACGAGCGCCTCGTATTCGGCGTGCAGCGGCAGCCGCCAGACGATCTCGCCGGTCGCCTCGCCGGCGGCGGTCACGGCGCCCGCCCAGTCGTCGTCGTTCGCGACGAGGCCGGCATAGGTGTGTCCGAGCGCAACCACGACCGCGCCCGTCAGCGTCGCGAGATCGACGACCCGCTCCGCGCCCTCGGCGATCGCGTGTGCGATGCAGTCCGCGAGCACGAGGCGGCCCTCGCAGTCCGTGTTGTTGATCTCGACCGTCAGACCCTTCATCGTGCGCACTATGTCGCCGGGCCTCATCGAGCGGCCTGATGGCATGTTCTCGGTCGCACCGACGACGGCGACTATCTCGACCGGCAGCTCGAGCGCCGCGATCGCCCCGAGCGCCTCGATCACGGCGGCGCCGCCCGACATGTCGAACTTCATCTCCTCCATCCCGGAGGAGGGCTTGAGCGAGATGCCGCCGCTGTCGAACGTGACCGCCTTGCCGACGAAGCCGAGCACCGGACCCTTGGCGCTGGGTCCCTTGTAGCGCAGCGTGATCAGCGCGGGATCCTGCGCGCTTCCCTGCGCCACCGCGGCGAACGCGCCCATCCCGCGGTCGATGATCTGCGCTCGGCGCTCGACGCTCGCGCTGACGCTCGGGTGCGCGGCAGCAAGCTCGCTCGCACGCGCCGCGAGATCGCTCGGCGTCATGTCGTTCGCGGGCATGTCCTGCAGCACTCGCGCCGCGTTGACGGCTTCGGCGACCAGCTTCGCGCGCGCCACCGCGGTGCTGCAGTCGGCTTCGGTGCAAATCGTGAGCGACTCGAGCTCCCCCGGCGCGTCGTCCTCGTCGCGCCGCTTGTAGCGGTCGAAACGGTAGCTCGCGAGGATTGTCCCTTCGACCAGCGCGCCCGCATCGGCGCCGGCCGGTGCGACCCAGGCAACCCTGCGCGCGCCAAGCTCGAGTGCCCGCTTGGCGACATTGGCGGCGGCGACGCGTGCACCCTCGGCATTGAGCTCGCCGCGCTTGCCGAGCCCGACGAGCAGGTGCCGGCGTCCGTCGAGGTGAGTCAGCGCGAGCGAGCCGGCCTTCGTCTTCGCCTCGCCCGAGTGCAGCAGCGCCGCGAGCGCGGGTTGTTCGGCTGACTCGCCCGCGAAGACGCCATGAACGATCGTGTCGGCGCCACTGGCCTCAGGCGTCGCGGTTGAGGCGCTGACCTCCATCGGCGGCGAGCATACAGCCGGCGAGCAATAGACTCAGATCGCCGGTTCGTGATGCCTGTAGCCCCGCAAGAGACAGAGAAGAGGATCCGCGTCGTCGTCGCGAAGCCGGGGCTCGATGGTCACGATCGCGGCGCGAAGGTGATCGCTCGCGCGCTGCGCGACGCCGGCATGGACGTGATCTACACGGGTCTTCACCAGACGCCGGAGCAGATCGTCGAGACGGTCCTCCAGGAGAGCGCCGACGCGGTTGGCCTCTCGATCCTCTCGGGGGCTCACATGACGCTGGTCCCGCGGATCATCGAGCTGCTGCACGAACAGGGCCTCGACGACGTGGTCGTGACGCTTGGTGGCACGATCCCGGCCGCCGACATCCCCGAGCTCAAAGAGCTCGGGGTCGCTGCGGTGTTCACGCCCGGCGCCCCCACCGCGGCTGCGGTCGACTTCATCCGCAGCTCGGTGACGGGTGGCCGGTGAAGATCTGCGTCCTCGTCAAGGAGGTTCCCGATGCGACTGTCCGCAAGCGGCTCGACCCGCACACTGGTCGACTCGACCGCAGCGGCGAGCGCACCCTGAACCCGTACGACACGCACGCGATCGAAGCCGCGGTGCGGCTCGAGGAATCCGGCGCCTTGCCGGTCGACGAGATCGTGGCGGTGACGATGGGCCCGCCGAGCGCGGTCCGCGCTCTCCACAAGGCGGTCTCGCTCGGCGCCGATCGCTCGCTTCATCTCTGCGACGACGGGCTCGCCGGCTCGGATGTCGCGGCGACCGGTTACGCGCTCGCGAAGGCGCTCGAGCGTGAGCAGCCGGACCTCGTGCTGCTTGGCCAGCAATCAGACGATGGCGAGTGCTACGCGGTCGCGGCCGTCGTTGCCGAGCACCTGCGGATGCCGGTGCTCACCCAGGTCATCAAGCTCGACGTCACCGGCGAGACGCTACGCTGCGAGCGCCAGGCCGAGTACGGCTACGACACCGTTGAGCTGACGCTGCCGGCGGTCATCGCGGTCGGCGACGCGATCAACGAGCCGCGCTACCCGTCGCTCAAGGCGATCATGGGTGCGCGCAAGCAGCCGCTCGAGACGCTTTCGCTGCTCGATCTCGCGATCGATCGAGGTCGCGTGGGCGCCGCCGGCTCGCGGGCACATTGGTCTGGGACGAAGGAGCCCCAGGCGAAGGCGTCCGCCACGATCATCGATGACGGCGACACCGACGCGACGGTTGCAGCGATCCTTGCCTGGCTCGAGCAACGCAAGCTGATCTGATGGCCGACGTCCTCGTCTACGCCCTGCATTGGGAAGGCGCGTTCAACAAGAGCTCGCTCGGCGCCCTCAGCGAGGGCGCGAAGCTCGCCGCAGAGCTCGGCGGCGAGGCTCACGCACTGGTCTACGGCGATCGTGCCGACGAGGCGCTCTGCGCGACGCTTGGGCGCTACGGCGCGTCGACGGTCTACCGCGTCGGCGGCGTAGAGGGCCTTGCCCAACCGGTCGTCGATGCCCTGGCTCAGGTCCTGGCCGCCCGCGAGTACGCCTACGTGCTCTTCGGTGGCGGACTGCTCGCGTTCGAGATCGGCGCCGGTCTGGCCGCGCGCGTTGGCGCCGGCGTTGCCGTCGAGGTCACGCAGTTGCGCGTGAACGACGGCAAGCTGATCGCGGAGCGGCCGATCCTCGGTGATTCGCAGATCTCGGAGATCGAGTTCCGGGGTGCTCCCGGGATAGTGGTCGGGCGCCTCGGCGCCTTCGAGGTCCGCGAGGGCGCCGGTGCCGCACGCGTCGTGGATCTCGCCGTCGAGCTGTCGCCGTTCTCGACTCGGGCGCGCATGATCGCTCGCGGGGAGCAGCGCGGAGCCGACGTCGACATCGAGGGAGCGGATGTGATCGTCGCCGGTGGCCGGGGCCTTGGCAACGCTGACGGCTTCGCGCTCTGCGAGGAGCTCGCGCGCTCCTTCGGACCGACCAGCGCCGTTGCCGCAACGCGCGCCGCCGTCGATGCGGGCTGGTACCCCTATTCCGCACAGGTCGGCCAGACCGGCAAGACGGTCGCGCCGGCGCTCTATCTTGCGGCCGGAATCTCGGGCGCGATCCAGCACAAGGTCGGCATGCAGTCTTCGGCGAACATCGTCGCGATCAACAAGGACGCGGGCGCGCCGATCTTCGCCTTCGCTGATCTCGGGATCGTCGGCGACCTCAACAGGATCCTGCCGCGACTCGCGGCCGCGCTTCGCGGGCGTAAGGCCGGCTAGCGGCGGGTTTTGCACGCAAGCTCGCAACCTCGGCTGCTGCGGCGTGTTCAATTGGTGCAATGACCAGCCGAATCGTCGCCTGTGCGCTGAGCGCCCTCGTCTGTAGCGCCGCCCCGGCGGTCGCCGGGCCTGCACACGCCGCGCACCGCGTCGCGAGCGCGCCTGCTGCGCTTGTCGATTCGGCGACGCTGGCGGCCTGCGTCCAAGGCTCGACGGCGTCGGCGCGTACGGCGAGCTTCAGCGCGACGATGCAGACTCTGCCGAGGGTCAGCGCCATGGCTGTCAGCTTCGACCTCTACGAGCGCACCACGCGCGGCGCTCCGTTCACCCGGATCAGCGCGCCCGGCTTCGGCGCCTGGCAGGTCTCGAGCCCGGGCATCGCGAGCTTCACCGCGACCGAGAACGTCGTCGATCTACCCGCCTCAGGCGCGTTCCGCGCTGTCGTGCACTACCGCTGGATCGGAGCGCATCACCGGGTCCTGGATGCCGATCTGCGCGTCACGCCGGCGTGTGTCGAGGCCCCTGTCGCGGCGCCGGAGCCCGACCTCGTGATCGCCTCGATCGTGCACTCGCCCGGCTCGCCGCCGCAGACGACCGAGGATTACGAGGTCCTGATCCGTGACATCGGACCCGGTGCCGCCGGCTCCTTCCAGGTTGGCTTGAGCGTTGGCGGCACGGCCTTGCCGGACCAGACGGTCGACGGTCTTGCCTCCGCGGCGACTACGACGGTCCAGTTCACCGGGCCGCGTTGCACGCCGGGCTCGACTCTGACGGCGACCGTCGATCCTGGCGGGGCGATCACAGAGCCGAGCAACGCTCGACGCACCGTATCGCTCACGTGCCCGAGTCCCGCTTCGACAGGCAGCGACACGGCGGGCTGAGCTCGCACGGGCGCGCTGGAGCACATCGGCGACCGGCTACAATATGTGAAGCATGAAGCACGACATTCATCCCGAGTACGTGGAAGCCCACGTTCGCTGCACCTGCGGCAACGAGTTCGTCACGCGCTCGACCAAGCCGGACATACACGTCGAGATCTGCTCGAACTGCCACCCGTTCTACACGGGCCGCCAGAAGCTGATCGACACCGGCGGTCGCGTGGAGCGCTTCCAGCGCCGCGCCGCCCGCAGCGCGCGCCGCGCTGCCGCGACTAGTTAGGACTGCATGGTGGTCGCCGTGCGGCGCGCTGCGCGCGAGCGTAACGGCACGCTCAGCGATCGCCCGATCGGCGGTCAGGCGGTGCTCGAGGGTGTGATGATGCGCGGTGTGCGCACCTGGTCGGTCGCCACGCGCGCGCCGACACCCGACCAGGTCGAGCGCGGTGAGCGCGAGGTTCCAACCGGCGCGATCGTCGTGCAGAGCACCCCGCTCGACTCGGTTCTGCGCCGCCACCGGATCCTGCGACTGCCACTCGTCCGCGGCGTCGTCGCGCTCGGCGAGTCACTCGGGATCGGCATGCGCGCGCTCAACGTTTCCGTCGGCGTGCAGGCGGGCGAGGCGGGGGAGGAGCTTCCGCGCGGCACCTGGGCCGGGGCGGTCGCGCTCTCCCTGGTGTTGGCGATCGGGCTCTTCTTCGTCCTGCCCGTCGGGCTCGTCAGCCTCGTCAAGGGACCGCTGCACTCGGCGACGCTGTTCTGGCTTGTCGAGGGCGTCCTGCGCACGCTGATCTTCCTCGGTTACCTGGTACTGATCTCGCGGCTGCGCGAGCTGCGGCGCGTGCTCGAGTACCACGGTGCCGAGCACAAGACGATCGCCTGCTATGAAGCGGGTGCGCCGCTCGAGCCCGCCTCCGCCGCGCGCTTCTCGCGCCTGCACCCCCGCTGCGGGACGAGCTTCCTCCTGATCGTCATGATCGTCGCGATCTTCGTCTTCGCGCCCCTCGGCCTCCCGGCCTGGTACTGGCTGATCGCGACGCGGATCCTCGGCGTGCCGGTGATCGCTGGCATCTCCTACGAGATCATCCGGCTCGCGGCGCGCTACCGCTCACAACGCTGGGTCTCCTTGATCATCGCTCCCGGTCTCGCGCTCCAGCGCCTGACCACGCGCGAGCCGGACGCCGGCCAGCTTGCCGTCGCGATCGCAGCACTGCGCGCGGTGCTCGACGCCGAGGAGAGCGACGGCCTGCGCGCGAGTGACCTCGTCGGGCTCGAGGTGGTCGCGTGAGCGAGCCGCTTGTCGAGCAGATCGAGTCGCGCTTTGCCGAGCTCTCGGGGCAGATGTCGGATCCTGCCGTGATCGGCGACCGCCAGCGCCTCGCAGAGGTTGGTCGCGCCTACCACCAGCTCGAGCCGGCGGCCAAGCTCGCGGGCGAGTGGCGCCACGCGGTCGATGATGCTGCGGGCGCAGAGGAGCTGCTCGCCGACGGGGGCGACGACGCTGAGTTGCGCGAGCTGCTCGAGAGCTCGCGTGAGCGGATCGAGGAGCTCGAGGAGGCGATCCGCCTCGCGATGGTGCAGCGCGACCCGAACGACGACAAGAACGTGATCGTCGAGATCCAGGGCGGCGCCGGCGGGGACGAGGCCGGGTTGTGGGCCGATGACGTCTACCGCATGCTGACGCGCTACGCCGAGCGACGCGGCTTCGCTGTCGAGTCGCTCGAGGACGCCGAGGGCAAGCACACGTTCGCGATCAAGGGCGACGGCGCCTATTCGGTGTTCAAGTTCGAGGGCGGCACGCACCGGGTCCAGCGCGTGCCGCAGACCGAGTCGCAGGGGCGCATCCACACATCCACAGCGACCGTCGCCGCCCTTCCGGAGGCCGAGGAGGTCGACGTGCAGATCGACCCGAACGACCTGCAGGTGGACGTGTATCGCTCGAGTGGCCCCGGCGGCCAGTCGGTCAATACGACCGACTCCGCGGTGCGCGTGACGCACAAGCCATCGGGGATCGTCGTCTCGATGCAGGACGAGAAGTCCCAGCTACAGAACCGCGAGAAGGCCCTGCGCGTGCTCCGCGCACGCCTCTATGAGCGCGCGCTCGCCGAGCAGCAGGCCGCGCTCGCGGCCGATCGCCGCTCGCAGGTCGGTACAGGCGAGCGTGCCGAGAAGGTTCGCACCTACAACTACGCGCAGGGTCGCGTGACCGACCACCGCGTGAAGCTGACGCTCTACAACCTCGAGGCAGTGCTCGCGGGCGAGCTCGACGAGCTCACGGCGGCGCTGCAGGCTGAGGAGAAGCGCCGGCGCCTCGCTGAGGCGACGTGAGTGCGCGCAGCGCGGTAGCTGCTCGCGACGCGCTCGATGGCGCGCGTGTCGCGATCGCGGCGGGCGGCTCGCCGAGTGCGCGGCTCGATGCCGAGCTCCTGCTCGCCGACGCACTCGGCGTCACGCGCGAGCGACTCGTGCTCGACCCTTCGCTACCGGTCACCGGTGAAGCGGTTCGCCGCTTCCAGTCACACGTGCGACGGCGGGCGGTCGAGCGCGAGCCGGTCGCCTACATCACCGGCCGTCGCGGCTTTCGTCGCATCGAGCTGGCGGTCGACAAGCGCGTACTCGTCCCGCGACCTGAGACAGAGCTCCTCGTCGAGGTGGGGCTCGAGTTGCCGCACGGCGCCAAGGTGCTCGACTGTGCCACCGGCAGCGGCGCCGTTGCGCTGGCGCTCCGCGACGAGCGCCCGGACCTCGTCGTGACGGGTAGCGACCTCAGTGGCGCGGCGCTGAGCGTGGCCCGCGAGAACGCTCGGCGGCTCGGTCTCGAGATGCAGTTCGTCGAGTCCGACCTCCTCACCGGACTGTCTGACGAGCACGACGCGATCCTCGCCAACCCGCCTTACGTGCGCAGCGCCGTCCTTGCCACGCTCGCGCCTGAGATCGTGCGTCACGAGCCGGCGCTCGCGCTCGACGGGGGCGGTGACGGGCTCGCGCTGATCCGCCGGCTGATCGCGCAGGCCGCGCCGCGCCGTGCCGCGCTGCTCGCACTCGAGCTGGGGGAGGACCAGGCAGATGAGGTGGCCGGGCTGCTCGCCACTGCCGGGTTCGCCGCGGTCGAGCGCCGGCGCGATCTCGCCGGCAGGGAACGCGTCCTCGTGGGACGTCGATGACGGTCGCACTTGCAGGCGCCTCGGGAGCGCTCGCCGACTGCGTCAATGCCGGCGGCGTCGCGGTCTTCCCGACCGACACCGTCTACGGGCTCTGCTGCGATCCGCAGAGTGCGGGCGCCGTCCGTCGCCTCTACGAGCTGAAAGCGCGCCCGCCGGACAAGCCGGCAGCGATCCTCTTCACCTCGCTCGAGCTCGCGCTCGCGACGCTGCCCGAGCTGGGAGAGCGCAGCCGGGCTGCGATGTGCGCGCTCCTGCCGGGGCCTGCAACGCTGCTGCTGGCGAACCCGCGCGGGCGGTTCCCCCTAGCAGGCGGCGGTGCGCTGCTCGGGGTGCGCGTCATCGACATCGGCCTTGCGCTCCCCGGGCCGGTTCTGCAGTCGAGCGCGAACCTCGCCGGCGGCCCCGATGCGCGGCGGCTCGCGGATGTCGCGGGCTCGATCCGCGACGGCGCCGACCTCGTCATCGATGGCGGCGAGCTCCACGGAGTCGCCTCGACCGTGATCGACCTCGGCGACCTCGACCGCGCTGGGGTCTGGCGGGTGTTGCGGTTGGGCGGGCTCAGCGAGCAGGCCGTGGCCGCGTCACTTGACGCTGGTAAGCTCGAATCACGGTGACCGACGCGCTGCCTCACGATTATTTCAACCGTCCGGTCGCCGACGTTGATCCCGAGATCGCCGAGATCCTCGCGCTCGAGCTTGACCGGCAGCGGCGCACGCTGGAGCTGATCGCGTCCGAGAACTTCGTGCCGCAGGCGGTGCTCGACTGCCAGGGGAGCGTCCTGACCAACAAGTACGCCGAGGGCTATCCCGGCGCGCGCTATTACGGCGGCTGCGAGTACGTGGACATGGCCGAGCAGCTTGCGATCGATCGCGCCAAGGAGCTCTTCGGTGCCGAGCACGCGAACGTCCAGCCGCATTCCGGGGCCCAGGCGAACACCGCCGTCTACCACGCGCTGCTCGACCCTGGCGACACGCTGATGGGACTCTCGCTCGCGCACGGAGGTCACCTCACGCATGGCATGAAGATCAATGTGTCGGGCAAGCTCTACGACATCGCGGCCTACGAGGTCGACCCGCAGACGAGCCTGATCGACATGGACGAGGTCGCGCGGATCGCGCGGGAGCGCCGCCCAAAGCTTCTCCTCGCCGGCTGGTCCGCCTACCCGCGCCAGCTCGACTTCCCGCGCTTCCGCGAGATCGCCGACGAGGTTGGCGCCTACCTGATGGTCGATATGGCGCACTTCGCCGGACTCGTCGCCGCGGGGCTTCACCCAAGCCCGGTGCCCTACGCCGATGTGGTGACGACTACAACCCACAAGACGCTCGGCGGCCCGCGCGCCGGCCTGATCCTCTGCCGCGGAGAGCTCGCGAAGGAGATCGACCGCGCTGTCTTTCCGGGCCAGCAGGGCGGCCCGCTCCAGCATGTCATCGCGGCAAAGGCGGTGACGCTGCGGATCGCCGCAAGCGAGCAGTTCCGCGAGCGCCAGCGGCGCACGCTGGACGGCGCGCGTGAGCTTGGCCGGGCCCTGCTCGACGCGGGCAACGGGATCGAGGTGCTGACCGGAGGGACGGACGTTCACCTCGTGCTCGTCGATTTGCGCGCCAGCGAGCTGAGCGGGCAGGATGCCGAAGACCGACTCGCTCAGGTGAACATCACCGTCAACCGCAACGCGGTTCCGTTTGACCCGCGCCCGCCGCGCGTCACGTCCGGGCTTCGGATCGGCTCACCGGCGATGGTCACGCGTGGACTGGGAGCTGAGGACTTCCGCGAGATCGGCGAGATCATCGGGGCTGCCTTGTCACCCGACTTCGAAGCGTTGCGCGGCGAGCTGCTCGATCGGGTCGGGGCGATCATCGATCGCTACCCGCTCTATGCGGAGCTCGCAGCGTACGCTTAGGGCTCCGCTGAGCAGGGCCGGTCCACGCAGCGTCTATTGCGGCGGACGACGGCAGACCTCTCGGCCTGCGATGCTTTGGACTCGCTGATGAACCCCTCAGGGCTCGATGCGCTGTACGCGTTCGCTGCGGCGACTGTCGTGGCAGTACTCCTGACGCCGCTGACAATGCGGCTCGCCCGCCGCGTCGGGGCGGTCGATCTGCCGAGTGAGCGAGGGCTTTCGGCGCGCGCCACGCCGCTGCTTGGCGGTCTCGCGATATTCGCTGCGCTGCTCTTTTCCGGACTGATCTGGCTTCCCGCGAGCACGGCTGCGGTTCACCACCACGGTGTGCTCATCACCGGGGTCGTCCACTGGCACGGCATCCTGCTGGCCGGCGCGGTGATCGTCCTCGTCGGCGCGATCGACGATCGCTTCGATCTCAACCCGGTGCTCAAGCTCGCCGGCCAGGTCGTCGCCGCGCTGATCGCCGAGCAGGCAGGCGTCGTCGTCCGCGAGATCACGCTGCCGCTGCTCGGCGTACTGCACTTCCCCAACGCCGGTCCGACGCTCACGATCATCGGGCTTGTCGCGATGATGAACGTCGTCAACTTCTCCGATGGCGTCGACGGGCTCGCCGCTGGCGTCTGCGCGATCATCGCCGCGGCCTTTGCCGTGATCGCCTTCAACCTCGGCCAGAACGCGGCTGGGGTGCTTGCGGCGATCACCGCCGGTGCGTCGCTCGGCTTCCTCGTGCACAACTTCCACCCGGCTTCGAGCTTCATGGGCGACTGCGGCGCGAACCTGCTGGGACTGCTGATGGGCACCGTCGCCGTGACCGGCGATCTCAAGACGGCCTCGACGGTCGCCTTCGCGCTGCCGCTGATCCTGCTCGCCGTCCCGTTCCTCGATACGACCTTCGTCGTGCTCAAGCGGCTCAAATACCGCCGTCCGATCTACATCGCAGACGCCGAGCACTTTCACCACCGCCTCGCGCGCATCGGCTTCAGCGTCCGGCGCACGGTCATCTACCTGTATGCGTGGACGCTGATGCTCGCCGGGCTCGCGCTCGCCTTGCGTTTCGTTCCCTACAGCGATCACGGTGTCGTCAACGACGGCTGGGCCGCCCTGCTCTCGGCCTATGCCCTGCTCGTCGTGCTCGCGAGCATCTACCTTGTCTACGTGCTCGAGATCGTCAAGTTCAGGGGCCGCGTCGCCTCGCAACCGGCCCGCGGCGTCGTCGATCCGGCCGCTGCGCCACCCGGGCCTCCGGCGGCGGCAGCTCAGAGCCGTCGTGCCGGCGGGGCACGCGGCTGACGCGACTTTTCGCTTCCGCGCCAGTTTCCACCCCGTGCCACGCTCTCGCCAGCTACTCGTCGCCCTGCTCGCCGCCGCGGCGCTGATCGCGGCGCTCAGCGTCACGCAATCCGCCGCGGCAAGCCGCGTCTCGCACCCACTCGTCGGGATCGCCGACGAGAACCTGGCGATGTTCAACGACCCGCGCTTCCTCTCGCTCGGTATCAAGCAGGTGCGCTTCTACGTCGCATGGGACGTGCTCTCGAAGGCCTACCGCGATCACTACCGCCGCGACATCCTTGCTGCCTGGCTCGCCAACGCTCATGCGCGCGGCCTCACACCGCTGATCACGTTCGACCACTCCTACCTGCGCGACAGGGCTGCGCGACTGCCGAGCGTCGCGCAATTCAGCAAGGCATTCCTCGCGTTTCGCAAGCGCTGGCCGTGGGTGACGGACTTCGCCACATGGAACGAGGCCAATTACTTCGGCGAGCCGACCGCCGGTGACCCGCGCCGCACCGCTCAGTACTACCTGGCGCTGCGTCGTGACTGCTCGAAGTGCACGATCCTGGCGGCCGAGTTGCTTGACATCGACAACCGCACCGAGGCGATCAACGAGGTCACCTGGGCGCGCGAGTTCATTGCCGACGCGGGCCGCCAGCCCGAGTACTGGGGCCTGCACAACTATGTGAGTGCCAACCAGCTGTCTGAGTCCTCGACGATCGCGCTACTGCACGCGGTGAAGGGCTACATCTGGCTCACCGAGACCGGTGGAATCGTCCGCTTCCCGCATTACGGCCTCCCGCGCTTCCCGCTTACGACCAGCCACCAGGCCACAGTCGACGGCTTCCTGCTGAACAAGCTCGGCAGTCTCAGCCAGCGCATCCAGCGCATCTACCTCTACGAGTGGCAGGCGGTTCGCACCCGTACGAGCTGGGATTCCGCGCTGATCGCGGCGGACGACAAGCCACGTCCTGCCTACGACGTGCTCGCAAATACGCTCGCCGCCTGGGGAATCAAGCCCGACTGCGCCATCTCCACAGTCCCGCCCCCATGTAGGGCAGCCGCCCCATGACCCCCCGGCGCGGCGTTCTCCTCACCGCGCTCTGCCTCGCCCTAGCCGCCTGCGGCGCTTCAAGCAACCATCCGAGAGCACGGCAACCTCACGGCCCAACGGGCGCGAGCTCAGCCAAAGGAGCGACCTCGGCCGCGAAGCGGCCGAGTGTCGCGACGCAGATCGGACTTGCCGACAACGACACCGAATTCTTCAGCGATCCGCGCTTTCTCGCACTCGGGATCAAGCTGGTGCGCGTCGAGATTCCGTGGAACGTGCTGCTCGTCCCGTTCTACAGCGAGCGGCTCGCGCGCTGGTTGGACGCAGCCCGCAGAGACGGGCTGACGCCGCTGATCACGTTCGATCATGCCGCGCCGCCGCTGCGCCGCGCGCTGCCGTCGGTCGCGCAGTTCAGCGCGCTGTTCCTCGAGCTGCGCAGGCTCTATCCGTGGGTCACCGAGTTCTTGACCTGGAACGAGTCCAACTACTACGGCGAACCGACGGCGACGCGACCTGGCCGCGTCGCGCGCTACTACGTCGTGCTGCGCCACGACTGCCCGAGCTGCACGATCGTCGCCCCGGACGTGCTCGACATCACCGATCCGCGCTACGCCCTCGATGAGGTGCGCTGGGTCCACGAGTTCATAAGGGCGCTTGGTTTCGAGCCCTCGATCTGGGCGCTCAACGATTACGTCGGCGCCAACAGCCTCGACCCGAGCACGACCGAGCGCCTGCTGCACGCCGTCACCGGCGAGGTCTGGATCGCCGAGGTAGCCGGCATCGTCAGCGAGCCAAGCCACGCGCAGGCGGCGTCGCAGGCTGTCCTGCTGCGCCAGGCGACGGTCGACCGTTTCATTCTCGATCGTCTTGCGCGACTCAGCCCGCGGATCAAGCGGGTGTACCTCTACCAGTGGCAGGCGGCGAGCCCGCGGCAGGGCTGGGACTCTGCGCTGATCTCATCGACCGGTACACCCCGTCCGGCTTACTACGCCCTCGCGCAGACGCTTGCCGCGTGGGGCGTCGAGCCTGACTGCGCGATCTCGCAAGTGCCGCCGGCCTGTGCCGGCCACTGAGGCGCAAGCTCGGTATGCGACCCTTAGGAGCCTTGAGGATGCGACTCACATTGCTCGCGCTGCTGGCGGCAGCTGGCGTCGCCTGCGCTACGCCGGCGCTCGCCTCCGCGCACGTGCTCGTCGGCATCGGCGAGAACAACACGCAGCTGTTCGGCGATCCGCGCTTTCTCGCCCTCGGTATCACGCAGGTTCGCGACGACATCCCCTGGAACGCGATCGAGGTCCCGCGTGAGCGTGCGGCGCTCACCGCGTGGCTCGATGACGCGCGCGCCGACGGGCTGACGCCGCTGATCACCTTCGATCACATCGTCGGCAGCGTCCACACCCAGCGGGCGCTCCCCAGCGTCGCCCGCTTCAGCCGGGCGTTCCGCTTGCTGCGAGCGGCCTTCCCTTGGGTGACCCAGTTCGAGACCTGGGACGAGGCCAACTTCTATCTCGAAGGCACCGCGTTCAACCCGCGGCGCGCCGCCCAGTACTACCTCGCCCTGCGCCGGGACTGCCCGCGATGCACGATCCTCGCAGCCGATCTGCTCGACGTCCCGGCGACCGAGGCGGTACCGATGGTGCGGTGGGTGCACGCGTTCATCCGCTATGCGCACCGCCAGCCCGGCTACTGGGGGTTGAACAACTACTTCGGCGCCAACCGCCTGACGACGGGCACGACCGAGCGCCTGCTGCATGCAGTCACCGGGAAGATCTGGTTTGCGGAGACCGGCGGCATCGTCAAGCGTGTCAACGCGACGCACGTCAATTTCGTCCAGGGGGCAAAGCACGCTGCGCAGGTCGACACGTTCATCTTCCACAAGCTCGTGAAGCTGAGCCCGCGCATCCAGCGCGTCTACCTCTACGAGTGGAAGGCGGTCTCTCCGCACGACACCTGGGACTCGGCGCTGATCTCCTGGACCGATGCGGTGCGCCCGGCCTACGACGTGCTCGCAAACACGCTCGCCGCGTGGGGGATGGCGCCTGACTGCGCGATCTCGAGCGTTCCGCCGGCGTGTGCTTCTTACACGGGCACGACGGGACCGACGGGACCGACTGCGTCGACGCTCAGAGGATCTTGATCGCGACGCAGTAGGCGCACGCGCCAAGCGTCACGCCCTGCAAGCGTCTGCTGCCACTGACGGATGCCGGTAGCAGCGCCCACATTCCGTACCACGGCAGCAGCCAGCTGCTCGCGCCGAGCAGCGCGAGCGTCGCCCAGGCATAGCAGTCAAGCCACCAGGAGCCCTTCCATGCGCGCCAGAGGGTGGCAGCCAGAGCCGCGAAGAACCCGGCGAGGAATGTCGCCCGCACCGCCTCTGGCAGGTGGCCAAGCCCGAGCAGCATCGAAACCTCGTTTGGCAACGCATGGCGCGCCACGTCGCGCTGCTCGCCGTGCAACGCGCTGACGATCCCATCGAGCGAGCTGCCGAAGATCGCAAGCGACGCGACGATCGCGATCGCGATCGCGGTAGCGCTCCAGACGAGCACGGTGCGGCGCCGGCGTGCGCCGAGTGCTGCGAACGGGATCAGCAGCACGGCCGAGACCTTGATCGCCGTGGCGGCGACCATGGCGAGGCCCGCGCGCGGCTCGCGGAACGAGATCAGCCAGAGGATCGCGACCGCGCTCAGCAGGCAGAACCACGTGTCGTTGTGCGCGCCGCCGACGGCGAACACGAGTACGAGCGGGTTCAGGCCATACATTGCCGCCGCCCACGTCGGCGAGTGCCCGAGCTGCTTTGCGATGCGCCACAGCAGCGCCACCGTCGCCAGCGTCGTCAGCGCCGCCAGGCACTTGAGCGTCCATAGCGCCGCGGCGATGCTCAGTGGTGCGAGCGCGTAGCTCGCGATCGTGAAGAGCGGACCGTACGGGCTCGTGACGGCGCTCGCCCCGCGCCAGGTCAGGTAGGGGTAGATGGGATCGCTCGGTGTGGCGTTCGCGGTGTGGCTGTACGGGCTGAGGCCGTGCAGCGCGCCGAGCCGCGCGAACGAGATGTAGCCCATGACGTCGCCAGACAGCAACGGCGGTGCCAGCATCGCGAGCAGGGTCGCGAGGACGATGGCCCCCCAAACCAGGCGCGTGGGAAGCGCCCGCAGGCATGCGAGCACAACACCGTAGAGAGCGCAGATCGCAAGAACGAGCCCTTCCAGCAGGGCGTGCGAGGTGCTGAAGCCGAATGGCGCGAGCGGCCCCGCGAGCCAGGCGGGGAAGCTGCGACTGCCCGACGGAACGTAGTTCGAGCGGCCCGACGCTGCATTTGCGCCGAGCAGGAAGAGGCAGATCAAGAGCCCGGCCAGCGCTACCCCACCGACCGCCCGCTGCGTCCGCGAAGCCGTCTCGTGCGCCGGCGCGCTGTCCGCTGACCGAGGATCGAGCGCTCTCGCCGGCACCACTCGAATACTCGCGGCTCGAGCGGGCGGATGACGCCTGCCGGGCGCGCCGAGCCACCGGACGACCGCCGTAGTCTCTATCTTGTCTAGGCGCGCGCGGGCTCGAGCGAATTCGTATGAGTTTCTTACGTTCGCTCCGCCGGCCGATAAACTTGCAGTGCCACCAAGGCGCCGTACCTCTGATTTGCCAACCAGCGACCAAACCGATCGCTCCTCCGGCGCGGCCAATCGTCCGCGCCGTGTCCTGATTCTCTCCGCCGATGTCGGCGAGGGGCACGCTGCGGCTGCCCGCGCACTGCGCGAGCAGCTCGAACGCTGCGGCGAGCCTGTCGAGGTCACGGTGCTGGACGGTCTGGCCGCGATGGGCGGAGCCCTGCGGGCGTTCGTCGAGGACGGCTACCGCACGCAGCTGCGTGTCGCGCCGCGCTCATACTCGCTCTACTACTGGCTGCTCAAGCACGCTCCCCCTGTTCGCGGCCTGACGAAGCTCGCGCTGACGCGGCTCGGAGCGCGCCCACTGGCCCGCGTGATTGCGGAACACGACCCCGACGTGGTCGTCTCGACTTATCCGGCGATCACCGTGGCTTTGGGTTACATGCGCCGCCGCCGCATGCTCGAGGTCCCGGCGATGGCAACGATCACCGACATGACGGGACTTTTCTTCTGGGCGCAGAAGGGCATCGACACGCATCTCGTGATGTACGAGGCGTCGATCCGCGATGTCGAGCGAATCGCCGGTCGTGGCAGCGCGCAGATGGTACGGCCGCTGATCGCCGCGGAGTTCCTCGAGCCGCGTGAGCGCAATGCGGCGCGCGAGGCGCTCGGGCTGCCGCGCAGCGGACACGTCGCCGTGGTATCGGGCGGCGGCTGGGGCGTAGGCGATCTCGCAGGCGCTGTAGCCGAGCTGGAGCGGATCCCCGACACGACCGTCGTCTGCGTCGCCGGGCGCAACGAGGACGTCCGCGAGGCGCTCTCCGAGCGCTTCGCCGACAGCCCGCGCGTACGCGTCCTGGGCTTCACGCAGCAGATGCCGGAGTTGCTGGCCGCAGCCGATGTACTCGTACACTCGACCGGCGGGGTCACTTGCCTCGAGGCGATGGCACGCGGCTGCCCGGTCGTCTCCTATGGACTGTCGGTCGGACACGCGAAGCTCAACACGAAGCACATGGCCGCGCACGATCTGCTCGCCCTCGCCAACTCGCCGGCGGAGCTCGTCGAGCACGTCGAGCGCGTGCAATCGGAGCCGCGCCGCGAGCGCTCGACCGGAAACAGTGCGGACCATCCCGCTGCCTCCGACATCGTGCTGCGCGCGCCGGTTCGGGTGCGGCCGATCGCCAGCTGGCGCCTGCTCGCCGTTCGTATGGCTACTACTGCAGTGATGGCCCTCGGCATCGGGGTCTGGGTGATGTCGACCGACGAGCTCGATGCGATTGCCGCAGCTGTCAGCCACCAGGTCAAGACGCTGCCGAGCGACGGTGTCGCAGCTGTTCGAGTGGTGGTGAAAGCCCCTGCGCCGCAGGAGCTCACGGTCGCTCGGCTGCTCGCGCGGCACGGGATCGAAGCCTCGTTTGCCAGTGCGACCGTGCCAGACACGAGCACGCTTCGCGAGCTGCACCGGCTTGGCGATCAGGTGATCCCGGCACTGAACCGCGGCAGCCTCCTGCACTGGATTCACACGCAGGCCGAGCTGCGGCGCGAGGCGCGCCAGCTCCACCTGCATCGTCGCTTCTACTACCTCGATCCCGCCAACCCGAGCGTCGGCGAACTGATCCTCGGGCACGTCTCTGGAGGCGAGGGCGTGACCGGTGCGGTTGCCGTCAACTCGAACCGCTTGGTCCTTTCGCGGGCGCTGCGCGCCGGCGATGTCGTGGTGCTGCGGCTCGCCGGAGCAAAGGACGCGAGGCGCGCAGTCGACTGGGTCGTCTCGGTCGTCGATGAGTCGGGCCTGGCGGGGCTGCCCCTGCCCGCGCGGGTCAGCTAGCCGCTGCGCGATCGCTACGGCGATACACCCTGCTGCGCCGCTTCGAGCTCGCGGCGGTGACTGAGCGCGAGCAGCGCGGGTGAGCGGGCGAGCACCGTCGCGCCGGCGAGCAGGACGAGCAGGCAGACGAGCAGCGGCACGCCCGACAGCGGCGTGTCGAGGAAGCTCTCGTGCAGGATCAGGGGAGCGAGCATGATCGGCACGAACGTCTGCGCGACGAAGACGACCGGTGCGACGAGGATCGCGGCGCGCCTCTGCAACGCGCTCATCTCCGCTGTCAGGCCGACAAGTGACGCGGCGATTGCCGCGAGCCCCCAGCCGGCCGCAGCGAACCAGTGATGACCGGAGGCCGCATCGGCTACGAGCTTCGTTGCGAGCGCGCTCCATGCGAACCCGAGGCCGGCGCCGATCATCGTCAGGTTGGCGAGGGGACGGCCGACCGCCTGCGCGATGAACGGTGCGAGCGCAGCCGCCCCGAGCGCGGCGAGGACGGCGAAGAGCGCCACGCCGTGTACGTGACTGGTAGTCCGCGCCGGCGCCAGCGCGGCGATGCCTGCCACGCCGGCGACGATCGCGAACGTGGCGAGCAGCTCGCGGCGCCCCGGGCGCTCACCGAGCATGCGCTCGCCGAGCGCGAGCAAGACGAGCAGGCCGACCGCAAGTGCTGGCTGCACAACCTCGAGCGGCGCGAACAGCAACGCGACGATCTGCAGCGGCCAGCCAAGCGCGGTCATTGCCGTTCCGAGCAGCCAGCGTCCCCGGCGCAGGAGTTGCGTTAGCAACGAGATCCGCAGCGTGTGCTCCTGGCTCGTCTCGCGGGCATCGATCGATTGCACGCCGACCCCTAGGCTGTAGAGCGTCGATGCGCCGCTTGCGGCGAGGATTCCGATCAGCAACGAGACCATGAACGGCAGCGATCATCGCATCACCGAGGTGCCGAGGATTGCTTCGCTGGCGCTCGCTGCCGGTGGCGCCGGCTACCTCCTTCCGGCGCTCGCGTACTACTCAGCACCGCTGCGCGCCTTGTTTGGGATCGAGACGCAAACGCGCGAGCGTCGCGGCTACGGCCTCACGTTCGACGACGGCCCCCACGTTCAGGGCACGCCCGCGGTGCTCGAGCTGCTCGCCGAGCGCGGCGAGCACGCAACGTTCTTTCTCGTCGGCGAGCAGGTCGCACGCAATCCTTCGCTTGCCGCTGAGATCGTTGCCGCCGGGCACGCCGTCGGCCTGCATTGCGACCGCCATCGCAACCTGCTGCGGCTCGGGCCGCGCGCCGTCACCGACGACATCATGCGTGCGCAGGCGCGCATCGAGGAGGCGACCGGACGGCCGGTTGAGCGCTACCGGCCGCCGTACGGCATCTTCAACGCGGCAGCGCTGGCGATCGCAAGGCGCAACGGCTGGCGAGCGTTGCTCTGGACGCATTGGGGGAGAGACTGGGAGGCCGGCGCGACCGCCGACTCGGTCGTCGCGAAGCTGGTCGGACGCGACGTGCCCGAGGGCTCGGTCCTGCTACTGCACGACGCCGACGACTACTCGGCGAGGGGGTCCTGGAGGCGCACAGTCGCTGCGCTGCCGCGCATCGTCGATGCACTCAGCGAGCGCGGACTTTCATCGACGCTGGATCTTTGAGGTCTAGCCGGCGGTTAGCGCGTCCTCGTGCGTCTCAACGCCCCTCAGCGAACTGAGAAACTCGTCGAGCTGGGCGCGCGAAAAGCGCCTTTGCCCGCCGGGTGTCCGGTATCCGCGGAGATGGCCGTCGTCACTCCAACGGCGGACCGTGGCGAGTGAAACGCCGAGGTAGCTTGCCGCCTGCGAGCTCGTGAAGGCAAGCTGCGTCTGGCCTGTGGTTGCTGTTCTCATCTGCATCATCCTTGCTGTCTGGGCTCCTGCTGCGTGTATCGGCAGGGGAGCGCAGCTGCGTGAGCCTTTGTGCAGCGGTGCGGACCTTTGAACGACCCCGTGCGCGGTGGCGGATGGCTCATATGGGACGCGCGGACACTGGATTCGAGGAGCAAAACCGTGATCCGCGCCTACGCGCGCCTGATCAAAGCCAAGCAGCGATTGTCACAAGCTTGTTACAAAGTCTCGGAATATGTAGACTTCGCCGTCGTCGCTGTGCCGTGCCTCCCGGCGCTCGGCGAGGCGCGCAGCTACGGTCGCGGGCCTCAGGTGTTGGGGGCGCCCCGAAGAATGCTTCGAAAGACGCCTCCAGCAGAATCCCTGGTGCACCAGCCGCGGCGGTGCGCAACGTGAACACGCCCGAGCCCGGCGAGCAGGGGCCTGACGATCACTGGCAGGGACGCAGCAGGAGCGGGATGGCTGCTGATCTCGGTCAACGCTCTCTGCACGGCGGTGGGCGCCGGCGTCGGCGCGCTGGTCGGTGCGCTCGTGCCACTGATGCTTGCGGGCTTCGGCATCGGCTTCTTCGTTGGGATCGGCGTTGTCATTGAGCGCTTCCGCCACCTCTGAGTTCGCGGTGAGCCCGGTGCGCTACATCGATCTCGTGCTGCTCGCGCTTGGCGCCGCCGTTGCGATCCCGCTCGGCGCGCCGGCGCTTGGTTACGCGATTGGTGCCGGAACCTGGCTGTTGCAGCGGATCGTCCAGGAGGCCGATAAGCGCTGGATCGCGAACGTGACCAAGCCGGTCGCCCGCCTCGGCTACACGCTGTTCGAAGCGTTCGGGCGGATCTGGCTGCTGGCCGCCGGGATCATCGTCGCGATCGCTGTCGGTACTCGCGCCGATGCGCTGACGGCTGCGTTGATCATCTTCTGCGCCTACACCGTCATGTTCGTCGTCCGCCTCGCAAGTGGCCCGCCAGCGGGACAGTCGGCACGATGACGAACATCCGGGGGTGGAGCAAGCGGCGGAAGATGTTCGTCGCCTTCCTGGTCGCCTGGTTGGGCGGGACCGTCGCGCTCGGGATCGCTTTCGGCGTACACAGCCACAAGAGCGCATACCTGCCGCAGGACGAGTTCCAACTACTCAACTGGGCGCACCTGTTCGGCCCGATCGACCTCAACAAGGGCGTGCTCTACCTCGTACTCGCCGGCCTCATAACGATCGGTTTGATGGTCTGGGTCGCGCGGCACATGCAGATGCGCCCCAATCGCGTCCAGACCGCGGTCGAGATCGGCTACGGAATCTGCCGCAAGCAGATCACCTCGGACAACATGGACCAGGACATGGCGCGCAAGTGGTTCCCGCTGGTCGCCACGCTCTTCTTCTTCATCCTCGTCTCGAACCTCCTCGGGTATATCCCGCTGCCGGTCAATACGAACCCGCTCGAGGAGGTTCACGTCTTCGGCGCGACGCTGCCTACGTTCCAACTGTTCGCGGCGACGACCAACGTCTCGTTCCCGCTCGTGCTGGCGCTGATCGTCTACATCGCTTTCAACGTCGAGGGCGTGCGCGCCCACGGTCCGTTCGGCTACGTCAAGAGCCTCATCCCGGCGGGTGTTGGCGGCGCGATGCTGATTCTGATCTTCCCGATCGAGATCCTCTCCAACATCCTGCGGCTGCTGTCGCTGACGATTCGCCTCTGGGCAAATCTGCTGGCGGGCCACATGCTGATCGGGTTCATGAGCGGCGGCCTCGCGGTGTTGCTCGGCGTGAAGTACCTCGCCTGGTTCCTGCTGCCGTTCGGCGTCGCCATCTATCTCTTCGAGGCTGTGCTGATCGCCGGTCTACAAGCCTTCATCTTCGCCATACTCGCCGCGATCTACCTCGGCAGCGCGGTATCCGAACACTAGCCCGATTAAGGAGTCCAACTTGTTTGCTCAAACCGTCCTGTCAATCATCCACCCGCTGATCGCTGCGGCGGCGTCGAACCTGACGGTTGGCGAGGACGCCGGCAAGGCGATCTCGATCGGCGTCGGCGCCGGCGGCGGCGCTGCAGGAGCCGGGGCCGGCATCGGCATGCTGTTCGGCAAGGTCTATGAATCGGTCTCACGCCAGCCGGAGATGCAGGCCGAGCTGACCGGTCTGCAGTGGCTCGGCTTCGCTCTCACCGAGGCGACGTTCTTCTACGGCCTGGTGGGCGGGCTCATCGGCTACGTCCTCGCCTAGATCGCTATGACGCCTATCGCATCATCAAGCGGTTCGTTCCTGATCTCGCCGAACGTCGGGCTGATGATCTGGACGCTGGTCGTCTTCGGGATCTCGATGGTGATCCTCAACCGGGTTGCCTTCCCACGGATTCGCGAAGCGCTCGACCGGCGCCAGCGTGCGATCGAGGAATCGATCGACTCACAGGAGCGGCTGCGTGCCGAGGCCGAGCAGGTTCTCGCGGATTACCGCCAGCAGCTGGCCGAGGCTCGCACCCAGGCCGACGAGATCGTCGCCCGCGCGCGTGAGGCAGGCAAGGAGCATGAGCGCGAGACCCTGGCCGAGGCGCGCGAGCGCCGCGAGCGGATGCTCGAGCAGACCAAGCGCGACATCCAGGACGAGACGCGGCGCGCGCTCGAGCAGATCCGCAAGGAAGTTGCGACGCTGACGATCCTCGCCACGGAGAAGGTGACGCGCAAGACGCTGACCGCCACCGATCAGCGCAAGCTGGTTGAGGAAGCGCTGAGCGAGCTCGATTTCACGGTCCTCGAGGGCTCGGAGAACTAGCCGCGCATGCAGGCGATCGCAAACGTTTATGCCCGCGCGCTGTTCGAGGCCGCGAGCGACAGGAAGCACCTCGACGTCGTGCGCGAGCAGCTCGCGCAGTTCGCCGACGCGCTGGCTGCCAGCGAGGAGCTCCGCCTGTTCCTCTACTCGCCGTACTTCTCGACGGCCGAGCAGCAGGATGGCCTCGAGCGTGCGATCAGCGGCGCCGACCCGCTGATCTCGAACTTCCTGGCGATGCTCGTTGAGCACCACCGGATGCCGGTGTTGCCGGCGACACGGGTCAGCTTCGAGGAGCTATGGGAGCGCGAGAACCATCTGATTCCGGTGGAGGTCACGAGCGCGATCGAGCTTCCACGTGCCACAGTGAATGAAATCGGCAAGCAAATCGGCGAACAGACCGGACACACGGTCCAGCTCACTAGCAAGGTCGACCCGGACATCATCGGCGGCATCGTCCTGCGCGTCGGAAACTCGATCCTCGACGCCTCGATTCGTGGCCGCCTCGAACAACTACGCAAAGAGGTCGCCAGCGCCGCCTAACGGCGACGCGACCGCAAGGAGCCCCTGAGACCCTATGCCCATGCAGATCAACCCCGATGAGATCACAAGCATCCTCAAGAGCCGAATCGAAGGGCTCGACTCCGGCGCCGCGACGCTGACCGAGGTCGGCACGGTGCTGTCGGTATCCGACGGCATCGCGCGCGTCCATGGACTCGAGAACGCGATGTCGCTAGAGATGCTCGAGCTCCCGCACGACGTCGTCGGACTCGCGTTGAACCTCGAATCTGACAACGTCGGGACCGTGCTGTTCGGCGACTGGGAGAAGATCGTCGAAGGCGACATCGTCAAGCGCACAGGGACCCTGCTCGACGTCCCGGTCGGCGAGGAGTTGCTCGGTCGCGTCGTATCACCGCTCGGCCTGCCGCTCGACGGCAAGGGCGACATCAACACGAAGCAGACGCGGCCGGCCGAGTTCAAGGCTCCCGGAGTAGTTCAGCGCCAGCCGGTCGTCGAGCCGATGCAGACGGGGCTCAAGGCGATCGACTCGATGATCCCGATCGGTCGCGGTCAGCGCGAGCTGATCATCGGCGACCGGCAGACAGGCAAGACCACGATCGCGCTCGACACGATCATCAACAACCGCGAGACGGGTGTTATCTCGGTCTATGTCGCGATCGGTCAGCGGATGGCGACCGTCGTCCAGTTCGCCGAGACGCTGCGCGAGGCGGGCGCGCTCGAGAACACGATCATCGTCGCCGCCGCGGCTGACGAGGCCGCGCCGATCAAGTATCTGGCGCCGTACGCGGGCTGTGCGATGGCCGAGTACTTCCTCTACAAGGGCGGCCACTCGCTGGTCATCTATGACGACCTCTCCAAGCATGCCGCCGCCTACAGGCAGATGTCGCTGCTGCTGCGCCGCCCACCGGGTCGTGAGGCCTATCCGGGCGATGTCTTCTACCTGCATTCGCGCCTGCTGGAGCGCGCCGTCAAGCTCAATGACGACCTCGGCGGCGGCTCGATGACCGCGCTGCCGATCATCGAAACGCAGGCCGGCGATGTCTCTGCCTATATCCCCACGAACGTGATCTCGATCACCGACGGTCAGATATTCCTCGAACCGCGCCTCTTCAACTCGGGCGTACGGCCGGCGATCAACGTCGGCATCTCCGTTTCGCGGGTCGGCGGCAACGCCCAGATCGCGCCGATGAAGAAGGTCGCCGGGCGCCTCAAGCTGGAGCTTTCGCAGTACCGCGATCTCGAGGCGTTCGCTCAGTTCGGGTCCGACCTGGATGCCGACACGCAGAGGACGCTTGCGCGCGGGGAACGGCTCGTGTCCTCGCTCAACCAGGGCGAGCGCCAGCCGCTGGCGGTCGAGGATCAGGTGCTGACCGTATACGCCGCGACCAACGGCTTCCTCGACCGCGTCCTCGTCGATCGCGTGCCGGCGTTCCTCACGGCTCTGATCGAGACTGCGCATGCGCATCACAAGGACCTGCGCAAGAAGATCGCTGGTGGTGACTGGTCCGATGAGACCCAGGAGGCAGCGCACGCCGCCCTCAGCGAGTTCGCCGAGCAATTCGGCTATGACCTCGACGAGGAGGGGCAGCCGATCGACGAGGACGCTCCGCCGCCTGCGCCAAAGAAAGCGCAGCCGGAGCTGGAATCAGAGCCACAACCGGAGTCGGAGTCGCAGGAGGCGGGAGTCGCGGCCTAGCCGCCTCCCGAGCAACGCGTGCCAGCAACTCAACGCGAAGTCCGCACTCGGATCGCGAGCTTCCGCAACATCGAGAAGATCACGCGTGCGATGGAGGCCGTCTCGGCGGCCCGCCTGCGCCGCGCCGAGCAGCGGATCGCCGCACTGCGTCCCTACGCCGACGCGCTGCGACTGATGACCCGGCGCGCGGCACTGGACGCCGGCGGCGAGATTCGCCGCGTGCCCCTGCTCGCGACGCGCGAGGGGGAGCAACGCGTCGCGATCCTGCTCGTCACCGCCGACCGCGGCCTCGCGGGCGCGTTCAACTCGCAGATCATCCGTGCCGGCATCGCCCTCGGCGGCGATCTCGAGCACGATGGACGCCAACCGGTCTGGTATGCGAGCGGGCGCCGCGGCGTCTCGTCGTTGACGTTCCGCGGACGCGCGCTCTCCGGCTCCTATGGCGGCTTCACCGACCGCCCGTCCTACGCCGATGCGCGCCACATCGCCGACAACGTGATCTCTGCGTTCCTCGACAAGGAGGTGGACCGCGTCGAGATCATCTACAACGCCTACGTCTCGCCGCTGACCCAACGGGTGACGCGCGAGACGTTGCTCCCGGCGTCGGCCGCGGCTGTCGCCGGCGCGGCTGAAGCGGAGGTGCAGCCCGAGCGTCGGCGTGGGTCCGCCGAGTACGAGCCTGAGGCCGGTGATCTCCTGCGTCAGCTCGTCCCGCACTACATCGAGATATCGATCTACCGGGCCCTGCTCGAGTCGGCGGCATCCGAGCACGGTGCCCGGATGACGGCGATGCGCAGCGCCACGGACAACGCCGCGGAGCTGATCAAGGATCTCGCGCTCGAGATGAACCGGGCGCGCCAGGCCGAGATCACACAGGAAATCTTGGAAGTCGTCGCCGGCGCCGGATCGCTGGTCTGAGCAGACGGCCCCAGCAACGCAAGAGGAGCGACAACTACATGCCAGCAGCCGCCAAGCCGAAGCAGCCCGCCAAGGCCAAGCAGAAGCAGAACGTAGGACGCATCGAGGAGATCCAAGGCGTCGTCATCGAGGCCGTCTTCGAGGACCATCACCTCCCGGAGATCAACCACGCGATCACGGTTGCGCGCGGGAGCGGCTCCGAGGAGGTCGAGGGAATCGCTGCGAGCGCCGACGCGTGGATCGTGTGCGAGGTGCAACAGCATCTCGGCGATGACCGCGTGCGCGCGGTCGCGATGGACTCGACCGACGGCATCTCGCGGGGCGCCGAGGTGATCGACACGGGCGCCCCGATCACCGTTCCGGTCGGGGAGGCCACGCTCGGGCGGATCTTCAACGTGCTCGGTGAGCCGATCGATCTGCTCGATGACCTGCCGAAGGACGTTGAGCGCCGGCCGATTCATCAGGCTGCGCCGCCCGTCGACGAGCTGACGACGACGACCGAGATGTACGAGACGGGGATCAAGGTTGTCGACCTCCTCGCGCCGTACGCGAAGGGCGGCAAGGTCGGCCTGTTCGGCGGCGCCGGGGTCGGCAAGACGGTGCTGATCCAGGAGCTGATCCGCAACCTCGCCGAAGAGCACGGCGGACTGTCCGCCTTCTGTGGTGTCGGTGAGCGCTCGCGCGAGGGCAACGACCTCTGGCTCGAGATGAAGGAGTCGGGCGTCCTCGATAAGACGATGCTCGTCTTCGGTCAGATGAACGAGCCGCCGGGGGCACGTATGCGCGTCGCGCTGTCCGGCCTGACGATGGTCGAGTACTACCGCGACAAGGGCCAGGACGTGCTGCTCTTCATCGACAACATCTTCCGGTTCGTCCAGGCCGGCTCCGAGGTCTCGGCGCTGCTCGGCCGGATGCCGTCGCAGGTCGGCTACCAGCCGACGCTCGAGACCGAAATGGGCCAGTTGCAGGAGCGGATCACTTCCACGCGAGCAGGCTCGGTCACGTCGATCCAGGCGATCTACGTCCCCGCTGACGACCTGACCGACCCGGCGCCGGCAGCGGTATTCGCGCACCTCAACGCGACGACGACGCTCTCGCGTCAGATCGCGGAAAAGGGCATCTACCCCGCGGTCGATCCGCTTGACTCCACCTCCACGATCCTCAAGCCCGACATCGTCGGCGAGGACCACTTTCGCGTCGCCACGCGCGTCAAGGAGATCCTCCAGCGCTACAAGGAGCTCCAAGACATCATCGCGATCCTTGGCATCGACGAGCTCTCGGACGAGGACAAGATCACGGTGCAGCGGGCGCGCAAGGTCGAGCGCTTCCTCTCGCAGCCGTTCCACGTGGCGGAGGCGTTCACCGGCACGCCGGGGGTCTACGTGCCGATCGACGAGACGGTACGCGGGTTCGATGAGCTGATCTCGGGCAAGTACGACGACCTGCCGGAGAGCGCGTTCTTCCTCAAGGGCACGATCGATCAGGTAGTCGAGGACGCGAAGCAGAGCCGCTGATGGCCCACACAAAGTTCCCCTGCGAAGTGCTGACGCCTGAGGGCGAGGTGTTCAACGGCGAGGTCGAGATGATCTCGACGCGCACTACGCTCGGTCTGATCGGCATTCTCGCGAACCACTCCCCGCTGCTCGCGCGGCTCGAGCCGACCGAGCTGCGGATCCACCGCGGCGAGAACGACGTGCTCCGCTACGCGCAGGGTGAGGGGTTCATGCAGATGTCGGACAACCACGCCTTGTTGCTCGTCGAGGAGATAACGGCGGTGGCGGAGCTCAATCGTCAGGAGCTGCAGGCAGCGCGCGAGACGGCGCAGTCCGACAGTGAGAGCGCCGACCCCGGCAGCGAGGCGGCGGCGCGCGCCGCGCGGGCGCTCCGCCGCGCGGACGCGTTCCTGAGCATCATCGACGCGGCTTAGAAGCTCGGGCGCCACTTCCGGTGCTGACATCCGTTAAGTGTCTATGTGGCTAGCGATCGCGAAGTCGGGCTGGCCGGGGATCGAGCGGTGCAACGGCGGCGCCCGGCGCCGCGTGGCAGAGCCACGCAAGCCGCACAACGGTGACGCATCCGCGATGTACCCGTGCCCCAACGGGGTATCAGCGGCCGCGTCCGGCGAGCGACCTGCCCTACGGGCATAGGCACTGAGCACAAAGGTGGTACTTAGCCCGCGATCAGGGCGCGTTTATCGGCTTGGCTACCGTGTGGCGAGTATGCGCTCTCCACGACACGTCGCGATCGCGTTCGCTGCTCTGGTGCTCGCCGTAGCTGTTGCGCCGGCCGGCGCCTCAGCCGCCCAGTTGCCCGGTCAGGTGAGCACGAACTGGGCCGGCTACGCGGTTGTCACGGGTTCCTCGACGCACGCTTTCGCAAAGCGCTTCACGACGGTATCCGGCAGCTGGACGCAGCCGACCGCCACGTGTGTCCCCGGCCAGCCGACGTTCTCGGCGTTCTGGGTGGGGCTTGGCGGCTATCGCCAGTCCTCGCAGTCGCTCGAGCAGATCGGCACGGAGGCCGACTGCAGCCCGAACGGCACGGTCAGCTACTACGCCTGGTACGAGTACGTCCCGGACGGTCCGCACACGATCCATGTGATTCCGGTGAATGCAGGCGACACGATCAACGCAACCGTGCACGTCGTCGGTGAGCGCGCCACCGTTTCGCTGACCGACGCGACGACTGCAGCGACCTTCACCTATACGAAGGTGATGCGCTCACCCAAGCCCAACGTAGGCGCTGCTGAGTGGATCGCCGAAGCGCCGTCGAACTGCAACCAGAACAACTGCACGCCACTCGCGCTGACGGACTTCGGCTCGGTCAACTTCACCAACGCGACGGCGACGTCTGTCGGGAACGATGGCCTGCACACCGGCGTGATCGATGACCCCGACTGGATCTACGGCGCGATCAACCTCCAGTCCGGTCCCGGTCACTTCCGTTTCAGTCACGAGGTCCAGTCGTCGGCCAGTGCCGGCGTGCTCGCAGCGTCGGGAGATTCCTTCAGCGTCACCTACACCGGTGGCCAGGAGCCGCCGCCCGGAACGACTGGGACGACTGGAACGACCGGTGGTACCGGCACGTCTGGCTCGAGCGGGGCGACGGGCATTACCTGACGATCGCTGGCGGCACGTTCGCTGGCCTACGGTTCGGATAGCCTTGGGCCCCCATGAACGGCACACGCAAGCCGATTGGCGTGATCGGCACCGGATACGTAGGGCTCGTCACCGCCGTGGGCTTCGCAGAGATCGGTTGCGAGGTCTACTGCGTGGATATCGACCCGGCGAAGATCGCGATGCTCGAGCGCGGGGAGGTCCCGATCTACGAGCCGGGCCTCGAGGAGATGATCGCCGCCAACAGCAGCCGGCTTCACTTCTCGACATCACTCGACGACATGGTGGCGCACGCTCGGCTGCTGTTCGTCTGCGTCGGCACGCCGCCGACACACGCCGGCGACGCGGACCTCTCCGCGGTCTATGCAGTTGTCGATGCGGTGCCGGCGTCGGCAGATCACGTGCTTGTGATGAAGTCGACCGTGCCCTGTGGAACCGGCCGCACGCTCAAGCGTGTGCTCGCCGAACAGGGGAAGGGCTCGCTTGCATACGTCTCCTGCCCTGAGTTCCTCAAGGAGGGCTCGGCGATCGACGACTTCCTGCACCCCGACCGCGTCGTGATCGGTGACGAAGGCGGCGTTGCCGGCGACGAGGTCGAGGCACTGTACGCGCCGCTCCGCGCGCCGATCGTGCGGACCGACATCGCCAGCGCCGAGATGATCAAGCTTGCCGCGAACGCATTCTTGGCGACGAAGATCTCGTTCATCAACGAGATCGCGAACGTCTGCGAGGAGCTCGACGCGAACGTGATCGATGTGGCCGAAGGCATCGGGCTCGATCACCGAATCGGGCCGAAGTTCCTCCAGGCGGGCGTTGGCTACGGCGGCTCCTGCTTCACGAAGGACGTCAGTGCGCTCAAGCTCCTGGCAGCCAATTCTGGCTATCACTTCCAGCTGCTGAGCTCGGTGATCGAGGTGAACGAGCTGCAGAAGCGCCGCGTCGTCGCGAAGCTCCAGCGCCACCTCGATCCGCTTGCCGGCAAGCGGATCGCCTTGCTCGGTCTGGCCTTCAAGCCGAATACCGACGACATGCGCGGGGCTTCCTCACTCGTTCTCGCCTCGCGGCTCGAGGCCGAAGGGGCGCTCGTGCGCACCTACGATCCGATTGCCGAGACCGAGGCCCTCAAGGTAATGCCCAAGCTCGACTGCGCCGACTCCGCGCAGGACGTGGTCGTCGATGCGGATGCGGTCGTGCTCGTCACCGAATGGCCGGAGTTCCTCGAGCTGGACTGGTCGACCGTCGCCGGCGCGATGCGGGGCAAGCTCGTGATCGATGGGCGCAACGCGCTCGATCCCGAGATCATCCGTGCGGCGGGCCTCGTCTACGAAGGCATCGGGCGGGCGTGACTCGACGAGGAGATCGCGCCTCGTGCAGGCGCTGATCCTTGCCGGAGGCGTCGGCACGCGCCTGCGGCCGCTGACGGCGAAAGCTCCAAAGCCGATCGTGACACTCGTCGATCGACCCTTCATCGCCTTCATGCTCGATTGGCTGCGCGGGCACGGCGTCGATGAGGTGATCCTCTCATGCGGTTTCCTCGCCGCCAGCGTGCGTGAGGTGCTGGGCAGCGGAAGTGCCTACGGGTTGCGACTGCACTACGTGGAGGAGCCGGAGCCGCTCGGTACGGGTGGCGCTCTCAAGTACGCCGAGGAGCTGCTCGGCGACCGCTTTGTCGTCTGCAACGGCGACATCCTCACCGACTTCGACCTCAGCGCCCAGATTGCCCAGCACCGCGAGACCGATGCGCGGGCGACGTTGGCGCTGGCGCGCGTAGAGGATCCGAGCGCCTACGGCCTCGTGCGTCTCGCAGCAGACCACACGGTCCGCGAGTTCTTCGAGAAGCCGGCCGGCGACGATGGGCGGGAGGAGCCGCTGATCAGCGCCGGGGCATACGTGCTCGAGCACAGCGTGCTGGACCTGATCCCAGCGGGCAGGCCCGTCTCGATCGAGCGCGAGATATGGCCCGTCCTGATCGGTAAGGGCATGTACGGATATGTCGCGAGCGGCTACTGGCTCGATATCGGCAGTCCTGACGGTTATATGCAGGGCAGCTTCGATCTGATCGAGGGCCACATCGACAGCTCGCTCGGTGCCGGCATGGGGCCGGACCACATCAGCCTGGAGCCCTCGGCCCGGATCGACGGACGCGTCGTCGGCGCGGCCCTGATCGGTGCCAACTGCGAGCTCGCTCGTGGCGCCCAGGCCGGTGGGCTTGTGGTGCTCGGACCAGGTGTACGCGTCGGCGCGGGCGCGCGGCTCGAGCGGGCAATCGTGCTCGAAGGAGCCGCGATCGGCGAGCGCTGCGTCCTGCGCGACTGCGTCGTCGCCGAGCGTGCACAGATCGGCGCGCACAGCGAGATCAGCGGTGGCGCGGTAATCGGTCAGGACGCGGTTATCGGCGAGCACAACGTGATCAGCCGCGGTGCCCGCATCTCACCGGGTGTCACGCTCGGCGAAAGGGCGGTGAGCTTCTGATGGACGCACTCGATCGCAGCGCGGTCGCCGCGCTTGATTCTGGCGGGATGTTCGACGACGTGCTCGGTCTCCCAGGCCAGCTCGGTGACGCGCTTTGGCGCGTCGAGTCCGCGGGCCTCGAACCGCTCGACACGCCCGGCGGCCTCGTCGTCGCCGGCATGGGAGGATCGGCGATCGGCGGCCTGCTCGCACGGGCTGCGCTCGGCGACCAGGCCTCGCGGCCGATCATTGCCGCGCAGGGCTATGGCTTGCCGCCCTGGACGGCCCCCAACACGACCGTGCTGTGTGCAAGTTATTCGGGCGACACAGAGGAGACACTGGCCTGTTATGACTCGGCCGGCGCGCTTGGCGCGCGCCGCATCGTCGTCACCTCAGGCGGGCGGCTGGCAGAGCTCGCGCGCGAGGATGGCGTCGGCGTAATACCCGTCCCCGGCGGCTTCCAGCCGCGTGCGGCGATCGCCTACCTGCTGGTGAGCGCGCTCGAAGTCGCCGCGCTCTGCGGCGCGGGGCCGCGTGTCGGGGCCGAGATCGATGTCGCCACAGGACATCTCGCGGAGCTCGCGCTGGCGTGGGGACCAGACGGCAGCGAGGACGGGCTGGCGAAGCAACTCGCGCGCAGCCTTCACGGCAGCCTGCCGGTCGTTACTGGCGCCGGACTGACGGCCCCGATTGCCTACCGGTGGAAGACGCAGATCAACGAGAACGCCAAGCTCCCGGCGTTCTGGGGTGAGCTGCCCGAGGTCGACCACAACGAGATAGCGGGCTGGACGGGCGCGGCCGCATTGGCTCCTCTGAGCGCGATCTTCCTCGACGACTGCGACAGTCACCCGCGCCTGCGAACGCGGATCGAGCTGACGCGCGAGGCAATCGAGGCGGCGGCGCGCTTCACGACCGTCGTCAGCACGCTCGGCGAGACCGCGCTCGAGCGGGTCTGTTCGCTCGTGCTGCTCGGCGATCTGGTCTCCTGCTACCTCGCTGTGCTCGGCGGCGTGGATCCAACGCCCGTCGACGCCCTCACCAGCCTCAAGCGGGCGCTCGCCGAGCGCGAGTAGTGGATCGCCCGCAGGACTGTCCGCTCTGCGGCGGGCCGCTCTCTGCGACGAGTGTCCGGGCGATCGATCGGCTTGTCACGGGCGATGGGCCGTTTGCCGTGCTCGAGTGTCGCGCGTGCCGGCTGGGCGTCACGGACCTCCACGGCGTGGAGCTCGAGCGCTACTACGGAGGCTCCTACTTCGACGCGTTCTACGAGCATGAGAGCGTCGCCGCCTCGAGCCCCCTGGAGGCGCTGCGCCGCCGCTACCGCCGACGGTCGGCAGCCCGGCGCTTTGGACGCGCGCCGCTTGGGGTGGCGGGGCTCGCACCAGGTCGCGTGCTCGATGTCGGTTGTGGCGGAGGCGAGCTGCTCGCGTACTACGCCGCGCGCGGGTGGGAGTCGTTCGGGATCGACCCGTCGTCGTCGGCGGCGCGCGCCGCTCGCGCGCGTGGCGCGACTGTCCATCAAGGCACGCTCGCCGACCAGCCCTGGGCGCCGGGGAGCTTCGACATCGTCGTCTTCTCGCATTCGCTCGAGCACATTCCCGAGCCGCTCGCCGCTCTACTGACGGCGCGCGAGCTGCTCGCTCCAGGCGGGCGACTCGCGATCGCCGCACCCAACTGGCGCTGCTGGCAGCGGAGCCTGTTCGGCGGCTTCTGGTTCCCGCTCGATCTGCCTCGCCATCTGCAGCACTTCTCGCCGCGCGCTCTGGCGGTGCTGGCCCGGATTCTCGAGCTGGATGTGGTCTCGATCGGGACCAGCTCCACGATCATCGCCCCGACCTACAGCCTCCACTACCTGATCGCCGGTCGTTGGACGCCCGGTTGGAAGCTGTGGCTTGCCTACGCGCTCGGTGCCGCCGTCTTCCCGCTCTTCCTCGCGCTCGACAGGCTGCTCGGCGCAGACGCGTGCTACGCCGCCCTACGGCGCCCGGACGCTCCTACCGGAGATACGCCCTCGGCCGACACTACCCTGTGAACGTGGCTGAGCCGGTCGACATCATCCTGCTCAGCTACAACCGCGTCGAGTACCTGGAGGCGATGGTTGCTGCGCTCGAGCAGCGGACACGCTGGCCCTACCGCTTGACCGTCGTCGACAACGCCTCGGCTCCGCCGACGCGAACGTGGTTGCGCTCCAACTCCGGTCGCTTCGAGCGAATCATCTGGAACCGCCGCAACGAGCACCTTGCTGGCTTGCAGCACGGGATCGCGGCGACGGCCGGCGAGCTGTTCGTCCTCTCTGACGCGGACCTCGTCGTAGCCCCTCCGACCAGCGACGGATGCTGGCTTACGCGCTTGCACGCGCTGGCCGAGCGTCACCCCGACTTCGGTTTGATCGGCGTGCGACTCGACAGCATCAGCGTCGCGCGCAATGCCCATCTGGAGAAGGCGCCGCTGGTTGACGGCGAGCTGCTCGAGACGCCGACCGGCGTCTGGCTGAACCTGATCCGGCGTGACGCGCTGCGCATTCCTTACTTGGGCGACGGCATCACTTGCCACGCTCTGCGTCGCGCCGGCTACCGCGTCGGGGTGGCAGCGCATGTCTATGCGACACACCTTGGCGACGGTGATCCTCAACGCCACCCCGACTACCTTGCGCGCAAGCAGGCGGCGAGCGGCTGGCGGACAACCTACCCCAAGTATCGCGAGCTCGCGGACAGCGCAATGCCACCGACGCTGCTCGCTCTGGCGCTCGCCGCGCCGGTGCTTGCGGCGCTTTCGCGCGATGGGATTGCGGCGGCGGACGCTCGAGAGCTGTGCGGCCCGCACCGACTCATCGGGGCGGTGCGAGACGCGATCGGCCCCGCCGGCGGGAGCGTGGCGGCGAGCGACACGCTGGTGCTGGTCGACCGCTCGCCGGACGGGTCGCTGTTGTCCCGCGCGCTCGCGACCAGCGCCGGGCGGGTGATCGCGCTCGCCGCCGTCGTGGTGGGCCAGCCGCCGGAGGACTGGAAGCTGTCCCGCGAGGAGCCGGGCCCGACCCCGGTCCTGCTGCGCCTCGCCGCGCGCGCCAGCCGTCCGCGCTGGCGTGCTCGCTTGCTCTATTCGACCGTCGAGCACCGCGACCAGTGGCTCGCGGTCTTCCGGGCCGGCTGCTTCGGTGATTCGCAGCAGCTGCGCCTCTACGTCTTCGAGCGCGTCGCGCCGGGGGGCGCGAGCGAGCTCCCTGCCGCCAAGCTGTCCGCGGGCGCGAGTCCGTTCGCGCCTCCGCTGCGGATCCGGCGCAGGCGGATCGGCGCTTTCGCCACCAAGCTGCGCAGGCTGATCCGCGCCGAGACACGGCTTACCCGCGATACGGGCCGCCGTAGTCACTAACCTCACGGCGACTCCATATGAGCCGCTACCTCGCCATTGTCCCGGCGCACAACGAGGTCGAAGCAATTGCCGCCACGATCGCCGAGATCAAGGCCGCGGCGCCGGAGTTCGACGTGCTCGTTATCGATGACGGCTCGAGCGACGCGACGGCTGCCACGGCAACCACAGCGGGAGCCCGGGTCGTGAGCCTGCCGTTCAACGTCGGCGTAGGCGCTGCCGTTCAGTGCGGTTACATCTACGCGAGTGCCCATGACTACGAGGTCGCTGTGCAGGTGGACGGTGACGGCCAGCACGACCCGCGCGACATCCCGAGGCTCCTCGCGGCGCTGAACGCGGACCCCGCGACGCACCTCGTGACTGGTTCGCGCTTCATCGAGCGCGGCGACGGCCATCGATCGACACCGCTGCGCCGGCTCGGGATAGCTCTGTTCGCGCGGATCGTCTCGCTGCTTACGGCTCAGCGCGTCACCGACCCGACATCGGGTTTCCGGATGACGGATCGCGTCGGTATCGAGCTCTTCGCGCGCGATTATCCGACTGACTACCCGGAGGTCGAGGCGATCGTGCTCGCGCACAGCTACGCACTGCACACGCACGAGGTGGCTGTCCAAATGCGCGCGCGCACCACAGGTCGCTCGAAGATCTCGACCTCGCTGAGCTTCTACTACTTGGTCAAGGTGCTGCTCGCGGTGTCGGTTAGCGCACTGCGATCACACCCCCAGCCCGAGCCGGGTCCCCTGTCGGAGGCGGCACCATGAGCGCCGCGCTCGCGCTCGCCGCGCACACGAGTCAGACGACGGCGACGCTGCAGCGACTCGCGGTGATCGCGATCGCGGTGATCGCGTTCGCGCTCGTGTTCGAGCTGGTCCGCCGGCGTGCCCTGATGGAGCGCTACGCGCTCGTCTGGCTGCTTGCGGCGGTCGTGCTCCTGGTGCTCGCGATCTGGCGTGGCCTCCTGACGAAGCTGTCAGGCGAGGTTGGCATCTACACGCCGACAAATGCGCTGTTTGCCGCCGGCTTCGTCTTCGTCATCGTGCTGCTCCTGCACTTCTCGCTCGTGATCTCGCGGCTCTCCGAGCAGAGCAAGATCACGGCGCAGCGGCTGGCTCTGCTCGACGAGCGCGTGCGAAGCGAGGAAACCGACGAGTCGCGCAGCGCCGGCGCGGTGGGCAAGGGTTGAGCGACGCAATCGCCGTCGTCGTCGTCACGTACAACAGTGCGGGCGAGCTGGACGACCTCGCGCCGGCGCTCCGCGGTGCGCTCGACGACCAGGACGAGGTGGTGGTCGTCGACAACGCCTCGACTGATGCGACTGTCGAGCGCCTGGGGGAGCTCGGCGGCGGGTTCAGAGTGCTCGTGCAGACCGAGAATCTCGGCTTCGCCCGGGCCTGCCGGGTCGGCGCGGGTGCGACGTCCGCGCCGCTGCTGCTGTTTCTGAACCCCGATGCGAGGCTCGAGCGCGATGCGCTCGAGCTGCTCCGCGCTGTCGCGGTCGACCGGCCCGGCTGGGCTGCCTGGCAGCCGGCTGTGATGCTCGCCGACGGGCGCGTCAACAGCGGCGGTGGCGTAGCCCATTTTCTCGGTTTCGGCTGGGCCGGCGAATGCGGGCAGCCGTCGAGCGTCCTCGCCGAGTCGCCCTACGAGGCTGCGTTTGCCTCGGGTGCCGCGCTCGTCGTTCGGCGGGCCGCGTGGGACGCGCTGGAAGGCTTCGATGACGAGTACTTCCTCTACGGCGAGGATCAGGACCTCGGCCTACGACTCTGGCTGAGCGGCCGCGGTGTCGGGGTGCAACCGCGCGCACGCGTATCCCACGGCTACGAGTTCGCGAAAGGCCCCCACAAGTGGTATCTGCTCGAGCGCAACCGTTGGCGGACGCTTGTTGCCGACTATCCGGGCGGCCTGCTCCTCGCACTCGCGCCGGCGTTGCTCGCGGCCGAGCTCGGCCTGTTGCTGATTGCCTTGCGGGACGGCTGGCTGACGGTCAAGCTTCGGGCGGACATCGCCGCGGTCGTCGGGCTTCCGCGCGCGCTACGGCGCCGGCGTGCCGTCCAGCGTGGACGCACGATCAGTGCGCGAGCGTTCGCGCAGCGGCTCACCTCATCGCTCGACAGCCCGTACATCCCAGAGCTGCCCCGCTGGCTGCGCGCGACGCAGGCCGCATATTTCGCGCTCGTGCTGGGGGTGCTGCGTGCCTCACAGAATGCCCCCTGTTAGCATCGCCGGGCTCCGGCCGCGGCAGCCTCTGCGCTGCGTCTGGATAACCCCGATGGCCGTGACGCACGAATGTCGCTGATCCTCTCCTGGCTGTTGTTCCCGCTGGTGCTGGCGGCGATCGGCCTCGGCTGGGGCGCGCTCGTGCAGTGGATTGGCGGCCATCACGAGCTCGGGCCGCTGACGATCCCGATCGGTTGGGCGAGCGCGATCGTCGTCGCCGGCATCCTCACCGCCTTCTCGGGCACGGCCTCGATGGCCGCCGCCGTCACGACGATCGGCGCGCTTCTGGGTGTCGGCTACGTCTGGGGGCGCGCGCGCCTGGGCGCCGCGCCGGCGCTCGCGGCAATCGGCGTCCTGTTCGTCTACGGGGCGCCGGTGATCATGAGCGGCGAGGCGACGTTCCTCGGCTATGTGCGCCTCGATGACACGGCGACCTGGTTCAACCTGATCGACCAGCTCTTCAGCCATGGGCGGTCGTTCTCGTCGCTGCCGCCGTCCACTTACGCGCTGAATGCGTTCACGAACCTCGGGACCACGACGGTCAACGATGTGACCGGCTCCGCCTATCCGTCGGGTTCGTTCATGCTGCTCGGCGTCGGGCATTGGGCGACGGGCGGCATCGACATCGCCTGGCTCTTTCAGCCATATCTGGCGTGCTGCGCGGCGGCAGTCGCGCTGTCGATCTACGCGGTGCTCGAATTCGTGCTCGACTGGCGCTGGCTGAGGGCCTTCGTCGCGTTTGTCGCCGCCCAGTCGGCGCTGCTCTTCGGCTATGCCGCTTGGGGCGGCATCAAGGAGCTGACTGCCGCATTCCTCTTGGCTACCGGGTCGGCGCTCGCGGCTTCGCTGGTGCGGGGGCCCGGCGTGAGATGGCGCGAGGTGCTGCCACTCGGCGTCGTCGGCGGCGCCCTGATGCTCACGCTGGGTGGCCCCGGCGCGGCCGCCTACGGCCTACCGCTAGTGCTGATCGTCTTCCTCGGCCTGCTCTGGCACGCGCTCGATCCGCGGCGTCGCCTGCCGACGCTGGGAGCTCTGGGCGCAGTGCTCGCGCTCGGCGCGCTTGCGGCGTTCGCGCTGGGCGTCGACAGGGTGCTGGTCGCGGCGGCCGCTTTGTGGCTGATCGCGATGATCGTGATCTTCGCGCTCCCGATCGAACGTACCGTCAGGCTCAGTGGGGCTCTCGTAGCTTTGCTCGGCGCCGCTGCAATCTGTGGTTTCCCACTCTGGCTGGTGCTCGGCCATTACCTGAGCGTCGATCAGGCCTCCTATAACGCCGGACAGAATGCGCAGACCACGCTCGGCAACCTCGTCGCCCCGCTGCGCGCCATCCAGATAGCCGGGATCTGGCCCGCCGGAGACTTTCGCGACGTGCTCTCAGGCGCGGGCTCCTACGCTGCCCCCGGCTGGTTCCCGAAGTACCCGCTCGTCTGGCTCGTCTTCATCGCTGGAGCTGCCGGGGTCGGATGGACTGTCTACAAGCGGCGCGTCGACGTTGCCGTATACGTGCTGATCGCGCTTGCGAGTGCGCTGCTGGGCTGGGCCGACGGCGCGACGCCGTGGCTGCTCGGGAAGGCGCTTGCGATCTCCTCGCCCGCGATCCTGCTCGCCGGACTGCTCGGCGGTGCACTTCTGTTCCGCGAGGAGAAGAGCTGGGCGCTCGTCCTCGGCGTCGTCGTCCTGGCGGCGCTCGCCGGCAGTGTGATCTGGTCGAACTGGCTCCAGTATCGCGATGTGACGCTCGCCCCGCGTGACCAGCTGAGCGAGCTCGAGACGATCGGCGCCAAGGTTGCGGGCAGGGGCCCGACGTTCATCGACGAGTACCAGATCTACGCTGACCGGCACTTCTTACGAGCAGGCGCGCCGGTTGAGCCGGCGGAGTACCGCAGCGCCCTGCTCCCGACGGTGACCGGTGCGCTGCTGACCAAGGCTGCGTGGGCGGACATCGATTCGTTCCCGCTCACGACGCTCGCGCCTTACAAATCGCTGGTGATCCGCAGATCGCCGGTCGAGAGTCGCCCGCCGTCGATTTACAACCTCGTCTGGCACGGGCGCTACTACCAGCTCTACCAGCAGCCGGCGCACCCGACGCACCGCGTGCTCCTGCATGTCCCCCTGGGCGACACGCAGCTCGACTACTGCGGCTACGCCGAGGAGGGCCGCCCGTTCGAGCCGCTCTGCTCGGTTCAGCCGGCAGCGGTGCCGCGCTGCAGTCGCGTGAAGGCGCTGGCGCGCCAGGCGGCATCCGACGGCGGCGAGCTGCTCGCGTACGAGCGGACCAACCCGATCGTGCTGCGCGCGACGGAGACGAGCTGGCCTGCGGGCTGGATCGCGGATTCGCAGGACCAGCAGTCGCTCACGCCGACCACGCCAGGCACCGCTTATGCGCGGATCTCGATCCCGACCGGTCCACACAGATACCAGCTGTGGCTCGGCGGGAGCTTCGCGCGCGGGTTCGTCGTCCATGTCGACGGTCGCTACCTCGGCAGCATCTCCAACGAGCTGAACAACATCGGCGACTACGACGAGCTCGGCGACCCGATGACGCTCGGTGCCGGCGTCCACACGATCGCGATCACCTACCCGCGGGCTGCGAGTCTCGCACCAGGAAGCGCGGACACCGAGCAGTACACGGGGCTCGATGAGATCGCGCTCCAGCCGCTCGGCACCCCCGCGAAGATGGTCGAGGTGCAGCCACCGCAGGCGAGCGAGCTCTGTGGACGTTCGCTTGACTGGATCGAGATCGTCGCGCCCGAGAACGGCTAGTGCGTTACCGGCCGCGCACCGCCTCTGGGTCCCAGATCAGCATCGCGGCGCCGTAGCGCCTGCCGTAAACGTAGAGCGGCACCGAGAGCACGCTATAGACCGTCCCCGTGTCGCGGGCGTAGGTCTGGACGAGGCAGCTCTGGTCAACGTCTTCCCCCGGCCGCTCGAGCTCGGCACCCGCCCGCAACAGCTGCTCGCGCGTGAGCGGCGTCGGATCCAGCGTCACGCCGAGTCCGGCACGTGAGGCACGCAGCATCGCGGGCGAGGTGAGGAAGAAGCGCTTGGTCCTGTTGTCCTCGAGGTCACGCTTTGGAATGCCCGTCCACGGACGCGTGAAGGCGCTCACCACGGCAGGTGCGTAGGTGTTCAGATCGGCGATGCCGGCGTCCGTCAGCCGTGCTTCGCGTGAGAGTGCGGCCTCGAGGCAGGCGGTGATCTCCTGGTCGACGAGCGCGTCGTACGCAGTCAGGTACTTCGGCGGATCAAAGCCCGAAGGCGGTACGCGGCTGACGTCGAACAGGCGCGCCAGCCGGCCCACGAGCGGGCCGCGTGCCTCCTCGTATTCGAGCGCCAGGAGCGCCTCTAGCGTGACTGCACGCGAATCGACCGCGCGCTCGAGAATCCCCCCGAGCTCGGCGGCGAGACGGCGTGCGTGCTCGTGCAGCTGCGACAGGAGTCCGCCGGTGATGAAGCGTCCGATTACCTGCGACGCTTCCTCGGTGCCGCGCGAGAGCTCGAGCTGGCGGGCGGCGACGTCGTGGGCCTGCTCCTCGATCCTCGCACCCGCGGCAGCGATCGTCGCAATTGCCTTATCGACGGAGGTCGCGTCGCTCACGTGTGTGGCCGCGATCTCCGCGACCGCACCGGTGCGCTCACGCGAGCGTTCGATCAGCTCGCCGACCGTTTCGAGGACCACGCGACCCGCATCGGCCTCGGTCGCGCCGGTCGCTGCGCGGCTGCGCGCAGACGTCGCGGCCTCCTGGACGAGTGTCATGCGCTTGTGTGTCCGGTCGATCGTCTGCGCGATCTGACGTGTTTGCGATGCGGTCTCCGAGGCCAGACGCCCAACCTCGTCGGCGACCACGGCGAAGCCGCGCCCGTGCTCGCCCGCACGCGCCGCCTCGATCGCCGCGTTCAGCGCCAGCAGCTTCGTCTGGGCGGCGACACCATCGATGACGCTCGAGAAGTTGCCGATGTCGCGAAGCTCCCCGTTCGCGAGACCATCGATCAGGGTGGCCGCCTCCTCCGTGCGCTCGCTGAGCTCGCCGAGGCTGTCGATGACCCTGGCGAGGACGGCGAGCCCGCGACTAACCTCGCTCGATAGCTGGACGGCGATCGCCGACGCGTCGCCGGCTGCCTGCGACCCCTCGGCCGACGCCTCGCGCAGCGAGGACGCGCGGATCGCAAGCGTTTCGAGCTCCGCGTGCAGGTCGTTGAGCTCGTCGCCGATCAGGTTTACGGCACTCGAGCTGCGTGCTGCCGCGATCGAGAACTCGCTCGAGCTCTGGGCGAGGCTCTCGAGCGCGTCCGCTGCATCACCTGCAAGGCTCGCCGTCTCACCCTCTCCGCAGCGCAGCCGCGCGAGGTCCCAGCGCGCGTCGCGCCGATCGTTGCCGGCGGGACGCGGCGCGAGCTCGTCGGCGTCGGCCGGCGGGCCGCTGACATGGTGCATCACCATTCACTGGCATGATCGTCAGACCAAAGCCCGGCTTGACATTGTGTCGCATGAAGCAAGTGTCTTGGGCCCTAACCTTGACAATTCCTTGGTAAGGTCTAGACCGACGATGGACGGGCTGACGATCCAGGAAGCTGCGGCAACGACCGGCTGGTCGCCGCGGATGCTCCGCTACATCGAACGCGTGGGTCTCGTGGACCTCGCACGAACCGCGGGGGGCTACCGCCTCTACGGTCCCGAGCAACTGCAACGCCTGCGCACTTTGCGCGAGCTGCTCGTACGCATGAACTTCGGCCTCGCGGAGCTCGGTTTCGCGCTACGCCTGCGGCGCGAGCCACAGCTGCGCGCCGCCGTGGAGGCTTGGCTTGACGCAGTACCCCAGCGTCCCCCCGACGTAGCTCCCGATGACTGGCTGCGTTGGGAGCAGGAGAAGCACCAGGCCTTGCTCGTTGCCGCCACCACCACCGAGATGGAGATCGCATGACATCGACCGCAACCCTTGCAACCCACGACTTCAAGGTCGCCGACCTTTCGCTGGCAGCGTTCGGGCGCAAGGAGATCGAGCTCGCCGAGCACGAGATGCCGGGGCTGATGGCGACCCGACGCGAGTACGCCGATCGCCAGCCGCTCGCGGGGGCCCGGATCACCGGTTCCCTACACATGACGGTGCAGACCGCCGTGCTGATCGAGACGCTCGTTGCGCTCGGCGCCGAGGTGCGCTGGGCCTCCTGCAACATCTTCTCGACCCAGGACCACGCCGCGGCGGCGGTCGCGGTCGGAGCCGACGGGACCGCTGAAGACCCGCGGGGAATCCCCGTCTTCGCCTGGAAGGGGGAGACGCTCGAGGAGTACTGGTGGTGCACCGAGCAGGCGCTCAGCTGGCCCGACGGCGGCCCGAACATGATCCTTGATGACGGTGGCGACGCGACCCTCCTGATCCACAAGGGCGTCGAGTACGAGGCGGCGGGCGCGGTGCCGGACCCTGACACGGCCGAGTCCGAGGAATTCCATGAAGTCCTGAGCCTGCTGAGTCGCTCACTCGAGCGCGACCCGCAGCATTGGACCCAGCTTGCTGGCGGCATCCGGGGCGTGACCGAAGAGACGACTACCGGTGTGCACCGCCTCTACCAGATGCATGAGCAGGGTCAGCTGCTGTTCCCCGCGATCAACGTCAACGACTCGGTCACGAAGTCGAAGTTCGACAACCTCTACGGTTGCCGGCACTCGCTCATCGACGGGATCAACCGCGCCACCGACGTGATGATCGGCGGCAAGGTCGCCGTGGTCTGCGGTTTCGGCGATGTCGGCAAGGGCTGTGCCGAGTCGCTGCGCGGGCAGGGTGCGCGCGTCATCATCACCGAGATCGATCCGATCTGCGCGCTGCAGGCGGCGATGCAGGGCTACCAGGTGGCGCGCCTCGATGATGTCCTCGCCACCGCCGACATCTTCGTCACCGCCACCGGCAACGTGAACATCATCAGCGCCGAGCAGATGGCGCAGATGAAGCATCAGGCGATCGTCGGCAACATCGGCCACTTCGACAACGAGATCGACATGGCGGGGCTCGCGAAGACACCGGGCATCGAGCGCGTCAACGTCAAGCCGCAGGTCGATGAGTGGGTCTTCCCTGATGGACACGCGGTGATCGTGCTGTCCGAGGGCCGTCTGCTGAATCTCGGTAACGCGACCGGCCACCCGAGCTTCGTGATGAGCAACTCGTTCACGAATCAGGTGATCGCGCAGATCGAGCTCTTCGGCAAGCCCGACGCCTACGAAAAGCAGGTCTACGTGCTGCCCAAGCTGCTTGACGAGAAGGTTGCGCGCCTGCACCTCGACGCGCTCGGTATCAGGCTGACGGAGTTGCGTCCTGACCAGGCGGACTACATCGGCGTGCCGGTCGAGGGCCCCTACAAGGCCGATCACTACCGCTACTGATGCCGGCCGGGCGCCGCGGCACGCGCGCGCTCCACGAGGAGAGCGTCGTCGAGGCCGGCGCTGATCGGATCGCTTGGGCAGACCGGCAGATGCCGGTCCTGCGAGCGGTCCGCGAGCGCTTCGAGCGCGAGCGCCCGTTGCGCGACGTGCGCGTTGGCGCCTGCCTCCACGTCACCGCCGAGACGGCGAATTTCGTGCGCGCGCTGCATGCCGCAGGCGCTGAGATCGCGTTGTGCGCCGCGAACCCGCTCTCGACCCAGGACGACGTCGCCGCGGCGTTGAGTGCCCGCTTCGGCGCGGAGGTCCATGCAATACGTGGCGAGGACCGCGCCAGCTACGTCCACAATCTCGAACTGATCGTCGCCGGCGCGCCGCGCGTGCTGATCGACGACGGCGCCGAGCTGATCGTCACAGCTCACCGCAGCGGCACCGCGCAAGCGTTGATCGGCGCGACCGAGGAGACCACGACAGGCCTCGTGCGCCTGAGGGCGATGCAGGCGGAAGGGACGCTTCGCTGCGCGGTGCTTGCGGCGAACGAGATGCTCACAGAACGCCTCTTCAACGACCGTTACGGAACCGGTCAGTCCGCGCTCGACGGCATCCTGCGAGCGACAAACCTGCTCTTCGCCGGGCGCTCGGTCGTCGTGATCGGCTACGGCGCCGCGGGGCGCGGGATCGCCGCCCGGGCGAAAGGTGCCGGGGCCGCCGTCACCGTATGCGAGGTGGATCCGGTGCGCGCGCTCGAGGCGAGAATGGAGGGCTACGCGGTCATGGGGGCGCGCGCGGCCGCGGCTATCGGAGAGGTCTTCATCACCGTCACCGGCGCTCCGGACGTGCTGGGGCGCGAGCACTTCGAGCTGATGAGCGACGGCGCGGTGCTCGCCAACGCCGGCCACTTCGACGTTGAGATCAGCCTCGAGCAGCTCGCCGCGCTCGCAGTTGGCCCACCGCGCGCGGTACTCCCGCTCGTCGACGAGTACGAGCTGCGCGACGGGCGCCACCTGCACCTCGTCGCAAAGGGGCGCGTGGTCAATCTCGCTGCCGCCTCCGGGCATCCAGCCGCGGTCATGGACATGTCGTTCGCCGCTCAGGCGCTCGCTGTAGCGCACCTCGTCAAGGAGGGTCCAGAGCTCGGTCCCGGCGTCCACGACGTGCCCCACGCGCTCGACGAGGAGGTCGCTCGGCTGAAGCTCGCATCGCTCGGCGTCGAGATCGACACCCTGAGCAGCGAGCAGGCACGCTACCTCCACACTTTCCGCTGAGCGCGCTGGTAGCGTCCGGCCAGTGCACTCCGTCGGCCCCACCCGCTGGCTGGCCACCGTGGTCTGCGCCGTCGCTTTGGCCGGCTGCGGATCGAGCGTGCTGCACCCGGTCAGCAACCTGATCAAGCACCACAAGTCGATCGCGATTGCCGCTTGCATCGTGTCCGTCGACCGCGCGATTCACGACGCCCGCACCCACCACGACCTCGCCGCTCTCTACCGCGCCGACCGCTCGCTCGTCGACTGCAAACACGCGTAACGGCCGCGGGGGAAGGGGCGCGAGTCCACCCGTTCCGGGCCGTGATCCTCGCGAGCTGAAAACGCGTTTCGGCGTAGGAGCGGGGAGTGCGAGCGCCGTGTGCGCACCGCGCGCAAGCGGGCTGCGTCGCGCCTGCGCCAATCACGCCGCGCCTTAGCGGCTCAAAGCGCGCACGGTGCGCCCCACCGCCCGCGTGGCGAGCCGCGAGGAGCCCTGCCCAGAACGAATACTTCACATCACCCGAGCGCGCTGCAGGGCCCGCAGCCATTGGTACGCTGGTCTAGATGGGTCTTCTTGACCGTGCACTGAACATCGGCGAAGGCAAGATGTTCAAGCGCCACGAGCAGCGCGTCGCGCTGATTGGCGCTTACGAACCGGAGCTGAAGCTCGATACCGACGCGGAGCTGCGCGAGCGGGCGGATGGGCTACGCGAACGGGCACGCGACGGCGAGTCCTTCGACGATCTGCTGCCGGAGTGCTTCGCGATGGTTCGCGAAGCCGGACGGCGGAAGATGGGCATGCGCCACTTCGACGTGCAGCTGATCGGCGGCATGATCTTGCACGGCGGCTCGATCGCCGAGATGCGCACGGGCGAGGGCAAGACGCTGACGGCGACGTTGGCGGTGGTGCTGAACGCGCTGAGCGGCGACGGCGTCCACGTCGTCACCGTCAACGATTACCTGGCGCGTCGCGATGCCGAGTGGATGGGGCCGATCTACGAGGCGCTCGGCGTGACGGTCGGCGTGATCCAGTCCGGTCAGTCGACCGAGGACAAGCGGGCTGCCTACGCGTGCGACGTCACCTACGGGACGAACTCGGAGTTCGGCTTCGACTACCTGCGCGACAACATGGCCCAGCGTCTGGAGGACAAGGTTCAGCACGGTGGGCGCATCAATGCGGAGGGCCGCAACGTCGCGAGCCATGTTTACGCGATCGTCGACGAGGTCGACAACATCCTGATCGACGAGGCCCGCACGCCGCTGATCATCTCCGGCGCGCCCGAGCAGGCTGCTGAGCTCTACGTGCAGTTCGCGCGACTCGCACCGCAGATGGTGCTCGGCGAGACGCCGGAGGGTCTCGATCCGCACACCCGCAAGGAGTTCGTCGCCGACTTCGACTACGAGATCGACGAGAAGCACAAGACGGTCTCGGTCACGGAGCTCGGCGTCGCAAAAGCGGAGCGCTTCCTGGGGATCGACCACCTCTACCGGGCCGAGAACGGCCACCTCGTGAACCACCTGATCCAGGCGCTGCGCGCCCAATCGCTGTTCAAGCGCGACATCGACTATGCGGTGTTCGATGGCGAGGTGAAGATCATCGACGAGTTCACCGGCCGCATCCTGGAAGGCAGGCGCTGGTCCGAGGGCCTGCATCAGGCCGTCGAGGCAAAGGAGGGCGTGCGGATCGGCGAGGAGAACCAGACGCTCGCGACGATCACCCTCCAGAACTACTTCCGCCTTTACAGCAAGCTCGCCGGCATGACCGGCACCGCGCTGACCGAAGCGACGGAGTTCATGAAGATCTACGAGCTTCCGGTCGTCCAGGTCCCCACGAACATGCCGATGGTCCGCGCTGATCGCAACGATCAGGTCTACAAGACCCGCGAGGGCAAGTGGTCGGCGGTCGAGCGTGAGATCGCGGAGCGCAATCGCAATGGCCAGCCCGTTCTCGTCGGAACGATCTCCGTCGAGGTCTCCGAGCTCTTGAGCGAACGGCTGCGCCGGCGCGGCATCGCCCACACGGTGCTGAACGCCAAGCCGGAGCACGCCGAGCGCGAGGGCGCGACGATCGCCGAGGCCGGGCGACCCGGCGCGGTCACGCTCGCGACGAACATGGCCGGACGTGGCGTCGACATCAAGCTCGGCGGCAGTCCCGAGCACCTTGCGCGCGAGCAGGTCGCAAAGCTCGGCCTGCTTCCAGGCGACGAGGGCTATGAGGAGGCATTCCAGGCGCGCCTGCCTGAGGCCACGGCCGAGATCGATGGCGCGCGCCAGCAGGTGCTCGAGGCCGGCGGCCTTTACATCATTGGGACCGAGCGTCACGAGTCGCGGCGAATCGACAACCAGCTGCGCGGCCGTTCGGGCCGTCAGGGCGACCCCGGCGAGACCCGCTTCTTCCTCTCGGCCGAGGATGACCTGATCCGTCTGTTCGCCGGCGACCGCATCTACAAGATCCTTGACCGGCTCGGCACGCTTGACGTCGAGGGCAACGAGGAGCCGATCGAGGCCGGGCTGCTCTCCAAGCAGATCGAGCGCGCTCAGGCGAAGGTCGAGGAGCAGAACTACCTGATGCGCAAGCGCGTGCTCGAGTACGACGATGTGATGAACGAGCAGCGCCGCGTCATCTACGCGCTGCGCGACCAGGTACTCGAGGGCGGCAACATGGCGGAGGCGGCGCGCGACGAGATCGCCGGCGTGCTCGAACGCGCAATCGACGAGTACACGGCCGAGGAGTACGCCGAGGACTGGGATCTCGACGGCTTGATGCTCGCGCTGTCGCAGATCTATCCGGTGAGCATCCCGCCGGACCAGATCGATCGCGGGCACTCCGACCCGAGCGAGCTGACCGAGCTGGTCTTGGCCGACGTTGCGGCACAGTATGAGGCTCGCGAGGCCGAGCTCGGCGAGGAGCTGATGCGGGCGCTCGAGCGCTACCTGCTGCTGACGATCATCGATGAGCGCTGGCGCGAGCACCTCTATGACATGGACTACCTGCGTGAGGGCATCCACCTGCGCGGCTTCGCCCAGATCGACCCGCTCGTCGCCTACAAGAACGAGGCCTACACGCTCTTTACCGACCTGATGAACACCGTCTGGGCGGATTTCGCTCGCATGATCTTCCACGTCCAGGTCCAGGTGCAGGGCTCGAACGGCGACGCATCGGCGCCACCGACCGCATATCAGGCGGGGGGCAGCTCGACGCGTGCAGCCAACGTCACCTACTCGTCGGGCGCCGCGGCAGGTGCGCTGGCGATTGGCGCTGCAGCGGCGGGTGCGGCGACCGGGCTCGCTGATCCGCCGGAGGAGGATCCGGCAGCGTTCGAGCCCGTCGAGCAGCGCCATCTCAGCGAGGAGCAGCAGGTTGGGCGCAACGACCCGTGCTGGTGCGGGTCGGGCAAGAAGTTCAAACGCTGTCACGGGGCCTAGGCGGTTGATCTGAGATGACGAGCGCCCCAACAGCCGAACCCACGCCGGCGCGCCTCGCGGCGATCCGCGACCAGCTGAAGCTGCTCGCGGACTATCTTTGACCCCGCTTCGTTGAGTGAGCGCGTCACCGCGCTCGAGCAGCAGATGGGGGAGCCTGGCTTCTGGGACGACAACGAGGCAGCGGCAAGGGTTGGCACCGAGCACGCGCGCGCATTGCGGCGCCTAGAGCTGTTTCGGAGCGTCGAGTCCGAGGTACAGGATCTCGACACGCTCGTCGAGCTGTCGGCCGATGACGCGGAGCTCGCCGGCGAGCTCGACGGCGCGATGACTTCGGTGGAGGCTAGGCTCGCTGCGCTCGAGGAGGAGCGTTTGTTCTCGGGACGCTATGACGCGGGCGACGCGCTCGTCACCGTCAACGCCGGCGCCGGCGGTACGGACGCGCAGGACTGGGCGGAGATGGTCCTGCGCATGGAGATGCGCTGGGCCGAGCGCCGTGGTTTCGAGACCGAGCTGCTGGAGGTGAGCCCCGGCGAGGAGGCTGTCATCAAGTCGGCGACGTTTCGCGTCACGGGCGAGAACGCCTACGGTCTCTGGGGCGCGGAGAAGGGCGTTCACCGGTTGGTGCGCCTCTCGCCGTTCGACTCGGCGCACCGGCGTCAGACGAGCTTTGCCGGCCTCGAGGTGGCGCCGGTCGTCGCGGACGAAGCGGAGATCGCGATTGACGACGACGACCTGCAGGTTGACACCTATCGCTCGAGCGGCGCCGGCGGCCAGCACGTCAATAAGACCGACTCGGCGGTTCGCATCACCCACCGCCCAACAGGCATCGTCGTCCAGTGCCAGAACGAGCGATCGCAGTCTTCGAACCGGCAGACCGCGATGGCGATGCTGCGAGCAAAGCTTGCAGAGCTCGAGGAGCGCCGGCGACTCGAGGAGATCGCCCGCGAGAAGGGGGAGGCACAGGACGTGAACTTCGGCTCGCAGATTCGCTCCTATGTGATGCATCCGTACTCGCTCGTCAAGGATCACCGCACCGGCTACGAGATGGGCGACGTCCAGCGGGTGCTCGACGGCGACCTAGACGGCTTCGTCCGCGCCTATCTCCTTTCGCGCGCCGGTGACTGACGAGCACGAGCTCGCCCACCTCGTGTGGCACGCACTCGCTGAGGACGTCGGCGGGGGTGATGTCACGAGCGAGGCGACCGTTCCTGCCGACGCTCGCGCGCGGGCGACAATCCGCCAGAAGCAGCCGGGCGTGATCTACGGTCTCGCCCCCGCCACGCTCGCCTTCACGATGCTCGACACCGATGCCAGCGTGGCGGCAATCGCCACTGAGGGGGAGTGGCGCGAGGCCGGGGCAGAGGTGCTGCGCGTCGAGGGGCTCGCGCGCGCGCTGCTTGCCGGGGAGCGCACGGCGCTGAACTTCCTTGCGCACCTCTCAGGCGTGGCAACGCTCGCAGCCCGCTGCGTGGCGGAGGTCGCCGGCACCGGCGCGACGATCCTCGACACGCGCAAGACGATGCCGGGGCTCCGCCTGCTCGAGAAGGCGGCCGTGGCAGCCGGAGGAGCGAGCAATTACCGCGTCGGTCTCTATGACGCTGTGCTGCTGAAGGAGAACCACATCGCCCTTGCGGGCGGCATCGGCCCGGCGATCGCGGCGGTACGCCAAGCGAACACTGAGCTTCTACTTGAGGTTGAGGTTAGGAATGAGGTCGAGATAGCCGCGGCGCTCGAGGCCGGCGCCCGGCGGCTGCTGCTCGACAACATGACGCAGGCGCAACTGCGCGCTGCCGTCGCTCAGGTCGCGGGCCGCGCGGAGCTCGAGGCCAGCGGCGGCGTCACGCTCGCGAACCTAAAGGCGGTTGCGGCGACCGGCGTAGACTTCATCTCACTGGGTGCGCTGACGCACTCAGCGCCCGCGCTTGACCTCTCGATGATCCTGACGCCGCTCAACGGATCGCCACGATGACCACGCTGCCGATGGCCGCGCCGCTGCCCCAGCAGCTGAGCGCGGCCGAGATCGCCGCCCTCAGCGAGGAGGTTCGCGAGCTTGCGCGCACGCGTGACGCGGTGATCCTCGCGCACAACTACCAGCTGCCGGAGATCCAGGACGTGGCGGATTTCGTCGGCGACTCGCTTGCGCTCTCCCAGCAGGCGGCGAGCGGCGACGCCAGGACGATCGCCTTCTGCGGCGTGCACTTCATGGCAGAGACGGCGGCGATCCTCTCGCCGGAGAAGACGGTGTTGATCCCCGACCCGGATGCCGGTTGCTCGCTTGCCGAGTCGATAACGGCCGCACAGCTGGCGGACTGGAAAGCGCAGCACCCCGGAGCGATCGTCGTCATGTACGTGAACACCTCGGCCGAGGTCAAGGCCCTGACCGACTACTGCTGTACTTCCGCTAACGCTGTCGCCGTCGTGCGCCGCGTCCTCGACGAGCACCCCGGTCGCGAGGTCCTGTTCGGTCCCGACATGTTCCTTGGCGCCTACGTTGAGCGTGTGCTCGGTACCAAGCTTCACGTCTGGGACGGTGAGTGTCACGTGCACGCCGGGATTCGACCCGCGGACATCGATGCGACGCGCGCTGCCTACCCGCAAGCCGAGTTCCTGATCCACCCGGAGTGTGGCTGCGTCAGCAGCGCGATGGAGTACGTGGCTGCCGGCGACATCAGCGCGGAAGGCGTCCACATGCTCTCGACCGGTGGCATGCTCCGCTTCGCGCGCGCGGCGCAGCCCGGCACGAGCGTGATCGTCGCGACCGAGATCGGGATGCTCTACCCGCTGCGCGCCGCCGCGCCGGGCGTGGAGTTCATCCCGGCGAACGCGCAGGCGAGCTGTCGCTACATGAAGATGATCACGCTGCCCAAGCTGCGCGACGCACTGCGTGACGGCAAGTACGAGGTCCGTGTTCCGCCGGACATCGCGGCCGCTGCGCGTCTTGCGATCGAGCGGATGGTCGCGATCAGCTGAACTCGCTCGCGGCGTGGGGTCCAACGCAGGCTACGGCGAGCTCCTCGCTGATCCCCCGCGCGACAGCCACGACTTCCTCGAAGGCAACCTCGTCGATCCGCGCGATTGCGACATCCGGGTCGATCGCGTCGTCGTAAAGGATCGCCTGGTTCGCGCCGTGGCGGGCGACCGCGCCCGTGTTCTCGAACGCAATCGCACGCCGCCCCGCGGCGTAGGCGCGCGCCCGCTCGACCTCTTCCTCGCGTGGACCGTCGTTGCGCAGCCGATCGACGATCTCGCGCATCAGCTCGAACGCCTCGACGCACTTGCCGGAGTCGAGACCGGCGCCGAGCTGGACCATCGACAGGTCGGCAAAGGTGTGATCGACGGCCCAGACCGAGTAGCACAAGCCGCGCTGCTCGCGCAACTCATCGAACAGCCGCGAGCCCATCGAGCCACCAAGCAGCGTCGAGTAGATGCCGAGCGCGGCGCGCGCGGCCGGGTCGCGCGGGTCGATCTGGGAGCGGTAGATCATGCGCAGGTGCGATTGGTTCGTGTCGCGCTCATCGACGATCTTCGTCGGTTGAAACGGCGGCGCCGCCTCGAACGGCGCCGGGCCGCCGTGCGCGGGAAAGCGACCGAAGCAGTCGGCGAGCGTCGCCTCGTCCGGCAAGTGCTCGGTGTTGCCGACCAGGAACGCGGCGCCCCCCGCCGCTGTCCAGCGCCGCTCGCGGAACGCTGAGATCTCCTCACGCGTAAAGCTACGCAGGTGCTCCTCGGGCCCGAGGACGGGTCGCCCGAGCGGATGCTCACCAAACGCCGCGCGATCGATCAGGTACTCAGCGACGGTGGCCGGCTGGTCGTGGGCGCGCGCGATCTCCTGAATCACGACACCACGCTCGCGCTCGAGCTCGGCGGAGTCGAGTGCAGGGCGACCAGCGATGTCGGTGAGCAGGTCGATCGCGAGCGGCGCTGCCTCAGCGCGCGAGGTGATGTGGAACGCAACGAGATCGTGGCTCGTGTAGGCGTTCAGCATGGCGCCCATCCGTTCCGCCGTCTCGTTGACGGCGCGGTAGTTGTCATACCGCTCACCGCCTTTGAAGATGAGGTGCTCGAGGAAGTGCGCGATGCCGTTCTCGGATGCGCGCTCAGAGCGCGCGCCCGCATCGAACGCAACGAGGGTGGTGAGCGCGCGTGTGCCGGGGATCGAGATCCGGTGGATCGGTAACCCCTGCGTTGTGGTCGTCGTAGAGATCGTTGGCATTGGGGAAACCTAGACGATCGAGCAGCGCACCCTGACCGCCCAGGCGCACCGGCGGTTGCGCCCGCTACCCTGATTTCTGGCGCCTGTGCGCCGGCGCTGATGCAGACCCCGATTCAGAAGATCGCGCTTGCCGCCGTCGCGGGAACGGTGCTGCTGATTGGCGGGATCTGGTGGGGGGGACATCCGGCGGACCTGCCGTCCGGGCTGCGCGATGCACTCGTGGGCGGCTCCCAAACCTCCACGGTGGATCGGGCGATCTCCGACATCGAGCAGGACTACTTCCACCAGCTGCCGGCGAGCCGCCTCGAGAACGGCGCGATCGCCGGTGCCATCGCGACGCTTGACGACCCCTACGCCGTCTATCAGACGCCCGCTGCCTACCGCCAGTTCGGTAAGGCACCTCAGCCGTCGAACTTCTCCGGCGTTGGGATCGAGGTGCAGGTCGTGCCGCGCGGGCTGCTCGTTGAGGACGTCTTCGCTGGCTCGCCGGCGGCTCGCGGCGGCGTCAAGCCGGGCGATGTGATCGTCGCCGGGGACGGCAAGTCGTTTGCCGGCGCCTCCTCGGCAGCCTCGACCTCGATCATCCGCGGGCGGACGGGGACAGCGGTGACGCTGACGATCGAGCGCGGGCAGCGGCGCCTCACGATCCGCCTCGTGCGGGCGGTCGTCACCGCTCCAGCCGTGCCGCTGGTGACGGGTCGGCTTGTCACCAGCCACGGCGTGAAGATCGCCGTGCTCACGCTCGCGACGTTCGATGTCTCGGGCATCCACAACGTTGTCGCCGCCGATCTTGCCCGCCTGCTGCACCGCGGGGCCAAGGCGATCGTGCTCGATCTGCGCGACAACGGCGGCGGCCTCGTAAGCGAGGCGCAAGCGGTCGCCAGCATGTTCATCGCCCGCGGCGCAATTGTCACGACGCGGGGGCGCGCACAGCCGACGGTGACGCTCTCGGCGACCGGTCACCCGCTCGCGCCGACACAGCCGATGGCCGTGCTCGTCAACGGCGACACCGCGTCGGCAGCGGAGATCGTGACCGGTGCTTTGCAGGACCACCATCGCGCGATCGTCGTCGGCACCCACACCTACGGCAAGGGCGTCTTCCAGGAGGTGCTGCCGCTTCCCAACGGCGGCGCGATCAACATCACGGTCGGTGAGTACTTCCTTCCCGACGGCAAGAACCTCGGCAACGGCGGCCTGAAGCGCGGCTACGGGATCACACCAAACGTCGTGGTGAGCGAGCCGGCCGCCGCGCACGGCGACCCTGTGCTCGCCACCGCCCTGCGGCTGCTCGCCGCGAAGGCACGTTGAGTCAGCCGTCGCTCGGGTTCGCGGCAGTCCTCGAGCGCCGCGGACGCTTCATCGTTGCTCGCGAGCTGTTCGCTCGCGAGCGCGGTGCCGGCCCCGCGCGCAGCCAAGGCCAGCTCACAGTCGATCCGGCGCGCTCGCGCTCGCGCGAGGGCGATCTCGTGTTTGTCAGGATCGCCGCCGGGCGCCGCGGTGGGCGGCCAGAGATCGAGCGGCGTATCGGGCGCCCCGACATCGCGCGCGACGTGATCGAGGCGCTGATGCTCGAACGCGGGTTGCGCCGTCGCTTCGATCCGGCGGTCGAGCGTGAGGCGCGCGAGGCCACAGGCTCCGCAGGAGAGCGGCGCGACCTGCGTGCGCTGCCGACGTTCACGATCGATCCGACGGGGGCGCGCGACTACGACGACGCGATATCCGCGCAGCGCCTGGCGAACGGCCACGCGCGTATCTGGGTCCATATCGCCGACGTTGCGTCCTTCGTGGCGCCGCGCTCGCTCGTTGATCGCGAGGCGCAGCGGCGCGCGACGAGCGTCTACGTTCCGGGCAGCGTCGAGCCGATGCTCCCGCCCGCGCTATCGAACGAGAAGTGCTCGCTCGTTCCGGGCGAGGACCGCTTCGCGGTGACGGCTGAGCTTGACTTCGATGGCGCGCGCGTCGAGCGCGCGGCCTTCACGCGCTCGCTGATCCGCTCCGACGAGCGCCTCGATTATGCCCGCGTCGACCGGATCTTCGCCGGCACGGAGGCGGCGCTCGAGCCGTGGCGCGAGCCGCTAGCGATCGCCCGCGAAACGGCTCGCGCGCTCGCGGCGGAGCGCGCCGCCCGTGGCGGCCTCGAGATCACGAGCGCGGAGCCTGACTTCGAGCTCGACAGCTCGGGTCACGTGCGCCGCGTTTCGCTTGGCGAGCAAACCGAGTCGCACCGGCTGATCGAGCATCTCATGATCGCCACGAACGAGCAGGTCGCAAAGCTCCTCGATGAGCGTTCGCTGCCCGCTCTCTACCGCGTCCACGAACAGCCCGACCCGGAGCGGGTGCAGCGGCTGATCGCGCAGCTCGCCTCGCTCTCGGTGCCGACGCCGCCATTGCCCGAGCGCCTTGCGCCCTCGCAGGCGGGCGAGCTGGTCGGCAAGATCTCGCAGGCGGTCGACCGCTACGTGCGGCGCAGCGGTCGCGGTCGCCTCGCGTTCGGCGGGCTGATCCTGCGCTCGCTCAAGCAGGCCTACTACTCGCCGCGCAACCTGGGGCACGCGGGCCTGAGATCCCCGCGCTACTGCCATTTCACCTCGCCGATTCGCCGCTACCCGGATCTCGTCTGCCACCGCTCGCTGCTAGCAGCGATCGGCGCCGGTGAGGCGCTTACCGACCGCCAGAGCCTTGGCCAGCTCGGCGAGTGGACATCGCTGCGCGAGCGCGACGCCACCGACATCGAGCGTGCGGCCGATGATGTCGCGCGCTGTTTCGCGCTCGCTCGCGAGAGCCGCGAGCGCACCTGGGAGGGCGAGGTCGTCGGCGTCATCGGTGCCGGTGCGTTCGTCGCGTTTGGTGAGGGCTATGAGGGCCTGCTGCCCGTGCGCCGGATGCGCGGCGACTGGTGGGAGCTCAACGAGCAGGGCACGATCCTCGAGGGCACGCGGAGCGGCAAGACGCTGCGGCTCGGCGACCCGGTTCGCGTGGTGGTCCACTCGATCGATGCCCCGCGCGGGCGCGTGGACCTCGATCTCGGCTAGCTTCATGTGATGGCGAAGGGAAAAAGGAAGATCGGGGCGGGCGACGTTGCCTCCAACCGCTACGCCAGCTACCGCTACAACCTGCTCGAGCGAATCGAGTGCGGCCTCGTGCTCGAGGGCACCGAGGTCAAGTCGCTGCGCACCACCGGCGCCCAGCTCAAGGACGGCTTCGCGACGATTCGCGGCGGGGAGCTATGGCTGCGCGGCGTTCACATCCCTCCCTACGCCCCCGCGAGCCGCGACAACCACGATCCCGACCGCGAGCGCAAGTTGCTGCTGCACCGCCGCGAGATCGACCGCCTGGCGATCCGAGTCAATGAGCGTGGCCTGACGCTCGTCCCGACGCGGCTCTACTTCTCCGGTGCGCGCGCGAAGGTCGAGATCGCGCTCGCTCGCGGCAAGGACTTCCACGACAAGCGCGAGACGCTGCGCCGCCGCGACTCGCAGCGCGAGATCGAGCGCGGGCTGCGCGACGCGCGACGCTAGCTGATCGCGCGGTGCACGTAGGTCAGCTGCATGCCGACCGCGAGCGCCACGATCAAGCCGATGTACACGGCTGCGACCAGCATCCGATTGCGCGGCGCGACCTTGTAGTAGGCAAGCTGCGCCAGGCTCGGGTTGCGCCGCTGCTGCCAGCGCCGGTAGAGCTCGAACGCCGCGAACAGCGTGATGATCAGGAGGATCGGGTTCGGGGCGACGAAGTCGAGCAGAACGATCGCGCCGAAGCCCACGAACCACATCCACGGCGCCATCGCGGCCATCGCCCGCCCGCCGTCGAGCGGCACGACCGGCAGCAGGTTGAAGAGGTTGAGCAGGAAGCCGATGTAGCCAAGCGCCTCGAGCAGGCCACTGTGTGTTGCGAGCCCGAGCCCCGCGACCGCCGCCGCCGCGAGCGAGCCAAGCAGCGGTCCGGCCAGCCCGACCCGCGCTTCGGCGAGCGCGTTGTCGCCGAGCGAGCGCGCCGCGATCACCGCCCCAAGGAACGGGATGAATGTTGGCGCGCTCGCCTTGATCCCCTCCCGGCGCAGTGCGATTACGTGTCCCATCTCGTGGATGAAGAGCAGTGCGACGAACCCGACACCGAACTCCCAGCCCCAGAACAGGCTGTAGGCCGCGATCGACACGAGCGCGCTGGCCGCCGTCGTCAGGAGCTTGATCTTCGGCGCCAGCAGGAGCAGCGCCTTGAGCTTGGCGAGGACCGCAACGATGCCTGCGCCGAGCGCGCTGAGCTTGCGTCGCAGCCACGGTCGCTGCGGCTTGCCGAACGCGTCGGGCGGGACCAGTGTCTGGTGGCCTTCCATGTCTTCCAAGTGTCGCAGAGCGCCTTCCGGACCCCTAAACGCGTCGACATCCGTCGCTTACAGACCTTTTTCTCGGAGGATGCGGGTTCTTCACATCGGCCCCCCTTGCATCGCCGCGAGCGCCAAATGTATGTTGCACCCAGACGCGGATTTGAGCCGAAAGAGCGAGGCCACTGAGGTGTGAGGCCGCGCCACCAGGAAGCAGGAGAGCCCTTCGGGGCGATCCGGCAGAGGGTTCCTCGAACGGCTCGGTCCGCGTCTACTTTTGTCTTGGGGCTGTCTGCGTGTGCAGCTTTCTCGCACTTCACGGCGAGGGCGCTACGATTGCCCCTAGACATCATCCAGGGGACGACAGGCTTCGACGTGGTCGGCTCGTGGTGGTGGTTGCGAGTCGAGGTCCCGGGAGGCCTCGTAAAACACCCGGGAAAACCATACGTGCGGACTCTCACGAGTACGCCCTCGCCGCCTAGCAAACACTAGGACGATGAGGTCTCGGCCCCCGCAGCCTGCGGCGGGGATCACCGGGATCAGATAGCAGGCTCACCCGGTGCGGTCGGCCTGCGCCAATCCGGGAACACCTAAGCGGGCTGGTCTTTCGCAACCCGGCCGGCGTGGCTAGCGGGAGACGAGATCAGAGCGCCGGCTACGCTCGTAGAAGCCACCTTCACGCGATCGCGGACGCGGGTTCGATTCCCGCCGTCTCCACTGGCTGCAGCAGCAGTGCGCTTGTTTTGAGCGACCCACCCCGGCCGCCAGTCGCCTACCGTTGCCAGTCTCGTTCGCGTAGCCTCCCCGCAGCGATGGCTCAGGGCAACGAATCGACCGTGATCGAGGTGCGCGACCTGCGCAAGAGCTTTGCCGGCCGGCACGGCCGGCGCGTCGAAGCCGTTTGCGGCGTCGACATCGAGGTCCGGCGCGGCGAGATCTTCGGCTTCCTCGGGCCCAACGGCGCCGGGAAGACGACCACGCTGCGCATGCTGACCACGCTGCTACCGATCGACTCGGGCAGTGCGATCGTTGCCGGGCACGATGTGGCGCGCCATCCAGCCCGCGTGCGCGCCCAGATCGGCTACGTGAGCCAGCTCGGCGGCGCTGACGATCTCGATACGGGTCGCGAGAGCCTGCTCCTCCAGGGGCGTCTCTACGGCGGTGACGCGCGTACCGTCGCGACGCGTACGGCCGAGCTAATCGAACTGCTCGACCTCGGCGACTTCGCCGACCGGCGCGTCGCGACCTACTCGGGCGGTCAGCGCCGGCGCCTCGATGTCGCGCTCGGTCTCGTTCATTCGCCCGACGTGCTCTTCCTCGATGAGCCGAGCACCGGCCTGGACCCGCAGAACCGCGCCAACCTCTGGGAGCGGATCGGTGACTTGAGAGCGGCGGGAACGACGATCTTTCTCACCACGCACTATCTCGATGAGGCTGACGCGCTCTGCGACAGGGTGGCGATCATCGACCACGGCCTGATCGTGGCGCTCGGTGCGCCGGTCGAGCTCAAGCGCGAGGTCGCCGGGCAAGCCGTCCTCTTGAGCCTGCGCGACGGCGCGCCGGCTGCTCAGCAGGCGCTCGCGCTGCTCGAGCCGCTCGATTACGTGCGCGAGGCGAGCGCACATGAGGCTGACCTGCATCTCTACGTCGACAATGGCGGTGAATCGCTGCCGCTGCTCTTGCGCGTGCTCGACGGCGCGGGTGTCGGTCTACGCTCGATCAGCCTCTCCGAGCCGACGCTCGACGACGTATTCCTGCGCTACACGGGGCGCTCGCTGCGCGATACGGGCGAGAGCGGGGCGGCACCATGAAGCTCGTCCGCGACACAGCTCTGATGACCTGGCGTTCGCTGCTGCACCAGCTGCGCAACCCGGTCTGGCTCTTCGTCGGCGTCTCGACGCCGCTGCTCTATCTCGCGCTGTTCGCGCCCCTGCTCAAGCATGTCACCGTGCTCGCCGGCCTCGGACACGCAAACGTGCTCGATGGCTTCCTGCCCGGGATCCTCTCGCTGGTCGCGTTCTCGAGCGGCGTGAGCCAGGGCTTCACGACGATCTTCGAGCTTCGCGCCGGTGTCGTCGAGCGCTTCCGCGTGACGCCCGCGAGCCGGCTCGCGATCCTGCTCGCGCCGATCCTCGCGAGCATGCTGATGATGTTCGTGTTTGACGCCCTGCTCGTCGCGGTTGGAGCCGCGTTCGGCTTCAGCGTTCACTGGCTCGGCCTCGCGGTCCTCGGCGTGCTGCTCGGGCTGCTGATGACGGTGATGTCCGCGTTCTCGATCGCGACAGCGCTGATCACGAAGGAGATCTCGAGCTTCGCGGCAATCGTCAACGGGATCAATCTGCCGATCCTCCTGCTGGCCGGCGTGCTCCTGCCGGTTTCGATCGGGCCGCAGTGGATGCGAATCATCGCCCACTTCAACCCGCTCTACTACCTCGTCGAGGGATCCCGGGTGCTCGCCTCCGGCTCCTTCAGTGGACCGCACGTGTGGCAGGCGTTCGCGGTCCTCGTGCCGCTCTGCGCGCTGGTCCTGGCCTGGGCGACGCGGGTATTTCGCACCGCGGTCTCGTAGCTACGCGGACGTAGCCACTGCGCGGGCAAGCTGGCTGCGCGAGCGGATGCCGAGCTTGGCGTAGGCGTGCGAGAGATGAACCTCGATCGTGTGCACCGAGACGACCAGCTCGCGCGCGATGTCCTTGTTGGAGAGGCCGGCGATCGCGAGCTCGACGACGCGCTGCTCAGCTGGCGTGAGCTTGCCGGCGGCGCCTGGGCGGCGCGCGCCAACGCGTGCGAGCTCCGATCGTGCGCGCTGCGCCCAGCCGTCTGCGCCCAGCTCCGCGAACGCTGAAGCGGCCTGCTCGAGCGCGTCCCGCGCGCGGCCCCACTTCTTGTACCGTCGCTGCGCGCGGCCTAGCAGCAGCAGCGTGCGTGAGCGGTCGAAGCGCAGACCGAGCTCGCCATACCGCTCGGCAGCGCGCGTCAATCCCTCGGCCGCGCGCTCGGAGTAGCCGCTCGTGAGCGCGAGCAGCGCGGCGCAGCGCTCTGCGCTCGCAAGGCCCCAAGGATGGTCCTGTGACCTTGCCAGCTCCGCCAGGCGGATGGTGACCGCCTGCGCCTCCTGGACGCGGTCCAGCTCGGCGAGTGCTTCGACGAGGTCAGGCGCAACCGGGAACGCCCCCGGGTCGTCAACGTGCTCGCGCTCGGTGTGCTCCCAGATCGGAGCGAAGTGGGTGACCGCCGTTGCAGCATCGTTCTCGAGCAGCGCGACGAGGCCGAGCGCCCGTTGCGCCTCGAGACGGTCCCAGCGGCGTAGCTCGCTGGCTGCCAGCACCTTGCTGGCGCTTGCGATCGCGAGCCCGCGATCACCGGCGATCGCGGCTAGTAGCGCTTCACAGCGAGCTCGCGCTGTGGCCTGCTCCTCGAATCCCCACGAGTCCCACGCGCCGAGCAGTTCGCCCACATACTGAATCTCGCCGGCGCGCAACCCGAGCTCGCAGAGGTTGTGGTGCACGACTGCGCGGGCGATCGCCTCGCCCCGCTCCTCGGCGAGCTGGAGCAGGGCCTCGACGCGCTCACGCGCGCCCGCCAGCTCTCCGCGGAAACCGAGCTGCACGGCTGCGGGGCGCTCGAGCGAGGTCTCATAGAGGCCTCTGCCGTCCGGGGTCTGCGACGGCTGCGCAGTTGCGTTCTCGACTGCCATCCCCGTCATCACCATCACCCAGGCATGCGCCGCCTCGAGGCGGCGAACGGTGCCCTCCTGGGCGACCGGAAGCGTGAGGCCCTCCTCGACGTAGCGCTCGGCTTCGCGCAGCCGCTCGACTCGGATCACCGCGAACAGCTGAGCCTTCATCGCAAGCGCGGTCGCTGCGAGGTCGGGCTCCGACGCGCTTTCGGCCAGTGCCAGCTCGAGATGACGACCGTGCTCGTCGATGTCGCGCGCGACCTCGGCGAGCAGCAGGTGAGCGCGCGCGAGCGGTGCGCCTTGCGGTAGGCGCGCAAGCTCCGCTTCGAGCAGCTCGCCGGCCGCGATGAGGTCGCCCGCGTTGAACATGCACTCGGCCAGCTCGAGCACGCGCTCGGCCGTCAGGGCACTTTCAAGCGGCGTAAGCGCGAGGGCGTGACGGGCGAGCTCGACGGCGTCGGTTCCAGCGCCGCGCCGTAGCGCGAGTCGAGCCGCGCCCGCCAAGGTTGTTGCGCGCTCTGCGTCACGCCCGACAGTCCCCATCGCGAGGTGGTAGGCGGCGCGGAGCTCGTCCTCGACTGCACGCGCGAGCTCGAGGTGCATCGCACGTTGGCGTTGCGCCGTGGTCTGCGCGAGCACTGCAGCAGACAGCAACGGGTGGGCGGCTCGCAGCTGGCGCTGGTCGGCGATCAGGACGCCCGCATCGAGTGCATGCTCGAGCGCCTCGTTGCCACAGGCGGCAGCGAGCTCCGCCTCGCTGATCTGTGGGCTGAGGGCCATCGCCAGCGCCGCGGCTCTCGTCTGGTCCTCCATCTGCGCGATGCGGTCCGCGAACAGGCGGGCGGCAAGCTGGTCGGACGGACCCTGGGTGCCATCGAGGCTTCCCTGCTCGAGCAGGATCCGCCCGAGCTCGAGCACGACCAGCGGATTGCCCTGGGCGGTCTCGAAGATCCGCCGCAGCTGTGCGGCTGGGAGGATCAGTCCACCACGGCGCGAGAGTAGGTGGCGCGTCGCCTCGAGGTCGAGTGGCGCAAGCGGCAGGTAACGGGTTTGGGCGCCGGCGAGCATCGGCTCGAGCGCCGATGAGCTGCCCTCGCGCACGGCCAGCAGAATCCGCACGCGAGGACCTGCGATGCGGCGCACCGCGAACGCGAGCGCCGACGCCGACGCCTTGTCGAGCCACTGTGAGTCATCGACCGCTATCAGCACGCTTCCGGAGGCCGCAAGCTGGCGCAATATCCCGAGTAGGCCAGTGGCGATCGCCAGCTCGGCGGGGGGCTGGTCGGCGAAGGGCTCGACGCGCAGCAGTGCGACTGCGAGTGCGCGATGCTGCGGCTCGGGCAAGCGCAGCAGGATGTCCTCACCGACGCTGTCGAGCAGGTCGGCCAGGCCCGCGAACGAAAGCTTCGCCTCGCTCTCGGCCGGTCGCGCGACCAGCACCTCGTAGCCGTGTGCGCGTGCCAACTCGACTGTCGCTTCGAGCAGCGTCGTCTTACCGATCCCGGGAATGCCGCTGAGCACCACCGCGTGCTCACGCGTGTTGTGCTTCAGCAGCGCTTCGAGCGCCGTGAGCTCGGTCTCGCGACCGACCAGATGGGTTGCTGCGTTCTCCACAAGTGCCTCTCGAACGTGGCGCCGGTGCATAAAGATTGAAGGTTTCCGCTATTTGTGGCGTGGACCTTCGCGACTACCTTTCACGTCAGTACTCAAGGGGCATTCCGCGCGCCTCTCGCCACTCCGGATCGAGAACAGTGTCATTAGGGGGCCTCGATCCGGTGGCGTGACAGCAGCGCCCGGTTAGGGGTCGGCCGCGTCGCAAGTAGCTTCCTGCTGCCTGGGTGACGCGACCGACCCCGACGCACTTCTGCCGGGACGCTGCGCGTAACTACTGACCGCGTGCACGGCGGGCCGCCTGGAGCCGGCGGTCGTTCCCCGATGGACTCCCGGCTGGCTGGGCGTAGCTTGCCCTAAACAACCGGAGTCTTACGTGACAGCCATGTCCTCGCAGCGCGCCGTTGGGCTGACAGCGGTCGACATCACCGCTGACTACTACGTGACCGATGGCGAAGGCCTCTATCGGACGCTCGGTCCGACCGCTGACATCGCGGATCGGCTCATCTGCCTCGAGGATTGCATCACGCTCGAGGTGGTGCTCGTGCCAATTGCCACGGTGCTGGCGCTCGAGCCTGTCGCGCCAGCCGCAGTCGCCGCGTAGACTCCGCGCGCGTGCGGCGTGCGCTTGCCAGCGGAATCTGTGCGGCGGCACTGCTAGCCGCGAGCGTGCCGGCGGCGCAGGCCGCGGGCACGGTCAGCGCCCCGATACTGCTCGGCAAGACGAGCGGTACGCCGGTGACCGTTTCTGCGGACCCGGTCGGCCTGAGCATCGAGTATCCGGTGCTGGCCGCCGACCTCGGCAGCGGACCGTGCCCGCCGCCTGCCCTCGTCAGCGCGATCAGCGGTCTCGGTGCACCGACGATCCGGATCGGCGGCGACTCCGAGGATCAGACAGCGCCCCCTGGAGCGCCGCAGTTCAGCGGCGTGACCGATCTGCCTACAAGCTTCTGGAGCCAGCTCGCATGCCTGGAGAGCCAGACCCACGAGCCGTTCGTCGTCGGGCTGAACCTCGCCTCGCAGATACCGGCCTGGGCGGCGGCGATGGCCGCTGGCGCGCGCAGCGCGGTCCCCGCGAACCTCCTCGGCTTCGAGATCGGCAATGAGGCAGACATCGACGGTCCATCGGTGCCGTGGTGGAACGCGACGGCGCAGGCGAAGACGCTGATCCCGTTCAACACCTACCTCGACGACGCCGAGGCCGTCGCGCAGCAGATCGGTCCCGGGTCGGTGATCGAAGGCCCCGACTTCGCCACGCCGCGCTGGCTGTCTGAGATCCCGCAGATCGCGTCCGCGCTGTCGCTACACACGATCGATACGCATTTCTACCCGCTCAACGCCTGCACAGGGGCGCAGCAGGCGACCGTCGCGGCGCTGCTACGTCCCGGGACCTCGGAGCTGAGCAGCGCGGTCGAGGCGACACTTGCGCAAGCCAATTCGATCCACCTGCCGATGCTGATCTCGGAGAGCAACTCGGTTGCCTGCCGCGGCAAGGCGGGCGTTTCCGATTCGGCGGCCTCAGCGGTCTGGGGTCTGCGTCTCGTGATCAATGCCCTGCGTGCGGGGATCGTCTCGGTACGGTTCCATTCGAGCGGATCAAGTTACGACCCGTTCGTCGTCGACGGCGGCGTTGTCACGCTGCGCCCTCTTTACGAGGGGCTCGAGACGGCCGTCCAGCTGCTCCCAGTGGGTGCGGTCCTGAGCACGCTACGCACCCCGAGCAACCTGATGGGTGTAGCCGTCGACGAGCCAGGCGGCGGCAAGGCCTACATCGTCACCAGCTACGCCTCGCGGCCCGTCTCCGTCGAGCTTCCGGCTAGCGGCCCGGTCAAGCTGCTGCGCGTTCAGCCGGCGGTGCCGGTGATCGAGCGCCAGGAGCACGCAACTCCGAGCGCCGGAATGGTCAAGCTCGAGATCTGGCCGAACACGGTCGTCGCCGTCACACCGAGCTAGCGATACGAAGCCGGGCGACGGTCGCCACGAGTGGCTCGAGTGACGGAATGAAGGCGCTCGCACCGGCCAGCTCCGCCTCGCTGTAGCTCGTCAGGATCGCGATCACCGCGATCCCGGCAGCGACGCCGGATTGGACGCCCGGGGGCGAGTCCTCGAGCACGAGGCAATCCTCGCGCTGCGCCGCGAGCCGCTCCATCGCTTTGATGTAAGGCTCGGGATCGGGCTTACCGCGCTCCCAGCACTCTGCGGTCAGCAGCACCTCCGGCGCCGGGAGGCCGGCAGCGGCGAGCCGGGCGCGGGCGAGCTCCGCCGTGCCCGAGGTCACGATCGCGAGGCGGCGGTGCGTCTCGAGCAGCTCCTTCGCGCCGCTCACCGCGACGACGCCGGCCGTGTCCTGCGCCTGGCGCAGCTCGAGCAGCTCGCCTTCCGCGGCCGGATCGAGCTCGGGCGCTAGTAGCGCCGCGACCTCGGTCGAGGTTCGTCCGAACGGGAACGTCTCGGCAGTGCCGTCGGGGAGGCCGCGCAGCCGCGCCCACCAGCGGAATGCCTTCGCCGCGGAGGCCCGCGAGTCGATCAGCGTTCCATCGAGGTCGGCGAGCACCGCCAGCCGCTCGGGCAGCCGGGCCGCCTGCGCCATCAGCCGGCGTCGCGCAGGGGGCGCAGCGCCGCCTCGAGGCGCGCGAGCTCGTCGAGCATCGTGTCGGCCGCCTGTTCCATCGTCTCGTTCGGCTTGACCCTGCTTTCATCGCTGATGAACTGCGCGACGAACGGGATCGAGACTGCCTCCGGCAGCGCGTACATGCGCAGCGTCGTGACGACCTGCTTCAGCTGCTGAACCGAGCGCGTGCCCGCTGAGACGCCCCCGTATGACACGAACCCGACGGGCTTGTAGTGCCACTCGAAGTGCAGGAAGTCGATTGCGTTCTTGATCGTCGCGGGCATCCCGTAGTTGTATTCGGGCACGACCATCGCGAACGCGTCAGCGGCCCGCACGCGAGCGCTCCAGTCCCTCGTGTGCTGCTGGGTGTACTGACGCAGCCGCGGGTGGTTCGGCTCGTCGACGAACGGCAGATTGATCTCGGCGAGGTCGACGAGGTCGATCTCGAACGCACCGTGGTCACGCGCTCGCTGTGCGAACCACTGGCCGACCGGCAAGCCGACCCGGCCCGGGCGCGTCGAGGCGATGATGATCGCAAGCGTCGGCATCCACCGAATCCTACGCGGAGACCCAGAGCGGCCATTCCTCGAGCAGCTCAAAGCCGAGCCGCTCGTAGATCCCGCGGCCCAGCGGGCTTGACTGAAGCCAGGCGCATCGTGCTCCCGCGTCGAACGCATCCAACGCTGCCCGTGCCGTCACCGCCGCGCCCAGTCCACGGCGCCGATACCGCTCGAGCGTCGCGACGTTGAAGATCCCCGCGTAGCCGTCGCGCACGCAGCAGAGCGCGCTGGCGACCGCCTGCCCATCGACCCGCACCACGTAGGCACAGACCCCGTCGAGCGACATGATCCCCTCCAGCCTGCCGAAGATCTCGCGTGGCATCGCGAACCCGGCGGCTGCCACGTCCGAGTGCACGCTGGCTTCCCCTGCCGCCAATCGCTCCACACCCGCCAGCGGCACCTCCCGGACGGCCCGCAGGTCCGCAAGCGCCATCAACGGCACCCCGGGCCGCGCCACCATCCCGCGCGTACCGGCAACCGCCTCCAAGCGGCCAGCGAATGCCGGTCGTCCCGCAATCGAGTACGGCAGCCCGCCAGCCGCCGCCTCCGCAAGCAGGTCCTCAACGACCACCTCGTCGCTCTCCCCGGCGACAAGCACGCCATTCATCGTTGCCACCGGCACGCCAGCCCAAGTGCCCAACGCGCCGCCGACGCGCCGCGTCCAGGAGCCCGGAATCCCCCGCACCATCGCGGCCCACATCTCCACCACCGAGCCCGCGACCGCCTCGACCACACCCCAAGTATTGCCAAGGCGAGCAAGCCCCGCCACCTGCGCCCGCAAAGCGCCGTGCGTCCTGGCGCGCAGACGCAAACCACCCAGCGCCGCCCCAAGCGCTACCCCGACCCGGCAGCGACAGCTCTGACTCTAGGCGGCATTGTCGAGGCGATAGATCGCCTCGGTCGCGGGCGCGACCTCGCGCCAGCGATGGAACGCCTCGACGACGGCAGGGTCGAACTGCGAGCCCGATCCGGCGTCGATGATCGCGACAGCGTCTTCGTCGGTCAGCGCGTCGCGGTACGGCCGGTTCGTGACCAGGGCGTCGAACACGTCGGCGACCGAGACGATGCGCGCGGCGATTGGGATGTCCTCGCCGGCGAGCCCGTCGGGATAGCCACTACCGTCCCAGCGCTCGTGGTGCGAGCGAGCGATCGTCGCGGCCATCGCGATCGTTTCGCTGTGGCTGATCGTGCCGAACATCTCGGCTCCCACGGTCGTGTGGGTGCGCATCACGGCGAACTCTTCGGGCGTGAGCGGGCCGGGCTTGCGCAGGATGCTGTCGGGGATGACGATCTTGCCGACGTCGTGCAGGGCGGCCGTCTCGCGGATCAGCGCAGCGAACTGCGAGCCAAGCCCCATCGCCTCGGCGATTCTCCGGGCGAGCGCGCCAACGCGCGTCGCGTGCTCGTAATCGTGCGAGTCCCGGCTCTCCGCGATGTGCGCGAGACGTTCGAGGTTCTCGAACCCCGAACGCTCTAGCTCATAGCGGAGGTGTTGCTGGAGCCAGCGGGCCTCGAGCAAATTGCGCGTGCGCATCAGCACCTCGATCGCGTCGATTGGCTTGACGATGAAGTCACGTGCCCCCATCTGCAGCGCTCGGCGGCGTACCTTGATGTCGCTGTCGGCGGTGATGACGCAAACGGGCAGCATGTCGGGCCCGCGGACCTGGGGCGCGAGCGCGGAGAGGATCTCGAAGCCGTCGCGGCCGGGCATGTAGAGGTCGAGGAACAGGAGGTCGGGCGGGTGTGCCTTCAGCTCCTCCTCGACCGCGTAGGGGTCGGTGATGCAGAGCACGTTCTCGTAGTCCGCCGAGGCGAGGACTGTCGCTAGCAGCGTCAGGTTCACGCTCGTGTCATCGACCGCGACGATTTGCATCTTGCCGAGTTCAGTGTGCATCGAACCTCACACGCTCGCAGAGGTGATCGCTGTACGCAATCGCAAGAAATAGGGGCAGCCGGCTAGAGCGCGGCGCGAGGTCACATAACTCAGATCGGCAGTATTTCGTGGTGCTTGAGCGAGCATCGTCTGGCGGCGGTCGGGCGGGGGTGCCGCGTGTCTATTCGCTGCGGGACGGCGCGATCCTCGCGGGATCGGCACATATGTGCTTTTGACGAGAATCCTGCGGCTGCCCGGACGGCTCGTTAGATTGCGCGGGAGCAGGACTGGGGCACACAACCTGATCCCAAAGGGGGACCGATGATCCGCTGGCTCTTTTCATTTGGCGCCGTGGCGACGGCGAGCGTCGCGCTGATCGCCGGCTGCGGCGGCTCGAGCAGCCCGGGCACCACGACGAGCACTACAACGCAACACAAGACGACTCCCGCCAAGACGACGCCTGCCACGACGACCCCGTCGGTCGGCTCGCTGAGCTCGGGCGATCTGAAGACTGCGGCTGCGGCCTGCCAGGCCTCGCTCGCGCATTTCCCGTCGATTTATGGCAGCGCCGCCAAGAGCGACGCTCACGCCGTCTGCTCGGATCTCAGCGGCGGCAACCTGAGCGCCGCCAAGAGCGATGCCGAGAAGTTCTGCAGCGACTTGATCGCAGCGCTCCCGTCAGCCTCTAAGGCGGTCGGCGAGGCGGCCTGCAGCGAAGTCAAGAAGGACTTCTAGACCAACCCGTGCGTTCGCGGATCCACCGCACCGTGGTGGATCCGCGACGCTGGACCGTCTAGCCGAAGCGCCCGGTGACGTAGTCCTCTGTGCGCTTGTCGGACGGCCGCGTGAAGATCTTCGTCGTCTCGTCGTACTCGACGAGGACGCCCTTGCGCTGACCGTTGCTTACGTCGAGGCTGAAGAACGCGGTGCGCTCGGCGACGCGCGCCGCCTGCTGCATGTTGTGCGTGACGATCACGAGCGTGTACTGCTTCTTGAGGACCTGCATCAGATCCTCGATCGCCGCAGTGGAGATCGGGTCGAGCGCGGAGCACGGCTCGTCGAGCAGCAGCACGTCGGGCTCGATTGCGATCGAGCGCGCGATGCACAGGCGCTGCTGCTGGCCGCCCGACATGCCGAGCGCGCTCGTCTTGAGGCGGTCCTTGACCTCGTCCCAGAGCGAGGCGCCGCGCAGCGCCTGCTCGACCCGCTCGTCCAGGTTCGCCTTCATGCCGAGCATCCGCGGTGCCCAGGCGATGTTGTCGTAGATCGACTTGGGGAACGGGTTCGGGCGCTGGAAGACCATCCCGATGCGCCGGCGCACCTCGACGGGATCGACGCCTGTCGCGTACAGGTCGTTGCCGTGGTAGAGGCACTCGCCCGTCAAACGGAAGCTCCCGACCGAGTCGTTCATGCGGTTCAGCGAGCGTACGATCGTGCTCTTGCCGCAGCCTGACGGACCGATCATCGCCGTGATCTGGTTCTTGTAGATCTCGAGGCTCACGTCGGCGACCGCGAGCGTCTGCCCGTAGTACACGTTGACGTCGTGCAGGTCGAAGACGGTCTCGTGCGTCGTGGTGTCCGCGTGCGAGGCTTCATGCACGTCGATCGCCAACGACCCGAGAGCTGGCGTCGCGGCGCCAGTCTCGGACTGCTTCTCCTCCTCCATCAGTGGCTCAGCGCTCCTCGTCGGGGTCCGATCGCTCATCGTGACATCATCCTACGGCTGCGCGCGTGCAACGCCCGCGCTACGACGTTTGCGACGAGGACGAACGCGACCAGCACCAGCGCTGCGCCCCACGCCTTCTCGAAGTTGACTGTGCCACCTTCCTCGCTGAAGTTGAAGATGTCGTATGGGATGTTGTTCAGCGGCTGCGTGAACACCGCGGCCGAGGTCGTGGTCGTCGGTGCGAGGTTCGAGAGGAACAGCACCGGTGCGGTCTCGCCCGCCGCGCGCGCGATCGCCAGCACCGTCCCGGTGAGGATCCCACCAAGCGAGCTTGGCAGCGTGATCCCGAGCGTCGTGCGCCAGCGGCTGACGCCGAGCGCGTGCGAGGCGTCACGGAGCTCCTGGGGCACGAGCTGGAGCGACTCGCCGGCCGTGCGCGCGATCAAAGGCACCATGATCAACGCGAGCGCGAACGACGCGTATACGCCGCGCTGGCTACCGCCGACCACCAGCAGTCCGTAGAGGAACAGCGCGATCACGATCGAGGGCATCCCGTAGAGCAGGTCGAGCGCCAGGCGGATCGGGTTTGCCAGGCGTGGCGGCGCGAGCTCGACGAGGAACAGCGCTATCAGCACCCCGGAGGGCAGCGCCAGGAGCGTTGCGACCCCGACGATCAGGGCTGTGCCGACGATCGCGTTGCCGATCCCGCCAACCGGCGTGTTGAAGCCGAACGCCTCCGACGGGTTCTTCGTCAGGAAGCCCCAGCTGATCACGCCCGCGCCACGCTGGACGATCGAGATGATGAAGAGCAGGAGGACTCCGACGGCGATGATCGCAGCGAGCGTGCAGCCCCAGCGCATGAAGCGGTCGACCGCCTTGCGCCGTCGCAGGTTCCCGGTCGGCTTCAGCGCCGTGCTGTAGTCGAACGTCGCCATCACATGTCCACGTCGACGGCCATTGCAGCCGCCGACGGATCGAACTTTGCGCTCTTCGGCTGGTCGTCGCCGGCCCGGCCGATCGCGGTCGGCAGCCGGTAGTAGCGGACGATCGCTTGCGCCGCGAGGTTGACCAGCAGCTCCATCACGACAAGGATCACGCCGACGTAGAAGATCGACGCGGTCTGCAGCTTCGTCAGGTTCTCGCCACCCTGGACGGCCATCAGCGACGCCGCCGAGTAGCCGTTGTCAAACAGGTTCGCGTGTATCTCGAAGACGCTGCCGATCACCTGCGCAACCGCGATCGCCTCGCCGAGCGCGCGGCTGGCACCGAGGATGCAGGCGGAGGCGATCCCTGGGCGCATCGACCCGAGGACGACGCCGCGAACCATCTCCCAGCGCGTCGCGCCGAGCGCAAGCGCGCCGTCCTTGAGCTCCTGCGGGACGGTCAGGAAGAGGTCGCGCGTGATCGCCGCGATGATCGGTAGCGCCATGATCGAGAGAATCACGATCGCCGAGAAGATGCCGGCGCCGCTCAGCGACGGCTTGCCGAAGAGCGGGATGAAGCCGAGCGCGTTGTGCAGGGCGGGCTCGATCGTTGAGCGCATCACCGGGTCGAGCACGACGATCCCCCAGAGCCCGATGATGACGCTCGGCACGGCGGCGAGGAGCTCGACGAGCGGCCCGATCACTGCTGCGACGCGCCCGGTGGTGAACTGGCTGAGGAACAGGCCGATCGCGATCCCGAGCGGGCCGGCGATGATCAGCGCGCCGACGGTCGAGACGACCGTCCCGTAGATCAGCGCAGACGCACCGAAGATCGTCGAGCCATTCCATGCCTCGTGCGTGAGGAAGCCGAATCCGTACCTCGAGATCGCCGGCGTCGCGCTGTCGACGATCTGGTAGACGATCAGCACGATCACGACGACGGTGATGACCGACGCACCGCCGGTCAGTACCCAGAGCGCCCGGTCACCGAACTTGTCGCTCGGCCGACGGCCCGCGGACAGCGAGGGAGTGGCTGCTGCCGTGCTCACGCGGCGCACAGTAGCCGCTACTGAGCCACGCTGTGGACGCCCGTCCGCCAACTTCACAAGTTGATAACGCACCGGTCACCAGTTCGTAACCGGAGTCTCGGCCCTGGTCGAGATGCTGCCAGCGGAGAGCGAGCTGCTCTCTTACAAGGAAACAATGAGGAGGCACTCGCACATGAAATACCTCGCTGCCAGGCTGGCCGTGCTCGGCACGGCCGCCGCATGCGTGCTTGGGGTAACCGCTGGCACGGCCTCGGCGTCGTTCACGCTCAAGGGCGCCGGCTCGACGCTGATCCAGCCGATGCTCGCAAACGTCTGGATTACTGACTTCCAGAACGCAAACGCGGGCGACACGGTCTCATACGCGGGCGGAGGCTCGACCGCAGGGATCAACGACATCACCGCCAACAGCGTCAACTTCGGCGCCTCGGACGCCCCGCTGACTTCGTCACAGGCCGCGGCCTGCCCGAAGTGCGTGCAGATCCCGTGGGCGCTTTCGGCCACCGGTCCGGTCTTCAACCTGAGCGGCGTCTCGAACCTGAACCTGAACGCCACGATCGTCGCCGGCATCTATCTCGGCACGATCACGAAGTGGAACGATCCGTCGATCGCCGCCATCAACAAGGGCGTCAGCCTGCCGGACGAGCCGATCGTCCCGTTCTACCGTAGTGATGGCTCGGGCGACACGTTCGTCATCGAATCCTGGCTCAGCGACCTGAGCCCGGCGTACAAGTCCTATCTGAGCACGAAGGGTGACGTTCCGAGCACCACGAGCGCGTTTTCAGCAGGCACCGGCGAGAAGAGCAACTCGGGTGTCGCCAACGCTGTCAACAGCACGCCCGGCGGCTTCGGCTACGTCTCGACGTTCTACGTGCGCGACTCTGGCCTGACAAGCCTCCACGGCGCGGCGGTCGAGAACGCCTCGGGTAACTTCATTCACCCCTACCCGGCGAACATGACCGACGCGGCCGCCCAGGTCCCGGCCTCGCAGCTCGGCAGCTCGAGCTACAACCAGGAGCCCGTGATCGCCAACGACGTAGCGACCCTCGCCTACAAGGCCAAGAAGGCCAAGAAGGGTGCGAAGGCCGCGAAGCCGACGGCGAAGGATCTCCAGATCGCGGACCTCTACCCGCTGTCGACGTTCACCGACGTCCTCGTTCGCGCGGACACCTCGGACGTGCCTGACCTGCAGACCTTCATCAAGTTCTGCCTCAGCCCGGCCGAGCAGTCGGTCACGAAGACCGGCTCGCAGTCATTCGCCCCGCTGCCCGCAGCGGTCGTGAAGTTCGACCTCGCGCAGGTCAACGCGCTGTAGCGCAAAGCATCAGAGCCGCAAGGCTTGGGGACGCGATCGGCGCTTGTTGCCGGTCGCGTCCTTTTGCTTTGGGACCGGTGCATGCACCGACCGATCGATGCCCTGAACGGGGTACACCGCCCGGGGCGGTCGCGTCAGGACGGGGAGACGATGTAGACGACCGTCTGATCTGAGGCGACGGTCGCAGAGATCGTGCCGCTCGACGTGCTCGTGCCGCCGGCCCACACGTTCGCGAGCGTGTAGCTGGATGCGTTGGGGATTCCGATCGCCTTCGCCGTCGTCGAGATCTGGAGCGGCGTCGCAGCGAGGTTGAGCATCGCGACCGCGTAGTCGCCGCGCTCGAGCGGTTTGATCCAAACGGTGCCGCTCTGCGAGGCGGGGGAGGTCGTGACCTTCGCCGGCGGGACCTGCGTGCCCTGGCGTCCGAGGGCGTCCTGGTCGATGTCGATCATCTGCTTGTTCGTGACTGTGGCTTGACTTGCCGGGGAGAGCGTCGAGAGGTTGACGCTGACCATCAGTGGTGCGGCGAGCATCGACCACATGCTGAACTGGGTCTGGAACTGCGTGTCGCTCAGACCGAGGTCGGGGCCGAGGTAGTCGGGGTCGTTCCAGTGGCCGGGGCCTGCCGCCTCGGGATGGGTCGCGTCGGCGTCGAGGTTGCGGACGACCGACGGGAAGTCGATCCCGCTTGGCGCGCCGACGTCGGTGTCGGTGCGCCAGCTGTTGCCGACCGACGGGCCGAACGTGTAGGAGGAGAAGGCTGAGTTGCCGAAGCCCGGGTAGCCGTGCACCTGGCCCGGCTGTGGGAAGACGCAGATGTCGAGCAGCATCGGGCGGTGGCTCGAGTTGTGCAGGATCGCGTCGTGGATCTGCGTGTAGGCGCTCTTCGGCTTCAGGTGCAGCTCGTCGCCGCCGCAGAAGTCGACCTTCACAGCGTCGAAGCCCCACGCGGCAAACGTGTTGATGTCCTGCTGGTAGTGCCCGTACATCCCCTCCCCGACACCGCCGCAGCCGTTGCTGCCGGCGTCGGTGTAGAGCCCGACCTTGAAGCCCATCGCGTGCAGCGTGCGCACGAACCAGGCCATGCCGTGCGGCCACTGCTTCGGGCTGACGGTGATCTGGCCGGCCGGGTTGCGCTGGCCCTGCCACCAGCCGACGTCGAGCCACAGCAGGTGGTAGCCGGCCTTGTAGAGGCCGTCGGTGATCAGGTTGCTCGCCTGCTCGAGGACTGTCGCCTCGTCGTAGTGGGCGCCAAAGGCGAAGTAGGTGTCCCAGCCCATGTACGGCGTCGGAGCGAGGACGGTGGCGGCGCCGGCACTGGGAGCGAGCGCGAGCGCGAGCCCGGCGGCCAGCGCGGCAGCGCCCGCCCTAGCGGCGCGAGCTCTGCCGCGGTGCATGGTGATTTTTGGTGAAGGTGATCGTCTGTTTCTTGAGCGTCCCCTTGATCACGCCGACGATCGTGCCGGTCACCGTCAGCGTCGCCTTCAGCTTGTGATTGTGGGCGAGCATTGCTCGGCCCGTGGCGTTGAGCGCGACGGTCACGCTCGTCTTGACGCCTGGCGCGATCCGCGTGCTTTTCGAGCCGAGCTTGCGGCGCCCGGCGGTCAGCGCGAACGATACGACGCAGTCACTCACGGCCTGCGGCGAGCAGGTGACGCTCGTGGTCACGCCACGTGCGGTGCTGGACGCCGGACCGACGGTCGTCTCGAAGACGGTGCCGAGCGTCTCCGCGGGGACGGCTACGTAGCCGCTCTGCCCGGTCGCGCTGCCACCGTCACCGGACAGCGTCGCGGTGCAGTAGAGGTGGTGGGTCTCGTCGGCGAGCGCGACGACGTAGGTGCTGCCACTCGCGCCCGCGATCACTGTCGTGTCGCGAACCCACGTGTAGGCGACCGTAAGGCCGACTGGCGCCGTCACGGCGAGGGCGCAGGTGAGGGTGTCGCCGACTGCAGGCGTGCCGCTGATCGACACCGCCGGCTTGATCGCCGCTGCCGTCGTAAACGTCGCGTCGCCGCCGCCGCTCGAGCCGACCGCGCTCGTCGCGACGACCTGGAAGTGGTAGGTCGTGCCCGCGTTCAGCCCGCCGATTGCGGCGCTCACGCTCTGTGCGCCGGCGGTCGCCGACGGCGTGCTCGAGCAGGGCGCCGTTGAGCCGTAGGACGTCGTCGGGCCGTACTCGAAGTAGCAGTTGGTGAGGGCGACATCGTTTGCGTTGACGGTGGCGCTGAGCGTTGCGGCCGTCTGCGAGCCGGCGCTGCCGGTCCCGGTCGTCGCGGTCGGAGCGGGCAGCGTCGCGACGAACGCGTTGCCGCCGACATCCGCTGCACAGAGGCCCTGGTCGCTGCACGCGACAGCCGCCACGGCGCCGCCACCGGGCGTGCTCGCCGCCCAGGTGGGCGTCGGGGCAGCTGGATTGTCGCTCGCGTAGACGTTGCCATTGGCGTCAGCCACGATGCACATCCCTTGGTCGCTGCAGGCAACGCCGTTGATCGCCGATGCCGACTCCTGCGTCGCGCTCCACGTCGACGGTCCGGCGTTGGCGTCGCTGCTGGCCCACGCGTAGCCGGCGCTGTCTACTGCGACGCATGTGAAGTTGCTCGCGCAGGAGACACCGGTGAACGAGTTGAGGCCGCCCGCCGCGACGCTCCAGCTGCCCGCGCTCTCGGGTGCGGTCGAGGTCAGGATCTGGTTGGCCGCGTCGGTCGCGACGCAGAACTGGCTGCTGACGCAGGAGACCTCGTTGAGCGTGTGCCCGGGCGCTCCTGCGGCGCTCCAGCTGGCACCGGAGTTGGTGCTGAAGATCGCGCCACCGGCCGAGTCGACCGCGAAGCAGAAGCCGGTCGAGGGGCAGGACACGCTCGTGAGGTTGTTCGCATCGGGCGCTGACGTCGTCCAGCTGCTGCTCGAGCCCGCGCTTGCGTTGACCGCCACCTGGCCGTTGTTGCCAACGATCACGCACAGCGTGCTGCCAGGGGCGCACGAGACCGCCTTCGGTGTCGCTACTCCCGTCGCCTGCGGGCTCCAGGGACCGCTCGCCGGCTTGGTCGTGCCGATCGCGGTGGATGCACCAACCGACACGCACAACCCCGCCGACGCGCAGGAGACGCCTGTCTGTGAGGTCCCCAACCCGGCGCCCGTCTCGCTCCACGAGCCGAGCGGCGGCGTCGCGGACGCCGGCGCGGCGACCGCGACCGATACCAGGACGGCGAGCGCGAGCGGAATCCGCGCGCGGGCTTTGACTGTCAGCTTTGATGGCACTTCCACTCCGTAACGGTTGGCGTTGCGGATCGGTGCGGCGTTGCGCGATCGCGTGGTCGACCTCTTACACACGCGAGCGTCCATGACGGTAACGGATCCTGCCCGGTTGGTGGCAGCGTGAAACGTTCGACCCGTTACGGCGATGCCCTCCCGCTGCCGGCCCCACCCACTAGGCTGGCACTCGACAGTGCTCGGCCTGATTCTCACGAACCTCAGGCGGCGTGTCGGCCGCACGGTCCTGACTTCGTTCGGGGTTGGTGTCGGCGTCGCAACGATTGTCGCGTTGCTCTCGCTCAGCGCCGGGTTGACGAAGACGGCGGCCGGGCTGATCCATCTCGGGGGCTCGGATCTCGGCGTCTTCCAGGCCGGCGTCGCGGACCCGACCGCGTCGCTGCTGCCGCTCTCGATCGTCCCGAAGCTCGACAACGATCGCTACATCGTCGCCGCGACGCCGATGCTGCTGATCATCAACGGCGTCAAGGGATCCCCGGCATCCTTCGTGTTCGGTGCCGAGCCGAACGGCTTCGTCGCGCGACGTTTGATCTACACCGTGGGCGGGGCGGCATCGGGCCACCAGGTCGCGGCGGGCAGCGCGCTCGCCTCGAGCCTTCACCTCACGCGGGGGAGCGAGCTGACGATCAACGGTCACCGCTTCCCGGTTGTCGGCATCTACCACTCGGGTGTCCCCTACGAGGATGACGGCGTCTTCATGCCGCTCGGCGTGGCACAGAACCTGAGCGGTGACCAGGGCGAGGCGACGACGGTTGCGGTCCAGCTTGGGCCGGGCGTCTCGAAGAGCATCGCGCAGCGTTCGATCCAGCAGCAGCTACCGCATACAAACGTGTTCATCGACCCGGGCGAGGCGGCACGGGCCGGCGCCAACACTCTCCTGATCCAGAACGCGACGCTCGTCTTCATCGTTATCGCGCTGATCGTCGGCGGCATCAGCGTCACGAACACGATGGCGATGGCGGTGCTCGAGCGTCAGGGCGAGCTTGCCTTGCTCGGTGCGATGGGCTGGAGCGCGTCACGCGTCGCGATCCTGATCGTCGGGGAGGGCGTGGCCGTGAGCCTGATCGGTGCAGGTCTCGGACTGCTGCTCGGCGTGATCGGCAGCCAGCTACTCGTCGACGCGCTCGGCGTCGGCGAGTTCGTCTCGCCGACGATCACGGCGTGGGGTCTCGGACGCGGCCTGCTGGTCGGGATCTCGATCGGCGTCCTCGGCGGTATCTACCCCGCCTGGCGCGTGACGCGCATGCCGCCGCTCAAAGGCCTCGCGCGGGCTTAGCGGCGGTCTCGATCACGACGCCATCCGTCACGTGCAGCGTGCGATCCGCGGCCTCGCCGACTTGGGCGTCGTAGCTGACGATGATCAGCGTCATCCCGCGGCGTGCGCGCACTTCGCCGAGCAGGTCGAGGATGCGCTGCGAGGTCGCCGTGTCCAGTGCCCCGGTCGGCTCGTCGGCGAGTAGCAGCCGTGGCTCGTTGGCGAGCGCCCGGGCGAGTGCTACGCGCTGGCGCTCGCCGCCGGAGAGCTGGGCCGGCCGGTGCTCGGCGCGGTGGGCGAGGCCGACCTCTTCGAGCAGCTGAACCGCGCGCGCTCGGCGCTCCGCGCGGTGCACTCCGGCCCCGATCAGCGCGACCTCTATGTTCGTGCGCGCCGCAAGGTTCGCCAGTAGGTAGTGCTGCTGGAAGACGAAGCCGACGAGCTCGCGGCGGTGGCGTGCAACGCCGGGCTCGCGCCAGACCTCGCGTCCGTCGATCAGCACGCGGCCGCTCGAGGGCTGCTCGAGCCCCCCGATCAGGTTGAGCAGCGTGCTCTTGCCCGAACCGGAGTGCCCGGTGACGGCGACCATCTCGCCGGGTTGCGCGTGAAGCGTCGCGTCACTGAGCGCGGTGATGGCGCCGTAGCTGCGGGTCACCTGCAGGACGTCCACGCTCGCACCAGCCGGGCGTGGCGCCGGCTCGTGCGCTGGCAGCGCGCCGGTCATCCTGCACCCGCCCCGGATCGGGACGCGGCAGGCTGCGTCCCGCGCCGGCAAGGCAGCGCTCGCGCTGACGCCTTGATGAACGTGTGTTTCGCTCCAGACATCGCTCCCGCCACTCGCGAGCGACTGCGCTCAACGAACGATCATAGTCCCGGCTTGGCGACCTCGGCCGCGACCGCCTCGGCCTCGTTCAGGCGGCGCTCGATCAGGTCGAGGCCGCTATCCCAGAAGCCCGGATCGGCGAGGTCGATGCCGACGATCGCGCCGAGCTCCTCCGGGCTGCGGGAGCCGCCGGCCGCAAGCAGGTCTATGTAGCGCTGCTCGAAGCCCGCGCCCTCTTCGAGGTAGCGCTCGTAGACCGACAGCGCGAGCAGCTGGCCGAAGGCGTAGGCGTACACGTAGCCGGGCGTATTGATGAAGTGCGGGATGTAGGACCACCAGGAGCGGTAGCCGTCGGTCACGTCGACTGCGTCGCCGAACAGCTCGCGCTGCGTCTCGAGCCAGAGGTCGGAGAAGTGCGCGACCGACAGCTCGCCCTCCTCGCGCCGGCGGGTGTGCACGCGATCCTCGAACTGATTCATCGCGATCTGGCGGAACACCGTCGCGATCGAGTCTTCGATGTTCGCCGCGAGCAGCGCGAGGCGCGCTGCCGGCGTCGGCGAGGCGTCGAGCAGCGAGGCGAAGATCAGCGACTCGCCGAACACGGAGGCCGTCTCTGCGAGTGTCAGCGGCGTGCTCTGGTGGAAGATCCCCTGCCGCGCGGCGAGCGCCGCGTGCACGCCGTGTCCGAGCTCGTGTGCAAGCGTCAGGACGTCGCGGCGCTGGCTCGTGTAGTTGAGCATCACATACGGGTGGACGGACGGGACGGTGTAGGAGCAGAATGCGCCACCGCGCTTGCCGGGAGCGGGCGGGGCATCGATCCAGTGCTCGTCGAAGAAGCGTGCGGCGAGTGCGCCGAGCTCCTCGGAGAAGGCGCTGTAGCCGGTGAGCACCAGCTCGCGCGCTTGCGGCCAGGAGACGTCGACCTCGTCGGCTGCGAGCGGCGCCATCCGGTCATAATCGGCGAGCCGCTCGATCCCGAGAAGTTGTGCCTTGAGCCGGTACCAGCGTCGCGGCAGCTCGTAGCGCTTGCGGACCGCGGCGACGAGTGCGGCCACCGACTCGTCGCTTGCCTCGTTTGCGAGGTTGCGCTCGGCGAGCCAGTTCGGGTAGGAGCGCAGCCGATCCTCGGTCATCTTGTCGACGAGCAGCGCGTTGAAGATCGAGCCACGCGTGCGAAGGCCCGGCTCGAGCGCCTGCGTGACGGCCTCGGCGGCTGCGCGACGCGTCTCGCGCGACGGCGTCATCAGGCGGCTGAGCGCGACGTCGAGCGTGAGCGTCTCGCCATCGAGCTCGACGGCGATCGCCGATGTCTGCTCGGCGAACAGGCGTGTCCAGGCAGCACTCCCGCTGACCGCCTTCTCGCTGATGATCCGCTCCTCCGGTTCGCTCAGCAGATGCGGCCGGTAGCGCCGTGCGGTGCGCAGATGGTGGCGCGCGAACTCGATTCCTTCCCCGCGCAACAGCTCGTCGGCGCGCTCGTCGTCGAGCGCCGCCCACTCGAGGTCGAAGAAGAGCAGCAGCGTCTCGAGCTTCGTACCGCGCTCCTGGACGCGCTGGAGCAACGCGCCGCGCTCGGGGTCAACGGTGTCGGTCGAGAAGCTCAGGCCGGCGTAGGAGCCCGCCCGACCCGCGAGGTCGTGGATCTCGGCGAGCTCGAGCATGGCTTCGCGCAGCCCATCCGCTTCGATCGTCGCCAGCTTGCCCCGATAGCGCTCGGCAAATTGCTCGGCTCGGCCGATCGCATCGTCGAGCAGCTCATCGACGCGTGCGGGACCACCGCCGTCGAGTAGGTCGGCGAGCTCCCAGTGGACTTGGTCGGCTGGCGCAGTGGTGCTCATCGCAAGCACCGCAGCATAAGGGAGCGCTGAGAATTAGTTGGCGGAGCTGGCATCCAGACCTGCCGCACCCTCAGACGCTCTTCCCGCCTGTTCCGTCCGGCAGCGCTGGTCTCATGTGCCGCGCGAACTCGGTCACGGGAGGTGTTCGGTGGCAGTCATTCCTACGACGTCGACGGCGAGCGAGCAGGCGCGGGCGCAAGCGTTCCTCGAGCTCGGGTTCGACACGACCCAGGCCCTGATGCTCGCCGCGACGCGCAACGCCGGCGATCACATCGAGCTCGACTCCGTCCGCCGCCTGCTCGAAGCCGGCTGCCCCCACGACCTAGCGCTCCGCATCGTCGTTTAGCTGCGGCTGCGGGGCCCCTCCGCGAACCCGGGGCAACGTCAAGATTCCCCTCGCTGGCTCACGCGCGCTCCCCGACTACAACCAAGCGCTCCGGAGCTGTGGGCGCCAGCGCCGCGCTCTCTTACCGAAGCCAAAGCAGAGCGCCACCGCATCTCGCCCTGCGTGGCCAGCCGGCGAGGAGGCCCGACCAGCACGCACGTACCCACCGCCCGCCCACTAGGAGGGCCCCCGCAGCTACTTGCCCCACGAGAACCCCTTTATGGCGAGAACGACGCCGACGAGCGCCCAGACGCCGATCACGGCCAGCGGCGTGAGGTGCGCGCCGAGGCCTCCGTGGTTGTGCACCAGTCCGCCGGTGAGGCCGTTGATCAGCGGCTCGAGCGGCAGCGCCTGCGCGATGTCGCGCAGGAAGCCGGGCACGTGCTTGACGTCGAAGAAGACGCCTGAGACGAGGATCACCGGCACGAACACGCTGTTGACGATCGCGGGGGCGGAGTCGAAGCTCGGGATCGCGTGCGACAGGGCTACGCCGAGCAGCGCAAACGCCGCTACTCCGGCGAGGACGAAGACGAGCAGCGTCAGCGGCTGCGGTGGCCAGCCGAGGTTGAAGAAGATGCGGCCGGCGATGACGACGATCGCGATTTGGATTGCCGTGTTTGTCACGGCGTTCAGTGCGAGACCTCCGAGGTAGACGCCGCTCGGGAGTGGCGTGCCTCGGATCCGCTTGAGCACGCCCTGTTCGCGCAAGAACGTGAGGTTGTAGGCGAGCGCCGTGAAGGTTGTCGACATGACGCTCATGCCGGCGATTCCAGGAACGATCACGTCGAGCTCGCCTTGGTGCCCATGCACGATCGCGCCGAACAGCGCGAGGAAGATCAGCGGCAGCAGGAAGTTGAAGAACGCGGCGCTGCGATTGCGCCAGAACATGCGCCGCTCGAAGCGGTACTGGCGCCAGAGGAGCTGCGCGGTGCTAAGCATCCTCGGTCAGCTGCAGGTAGACGTCTTCGAGGCTCGGGCGCGTCACCGAGAGCGCTTCGAGTCGCTCACCGCGCGCGAGCGCGGCGCCCGTCAGCGCGTGCAGCAGGCTCGTCGGGTCGTCCGTCTCGACTACGGTTGGCTCGGCGTCTGCTTGCGTGTAGGCGACTCGGTAGCGCGCGCCGCCGCCGACGCCGAGCTCCGCCGGCGAGCCCTCGGCGAGGATTCGTCCGCCTTTGATGATCGCGACGCGATCCGCGAGCTCCTGTGCCTCGTCGAGATAGTGGGTAGTCAGGAGCACGGTCTTGCCGAGCTCGCGCAGCGAGCGGATCGTCTGCCAGGCACCGCGCCGCGCTGCCGGGTCAAACCCGGTCGTCGGCTCGTCGAGGAAGATCAGCTCGGGGTCGCCGACGAGCGCGAGTCCGAGGTCGAGCCGCCGGCGCTGACCTCCGGAGAGGTTGCGCGTCTGCGCATCGCGTTTCTCGTCGAGCCCGACCAGCTCGATCACTTCGCCGACGTCGCGCGCTCGCGGGTAGAATTGGGCGAAGTGCGCGAGCACTTCCGCGACGGTCGCGTGGCTGTAGATGCCGCTGCTCTGGAGCACGATTCCGACGCGCTCTCGCAGCTCCCGCGGCCGCTGCTCGGGGTCGAATCCAAGCACGCTGACCGTCCCCGAGGTGCGCTGCCGGTAGCCCTCGAGGATCTCGACGGTGCTCGTCTTACCGGCGCCGTTGGGACCGAGTAGGCCGTAGATCTCTCCGCGCGCGACGCTGAACTCGATCCCGCGGACCGCATCGAGATCGCCGTAGCGCTTGCGCAGGTCTCGGACCTCGATCGCGGTCTCGCCGTTTGCCATCCGGCCGGATCATGCCAGGATCGGTTGGGCTGGCTCCGCGGTCTGGGTCGCAGGGCAGACGCTTACCCAGCGGGAGCGCAGAACTCACTACGCACGCCCGGTACGCGCCGGTAGAACTCTTCACGAGGTTCTAATGCAGAACGAACTGTCGACTCACTACCAGACGCTCGGCGTCACGTCGAGCTTCCCGAGTGAGGCGGTGGATGGACTTCGCCGCTCGCTGAGCAAGCTCTACCACCCCGACAGCGGCTCGCGACCCGATGCCGAGTGGATGCGACGCATCAACGCTGCGTGTGACGTTCTGGGCGACCCGGTGCTGCGGATGCGCTACGACGAGGGTCTCCGTCTGACGAGCGACAAAGGTTGGACGTCGCGCTCGCAGCACCCGCACGCGAGCGCCGTGCACGCCTGGCACGAGGATCCGCACACGCTGCCGCGCAACCAGTGGCAGCTCGTGCTCGAGCTGGTCAACCTGCCGTTCCGCCTGCTCGGCTTCCTCGTCGCCGCCGCGCTGATGCTGCTCGGCTACGTCGTCCCGCTCGCGATGGCCGCAGCCGGTGCCTGGTTCGTCTATCTCGGCGTCGGCCTCGTCGGCCTGGCACAGGCTAAGCACGCGGTGGCGACGATCCATGCGGGCAACACGCTGACTCTCGCCTGGGCCGTGTCGCTACTGGTGATCGTCGTCGGAGCCGCGATCGCCGCACTCGCGCTCTGGATGCTCGCTCTGACGGTGCGCGACCCCGCGGCGCGCCGTAGCACCATCGCTTAGCGAGCTACCAGCCGCCGCGCCACTCCGAGCTCTGCTCCCGCGCCTTCTGGGCGTCGTAGCGGGCGTGCTTGCGCTTTTCGAGGTGCCACTGCAGCAGACTGGCCAACCCGATGAAGACTGGGAAGAAGACGATCAGCGCGAGGCCTGCCCAGGTGACGGTCGAATCGTCGGTTTCGCCGAGTAGCCCTTCGCCGCCGACGGCGAACGCCGCGGGTGCTACGAGCATGAGCGCGACGAGCGTCGCACCGGTCGCCAGCAGAAGCCTCCGCATCGCCGGCATCGTATCGGAGGGCACGGCCGGCGCATACCATCAAAGCATGGCCGTTTGCATTGCTTCGAATCTCGCGAAGGACATCGCGGGCGCACCGCTGTTGCGCGGCGTCTCGTTCAAGCTCGAGCGGCGCGAGCGCATGACGATCGCCGGCCGCAATGGCGCCGGCAAGACGACGCTGCTGCGCATGCTGGCGGGCGAGGCCTCGATCGACGGTGGCGAGCTGACATTCGCCAAGGGCGTGCGCGTGATGCTCCACGATCAGCGCCCGCCGCGCGAGCGTGGCGGCTCGCTCGAGCACTACCTGCTCTCGGGCTGTCAGATCGAGCTCGCGATCGAGCAGCGTCTGCGCAAGCTGGAGGCCGACATGGCCGCGGGCGCGAGCGATTCCCAGACCCTCGAGCGCTACGCGACCGCGCAGGCCGAGCTCGAGCACCACGGTGGCTACCTGTGGCGCAACCGCGCCACCGATATCGCCCGCGGTCTCGGCTTCAGCGAGGCTGACCTCGAGCGGAGCATCAAGACGCTCTCCGGCGGCGAGCTGACGCGCGCCTCGCTCGCTCGCGCTCTTGCTACGCAGCCAGACCTCTTGTTGCTCGACGAGCCGACGAACCATCTCGACCTCGAGTCGCTCGAATGGCTCGAGCAGACGCTGCTGACGTTCCCGGGCGCGATCGGGCTCGTCGCCCACGATCGCTGGTTCCTGGAGACGGTCGGCACCGCGGTGCTCGAGCTGGAGGCCGGGCGCAGCCGCTTCTTTCCCGGCACTTGGCACGCCTGGCGCAAGGAGCAGGCGGCCCGCGAGCTGTCACTCGGTCGGGCGATCGAGCGCCAGCAGGCGGAGATCGCGCGCCTCGAGCGGTTTGTCGAGCGCTGGAGCGCGGGCACCCGCGCCCGCCAGGCGCAGTCGCGCAAGCGGCAGCTGGAGAAGATCGAGCGGATCGGTCGCGACCCGAAGGATGGGGCGGCGGTCGCTTTCAAGTTCGGCCAGGTCGAGCGCTCGGGGCGAGTTGTGTTCGAGCTCGCGGACGGCCTGATCGAGATCGGCGACCCGCCGCGCACCCTGGTCGAGCACGGCGAGCTGTGGCTCGAGCGCGGGGAGCACGTGTCCCTCGTGGGGCGCAACGGTGCCGGCAAGACGACGCTGATCGAGACGCTCACGCAGGAGCGGCCGCTGGCGGCCGGCAAGCTAAGCCGCGGTCACAATGTCACCGTCGGCTATCTCAGCCAGCACACCGAGAGCCTCGGCAGCGATGGCAGCGTCGTGCAGGCGGTTCAGCGCGCGACGGGTCTCACGCCTGGCAAGGCGCGCGCGCTGCTCGGACGGTTTCTCTTCAGTGGCGAGGATGCGGACAAGCCGCTCGCCGGTCTCTCCGGTGGCGAGCGCCGGCGCCTCTCGCTCGCGATCCTCGTCAGCGGCAACTCGAATGTCCTGGTCCTCGACGAGCCGACGAACCATCTCGACATCGAGTCACGCGAAGCGCTCGAGGACGCGCTCAAGTCCTTCGAGGGGTCGCTCCTGCTGGTGACTCATGACCGGGCGCTGCTGGACGCGGTCGGTACCCGGACGATCGCGCTGGAGAACTGTCGCTTGCGCAGCTATAGCGGCGGTTGGCCCGAGTACGTCCGCGTCAGGGCTGAGCGCGGGGACGAGCCGGAAGCGCCCGCGCCGGCACCGCCGCGGCGCGCCGAGGCGAAGGCAAGGCTGGAGGCCCCTACGCCGTCAAGTCCGTCGAAGAACAAGGAGCGCAAGCAGGACGCGGCAACCAAGGCGATCGAGGACGCTGAGGCGGCGCTCGCTCAGCTCGAGAACGAGCTCGCGGAACCTGCGGCCTGGGCGACACGCTACGAGGCCGCCAAGAGCGAGGCGCGCCATACCGCGGCAAAGCGCGCGGTCGAGCAGGCCTACGCCGCGCTCGAAGCACTGCTCTAAATTAGTCAGAGCGATGCAAACAGCCCGCAACGTCGCGATCCTGATGCTGATCGCACTCGTGATCGTCGTGGTCCCGGGAGGTGCTCAGGCGACCAACATCGTCTACGCGGTCCTGAGCCTCGTTTTCGCTGCGCTGATCGCCTACTTCGTCGGACGCCTTTACCGTGACCGACGGATCGAGATCTACAGCCTCGGGGAGCTCGACCGTGGAATTCTCTACGCGTCGATTGCCGGCATCGTCGTCCTGCTCGCCGGCGCGCAGTGGTGGCGGACGACAGCCGGGACGGTCGTCGAGCTCGCGCTCCTCGCGCTCTGCGCGGCGGGCCTCGTCCGCGTCTACCAGGTCTGGCGTAGCTACTGACCCTGCTGCAAGAGCTCGAAGAGAAGCGACGCAAGCTTCCTGACCGGCCGGGCCTCTACCTATTTCGCGACGCCGCTGGCCGCGTCATCTACGTTGGCAAGGCGATCTCGATCCGCAAGCGCGTCGCGTCGCATTTCCGCAGCGACGCTCGCGGTGCGCTCGGCCACGACGCGATGGTCGCGGAGACGGTCGACATCGAGTACGTCGTCGTCACGACCGAAGCCGAGGCGCTGCTCACCGAGCAGGCATTCATCAAGCAGTACCGCCCGCGCTTCAACGTCCGCCTTCGCGACGACAAGTCCTACCCGTTCATCGGCATCTCGCTCGACGAGGACTTCCCGCGCGTCTATTTCACCCGCGAGCGCCACCGTTCCGGACGCGCCTACTTCGGCCCCTACTCGAACGCGAAGCGCGTGCGTGAGACGCTCGAGGTCCTCTCACGCGTCTTCCTCGTGCGCTCCTGTACAGGCCCCGAGCCCGGCCGCCGCTCCGGCTCACCGTGCCTCGATTACCACATCAAGCGCTGCGCAGCGCCTTGCGTCGGCTACGTCTCGCGCGAGGAGTACCGCCACGGCATCGACGGGGTCGCCGAGTTCCTGCGCGGTAACTACAAGGGGATCGAGCGGGAGCTCGAGGCGCGGATGCGCGCGGCCGCCGACAGCCAGGCCTTCGAGCAAGCTGCAGTCGAGCGCAACCGCCTGCAGGCGGTCCGCTCACTGCTCGAGCGCCAGCGCGTCGCCAACTCGCAGGTCGGCACGCTCGATGCGATCGCGGTGGCTCTGCACGGTCCGGACGCGAACGCCCAGGTCTTCCAGGTCCGTGATGGTGTCCTCTCTGACCGCCAGTCGTTCTATCTCGCAAACGAGGCCGAGCGCCCGCATGACGAGGTGCTCGAGGAGTTCCTGCTGCAGTACTACGAGACCGCCGCCGCCGTTCCCGCACAGATTGTGACGCAAGCCACCGTCCCAGAGGCGGCAGTCGCCGCGCTTGCGGCTCGCCGTGGCGGGCCGGTCGAGGTCCGTGCCGCCGAGCGGGGCGAGAAGCGCCGCATCCTCGAGCTCGCTGCACGCAACGCGGCGCTCGCGCTCGAGGAGGACCAGCTCAAGGCCGAGCGCCGCCGCGAGTCACGCGCTCAGGCGCTCGACGGCCTGCGCGAGGCGCTGGCGCTCGACGCGGTTCCCATCCGGATCGAGTGCTTCGACATCTCGAACCTGATGGGAACCCACACCGTCGCCTCGATGGTGGTCTTCGAGGCAGGCGCCCCCCGTCGCGCGGACTACCGCCGCTTTCGGATCCGCTCGCTCGGTGAGAACGGTCCCGACGATTTTGCGGCAATGGCGGAGGTGCTCGAGCGCCGCATGGCGGCGTACGAACGTCACGCCGACATCTCCCCGCACGAGTCCGACTACGACCGCAGCTTCGCCGCGCTGCCGAACCTGATCGTGATCGACGGCGGCAAGGGGCAGCTGTCCGCCGCCCTGCCGGCGCTGACGCAGGCCCGCGCGCGCGGCGTCGCGGTGATCGCGCTTGCCAAGCGCCTCGAGCACGTATTCCTGCCGGGCGCACGCGACCCGCTCGTCCTCGCTCACGACACACCCGCCTTGCAGCTGCTTCAGCGGATCCGCGACGAGGCCCACCGCTTCGCGATAACCCACCACCGCCAGCGTCGCGATCGCGCGATGACCGCCTCGCTGCTCGACGAGCTACCGGGTGTCGGCCCGGCCCGCAAACGCGCCCTGATCCAGCACTTCGGCTCACCAGCGGCCGTGCTCGCGGCGAGCGCAGAGCAGCTCCAGTCAGTCCCCGGCGTCCCCGCCAAGCTCGGCCGCGACATCCACGCCCACCTCCACCGAGTCGGCTGATCCGACCACGCCGACCGCCGCCCCACTGGTGTCGCTCCCGGACGCCCCCCAGCGGCATCTCCCAGCCGCGAGGAGGCCGGACCAGCACGATCACGCGACATCAGCCTGTCTGCTAGTCCGGCCCCCGCAGCCTCTAGGCTCCCGCTAATGGAGGATCTCGTGATCATCACCGGCTTCTCCGGGGCCGGTAAGTCGAGCGCGATGAACGTCTTCGAGGATGCCGGATATTTCTGCGTCGACAACCTGCCGCCGCGCCTGATCGGCAGCCTGGTCGAGCTTTTCTCGCACGAGGGCTCGAAGGTCGAGCGGGCAGCGATTGTCTCGGACGTCCGCGGCGGCGAGTACTTCGAGGCGATGGGCGGTGTGCTCGACATGCTCGATACAGGCAGCCTCAGTCACCGCGTTCTGTTCCTTGACGCGGACGAGCAGACGCTGCTGAACCGCTACCAGGAGACGCGCCGTCGCCATCCGCTGGCCTCAGCGGTCGGTGACGGGATCGCCGCCGAGCGTGAGCTGCTCGAGCCGCTCAAGCGGCGTGCCGACCTCGTGATCGACACGAGCGCTTTGTCGACCACCGGTCTGCGCGAGACGATCGTCGAGCAGTTGCTCGGCCAGGAACGGGCGACAAAGCTTGCGGTGACGTTCGCGAGCTTCGGCTTCAAGCACGGCCCGCTGCGCGACGCGGATCTGCTGTTCGATGTGCGCTTCCTGGCGAACCCGCATTACGAGCTCGAGCTACGCCCACTGACCGGCACCGATCCGCGGGTCGTCGAGTTCATCGATCGCGACGGGCGCCTTGCCGAGCTGTACTCGCTGCTCGAGCCGCTGCTTGACTTCCTGCTGCCGCAGTACATTGCCGAGGGCAAGGCGCACCTGCTCATCGCGGTCGGCTGCACCGGCGGACGGCACCGCTCGGTGGCCGTCGTCGAGCACCTCGCGCGCCGCTACGCCGGCCGCGCGGAAATGCTCGTACAGGTTGCGCACCGCGATGTGGGAAAGCCGACAGCGGGCGCGTAGGCCAATCGGTAGGGTTCGGATCCGCCGCGACCGCTTCGTTGACGGCGCTCAAATTAACACCTCAAGGATGGTGGTATGGCCGTACGTGTGGGGATAAATGGCTTCGGCCGGATCGGTCGCGGCGTGTTCCGCGCCGCGAAGCAGTCTGGTGCCGATATCGAGTGGGTCGCTCTGAACGACCTGATGGATGCTGCGACGCTCACGCACCTACTGCGCTACGACTCGGTTTTCGGGCGCTTCCCGGGCGAGGTCGTCGTCGAGGGAGATGAGCTGCATGTCGATGGCGAGCGGATCAAGATCTTCGCCGAGCGCGATCCTGCAGAACTGAAGTGGGGCGATCTCGGCGTTGACGTCGTGATCGAGTCGACCGGCATTTTCACGAAGCGCGATGGCGCTGCCAAGCACCTCGAGAACGGCGCGCGCAAGGTGGTCATAACTGCGCCGGCGACCGACGAGGATCTGACCGTTGTGCTCGGCGTGAACTTCGACCGCTACGACCCCGAGAAGCACCACGTGATCTCGAACGCTTCATGCACGACGAACTGCTTGGCGCCGGTGGCGAAGGTGCTGAATGAGACCGTCGGGATCAAGCACGGCTTGATGACCACGATCCATGCTTACACCGCCGATCAGCGCTTGCAGGACATGCCGCACCGCGACCTGCGCCGCGCGCGGGCGGCGGCGATCAACCTGGTGCCGGCGTCGAGCGGCGCTGCCAAGGCGGTTGGTCTCGTGCTGCCCGAGCTTGCCGGGAAGCTGACCGGATTCGCCGTGCGCGCGCCCGTTCCCGACGGCTCACTCGTCGATCTCACCTTCGAGGCGAATCGCGAGACGAGCGAGGAGGAGATCAACGCCGCGCTGCAGGCACGCGCCGACACCGGCGATCTGAAGGGGATCCTTGCTTATACGGAGGACCCGATCGTCTCTTCGGACATCGTCGGCAACCCATTCTCCTCGATCGCCGACAGCGGTTTGACGAGCGTGATCGACGGGACCCTTGTGAAGGTAATCAGCTGGTACGACAACGAGTGGGGTTACTCCAACCGCGTTGTCGATCTCGTTGGGAGAATCTAATGCGACACATCAACGACCTCGACGTGCACGCCAAGCGCGTGCTCGTCCGGGTCGATTTCAACGTGCCCCTGCGCGATGGGGAGATCACGGATGACACGCGGATCCGCGCGGCGCTGCCGACGATCGAATTGCTACGCGAGCGGGGCGCGAAGATCATCCTCGTCTCGCACCTCGGACGGCCCAAGGGCGGCCCTGACCCCGCGTTTTCGCTGGCGCCGGTCGCCGCGCGCCTGGCGGAGCTGACGGGCGCGAAGGTCGAGTTCGCCACGGACGTCGTCGGCGAGAGCGCGACGGCAGCGGTGGCGGCGCTCCAGCCGGGCGAGATAGTCCTGCTCGAGAACATTCGCTTCGAGCCGGGCGAGACAAAGAACGATGAGGAGCTCGCGAAGCAGCTCGCCGCGCTGTGCGACATCTACGTCAACGACGCGTTCGGCTCTGCCCACCGCGCGCACTCCTCGACCGAGGGCATCACCCATTTCGTCAAGGAGACCGCCGCCGGCCTGTTGCTCGATCGCGAGGTGAAGGCGCTCGACGCGATCCTCGCCGATCCGAAGCGCCCGCTCGTAGCCGTGCTTGGTGGCTCAAAGGTCACCGACAAGATCGGTGTGATCGACCGCTTCCTCGATCTGGCCGACACGGTTCTGATTGGCGGCGCGATGTGCTTCCCGTTCTTCAAGGTCCAGGGCCACTCGGTCGGCGCCTCGCTCTGCGAGGAGGAGGGCCTCGAGCCCGCCCGCGCCGCGCTCGAGCGTGGCGGCTCAAAGCTCGTCCTGCCGACCGATCTGGGGATCGCCGAGCGGGTCGAAGCGGGCGCGCCGCGCCGCGATACCGATGGCGTGGATGTGCCCGAGGGCTGGCTTGGGCTCGACATCGGCCCGCACACTGCAGCTGCTTACGCGGAGACGATCCGCGGCGCCGCGACGGTGTTCTGGAACGGCCCGATGGGGGTGTTCGAGATCGACGAGTTCGCGTCGGGCACGCGCGCCGTCGCGGAAGCCGTCGCCGCTTGCGAGGGCATTACCGTCGCCGGCGGCGGCGACTCCGTCGCCGCGCTCGCGAAGTTCGGTCTGACCGACAAGGTCACCCACGTCTCGACCGGCGGTGGCGCGACGCTCGAGCTAGTCGAGGGGCGCGTCCTGCCGGGCGTCGCCGCGTTGGGCTGAGCCATGTCACGCACACCGTTTGTCGCAGGCAACTGGAAGATGAACAAGACGGTCGCTGACGCCGAGGAGCTGATCCAGGCTCTCCTGCCGCGGGTCGCCGGCCTCGACGGTGTCGATGTGGCGATCTGTCCGCCTTACACCGCATTGCAGGCGATGGCCGACAGTGCGTTTGGCTCACGCGTAGCGGTCTTCGCGCAGAACATGCACGAGTCGGATCACGGCGCGTTCACGGGCGAGATCGCGGCGCCGATGCTGCTCGAGATCGGCGTCACGGGCGTGATCCTCGGCCACTCCGAGCGTCGCGCCTACTACGCCGAGACCGACGAGCGCCTCGCGGCGAAGTTACCCGTCGCACTCGAGGTCGGGCTGCGGCCGATCCTCTGCGTCGGCGAGACCGAGGAGCAGCGGGTCGCGGGTGAGACCGAGACATTGCTGCGCGCTCAGCTCGAGGCGGACTTTGCAAGCCTCGCTCCGGAGCGTGTCGCGGATGTCGCGATCGCCTACGAGCCGATCTGGGCGATCGGGACGGGCCGCGTGGCGACGCCGGAGCAGGCGCAGGAGGCCTGTGCCTTCATCCGCTCGGTGCTCGCCGAGCGCTCCGAGCTGGCCGACGCGACGCGGATCCTCTACGGCGGATCGGTGACCGCCGAGAACGCGACCGAGCTGCTGGCGCTGCCGGACGTTGACGGCGCGCTCGTCGGTGGTGCGTCGCTGACCGCCGAATCCTTCGCGACGATCTGCGCTGCCGCGCGCGGCTGACTACGCTTGAAACCCCGGGACGATTTGAGGAGGTCGAACCGTAACGATGAGCACTGAGCACCGTTTCACCTTCGGGCTTTGGACCGTTGGCAATCCTGGTCGCGATCCGTTCGGCGAGCCGACGCGGCCACCGCTCGATCCCGTCGACAGCGTTCACAAGCTCGCGGAGCTCGGTGCATGGGGGATCTCGCTGCATGACAACGATCTGATTCCTTGGGGGACGAGCCCTGCCGAGGCAGAGAGGATCACGGCTCGCTTCGAGCAGGCACTCGCGGACACGGGCCTCGGCGTCGGCATGGCGACGACCAACCTGTTCGGCCATCCCGCATTCAAGGACGGCGCGTTCACCTCCAACGATCGGGGCGTCAGGCGCGCTGCGATCGGCAAGGCGATGCGCTCGATCGATCTCGGTGCGCGGCTCGGAGCGGAGGTCTACGTCTTCTGGGGCGGGCGCGAGGGGACGGAGGCAAGCGTGGCGAAGGATCCGCGCGACGCGCTCGAGCGCTACCGCGAGGCGATCAACGTCCTCGCCGAATACGTCGTCGAGCAGGGCTACGAGCTGCGCTTTGCGATGGAGCCGAAGCCGAACGAGCCGCGCGGTGACATCTTCCTGCCGACCGTTGGGCATGCACTTCATTTCATCTCGACGCTCGATCGCCCCGAGATGGTCGGGGTCAACCCCGAGGTCGCGCACGAGACGATGGCCGGTCTCTCGTTCATGCACGGCGTGGGGCAGGCGCTGTGGGCTGGCAAGCTGTTCCACATCGACTTGAACGGGCAGCGGATCGGGCGCTACGACCAGGACTTCCGCTTCGCGGCAGAGGACCTCAAGGAAGCGTTTCTCTTGGTACGCCTGCTCGAGCACGCGGGCTACGAAGGGCCGCGGCATTTCGACGCGCACGCATATCGCTCGGAGAGCCCGGAAGGGGTGTGGGACTTCGCGCGCGGATGCATGGCGAGCTACACCGCGCTGGCCGACCGCGTGGCGCATTTCGACAGCCTGCCGGAGGTGACGGAGGCGCTCGCTCGAGCCTCGACTCCCGAGCTCGGCGAGGCATCGTGCTCGGGCCTCGGCGAGGCCGATGCGCTCAAGGCAGAGGTCGACGGGCTGGACGCGCTCGCCCAGCGCGGTTATTTCAACGAAGCGCTCGACCAGCTGCTCGTTGAAGTCCTGCTCGGCGTTCGCTGAGCGCTCCAAGCCAAACAGACGGAGCCAGGCCTTGTAGGTGGGGCGCGTCGCTGTGCACCCGCGACGTATATAAAACTTGACAGCTAGTCACTCAGATTATATCCTGAGTTCGCGTTAGTAATCCGAACTTCAGGAGGCTGTCATGGCACTCGTACGATGGGAGCCGGTGCGCGAGCTTACGTCGCTCCAGCAGGACATGAACCGACTTTTCAACGGTTTCTTCGACGCGCCGCGAGCGGCGAACGGCAACGCTCGCTTCGTGCCGGCGATGGATCTCGTCGAGACCGATGAGCACTTCGTCCTGCGCGCCGACCTGCCGGGCCTGCGCGAGGAAGACGTCAAGATCGAGCTCGAGGACAACGTTCTCACGGTCTCCGGCGAACGCAAGGCCGAGCACGAGGACCGCAAGGAGGGCTATTACCGCCTCGAGCGCTCCTACGGCCAGTTCGCGCGGACACTGACACTGCCCGAAGGCGTGGGGCCCGAAGGCGTCAAGGCGTCATTCGACCGCGGCGTGCTCGAGGTCGAGATCGCGAAGCCCGAGCAGCGCAAGCCCCACCGCGTCACAATCGGCGTCAACGGCGCCTCACCGGCTCGTGAGACCGTCGAAGGCAGCGAGTCCTAAGCCCACTGGCACCACGCCGGGCGCGCCCAAGCGCCCGGCGGCGCCAACCCCAGCCGCCTCCAGCCGCCCGCCGGCCCGCAGCCGGCAAAGCCGGCGAGGGCTGCCGGGCGCCACTACTGCGTAGCGCCTCGCCGCCGGCGCCAGTAGATCGCGAGGCCGATCGCCGCAAGCACTGCCGCGACAATCACTCCGTAGAGCCCGATATAGCTGAGGGCGTGCTCGACGCCCTTGCCGCCGTAGTAGGCGGCGAGTGCGACGCTGGTCGCCCACATCACGCCGCCGAGAGCGTTCCAGAATAGGAACGAGCGCCAGCGCATCGTGCTCGCCCCGGCGAGCCACGAGGCCCAGACGCGCAGCCCGGTGATCCAGCGTCCGAAGAACACCGCCTTTGGACCGTGCCGCTCGAAGAACGGATCGCCGATTGCGAGGACACGCTGGCGCTCCTCGTAGAAGCGTCCCGGGCGCTCCAGTAGCGCGCGGCCGCCGCGCCGGCCGATCACGAACCCGATGTTGTCGCCGACGATTGCCGCGGCGGCGGCGAGGACGATCACGAGCACGATGTCAAGCCGACCGGCGCCAGCCGCCAGGCCGGCGAAGATCACCGCTGTCTCGCCCGGCAGTGGCACTCCCAGCGACTCTGCCCCGACCACCGCGACCAACAGCGGATAGCCGAGATTCTGGGTGACGCTGAGGAAGCTCGCGAGGACGGTCACGGCGCGCGCCGCGGCGTCTCTACCATCCCGCGGTGGCCGCATTCTCCACGATCGCGCAAGACCCCGCCAGCGCCGCCCGGGCCGGGCTGCTCGAAACCGCTCACGGAACGGTTGCGACGCCGGCCTTCGTTCCGCTTGCGAGCACCGCTTCGGTGCGCGGGCTCCTGCCGGCCCAGGTTGCCGCGCTCGGCTACGACATCGTCCTCGGCAACACGTTCCACCTCTTCCTGCGGCCCGGCGGCGAGCTGATCGAGCGGCTCGGAGGGCTGCATCGCTTCATGGGTTGGGAGCGGGCGATAGTCACGGACTCGGGGGGCTTCCAGGTCTTCTCGATGGGTCATGGCACGGTGGCCGACGAGATCAAGGGGCGCCGCGGCAGCGGGCGCACCGGAGCGATCCTTGCGATCGAGGAGAACGGGGTTCGCTTCCGCTCCTACATCGACGGTGGCGAGCGCTTCATCTCGCCCGAGATCTCGATGGAGGTCCAGCACCAGCTTGGGTCCGACATCGTGCTCGCCTTCGACGAGTGCACGCCGTTCAACGTTGAGCGCGACTACACGGCACGCTCGACGCAGCGCACCCACCGCTGGCTCGATCGCTGCATCGCCTGGCGCGCGGAGCACCCCGACAGCTCGCTGTTCTACGGGATCGTCCAGGGCGGCGTCTACGAGGACCTCCGCGCGGAGTCGATCGCCGCGGTGCTGGCGAGCGGTTGCGAGGGCGTCGCGATCGGCGGATCGCTCGGGCGCGAGAAGGCTCAGATGTACGAGGTTGTGGAGTGGTGCACCCGCGCGCTCGATCCGCGCCGTCCGCGGCATTTGCTCGGGATCGGCGATATCGACGACCTGATCCGCGGTGTCGAGCTCGGTATCGACAGCTTCGACTGTGCGATGCCGACGCGCCTCGCGCGCCACGGCGTCGCACTCGTGCCAGACCCGGAAAACCGCTGGCGGCTCGAGCTCGATCGCCCGCGCTGGCGCGAGGCCGCCGAGCCGCTGATCGCGGGCTGTCCGTGTCCGGCCTGTGCCGGCGGACTCTCGCGCGCCTACCTGCACTACATGGCGCGCGGCGGCGAGCTGACGGCGGCGCACATGCTGACGCTGCACAACCTGACCTTCGTCGGTGCGCTGATGCGCGAGCTGCGCGAGGCGATCAGCGGCGGGTGCTTGCGCGAGACGGCTGGGCGCCTGCGGGCGGGCGGCGTGCCGCGGTTCTAGGACTGTGGCTACTGTGCATTGTTCGAGACGACGTACTGCATCTGCTGCGCGGCCTGCGATGCGTTGGTCGACCAGGGGGGGGTCTGCAGCGTAGGGTTCTTCGACCCGTTGTTGCCAAGCGAGAGGATCAGCACGGCAGCGATGGCAACGACGATCGCGATCGCCGTGAGCAGCGCCAGCAGGCGAGCGTTCTCGCGTCGACCATCAGCACGGTCGGGCGAAGGCGGGCGGCGGCCTTGCGGCTGGCGTGCGGCTGTGGCGGGCCGCCGTGGCGGGCCGGGGCGTGGCTCGCGCGCCTTGATCGCGCCGGCGACGCGCGTTGCGTCGCCGCGGGCTGCGACGACCGTCGCGTCGCCACCACGACGTGCGATCACGGTCTCGCCGGTGTCCTCGTCGAGCAGCTCGCCGGGCATTGGCGGCACGATCGCCGCGCCCGAGCCGGGGCGGATGCCGCGGGCGCCGTCCTGTAGTGCACGACCCATGTCGATCGCGGTCGGGTAGCGCGTCAGCGGATCGAGCCGCAGCGCCACGTCGACAGCGAGGGCCAGTTCCGAGCTGATGCCTGCGACAAGCGTGTCAAGCGGCGCCGGTCGCGTCTCCTGTTGCTTGATCGCCAGCTCGGTCAGGGACTTCCCCTCAAACGGAAGACGGCCCGACAGCAGCTGATAGGCGACGACGCCGAGCGCGTAGATGTCGGCGGCCGGTCCCGCCTCTTCGCCATGGGCCTGCTCGGGCGCGAGGTATGCGGCCGTACCGAGGACCGAGCCTACTTGGGTGATGCTCGACTGCTCGGTTGCCTTCGCGATGCCGAAGTCGGCCAGCTTCACTCGGTGGTCGCTGCCGCGCAGGATGTTGCCCGGCTTCACGTCGCGGTGGACGACGCCCTTGCGGTGCGCGTAGTCGAGGCCGGCGCAGCAGGCGACGATGATCGGCAGGGTCTCCTCGGGCGGCAGCCAGCCGCGTGCGCGCAGGATCTCGGCACCGGACTGGCCCTCGATGTACTCCATCACGATGAAATGCTGGTCGGTCTGGTCGTCGAGGCCGGAGTCGAAGACCTGAACGATGTTCTCGTGGATCAGGCGCGCTGCCGCCAGCGCCTCGCGCTGGAAGCGCGAGACGAACGCCGGGTCGTCGGCAAGGTGCTCGGCGAGCAGCTTCACGGCCACGAGGCGCTCGAGGCGCTCGTCGAAGGCGAGGTGCACCGTCGACATGCCGCCGGAGCCGAGACGACCCTCGAGCCGATAACGCTGCGCGATCATGTGCGCCACTTAGCCCGCCGCCCCGCCGCCGCTGTCGCCGGTCGTGCCGCTGGAGCCCGTCGGGGCGGCCGCGCCGCCACCCGGGCCGAAGCCGCTGCCGGTGCTCGTCGTGCCGGTAGCCCCGGTGGCGGATGTCGTGCCGGTCGTTCCGCTCGTGCCCGTGGTCGGGGGGATCGTCGTGCCGCCCTGGCTCGTGCCGGTGGCGCTGGTCGCGCCGCTCGTGCCGGTATTGCCGGTCTTTGGCTTCGTGTGGGTCTTGTGCGTTCCTGTGCCGGTGCTCTGTGGCTTGCACTGCGTGCGCGACTCGTTCGAAACCGTCGTGTAGCCGGTTTGCAGGTTCTGGCGCAGCCTGATGTCGACGGTCGTTGGCAGACTCGCGAGCTCGCTTTGAACGCCGCTCAGCGCCTGCGCGGTCGCGCTGCAGTCGTGATTCGCCAGCGCGGACTCGAGCGCCGTCAGCGAGTTGTAGAGGGCGTTCTCATTGGCCGTCGGAAGCAATCCCGCCGTGGATCCGCCGCCGCATGCCGCGAGCGTGGCGGCGCTCGCGACCGTCGCCGCGATCAGCCCGAGTGCTCGCCTCATTGGCCGTACTCCAGCCGTTCTGCGAGCGAGACCGGCAGCTCGGCGGCGCGAATCGCGTCGGCCGCGCCGGTGATGTCGTACTCGCAGCGGCGATATCCGGCGGTGTTCGCGTCGAGGTCGAGCAGCATCCAGGCTGCCCGCGGATCGCCGTCACGCGGTTGACCCACGCTCCCCGGGTTGAGCAGCCACTCACCGGCACCGATCGCGAGCTCGCTCCCGCCGTCCCGCCACTCGCCTGTGACCGCCGCCGCGCCGACCTGACGCTCGAACGAAAGCGCTACATGCGAATGACCGACAAGGCAGACCCGGTTTGACTGCGTGTCGAGGCATCGCTCCGCCAGGCCGCTTGAAAGAACGTACTCCCAGACCGGCTCGCGCGGGCTGCCGTGGTACAGGCCTACCGCGTAGCGATCGCCCGCAGGGCGCAGCGTCATCAGGAATTCGCGCGTCTCCGGCTTGATCGTCCGCTGGGTCCAGTGGACCGCCGCGGCGGCCGGTCGCGAGAAGTCAGCGAGCGAGACCTCGCCGGTGACGGCGAGATCGTGGTTGCCGGCCAGACAGGCGGAGGCGTGCTCGCGCGCGAGCGACACGCAAGCATCCGGATCGGCGCCGTAGCCGACGAGGTCACCGAGGCACCAGACCTCCTCGATGGAGCTCTCGGCGATGTCGGTCAGCACGGCTTCGAAAGCGTGACGGTTACCGTGAATGTCAGAAATGATGGCGACCCTCATCAAAAGTCGGCAGCACCCGTGGGGGCGCCGCGCAGCCTGTCAGTGTTGCAGCCGCGGCGCATGCGCGACTGCAGGCGCGGCCTTCTAGGCTTTCGTTGCATGCGCGAGTGCAAGCGGTCCGGCTGGGTCTCCGCGGTTGCGTTGAGCTTCGCGGTCGGGCATGGCGGCTACCTGCTCCTGCGCCCGCGGCACGGAACGATCGCCGCTGGCGCCGCGCCGCCAGCACGCTATTTCACTGCGACCGAGGTGGAGCGGGCCCGCGCCTATGAGCGCCCCCAGCTGGCCCTCGGGGCGCTCGCTGCGCTGATCCGTGCGGCGAGCCTCGCCGCGCTTGTGCGTGAGCGACCCGGAGCGCCACTTGCCGGACAGCGGCCGCCGGCCGCCGGCGCACGCGCGATGGTGCTGGTTGGTGCGCTCAGCCTGCAGTCGCTGCCCTTCGCGGCGCTCGCACGGCGGCGCGCGCTCGCTGCCGGGCTGGCGACCCAGAGCTGGCGTGACTGGGCCTTCGATGTTGCCCGCGCGGAGGCGATCGGATCCGGCTTCGCGTTTGCCGCCGGCGCGGGCGCGTGCCTGCTCGTGCGTCGCTACGGCGAGCGTTGGTGGGCGGCGGGCGCGGTTGGCTCGCTCGCTGGGGCGGCGCTTCTCAGCTTCGCCGGGCCGGTCGTGCTCGAGCCGATCTTCAACGACTTCACGCCGCTGCCGGATGGCGAGCTGCGGCGCCGCGTGTTGGAGCTCGCGCAGCACGCACGGGTCCCGGTGGGGGAGGTGCTGGTGGTCGACGCGAGCCGCCGAACGAGCGCGTTGAACGCCTATGTCTCCGGCTTTGGCCCGACGCGGCGTGTCGTGCTCTTCGACACGCTTACCGAGGCTTTCAGCCCGGCTCAGGTGGAGGTTGTCGTCGCGCACGAGCTCGCCCACGTGCACGAGCGCGACGTCTTGCGCGGACTCGCGTTCGCGGCCCTACTCGCGCCGGTCGGCGCGCGTGCTGCTGCACGCGTCGCGCAACGCCTCGACAGTGCGGGCGACGGGCCGACGATCCCCTCGGTCGCGTTGGCGGCCGGGATCGTCGCAACGCTGCTCGGCCCGATCGCCCGTCGCCTCTCGCGTGCGATCGAACGGCGCGCCGACAGCTTCGCGCTCGAGCTGACGGATGACCCGAACGCCTTCATCGCCTTCGAGCAACAGGTCACGCGCACGAATCTCGCCGACCCCGATCCGCCGCGTTGGCGCTCGCTGCTGCTTGCTACGCACCCGCCCGCCGTCGAGCGGATCGGGCTCGCCGCGGCCTACGCGGCCGGGGCACGGACGACGGCCCCTTAGCTCTCTTCGTCGGTCTCGCTGTCGCCGACGTCGCCCTTGAATTCGGGCAGGCTCTGGATGCTCTCGCGCGCGACCCAGCGCGAGTAGTTCTCTTCAAGCGCCGTGATGAGCTCACGCGCGAAGCGGGGGGAGAGGTTGATCCGGGAGACCACGACTCCGGGGATCTCGCCCGTCTCGACCTCGTGATCGACGCGGGCGAACGTGATCGTGAACTCGTAGGCGGAGTGACTGATGTTGGCGAAGTTCGCGTAGTGACCGGCCATCACTTCAGGTGAGAGGTGGATGTTGATCTGGCGATCGCCGCCCGGCTGCTCGGTGCTCATCGCGTCTTAGTATCGCAAGGCGTGCGAGTCCTCGTCATCGCGGTCGGCCGTTTGCGTGCTCCCTACGCCGACGACGTCGCGCACTACGCCAAGCTGCTCGGGCGCTACGTGCGCCTCGAGCAGATCGAGCTGCGTGACCAGCCCGGCAGCGAGCATGTGGCCGGCCGGCTTGGTGAGCGCGACTTCGTGTCGCTGCTTGCGAGCGACGGTGCCGCCTATGGCAGCGTCGCGTTTGCCCGCTTCATCGAGGAACGCCGAGCCTCCGGCCGCGACCTTGCTTTCGTGATCGGCGGCGCCCACGGGCTCGAGCTCGAGCGCGCCGACCATCGCTTGTCGCTGGGCGAGCTGACGCTGCCCCACCAGCTCGCTCGGGTCGTGCTCCTCGAACAGCTCTTCCGAGCGCACAAGATCATCGCGGGCGAGCCGTACCACTACTAGTGAGCGGCGCCGCCGGGCAAGGCCCCAGCGGCCGCGAGTAGGCTGAGGACATGGGTCCGGTCGAGGAGCTACACGACATCGTGCGCGCGAGCGCCGCCGCCCTGGTTGCCGGCGACGGTGGTGCGCTTGCCGCCGCGGTGAAGCTCGAACGTCCGCCGCGCGCCGAGCTTGGCGACTACTCGACTAACGCTGCGCTGCTGCTCGCACCGCGGCTCGAGCGCTCGCCGCACGAGGTGGCGCAGCTGCTCGGTGACGCGCTCGCGCAGCGGCTCGGCGAGCACCTCGAGCGCACGAACGTCGCCGGTCCCGGGTTCCTCAATCTGTTCGTCGCCGACGCTTGGCTGGTTGACGGACTGCGCGCGATCACCGCCGCGGGCGCGCGCTTCGGCGCCGTTGATCTGGCGAGCCCGCTCCCGGTCAACGTCGAGTTCGTCTCCGCCAACCCGACCGGGCCCGTCCACATCGGCCACGCGCGGGGTGCTGCCTACGGTGACGCGCTCGCGCGGCTGCTGACCTTCCGCGGCTGCGAGGTGACGCGCGAGTTCTACGTCAACGACTTTGGTACCCAGGTGCGCAAGCTCGGCGAGTCGGTTCGCGCGCTCGCGCTCGACGAGCCGATTCCCGAGGGCGGCTACCACGGCGATTACGTCGCTCATCTCGTCTCTGCGCAGGCTGCCCGAACGCTTGACATCGACGAGCTGTCTGCGGAGGCGCTCGCGGCGTGCCTCGCGTTCATTCGCGCCTCGCTCGAGCGCTTCGGCGTCGAATTCGATGTCTGGTTCTCCGAACGGTCGCTGCATGACGGTGGCGCGATCGCGGCAGTGCTGGAGCGCCTCGAGGCGCTGGGTGAGACGTATACGCAGGACGGCGCGCTCTGGCTCCGTACGACGGCCCACGGCGACGACCGCGATCGGGTGCTGATCCGCTCGGACGGCCAACCGACCTACTTCTGCTCCGATATCGCCTACCTCGAGAACAAGCGCGGTCGCGGCTTCAGCCGCCTGTTCTACGTCTGGGGCGCCGATCACCACGGCTACGAGCCACGGATGAAGGCAGTGCTCGAGGCGCTCGGTGGCGAGCGCGAGGAGATCGAGCTGATCGACTTCCAGTTCGTCCACCTGATCGGCGCCGGCGAGCGGATCGCGATGTCCAAGCGCGAGGGCGAGTACGTCACCCTCGACGAGCTTGTTGACGCGGTCGGTGTCGACGCCGCCCGTTGGTTTTTGCTCGCACGCTCGCACGACACGACCGTCGAGCTCGATCCCGATCTCGCGACGCGCCAGAGCGGGGACAACCCCGTCTACTACGTGCAGTACGCCCACGCGCGGATCGCGTCGTTGCTGGCGCGCCTCGACGGCGGGCGTGTCGAGCAGGCGCTCGCCGAGATCGCCCCGACACAGCCGCTGCACCCTTCCGAGCGTGCCCTGCTAAAGCGCCTGCTCGCGTTCCCCGACGACGTTGCCGAGGCTGCGCAGCGGCGCGCTCCGCACCGTATCGCGGGTGCCGCGCTCGAGATCGCGCAGGAGTTCACGGCCTTCTATCGCGACTGTCATGTGGTCGGTGTCGAGCCGCGGACGACTGAGTCGTTTCGGATCGCCCTCGCACACGCGGCGAAGCAGACGATCGCGACGGCGCTCGGTCTGCTTGGCGTCAGCACACCGGTGCAGATGTGATCAGCCGGCGTGCCGCAGCTCGTCTTCGAGGCGCGCCGCGTCCGCGTCGCTCAGTTCCGCCACGCCGGCGCCGGGGCCCGCTTCGGGAGGGTTGCGCCGCCAGCGCGGCAGCAGCACGAGCAGGAGCCCGGCCAGCCCGACGACTACGGCGACCGGCACGACGTAGACGGTGAGGTCGAAGCCGCTGGCGGGCGGCAGCGCCAGTACGGCGTCGCCGTACTGTGCGATCAGCGCCTTCTTCACCTGCGCGAGCGTGTCGCCGTCGTCGATCAGCTGTTGGATGTAGGCGCGCTCCTGGTCTGCCTGTGCGGACTGCGCGTCCGCCAGCGGGATGTGGCAGGTGACGCACATCACGTACGGGAGCACTTGCGCAAGCGTCGTTCGCTGCTTGGCCGCAGCGCCAGCTTGCGGCGCCAATGCGAGCGCCAGCGCCGCGATCAGCGCGACGCGCCTCACGCCTGAGCCGCTGCGTGGATCGCGTTCATCAGCCACGACAGCGTCGTGATCTCGCCGCGGGAGATCGCGACAACGTGAAGCTGGCGGTCGAGCACGAACGTCTCCGGCAGCTGCGCCGTTCCGTAGCCCTCGGCGAACGAGCCGTCGACGTCCCGCAGGTTCGGAAACGTGAAGCCGTACTGCTTGACGGACGCGAGCGAGTCGCTGCTGATGTCCTTGTATGTGATCCCGATGATCGTGCCCTCGTGCTCTGCGACGAGCAGTCGCTGGGCATGCTCGAGCAGCCCTGACTCGGCGTCGCACGTGTTGCACCACGAAGCCCAGAAGTTGATCACGACGACCTGTCCCCGCCAGTGCGAGAGCGATGCGCTGGCTGCGTCGACGCGGTTGAGCACTGGCAGCTTCCGCGCCACCTCGGGCGCGGCCGGTCGCTTTCCGGCAGCGAGCGCGGAATCGAGGGCGCGGCTGGCGCCTTGAGCCGAGAGGCCATACGCGAGGACTGCGATAAGGGCGCCCGCGACGACGATCGTGATGACGGGAACGATCCTGCGCTTCACGAGAGGAAGCCTAGATGGCTACGATCTGCTCCGATCCGGCGGGATTAGTTCATCGGTAGAACGCGAGCTTCCCAAGCTCGAGAGACGGGTTCGATTCCCGTATCCCGCTTCAGGGTTGCCGGTGCACGATCAGCACCGCGACTGCGGAGTGGGAGGCGACCGCGGCGGCGACGCTGCCGAGCAGATGGCCTCTGACTCCGCTGCGGCGGTGCGAGCCGAGCACGATCAGGCTTGCGCCGTGCTCGTCGGCGGCGTCCACGATCCCTCTCCAGGTTGGTGCGGCCTCGATCGTGATTCCCCGCGACTGGAAACCGGCTTGCTCCGCCAGCGACGCCCCGTATTCGGCGGTCTCCTCAGCGGCCCGGCGCACCTCGCCCGCGGCCGCAGCATCGAAGTGTCGCCCGCTGACCGGAACGAAGCCGACGTCAGCCGGCTGCCAAACGCAGACGATCAACGCGTCGCGCCCGGATGCAAGCTGGCGCCCGGCCTGTTCGATCGCAAGGCTCGCGAGCTCCGAACCGTCGAAGGCGAACACGACAGGACCGGCCGGCTCGGCGGCCGTGACCGGACGCGGCTGCGTCGTGGTGACCTCGGGCCGCGCCTCCGGTCGCGGCACCGGCTGCGGTCGCGACCACACCCTGGCCAGCAGCGGCGGTGAGTACCACGCGGCGCCCGCGCCGGACAGGAAGGCGTCGATGTCTGGCGTCTGCGGGCGAGCGCCGCCAAGCGCGTAGATGATCACGCCGAGGATGGCGCCGCCACCGGCGAGCCCGAGCCCGATCCACAGTGCAGTGCCCGTGCCGGCATCGAGGTTGCCGCCGACGGTCGCGGCGAAGTGGATGAAGATCGGCGCGATCATGAACGCCGCGACGGCGCGCATCAGCTCGACGATCGCGAAGACCCGCTGGAGGTTGGCGGCGGGCAGCGAGAAGCCGGCGACGAAGAGCGCCGGCGCCACCGTCGCGCCGAGGCCGATGCCGGTCAGCCCCGATCCGACCAGCGTGAGCGCCTGGCTCGACGGCACCTCGATGCGGAAGACCGCGATGCCTGCCGCCAGGAACAGCATGCCCACCAGCGGGAGATAGTGCATCGCCTTAGTCCGCAGGACGACGCCGAGCGCGATCGCCGTGATCACCGCGCCCGCCACCTCCGGCAGGTACAGCAGCCCCAGGTGCAGCGGTCCGTAGCGTCCGGCGAGCGCATCGGCGGTGAGGGCGGTGGCCGAGACCGCTGCGGCCGCCGCGAACAGCGCCACGACGATGCCGGCGACCGGCATCGTGCTGGTCAGCATCCCGCGGATCGTCAGCAGTGGGCGCTTGGCGCGGAACTGGTAGACGATCAGGACGACGATCGTCGCCAGCCCACCAAGCAGTGGCGCGATGGTCTCGCCGGCCAGGAAGGGATGGGTCAGGAGCTCGGAGGCGCCGAAGAACGCAGCCACGCAGCCGATCGTCGCCAGCGCGATCGCCGGCAGGTCACGCGGCGAGTCGGGATCCGCGGGCGGTGCGTCGTCGAACGTCAACACCGCCAGGACGAGGGCACCGGCGGCGATCCCGGCGACGATCCAGAACAGCGGCCGCCAGGCATGCGACTCGGCCTGGAGCCCACCGATTGTCGGGCCGAGCGCGACCGCTCCGAAGATGCAGAGGTTCATGATCACTGCCGTTATGCGCAGCTTGTCGGTCGGGAAGCCGATCGCCAGGGGGGGTACTGCTGCGATCAGCAGCAGGCTCGTGCAGAGGCCCTGAAGGACGTGGCCCGCGATGTACATCCCCGGGTCCTGTGCGGTCGCCGCTAGCAGCGACCCGATGACGAGCAGCGTCGCGTAGCCGACGAGCATTCTGCGCTGCGGCAGGTGCTGGGCGAACTGGACCGCAAGCACGGTGCCGACCGCGTAGGCGGCATTGCCGAAGCCGGAGCTCAGGCTCATCGTCTGCAGGCTCATGTGCAGCTGCTTGGCGATGATCGGCGTCAGCGGGTTGAGCGCCGCAGACAGCGCGAGGTACGGAATCAGCGCCAACATCACCATCAGCGCGACGGCGGGGTAGCGACCGGCGAGCGGGCCCTGACGCATCAGCGACCAGCCTCCAACGTGGTGAGCGGGCGCATCGCGCCTGGAGCTCCGCAGCGGCGGCCGGCGTTGCGAGAAATGACCGGTCCGCACGTCATCTGCGGCGCCCAGGCATCCTCGCTCCGCAAGGAGGTGAACAGCGAGGCTCTTGTCACGTCTGGGGTATCGAGTGTCGTCTCATTCGGACGGCCCGACCGGCGTCTTCCCGAGCGCGCGGCCGGCATGCCAGAGCCGAGCCATCATAACCAGGGGCCGGGGCCGGCTTCGAAGGTGTCGAGACGCTGTCGCCGCGCCTGACGGAGACGCCGGACCTCCGCGCGGGAGTGACCAGCCCGCCCGGCGGGTCCTAAGCCGCGTGCCGGCGTGGCGCCGGTGCGTCTTCCTCGCCGCGCGCGCGACGCTCGTCGATCAGCCAGTGAGCGGCCCCGCGTGCGAGCGCGCGCTCCGCCATCACGGTCGGTTCGTCGCGAACGACGATCGCGGTACCGGGGCCTGCGGGCTCGCCGAGTGCGACCGCCCCGCCGCGTTCGACGGCGAGTGCGACCGCATTGACAGAACGGGCGAGCGCAGCCCGCAAGGTCGCCTGGCGCTTGGTTGCCGCATCGCCATCCGTAGGCACGGTCAGCTGCGCCGGGCGCACGACGCGCAGACGCCGATCGCGGACTGCCGCGGCGAGCTCCGTGTTATAGGCGGCGATGCGCTCCGGACAGGGTCCGTCTTCGCTGCGCACGGGAAGTGAGAGCGCAACGCCAAACCACGCCGAGGTGGCGCTGCCGGCGAGTGCCAGCAGGTCGTCGGTGGTGAAGACGCCGCCGAGGACGCGCGTACTGCGCGTCGTGCTCCACTGCGCGCAGCGCTCCCCGTCGTAATCGCAGCCCTCGACAAGCTCGCGCAGGAGCCGAGCCAGCGTTTCCGAGCGCACGAGGCGCCACCACAGCTCGGCAGGCTGCGCGCGCGAAGCCTCGGCGACGAGCGCATCAGCATGCGGCTGTATTTCACAGCGCGAACACACGACGATGACCAGCAGAGATACCGTCACGATCGGACGTCTTTCCTGCAAACGCCGCAAAAAGCGCCGACCACCGGTGCGTCACGCGCCCCAGGCGCGGCAGCTTCCCGTCGTCGACGAAGCCGCGTCTTGCGTCGAGGGCGCCGCAGGTGCGGTGCATCCGCGCCACGGCGCGTCTGTCTGCGGGTAGTTTGTGGCGGTGTTGAAGGCCCCCGCGATGCTCAGGCGGCGAGCCGCGGCTAAGGCGGCGGCCCAGGCTGGTGCGTCGGAGCCCTCTGCGGATGAGATTCCCGCGGAGCGGTCCGCACCATCTGACGTAGCTCCCCCCGCGCAGGATGCGCCCCCGGCGGACTCCCCCGGAGCCGCGACGGCGGCCGACGGCCAGTCCGAGCAGCGCGAGGAGCTGGCGCCGCCCGGCTTGTTGCTCTCGAGCGACGAGCCCGCCGCGCCGGACCCCACCGCCACCCCGCCGGCGGCGCACGCCGGCGACACCGCCGAGCTGCCAGTGGTCAAGCAGCCGCGCCGCGAGCGCCTCCGAGCCGCGCTGGCCCCGTCGAACGTGGCGCGCCGGCTGCTCACGCTCGTCCGCTACGCCGTTCTCTATATCGCGCGGCAGGTGCCCGCCGTCGCCGCCGGCGCGGCCGCCTCGATCCCGGTGATCGTCTCGACGGTTCACGCGGCGCGCGCGGGCTGGGAGCCCGACGGGGACGACGGCATCATCCTCACGCGCGCACTCGACGTCCTCACCGCGCACACGCCGCTGATCGGCCAGTACTCGGAGGCCGGCGATGTGACCGGCCAGATCGTCCACAGCCCGGGTCCGCTGCTCTACTGGCTGCTCGCGGTCCCGGTCCGGCTCGGCGGCCCTGCGAGCGCGGCGATCGCGATGGGCGTCGTCAATTCGCTGTGCATCGTCCTCTGCGTGGTGCTTGCCCGCCGCCGCGGCGGGATCCTGCTGATGATCGCGACCGCGCTCGGCATCGCGCTGATGTGCCAGTCGATCTACTCAGAGGTCTTCCACGACGTCTGGAACCCGTCGGCGGCGATGTTCCCGTTCCTCGCGCTGATCTTCCTCAGCTGGTCGCTGGCGGCCGGGGACTATCGCCTGTTGCCCGCTGTGGCGTTGTTCGCGAGCTTCGTCGTCCAGACGCACCTGACCTACCTCTCACCAACGTGCGTGCTGCTCGCGGTAGGTCTCGTGGGCCTGACGGCGTCGCGCCTGCTGCGCGCGCGCAGCGCCCGCCGTGACGGTAGGCCGAGATCGAAGCGTGTCGTCTGGCGCTGGGTCCTGCTCGCGGTCATCGTGCTCGGACTCTGCTGGAGCGCGCCGCTGATCGACGAGCTCGAGCACTCTCCCGGCAACCTCTCGCTGATCGTCACGACGTTCAACGATCGCGGCGCGACACTCGGTCAAGCGGTCGGTTGGAGCGCGGTCGCACATGCGATCGGCTGGAAGCCCTGGTGGCTGTTCGTCCCCGCCTCGGAGTGGGGGCGCAAGTACACCGTTCGCTTCCCGCCGTCGGGCTCCCAGTCGGGATTTGCGATCGCAGTGCTCATCGCGCTCGCCCTGATTGCGGTCCTGGCGCCCTTGCGCCGGCGCATCGACATGTCTGCTGCGGCGCTGATCTGCCTTGGCATGTGCCTCGGCCTTGGCGCGAATGCCGCGAACACGCCGGTCACGCCGCTGCTGTCCGGCACGCTCGGCTACACGCTCTGGTGGGGCTCCCAGCTCGGCTTCTTCACCTACCTCGTGATCGTCTGGTCGGCGCTTCTCGCGGTCACGTGGCTCGCTCGCCTCGGCTGGGGGCGCCTGCTCGTCATCGCGCGCCGAAGCGCGCCGGTCGTCCCCCGTCTCGCGCTGTTCGCCGCCGGCTCGGTGATCGTGCTGCTCGGCATTGCGGGCACCGCCGACGTCGGTCGCGCGGTCGCTAACCAGGAGCGGCCCGACTCGCACGTCCATCTCTACGCTCCGACGACGGCGCTCGCGAGCGCGCTCGTCGCGGCGCTCCCACCGCGCGTGTCGATCGACTACGTCCTTGGACCGCTCGACGTCGCGACCCAGCCGATCGAGCCCCCGATCCGCTTCTGGCTCGTCAAGCACGGTGACCGCCCGCTCGCGAACGGCTCGCTGCAGCGCCTCGGCACCTACTACATGCTCTACAACCGCCCCTACGCCTGGACCGTCTATATCGCAGGTGGCCACCACAACCATCCGCCGCCGCGCTCGCTCGGTCACCTGCGTCTCGTCGCGCGCGTGCGCTTCCACGATTCGTGGGGCTGGGAGACGATCGGCGCGTGGGCTGGGCGTGCCCACCAGCACCCGGTGCGAGAGCACCCACACGCCAAGAGGCGTCATCACGCGGTCGCCGTGAGATAATCCCGCGCGAATGGACCCCGGACGGAAGCGGCGTCTGCGCTTGATCGTGTGCCTGACGGCAGCCGTGCTGCTCGCGGGTGGGCTGATGTACACGAGCTTCTCGGTCGCCGCGGAGGCGCTGACGCCGACGCAGCTGCTCGCCCAGGCGAAGCCCGGCGTCACCTACCAGCTCACCGGCACGGTCGTGGCGGGCTCGGTGCGTCACCTACCCGACGGTGCGCTCGACTTCAGCCTCGCTGACCGCGGCGGTGCGAGCCGCACGATCGCCGTCGACTACTCTGGCGCGGTCCCCGATCCCTTCCGCGTTGGTCGCGAGTTGATCGTCAGCGGCACCATGCACGGTTCCAGCTTCATCGCCTCGCCGGGCTCGATGATCACGAAGTGCCCATCGAAGTACAGCCCGGCTAAGTCCACTTAGTGATGGCCCTCGCCGGCCGCGCCGCGCTGATCATCGCGCTGCTGACGACGCTCGGCGGGATCGGCGCGTCGATCTACGGCGCGCGCAGCGGCCGCCGCGAGTGGGTCGATGTCGGGCGCCGCTGCGTCTACGCGCTCGCCGCGATCCTCACCCTCGCGTTCGTGATCCTCGAGTTCGCGTTCATCGACAACGACTTTGCCTATAACACGGTCGCAAACAACTCGAGCTCGACGACCCCGCTCTTCTATCGCGCAGCAGCGATGTGGGGCTCCCAGGAGGGGTCGCTGCTGCTGTGGGTCTGGCTGCTCTCGATCTGGTCGAGTCTCGCGGTCTTTCTCACCCGCAACCGGTTGCGGGAGATCGTTCCATTTGCTGTTGCGGTGCTGCTCGGCTTTGGCACGTTCTTCACGTCGATGCTCGTGTTCTTCGTCTCTCCGTTCGCGACGAGCTCACCGGCGCCCAGCAACGGCGCCGGGCTCGACCCGCTGCTGCGCAACCCGAGCATGATGATCCACCCGCCGATGCTCTATTCGGGGTACACGTTCTTCACGATCCCGTTCGCGTTCGCTGTCGGCGCGCTGATCACGCGGCGCGTTGACGCCGAGTGGATCCAGATCGCTCGCCGCTTCGCGCTCGCCTCGTGGCTGTTCCTCGGTATCGGGATCCTGCTCGGCGCCCACTGGGCCTATTACGAGATCGGCTGGGGCGGCTACTGGGGCTGGGATGCGGTCGAGAACGCGGCGCTGATGCCGTGGCTGATCTCAACCGCGTTCCTGCACTCGCTGATGATCCAGGAGAAGCGGGGGATGCTGAAGGTCTGGAACGCCTCGCTCGTGCTCGGCGCCTCGACACTCGCGATCGTCGGCACGTTCCTCGTCCGCTCGGGCGTGCTCAGCTCGATCCACGCCTTCGGCGCCTCGACGCTCGGCGTGCCGTTCGTGATCCTGATCGCGGTGATGGTCGCCGGCTCGATCTACCTCGTGGTGAGCCGTCGTGAGGTGCTGCGTAGCGAGCACCACCTGGACTCGCTGTTCTCGCGCGAGGCGGCGTTCATGCTCAACAACATGGTGCTTGTGGGCCTGACTTTCGTGATCTTCTGGGGCACGTTCTTCCCGCTGATCTCGGGTGCGCTGACTGGGACCGAGAGCGAGGTCGGCGCGCCGTGGTTCGACCGCTACACGGTGCCGCTCGCGCTCGTGCTGGTGCTGCTCTCCGGGATCGGTCCGATCATTCCCTGGCGGCGGGCGACGCTGTCCAACCTGCGCCGCAACTTCACGCTGCCGCTCGCGGCGAGCGCGCTGATGTTGCTCGCGTCGTTCACGATCGTCCCGATCTCCTCATCGGTCCCGACGGTCGTGCTGTTCTGTGCCGTCGCCTTCGTCTTCGCAAGCATCGGCCAGGAGTTCTGGCGAGGCTTCCTCGCCCGTCGCGCGATGTCCGGTGACTCTCCGCCACTCGCCCTCGTCTCGATGGTGCGGCGCAACCGCCGGCGCTACGGCGGTTACATCGTCCACCTCGGGATCGCCGTGTTGTTCCTCGGCGTGGCGGCGTCATCGACGTTCACCCACACGACGTTCCAGGAGCTCTCGCGCGGTCAATCGACGACGGTCGGCGGCTACACGATGACGAACATCCGACCGACCGCGGCGATCGTGACCGACCCGACCAGCACTGGCGCGCTCCTGACGCTCGGGGCGATCATGCGCGTGACGCACGACGGCAGCTACGTCGCGACGCTCCATCCGACCGCCGAGTTCTACCCCGATCCAAGCGGGGCGGAGGGCCCGGTCGGGAGCCTGATCGGCGGTGATTCGGTCAGCGAGCTCAGCCTCGATTCGAGCCTGCGCCGCGACATCTCCGCGGCGATCGACGCGCCCGACATCCAGTCGGCGCTGCAGGGCGAGATCAACCGCGCGAACACGCTCGTCGAGCAGTCCCACGAGAGCCTCAACAAGCGCACGACGCTCGCCTACGTGCTGCTCGCCGCGATTGCCCGCGGCTACCTGCTCCATCCGCCCCCGGCCCCGCTGAAGCTCGCCTCCTCACCGCTCGTCTCCTGGCTCTGGGCAGGCGCGCTGATCGTCTTCCTCGGCGGCCTCGTCGCGATCTGGCCGGCGCCGGGAGCTGTCACCGGCCGCGTCCGCGCCCGCTACCTGGCACGCGTCGCCCAAGACCTCAGCCGCGCTTAGATACGAGCGTGGCTGCTGCCCTTGCGATCGTCGCGATCGCGCTTCTCTTCGCGTTCATTGCTTGGTTCGTCGGAGCGCCATTGCGCCGGCCTGCAGCTGCTGATCTCGGGCCTAGCAGCGAGCGTCGCGCGCTCGAGGCGGCGCGTGACGCCAAGTACCAGGAGATCCGCGATACCGAGCTCGACTTCCGCACCGGCAAGCTCTCCGCTGAGGACTTCCGTGCGCTCGACCGCCAGCTGCGCGCCGAAGCGGTCGACATCCTGCACGCGCTCGACGCCCTGCGCTAGCCTTTCGATCTGATGCAGGCGCTCTTCTCCACGACGCAGGTCCTGATCTCGATCGTCCTGATTCTCCTGATCCTGATGCACTCGGGTAAGGACACGGGCCTCTCCGGCGCGTTCGGGGTCGGCACCGGGATCGGTCCGCTCGGCGGCGGCTCGCTGGTCGAGCGCAACCTGAACCGCTGGACGATCTTCTTCGCGCTGCTGTTCGTCGGCAACACGATCCTCCTGCTCAAGCATCCCTGGGGCGGAACCGGCTGACGCGACGCCCTGGCTTCAGGGCGCTATCAGAACCTCGAGCCGGCGCGGTCCGTGGACCCCTTCGACACGGCTCAGCTCGATGTCGGATGTCGCCGACGGGCCGGAGATCAACGTCAACGGGCGGCCTGGGTCCCGCGACGCTGCTGCGAGAGCCTCGATCGCCTCTGGGACGGTTGCGACGATCTGGCTCTCGCGCACTACGCAGATGTGCAGGTCCGGCAGCAGCGTGAGGACACGCCGGCCTTGGCCCGCCCCGGCGTCCAGCACGATCGTGCCGGTTTCCGCGATTGCCATCGCGCAACCGGTGAGCACGCCGCCGATCCGCGACAGCTGCTCCCGCGTAAGCGGTGGGTCGTCGTCGTAGAGCTTGGCTGCGCCGGGTCGCCAGGCGGCGGGCAGCCCTCCGGGCAGCGCCAGCGAGCTCGCGCCGTGCCGCACGCAGGCGGCCTCTATCTCACCGCGCACCGACCTGCCGCGGCGTACTCGCGTCACGGTTGCCTGGTACTCGCGGCAGCGCTCGGCGAACCGCGCGAGCACAGTGGCTCGATCGAGGTCGCTCGCGCGAGCGTAACGCGTCGCGTCCTCGCCGTGCTCGAAGCGCCAGCTGTCGGGCTCATCCGGCGCGACGTCTGCGAGAGCGGCACGCACGCGCCCGAGAATCAGCTCGCGCGCGCTCACCGCCGCTCGCGCCACCACTCGCGGAACGTCTGCCCGGCTGGTGCCGGCAGCTCACGAACCTCGGTCCAGGCTCCCAGCGGGCCCGGCAGCCGACGGCCGATCCACCCGTCGCGTGCGAGGCGGCGGCTCAGCGATCGGGCGAGGCGCTGGGCGCGCTCATAGCGCCCCGGCCGCGCAAAGGTGTGGGCGAGCAGCTTCATCGCGGCGGCCTCGGCCCCGAAGCCGCCGACCTCGCGGTTGATGCGCGTACGAAGGTGGATCAGCACGCTCGGGATGTCGATCTTCACCGGACAGACCTCGTAGCAGGCACCGCACAGCGACGACGCCCACGGCAGCGAGGTGCCGCTTCGCAGCCCGGTCAGCTGCGGCGTCAGGATCGCCCCGATCGGCCCCGGGTAGGTCGACTCGTAGGCGTGCCCGCCGGTGCGCTCGTAGACAGGACAGATGTTCAGGCATGCGGAGCAGCGGATGCAATGCAGCGCCTGGCGACCGACGCTGTCGGCGAGCGTCGTGCTACGTCCGGCGTCGAGCAGCACGAGATGGAACTCCTTCGGCCCGTCGCCGTCCGTGGTCCCGGTCCAGAGCGTCGTGTAGGGGTTCATCCGCTCGGCGGTCGAGGAACGCGGCAGCAGCTGCAGCATCACCTCGAGGTCGGCGAAGCGCGGCAGCACCTTCTCGATCCCCATCACCGTGATCAGCACGTCGGGCAGCGTCGTGCACATGCGTCCATTGCCTTCCGACTCGACGATGCAGACTGCCCCCGTCTCGGCGATCGCGAAGTTCGCGCCGCTGACCCCGACCTTTGCGGCGAGGAACTTGGCGCGCAGGAAGCGTCGCGCGGCCTCCGCGAGCGCCGCGGGATCGTCGTCCAGCTGCGCGCTGCCCGGGAGCTCGCGGCGGAAGATCTCGCGGATCTCGCCACGGTTGCGGTGGATCGCCGGGACCAGGATGTGCGAGGGCCGGTCGTGACCGAGCTGGACGATCAGCTCGGCGAGATCCGTTTCCTGGGCGTGGATCCCGCGCGCGGCGAGCGCATCGTTGAGGCCGATCTCGTCGGTCGCCAGCGACTTCACCTTGACCACCTCACGAGCGCCGGCCGCCTCGGTCAGGTCGCCGACGATCCGGTTTGCCTGCGCCCCGTCGGCCGCCCAGTGGACGATCCCGCCGGCGGCGCTGACCGAGCGCTCGAGCTGCTCGAGGTGAACGTCGAGGTGGCGCAGCGCCCGTTCTTTGATGCGCTTGCCTGCCTCGCGCAGCTGCTCCCAGTCGCTGAGCTCAGCGATCGCAAGGGCGCGCTTCTCGCGGATCGTGTGGGTGGCGTGGCGGATGTTTGCGCGCAGCTGCGCATCCTCGAGCGCGACCTGTGCGCCGGCGGCGAACTCGTTGTTCATGACTCCTCAGTGCTCGCAAGGATCTCCGCCAGGTGAGCCACCTTCACCCCGGCGCGCTGGCGGCGCAGTCCGCCGCCGATCTGCATCAAGCACGAGTAGTCGAGCGCGGTGCAGACCTCGGCGCCGGTGTCGAGCACCGCGCGCATCTTGTCGGTCAGCATCGCTGCGGAAACATCGGAGTTCTTGACGGAAAACGTCCCACCGAAGCCACAACATGACTCTGCCTGGGGCAGCTCGATAAGCCTCAGGCCGCGAACCGCGCGCAGCAGCGCAAGCGGTGCGTCGCCGACTCGAAGCGCTCGCAGCGAGTGGCAGGTCGGGTGGTAGGTAACGCTGTGGGGGTAGTAGGCGCCTACGTCGACGATCCCGAGCTCGTCGACGAGAAACTGCGACAGCTCGAACGTCCGCGGCGTCAACTCCGCTACCGCGGCCCGGAACCGATGATCTCCCGAGCCCTGCGCGATTCGTGGGTATTGCTCGCGAATCATCGCCACGCACGAGCCCGAAGGGGCGACTATTGCGTCGAGCTCCTGACCGGCGAAGCAGGCAGTGAGCCGGCGCGCCAGCGTCTCGGCGTCCGCTCCGTAGCCCGAGTTCAGGTGCACCTGTCCGCAGCAGGTCTGCTCCGCGTTGAAGACGACCTCGTGCCCGAGGCGTTCGAGCAACGTCACTGTCGCCGTCGCGGCGCCTGGAAAGAGAGTGTCGGCGACGCATGTTGTGAACAGCGCGACTCGCATGACGTCCCCAGCCTACGCGCCTTTTGCGACGGAGCCACCCTTGAAAGCTCCGATGTATCGTGCCGGCATGCTTGAGGGCACTCAGATGGGCGAGCTGGTCGGGTTGCGGGCTCTTGTCACGGGCGGCGCGTCCGGGATCGGCCTTGCGACGGCGCGCCTGTTCGCCCAGCAGGGGGCCGCGGTTGCAGTCCTGGACCGCGACCCCGTGCAGGACGGCCAGGTCGTCGCGGTGCGCGCTGACGTCACCGACGACCGGGCCGTACGTGAGGCGGTAGCCGGCGCTGTCAAGCGGCTGGGTGGCCTCGACATCCTTGTCAACAACGCGGCGATTGGCGCCGTCGGCACGATTGAGGCCCAGTCCGACGAGGAGTGGCATCACGTCTTGGACGTCAATGTGCTCGGTGTCGTCCGCGTGACTCGTGCCGCACTCCCTGCGCTGCGGGCCTCTGAGCACGCGGCGATCGTCAACCTGTCCTCGATCGGCGCTCCGCTCGGGCTCTACCGGCGGGCGCTGTATGACGCGAGCAAGGGCGCGGTTCACTCGCTGACTCTCGCAATGGCCGCAGACCACCTGGAAGACGGGATCAGGGTCAACTGTGTCGTGCCGGGCACGGCGGACACGCCGTGGGTCGCGCGCCTCCTCGCACAGGCAGCCGATCCGCAGGCCGAGCGGGCAGCGCTGATCGCTCGCCAGCCGCATGGACGGCTCGTGACGCCGGAGGAAGTCGCCGCGGCGATCGCATTTCTCGCCAATCCGCGCTGCGGCTCGATCACGGGGACGGCGCTTTCGGTTGACGGGGGAATGACAACCCTGCGATTGCCGCCACGGCGCGGGGCATAGGTGCGCCTCGCCAACCACAATGGGCGCCTCGCCGTCGCGGAGGACGGCGAGTTCGTCGACGTGGCACTCGCCAGCGAAGGCCGCTTTGGTCCCGATCCCCAGGCCATCTACGACGTGTGGCACGAGTTCAGATCATGGGTGGCAGGAGCCGAGCTGGGCACGGGCGAGGCAATCGATCCGGCGCAGCTCGGACCTCCCGTTCCGCGCCCACGACAGGTGTTCGCCGTCGCCCTCAACTACCCGGAGCATGCGGCCGAGGGCGGCTTTACGCCGCCCGAGCAGCCGCTCGTCTTCACGAAGTTCCCGACCTGCCTGGTCGGCCCCCTCGCCGACGTGGTGCTGCCGACGCGGTACACCGATTTCGAGGTCGAGCTCGTCTGCGCGATCGGGCTGCGCGCCGAGAATGTCGTGGAGGGCGAGGCGTGGCAGCATGTTGCCGGCCTGACGATCGGCCAGGATCTGACGGCGCGCGACGTGCAGAACCGCGGCCCGGCGCCGCAGTTCTGCCTCGGCAAGTCCTTTCCCGGCTTCGGGCCAACCGGACCCTGGCTGGTCACTGCCGACGAGCCCGGTATTCGCGGCGAGCTTAAGATCGAGTCGCGTCTCGGCGGGGAGCTGATGCAGCGCGACAGCACGGCCGCGATGCTCTTCCCGATCTCGACGCTGATCGCCTACATCTCGGCGATCTGCCCGCTCTTGCCAGGTGACCTGCTCTTCACCGGCACGCCCTCCGGCGTTGGCTTCAAGCGCGAACCGCCGCGTTACCTTCGCTCGGGTGACGTGCTCGTCAGCGCCATCGCCGGCATCGGCGAGATCGTCCAGCGCTTCGTCTGAGCACGCGGTCAGCGCGTCAGATCACCGTTGTAGATCAGCGGCAGCATCCGTGCGGCCGGACCTTGGTTGTCATCGCGCTCGACGGTGTACTGAGCCATCTCGACCTGCCAGCGCTTGTCCACGGGGTTGTTCTCGAGCTGGGCGATCGCGGCCTCGAAGTTGTCGGCCTCGACGCTGTGAAAGAGGTCGAGGCCGTCGCGGAAGATCAGCCAGCGCTTGATCCCCGCCTTGCGTTGCGCAACGAGCAACTCCGGCCAGATCTGGCTGTGCGCGATCCTGTAGGGCTCCTCCATCCCTGGCTTGAGACGGGTACGCACGCTCGCGAAGTCGGTCATCGGTCTCCTCTCACAAACTCGCCTTGACTTCAGATGCTGCGGAAAACATATGATGTTTGCCGATGGAGCGATCTAACCACGGCCATGAGTTGGAGCGAGCGCCGGGCGTCGACAGGCGGCGGTCCTCGCGGCGGCTCGCGTCGATCGTCGTCGACGAGCTGGCTCATCAGATCATCGGTGGCGCTCTCCCGCCCGGCTCGCTTGTTCCGACCGAGGATGCCTTGGGCCGGCAGTTCGGTTTCAGCCGCACGGTGATGCGTGAGGCGCTCAAGCTGCTCGAGGAGCGCGGCCTGATCCGCGTCGAGCAGGGTCGTGGTACCACCGTTCAGCCGCGCGACTCCTGGAACCTGCTCGACCGCGAGGTCCTGCGGATCGCTCTCGAGTACGACGAGGACGCGGTGCTGCTTGATGACCTGATCTCGATCAGGCGGCTGCTAGAGGCCGACATGGCACGGGCAGCCGCCGGGCGCCTGACGGACGAAGATCTCGCTGCGCTTGACGCCAATGTGCAACGGATGGCCGAGTCGATCGATGACTACGCGCAGTTCCAAGCGCTTGACCTCGCTTTCCATCGGACCCTGATGAAGGCGTCGACAAGCGAGATCGGCCGGACGATTGTCGCCACGATTCACGACTATGCGGGACAGAGCCGGCGGCTGAATGCGCCCGGCGATCCTCTCTCGCTCGAACATACGCTCGAGGAGCACAGGGCGATCTACGCAGCGCTTGCCGCGTGCGACGGCGACGCCGCAGCTCGCAAGGTGTCGGAGCACATCGAGCATGCATGGGCCGAGCGCAGAGGCCTTCTCGGATAGCAAACGTATGCAGTCCCTCAGCGACACCGATTTAGCAATCGTCGGGTCGCTGGCTCAGAGGCATCGCGGCGGCTCGCGGCGGCCTTACACATTCAGGGGCTTCGGTTTGCGTTAGCGCCTTCGCGTCCCGGTCGCGAGGTGCGCCCTCAGGGAGCTCGTTAATACAGCGATAACGGGCGCTACGCGGCCAGTTCGGCGTCCGGTGCGATGCTTGCTGTGGTCCTCGAAGGCCGCGAGAGCGGTTCTCACTTGACTCGCTCTTTACAGACGTATTATCATCATACCTCCGATGACTGCGCCGATGAACATCGCGTCGATCGACGTGGACTTGGTCCCCCGACCGGCTGTCAGCCCGCCGTTTGCCTGGCGCCGCGGGCTCCGTGGCTCGCATCCGGCGCGGACGACGGCGGTCCTGCGGATCACGACCGAGGACGGGGCGGTTGGCGAGGCCTACCACGAGTGGAGCGGGGCGATGCTCGCGGACATCGTGGATCGCATACTGCGCCCGGAGCTCGTCGGTGAGCGCGCTGACCGGCGTGAGTGGCTCTGGCATCGCCTGTGGGAGCTCGATCGCACCGAGGAGTTCCCGATCTGGCTGCTCGGCGTGGTCGATGTGGCGCTCTGGGACCTCGAGGGCCGCCTGCTCGGCGTGCCTGTTCATCGGCTGCTCGGGACCTATCGCGATGCGATCCCGGCGTACGCATCGACGACAACGTTCGCGACGGTCGAGGAGTACCTCGATGTCGCCGACCAGTGCGTCGCGCTCGGCTACCCCGCGATCAAGCTTCATGCATGGGGTGACGCGCGCGCCGACGCGGACCTCTGCCAGCGCTTGCGCGCGCACGTCGGTCCGGAGATGGATCTCATGTATGACGGCTCGGCGGCGTTCGATCTACCCGACGCCGTCTACCTCGGCCGTGCGCTCGCTGAGGCCGACTACCTCTGGTACGAGGAGCCGATTCGCGAGTTCAGCGTGACCTCTTACAAGTGGCTCGCCGAGCGGGTGGACGTTCCGCTGAACGTCGCCGAGACCTCGGACGGTAGCCACATGAACACCGCTGATTTCATCGCCGCCGGCTGCGCGAGCTACGTGCGTACCAGCGCGAACCATCGCGGTGGGATGACCGGCGCGATGCGCACGGCACATCTCGCTGATGCGTTCCGGCTACGGGCGGAGCCGCACGGTCCGACTGAGCCCGCGGTGCACCTCTGCATGGCGATTCCGAACTGCACCTACTTCGAGTCCCTCGTCACCTCCAACCCGGTTGTGCGTGAGCCGCGGGTCGGTGCCGATGGACTCGTGCGCGCGCCCACCGAGCCCGGTATTGCGCTCCCGGACTTCGTTTCCGAAGCTCGCACGCAGTCCGGCAGCAAATGAGGACTTGCACCTCGGATGGGGTCAACAAAGGAAGGAGAGAGGCAAGCACATGAAGTCATCAATCAGCCGTAGGCTCTGGCGAGGTCGCTCGCTCGGAGCCCGCATCGCGCTTGTCGCGACCGCGAGCGTCACGCTCGCGGGCGCGTCGGTGCTGGGCGTATCGGCCGCATCGGCGAAGTCCTCGTCGGCGCCGCTGATCGTCTGGATCGACACGTCGCGCGTGCCCTATGAGAAGGCCTACATGAAGGCCAATCCTCACGCCAACATCAAGTGGGTCATCTACAACGGCAACGAGAACGGCACCGGCGTGCTGCAGTCGAAGTTCGCACTGTGGAACCGCACCGGCTGGCCGTCGGACGCGCCGGACGTGATGTTCGACACGCAGAACTACGACGCGGTCCAGCTTGGCTCGGCGCCGTACAACGACCTGCTCAACCTCAAGAGCTACGTTCCGAAGAGCGTGCTCAACAATTTCGCGGGCACGTCGATGAAGGCCGCCTGCACAACGCCGACTGGCCAGATCATCTGCCTGCGCAACGACAGCGCAGCGGAGGTGCTCTGGGTCAACCCGACGCTGTACAGCCAGTTCTTCGGTAACGCACCGATTCCGACCACCTGGCAGCAGTTCTTCGCGGACGGTACCGCGCTGAACACAGCTCACCCGGGCTATCTGATCGGGGCGCTGGGCGACGGGTTCGACGTCGACGACTACCTCCTGTGGGCCAATGAGTGCCCGCTGGACCAGGTCATCGGGAAGAGCACGATTGAGATCAACCCGGCCTCGGCCAACTGCACCTCGGTCCTGAACGCGCTCGATTCGTCGGGCGATATCGGCAAGTCCTACAGCGATGAGAGCATCTTCTCGGTCAATCCGCAGAAGCTCGTAATGGCCGTCGGAGCCCTATGGGAGGGTACCGCGGTGTTCGAGACCGGAACGTCGAGCGGCGTGCCCAACGGCACGATGGTGGCCTATCCGGCGCCGAAGGCGACCAACGGCGCCTCGGTCACGGGCGATCTCGGTGGCGGTCTGTGGCTCGTCTCGAAGCACAGCCCCAATCCGAAGGCTGCAGCTGCCTTCGCGCAGTACATGGCAACGAGCCCCAACATCCAGAAGGTCGGCGTCGACGCAGGCCTCCCGCAGTACGTGCCGGATGAGTCGAAGTACGTCTCATCGCTCAGCAGCGTCTTCGCTGATCCGAGCGTGACCGAGGCCACGTGGAAGCAGGCCGCGGCACAGGTGTGGGATGGTTGGAGCCCGGTGCCGTGGAGCACTGACAACGTCTGGGCATCGACCAACCTGTCGGCGATCACCGCCAACCCGCCGGCGAGCGCAACGTCGCAGCTCGTGCCGTACGCGGAGGCGCTGGCGAACCAGGCTCGCCTGGCCGGCTACACGGTCAAGAGCCCGAACTCGTCCGTCGCTACCGGGTCCTAGTAGGTATTAGTCGGTAACTGCAGTTCAGTATCAGTAACGCGATGACGATTCTTTCGGCTACGGTTGTTCCCGGCGGGCGCATCGGCGCCTGCCGGGGGCACCGGGTCGAGGGACGTCGCGTGTTGGTGATGCGATGACCGGTCCCGCGAGCACCACGGCTGTCCCGCCGGTACGCTACCCACCCGTCGAGGGTGTCCGGGCCAGGCGGGCGCGGCGTGAGCCTGGTAGCTCACGCACGGCGGGCTACTTCTTCGTCGGCCTCTACGTCGTGCTGCTCCTGGCGCTCGGGATCGCGCCGGCGGTCTATGCGATTGCGCTGGCGCTCAGCACGCCGGGCGGCATCGGCGTCGCGCATTTCGTCAACACGTTCAACTTCTTCGAGTTCGCGCCGGCTTTCGAGCACATCGTCGAGTTCGAGGCGATCTGGCTCGTCAGTCAGACGGTCTTCGTCGTCATGCTCGCGCTCATGGTGCACCCTTTGGTTCGCCACGTCAGCACTGTATTTCGGTTCATCTTCTACCTCCCGGGTGCGATGGCGGGCGCGGCGAGTGCGATTGTTTGGCTATTCATGTTCACCCCGAGCGGAAGCCCGTGGGCTTTCATCTTGCATGCGTTCAATTACCAGGTTCTCTCGAACACGGTCGCACTCGGAAACCTCCCCATGATCTTCGCCATCATGGCGTTCTTCACTGGCGCCGGGGGGTGGATCGTCATCATGTACGGCGCACTGAACAACATCCCTCAGGAGCTGATCGAGGCCGCCGACATCGACGGCGCGAACGCGTTCCAGACCGCGTTTCGAATCAAGCTTCCGCTGATCCGCAAGTGGGTCGTCTACATGCTCGTGCTGTCGTTCGCAGCAGGCTCGCAGCTGTTCGTCGAGCCACAGATCCTGGGCGTGGCGACCAACGGCGAGATCTCGCCGCAGTGGTCGCCCAATCAGCTCGCCTACTCGCTCGCGTTCCAGTTCGACCGGTTCAACGACGCCGCTGCGGTGTCGGTTGATCTTCTTGTGATCGGCTTGATCGTCGCTGTCCTCCTGGTCTGGCGCGGAAGGCTCTTCGAGGTCGACTGATGCTCGCGCGACGCTACACGTACCGCCTCATCGGGTTGTTGGTCCTGCTCGTGTTCGCAGCATTCTTCTTCGTGCCGATTCTGTGGCTCGTGCTGGCGCCGACCAAGACCGACTACCAGCTAGTCCACGAGTCGCCCTTCGCCTTCGGCAGCTTCAACACGTTCGGCCATACCTTCAGCAAGGTCATCAACTACCAGGGGCAGCTGATGCTGACCTGGCTCAAGAACTCTGCGATCTACTCGGTCGGCGGTACGGCGCTCGCCCTCGCAGCGGCTATTCCGGCCGGCTACGGCCTCGCGCTGACGCAGTTCATCGGCCGTCGCGCCCTGCTCGGGATCACGCTCGTCGTGATGATCATGCCGGCCACCGCGCTCGTGTTGCCGCTGTTCCTGGAGGCGAGCGCCGTCCACCTGATTGGCACGGTCTGGTCGGTGATCCTGCCCTTCGGCTTCTTCCCGTTCGGCGTCTACCTCGCCTACATCTACTTCTCGTCCACGATTCCCAAGGATCTGCTCGCGGCTGCGCGCATCGATGGCTGTGGCGAATGGGCCGTCTTCCGGCATGTGGCGCTGCCGCTCGCGCGCCCGATCGTTGCGCTCGTCGCTTTCTTTGCGTTCGTCGCCGACTGGAACAACTACTACTTGCCGTTCGTGATGACCTACACCAACTCCCAGTATCCGGTGACGATCGGTCTGCAGATCCTGATCGGCTCGGCTCCGATCTTCAGCCCGACGGCGTCGGGTTATGCCGCCTCAGAGATCTATCGGCCCGACCTCGCGATGGCCACGCTGATCGCGATCCTGCCGATCCTCATCATCTTCCTGTTCGCCCAGCGCACCCTGGTCAAGGGAATGCTCGCCGGAGCAACGAAGGGCTAGCGGCGGCGATGCTCAGAACTGTGACACCAGGCTCGTGCCGGCTCAGCCCGGTCGCGCTCGTCGAGGAGACATCGAAAGGACACATATGGCGACTGTGACCTACAAGGGCGCCTCGCGGATCTATCCGAAGGCGAAGGGTAAGGCGGTCAACGAGCTGGATCTCGATATTCGCGATGGCGAGTTCATCGTCTTGGTGGGGCCGTCGGGTTGCGGTAAGACGACGAGCTTGCGGATGCTCGCTGGGCTCGAGCCGGTCGACGAGGGCGAGATCTTCATCGATGAGCGCAGCGTTGCGCGCCTTGCCCCGCGCGACCGCGACATCGCCATGGTGTTTCAAAATTACGCGCTGTATCCGCACATGAACGTTGCGGACAATCTCGGGTTTGCGTTGAAGATCGCCAAGGTCAAGAAGTCCGAGATCAAGACGCGTGTGGCGGAGGCGGCAAAGATCCTTGATCTCGAGGATTATCTGGACCGTAAGCCTGGCCAGCTGTCAGGTGGTCAGCGTCAACGTGTGGCCATGGGGCGCGCCATCGTTCGTCAGCCGCGCGTGTTCTTGATGGATGAGCCGCTGTCGAACCTTGACGCAAAGCTCCGCGTGGCGACACGCTCGCAGATAGCTGCGTTGCAGCGGCGGCTTGGTGTTACGACCGTGTACGTGACGCACGATCAGGTTGAGGCGATGACGATGGGCGATCGCGTCGCGGTGATGAAGGACGGCGTGCTGCAGCAAGTTGACGTGCCGAGCGTCCTCTATGACTCGCCGGTCAACGCGTTCGTTGCCGGTTTCATCGGCTCGCCCGCGATGAACCTACTCGATGGCACCGTTGGAGCCGACGGGGTAGCGATCGGATCGATGGTCGTCCCGATCCCCCGCGCACTGCGCAAAGCGGCCCCAACCGGCAAGGTCACCGTGGGCCTACGCCCCGAATCGGTCGAGCTGGCTGGCGACGGTGCCGGTATACCGGCTGTCGTGAATCTCGTCGAGGAGCTCGGCGCGGAGGCGTATATCTATGCGCAGCTCGCGCACACCGCCGATGCGACTGCATTCACCGCGGCGCCGGACTTCATCCTTCGCGTCGACCCGAAGAGCGCGCCGCAGAGCGGCACGAAGATTGGCATTCACGTCAAGGATGACTTGATGCTCCTCTTCGACGCGCAGTCCGGAGAGCGCATCACGGTCGCATGACGCCGGGCGGGCCCCACTGAGGGGGATGACGGGCATCGCTCCGCGACTGTCCGGCTGCTAGCGCTCACGCCGCCCAGGTCGTCCCGCCGGTCCAGATCCACTACCTGGAGCCTTGCCTCGGTCGAAGCACTTGGTATGCGCCTTGCCCGCCCCGGCGTGGTCGGCGATGACTCCCTGAGGCTCTAGCGGAACACGCCCTCGACCTGACCTGAGCCGATCCAGCGCTGGGCCAGGACGAACACGACGAGCACCGGGGCAGACGTCACCAGGATCAGCAGCGCGATCTCGCCTGGTGGCGAAGTCGTGTGCAGCTGGAGGACCCCGAGGTAGGCGCCGACGGATTGTCCGTTGAACAGCTGAAGGGCGATTCCCAGAGCCACCGGGTAGCGGCCGGTCGTGTTCAGCGACCAGTACATGGCCCACGGCAGGAAGAAGTTCGTCCAGCTGGCGACGAAGTCAAGGAACACGATCAACGCCGAGACAGGCAGCGAAAGCGGGAGCGCGATCCGCCGAAACGCCTGCCATTCGTCGCAGCCATCGAGGCGCGCCGTCTGAAGCAGGACGTGGAAGCGCTCGGTGTGGAAGTAGAGGTATGAGAGGTAGACGCCGAACGGGAACAGGCCGTAGGGCAGGATCACGGCGAGCGGGCTCTTCAGCAGATGCACCGAGTTCGCTTCCAGGAACAGCGGCAGTACCAGCGCGTTCGTCGGGATCAGCATCACGAGCATGGTCAGGATCAATACGACCCGCCGCCCAGGGAAGTCGTGCGTTGCGAGGCCGTAGCCGGCGGGAATGCAGAGCGTGACGGCAATCGCAGCGCCGGCGGTCGAGTAGAACGTCGAGTTGCCCAGCCACAGCAGCGTGTTGCCGCCGATCCAATGACCCGAAAAGATCGCGTCCCAGTTCGCTGCCAGCTGGCTCAGCGAGCCGAACGACCATGGATGAACGGCAAAGCTGGCAGGTGGACCGAAAAACGGGTTCGGTCGAACAGCAAGAGTGGATCGGGCGGTCGATTGGAGTAGCACCCAGATGATCGGCACGGCAAAGAAGGCTGCGACGAGCGCCAGCACGGCGAACGCGACGAGCTGCCACGGCGAGGGGCGCCGCGCGAGCAAGCTGGCACGAGATCCCATCAGTGGCCGACCTTGAATAGGCCAGTGCGCAACAGGATCACGGCGGCGCAGACCAATGCGACCAGCAGCAGATCGATCGAGATCGCGGCGGCGTAGTTGAAGTTGTCGAGGTGGAACGAGAGGAAGACGGCGAGCTGGTTCGGCGACCAAGTCTGATTCGTGGATCCGGCTGTAGCCTCGCTAACGAGCTGCGGCTCGACGAACAGCTGCGTGCCGGCGGCGAAAGCCCCGATCAGCATGTAGGCGATCCATCTCTTGATCAACGGCAGCTTGATGTGGACCGCGGTTCGCCACCAGCCGGCGCCGTCGAGCTTCGCGGCTTCGAGCACCGCATTGGGGATCGTCGCCAGCGCTCCGTGCATTACGACGATCCAGCTCCCGGCGCCGGTCCAGAACGCGATCAGCGCAAAGATCACCGGGAGGTTGCCGGACGCGAGCGAATCGCCGAGCGTCTTGTACCCGAGCCAGCTCAAGATGAAGTTCCACGGACTGTCGCCCGGCGCCAGCACGAACAGCCAGAGCATCACGCTCGCCGAGCCGGCGAGCGCGGCCGGGAGGTAGAAGATGAAGCGGAACGCGGCGCTGACACGCCGGCTCAACGAGTGCAGGACCAGCGAGAGGCCGACAACGAGCACGACCAGCCCGGTCAGCCAGATCGCCAGGAACGTGCCGACGTTCTCGAACGCCGGCATGAACTGGTAATCGTGAAAAGAGTTGATGAAGTTCGCCAGCCCGGTGAAGTGGGCTGTGAAGGAGGTCAGCGCGAGGTTGGCCGCGTAGCCGATCGGATAGATACCGACGACGGCGAGCAGCGCGACGTAAGGGGCAACGAAGAGGTAACCGGACTTTCGTGGTCGCATTCTGATTACGGGTCTTGCGGCCCTGCTCGCGGCGTTGAACGTGCGGTGGGCTTTCGCTCTCGCTCTTTGCTACCCAGGCGCAGCGAATCGGCCGGTCATCGCTGGGCGCGTGCGTTGCCGCCACCCGCGAGCGCCTCGACTTCGGCGAGCGTGGCTGTCGAGGTGTCGCCGGGCGTCGTCATCGCCAGCGCGCCGTGCGCGGCTCCGTACTCGACTGCCCGCTGCAGGTCGCCGAGCACCATGAGCCCATAGATCAGGCCGGCGGCGAAGCTGTCCCCGCCGCCGACTCGGTCGAGGATCTCGAGCTTGGCTCTGTGCGTGGACTCGACGAACCCCGCCGTACGTGACCAGCCGATCGCGCTCCAGTCGTTCAGCGTCGCGCTGTGCACGGTTCGAAGCGTCGTCGCGATGACATCGAGGTTCGGGTAGCTACCTGCCGCCTCGTCGATCATTGCGCGGAAAGCGGCGGTCTCGAGGTTGGTGAGGCCCGCGTCGACGCCATCGACCTCGAGACCGAGGCAGGCGGTGAAGTCCTCCTCGTTGCCGATCATCACGTTGACGTGCTGGGCGAGGCGCCGATTGACCTCGCGCGCACGGTCGATGCCTCCGATCGCTTGCCAGAGGCTGGGCCTGTAGTTCAAGTCGAAGGAAACGATCGTTCCGTGGCGGCGGGCGGCAATCATCGCCTCCTCGATCACCTCTGGCGTGGTCGTGGACAGCGCCGCGAAGATGCCCCCCGTGTGCAGCCAACGCACGCCAAGCTGACCAAAGAGCTCGTCCCAGTCGATCTGTCCCGCAGTCATCTGCGAAGCGGCCGAGTTGCCACGATCTGAGACGCCGAGCGCGCCGCGCACGCCGAATCCGCGTTCAGTGAAGTTGAGAGCGTTACGGACGCTGCGACCGCTGCCGTCGTAGGGAACCCAGTCCACGAGCGAGGCATCAACGCCGCCTTGGAGGATCAGGTCCTCGAGCAACCGGCCAACGTCGTTGTCGGCGAGCGCGCTGACGAGCGCGGTGCGCAAGCCAAAGCAGCGTCGTAGCCCGCGTGCCACGTTGTATTCGCCGCCTCCCTCCCAGACGCGGAAGCTGCGCGCAGTGCGCACGCGTCCCTCGCCCGGGTCGAGCCGAAGCATCACCTCGCCAAGGGCGACCAGGTCATAGCGGCAGTGCTCGCCAGCCCGTATCTCGAGTCCGCTCATGCCCGCACCTCGGCGGCGATTCTGACGGCCTCCGCGGCAAGGCGCGAGACGGACGCGAAGTCGCCGCTGAGCGCCGGCGCCGCCATCCAGCTCCCGCCGATCGCGGCCACCGAAGGCAGGCTCAGGTAGCGCGCCGCATTCTCGGCGGTCACACCCCCGGTGGGCACGAAGCGGACGTCGGGGAAGGGGCCCGCGAACGCCTTCAACGTTGCGACTCCACCGCAAGCCTCGGCCGGGAACAGCTTGAGCAGCGCAAGGCCGTGATCGAGCGCGGCGATGATCTCTGTCGCCGTCGCCACCCCGGGCAGCACGGGCATCCGCAGCTCGCCGCAGCGCTCGAGCACCGGTCGGCTGACGCCGGGCGTCACAACGAAGCGCGCGCCCGCATCGCGCGCCTGATCGACTTGCTCCGCGCGAACCACGGTCCCGGCGCCGACCAGCAGATCGTCATCCGCGGCGAGCGCGCGGAGGACATCGAGCGCACCCGGTGCTCGCAGCGTGACCTCGGCGACCGGCAGGCCGCCGGCTTTGAGGGCAGCGCCAAGCCGAACCGCATCACCGACTTCGAGCGCCGGCACCAGCGGGATGACGCCGCCGGCGCAGGCAAGCGCCAGCGGCTCAGCGTGACTCAACGGGCGAGCCATCCACCGTCGACCGCGACGATCGTGCCGCAAACGTAATCGGATGCGGGCGATGCAAGGAAGACTGCCGCGCCCCCAAGATCGCTCGGCTCTCCCCAGCGCCCCTTCGGGATTCGATCGACGATCGCCTTGCTGCGCACCGGGTCATTGTGCAGCGCCTCCGTGTTGTCCGTGGAGATGTAGCCCGGCGCGATCGCGTTGACGTTGACGCCATGCGATGACCACTCGTTTGCGAGGGCTCGCATCAGGCCGGCGATTCCAGACTTCGAGGCTGAGTAGCTGGGCACGAGGACGCCGCCTTGGAAGCTCAGCATCGAAGCGGTGAAGACGATCTTGCCGGCTCCGCGCTCAATCATCCCAGCGCCCAGCGCGCGAGACAGCAGGAACGGCGCGGTCAGGTTCACCGCGAGCACGCGGTCCCAAGCCTCGGTGGGGTGATCGACCGCCGGTGCCCGGGCGATCGTGCCGGCGTTGTTGAAGAGAATGTCGACTGGCGGAGCCTCGTTTGCCAGCGTCGTGAGCAACCCATCGAGGTCGTCACGGTCGGCGAGGTCGACCTTGTAGCCCGTGAAGCGCTGGCCCGCTGCCTCCACGCGCTGCTGCGTCTCGCAGTCAGCATCGCTGAAGCCGAGGATGTCGGCGCCGAGGATGTCGGCGCCTGCGCCTGCGAGCGCTTCGGCGATCGCGAGGCCAATCCCGCGCCGGCAACCGGTCACGAGCGCGACCTTTCCGGTGAGATCGAACATCGAGTGATTCGAGTCAGGCATCTGGGCCTTTCAAGTTGCAGTCGATAAGCACCTTCATCGCCTTCCCGGCCTCGAGCTCAGCGAAAGCTGCTGAGGCGTCGTCGAGCGGCTCGATCAGACTGATGAGCGCTTCCGCAGGGATAACCCCGGCTGCCAGCAAGCTCACCGCCTCCTCGAAGTCGACGCGCTCGTAGACCCGTGCACCGATGATCGTCAGCTCGCGCCAGAACACGCGCTGCAGGTTGACCGGCGGCGGCGTAGCGTGAATCGCGACGAGCACCATGCGCCCGCGGACGGAGAGCGACTGCAGCGCCGTCTCCACGCCATCCGGCGAGCCCGACACCTCGAAGGTCGCGTCGGCCCCGGCTCCGTCAGTCCAATCGGCGACGAAGTCCTGGTAGCTCACTGCCACCGGGTCGATCGCCTTCAGTCCGAGCGAACGCGCGAGCTCGAGCCGCTGCGGACTCACTTCGCACACGACAACGTCCGCGCCTTTCGACCTCGCCACACAGGCGACGAGCAGGCCGATCGGACCGCCTCCGACGATGAGCGCCCGCTCACCGGCTTGCAAGTTGGCTCGACGTACGTCATGCACCGCGACGGCAGTCGGCTCGGCCAGGGCGGCATGGTCGAGCGCGAGGGCGGGGGGGATCGCGACGAGGACCGACTCCGGGACGGTCCAGCTCGACTGCATCGATCCCGGGGAGTCGATGCCGATGAAGTTGAGGTTGTGGCAGATGTGGCTGTTGCCGCTGCGACACGCCGGACAGCTACCGCACGGCCCGAGCGGCATGACCGTGACTCGGTCGCCGACTGACCAGCCATCGACGTTCTGACCAACCGCTGCGATCGTGCCCGACATTTCGTGTCCGAGCACCGCCGGCATCGTCACGCGCGCGTCCATCGCTCCATGGAAGATGTGCAGGTCGGTGCCGCAGATCCCAGTGAAGGCGACGTCGATCGTGACCTCTCCGTCGCCTGGGAGGCGCGGTTGCACGTCGACGACCTCGAGCTTGCGCTCGCCGGTGTAGCGGGCGGCCCTAGCGGTTGCCGCGCTCATCAGGCTGGCATGGCTCTGAAGGGGCGCAGACCACGCGACGCGCTCCCACAATGAACAAAGATCGGGTCAAAGGAGTCGACCGGTAGCCGCTGCGCCGCCAAACACCACAGATGCGGATTATACACAGTTGAAAAGATCGGAGCATTCGAATATTCTGCGGGCGTCGCGAATTACGACCAAGGCGCTTCAGATATTCGCGACGGCTACGACGATCATGCGAATCCTCCATCTCGCCGATCGCGCTTCAGCAGGACCGGCGGTAGGGTCGCGTGCACTCCCGCGCAGCCCTACCGCCGTCTAATCCGATGAAGATCGTCTCACTCGAAGTCCGCGACATTCGTTTTCCCACGTCGCTCTCGCTCGACGGCTCGGACGCGATGCATCGCAGCCCCGACTACTCGTGCGCGTACCTCACGCTGCGCACCGATTCGCCCGAGGGCCTCGCCGGCTGCGGGCTCACATTCACCAACGGGCGTGGCACCGAGATCGTCGTGGCGGCGGTTCGCGCGCTCGAGCATCTCGTTGTTGGTCGCACGCTCGAGGAGATAACTGCCGACATGCGCTCCTTCTGGCGCAGCCTCACCTCGGAGGACCAGCTGCGCTGGCTCGGCCCGGAGAAGGGCGTGATCCATCTCGCGAGTGGAGCGATCGTCAATGCGGTGTGGGATCTATGGGCCAAGCATGAGGGCAAGCCGCTGTTTCGCCTGCTGACGGATCTCGAGCCCGCCCAGATCGTCGCCGCGATCGACTTTCGCTACATCGAGGACGCCCTGACGCCGGGCGAAGCGCTCGAATTGCTCGAAGCGATGCGCGGCGGCCGCGAAGAGCGTCTGGCAGCGCTCGAGCGCTCGGGCTACCCGGCCTACACGACCTCCGCCGGATGGCTTGGCTACAGCGACGAGAAGATCGTCGGGCTCGTTCGGGCGGCGCTGGCAGACGGGTTCAGTCACGTGAAGATGAAGGTTGGGCTCGACATCGACTCGGACGTGCGACGCGCAGGCCTGATCCGTGACGCACTCGGGTCCAGCGGCACGCTGATGATGGACGCGAACCAGTCGTGGGGCGTCGAGCAGGCGATCGACGCGATGGCGCAGCTCGGCGGCTACGACCCGTGGTGGATCGAGGAGCCGACGAGTCCCGACGACATCCTCGGCCACGCGCGGATTCGCCGGGAGATCGCGCCGATTCGCGTCGCGACCGGGGAGCACGTCCAGAACAGGGTGATCTTCAAGCAGCTCTTCCAGGCACAGGCGATCGACGTCTGCCAGATCGACGCCTGCCGCGTGGGCGGCGTCAACGAGGTGCTCGCGATCATCCTGCTCGCGGCGAAGCACGGCGTGCCCGTATGCCCGCACGCCGGCGGCGTCGGGCTCTGCGAATACGTCCAGCACCTCGCGATGTTCGATTACGTCGCGGTCAGCGGAACGACCGAGGACCGCGTTATCGAGTGGGTCGATCATCTGCACGAGCACTTCCGCGATCCTGCGCGCGTGCGCGACGGGCATTACCTGGTCCCGTCGGCGCCCGGCTACAGCATCGAGATGCTGCCGCAGTCGCTCGACGAATACGAGTTTCCAACCGGCTCGGCTTGGCACGTCGGCAGGCCGAGCGCAAAGCAGGTGCCGGCGCCATGAGCAGCGTCTCGCGCGTCGACGCGCACATCCACTTCTGGGATCCCGCACGCACCCCGCAACCGTGGATGACGGAAGCCGAGGCGGCGATCAACCGGGCGTTCGGGCCAAGCGACCTCGAGCCGTTGCTGGTGCGCAACGGCGTCGACTCCGTGATCCTCGTCCAGGGCGCCAACCTCGACTCGGATACCGATGATCTCCTGGAGGCTGCGCGATCCAACCCCTGGATCGGCGCAGTGACCGCGTGGCTGTGCTTGGAGGAGCCGGCGCGGGCGGCACGCCGGCTCGACGAGCTTGCAGACCAGCCGAAGGTGCGGGCGATCCGCCACCTGATCCACAACGAGCCGGAGCACTGGATCATGCGGCCTGCGGTGCTCGAGAGCATCGCGTTGCTCGAGCAACGCGACATCACCCTCGAGGCGCCGGTCGTGTTCCCGAACCACTTCGACGACATCGGCGAGCTCGCCGAGCGCTTCCCGCGGCTGCGCCTCGTGATCGATCATCTCGGCAAGCCGCCGACCGGCACTCCTGAGATGGCGCGCTGGGAGCAGCAGCTGCGTCGTGTGGCCGAGCACCCGAACGTGCTCGCCAAGGTCTCCGGGCTGAACACGACCATCTCGCGCAGCTGGACGTCCGACGACTTTCGCGCCGGCCTGGAGGTCGCGCTCGAGGCGTTCGGGCCGGACCGTCTCATGTGCGGCAGCGACTGGCCGGTGGCGCTGCTCAACGGGACCTACGACACGGTGTGGCAGGCGCACTGCGAGCTCGCGAAGTCAGTTGCCGGCGAGCACGCCGATGCCCTCCTCGGGGGCAATGCCTGTCGGATCTATCAGGTAAGTTGAACGAACCAGAGTGATACGCCAAACGGCAGTGGAGGGCTGATGGCGATACCTGTAACCGATCAGGCGATCGCCAAGATCAAGGACCTCATCGTCTCCGGTGAGTTCGGGCCGGGCGCGAAGCTGCCGCGCGAGCAGGACCTCGCGGCGCGGCTCGGGCTGTCGCGTAACTCGCTGCGCGAGGCTGTTCGTGCGCTCACGCTGGTCGGCGTCCTCGATACGCGCGTCGGGGACGGCACCTACGTGACGAGCCTCGATGCCGACTCGCTGCTGATGGGTCTCGGCTTCGTCGGCGATTTGCTCGAGGGTGACACGCTGCTCGAGGCGCACCAGGTGCGCCGCATCCTCGAGCCGGTCGCGACGGCGCTCGCCACGCCGAAGCTCACCTCGGCCGACTTCGCGGCGCTCGAGGAGCGCCTCGCACGGATGGCGAACGCTTCCTCGACGCAGGAGTTCATCGACGCCGACACCGAGTTCCACAGGATCATCGTCTCGGCCGCCGGGAATCCCACGCTCGCGTCGTTGATCCAGAGCATGTCCGGCGGGGTCACGCGGGCCCGCCTCTGGCGGACCGTGACCGACCGCGACACGACGCTCACCGTCCAGCGCCACCGCGACATCTACACCGCCCTGCGGGCCGGCGACGCCGAGCAGGCTGCCGCCGCGGATCTCCTGCACCTCGCGGAGTTCGAGGCCTGGGTGCAGCAGTGGCTAGCGGAGCACGGGGGGCCGCTGACGCGCCAGCACGCTAACGAGTCACCGCTGTCTGGCGCCGGCAACCGTGGCAACGGGCGCGCTTAGAACTGTTTAGGCGCTGACCCCAGGGCACGGCGCGTCATCACGCAGCAGTCCTTCCGCCTTCAGCTGGCGCCACAGGTCGGGCGCGATCGACTCGCCGTGGAGCGCCACGTTGCGCGCCACCTGCTCCGCTGAGCGGGCGCCGATGCAAACGCTGACGACGGCGGGGTGCCCGAGGGGGAACTGAAGCGCCGCGGCTGGAAGGGTCGTTCCGTGCTGCTCGCAGACGGCGGCGATCGCCCGCGCACGCTCGACGAGCTCCGGCGGAGCGTCCTCGTAGTTGTACTTCGCGTCCTGCGCAACCTGGGCGCGCGCGAGCAGTCCGCTGTTGAACACGCCGGCGGCGACGATCCCGACGCCGCGTTCGACGCACAGCGGCAGCAGCTCGTCGAGGGCATCCTGCTCGAGCAACGTGTAGCGCCCGGCGAGCATCAGGAGGTCCAGATCGGTATTGCGTACGAGGTCGGCGAGTGGCGCGCAGAAGTTCATCCCGGCGCCGATCGCTCGCAGCACGCCCTCGCTGCGCAGCTCCTCGAGGGCCGGATAGCCGGTCTCGAAGACCTCTCGCATGTGATCGTCGGGATCGTGCAGATAGGCGATGTCGACGCGCTCGAGACCGAGACGCTCGAGGCTTTCCTCGATCGAGCGACGGATCCCGTCACGGCTGAAATCCCATACGCGCCGGTGGGTCGCCGGGACTACGAAGCCCTGGTCGTCGAGGCCCTCGACATGCGCTACCGGCTCGAGCAGGCGTCCGACCTTGGTCGACAGAACGTACGCGTCACGCGGGTGCGCCGCCAGCAGCGGCCCGAGCCGTCGCTCCGACAGGCCGATGCCGTAGTGCGGCGCGGTGTCGAAATAGCGCACGCCGAGATCCCAGGCGGCCCCGACCGTCGCGCCTGCCTCCTCGTCGGAGACCTCTCGATAGAGGTTCCCGAGCTGCGCGCAGCCAAGCGACAGCTCGCTCAGCTCGAGCCCCGTGCGTGTAGCAATCAGATCGGTCATCGGACACGAAAAGATAGGAGGTCTCGACCCACGGTGCTCGGTCGCGCGCCCGCTAGCCGCGTTCGCACCGCAGAAAGGTCGGAGGTTTATGGGGCCTTCGGCCCGTGGGACGGCGCGCGCCCCGAGACTGCGCTCAGGCCTTCGAGACCGCCAGCAGGTCGACGATGAAGATCAGCGTCGAGTTCGCCGGGATCTTCGACTGCGCAACGTTCTTGTAGGCAAGCGACGGCGGGATGATCAGCTCGCGCCGGCCACCGACCCGCATCCCGACAAGGCCCTGGTCCCAGCCGCTGATGACGCTGCCGTTCCCGAGCTCGAACTGGAACGGCTCGCCCTTCGGGCCGCCGTGGCTCCACGAGGCGTCGAAGATGCTGGCGTTCTTGTAGAGCGCCCCGACGTAGTCGACGGTCAGCTCGTCGCCGGCCTTCGCAACGGCGCCGGTGCCCACGATGATGTCCTTCGTCACGAGCTTCGTCGGTGCCGCGCCGCTGGGCACAGTGATCTTCGGCTCGGTCGAGAGCGGTCCGGAGCTCGGGACCGCGGCCGTCTTGGTCGTCGCGGGTGTGGTCGTCGCCGGAATCGTGATCGCCTTCGTCTGCGGCGGCTTCAGCGTTTGCGCCTGCGAGGGCGCGGCGATGATGTGCGCCGTGTCGGCGTTGTTGGAGCTGCCGCCGCAAGCGGCGAGCGTCGCAGCGGTCGCGAGCGTGGCAAACGGGATCAGGATTAAGCGCATCGGCGCCGCAAGGCTAGCGGACTCGCGGCCCTCTCGGTCGAAGCAGCCGTCGGCGGCAGTCGCGGGCGCCTTGTTTGGTACTACCATCGCCCCTCTGTGAGCCTGGGTCAGCAACGTGGTTTGGAGCGAGCTGAGGGTGGTTGGACACCGATCGCCGCGTACGCACTCCTGGCCGCCGCCTCGCAGCTGCTGTGGCTGACATATGCGCCCCTGACTACCGCTTCCGCGCGCTACTACCACGTGTCCGAGACGGCAATCGGCTGGCTTGCCGAGCTCTTCCCGCTGCTCTACGTCGTGCTCGCGATCCCCGCTGGTCGGCTGCTTGACCGCTCGTTCCACAACTGGCTGGCGTTCGGCGCGGTGCTCACCGCGGCGGGCGGGATCGTGCGGCTCGTCGCCGCCGACTATGCCTGGGCGCTCCTCGGCCAGGTGCTCGTCGCGGTCGCGCAGCCGGTCGTGCTGAATTCCGTCACGAAGCTCGCGGCCGAGTACTTGCCGGCCTCGAAGCGGCCACACGGGATCGCCGTCGGCTCTGCCGGAATCTTCGCTGGGATGCTGCTCGCGCTCGTGCTTGGCGCGGCTTTGGGTGGCCATCAGATCCGCCTGCTGCTGGTCGTGCAGGCAGCCTTCGCGCTGCTCGCCGGGCTCGCGCTGAGCATCCGGCTGATCCGCCATGGCGCCGATACCTCGGCACGCGCCGAGCGCGTCGCGGTCGGAGTCGGTGCGCTGCGCGAGGTCTGGGCGGTTCCCGGCGTACGCCTGCTAAGCGGGCTCCTGTTCCTCGGCTTTGGTGCGTTCGTCGCCCTGACGACCTGGCTGCAGGCGCTGCTTCACCACTACGGCATCTCCGCTAACACCGCCGGCGCGCTGCTTGCCGCGATGGTTTTCGCGGGTGCGGTCGGCTCGGCCGGCCTGCCACCGCTGCTCGTACGGCGACGCGCCGAGCGCGGGCTCGTCGCCGCGTCGATCGTCGCCGTGATCGTCGGCGCGATCGTGCTCGCACTGGTCCGCTCGGTCATTGTCGATGCGCTCGTCCTGGTGCCGATGGGCATGCTGCTGCTGACCGATCTCCCGGTCCTGCTCGAGCTCAGCGAGCGTGGCTCCGGCGCATCCGCGGGCACGGTCGCGGCGCTCCTGTGGCTCGCGGGCCAGCTTGGGGGGCTGGTCATAGCGCTCTGCGTGCAGGTGCTGATCCACCACCCGACGGCGGCGTTCCTGCTGCTCGCGTTCGTTGGTGCGTGCGCACTGCCACTGCTCGGGCGACTCGGACCGCTGCTCGAGGCCTCGCGGACCGATAGCCTCGAGACCGCGAGCTCCTACAGCGCGCCGTAAGCCGCCGTGCGGTAGCCCCGCGGGCGAGTCGAATCGATCGCTGGCGGCGCGGCCATCCGGTCGATCTGCTGGCATACGCGCCGGACCTTTCGACTGGAGGCGGAGGCGATGCACGAAACGCTGGAGCAAGGCGAGGCAAATTCCGAGCGGGAGAGCGAGTTCCCGGACCGCGACGAGCGCGCTGACGCTGCTGCATTCTCGGCCCGGGTGCGAACCCAGGCGGCGTTGGTGCGCGAGTCGCTGATGCGCTGTCCGCCGCCCGGCGAGCAGCCCTAGTCCAGCAGCCGGATCGGGCTGCCGGCCAGCCAGGCCTCGATGTCCTCGACGACGTCGCCCCAGAACTCCCGGTAGTTGTCCTGCGCCACATAGCCGAGGTGCGGTGTCAGCACCGTGTTCGGCGCGAAGCGCAGCGGATGGTCGCGGGGGAGCGGCTCGATGTCGAAGACGTCGAGCGCCGCACCCGCGATCGCCCCGTCCGTGAGCGCGCGTGCGAGCGCTCGCTCGTCGACGATCGGGCCGCGTGAGGTGTTGACGAGCAGCGCGCTCGGCTTCATCAGCGCCAGCTCGCGGGCAGCGATCAGTCCGCGCGTGCGCTCGCTGAGGCGCGTGTGGACCGAGACGACGTCGGCGCGTGCCAGAAGCTCCTCCTTGCCGACCGGCGTGACGCCGAGCGCCTGCGCCCGCGCGTGGTCGAGGTTCTCGCTCCAGGCGATCACCTCCATCCCGAACGCCGTGCCATAGCCGGCGACGTGCGATCCGAGGCGCCCGAGCCCGATCAAGCCGAGCGTCCGGCCCGCGAGCTCCACGCCGACGCTCGTCTGCCAGGTTCCTTCGCGGATTGCGCGATCCTCGACGCAGATCCGCCGCGCGAGCGCGAGCAGCAGGCCCCAGGTCAGCTCGGCCGTCGCGACGGTCGAGCCACCCGGCGTCCCGGTTACGGTGATCCCGAGCTCGTGTGCGGCCGCCACGTCGACGACCGCGTTGCTCATGCCCGTCGTCACGAGCAGGCGCAGGCGCGGCAGGCGCTCGAGCCGTGCACGCCGCAGCGGTGTCCGCTCGCGCATCAGGACGACGACATCGAACGGTGCGAGCGCCAGCGCCAGCTCGTCGTCGTCATCGATGTGCTCCCCAAACACGCTGACCTGCGCGCGTCCCGCGAGTCGCTCCCAAGGGCCACACGCGAGCGCGCAGTCCTGATAGTCGTCGAGCAGCGCGATGCTGACTTGGTCCATGGCGACGGAGGTTAGTGTCTAAGTCGGTAGGGATCGCGAAGTCTCGGCGGCATGCACACTCGGAGGGCCGGCGCTCGCGACCGTATAAAGTTTCCGCGTTGAGGAGTTAGGTCAGTGCACGACGTCCCAATCGACAGCCAGCTCCAAGAAGCGCCGCGTGTCGGCTCGCGCAGCGAGCAGCTGCGCGCGTCGCCGCCGATGTTTCGCTCGCCGTTGCTGGATCGGCTCTCGCGCGTGCACCCGATCGTCCCGCCGTTGATCTTCCTGCCGGCGATCACGGTGCTCGCGATTGCCGGCGGCTGGCACACGTCTGTCGCAAGGTTCGTGATCGCCGTCGTCGGCGGCTACGCCTTCTGGACTCTGTGCGAGTACTGGATCCACCGCGTGATCTTCCACTTCGAGCCCGAGGATGGGATCGGCGCGCGGATCCACTGGATGATGCACGGCGTCCATCACGACCATCCGAACGATCCGCTCCGGCTCGTCATGCCGCCCGCCGTCTCGGTCCCGCTCGCTGCCGCGTTCATCGGTCTGTTCGTGCTCTTGCTCGGCACGCCGCTCGCCTGGGCGGTCGGCGCAGGCTTCCTCGCGGGCTACCTCTTCTACGACATGCTGCACTACGCGCTGCACCATCACCGTCACCCTTCGAGCGCGCTCGAGCGGCGGCTGCGCGAGCTGCACATGCGCCACCACTTCGAGGACGACCAGCACGGCTACGGCATCAGCGCGCCGTGGTGGGACCTGATCTTCGGCACGCTGTCGAGGCGCGGTCCGAAGACCCCTACGGAATAGCTTCGGTCGCCGCGTAGGTGACCTGCGCGGTCTCGTACAGGCAGCCGTAGAGCGCCTGCGAGCCGACGAGATCCTGGACGGTCTGGACGCGGACGTCGCTACATCCGCCGCGCATCCGGCTCGCGCGCCATGAGGTGGTCGACGGGTAGTTGAGGGCGAGCGCTGGAAGCCAGGTCGGCACGATCAGTGCGACCGTGTCGCCGGGAGCCACCGCGAGCCTGTGACGCAGGTTGATCGTCGCCGTCTTGCCGAACCACGGCTGGAAGTGCACCACCGCGCTCTCCGCGACCAGCTCGTAGTTCAGCCCGTTGACGTCGCGCAGCACGCCGAGCGCGGCCTGCGCGGTGCCACCCTCGTGCGTGTCGAAGTAATGGACCTGGGCGGGCGTCGGCGCGCCGAGCGTCACCGACCAGCTCGTCAGCCGCCCGGCGCTCTTGACGACGAACGGACCGGCGACGCTACCGTCCTTGACCTGTATCGCAGTTGTGCGCGAGACGACCGCGCACGGAGTTGCCGGGCAGGACGGTGGTGAAACTGCACCCGGGTTCGTCAGCTGAACCGCTGCCGCCAGTGCTGCGAGAGCGAGTCCCATCAGCCTGAACCGTAGCCGGGAAACGCCGGCAATGGCTCACCGGGCGAGCCGCAGCTACCAGGCGTCAGACAGGCGCTCGAGCTCCGAGTCGGTGAGCTCGAGCCTCGCTCCCGGAAGGATCTCCGCGAGCTGCTCGGTCGTGCGGGCGCTCGCGATCGGCGCCGCCACGCTCGGCTGCTCGCGCAGCCAGGCGATCGCGACCGCCGCGACGCCCGTCTGGTGCGCGCTTGCGATCTCGTCGAGGGCGGCGAGCAGGCGCTCGGCCCGGGGATCCTCGAGGTAGGCGCTGGCGCGCCCTGAGCGCTGGCTTTGGACCGACCTGCCGGGACGGTACTTGCCCGTCAAGAAACCGCTCGCGAGCGCGTAGTAGGGCATGCATGCGAGGCCCTCGCGCTCGCTGAGCGCGAGCACGTCGGCCTGCTCGCGCGCCACGAGGCTGTATTCGGGCTGCACTGCGACCGGGCGCGTGAGGCCGTCGCGCTCGCATATCTCGAGCGCAGCCGTGATCGCTTCGATGCTGAAGTTCGAGAGGCCGACCGCCCGAACCTTGCCCACCTTGACGAGCTCGTCGAAGGCCGCGAGCGAGTACTCGAGTGGCGTGTCAGGATCTTCCGCGTGGGCGTAGTAGAGGTCGACGTAGTCGGTCTGCAGGCGCGCGAGCGAGTCGTCGATCGCGGCCGCGATGTTCGCGGGTGAGAGGCCCGGCCGCGCGCTCCACTTGGCGACTTTCGTCGCGATCACGACGCGGTCGCGAACGCCGCGCCGGCCCGCCCACTCGCCGATGATCGACTCGGACTCGCCGCCACTGTTGCCCGGCAGCCAGGCCGAGTAGGTGTCGGCGGTGTCGATGAAATCGCCGCCGGCGGCGAGGTAGGCGTCGAGCACCGCGAACGATGTTGGCTGGTCGGCGGTCCAGCCGAAGACGTTGCCGCCGAGGCAGAGGGGGAAGACCTCGAGCTCGCTACCGGGAAGCGTGACGCTGGGGGCGGTTGATGTGTGATCGCTCATGACTCGAGTGCCGTGGCCGCGGGGAAGACCCGCGGCTACGGCACTCGTTGCGAGCATAGCAACGGCCGTCTGGCGTCCTTCAGGGTCTCGAGACTCGCGCTTGCGCGTCGCGCCGCGTCGCCGTACTCTGTGCGCTGACCGCCCGGCTGTTCTCTTTGCGCACAGATGGCTGAGATCGTTTCGCTGCCCCAGGCAATCGCCGAGCTGATCGCTGACGGCGACTGTGTCGCGCTCGAAGGCTTCACGCACCTGATCCCGTTCGCCGCTGGTCACGAGCTGATCCGGCAAGGTCGCGTCGAGCTCGAGCTGGTCCGTATGACGCCCGACATCCTCTACGACCAGCTGATCGGTGTCGGCGCCGCACGCAAGCTCGTCTTCTCCTACGGGGGGAACCCGGGAGTCGGCTCGCTGCACCGCTTCCGCGACGCGGTCGAGCACGACTGGCCGCGGGCGCTCGAAATCGAGGAGCACAGCCACGCCGGGATGGCGAACCGCTACGCCGCCGGTGCGGCCGACCTGCCCTGTGGCCTGCTGCGCGGCTACCGCGGAACGGATCTCGTCGAGCACACGCGCGTGGCGTTCGTGGAGTGTCCGTTCAGCGGTGAGCAGCTCACCCTCGTCCCCGCCCTGCGCCCCGACGTGTCCGTGATCCACGCCCAGGAGGCCGACCGCGACGGCAACGTCCAGCTCTGGGGAATCCCTGGCGTGCAGAAGGAAGCGGTTCTCGCGGCAAAGCGCTCGCTCGTGACGGTGGAGCGGATCGTCGAGGAGCTCGAGCCCCGTCCGGGCGGCGTCGTGATCCCCGGCTGGGTGATTGACGCAGTCGCGCTCGCGCCCGGTGGATCGCAGCCCTCCTACAGCCTCGACGTGACGCAGCGCGACAACGACTTCTACAGGGAGTGGGACGCGATCAGTCGCGACCGCGACACTTTCACGGCCTGGGTGAACGAGCACATCCGCGGGGCCGTGACGGCGCGATGAGCACTGCAACGGTCACTGCGGCCGAGGCCCAAACCGTTGCGGCGGCGCGCCGTCTCGCGCGCGCGCGCAGCGTCTTCATCGGCGTCGGGCGCCCGAGCACGGCGGCGATCCTCGCGCGAGCTGTCCACAATCCGAAGCTGGTCCTCGTTTACGAATCCGGCACGATCGGCGCGAAGCCTCATCACGTGCCGCTTTCGATCGGCGATGGCGAGCTCGCCCAGACCGCCGATTTCGTGGTCTCGGTGCCGGAGATGTTCAACTACTGGATCATCCCGGGGCGGATCGACGTCGCGTTCCTTGGCGCAGCACAGATCGATCGCTTCGCCAACCTGAACTCGACCGTCATCGGCCCCTACGAGCATCCGAAGACGCGACTCCCGGGAGCCGGCGGGGCGCCCGAGATCGCGGCCGGCTGCGGCGAGGTCGTCGTGATCGCATCCCACGACAAGCGCACGCTTGTGCCCAAGCTCGACTTCCTCACCACGGTCGGTTACGGCGACGGGGCGGGGGCGCGCGAACGGCTCGGCTTCCGCGGCGCTGGTCCGACCGCCTTGATCACCGATTTGGGTGTGCTCGAGCCCGACAGCGAGACCTGCGAGCTGACGTTGACGGCGACGCTCGACGGCGTCACTGTCGAGCAGGCCGTCGCGGCGACCGGCTGGGAGCTGCGCGTCGCGCAGCACGTAGCGGTGATCGAGCCGCCGAGCGACGAGGAGCTCGCCGCGCTGCGCGAGCTGTCGAGTCGATGAGCGGCGCTTACCTCTACGAGGCGGTCCGCACGCCGTTTGGGCGCTACGGCGGCGGCCTCGCCGGCGTGCGCCCGGACGATCTCGCCGCGCACGCGCTGCGAGCGCTGCTCGAGCGCGTGCCGGCGCTCGACCACGCCGCGATCGACGACGTGATTTTGGGCGATGCGAACGGTGCCGGTGAGGACAACCGCGACGTCGCGCGGATGGCCGTGCTGCTCGCGGGCCTGCCGACGTCCGTGACGGGCGTCACCGTCAACCGCCTCTGTGGCTCGAGCCTCGAGGCCGCTATCCAGGCGTATCGCGCCGTCAGCCTCGGCGAGGCCGACATCCTCGTCGCCGGCGGCGTCGAGTCGATGAGCCGCGCGCCCTGGGTGCTGCTGAAGCCCGAGCGCGCCTACCCGGCAGGCCACGAGACGCTTCACTCATCGACGCTCGGCTGGCGGCTCGTCAATCAGCGGATCCCCGAGGGCTGGCGGATCTCGCTCGGTGAGAGCGCGGAGAAGCTCGCGCAGATCTACTCGGTCTCGCGCGAGGCGCAGGACGCGTTCGCGCTGCGAAGCCACAAGCTCGCCGCACAGGCGTGGGCTGAAGGCGTGCTGACTGAGATCGTCCAAGTGCCGGGACACGAGCTGGAGCGCGACGAATCGATCCGCCCGGACACCTCGCTCGAGAAGCTCGCGCAGCTCGAGCCGGCTTTCGTCCCGGGGGGGACCGTGACGGCCGGCAACTCCTCGCCGCTGAACGACGGGGCGAGCATGGTGCTGATCGGCAACGAGGCGGCCGCCAAGCGAATCGGGCGCGAACCACTGGCACGGATTGTTGCCAGCGCCGCGCACGGCGTCGACCCCGACGTGTTCGGGATCGCACCCGTCGAGGCAGCGAACAAGGCCCTTGCTCGCGCCGGGATCGGTTGGTCGGACATCGAGACGCTCGAGCTCAACGAGGCGTTCGCCTCACAGTCGCTCGCCTGTCTCGCGGGCTGGCCCGATCTCGACCCGGAGCGGGTCAACGTGCGTGGCGGTGCGATCGCGATCGGGCATCCGCTCGGGGCGTCGGGCACGCGCATCCTCGGACGCCTCGCGCACGAGTTGCGCTCCCGCGGCGGCGGCTACGGCATGGCCGCGATCTGCATCGGCGTAGGCCAGGGCCTCGCCGTGATTATCGAAGGCAGCGTCTGATTCTCAGACGCTGCCGCAGCCTGAAGCGGAGGAAAAGGGGATGAGACCATGAGCAAGAACGGGACCGCGATCGAGCATGCCGTCTACAAGCCGGTGACCGACACGCCGGAGTCCTACCTGCGCGAGTCGCAGGAGGAGCAGACGCCGCTCGACTTCCCGCCGTACAAGTCGAGCCAGCTGCGCCACCCGAAGGAGCCGCTCGTGTTCCTGCCGCAGACGGTGACCGAGCTGACAGGTCCGCAGCTCGGTCCGGCCCGCGTGCTCGACGAGCTCGACAGCGACCTCACCCGCCAGCACGACGGCGAGCCGATCGGCGAGCGGATCACGATCAGCGGCCGCGTGCTCGACACCGAAGGCAAGCCGCTGCGTGGCACGCTCGTCGAGGTCTGGCAGGCGAACGCGGCCGGCCGCTACAAGCACCGCTGGGACCGCTGGCCGGCGCCACTCGACCCGAATTTCTCCGGTGCCGGGCGCTGCCTCACCGACGACGAGGGGCGCTACAGCTTCACGACGATCAAGCCGGGTCCCTACCCCTGGGGCAACCACTACAACGCCTGGCGGCCCGCGCACGTCCACTTCTCGCTGCTCGGGCGCGCGTTCGTGCAGCGGCTCGTCACGCAGATGTACTTCCCCGGCGATCCGCTTTTCCCCTACGACCCGATCTTCAACGCCGTTCGCGACAGGCGTGCGCGCCAGCGCATGGTCTCGCGCTTCTCGATCGACGAGACCAAGCCCAACTGGGCGCTCGCCTACGAGTGGGATATCTACCTCCGTGGCCCCGGGGCCACGCCCTTCGAGGAGGCGCTGTGATGCCCGGGACGACTCCCTCCCAGACCGTCGGGCCATATTTCGCGATTGGGCTGCCCTGGCCGGCGGGGCCGTTCGCGGTGCCACCAGGTACTGCCGGGGCGATCACGATCACCGGTACCGTGTTCGATGGGGCCGGCGACCCGATCCCCGACAGCCTGATCGAGATCTGGGGCGCGGACCCGGACGGGCACTACGCGGACCTCTGGGGCCAGAGCGGCCCTTCGACGCGCGAGGGCTTTCGCGGCTTCGCGCGCTTTGGCGAGGAGGCCGGCAGCGGCGACTTCGAGCTGGTGACGCTGAAGCCGGGGCCCGTGCATCTGGCTGACGGGCACGTGCTCGCGCCGCACCTCGACGTCAACGTCTTCGCGCGCGGCATGATGCGCCACGTCGTGACGCGCATGTACTTTGGCGACGAGGAACGCGCGAACGCAGTCGATCCGATCCTCGCGCGCGTTCCGGCGCAGCGGCGCGACACGCTGATCGCCAAGCCGACCGATGATGGCTACCGATTCGACATCCGTGTCCAGGGCCCCGGCGAGACCGTCTTCTTCGCGGTCTGATCAGCTCTTCGGGGCGATCTATGCGCGCGGCGAGGCAGCGGCGTGCGTCGCCGACGAGGCATGGCTGGCGGCGATGCTCGACTGCGAGGCCGCGCTCGCGCGCGCCTGTGCGGCGCAAGGGCTGATCCCGTACGCGGCAGGCGAGGCGATCGCGGGCACCTGCGCCACGGCGGCGCTCGATCCCGCCTTGATCGGCGCGCAGGCGGCCAGGACTGCGAGCCCGGTCATCCCGCTGGTCGACGCGTTGCGCGAGCTGGTTGGGGAGGCGAACGCGGGCTACGTGCATCTCGGTGCAACGAGCCAGGACGTGCTCGACACGGCCGCGATGCTCGTCGCGCGTCGCGCGCTGGCCGTGCTGCTCGCCGATTCGCGTGGCGCCGGTGACGCGGCCGCCGCGCTTGCGCTCGCGCATCGCACCACGCCGATGACCGGACGTACGCTGCTGCAGGACGCGCTCCCGACGAGCTTTGGATTGCGCGCCGCGTGCTGGCTCAGCGGGCTCGAGGAGAGCGCCGCGCTACTCGAGCGGGTCGGCGACACGCGGCTCGCCGTGCAGATGGGTGGTCCGGTCGGGGCGCGCCCGCCGGCGGTCGCCGAGCGCGTGGCGGTCGAGCTTGGCCTCGCCGCGCCGACGCTGCCCTGGCAGACGATCCGCGTGCGCATCGCCGAGCTCGCCGGCGGCCTCGGCTCGCTCGCGGGCGTTTGCGGGAAGATCGCGCGCGACATCACACTGCTCGCGGCTGACGAGGTGGGGGAGGTTCGCGAGGGCGGCGGTCCGGATCGCGGCGGCTCCTCGGCGATGGCCCACAAGCGCAATCCGGTCGCCGCCGTATCGGTGCTCGCGTGCGCGACGCGCACCCCCGGCCTCGTCGCGACGCTGCTTGCCGCGATGGTGCAGGAGCACGAGCGCGCCGCCGGCAGCTGGCAGGCCGAGTGGGGGACGTTGAGCGAGCTGATCGCGCTCACGGGGTCTGCGGTCGCGTGGACGCGCGAGCTGCTCGAGCAGCTCGAGGTGGTCCCCCAGCGGATGCTCGATAACCTCGCGCGCCTGGCGGCCGCGGGCGTCAGCGAGGCGGCGCAGCCGCTCGAGCACCTCGACGGCGCCGGCGAGCTGGTGGACCGGGCTCTGGCCGCAAGGCGGGCGCGGTGAGCGCAGCGGTCGCCGTCCATCACGTGCTCGACGGTCCTGCCGGCGCGCCTGAGATCGTCCTCTCGGCCTCGCTTGGCACGACCCACGCAATGTGGGAGCCCCAGCGCGCTGTGCTCGCAGCCAATTACCGCCTGGTTCGCTACGACTACCGCGGCCACGGCGCCTCGCCCGTGCCGCCCGGCGAGTATTCGATCGAGGATCTCGGTGCGGACGCGCTGGCGCTGCTCGACCGGCTGGGGATCGGAAAGGCCGCGTGGTGCGGGATCTCGCTTGGCGGCATGGTCGGCCTGTGGCTTGCAATCAACGCACCAGAGCGGATCTCGCAGCTGATCGCGATCTGCAGCTCCTCCTATGCGCCACCGCCGTCGCGCTGGCTTGACCGGGCCGCCGCAGTTCGAGCCGCCGGCAGCGTCGCCGCGGTCGCCGACGCTGTCCTCGATCGCTGGTTCACCGCGGCTTTCAACCAGGCGCACCCCGAGGTGGTCGAGCGCGCGGCGACGACGTTGCGAGGCACTCCGGCAGCGGGCTATGCCGGCTGCTGCTCGGCAATCGCGGACCTCGATCTGCGGGCAGGACTCCCGCAGATCACCGCCCCGACGCTTGTCATCGCGGCGGCGCAGGACACGGCACTGCCGCCGGACCACGGCGAGGCGATCGCCGGATCGGTTCCCGGCGCGCGCTACGAGCTCGTCGAGCAGGCGGCACACCTCGCAAGCATCGAGCAAGCTGACATCGTCAACCAACTGATCATCGAGCACATCTCGAATGGAGCCGGCAATGCCTGATGAGCGCTACGAAGCCGGGATGCGCGTCCGCCGCGAGGTACTCGGCGACGAGCATGTGGACGCTGCGATCGCGCGGACCGATGAGTTCACCGCGCCGTTTCAGGAGTTCATCACTCGCACGGCGTGGGGCTCGGTTTGGGCTCGCGACGGGCTCGACCGTCGCTCGCGCAGCATGATCACGCTCGCGCTGCTCTGCGCTCTCGGGCGCGAGCACGAGATCGCGATGCACGTGCGCGCCGCGCTGCGCAACGGCCTCGAGCCGGCCGAGATCGCGGAGGTCCTGCTGCACACTTCGGTCTACGCCGGGGTACCGGTGGCCAACCGCGCGTTCGCGATCGCCGACGAGGTGCTGCGCGAGCTCGGCGTCGTCGAGCCGCCGCCGGTGGAAGATGGCGTCTAAGGCGGCGCGGAACGGAGCCGCTCCGTTTGTCCAATCGCTCGCGCGCGGCCTGACCGTGATTGGCGCGCTCGATGCGCCGGAGCCGCTCTCGCTGAGCGATATCGCACGCCGGTCCGGTCTATCGCGCGCCGCCGCGCGGCGCTTCGTGCTGACGCTCGAGCAGCTCGGCTACGTGCGAGCGCGAGACGGCCGCTTCATGCTCACACCACGCGTCCTGGAGCTCGGCTCGGCCTACCTGTCGAGCCTCACGCTGCCCGAGATCGCCCTGCCACACATCAGGGGACTCGTCGAGGAGGTTCGCGAGTCGGGCGTGCTGTCGGTCCTCGACGAGGACTCGATCGTCGGTGTGGCTCGCGTGCCTGCCGGGCGTGTGATCACGGGCACGGTCGTGCTCGGGCAGCGCCTCCCGGCTTGGGCGTCGGCCAGCGGGCGCGTGTTGCTTGCGTGGCTCCCGGCGCAGCGCCGCGAGGAGTGCGTCGCCCGCGCCGAGCTGACCCCGCTGACCGCCAGGACGCTGCGCAGTCGCGAAGCGCTCACGGCCGAGCTCGAGCGCGTGCGCAGTCAGGGCTTCGCGCTCGTCGACCAGGAATTCGAGCTCGGACTGCGATCGCTTGCAGTTCCGGTGAGCGACCGTGACGGGGCAGTCATCGCGGCGGTCGCGCTGGTCCTGCAGAGCGCTGCCGGACCGCTCGAGGATGTGCTGCAGCGCTTCGTCACGCCGCTGCGAGCAACCTGCGCCGAGATCGAGCGCGACCTCGCGGCCGCTGGCGCCAGGCGCGGCGTCGTCGCAACGCTCGAGAGCGTCGGTGCCTGATGCGCCTCGCAAACAACGCCGGACGCCTTGCACTCGCGACTGACGATGGGTTCCACGACGTAGCGACCGTCAGCGACGGGCGCTTCGGTCCCGATCCGCAGGCGGTCTACGACGTCTGGGAGGACTTCCATGCTTGGGCCGCCAAGGCACAGCTGGAAGGGGGTGTGACGCTGAACCTCGAGGCGCTCGCGCCGCCGGTGCCCGCCCCGCACCAGGTGTTCGCCGTCGCGCTCAACTACGCCGATCACGCCGCCGAAGGCGGCTTCACGCCGCCGCAGACGCCGCTCGTCTTCACGAAGTACCCGACCTGCCTCGTCGGACCGGTGGCGGACGTCGCGCTGCCAACGGCGCAGGTCGACTTCGAGGTCGAGCTCGTCTGCGTCATCGGCAGGCACGCCTACCGCGTCGCCGAGAGCGAGGCGTGGGCGCATGTCGCCGGTCTCACCGTCGGCCAGGACCTCTCGGCGAGGGACGTTCAGCGCCGCGGACCGGCGCCGCAGTACAGCCTCGGCAAGTCGTTCCCTGGCTTCGGACCGACCGGTCCGTGGGTCCTCACCACCGACGATCCCGCGGTGGCCGGTGAGCTCGAGCTCGAATCGACCCTCAACGGCGAGCGCATGCAGCGCGCGAGCACCGCCGCGATGATCTTCGCGGTACCGGAGCTGATCTCCTACATCTCGGCGATCTGCCCGCTCTTGCCCGGCGATCTTCTGTTCACCGGCACCCCGCCCGGTGTTGGCTTTGCGCGTAAGCCGCCGTGTTATCTGCGTGCCGGCGACGTTCTCGTCAGCCGGATCACCGGTATCGGCGAGATCGCGCAACGCTTCCACGAGCCCCGCTCAGCCCGATGAGGCTACGCGGCCTCGCGGCATGCCTGCTTCATGCGCCCTGCGCTACCTCCAGCAGCTGGGGCGCAATCGCTTCGATGATCGCTTCGACCTTGACGACGCTCCCGGCAGGCGCCGGTGCGAGGAGGCTGCCTTCGAAGGGCACGCCGTCGACGATCAAGCTGCGGACGCGCCCGCATGCGCCGGCGGGCTTGCGAACAGTGACGTCGTAGGTGGCTCCGCGCCAGCGGCGGCGAACGGTGATGCCCTCCCAGCTGCTCGGCAGGACCGGATCGATGCGCAACCCATCGAGCTCCGGCCGGATGCCGAGGATCCACTGTGAGATTGCCACGAGGTTCCATGACGCGGCTCCGGTGAGCCATGAGTTCTTTGCCTCGCCGGGTCTCGCCGCGTCGCGGCCCGCGATCGTCTGTGCGTAGCAATACGGCTCGCAGCGGTGGATCTCGCTGATTGCGGCGCGAGCCGACGGGTTCGTCCTACGGTAATAGTCAAACGCCGCGTCACCATCACTGTCCCGCGTCGAGGCGATCACGATCCAGGGGTTCGTGTGACAGAAGACACTGCCGTTCTCCTTGTAGCCGGGTGGGTAGGAGGTGATCTCACCGAGCTTCGGGTCATAGCTCGTGAATGCCGGCTGGACGAGCACGACGCCATGCTCGGTCGCCAGACGCGTCTTCACGCTTGCGAGAGCCCTGCTCGCCTTGCCGTCCTCGACGCCGACACCGGCCATGATGCAGATGCCCTGCGACTCGACGAAGATCTGGCCTTCCTTGCTGGTATGGGTGCCGATCGGGTCGCCGAAGTAGTCGTAGGCCCGTAGGAACCACTCGCCGTCCCAGCCGTGCTCCTCGATCGTCGCGGCCATGCTCTCGCCCGCAGCCTCATATTCGGACGCGTCCGCCTCGTGTCCCACGAGCCGCGCGATTGCGGCAAGCTCGCCTGACGCGAGGACGAATTCACCGGCGATGAAGACCGACTCGGCGACGCCGCCCTGTTTGTTTTCGGTCAGCTGGAAAGACTCGCCGGGCGTCTCCGAGAAGCAGTTGAGGTTCAGGCAGTCGTTCCAGTCGGCGCGGCCCATCAAGGGAAGTCCGTGCGGTCCAAGACGCTCGAGGGTGTAGCGCAGGCAGCGCTGCAGGTGCTCGTAGAGCGGTTGCTCGCTGCCCGCCTCGTTCCCGTATGGAACCGGCTCGTCGAGGATCGTCGTGTCGCCGGTCTCCTTCATGTACGCGGCGGTTGCGAGGATCAGCCAGCCGGGGTCGTCGTTGAATCCGGCGCCGATGGCGTCGTTCCCGCGCTTGGTCAGCGGCTGGTACTGGTGGTAGGCACCGCCCGTCTCGAGCTGCGTCGCTGCGAGATCGAGGATGCGCTGACGCGCTCGCTCGGGGATCACCATCGAACAACTGAGGAGGTCCTGGCTCGAGTCGCGAAAGCCCATGCCACGGCCGATGCCGGCCTCGTATGAGGACATCGACCGGCTGACGTTGAAGGTCACCATGCACTGATATTGGTTCCAGATGTTGACGATCCGGTTCGTATCCGCGTCAGGTGTCTCCACGGTCAGTGCCGAGAGCAATCCGTCCCAGTGCGAGCGCAGCGCCACGAGGCCCGCCTCGACCGACGTTGGTTTCAGCCAGTGCGCGATCGTTGGCAGAACACGCGCCTTGTTGACCGTTGTCGAACCTGGCGGGTCGAACTTCTCCGCGACCGGGTTCTCGGCGTAACCGAGCACGAACACGACCTCCCTGGTTTCACCGGGCGCGAGCGACAGGCGGACATGGTGCGAGCCGATCGGTGACCAGCCGTGTGCCTCGGAGTCGAACGACTGCCCGCGTTCGACGGCCGTGGGGGAATCCCAGCCGCGGTAGGGGCCCAGGAACGTGTCTCGCTGCGTGTCGAAGCCGGCAAGGGGCTCGGAGCAGGCGAAGTAGGCGAAGTGGTCGCGGCGCTCGCGATACTCGGTCTTGTGGTAGATCACGCCGTCCACGACTTCGACTTCACCGGTGTTGAAGTTGCGCTGATAGTTGGTGCTGTCATCGCGGGCATCCCAGAGGCAGAACTCGATCGCTGAGAACGCGGACAGCTCGGCCGCCGTTTCGCGCTCGTTGGTCACGCGAAGGCGCCACACCTCCAGATCCGCGCCCAGCGGAACGAAGTACAGCGTTTCAGCATGGATGCCGCGATGGCCCGACGCGATGCTCGTATACGACATTCCGTGGCGGCACTCATAGCCATCGAGCTCACTCTTGGTCGGCTGCCACGACGGTGACCAGAAATCGCCATCGGCCTCGTCGCGCAGGTAGATGTAGCGGCCACCCACGTCGAGTGGTGCGTTGTTGTGGCGGTAGCGTGTGATCCGCCGCAGGGCCGCGTCGCGGAAGAACGCGCAACCCCCGCCTGTGTTCGAGACGAAGCCGAGGTAGCTTTCGGTCCCGAGGTAGTTGATCCATGGAAGCGGCGTGTCGGGACGCGTTATGACGTATTCGCGATGCTCGTCGTCAAAGAAGCCGAACTCCATGCTCACGTCACCTCTTGGCTGGCCGGCTGCGTCTCCGGCGGCAGGACGCCCGACAGCGCTACCTGGCCGTAGAAGCCCGCGCTGCGCTTGGGCACGCGCTGTTGCGTCTCGTAGTCGACGAAGACGATCCCGAAGCGTGCCGCGTAGCCCCAGGCCCACTCGAAGTTGTCCAGCAGCGACCAGACGAAGTAGCCGGCGAGCGGGACGCCGCGCTCCAGCGCTTCGTGCGTTGCGACGAGGTGCGAGTGAAGGTAGTCGACGCGCGCGAAGTCGTCGACTTCGCCGTCTGATTTCACGTGGTCGTCGGCTGCGCAGCCGTTCTCGGTGATGTAGAGCGGCAATCCCGCTGGCGTCTCGTCGTCGACCGCGAGGAGCAGGTCGAGCAGGCCGCTTGGGTCGACCAGCCAGCCCATCGAGGTGCGCGGGGTCTGCGGCGGCTTGAACTCGACCGCGCCCGCCGCCAGCGGGATCGGTGCGCCTTCGCCGGGCGAGCCGTCGGCGCGCTTGATGTAGTGGGGGTTGTAGTAGTTGAGGCCAAGGAAGTCGATCGGCGCGCTGATCAGCTTCATGTCGCCTGCGGCGATCAGCAAATCCGGCGGGCGGATATGCGGGCGCGCGGCATGCGGGTAGCGGCCGTGCACGATCGGGTCGAAGAACATGCGGTTCTGCTCGGCGTCGATGATCGCGGCGGCCTCGCGCAGGCCATCGCCGATGGCTCGCACGGGGTGCATGTCGATCGCGATGCCGACCTTTGCGTCGGCGGGCAGGCCGGCGCGCAACGCGCGCAGCGCCAGGCCGTGAGCTAGCAGCAGATGGTGCGTGGCGGCGGCCGCAAGCGCGTCATCGGTGTGCCCGGGGGCGTGCGTGCCCACGCGGTAGCCCTGGTGGGCCACCTGTTGCGGCTCGTTGTGGGTCATCCACAGAGCGTCGCTGTCGCCAAGCGCCGCGGCCACAATTGCCGCGTATTCGGCGAAGCGCTCGGCTGTCTCGCGGTTCGCCCAGCCGCCGAGGTCCTCGAGCGCCTGGGGCAGATCCCAGTGGTGCAGCGTGATCGCCGGCGTGATGTCCCGGCTGCGCAAGAAGTCGACGAGCGCTCGGTAGAAGTCCAGGCCGGGCTGGTTTACCGGACCGTGGCCATCGGGTTGGATGCGCGGCCAGGCGACGGAGAACCGGAATGCGTTCAGGCCAAGGTCTGCCAGGAGGTCGATGTCCTCCTCATAGCGATGGTAGAAGTCGCACGCGACATCGCCCGTGTCGCCGCCGAGTACCTTGCCCGGCGTGTGGCTGAACGTATCCCACACCGATCGCCCGCGCCCGTCCTCGTTGACAGCGCCTTCGATCTGGTAGGACGCGGTCGAAGCGCCCCACAGGAATCCGGCCGGAAACGTGCGGGTGCGTCCAGGCGCGCCGACACCTCCAGTCGTCGTCATCACGATCGCTGTCCTTTCAGAAGTTTCGATGGAGGGTCGACCCCCGCTCCGCACACGGCGGAGCGGGGGGTCGATTCCCGTGTTGCTCCGACTAGCTGGTCGGATGCAGGTGCAGCACGATTACCTCGTTGGTCGGGTCATTCGGGCTGCCTGTCTCGTAGTTGTTCTTGGCTGTCGGCCAGCCGCTGAACGCGCCCGAGTTGTACTCGTCGAACGAGGCGCCATACACGGTCGGGATGACCGGCAGGTCGGTCGCGACGAACTTCTCGATCGGAGTGATCGCCTTCAGAGTCGCGGCCGTCGTGGTCGCACCGGCGAGCTTCTTGAGGTCCTTGTCCATGGTCGGATTGTTCAGGCCCTCGAAGTCACCGCTGGCGGCGTTGTTCGTGCCGGCAGCCGAGAGCGAGCTCTCGAGCCAGCCCTGGTACACGCCGTACATCTGGATCGACGAGTTGGACCAGTGGCTTGTGGCGCTGCCGAACTTCTGGTCGGCCAGGTCGGCGTACCACGCCGTGTCTGACAGCCCGTCGAAGCTCGCCTTGATGTGAGCCTTGACGAGGTCCGCGGCCATGATCTTGTCGTCTTCCGCGTAGTCCGTGTAGTTGGACGGGTCCGTGATCGTGATGTCAACGACCTTGCCCTTGAGCGCGTACCAGCCGCCCTTGAGCGTGTAGCCGGCTGCCTTCAGGACGGCATCCGCGGCCTTCGCGTTCGCCGTGGCCGGCAGCGTGTCCTTCTTCACCGACGGCGCAAGGTCCGCGGCGAAGTTCGGCAGGACGATGCCGCTCGCGTTGGTGACGACCGGCTCGAGGCCGGACTCGCCGGTCTTGCTGATGTCGTTGCGGTCGATTGCAAGGCTGACTGCCTTGCGGACTGCCAGCTGGTTCATCGGCCACGTGCTGAGGTTCGGAATCAGGCTGTTCGTGTTGACGCCGTCAAACCAGACGGAGTGCCCGGAGCCGCTCGTGAAAGCGCTGAGGCCGGTCAGGAAGTTGCCTGCCCAGTCCAGCGTGTTGTTCTCGAGCGCCGACAGAACCGTCGGGTTGTCGGCAAGCAGCGGGAACTCGACCTCAGACACCGCCGGCGCACCGCCGCCGACGTTCCACGGGCCACCCCAGTAATGCGGGTTGGCTGTGAGCACCACGCCAGCGGTAGCGCTGAACGAGGACAGCACGTACGGGCCGGTACCGACCGGGTTGGTGATCGTTGCAGTGCCCGGATCCGACGACATGCCATAGATCGAGGACGGAACGATGTAGACCGTCCCGATGTACTGCAGGTCTGTGTAGGCCGGCGCCGAGAAGTTCACGGTCACGTTCTGGCCGCTTACCGTGGCGCTCGTGACCGGAATCCCCTGCGTGTTGGTGTCGGGGTACTTCGCCAGCATGTTGTAGGTGCCGGCGACGTCGGCTGGCGTCAACGGCGTGCCGTTGCTCCAGTCGATGCCGCTGCGGATCGTGAACGTGATCGAGGTGCCGCCCGGTCCCCACTTGTAGCTGCTTGCGAGGAAGTCATACGGCTTCTGCAGCGGCTTGGCGATATCGAACTGCAACGGCGTTTCGTAGATCAGCGACACGGCGCCGAGCGTGTATGCGGCCGACGTCGAGTCAAACGGGTTGAAGTTGTCGGTCAGGGTCGTTTCTTGACTGGACTCCATAACCAGCGGCGTCGCAGCCGCTGCATGCGCGGAGCCTGCCACGGCGGGCGCTGCAAACGCGCCTGCCGAAGCCGCTGCGGCAACCGATACCGCGGCAGCCGCGGAGGCGGCCGTGAGCCAGCGCTTCCTCATGGATAGGGGTTTCATTGCTGATGTACCTTTCGTTCAGCACAGGGATGTGCAGATTCCAATTCGCGCATGCGATGCATGCGCTTTGTGATCCGAGCGTCCGGCGCGGTGACCTTTGCGGAGTACCGCGTCGGACGGATCGCAACCTCCATGATCAGGGCTTGATTGCCTCCTCCCTCTCCTCGTTCCCTTGGTGCAGCAAGTCCGGTGCGGCTACGTCGAGCCGCCAGCAGGCGGCCGCGCGTTGCGAGTTGATCGAAAGCAGCGGCGGTGACTCGGCGCGGCAGCGGTCGATCGCGAGTGGACAGCGCGGCGCAAAGCGGCAGCCCACCGTAGTCGATAGAGCGCTTCCCGCGCGCCGCACGGGACCCGACGTGTCGGGCTTGATCGCTTCGCCAAGATGGTCGGGGTCGGGCGCCGAGGCAACCAGCAGCTGGGTGTAGGGGTGTGCCGGCCGTTGCGTGAGATCCTCGGAAGGGCCGCGTTCGACGATCTCACCCGCATACATCACGAGCGTGTCGTCGGCGAAGTAGCGCGCCGATGCGATGTCGTGCGTGACGTAGAGGACGGCGAGCTCGAACTGCGAGCGCAGCTCGTCGAGTAGGTCGAGCACCTCGAGGCGAATCGAGACGTCGAGCATCGAGACCGGCTCGTCTGCGAGCAGTACCCGCGGGCGTGCCGCGAGCGCTCGCGCGATCGCGACGCGCTGGCGCTGACCGCCGGAGAGCTCGTGGGGGTACTTTGCGAGGAACTGCTCGGCCGGGGTCAGCCGCACACGCTCGAGCAGGCGTTGCAGCTCGGCGGCGACCGCGGCTTTGCCCCTTGCGTGCTGGTGCAGGTGAACCGGCCGGCTAAGTGCGTAGCGCACGGTGTGCACCGCGTTCAGCGAGGCAAATGGGTCCTGGAAGACCATCTGCACGTCGCTCTTGTAGGCGCGGAATGCTCCGTGCTTCCACGGGTGTACCTCGGCACCGTCCAGCAGGATCTCCCCGGAGGTCGGGCGGTCCTGGCCGGCAAGCAGCCGCGCGACGGTCGACTTCCCGGAGCCGCTCTCGCCGACGAGCGCCACCACGGCGCTGCGGTAGAGACCGAACGACACCGCTCGGACGGCTGAGAGAACGGTGCCGTGCAGTCCACGCGATAGGCGGAAGTCCTTGCTCAGCGCATGTGCCTCGAGCACGAGCGGCCCGCGCTCGGCTGCGGCTGGCAACACCTCTGCCGGAATGAGTTGCGTCGTGCTCACGCCGGTCGCCTTGCTGCCCGCGAGGCCTTCGCCTTCGCTGGGGGGGCCTCCCGCGCTCCGTCGTCCGCACTTGCGGGCCTGACGAATGGGCACGCGGTGAGGTGGCCCTGATCATGGTCTACGACCGGGAGCAGGCTCATATCGACCTCGCGGCACTTGTCGGTCGCGTGAGTGCAGCGCGGGACGAATGGGCAGCCCGGCGGTAGCGCCCGCAGGTCGGGCGGCGAGCCCGGGATCCCCGCAAGCTCCCGGCGAGCGCCGTGTACGCTCGGGAAGGAGCCGAGCAGTCCCTGGGTGTAGGGGTGCGAAGGCTGGTTGTGAATCCGATCGGCGGTGCCGAACTCGACGACCTTGCCGGCGTACATCACGGCAATGCGATCCGCGATCTCGAGCAGCAGCGAGAGGTCGTGCGTGATGAACAGGACCGCGAAGTTGAGCTTGCTCTGCAGCTCGACGATCTGCGCGAGGATCTCCTTCTGCACGACGACATCGAGCGCGGTCGTCGGCTCGTCCATGATCACGACCTCCGGCTCGGCAGCGAGCGCCATCGCGATCATGACCCGCTGTCGCATGCCCCCGGATAGCTCGTGCGGATAGCTGCGCAGGCGCTCGCGCGGTATCCCGACGAGGTCGAGCAGCTCGCCGAGTCGCTCCTGCTTCTCCTTGCGACTGGGGTGCAGGTGTGCGTCGAGCGCGTCGCCGAGCTGGTCGCGAACGCGCAGCACGGGATTCAGCGCGTTCATCGCGCTCTGGAAGACGACCGAGATCTCGCGCCAGCGCAGCTTGCGCAGCTCCTTTGAGCTCTGGCTCATCAGGTCGACGCCTTCAGGCGGAAGGCGGCTCCCGCGGTAGATCACGTTGCCGCTTGTGATCACTGCGGGCGGGCGCAGCAGGCGGCACAGGCCAAGCGCCAGCGTCGACTTGCCACAGCCGCTCTCGCCGGCGAGGCCGACGGTTTCGCCGCGACCGAGCGTGAGATCCACGTGATCGACGGCCTTCACGTCGCCGTCGTAGACGATCGACAGATCGCGCACCTCGAGCACCGGCTGCTGCTCGCGTGTTGGCGCAATCGACGACGCACCGTTCAGCTCAGGCATCCCGCTCACGGCGCAGCCTCGACCCGCTGGACCGGCGTCGGGTCGGTCGGACGCCATGCCACGACGTGGCGAGCGGACCCGGTGCGGCGAGCGGCTCGCCGCGCGCTCGAGGCTCGCAGGCGCGGGTTGCCAAGCTCATCGAGGCCAAAGTTGAGCAGGACCAGGCTCATCCCAAGGATCGCGACAGCGAGCCCGGGCGGCAGGTACATCCACCACGCTCCGATGTTGATGGCGCTCGCGCTCTGCGCCCAATAGAGCATCACGCCGAGTGTCCAACTGCTGAGGTTAGCCTCGCCGATGAACGCAAGCGCCACCGAGGTGAGGATCGCGTAGAGAAAGGTCCCGACGAAGTTTGCGGCGATCAGGCTGACCTGGTTCGGCAGTACCTCGAACACCACGAGGCGCCACGTGCGCTCACCTGTCTCTCGTGCAGCCGCGATGAAGTCGCGACCGCGCAGCGTGAGCGTCTGAGCCCGGATCACGCGGGCTCCCCACGACCACCCGAGCACGCTCAGGACGAGTGCGGTCGGAAGCACCCCGGCGTGCGGGAAGTAGCCGAGCACGACGATCAGCAGGGGCAGCGCCGGCAACACGAGGAAGACGTTTGTCAGCAGCGAGAGCCCCTCGTCGGCGGCACCGCCGAGGAAGCCAGACGTGACGCCGATGGACACCGACAGCAGCGTTGCAATAGACGCTGTCAGCACTCCGAGCTCCACGGTCCCGCGAATCGAGACGAGCAGCTGCGAGAAGATGTCGCCGCCGTCCGGGGCGGTCCCGAGCAGGTGGTGCGCATTCGGCGCCAGGGCGGTGGACTGCAGCGAGTTGATCACGCTCGGGTCGTAGGGCGCGAGTGCGGGGCCGATGATCGCGATCAACAAGAACAGCAGGAGGATCGCGCCGCCGACCTTCGCCTTTGTCGGCATCGACCGCAGGAACTGCCCGCGTCGCGCGCGCGGCACCGTTTCAACCGGCGCGGAGACCGCGATTGCCATTAGTAGGCCGCCCGCGTCCGGACGCGTGGATCGGCCATTGCGTAAACGACATCGGCAAGCAGGCATGCGAGCAGCACGCACGCGGAGATCGCCAGGAAGATCCCCTGCATCACCGGGAAGTCATCGTTGGTGACGGCTTGGAGGATCTGATAGCCGAGGCCCGGATAGGAGAAGACGATCTCCATCACGAGTGCTCCAGCGATCACGAAGCCGATCGCCAGGGCGAAGCCCGCGATGTTCGGCAGGATCGCGTTGCGGGCGGCGTAGGTGAACATGATGCGGCGCGTCGAGAGTCCCTTCGCCTGCGCCGCGAGCACGTAGTCCTCGCCGATCGTCGTGATCATCACGTTGCGCATCTGCAGCATCCAGCCGCCCATCGACGTGACGATGATCGTCGCTGCCGGCAGGATCGAGTGGCTGAGCGCGCTGCTGATGAATGTCCCGTTCAAGCCGATCGTGTCACCCAGCTGGTAGCCGCCGTAGGCGGGGAACCAGTGGAGGTCGGTTGAGAAGAGCACGACCACGATCTCGGCGAGGAAGAAGTAGGGGATCGCCTGCACGAAGGTGAATCCGGGCAGCGCCCGGTCGAACCAGCCGCCGCGTCGCCAGCCGGCGAGGATCCCGAGCAGGGTGCCGATCACGAAGCTGATGATCGTTGCGCTGCCGACCAGCCCGAGCGTCCAGGGAAGGGCGTTGCCGAGCACGGTCGTCACGGACGCCGGGTAGTTCAGGACCGAGATGCCGAGGTTCCCGTGGGCGAGATGCCCTAGATAGACCACGTACTGGTGCCAAAGGCTGCCCTGGTGGCCAAGGCCGAACTGGATCTCGAGCGCTCGCCGCGCCGAAGGCGGGAAGTTCGGGTGGCTGGCCATCATCGCCTGCACCGGGTTGCTCGGCAGCAGGTGCGGAAGCGCGAAGTTGATCGTGACAGCGGCCCACGCCGCTACCACGTAGAAGACGAGCCTGCGAATGATGAACTGCAACGGACCTCTCCCTTGACCCACGTTCGGCCGACCGAACGCTCTGTAAACGCTAACCTACCATTTCCAGAACGTCAAGTGGCAACCGCGTCGCACAAGAGTTAGAGTGCCCTAGTTCTTTGGACATATGCCGTAGCAAGCTGCCGGAACGACCTGTAACATTACTGAAACAATGAGTCCAGTACGAGCGCAGGCGTCATCCAACGGCAGGCCAACGATCCGCGAGATCGCAGCGCTGGCGGGCGTATCGACAGCCACCGTCTCACGCGTTGTCAACCGCAGCGGCTACGTCTCGGAGGAGACGCGACGCGTCGTCGAAAGCGTCGTGCGCGAGCACGGCTACAGCGCCAACCGCAGCGCCCGCGGACTCTCCGGCGGTCGCACGGGCCTCGTCGGTGTCACGATCCCGATGATTCATGCGGCCTACTTCTCGGTGATCGTCTCCGGCGTGACCGAGGCGCTCTACGACCAGGACATGCGGATCGTGCTCTGCCCGACGCTGCACGAGCACGACCGGGAGGTCTCGCTGCTCGAGCGCCTGATGCACGGCACGACCGACTGCGCGCTGCTTGTGCTGCCCGAGGAGAGCAGTCGCGAGCTACGGACGCTGATGGACCATGGCTTCCGCTTCGTCGTGCTCGATCCCCGCAAGCGGATCGACGCGCGCGTGCCGACCGTCTCGGCGGCACACATGGCCGGCGCGAACCAGGCGACCGCCCATCTGATCGAGCTTGGGCACCGACGGATCGCAGCGATCACGGGCCCTCGCGGCTGGATGGCAAGCGACGAGCGGTTGCGTGGCTACCAGGCGGCTCTTGCCGCGGCCGGCGTGCTGCCAGATCCGCGCCTTGTCATCGAGTCGAACTTCGAGGTCGACGGCGGGCGCGCGGCCGCCGAAGAGCTGCTTGCCCGCCCCGACCCGCCGAGCGCGATCTTCGCCTTCAACGACCAGCTCGCGGTCGGCGCGATGGGGGCTGCCCTCGAGCGCGGCCTGCGGGTTCCGCACGACGTCTCGATCGTTGGCTTCGATGACACCGTCGAGGCCGAGATGGTCACGCCACGGCTGACAACCGTTCACCAGCCGCTGGCGGAGATCGGACGCATGGGCGTCAGCCTGCTGATGCGGCTGCTCGAGGGTCAGCGCGTCGAGGCGGTTCACGTCGAGCTCGAGACGACGCTCGTCGTGCGCGACTCAACCGGGCCGCTTTCGCCATAGGCACTTAAGGACTCGAATCAGAATGACTGCACGCCTGGATTCGGCCCCGGCTGCGACGCTCCATGGCCACCCGGCACCTCGCAGGTAGGCCTGCTACCTGCTTGCGCACCGTGCGGCGCCCAGCTTGCATCCGGACCGCCCCGGACGCACACTCATTCTGATTCGAGTTCTTAGCTCGCGCCGGAGCTGCTGCTCGGCCCGGAGCTGCCGCTCGCGCCGGATGTGCCGCTGGTCCCCGAGGACGCAGTCGCTCCGCTCACTCCGGTCGCGCCGCTTGCCGGCGCGGCGGCGAACCCGGTCGTGTACTGGAGGAAGCCGGACTTCGGCGTCACGACGAGCACCAGGCTCCGCAGGCTCGCGGCGTACGCCGAGCTCGCCTGAGCACCGCGCCGAACACCGATCGGCGCGTTCAGCGAATAGGTCTGCGTCGTCCCGTCGGGCTCCTCGATCGTGACCATGCTTGCGGCGCGGCTGACCTGAGCGCCCGCCTCGTACCAGACCTGTAGCTCGTAGGTCGAACCGGCCGGGCCGGCATAGGACAGCGTCGCGCCATTCCCTGTCGGCGCATAGCTCCACACGCTGCCGGCATCGGTCAGCTTCTTCGAGTCTTGGCCGCTGCCCCAGCCACCGCGAATCGTGACCGTTCCGCTCGACGCGTCGGCCGTGATGTGTCGCCCGATCGGGTAGAGCAGGCCGCGTTTCGAACGCAGCGCGAGCGTGCCGACCGTTGCCGCGGTGGTCAGCGGTGGCGCCGGCAGTACCGCCTGCCAGCCGTTCGGGCCGTCGAGCTCCGCCGCCACCAGACCGAAGCCGTACCGCGGGTCATCCGGGTTGGTCTCGAGCGCGTGGATCGCGAACCAGAGGTTGCCGTGCGTAACCGCCGCGAATTGGGTGTGCGAGGGGTCCACGAAGACGCCGTCTGACGTGCTCGGCAGCGGCTCGGGGTCCGCGGGCTGGACGTTTTCGAGCGCTGTCACCGCTCCGTCGAGCGCCCAGAGCGCAAGCCCGTTGTACTCGACCGTGTTCGCATAGTGGTCGATGCCGGCGTAGCTGTGCGGATCGCCCACGTTGGCGAAACGCGGTACGAGGGGGAGACCCCAGCCGGAGCTCGGGTAGAGGGTCTCGAGCCGCTCGAGCGAGACCTGGGCGGCGGCCAGGTAGCGCCCGCGCCAGTTCGGGTCCGCGGTCAACTCGGCAGCCGTTGCCAGTGCGTCGATTGTTACCCCGACGGTCCAGACCTGTGCTTGGCCGCGACCGATGTATGTGTCGTTGCCGTCGGGAGCCAGCAGGGCGACGAGCGCCCGCGCCGTCCGGCCGAATGCGGCACGCGTGGCGGGCGGCGCGGCGGGGCCGAGCATCAGGATCGCCTTGCCGAGCAGCAGCGTCGAGAGAGCGTGATAGGCGAGCGGATTCTCGCTTGGGTCGCTGAGGATGCCCATGCCGGACAGCGTCGGCTGCCCCACCCGGTAGGCGTCGCTTCCGGTATTCCGCGCCGCCATCGCGAGCCACGCCATCGACTGCGCGCGGAGCGCTCCGGCGTTGGCCAGCAGCGCGCCCTTGCGGCCGCTGCGGAGTCCCGTGTGTAGCAGCGAGAGATCGGCGATCGCCGACACGAGCTTGAGGTTCGTGTAGCAGTGCGGGCTCGTGTAGCAGATTCCCTGGTCGGAGATCGACCGGCGATGGCGGCGTAGGAAGCGCGCGATGCGCGGAGCGGCCGCGAGCCACGCCGGGTTCGACCCGAGCTCCTGCTCGTCGATCGCATAGGCCTCACTCAGTCCGAGCAGCTCGAAGCCGCCATCATCGGGGTGCGCGACATCGGCGAGCTCGGCGTCCAGGCCGGAGGCGATCAGACTCTGATCCTGACTGGCGATGCCGGCGACGACCATCGCCTGGCCGGTCATCGAATCTCCGTAGTCGCCGGCCAGCGGGCCTATTACGGGGTCGATCAGGGCGCCATCCGGCAGCTCATGGGCGGCCCACTGGACGGCGATCGTGCCTGCCAGCGTCTGCAGCGCATTCCCGAGGGCGGCTGGCGTCACCGTCGCCTGTCGCGGAGTCGTCGCGCTCGCCGGCGCCCCGCTGCCCGCCAGCCCAGCGGCCGCCGCCACGGTGGCGCACAGCGCGGCAAGGAGACACTCGAGGCGCCGGGCAGACATCAGAGCAGCACCGAGGTGAGCTTCGGCACGACCTGCCAGGGACCCTGTCCGTAGTAGTGGTAGGCGGTATAGGTGAACATCGTCACGGTGGCCAGCGCGCTGATCGTCATCGCGGCGGCGGCGATCGCGCGTGGGCGGTGGCGGATCCGCGATCCGCCGAGTCCCGCGAGCAGCGGCACGGCAAAGACCATGACGAGCGTGAAGTAGCGCCCGTGCATGCCGCTGATCTGGTCCGCGCCGACCCGCGTCCATGTGAGGTAGAGCGCCAGCGCTGTGGCGAGGAAGTAGATCGCAAGGGTGCCGCCGATCCAGCCGCGCGCCGAGCGGCTGACTCCCGGGCCCTCGCTTCCAATCGCGAGGATCACGAACAGCACGATCCAGATGATCGCGAACCACTCCGGCAGCCCGACCTCCCCGAGCGTGCCGACGACCTCCCAGAGCATGAACAGATGGCCGTGAATCGCCGTCGTCCACAACACGGCCGGCAGCTCGTAGATGTGCGTCAGGAGATGATGCTCCTGCTCCGGCTGGCTGATGAAGACGCGGTCGGCAGCGCTGTAGACGATGTTGCGATACGGCACGAAGTAGGCATTCGATGCGAGGTCCCACCAGATTGCGGCCCCGGCTCCGGGAAGCGTGATCGCGGCCACACGCCATGCGCGGTGGCGGCCGTTGCCGAGGACCGGCCAGACAATCGCGGCGACCGCTGCGAGCGCGAGGACAAGCGGGAACTTCATCAGTCCCAGCACTACCCCGAGCAGGATCAGCGCGACGAGCTGGCGGCGGGTCGGCGCCGTCCCGCGGTCGGCGAGGCGCAACGCGTAGGCCGCGGTCAGCGCCATTACTCCGAGCGTCGCGGCGTCGGCGTTGATCACGGCGCTCTGCGAGAGGGCTGTCGGGATCAGGACGACCAGCGCGAACAGCCACTTCCAGCGTGGCGTGATCGCGACCGCCGCCGTCACGAGCGCGGCCCACACCATGCCGCTCAACAGGCGAGCCGAGAACAGCGCGCCGATCAGCGACTCGCCGGTGTGCTGGGCGATCCAGAAGACGAGGATCTCCGGCAGGTAGTTGATCGGGGAGTAGAGCGCGGTGTTCTCGAAGTTCGCGAACCTGTTCGCCGGGCCGCCGAGCGTCGCGGCGAGGAAGCGCGTGTAGTTGCTCGCTTTGAATGTGGCCGCCAGCCCGGAGCGATGATGCGAGAGCGTGTACAGACGGACGAAGACCGTTACGAGGCTTGTCGGCAGCGTCCCACCTACGCGGCGCAGCGGAACGAGATGCCCGGCATAGCCGCCGCACGCCGCCGGCACCCGCGCGCTGATGCAGTGGATGACATGCGGGAAGACGTCCCCCAGCGCGATCTGGAACGCCCGATAGGCGTGCTCAGGCTCGTCCGGGCCAAACCCGAGCGGGACGACGAGTCCCATATAAAGGACCGACAAGACGGCGACCGCCGCTGTCCAGGCGACCGGCGCTGACAAGCGAGGCGAGCGGCTCACGCGGCAGATCGCACGGCACCGTATCGGACGCAGCGGCGTGCTGCACCGCTCAGACGGAGTTGTCCACGGCGCCGGCCAGGGCTAAAGTAATGTCCGGATGTACGGACAATTGCTCGATCGAGACGATCCGCTGCCACTCTGGGCGCAGCTGCTGCGCTCCCTGCGCCGGCGCTTGGCGGCAGGCGAGTTCACGCAGCGCTTCCCGACTGACGGCGAGCTGATGGCCGTCTACGGCGTGTCGCGCCAGACGGCGCGCGACGCGGTCCGGCGCCTGGCTGACGAAGGGCTCGTCGAGCGCGAACGGGGCCGCGGAACGCGCGTGCGTCCACTCACATTCGAGCGTGCAGCGGGGACGCTCGAGAGCCTCTTCGAGTATGTCGAGGAGCGCGGCCACGAGCAGACCAGCATCACGCGTGCTTGCGGGGAGCGCACCGACGCGCGGGCCGCGGCGCTCCTGCGCCTTCCGAGCTCCGCGCCGCTGATCTACATCGAGCGGCTGCGCCTCGTCGACGGGGAGCCGCTCGCACTGGACCGCTCGTGGCTTCCGGCCAGTGTCGCGCGACCCCTCTTGGACTCCGATCTCACGCGCACGGGTATCTACGTCGAGCTCGTGTCGAGATGCGGCGTGACACTGCGTTCTGGCTCGGAGCAGATCCGCCCGCTCGTACTGCCGCCCGGCGACCGGCGGGCGCTGGGACTGCCGGCCAGGCATGCGGCGCTCGCGGTCTCTCGCTTGACGGTCGGCGATGCCGGGCCTGTCGAGTGGCGCGAGAGCGCGATTCGCGGTGATCGCTGGAGCATCGTCGTTGAGCTGACGCCGACCGGGCGCAGCTCGGCGGTGCTGCCGTGGGCGCCGGTGGCGGCATGAGACGCAGCCTCCCGTCGCCGCAGCCGAACATTCCCGGGCGCGGGATCCTCGCCGGCTACAGCGCCCGCTTCTGGGCCTCCCTGATCATCGTCGGTGTGTCGGCTGGCCTCGCGGCGGCCGGCTTCATCGCATTGCTCAACCTCGTCGAACGCGTGGCCTGGCAGCGCCCGGCGCATGAGTTCCTCGCCGCGGTCAGTGCCGCCTCTGCGACTCGCCGGGTGCTCGTGCTGCTGCTTGCGGGCGTGATCGCGGCGGCCGGCACGTTTCTCGTGCGCCGCTTGCGCCAATCGGGTGGCGGCGAGGTCTCCGAGGCCATCTGGCTCGGCGACGCGCGCCTCGAGCTTGTCCCGAGCATCGTCCGCGGACTGCTTTCGATCGTGACGGTCGGCATGGGCGCGTCGCTCGGTCGGGAGGCGGCACCCCAGCTCGCCGGAGCCGCGGTGGCGAGCGAGCTGTGCGAGCGCAGCAAGGGCGTCATCACGCCGGCGCAGCGCCGATTGCTCGTGGCAGCCGGCGCCGGCGCGGGCATGGCCGCGGTCTACAACGTGCCGCTCGGCGGCGCGCTGTTCGCCCTCGAGGTGCTGCTCGGCACGCTTGCACTGCCGCTCGTGCTCCCGGCGCTGCTGACGAGTCTGATCGCGACGGCCGTTGCATGGATCGTCATCCCGACCGGTCCGACCTACGTGATCGGTGCCTTCCACGTCTCTGCCGCGGAGGTGGTCTGGGCGGCGCTGGTCGGCCCTATCGCCGGCCTGCTGGCGGTCGCCTGGGTGCGCCTCGTGACGCTTGCAAACAGGATCCGGCCGGCTCGCCGCGCAATCCGGCTCGCCGCACCGATCGTCATCTTCGCCGCGCTCGGCGCGCTGGCGATCCGCTACCCGCAACTGCTTGGCAACGGCAAGGACCTGGCGCAGCTTGCATTCGTCGGCAAGCTCTCATTGGGACTGTTCGCGGCGCTGATGGTCTTGAAGCCGCTCGCGACTGCAGCCTGCCTGGCGAGCGGCTCGCCTGGTGGCCTCTTCACGCCGACGCTCGCACTCGGCGTGCTGTTCGGCGCGATGCTCGGGCACGCCTGGGGCGAGCTCTGGCCCGGATCGCCGGTCGGCAGCTACGCCCTGATCGGCGGCGGTGCCGTCCTCGCCGCGGCGATGCAGGGTCCTCTGGCGGCAACGGTGCTCATGCTCGAGCTGACGCACAGTCCGGGCACGCTGACAGTTCCGCTGCTACTGGCGGTCGCGGAGGCGACTGTGCTCGCGCGGTTGCTGAATTCCCCGTCGATCTACTCGGCGCGGCTCGCCGACCCGCACTGGTGCCCGCCGCCGCTCGAGGCCGCCGGCTAGCGACCCTGGTTTGCCACGGCAGCGGCTGCTTGCACCGCCGCGTCGGGGTCCAGGTAGCGGCCGCCGCGGACGCGCGGGCGGAAGTCGTCGTCGAGCTCGTAGAGCAGCGGGATCCCGGTCGGGATGTTGAGCGCCGCGATCTCGTCGTCGTCGATCTCGTCGAGGTGCTTGACGAGCGCGCGCAGCGAGTTGCCGTGGGCGACGACGATCACCGTGAGATCCTCGGCGAGGTCGGGGACGATCGCGTCATACCAGTAGGGGAGGAGCCGCGCGACGACGTCCTTGAGGCACTCGCTGCGGGGCAGGAGCTCCGGCGGCAGCGTGGCGTAACGCGGGTCTGTGGCTTGCGAGAGTGGATCGTCGTCGGCGATCGGCGGCGGCGGCACGTCGTAGGAGCGCCGCCAGAGCATGAATTGCTCCTCGCCGAACTCGTCTCGTGTCTGCGCCTTGTTCTTGCCCTGTAGCGCCCCGTAGTGGCGCTCGTTGAGCCGCCACGAGCGCTGCACCGGAAGCCAGTGCAGCGAGGCGGCGTCAAGTGCGATATCGGCGGTCTGGATCGCGCGTCGCAGGACCGAGGTGTGGACTCGGTCGGGGCGCAGGCCTTCCTGTTCGAGCAGCCGCCCGGCGTTGCCGGCCTCGGCGATCCCCGTCTCTGAGAGCCCCACATCGACCCAACCGGTGAAGAGCCCCTTGGAGTTCCATTCGCTTTCGCCGTGACGCAGGAGGATCAAGGTTGCCACGCATGGAGCCTACCGCTGCGCGCTCCGGGCCGGCGGGCCGGCGCAGCCGTAGGATCCTCGTGTGCTTCGTCGCAGCCTGCTGGCTGAATTCCTCGGTTCCGCTTTCCTCGGAGCCGTGGTGATCGGCTCGGGCATCGCGGCGCATCGTGTCGCGCCGGACAGCCTCGGCCTCGCGCTCCTCATCAACGCCGGCGCCACGGCGCTGGGCCTCTACACGATCATTCTCATGTTCGGCGCTGTCTCGGGCGCGCACTTCAATCCGGTCCTGTCGCTCGTCGATGCGAGCCTGCGCGGGATCAGCTGGGCGCGCGCAGGCGCCTACATCCCTTGCCAGCTCGCCGGCTGCGCCGCGGGCACGATCCTCGCGAACGCGATGTTCGCGCTACCGGCCGTGACGATCTCGGCCAAGCACCGGGCGAGTCCCGCGCATCTGCTCGGCGAGGTCGTCGCGACCTTCGGGCTGATGCTGGTGATCTTCGCGCTCGCGCGGAGCAAGCGCATCGCCTCGATCCCCGCGGCCGTCGGCGCGTACATCGGCTCGGCCTGCTTCTTCACGAGCTCGACGAGCTTCGCCAACCCCGCGATCACGCTGGGCCGCACGCTCTCCGCGACATTCGCCGGGATCGCGCCCGCCTCGGTTCCGGCCTTCGTTGTGGCGCAACTGGTTGGCGGAGCGCTGGCCGTAGTAGTCCTGCACGTGCTCTACCGCGACGTTGACGCGACCGCCGGCGAGGTCCTCGTACCGCACGGGTGAGCAGGCCTTGTCGGAGGCGAAAAACCGGGTCGGGTCGAATTACTCGACAAGATCCACGGGAGTGGCTTCTGTCAACGCGCAATTCAAAGGGCGCCGGAAAGCGGCGCTGCGCCAAGCGCGTCTCGGTCAGGCAGCTACGCGGCGCGCAGGACGAGCTCGTTACGAAGCTCTTCCGTGTAGGCGACCGCACGGCGCTCGAGCGCCCCGTCGTGAGAGGTGGTGTAGACGCCCTGCACGCGCAGCGGCGGCGAGTAGACGTGGATCGTTAGCGCAATCGGTCCGCCGACATGGCGAACACGGTGAATAGCAGACGGCGGAACGCTGAAAGTCCGCCCTGGCTCGAACTGGCGCGCGATCGGGCTGCCGCTGAGCGTGAGCCTCTCTTCGACGATCGAGCCGTCGACCACGGTTATCCCCGCGGCCGCTAGATCGTGGTCGTGGAAGCCCGTATCGGCGCCTGTCGTCCAGCGGATCGCCCACGCGTTCACGAACGCGTCTGACCAGATCTCAATAAACGCTCGCTCCCGCGCTCCGAGGGCGTCGAGCATCTCTTGCCAGCGGTCGCGTCGCTCGGCGAGCGTTGCCGCGAAGCGCTCGAGCTCGATCGCATTGAGCGTGCGGTGAAGCGCTGGCGGCGCGATCATGCTGCGACCGCCAGGCGCTCGCTCAGCCAAGCTGCGTTGCCGTCGAGGAACAGCTGTCGGAAGGTGGCGCTGAGCGCCTTTGGCGGCCCGATGACGGGGCGATCTGATCCGTATAGCAGGCGTCCCAATCCCACGCGATGAGCCATCGCGTCGACGGCAACGGGACCGTAGGAGGAGGTCTCGTAGTAGGTCAGCTCGTCGGTACCTTCGAGCCTCGGGCCGCCGCGGGCGGTAAGCCGCTCGGTCAGGAGCGGCGCGCAGCCGGCGAGCATCGCGAAGACGACCCGCAGGTAGGGATGAGACCTGCGCACCGCGGTCTGGAAGGTCAGCCACGCGGCCTGCATCTGAGTCACGTAGAGCGTCATCGCCGGCCACCACAGCGGGTCGTCGAGCCCAACCTCGGGCGCGCGCTCGCCGAGCCCGGGACCGGGATGGATGAAGACCGGGGCCCCGAGCGACTCGGCCCGCGCGAGCGCGTCCTCGAGATGCCGGACGAGGCGCGGTGTCGCGAGCGCGCCCGCCGGCAACGAGACGCCGACACAGCCGCGTGCAAGCACAGCATCGACATCGAGGGCGCTCAGTCCCTCGAGTGGCAAGGGGCCCCACAGGTCGAAGGGACCGTCGAGCTGGGTGAGGCCCGCCAGGTGCGCATCGATCAGCTCCTGTGCGTCCGCGCGCGGCAGCGCCTCGATCCCGAGTGGGCTCGATAGCGCGATCAGCGCGCGGTCGACCCCGTCCTCCTCGAGCAACGCAACCCGGCGCTCGAGCGTCTCGCCCGCGTCGTCGATCACCGATGGCGCCTCGCCCGCGAGGTAGAGCGTCAGCTGTCCGCCATTGCGGCGCGCGAACGGGAGCTGCCGGCGTCGCTCGAGGGCTTCGAGCAGCGGTGGAGTCCAAATGTGCTGGTGAACGTCAAGCCGCACGCCAAACATTGTACAGTTTGTCTACCAGATAGCTCAAGTTTCTTATGCGACCCCTCAAAACGATCCTGATCCGGCGCCGTGCGCGGACCGCGCGCACGGCCGGCTCCGCGACCGTCGAGCTAGCCGGTCACGAGGTCCGCTCGGCACGTGAAGCGTTCGTCGAGCGCGTTACGCGCCGGCGCGGCTGCGCCGAGGTGAGCGTCCTGCTCGCCGACGGCAGCGACGCGACGGCGCGGCTTGCAGCGATCGATCTCGACTGGCTCGACGTTCGCGCCGGCGACATCGTCTTCGTCCGCTAGGTAGCGACCTGCGCTACCGGCATCGGCGCCTAGCCTGCAAGCTGGCTAGCTGACTTCCCGCAGACGGCCCGTCTCGACTTCGTAGACGAAGCCGCGGATCGAGTCCTTGTGCGGCACGAAGGGGGAGGCTTTGATCCGCGCGATCGACTGGCGTACGTCGGCTTCAATGTCGCTGAAGGCCTCCGCAGCCCACTGCGGTCTGATTCCGGTCTCGGTCTCGATCGAGTGCTTGAAGTCGTCTTCCTTGAAGGTGACCATCCCGCAGTCCGTGTGGTGGATGAGGATGATCTCCTCGGTTCCGAGCAGGCGCTGGGAGATCGCAAGCGAGCGGATCGCGTCGTCTGTGACGGCCCCGCCGGCGTTGCGAATCACGTGCGCATCGCCTTCCTGCAGTCCGAGTGCGCCGAAGACGTTCAGACGCGCGTCCATGCACGCGACCACGGCGACCTTTCGTGCCGGGGGAATCGGCAGGTCTCCGAGTTCAAACGACGATGCGTAGTCAGCGTTGTTGGCCAGTAGCTCATCGGTGTTGCTCACTCCTGCTCCTTCCAGTCGAGCCGGGCAGCGGATCTCGGATAATCTGGGTCAAAACGCTCAAGATAGCAGCGCCGCCTTTGTGTTTCGACTGCTGTGCGCGCGTCAGCGCGTGACCCACGACTCCGGCTCGCGCGCCAGGCCGGATATGCGCTCGGGCAGTTTGCCCGCGGCCAGATCCGCGAGCGTGACGCCCTCAAGCACTTCGCGCATGTTTGTGCGCAGCGCTATCCAGACAAGTTGCACGGGTTCGGCGCTGCCCGGGTAGCGAAGGGCTTCCGGGGGCTCGCCGCGCACGGCCGCGATCGGCCCCTCGACCGCCCTGAGGATGTCGGCAACGCTGATCTGGTCGGGCGGCCGTGCGAGCCGGTGGCCGCCGTCAGGACCGCGCTGGCTCAGCACCAGCCGTGCCACGCGCAACTCGTGGAGGATCTTCTGCAGGAACTGCATCGGAATGTCCTGCCTGCTCGCGACCGATTCGGCCGTCAGCGGCGTGTCGCCGGCCAGTGCCAGCTCGACCACGGCCCGGACCGCGTAGTCAGCCTTTGCCGAGACGCGCATTGAACGGATTCTCCCTGAGATTGCGAACCGTTGTATTGCGGTTAAACCCCAATTGCCGATCGCCTTTATCGACATTGACAGGCGCCCACGGGTTGCCTACCTTCCTGAGTATGTGGGGCTGTTCGGCCAACAATCCTTCCCGATCGGCACTGTCACGCTCGACGGGCTCGCGAGAGCCATGCTGAAGCCCGCTGCGGGCGTAGGCCGGGTTGCGTCGGATGCACGGCGCCCGACAGTCGCGATCGTCGGCGGCGGTGCGAGTGGCACGCTCCTCGCCGCGCGCCTGCTGCTGGGCCTCACCAAAGCTACCACCCCGGGACGGGTGGTCTTGATCGACCCGCGTGAAGGGTGTGGCGGTCTCGCCTACTCGACGACCGACACCTCGCACCGGCTCAATGTGACTGCGTCGCGCATGTCGGCCTTCCCGGAGGATGCGGGGCACTTCGTTCGCTGGCGCGCACGGAGCGTTGGCGCCGAGCTGCCGGGCGCGTACGCCTCGCGCGTCGAGTACGGGCGCTATCTCGCCGACGTCCTTGTACGTGCCCGCGCCGCGGCGGCCGATGACGCGCAGCTGGATCGGCTTGCGGCTCGGGTCGTAGCACTCGAGCCAGGGCCTGAACGCGTCGTGCTCGAGTTGGCCGGCGGGGACCGCGTTGTGGCCGATATCGCCGTGCTTGCGCTCGGCAACCTCCCCGCCACGATGCCCGACGCGTACAGACCACTCCTCGGGCATCCCGCGTTGGTCGAGGATCCCTGGCAACCGGGCGCGCTCGAGCGCGTTGCCCGTGAGGCGCACGGGACGGTGTTGCTGATCGGCACCGGTCTCACGATGGTCGATGTTGCGTTGACCGTCGCTGCGCGAAGTCCGCAGGCCCGACTCGTGGCTGCCTCCCGCCACGGGTTGCTCCCGCGTCCGCACCTGGTGGGGCGAGTGGCGGCGGTGCCGGCGCCGACCAGGGTTGACACCAACGTCTCGTTCATCGAGCTCGTCGACCGGGTTCTCGCCGAATCCGAGCGGGGGCGGTCACGCTGGCACCACCTCGTCGACGGACTGCGGCCATTGACCCAAGCCCACTGGCAGCGTCTCAGCTTGGAGCAACGCAAGACATTCATGGCGACGCGCCACCGGGCCTGGAGCGTCCATCGCCACCGAATGGCGCCCGAGGTTGCTACGCGTTTGGCTGCCCTTCTCGCTGCCCGCCGGCTTGAGATTCGCAGTGGCGCGCCGGCGCTCGCCACCCGCGATGACGGCGAGCTTGTCCTCGGGCCCGAGCGCGAGCTTGTATCACTCGTCGTCAATTGCACCGGGCCGGGTCTGGACCCGCGGACATGCGACGAGCCGCTCGTGCGCCAACTGCTTGAGGCCGGCTATGTGCGTGCCCACCCGCTCGGCATGGGGTTCGACACCGATCCATATGGCGCGCTGCGAGACGATCGTGGGAGACCCCAGCCGCGACTCTTCACCCTTGGACCACCGCGGATCGGCGACCTCTATGAGACGACGGCGATCCCTGAGATACGCGACGAAGCCAGGGACTTGGCACGTCGCTGCGTGGTGGCGCTCGACGAGAGTCGCGAGACCTTGACCATTCGCGCGAGTGGTGCCTGAAGCAGCGAATGCGTATAAATCCACTCGCCTTTCTCTAGTATCGTCGGTAATCCCTGTTGACTGGCCCGCCGGGCATGGGCGCGCGACATGAGCCGATCTGATCGGCGGCGGAGCCTTCGGAGGTCGAGCGCTCCAGGGCACCGTGCTTCAATCTCGATAGCAACCGAAAGGACCCCGAATCATGAGTTTGCAACTGGGCGAGACCGCCCCTGACTTTGAGACTGAGACCTCCGAGGGACCGATCAGCTTCCATGAGTGGATTGGCGACTCATGGGCCGTGCTGTTCTCGCACCCGCGCGCGTTCACGCCGGTCTGCACGACGGAGCTCGGCTACATGGCGAAGATCAAGCCGGAGTTCGACCGCCGCGGTGTGAAGATCATCGGCCTGTCCGTCGACCCGGTCGAGAACACCAAGAAGTGGGCGAGCGACATCGCTGAGACGCAGGGCACGGCGCTGAACTACCCGATCATCGGTGACGCCGACTTCAAGGTGGCGAAGCTCTACGGCATGCTCCCGGCAAGCGTGAGCGGGGATCCGACCGTCCGCACGGCGGCGGAGAACCAGACGGTCCGCAACGTCTTCGTGATCGGGCCCGACAAGAAGATCAAGCTGATCCTCGTCTACCCGATGAGCACCGGGCGCAACTTCGACGAAGTGCTGCGCGTCGTCGACTCGCTGCAGCTCGGCGCCAAGCACCCGGTATCGACCCCGGTCAACTGGAAGCCCGGCGAGGATGTGATCATCGCCGGCTCGGTCAACGACGAGAAGGCCAAGGAGCTCTTCCCCGACGGCTGGGAGGCGCCCCGGCCCTACCTGCGCGTCGTCGCGCAGCCGAAGTAGGACGTCTTTGCCGCAGGGCTGATCGGCTCGCGCGAGCCGATCAGCCGCCGGCGCAGATTTGCCGCGGCTCGATCAGGACTCCGAATAGGCGCGCGCCCGCTCGACGAAGATCTGGTGGAGATCGCGCGCAGCCGACGGCACGGTACCGCTGCGACGGCGCTGAATCACGAGATGCACAGCCGTATCGTCGTCTTCAAGCGGCCGGTGGGTGATCACGCGACGCTGCTCGAGCGGGTCACCGATCACGCTGAAATCAGGCAGCACAGTCGCGCCGAGACCCTCGGCAACCAGCAGCTTGCCCATCTCCGCGCCGTCGGTGGTGTAGGAGAAGGAGGGCGTTCGCCCGGCCAGGAGGCGATGGACGTAGCGATGCATCACATAGCCGGATCGCATCACGATCAGCGGCTCTTCGAGCAGCTCGGCGACGCTGACCGTCGACCGTAGCGCGAGCGGACTGTCCGTACGCATGCAGACGACGGCGCGGCCGCGCAAGAGCTCGGTGGTCTCGAACTCCGGCGGCCGGTCGTCGCCGTCGAGATAGTTCACGAGGCCGAGGTCGAAGCTCCCCTCGAGGATCGCGCTGTGAATCTGAGCCTGTTGTGCGCCAATCACCTCGACCTGAGTCGACGGATGCGTCTCGCGGAACGCTCGGATGGTTGGCGCGACGAGCGGGACCGTCGCCGCGTTGACCGTCCCCACGCGCACCATCCGGCTGGCACTGTGCTGGCCGTCGGCGGCGCGGCGCAGCAGATCCACCGCTTCGATTGCGCTGACGATGTACGGCAGCAGCTCGCGCCCGGCATCGCTCACCGTTGCTCCTGAGCGCGTGCGCCTCAGGAGGGGCACGCCGAGCTCGCGCTCGAGATTGCGCACGGTCTCGCTGAGTGCCGGCTGGGAGATGTGAAGCTCCTCGGCGGCGCGCCGGAACGATCCTAGGCGTGTAATCGCGGCGACGTACTCGAGCTGCTCGATGCGCAACAAGCACCTGCCTTCCCGGGCATATAGGATAAAGCCGATCCGCTTTGTAGGGTTAGCCTATCACGCCGTCGAGAACGTCGATTTGACCGGATCGTGGGGGACGGTGATCCTTTGTCGGGGACGGGCGCCGGCCCTCTGGCGGTGGTGTTGGAACACGCGAGACCCAAGCTTCGGAAGAAATCTTCAGTTTCACACCGGTAAATGTGAAAAATCAGTGACCAAGCCTTCAGCTATCCCCGATCGCACGATCCGGCCACTCGTCGTTGACGGGCACGTGACCACCCGGATCGGCCTCGCGGTCCTGCTTCAGCGGGAGCCATGGGTTGGCAGGTGTCTGCTCGCGCAGGACGCTCGCGAGGGCGCCGCACTTGCCCGTCGCCACCGCCCGGAGGTCGCAGTTCTCGACGTTTCGCAGGCGGGGCCCTTCGTTGCCTCGGCGACTGCGGCGCTGCGCGACGCTCATCCGGGGATCGGGATCGTCCTCACGTCACGCTGCGCGAGTCAGCTGAGCGCCTCGCTCCTGGAGCTTGGCGCAACCGATTTCCTGCCGCCCGGCGCGAGTGGTTCGGAGATCGTTGCTGCCGTGTGGGGCGCCGTCATGTCGCGCCGGGCACCGGAGCGCCAAGCGCGGCCCGAGGGACCGGGGATTCTGACCGAGCGCGAGCGCGAGCTGCTGGCGCTGATGAGCACGGGCGCCACGAACAAGGAGATTGCCAAGCGGCTGCACCTCGGTCCCGACAGCGTCAAGAAGAGCGCGAGCGCGCTCTACCGCAAGCTCGGCGTGCGCAACCGGACCGAAGCGGTGAGGCACGTCGCGTTGTTGCTGGCGGCGGCGTGAACACCCTCGGACGCCTCTGCGGTACCCGGACGGGTACTCCTCGAGCAGTTCCTACCTTTGTGGATCTGCTTGACCCACAATTGCGCGGCTCGGCCGTCATCGCGCGGCCCTGACCGCTGTCCCTTCGTCCCTGAGGAATAAATGCCACACGCAGATCGCACCAAGACCCGCCCTTCGAGCGCTCGTCGCGTCGCGCTTGCCGCCGCCGGTAGCGGGTTCGCACTCGCAGCTACCGTCCTCTTGTCGCCTCTACTGGGAGGTAGCGCCTCCGCCAGAGCCGAACATGCCGTGGCGGCAACCGCCACCGCGCCTCAGTCTGGCGGCACGATCTACTACGCGGCTGAGCAGGAGCCGCCGTGCCTGCAGGGCGGCTGGGTGCAGGAGGCCTACATCGAGCGCCAGTACGCCGACTCGCTCGTCTCGCAGGTCAGCAGCGGTCACATCGTGCCGTGGCTGGCGACAAGCTGGTCGGTATCGGCCAACGGTCTGACCTACACCTTCCATCTCAAGTCGGGCGTTAAGTTCACCGACGGCACACCGCTCGACGCGCAGGCGGTGGTCGACAACTTCGACTACTGGACGAACCCGAAGACCGCGAATGGCGATGTCGATGCCTTCATCGGTCCGTACTTCAAGTCGGCTGTGGCAACCGGCCCGCTGACGGTCCAGGTCAACCTCGTCAAGCCGTACGCGCCGCTGCTGTCGACGCTCTCCCAGGGCTACGACGGCATCCTCTCGCCGAAGGGCCTCGCTCGCGGCGTGGCCGCCAACTGCACCGACCCGATCGGCAGCGGTCCGTTCATCCTGCAGAAGTGGAACCACGGGCAGGACCTCGTGTTCGTGCGCAACCCGCACTACAACTCGGCTCCAGCGAACGCCCTGCACCAAGGCCCCGCCTACGCAAGCAAGCTCATCTGGAGCTTCGTCGCCGATGGGACCACACGCTGGGGCTCCTTGACCAGTGGCGAATCCGACGTGATCTACGACGTCCCGACGGTCGACTGGCCACAGGCCGTATCGCAGTACGACACCAAGCGGTACATCACCCCGGGCCGGCCCGACACGCTGACGCTCAACACCCACCACGGCCCGTTCACCAACGAGCTCGTCCGGCAGGCGTTCGCATATGCGATCAATCGGCAACAGGCAGTCCAGAGCGCGTTCAACGGCGAGATCCCCTACGACGGCAACGGCGCACTCAGCCCGTCGACGCCCGACTACGACGCCGCGCTCAACGACAGCCTGCCCTACAACCTGGCCAAGGCGAAGGCCCTGCTCGCGCAGGCCGGCTACACGGGCCATGACGCCGCCGGCTACGCCACCAAGGACGGCAAGGAGCTCGACATCACGCTCCCGTACGACGCGGGCGCGATCATCAACTCGGAGGGCGAGACGCTGCTGCAGGACCTTCAACAGGAATGGAAGGCCGCCGGCTTCAACGTCAGGCTGATCCCGCTGACGCTGAGCCAGGCATTTGCCGGCGTGGACTCGGGGCCGACGGCGGCCGACGCAAGCGTCGGCTACTGGACCAGCCCCACCCCCGGTGTCCTCTACATCGTCTGGCGATTCTGGAACACGAAGGATCCGGACTTCGCCAATACTGCCTACTACGACAACACCCAGCTCGTCAACCTGATTCAAGCCGGAAATTCGGCGTCGAACCCGGCGCTGCAGCGCGCGGACTACTACGCCGCGCAGAAGATCGTGGTCGACAACGCGGCGGTAATCGGGCTCTACACACAGACGACCTCGGACGCCTGGAGCAAGAACCTCCACGACTTCTGGATCGAGGATTCGCAGGGTGAGCCTGTCTTCGACGACGCGTACCTCACGAAGTAATGGCCCGCCGGATCCTCAAGCGAGTCCTCGGCGCAGTAGGCGTGCTGTGGGCAGCGGCGTCCTTCACCTTCCTGGTGGAGACGCTGCTGCCCGGCAACCGCGCGGTGCTGTTGCTCAACCAGCAGACGGGCCAGCAAAACGCAAGCTACAGCGCCTCGCAGACCGCGCCAATCAACCGCGAGTACGGCTTCGACAACTCGGTCCTGCACCAGTACCTCCAGTACGTCTGGGGGCTGCTGCACGGCAACCTGGGCACTTCGTTTGACCAGCACCAGCCGGTCCTCACGATCATCGCCCAGCAGGTCGGACCGACGCTAGTGCTCACTGGTACGGCACTCGTGTTCGCATGGCTTCTCGCGCTGGCGCTGACCGTCACCACCGCTCGCCGCGGGCGTCTGCTCTCAGGGCTTGGGTCCGGGATCGAGGTTGTAACCGCGACGCTTCCCGCCTACTGGCTCGGGGTCATTCTGCTCGTCGTGTTCGCGATCGATCTGCACGTCTTTCCGGTCCTCGGCGGCACCGGCCTCAGCGGCCTGGTGCTGCCGGCGCTCACTCTCGGGATACCGCTCGCCGGCTTCATCGGCCAGGTAACCCGCGACGAGTTCGAGAAGGTGCTCGACCAGCCGTTCGTGACCTCGGCCCGAGCGCGGGGGATGGGCGACCTCCAGGTGCGCCTACGTCATGTGCTGCGCCACGCCGTGCTCCCGGCGCTGACGCTTTCGGGCTGGGCGCTGGGCGCACTGATCTCGGGAGCCGTGATTGTGGAAACGGTGTTCGCGCGCCCGGGCATTGGCAACGTTCTCGTGACCGCAACCGAATCGAGAGACCTGCCGCTCGTCTCCGGCGTGGTGATCCTGGTCGCTGCGGTCTACGTGGTCGCGAACCTGATTGTCGATGTCGCCTACGTCTTGATCGATCCGCGGATGCGCGCCGCATGAGCACCGTCGCACCACCGATCGGCGCCGCAGTCCGACGTCCGCTCGCGCTGCCACGCTGGGTGGCGCAGGTAAGCCCCGGAGTCGCGCTCGCCGGGCTGTTCGTGGCGCTTGCCCTGCTCGCAGTGATCGCGCCATCGGCGCTCTCGCCACAGGGTCCGCTGACAATCAACCTCGGCGACACGCTCGCGGCGCCATCGCTCCACCACCTCTTCGGCACCGATCAATCGGGCCGCGACATGCTCGCACGCGTGATCTACGGTGCTCGCGAGTCGCTCCTGATCGGCCTTGGCGCGACCGCGCTGAGTATGTCGATCGCGATCCTGCTCGGCTTCGCAGCGGGGCTCGCCGGCGGCTGGCTCGACGCAGTGATCGGCCGCAGCATCGAGGTGATGTTTGCGCTTCCAGTGCTGCTGCTGGCGCTCTTGATCGTGTCCGTGTTCGGCCAGAGTGCTGTGACCGAGCTCGTCGCCGTCGGGATTGGCACTGCACCCGGCTACACGCGCATGATCCGCGGACAGGTGCTCGCGGTGCGCCACTCCGCCTACGTCGAGGCCGCAAGCGCCCTCGGTCATCCGTACCGCAAGATCGTTCGCCGCCACATCTTTCCGAACGCGATGCGCCCGATCGTGGTGCTGATCACGCTCGGTGTCGGTCAGTCGATCGTCTGGGCCTCGGGCCTCGCGTTCCTCGGTCTCGGCGTGCCCCCGCCGGCGCCTGAATGGGGCGCCCTGCTCGATGCCGGACGCGATTACGTAACCCAGGCGTGGTGGCTCGAGGTGATGCCGGGCGTCGTAATCGTCTTGTTCGCGCTGTCCCTGACCACGATTGGCCGCTTCGTCCAGAAGCAGCTCGAAGGAGGCGATGCCAGATGATCCGTGATCACCGCGCGCGTCCCGCCGCGCAACCGGCGGTCGACCGGCATAGCGACGCGCCAAAGCAACAGCCGTTGCTCCGAGCCGAGAACCTGACAATCGGCTTCGGCGAGCGCGAGGTCGTCCGCGGCGTGTCGTTCTCGCTCAACGCCGGGAAGTGCCTGGCAATCGTCGGCGAGTCAGGGTCAGGCAAGAGCGTTACCGCGCGGACGGTTGTCGGGCTCACGGGTGCGCGGTCCTACGTCCGAGCCGACGAGCTGACCTTCGACGGCCGCGACCTGCTGGCGCTCGAAGACCGCGACTGGCACGAGATACGCGGGAAGCAGGTCGGCTTCATCCTGCAGGACGCGCTCGTGTCCCTGGATCCGCTGCGCCCCGTCACGAAGGAGATCGAGGAGGCGCTGCGGCTGCACGGCTGGGGCACGCGTCAGACCCGCCGGCGGCGGGCGATCGATCTGCTGGCCATGGTCGGCGTGCCGGAGCCGGAGGTACGCGCGCTGCAGCGACCCGACGAGCTATCGGGCGGCCTGCGTCAACGGGCGCTGATTGCCTCGGCGCTGGCCCTCGACCCGCAGCTCGTGATTGCCGACGAGCCGACCACCGCGCTCGACGTGACGGTCCAGGCACAGGTGCTCGCTGAGCTCGAGGCGACCAAGCGTCGCGGCCAGGCGCTGATCCTGATCAGCCACGATCTCGCCGTCGTATCGCGGCTGGCAGACACCGTCGCCGTCATGCGCGACGGCGAGATTCTCGAACACGGCCCGGCAGGCGAGCTTTTTGCCCGGCCGAGGCACGAGTACACGCAGGCACTGATCGACGCGATTCCCTCGGCGCAGTCGCGCGGACGGCGTTTGTCGCCCCACCAGCGCCAAGCGCTGCTCGGGACGATCAGTCGGCACGAGCACCGCGACGGGCCGGTGCTTGCGGCCAGCGGCTTGGTCAAGCGCTACCGCGGTCCCGACGGCGTGCACCGCACCGTCGTTGACGACGTCAGCTTCTCGCTTGAGCAGGGTGAGACGCTCGGCATCGTCGGCGAGTCCGGCTCGGGCAAGACGACCACGGCTCGCCTTGCGCTCGCCCTGTCGGCTCCAACTGCCGGCGAGGTATTGCTCGCCGGTGAGCCCTGGAGCGCGCTGGCGGAGAAGGACCGCCGCCAACGCCGGCGCCAGATCACCGTTGTCTATCAAGATCCGCTGAGCTCCTTCGATCCCCGCTGGAGTGTCGAGCAGATCCTCTTGGATGCGCTGTCGAGCGTCGCCTACAGCTCCAACGAGCGGCGTCATCAGCGGGTCACCGAGCTGCTGGCGCTGGTCGGCTTGGAGGACGAGCACCGCCTGCGCCGGCCGCTGCAGCTCTCCGGCGGCCAGCGCCAGCGCGTCGCCATCGCGCGTGCGCTCGGACCCGAGCCACGCTTGATCGTCTGTGACGAGCCCGTCTCGGCGCTCGACGTCTCGATCCAGGCACAGGTGCTCGACCTCCTGGCCGACCTCCAGCGCGAGCTCGGCCTTAGCTACCTGTTCATCTCGCATGACCTCGGCGTCATCCATCACATCAGCGACCGCGTGCTGGTGATGAGCGAAGGCAAGGTCGTCGAGCAGGGATCCGCCGACGACGTGCTGCTTCGCCCGACGCAGCCATACACGCAGCAGCTGGTGGCCGCACTGCCGGAGCTCGAACGGCCCGCAGCGGTCGAGGCCACGGTTTCGGCAGCGCCCGTCAGCAACGTCGCCTGAATCGCCCCATCGCCATGTCCGACCGACCGCCATCCCAAGGAAAGCAGGAGGCCAAATGACTGCCCGCCCGCGCAACCGACTGCGCTTCAACGCCTTTGCGATGAACTGCGTGTCTCACATTCACCACGGCCAGTGGGTCCGCTCCGACACTCGCCAGCTCGATTACGCAAGCCTCGACCCATGGATCGAGCTCGCCCAGATTCTCGAGCGAGGAAAGTTCGACGCCCTATTCCTCGCCGATGTGGTCGGCACCTACGACAGCTATGGCGGCAGCCGCGACGCGGCGGTCGAGGAAGGGCTGCAGATCCCGGTCAACGATCCATCGCTGCTGATTCCGGCGATGGCTTACGTAACAGAGAACCTTGGTTTCGCGTTCACGCACTCCGTGCTCCAGGAGCACCCGTTCAACTTCGCGCGCCGCGTATCGACGCTGGACCACCTAACCGAGGGAAGGGTCGCGTGGAACATCGTGACCTCGTACCTGAACAACGCGGCACGCAATCTGGGCTACGGATCATTGCCGCCACATCAGGATCGCTACAGGCGCGCCGAGGAGTACGTCCAGGTGCTCTACAAGCTGCTCGAGGGCAGCTGGGAGGACGATGCCGTGATCCGCGACATCGAGCGCGGGATCTACGCCGACCCGGAGAAGATCCACGACATCGACCATATGGGCGAGTTCTACGACGTCGTCGGTCCGCACCTCTCCGAGCCATCGCCGCAACGAACGCCGCTGCTCTTCCAGGCTGGTGCTTCCGAGGAAGGCCGTGACTTTGCCTCGCGTAACGCTGAGGCGATTTTCATACCAGCCCCCTCGCCTGAGGTCGCACGCGGCAACATCGAAGATGTTCGCGCGCGTGCCGCCCGCGTGGGTCGCGACCCCTCAGACATCCTGTTCTTCACCGGCTTCACGTTCGTCGTCGGCGGGACCGAGGAGGAGGCACAGCGCAAGGCTCGTGAGTTCGACGAGACCGCCAGCGCGCGCGGGTATGCCGCGCACATGGGTGGCGGCATGGGTGCCGACCTCGCTGAGATCGACCTCGACGCCCCCGTCGGCGAGCTCGAGCAGTACAACAGCCGCGGTTGGCTGAAGTCGCTGATCGACTCCGCGCCGGACAAGACATGGACTTTCAGCGATGTGCTGAAGCTGCGGGGGGCGAACCGCGTGGTCGGAACGCCGGAGCAGATCGCGGACCGGCTCGAGCGGTTGGCCGACGCGGGCGTCGACGGGATCAACGTCACCTATTACACGACGCCCGGATCGTTCCTTGACTTCATCGACGGCGTGACGCCCGTGCTTCAGGAGCGCGGCCTGCAGCAGCGCGAGTACAGGCCGGGAACGCTGCGCGAGAAGCTCTCCGACGGCGAGTCGGGGCCGCTCTTGAATGAGCGCCACCCCGGCGCGGCGATCCGCCGCGAGCGGCTCGCGGGGGCTGTGGCATGAGCCGCCGCCTGCGCTTCAACGCGTTCTCGATGAACTGCGTCTCGCACATTCACCATGGACAATGGGTCCGCCCGGACACGCGCCAGCTCGACTACGCACGACTCGACGCCTGGGTCGAGCTCGCGCGGCTGCTCGAGCGCGGGAAGTTCGACGCGCTCTTCTTGGCCGACGTCGTCGGCACGTATGACAGCTACCGCGGCAACCGCGACGTGGCGGTGGCCGAAGGCCTCCAGATTCCGGTCAACGATCCATCCCTGCTGATTCCGGCGATGGCCTACGCAACCGAGAATCTTGGCTTTGCGTTCACGCATTCCGTGTTGCAGGAGCACCCGTTCAATTTCGCGCGCCGGATCTCGACGCTCGACCACCTGACCGATGGGCGCGTGGCTTGGAACATCGTCACCTCGTATCTAAACAACGCCGCGCGCAACCTCGGCTACGGGTCGCGGCCCCCGCATGAGGACCGCTACGCGCGCGCCGAGGAGTACGTCGAAGTCCTCTGCAAGCTGCTCGAGGGCAGCTGGGAGGACGATGCCGTGATCCGCGACATCGAGCGCGGGATCTACGCCGACCCGGAGAAGATCCACGACATCGATCACGTCGGGCGCCATTACGACGTCGTCGGCCCGCACCTCTCGGAGCCCTCGCGCCAGCGCGTGCCGGTGCTGTTTCAGGCTGGCGCATCGGACTTGGGTCGCGAGTTCGCGGCGCGTAACGCCGAAGCGATATTCATCGCCGGGCGCACGCCGCAGGGAGCGCGTGCACACGTCGAGGACGTGCGCGCCCGTGCCGCGGCCTACGGGCGCGAGAGTGACGACATCCTCTTCTACCAGGGACTCAGCTTTATCGTCGGGGGCACAGAAGAAGAAGCGCGCCGCAAGGAGCGTGAGATCGATGAGTACGCGAGCAGCGAGGGCTATGCCGCGCACATGGGCGGGGGCCTTGGCGTCGACCTGAGCGAATACGACCTCGATGCGCCGATCGCGGCGCTCGAGAAGGTCAACGTCCGCGGCATGATCAAAGGCCTGATCGAGGCTGCGCCAGACAAGACCTGGACCTTTGGCGATCTGCTGCGCTACACGTCGGACCTGCGAGTCGTCGGTACGCCCGAGCAGATCGCTGACGAGCTCGAAGCCTGGGCCGACGCTGGCGTCGACGGCATCAACGTCATGTACCACACGACGCCTGGGTCGTTCGAAGACTTCATCGAGGGGGTGACGCCGGTGTTGCAGCAGCGCGGCCTGCAACAGCGCGAATATGCGCCGGGCACGCTGCGCGAGAAGCTCAGCGATGGCCGCTCGGGGGCGCGTCTGAACGACCGCCATCCGGCTGCCCGATTCCGTCGTTCGGGCGCCGTCGCGGCATGAGCGCATGAGTTCGCTCTCCACTCACGATCGTGCCGGCGTCGAGGCGGCGATCGCAACGCTACGTAGCGGCGGCATGGTGGTCGTCGTCGACGATCAGGACCGCGAGAACGAAGGCGATCTGATCCTTGCCGCCGAGCGGGCGACGCCCCAGGCCATCGCATTCATGGTCCGCCACGGCTCGGGCATTGTCTGCGTTGCGCTGGAGCAGCGCCGGATCGAGCAGCTGCAGATCCCGATGATGACGCAGGAGAGCACCGAAGCGATGGGGACCGCTTTCACGGTGTCCGTTGACGCGCGCGAAGGGACCACGACCGGTGTCTCCGCCGCCGATCGCTCGCGCACGGTATCCACGCTCATCGCGAGCGGGACGGCGCCACACGATCTGCGCCGTCCCGGTCACGTCTTCCCGCTGCGGAGCAAGCCTGGTGGCGTGCTCGAGCGGGCGGGACACACGGAGGCCGCGGTTGACCTTGCGCGGCTTGCCGGCCTTTATCCCGCCGGCGTGATCTGCGAGCTGATCGCCCAGGACGGCGCCATGGCCCGCCCCCCGCAGCTCGAGCGCTTCGCTGGCGAGCATGGCTTGCCGCTGCTCGTGATTGCCGACCTGATTGCCTACCGTGCGCAGCGCGAGCGTCTCGTTCGCCGCGTCTCCTCCGCGCGCATCCCGACCGACTACGGCCGCTTCGAGTCGATCGCCTACGAGGCCCATGACGGGCGCACGCACGTCGCGCTCGTCCGCGGTGAGATCGCGGGGCGGGAAGAGGTGCTCGTGCGCGTGCATTCGGAATGCTTCACCGGCGACACGCTCGGGAGCCGGCGCTGTGACTGCGGCGCGCAGCTGCAACGATCGCTCGAGCTGATCGCCGCCGAAGGCAGCGGCGCGGTCGTCTACATCCGCGGCCACGAGGGGCGCGGAATCGGTCTGCGGCACAAGCTCGAGGCCTACGAGCTGCAGGATCGGGGCTACGACACAGTCGAGGCGAATCTTGCGCTCGGGTTCGCCGCAGACGCGCGCGACTATGGCGTCGGCGCCGAGATCCTGCGTGAGCTCGGCGTCAGGACGATGCGTCTGCTGACCAACAATCCAGCCAAGCGCGCCGGGCTCGAGGGCCACGGCCTGCGGATCGTCGAGCGCGTCCCGCTGGCGATCTCCCCGACGCCCGAGAATCTCTTCTATCTGCAGACCAAGCAGGAGCGTTTCGGCCACCTGCTCGACCTTCCCCGAGCGGGCTGCAAGTGAGCGCGCCCGTCGCGCAGGCAATCGCGGTGCTGGCGGTCGACGCCTCGCCAGCTGGTGGCGGCCACACCAGGGCCGTGCTCGACGCCGTCGCCGCCGCGGCGCTGGCAGCAGGCGCGACGGTTGATGTAGTCGCACTCGGGGATGACGGCACGGGAATCGAGGCGACGCTCGACGCGCTTGCATCGAGCGATGCGGTCCTACTCGCTTCACCGGTGTACCGCGCTTCCTTCGCGGCGCCGCTCAAGGCGCTGCTCGACGCCGTCCCGCGCAGCGCCACGGCTCCGCCCGACTCGCCCCTTTCTGGCAAAGCGGTCGCGATCGCCTATACCGGCGCCAGCCTCCATCACTTCCTCGCCCCAGACTCGCTTCGCAGCGTGCTCGCCGGGTTCTTCGCGGCGCACGTGCTGCCGCCGGGGCTGTACGTGCCGCGCGAGGGATTCGACGACAGCCTCGCTCTCCGTGAGCCCTATAGCGATCAGGCGCAGCTGCAGGGCGCCGCGCTCGTGGAGTTCGTGCGTGCACTTCGCGATAGCCCGGTCCTTCGTTCGCTGCGCCCGCAGGCATGAGCATCACGCTGCATTGGTTCCTGCCGACCAACGGCGACTCACGCACCGATCTGAGCCTCGGCAACGCCGTCGGCGCGAGCGGCAGCCGGATCCTCGAGGGCGGCGTCGAGCGAGCGCCCGACATCAACTACATCGGGCAGATCGCGCGCTCCGCCGAGCAGCTCGGCTTCGAAGCTGCTCTCACGCCGACGAGTAGCTGGTGCGAGGACGCTTGGGTTATCACCGCCGGGCTGACGCAAGTCACCGAGCGTTTCAAGTTCCTCGTTGCGTTCCGCCCCGGTCTGCAGTCGGTCACCTTGGCGGCTCAAATGGCAGCCACATACCAGCGGATCTCGCGGGGCCGGCTGCTGCTGAACGTCGTCGTTGGTGGCGACGATGTCGAGCAGCTGCGTTTCGGCGACGATCTTGGGAAAGACGCTCGCTACGCGCGCGCAGGCGAGTATCTACACGTGTTTCGTCAGCTGTGGTCGGGCGAGCCGGTCGACTTTGACGGCGAGCACGTCTCGGTGCGCGATGCGCAGATAGTTCCGTACCAACGCTGGCCACGGATCTACCTGGGGGGATCCTCCGAGCCGGCGATCGACGTCGCAGCGGCGTATGCGGATGTCTATCTCACCTGGGGCGAGCCCCCGGCGCAGGTCGCCGAGAAGGTCGCTCGCGTGCGCGAGCGCGCCGCCGAGCTGGGTCGCAAGGTGAGTTTCGGCATCCGGCTGCACGCGATCGCACGCGACAGCTCCGAGGAGGCATGGGCGGAGGCACAGCGCCTGCTCGATGGCCTCAGCGCCGACCAGATCGCCAACGCGCAGGCGATCCAGCGCGCGTCGCAGTCCGAAGGGCAGCGCCGTATGGTCGCCCTTCACAACGGCAGCCGCGAGTCGCTCGAGGTGTCACCCAACCTCTGGGCCGGCGTCGGCCTGGTCCGCGGCGGCGCTGGCACCGCGCTCGTCGGCAGCCACGCCGAGGTTGCGGAGCGAATCGTCGACTACCACGAGATCGGTATCGACGAGTTCATCTTGTCCGGGTATCCGCACCTCGAGGAGGTCTACCGCGTCGGTGAAGGAGTGATGCCACTTTTGCGTGGCGCCGGTCTGCTCTCTCACGACCAGACCGCAGAGGTTATCCGCGGCCCGCTACGAGCCGACCACGCCCAGGCAGCATCGTGACCGTCTCGCTGCCTCGTCAGAGCTCGCCGGTCCGCGTCATCACCTCGGATGCCGAGGCCGTAGCCGTCGCGCAGGAGCTCGCGGCTGCGATCGCCGACGGCGTGATCGAGCGCGACCGTGCCGGGGTGGTGCCGCGCGACGCCCTGGCGCTGCTCGATCAGAGCGGACTCTTGGGCATCACCATTTCGACCGCAGACGGGGGAGCCGGGGTATCACCGCGTAGCCTCGCCGAGGTCATCCGCACGATCGCTGCCGTCGACCCCTCGATCGCGCAGGTGCCGCAAGCGCACTACCTGTTCGTCGACGTGCTGCGGCTCTGGGGAACAGCGGAGCAGCGGCGCCGGCTCTATGGCGACATCTTGGCCGGAGCTCGTCTTGGCAACGCGCTCGCCGAGCGAGGCGCGCAGCACGCGCAGGACCTGCGTACGAGCATCAAGCAGGACATGGGCGGCTCGCTCCTAGACGGGCGCAAGTACTACTGCACCGGTGCGGTCACCGCCCGCTGGATTGCGGTGACCGCTCTGAACGACGCCGGCAAGCTCGTCGTCGCGTTCGTCGGGCGTGATGACGAAGGGGTCAGCGTTGGCGAGGACTGGTCTGCGATGGGGCAGCGCGCGACTGTCAGCGGCACGACCGAGCTGAGCGCGGTGCGCGTAGACCCTGAGCTCGTGCTCGAGTATTGGCGGGCGTTCGAGGAGCCGCAACTGCTCGGAGCGCGTGGGCAGCTGGTCCATGCCGCGATCGAGGTCGGGATCGCCGGCGGCGCACTGCGCGATGCTCGAGAGTTCGTCGCTTCGAAGGCACGTCCCTTCTTCGAGGCGGTCCGCGGCGGCTGGGCCGAGCGCGCTGCGGATGACCCGCACACCACGCTGCGCTTCGGCCGGCTTGCCACCCAGCTCACCGCGGCTGAGCAGCTGTTGAGCTGGGCCGCTGGGGTCCTGAGCGAAATTGGGCCCCGGCCCCGCGACGAGGAGGAGGCAGCGCGCGGTTCGCTGGCGGTCGCCAAAGCCAAGGCCTTCGGCTCCGAGACGGCCGTGCTCATCGCCTCAGAGCTCTTCGCGCTCACGGGAACAAGCGGCACCGACGAACGCTACGACCTGCACCGCCACTGGCGCAACGCCCGCACTCATAGCGTCCACGACCCGGTTGACTGGAAGTATCACCACATCGGCGCCTATGAACTGTCCGGCAAGCTGCCGCCGAGCCATGGTCAGCTCTAGCGCTTGCCGCATTCGCGGACGGGCCCGCGGTAGATGAGCATCGCGGCGACTCCGTCAACTTCAGAGCCGTCGCCGATCGCGCCCGGCTCCGGCGCACTGCGCGACTTGCTGGCGCTGATTGCGAGCGGCGCCGCGGCGCGCGAACGCGAGGCTCGCCCTCCCCATGACGTCATCGACCTGATACGCGAGACGCGATTCGGCGCGATGCGGATCCCCGTCGAAGAAGGTGGCGCGGGCGCAAGCTACCGCGAGTTCTTTGCGATCTTGATCGAGCTTGCCCATGCCGACGCGAACGTCGCGCACATCTTGCGCGCCCACTTCTGGTTTGTCGAGTCACGGCTGCTCGCGACCGATCGCGACGAGCGTGCGCGCTGGCTGGGGGAGGTCGCCCGCGGTGCGATCTTCGGCAACGCGGCAAGCGAGCTGGGATCGCGGACCGTCGGCGGGCGGGAGCTCGACACGCGCTTGAGTACTGACGGTGACGGCTTTCGGCTGAACGGCACCAAGTACTACTGCACCGGCTCGCTGTTCTCGGATTGGGTTGCCGTATTTGCCGCGACCGACGACGGCCGGATCGCGAGCGTGATCGTGCCGGTCGACCGTGGCGGATTCACGCTTGAGGACGATTGGGACGGCATCGGGCAGCGATTGACTGGTACGGGAACAGCACGCCTCGTCGATGTCGCCGTGGCGGCCGACGAGGTGATCCTGCTGCCGGGTGGCGACGAATGGCCGGCGAGCTATCAGGGCGCGTTCCTGCAGCTGTATCTGACAGCGGTGATAGCCGGCATTTCCCGCAGCGTCGTCGATGATGCGGCGGGAGTCATACGCGCGCGGACGCGGACCTATGCCCATGCGGCGGCGCCTACGGCAACCGCCGACCCGCAGCTGCAGCAGGTCCTCGGCGAGGTCGCCAGCCAGGCGTTCGCCGCGGAGGCGCTCGTGCTGATCGCCGCCGAGGCGCTCGACGCAGCCGCCGCTTCGGTTGTCGAAGGCGTGCCGGACGTCGCGCTCGCCGCAGAGGCCTCGCTGCGCGCCGCCAAAGCGAAGGTCGTCGTTGACGCGCTCGCGCCGCGCATCGCGACGCAGCTCTTCGACGCCGGGGGTGCCTCGGCGACCAAGCAGGCGCACAACCTCGACCGCCACTGGCGCAATGCACGTACGCTCGCGTCGCACAACCCCACGATCTACAAGTCGCGCGCGATCGGTGATTGGCTCGTGAACGGAACGCCGCTGCCGGCGAACGGGTTCTTCTAGGTCGCCGCCCCGATGAATGTGATCGCGCGAACGACGCAAGCCCGGACTCCGATCGACGCGGGGACCTTCCAGCGCGTGATGGGGAGCTTCCCGGCCGGCGTTGCTGTGGTCACTACGCGCGACGCTGACCTGCGGCCATGCGGGCTGACGACCACGGCGCTGGCGAGCGTGTCGCTCGACCCCCCGCTGCTACTCGTGTGTGTGGACCTCGCCAGCCGCACGCTTCCAGCGCTACTGCATGCACGCACCTTCGCGGTCAACGTCTTGGAGGTCGGCCACTCGTCGCTCGCGCGACACTTCGCCTCGAAGGTCGACGACAAGTTCGCGGAGCTTGCGTGGACCGACGGCGCCAGTGGTTTGCCGATCCTTCGCGAGCACTGCGTGGCCTGGGCGGAATGCCAGTTGCGCACCGAGCTCGAGGCCGGAGATCACGTCATCCTGATCGGCGAGGTCGTCGACGGCTGGGCCGCGCAGGACGGTCAGTCGCTGATCTACTTTCAGCGTGGATTCGGGCGCTTCGCCGCGCTCTGAGCTCGGGCCCCGGCAGCGCTGGTTCGCCCTGATCAGCTGCCGGCCGCGGCCGCCGTCGCAGTCTCCCGTGAGGCCTCCGACCAGGTACGGATGCGAGCGGGGAGTGCCCGGTCGTGGTTGAAGGCAAGCTCGTCGATTGCCAGCGCCGGCACCGTGCGTAGGGCGTTCGTGAGCAGCACCGCATCGGCGCGGCGCAGGTCGCCGAGGTCAAGCGGTGTCTCGATCGTCTCGATCCCTTCGCGGGCAGCGCCGGCGATCAGCGCTGCGCGTGCGACGCCGGGGAGGATGCGCCCGTCGTCCGGCGGTGTGCGCAGCGCGCCGTCGGGGCCGAGCGCGAAGAGGTTGGCGCGGCTGGTCTCTAGAACGAAACCGTCGGCATCGACGAAAAGGGGCACCTCAGCGCCCGACCGCGCTTCGACCTCTGCGAGCATGCGCCGGTCGTTCCACTTGTGTGCCCCGAGCCCACCGGGCAGGGTCCAGACTCGCAGGCGCGCGGCGGTCTGGGGCAGGAGCGGCCTTATTTCGAGCAAGATATCGAGCTCGCCGTTGGCGCAGGGGCGCGCGAGCACGCGTAAGCGCGAGCTGGCGCGTGCTGACCTCGCCATTGACTCGACGTTCGTCGCGACTGCCGTGGGCAACGGCGCGCCGTAGAGCGCGGCGACACTGCCGCGCAGCCGCTCGATATGCGCATCCAGCTGGTGCGCGCGACCTTCGCGGACCAGCAGCGTCTCGAACACGCCAAGCGCCGCGTCTGGGCGGCTCACAGGGACTGCGCGCAGCCGGCGCACTGGAGGTGCCGGTTCCGGCGGCGTGGCGCGCGAAGCCATACGCGCGCCAAGCGCGTCGAGCAGGGGAGCGGCCTTCACCGCAAGCTCCGCGGCTTCCCGCTGCGGGTCTGAATCGGCGACCACGCCGCCACCCACGCCAAGGCGGACGCTCGAGCCGCTTACCTCGAACGTCCGGATCGCGACGCTGAGCTCGAGCCCGGCGAGCGGGCTCGCGAAGCCGATCGCGCCCGTATAGACGGTGCGGTCGGTGGACTCGAGCTCGGCGATGACGTTCATTGCCGCGATCTTCGGCGCTCCGGTCACCGATCCGGGCGGGAACGTCGCTGCGAGCAGCTGCGCATCATCGACTCCGGGGCGCAGCGTTCCCCGCACCTCCGAGACCATGTGCCAGACACCTACGTGTGGGTGGACGTCGGCGATCGGATCGGCGACGATCGAGGCGGGCTCGCAGACGCGTCCGAGGTCGTTGCGCATCAGATCGACGATCATTATGTTCTCGGCGCGATCCTTATCCGACGCTTCGAGGCCACGGCGCTCGGCTGCCGCCTGGTTCGGGTCCTGCGAGCGCGCGCTCGTGCCCTTGATCGGTGCTGTGCGGACGTGGCGGCCGCGGCGCTCGAGGAAGAGCTCAGGTGAAAGGCTCACGACCTGGCCCCAGGGGCCCGCGAGGTAGGCGGCGCGGTCCGGCTCGAGTGCGGTCACGCCCCGGATGAACAGCTCGAGCGCCGGTCCGTCCAGTCGGCCTTGAAGCTCCGCGCAGATGTTTGCCTGGTAGAGGTCGCCGGCATGGATGCGCTCACGGCACGCTGCGACCAGCTGGGCGTGGGCGTCCGGGGTGGGGGAGACTCGCCACTCGTCGCAGCTCGCGGCGCGCTGCGCGGGCGGGTTCGCCAGTCGCTCTGACCACCATGCGAGCCGGTCCTCGAGCGCCGTTGCACGCTCATCGCACCACAGCGCTTCGAACCACCAGCTGCCGTCGCGATCGCGACGGACCAGATGGTCGTAGTAGGCGAGCGCGAAAGCGGGCAGCGAGCCCGTCGCCGGCGGAGACGGCTGTACGCGCTCGATGCACCTGCGCAGCGGATACCCGAGGTAGCCGACCCAGCCCCCGCCGACGCCCGGGCCGACGCCGCTGCCGGCGCCGGCGCTCGCCAGCAGCGCGAACGGATCCTCGCGGTCATGCGCGGTGCGTACCGGCGCACAGCCCAGCAATGCCCCGCCACCGGCCCAGGCACCGACCAAGGCGAACGCGTGCGGCACATCAAGCAGGCAACGGAGTCCCGCCGCCAACGGTAGCTGGCAGGCCAGCCGCCGACGCACGAATTGCGCTGATGCCTGTTGCCCTGTCCGGAACGTCTGGCGAGCCTATTCGCCTAGAAGACGATCGTGGTGTTGCCGTGCCGCAGCACGCGGTCCTGGCAATGCGCTTGGACCGCTCGCCAGAGCACGGTTCGCTCGATGTCGGCACCGCGCTGCATGAGTGCGGCGACGCTGTCGCTGTGGCTGACGCGCGCGACGTCCTGCTCGATGATCGGTCCGCCATCGAGCTCCTCGGTTGCGTAGTGAGCTGTCGCGCCGATCAGCTTCACGCCGCGCTGCTTTGCCTGCTCGTACGGTGCGGCACCGGCAAACGCCGGCAGGAACGAGTGATGGATGTTGATGACCGGCGCATTCACCCGCGCCAGGAACTCGGCCGACAGGATCTGCATGTAACGCGCGAGTACGACAAGCTCACATCGACCCTCGAGGAGGTCCAGGATCTCGGCCTCGGCTGCCGGCTTACGCGCCTTTGTGACAGGCACGTGGTGGTAGGGGAGACCGAATCGCTCGACCTCCTCGCGCAGGCTTGCGTGGTTTGAGATCACCATCACGATCTCGCCGTCGAGCTCGCGGCGCTGCCAGCGCCAGAGCAGGTCGGAAAGGCAGTGATCGTGCTTGGACACGAGGATCGCCAGTCGCTTGCGCTGGTCCGCGGGCCACAGTCGCCATGTCATCTCGAAGCGCTCGCCAACCGCCTGCGGGAAGCCTCCCACCAAGCCGGAGCGTCGTCCCCTCGGGATGTCGAACTCGACGCGCATGAAGAACTCACCACCGTCCGGATCGGCTGAGTACTGGTCGAGGCGCACGATGTTCGCGCCCTGCTCGAAGAGGAAGCGCGAGACGGCGGCAACGATGCCCGGGCCGTCCGGGCAGCTGATCAGCAGTCGCATCGTCTCGAGCTCGTCGCGCAGCGCGCCGTCGATCATCGGATCACGTCTGCCCCGACGCGCTGCGTGCGGGGCGTCGTCTCGCGAGCCAGCGTCGCTTGACCCTGGCTCTGCTGCCATGTCCAAGTCGCGAGCAGCTGGTTGAACGTGAAGTACTGCAGGCCCGCGATGCCGAGCTCGCGGTCCTCGACGAGGCCACTCAGGGCACGATGCAGGCGACGTGCCCGCGCGCTGTGGAGTCCGCCGAACAAGCCGAAGAGATTTTGCATGCTCCGCTGCTTGCGCACGAACCGCAGCGAGGGCCCGACGCCGACGCGCGTGGAGACCTCGAGCAGTCGCGCTGCGCTGACGCGCCCAGGGACGCCGATCCAGATCGGGAGATCGATGCCTCGCTCACGCTGCTTGACGATCCAGCCACGCAAGGCCTCCGCGTCGAAGCAGAGTTGGGTCACCAGGTAGTCGGCGAGGCGGCTCTTTGTCGCCAGAGCGCTTTCGAGTGTGTCATGGTCGATTAGCGGGTGCCCCTCGGGATAGCCGGCGATGCCGAGGGTCAGAGGTCGCCGGGCGTGTCCGGCGAGTAGCGGCAGGAGCTCGACCGCGGACTCGAACTGCCCGACCGGCCGATCGCCGTCGCCGCCGATCACGAAGATGTCCTCGATGCGGGCGGCGGCCGCGCCTGCGAGGAGGGCGTCGAGGTGGGCGAGGTCGCGAACAGTTCGCGCCGCGATGTGCGCTGTCGGGACGTGGCCCAGTTCGCGCAGGCGCGCCGCGAGCGCGATCGAGCGCTCTGGTCCGTGCTTGGGCGAACACGTCACGGTCAGCCGCAGGGGCTCGGGGATCTGCGCCGCCTGCTCCTCGACCTTGCCGAACGGCAGGACCTCGTAACGCGCGCCGCCGGATGGCAGGCCGGCCGCTTGCCGTGCGTCGTCCGCTGCGCCGATGAGGTCCACGTCAGCGCGCCGGTTGCGTCCTCGCTCCACCATTATGTACGAATATACATACATGCAAATTGGGGGTCAATCGCCGCTCGCGACCGTCGGCTCTGCACGGCCCGACCGGCCGCCCAACCACTGGCCCACGCCAGGCCGGCGGCGGTCCGCCGGCCGCCGGCGTGCGTATTCTGCGCGGATCGCGTGACACTGAGGTTTGCACTGCTTGCGGTCCTTAGCGCCGAGCCGATGACCGGCTACGACCTGCTGCAGTTCTTCGACGTCTCGATCGCCTTCATCTGGCACGCCCCGCATACGAACATCTATCCCGAGTTGCGGCGCATGGAGGGCGAGGGCCTTCTCGAGTCCGAGGAGCTCCCGCGCGGCCAGCGCGGCGTCAAGCGCTTGTATCGCCTCACCGACCTTGGCTTCGAGGAGCTCCATCGTCATGCCAGCCGCCTGACGCTGCCGACGCGCGAGCGCGACCCGTATCGCCTGCGCGCTGCCTATCTCGAGTGGTCCGATCCCGTCGCGGCGCGTGCGCAGTTGCAGGCGCACGTCGATCATTTCGAGCATTGGCGCGACGCATGGGCAACCGAGCTCGGCCACATCCGCGCCCGGGACTCGAGCCTCTTGGTCAAGCGCCTCGCGCGGACCGACGCCAAGGATCACGACGCGATCGTGGCCTTCCGGGCCTTTGCCTACGAGGGTCTCGTCGAGCACGCGAGCATGGAGATCAACTGGGCAAAGCGCGGCCTGAAGCTCATCGACGCGCTCGCGGCTGCCGGCTGGGCTGGGCCGCCCAGCATGCGTCCGGATGCGGACGCGCCCGCCGGCGCCTAACCGGTCAAGGACGCGCGCAGGTCGCGTGACACGTCCCGCTCAGGTATGTATATTCATTCAGAAGTAGCGATTGAGGGATCGTGCAGGACGCGAACGGAGGAGGACGAGGGTGACGCCAAGGACACTGCAGGACCTGCTTGACGGGTCCCGGAATACCGTCGAGTTGCTGCGCAACTCCGAGGTGGGGGCCTACGTCTATCCGGTCGTTCCCTACGAGTTCACCAACTGGCGGCGCGAGCAGATCGCTTGGCGCGAGACGGCGGTCCTCTACGACCAGTCGCACCACATGTTCAACCTGTTCATCAGCGGGCCAGGTGCGATCAAGCTGATCTCCGATACCGGGATCAACAGCGTCGCGAATTTCCCGGTCAACATGGCCAAGCAGTTCGTGCCCGTGACGCCGGCCGGTCACGTAATCGGCGACGGCATCCTGTTCCATCTCGCCGATGAGGAGTTCGTCTGGGTCGGGCGCGCGCCGGTCGCAAACTGGCTGACCTACCAGGCGCAGAAGGGCCAGTACGACGTCGAGATCAAGCTGGATGCCCGCTCGCCGTCGCGCCCGTACGGCAAGCCGGTGACGCGCACCTTCTGGCGCTTTCAGATCCAGGGGCCGAACGCCTGGCCGATCATCGAGAAGCTCAACGGCGGTCCGCTGGAGCAGCTGAAGTTCTTCCGGATGGCGGAGATGACGATCGCCGGCCGGCGCGTTCGCACGCTACGCCATGGCATGGCGGGTGCGCCGGGCCTCGAGGTATGGGGTCCGTATGAGACCTACGATGAGATCCGCGAGGCGATCCTCGAAGCCGGCCAGGAGTTTGGGATCGAGCCGGTCGGCGCGCGCGCATATGCATCGAACACGCTCGAGTCGGGCTGGATTCCGTCGCCGCTGCCCGCGATCTACAGCGGCGAGGAGCTGCGCGGCTACCGTGAATGGCTCGGCGTCGACAGCTATGAGGCGACGAACTCGCTTGCCGGCAGCTTCGTCTCCGAGCGGATTGAGGACTACTACCTGAACCCGTGGGAGCTCGGGTACGGCCCGTTCGTAAAGCTCGACCACGACTTCATCGGTCGTGACGCCCTGGAGCAGATCGACCCGCAAACACAGCGCCGCAAAGTGACGCTCGCTTGGGACGGCGAGGACGTCGCGAAGATCGGTGCTTCCTACTTCGAGGCTGAGCTGCCGTACATGTTCTTCGACCTGCCGATCGCCAACTACGGCTCGTCGAACTTCGATTCGGTGATCGATGCCGAGGGCAATGTCGTCGGCCTGTCGATGTTCGCGGGCTACAGCGCGAACGAGAAGCGCGCGCTTTCATTGGCCACGCTCGATCCGACGATCGAGCTCGGGACCGAGCTCGAGCTGGTCTGGGGCGAGCCGGACGGAGGCTCGTCGAAGGCGACCGTAGAGCGCCATCGCCAGCTGGGCGTTCGCGTGATCGTCAGTCCCGTGCCGTATGCGGAAACTGCTCGCCTCGAGTATGCCTCCGGTTGGAGAACGGCGCAGGCAAGCTAGCCGCACCGCAACGATGAGTTTCTCGGATATCGTCTTGCCGGCATTGGCGCGGTGATGCGTTAGAGCTTGCGCAGGGAAAGAGGGAAGGTGTTGGCGGCGGATGGCCCGTTGCGTTCTCGGACGGAGCTGCCCGGCGTTTGCAAACGTTTGCGGTTGCGCTGGGACGCCGCCGCGCGTGATCAACGAGGGTCCAAAGAGGAGAGTGACATATGGATGCATCGATGAAGCGCAAGAGGCTGGCCCGTCTGGCCGGCGCGCGCGGGCGGCTTGTCGGCATCGTGCTTGCTGCCGGCGCGGTCGCGTCGCTTGCGGTCGGCGCCAGCCAGGCAGCGGCCTCGCGGGCGCATACAGCGTCGGGCGCAATCTCGGCCAGCACGCTGACTTCGCTCAAGAAGATGATCGCGGCGGCCGAGAAGCCGCCGAAGTGGACGGCGCCCGGGCCGGCGGTCAGTGCCGCGGCGATCAAGGGCAAGTCGATCACGGTCTTCCCCGTCAACAGCGAGATCGACGCGTGTAACAGCCAGACCAACGACTTTGCCGCGCTCGGCAAGCAGCTCGGAGCGAACGTCACCGCAGTGTCGAACGCCGGCGCACCGCCGCAGTGGGTGACCGCGATCACGAACGCGACCTCCCAGAGTGACGCCGCGGTCGTGATGCTCTGCGGCGTTGTGCCTGGAGCGGTCGGACCGCAGCTCACCGCCGCGCATAACGCGGGCGTCAAGATCGTCGACGGCAACTACAACGAGACCACCGACTACACGGGCCTCGACGGTGAGACCGCGGTCAACGTCATCCAGGGCATGCAGGACGATGTCGCCGACGCCTTGATCAATCTCAAGGGCAAGCCGCTGCACGCGGTCTTCGTCACCAGCTCCTCGATCATCCAGGGCCCGGCGAGCATCACCGCCGCGCAGGGCGAGATCAACAAGGTCTGCCCGAGCACGTGCACGATGCAGACCGTCAACGTGCCGATCCAGGATTGGGCGACGGCGACCGAGGGCGACGTCTCCTCGGCGCTCACCGCCAATCCGAACACGAACGCGGTGATCATCGCGTTCGACGGCATGGAGCAGTTCGCGGCGCCGGCATTGACGGGACACGCGGGCGTGAAGATCTACACCTGGGGTGGCGGTCGGTCGGTCGAGAAGCTGATGGAGAGCCCCAATTCGATTGTGGCCGCAGACTCGGGTCCCGACGAGCAGTGGGATGCCTACGAGGCGATGGATCAGGTGATCCGTCTTGTCGGTGGTCACGCGGCTGCGCCGGTCGCCCAGGAGCTCGACCCGAACCGTTTCTGGGTCGCCTCCAACGTGAAGTCGTTCTTCGGTCCCGGCGGTACCTACGGGAATGAGGGATTCGGTGGCGACGCGTTTATCAAGGGCTTCGACAAGCTCTGGGGCGTCAAGTAGCAAATGCAGTCCGGTTGGCAACAGCCTGAGGCGTGATGGCCGCCAGCCAACCGCAGGGAGGCGCCGCACAGCCGGCGCTCGTCCAGCTCAGCGCCCGAAGGTTCTCGAAGACCTTCGGGCGCGAGCGGGCGCTCGACAGCGTCGACCTCGAGGTCCACGCCGGCGAGGTCGTCGCGCTGCTCGGCGAGAACGGCTCCGGCAAGTCGACCTTTGTCAAGATCCTCTCCGGCTATCACGCGCCCGAGCCGGGCGCCGAGCTTTGGATCGGCGGCCGGCAGGTGGCGCTACCGGTGCCGCTGGGCGGATTTCGCGATATCGGCCTGAGCTTCGTCTTCCAGGACCTTGGTCTGGCGAACGAGCGCTCGGTCGTCGAGAACCTGTTCGTCGGCCATCGCGTCATCAGCGCTCGTGGCCGCCTCTCCCGCCCGATCAACTGGCGGGCCGAGCGGCGTGCCGCGCGCGCCGCGTTCGAGCGCTACGGGGTCGAGCTCGAACCCGCCGCGCGCGTCGGCCAGCTCTCGGCGACCGGCCAGGCTCTGCTCGGAATCGTCCGCGCGGCGGAGGAGCTGCGCGAGTACCGGGCCGGCTCCGACGTCGGCGGCGTGCTCGTGCTCGACGAGCCGACAGTGTTCCTGCCCGAGCACGAGAAGGTCTTCCTCTTTGATCTCGTTCGCCGCGTCGTCGCCGACGGCACCTCGGTGCTGTTCGTCTCCCACGACATGACGGCGGTGCGCGAGATCGCCCATCGCGCGGTCGTGCTGCGCGATGGCCGCGAGGTCGGCGACGTGCTGATGAGTGAGACGACCGACCAAGAGCTCGTCGAGCTCGTCTCAGGTCATCGCGAGCGCCATAGCGCGGCGCCGGCGCTGAACGTCCCCGGCGAGGCGAAGCCGTCGCAAGGCGTTGCCCTGGCCGTCGCGTCGCTGTCCGGCGGTGGCTTGCACGGCGTCGATCTGACGATTGATGCAGGCGAGATACTCGGCGTTGCCGGCCTGCTCGGCTCTGGCAGCGAGGACTTGCCCTACGCGTTGTTCGGGGCTCTTCCCGGCGTGCGCGGCACGATGCGCGCCGGCGGCTGGTCCGGGGATGTCGCGAACATGACGCCGCGGCGCGCGCAGGCGCTGCGGCTCGCGCTCGTGCCCGCCGACCGCAAGCGCTACGGGCTGGCACCGGCGCTATCGGTCGAGAAGAACATGCTCTCGCTGGTGCTCGGGCGCTACTTCGGCCGCGGGGTGCTCGGCCATCGGCGGATCCGCCGCACCGCAACCGAGCGCAGCGTCACCTTCGGCATCCGCCCGCACAATCCGGCGCTCGAGATCGCTGCGCTCAGCGGCGGCAACCAGCAGAAGGTCCTGCTCGCGCGCTGGTTCGAGCTGCTCCCGCACGTTCTCTTGCTCCACGAGCCGACGCAGGGCGTCGACGTCGCGACGCGCGCAGAGATCTACGAGATCATGCGCGAGCTCTGCGCTCAGGGCGTCGCGATCCTCTGGGTCAGCACCGACTTCGACGAGCTCGCGACGGTCGCCGACCGGATCGCTGTCTGTGACAGCGGGCGCATCGTCAGCTACGTCTCCGGTCCGCCGTTTACGCGTGATCGCATAACCTCCGCGGTGTACGCGGCTGCGGCCGCGCGTGGCTCGAAGCAGGGGACGCTGGCCGCGGCATGAGCACTGCAACCGACGAGACACCCGCAGGCTCAAACGGCGAGAGAACGCCGGCCGGCGCGCCTTGTCGCGTCCCCTGGCGCGCGCGCAACGCTCGCCTGATCGAAGGCGCGATGCTGCCTGCTGCCTTCGCGCTGCTGGTCCTCGGCTTCGGCATCGACTCGCCGAACACGTTCCTGACGATCGGCAACTTCTCGAACATCTTCGGCTCGCAGGCCGTGCTGTTCGTGCTGACGATGGCGCTGCTCGTGCCGCTGACAAACGGCGACATCGACCTGTCGGTCGGCGCGATCTCCGGGCTCGTAACGATGATCATCGCCGTCCTGAACGTTCAGGACGGAATCCCGATCGTCTATTGCTGCCTGATCGGGCTCGCGTCCGGCACGTTGATGGGCTGGGTCAACGGGCAGATCGTGATCCGCTTCGACGTGAACCCGTTCATCATCACGCTCGGCACCGGCTACGTCTTCACCGGCATCGGCGAGTGGCTCTCCGGCGAGCAGACGATCGTCGGTGTCTCGCCCAACCTCAGCAACTGGACGTTCACCAATCAGTTCCTGAGGATCCCGCTCGAGTTCTACTACGGCCTGGGGGTGATGCTGGTGCTCTGGTACGTGCTGACGTTCACGCCGTTCGGCCAGCGCGCGTTGTTCGTCGGCGAGTCGCGCGAAGTCGCGCGACTCAGTGGCTTCCGCGTCAGCTCGATCCGCCTGCAGGGCTTCGTGATCGCCGGCTTCATCGCTGCGATCTCGGGCATCCTCTATGCCGGCACGAACGGCTCGGCAAGCCCTGACACCGGGACGGGCCTGCTGCTGCCGGCCTACGCCGCCGCCTTCCTCGGGCTGACGACGATCCAGCCCGGGCGCTTCAACGCGATCGGTGCCGGCATCGCGCTCTACTTCCTCGCGACCGGTGTCTCCGGCCTCGAGTTGCTCGGCGCGCAGAACTATGTCCAGGAGCTCTTCTACGGCGCGGTGCTGGTGATCGCGGTCGTGATCTCGCGCCTCGTCAGCCGCCACCGCGCCGCGATCAAGACGTAGGTTGACGCGCCGAGTCGACAGCGAGCTGCTGCTGTCAGAAATCGCTCGACTACGGATCTGGCTGCGGCGTGTCGATGACAGTCATGACACGCTTTTTTCGATGCACTCCCGAACCCCTCACCACAGCCGGCGGGCGCAGCGTAACTCGCACCGAGTCAGCGCGGAGAGCGGGTACTGAAATGGGCAAAGTGCGCAAGCGACACAATCCTCGCGGAAAGCTTCCCCGCTTGGTGATCGCCGATGACGATCCCGTTATCCGATCGGTGGTGATCGAGCAGCTGCGACACGAGTTCGATTGCGTGGGCGAGGCGGCTGATGCAGCGGAAGCCATCACGGTCGTCGCGGAGCAGAACCCCGACGTCGCGATCCTCGACGTCAACATGCCGGCCGGCGGCGCCGGGCACGCTACGCGCCAGATCTGCGAGCAGTCGCCGGGCACCGCGATCGTGATTCTCTCGATCGACGAGACGTGGGCCGACCTGATCGAGCTACTGAACGCCGGTGCGATGACCTACTTGCGCAAGGGCGTCGACGAGCCGACGCTCGTCCACGACCTCAAGGCCGCGATTGAAGCCCATCGTCGGTGTGCGCACAGAGCGAGCACCGCCACGAACGGGCACAGTGCTGCGGTGCCGGCGGCATTCGCTGGCGACGTCTAGCGCGCCACGCCGGGCGTGGGTGTGGCGAGGAGGGGAAGGTCGATCCAGAACCTGCTGCCCTGACCGATGCTGCTTTCCGCGCCGATCGTCCCGCCCATCAGTTCGGTCAGCTCACGCGCGATCGTGAGACCGAGGCCCGGGCCACCGTAGGCGCGAGTTGTCGAATCGTCGGCCTGGGTGAACGACTCAAACATCCGCTCGACGGTAGCCTGCTCGATCCCGATTCCTGTATCGAGCACTTCGATGTGGACGACATCGTGCTCCCCGTAGCCGGATGACGCGGTCGCTTGCACGATCACTGCACCGTCGATCGTGAACTTGACTGCGTTTGCGACGAGGCTGGAAATGACCTGGCGTAGGCGCCGGCTGTCCCCGTACATCCGCTGCGGCACCGGATCTTCGACATGCAGCTCGAACCCCACGTTCTTCCTTGACGCCTCGATCTCGGAGCTACGGCACGCGAGCTCGATCGTTGCGGGGAGGTCGAAATCGGTCGTTTCGAGATGAAGCTGACAGGCCTCGATCCTCGAGACGTCGAGAATGTCGCCCACTAGGCGAAGCATGTCCTCGCCAGATCGCGCGACCTGCTCGGCGAGTGCTCGCTGCTCGTCGTCGAGCTCGGTTTCGAGCAGGAAGACCGTCAGGCGGACGATGGCATTCATCGGCGTGCGGATCTCGTGACTGATGTTTGCGAGAAACTTCGACTTCAGCACCGCGAAGCTCGAGGCCACGGCACGTCCACTCGGCGCGATGGCCCCCGCGCGCCCATCAAGCGCCAGATCCGCGTGTCGACGGTGCAGCGGGAAAGCCTCGCCGGCACCGGTTTCACGCTCCGTGTCGCGGAGCTCGAGTTCGCGATCCGCGCCAGCTCGCCAGTCACGAGAGGCCCTCCCGATGTCGCTCATCGCGCTGCGACTGCGCTGCGTGGACATGAGCGCCTCGACCGCGGCGGCTTCGAGCGGCCGTGAAAGCAGGAAGCCTTGGCCACCGTCGAACCCTTGACGCTCGAGGCGGCGCAGCTGGGTGTTGTCCTCGATGCCTTCAGCGAGCGTGCGCAGGCCGAGCGCCTTGCCGAGCTCAACGAACGCATGGATCAGCGCGTCTGGGGACCCGTCGGAGTCCTCGCCCGCCGTGATGAATGAGCGATCTAGCTTTAGCTCATCGACGGGGAATTGATGCAGGTAGGCGAGCGAGCTGTAGCCGGTGCCGAAGTCATCAACTGAGATCGATACGCCGAGCTCCTTGAGCGCTCGTAGCTGGCGCATGGTGGCGTCGCGGTCGCGCATCAGCGTCGTCTCGGTGATCTCGAGTGCGAGTTGTGATGCCTCTAGCCGGCTGCGTGACAGGGCTTCATGCACCTCACCCGTGAATGCGGTCCGCTCGAGTTGACGCGGCGAGACGTTCACAGCGACGCCAAGGTTGCAGCCCTGCCCGCGCCAAGCGGCGGCTTGAGCGCACGCCTGCTCGAAGACCCAACGCCCAACCGGCACGATCATGCCGGTTTCCTCTGCAACCGGTATGAAGCTCGCCGGTTCGAGAACCCCTCGGCGGGGATGCCGCCAGCGTACGAGCGCCTCGACACTGGTCGCCTGGCCCGTTCCAAGATCGAAGATCGGCTGGTAGAGCAGGAACAGCTGGTCTGCGAGAAGCGCTTCGCTCAGTTCCGTCTCGAGATCGAGCCGCTCGTGCATGTCCGCCTGCATTTGCGACTTGAACACGACGAACTGGTTGCGTCCGGCGCTCTGAGCTTCATAGAGCGCGATGTCGGCGTCGTGAAACACCTGATCGACCGCGCTCGGCGATCCATAGGCGATACCGAGGCTCGCGGTGATCGAGATCAGTGCATCGTTGGCCGAGGTCAGGGCGATCGGCTGGCACAGTGCTTCGAGCAGGCGGCTGGCGATCAGCTCTGGCGCAACGTCGAGCTGCGAGTGATCGATCAGCACCGCGAACTCGTCGCCGCCGAGCCGGGCCACCATGTCGCAGCCGCGAACGCCGCGCGAAAGTCGCTCACCGACGACCTTGAGCACTTCGTCCCCGGCGAGCTCGCCGAACGTGTGGTTGATCTTCCTGAAGCCGTCGACGTCCAGCGACAGCACCACCGCCGACCCGCCACGTTCGGTTGGACCGGCAACCAGCGCCTTGGCACGGTCGTAGGCGAGCAAGCGGCTAGGAAGTCCGGTCAACACGTCATATCCCAGCGAGTGGCGCGCGCGGTGCGTCCGCGCTGGACGCGCGGCGAAGTTCATGCCACTAGTTGGGCGGGTGCAACCGGAGCGAGATCCAGCGCGACCGCGAGCCGGTCCGTGCTGCTCGTGCGCTGTGCCTTGGCTGCTTCCACGGCTAGCAACCGGACCGGCAGCGCGAACGCACGCAGAAGCAGACGCTCCGGCTCGACCCCGGACGTCAGGCACGCGTGGACGCTGAGCCAGCGCACTGAGCCTCTTGCGCTCAGTACCCGAAAAACGCCGTCGAAACGTTGACATTGGCGTGCTGCCACCCGCGCGAATTGCTCACGCGCGTCGTCTCGGCAATCGGGGTGAAGCAAATCTGCAATTGGACGGTCAATCAGAGCATCCACTGCGAAGTGAAGGAGATCGCCGAACGCACGGTCTGCGTTCACGATCCGTCCGCGCTCCTTGCCGGCCGTGCCAATCACTAGCGTCATTGCTGGGCGAGTCTCGTAAAAACTGTCCATGTCCATGGACGCATGTTCGCGCACGACAACAAATGGCACATCACGGAATTTAGGGAGATCGAAGCGGTCGGCCTCCGGGCTGTCCGGCGTCGCGAACTAGGCGGTCGTTGACGCAGCGCTCAGATCGAGCAGCCCCTGAGCGCAGGCGACCGCAACGAGCTGTGCTTGCGAGCGGGCTCCGACCTTCCGCATCGCGCTGCGGACGTGCGACTCGACGGTCGTCGACGCAATGCCAAGCTCGGCCGCGATCTCATGCGCGCGCCGCCCCAACGCGACCCACCCGAGGACCTCGAGCTCGCGAGCAGAGAGCGTTTCGCCGCTGTCATCGGGCAACGTCCTGATCCCACGTGGGCTCGCGTCAGCGCTGAGCGCCACGTGCAAAGCGATGCTCCGTCCGGCGACCCGTGCCCAGTGTGCGGCGTATTGCACCGTCACGGGTGCTCCGTCTGCGCGCATCAGCGTCCTGTTGCCGCTGAAAACGCCGCGACGCTGAAACGTGCGCCAGTGCGCGTCGAGCAACTGCCACTCGTTCGGTGCGCAGAACGCGTCGAGTCTGTGCCCAAGCATCTCCTCGCGCGCATAGCCGAGCACGCTCGCCTGCGCATGGTTGACGGCGGCGATGCGTCGTTCCTGATCGAGCAGCAGCATCGGGTGCTGCGAGATGCCGAAGACACGCCAGAAAAGCTCCCGAAAGCCGTCCGCGGCCTTAGTCCCGCCCGCGAGAGCAGCGTCCGCCTCCTCGAAGTTCCCGAGCCCGGTTGGTTCGGTCGCGCTCTCGCCGTCGAGCTCCGCCGATGCGAGCTGACGGAGCAGCGCCTCGCGGTCGCGTTGGGCGCGCGCACGATCGCGCGCCGCGTGCTCGCGGTCCGCAGCCGCCCGGGTACGCTCGGTCGCCGCGATCGCGCGCATCTCCGTTACTGCCGCGCGATCCATGGCTGAGGCTCTGCGGTACTGGGCTGCTCGCAAGAGCACTTCAGTACCGGTTGCCGCCCGGCTCTCGCCAATCGCGGTGTTGTGGCGAGCATTCCATTTGCGCTCGCGGAGCTCTGCGGCAAGGTCGCGCGCCGCAGCCGCCGCGTCGCGTGCCTGTGCGGCGGCATCGCGGGCGTTCGCCGCTGCTACCCGCCGGCGCAGGTTTCGCTCGCGCGTCTCGCCGAGGCGCTCGCAACCGGCAGCGCCGCGTTCCGGAGCGGGCGTACAGGCAACCTTGTTCGAGCGGCTCGCTGCTATTCGCCCCTCTGGCCTGTCGTCCATTGGCTCCCCTTGTGGCCGGAACCGCGTTGATAAAGGCTACGCCCAAGCCGATTAGACGGTTTCAGCGTAGCAAGATGGCAGACTTTGCGCTCTTTTTGTCAGGCGTGACTATCCGAACACACCTGCAGTTGGGTAAATTTGAGCATTCGTGGGCAATTAGTCAGCAGCCCACCATTTGGCAAAAAATCGCGCTAAGGTGTGTTGCGGTGGGTGCGCGAGTGGCTCTCGTTGGGGGCCCGCATGCCACGCCACCTGGAGGCCTCTATGGCCCGCAGCTCGCAGGGCGATTCGCCTAATGGCCGCAATAACGGGAAGGCCGTCGCTGGTGACGGGCGCCCGGGGGACGCCGTCGTGCTGGCCGCCGCGCTGACGGCTGACCAAACCCTTGCCGACACCGATCAGACGGTCGCCGACGCCGACCAGACCGGATCCGACGCCGACCAGACGGCGGCGGACGACGACCAGGCAGCCGCAAACGAGGATCAGGCCGCCAGCGACCGGTTTCTCCTGGCCGGCGGCGACGTGTCAGCTCACGACGAGACGCGGGCTGCTCGCGACAGCAGCGCCGCTCGGCGCCACCGCAACGCGCAGGAGCGCGTTGATGCGGCGGCCATTCGGGACGCGACTGCCGCGGCACGCGATCTGGCGGCGGCTGCGCGCGATGCTGCTGCTGCACGATGGGACAGCGAGTCCTCCGCGCGCGAAAAGCCAGGCTCGCCGTCCGATAAGGCTTTGAAGGCGGTCTTGCTGAGGGCCGTCGAGTCGCGACGCTCGGCCGCGGAGGACCGCGCTACTGCCGCTGCGGGCCGGGTCCGCGCCGCTAAGGACCGCGAGCAGGCCGCGCGCGATCGTGCCCAGGCGGCGCAAGACCGGGCGCAGGCAGCCCGGGATCGCGCGGAGCTTGCCCACCAGCTCGCGATCGCCGAGACCGACGAGCTGACCGGTGCCCGCGCGCGTGCCGCCGGTCTCGCGGAGCTCGAGCATGAAGTCGATCGCGCCCACCGGACGGACAAGGAGCTGGTCGTCGGCTACGTTGACGTCGTCGGACTGAAGGCGGTCAACGACACATCCGGCCATGCCGCAGGTGACGAGCTGCTGCGATGCGCAGTGCAGACGATCCGCGACCACCTGCGCAGCTACGACCTGATCGTGCGCCTGGGCGGAGACGAGTTCCTTTGTGTCGTGTCGGACATGTCGCCGCCGACGGTGGCGCAGCGGTTCGACGCGATTCAGGTTGCGCTCGCCGAAGACCCGAACGCACCGCGAATCAGGATTGGCATCGGCGCACTCCAACCGGCCGACACGGCGGCGGATTTGATCAGGCGCGCAGACGCCGCGCTGCCGCCAGGCAGTCGCCGCTAGCGCAGTGCCCCTGAGCGGCGCGTCTTTCTGGCTCGTCGCCTGTAGCTGAAAACCTCCCGACTCATATTGCGGGAGTTGGCGGTCGATAGTGGCAAGGGGGGGTTACGGGACACGACAGCGTGAGTCCCGAGCGCCCCTTCTCGATCCCTCGCAAATCAGGAGCGTTTCGCCATGCGTCTCAACCCCCGCAGGCCTCGCCGCAATGGCCGCCGTACCCGCACGGTCCGGCTATCGGTTCTCATCTGTCTCGCGGGCTTCGCATTGCTGGCCGGCGGAGCATTCGCCGCGCAGCCACCCGTAGGCCTCGGAACGGCCGGCTCGTTCGCGGTCCTCGCGGGACAAGCGGTCACGAACACCGGGTCCTCGACGATCAATGGCGATCTTGGCGTCAGTCCAGGAGCGGCCGTGACTGGCTTTCCGCCGGGAATCGTCAACGGCACGGTTCACGAGGCAGACGCGGTTGCGGGACAGGCGCAACTCGATCTGACGACCGCCTACAACGACGCCGCCGGACGCACCCCGTTCGTGTCGGTGCCGGCAGATCTAACAGGTCTAACACTTACTGCGGGCGTGTACCAAAACTCCTCAGCGCTTGCGCTTACCGGGGCCATGACGCTTGACGCGCAGGGCAACCCGAATGCGGTCTTCATCTTCCAGGCCGGCTCGACACTGATCACCGGCTCGGGCAGCACCGTGAACCTCATCAACGGCGCTCAGCCATGCAACGTGTTCTGGCAGGTCGGCAGTTCCGCGACGCTTGGCACGACCTCGAATTTCGTCGGCAACATCCTCGCGCTGTCGTCGATCTCGATGAACAACGGCGTGACCCTGAACGGCAGCGCACTCGCCCGCAACGGGTCCGTAACGCTGATCGATGACACGATTACCGCGGCGCATTGCGCCACGACGCCGGGTACGACGCCTACGACAACGCCGACGACCGCTGGGGGCGGTGGCAGCGGTTCGGGCGCGCCCACTACAGCGGGCGTCGCCAAGTTCCTCGCCGGGCCTCCCCTGATCAGCAAGGGCGGCGTAGGTCCCTGTGTGAGCAAGGAATTCAAGATGACGGTATCCGGGCACCTGATCAGCCGCGTGATCTTCTCCTTCGGAGGTAACGTCATCGCGACGCGCTCCGCGGCTCCGTTCACGGCCTCGGTCCATCCGGGGACGGGCAAGCACGAGCTGACTGCGTACGTGACGTTCTCCGATGCGACGCCGGCGAAGACGCTGAAGGCAGCGGTCAAGTCGTGCGCGACCGCCAAACGCTCGGTCAAACCAGCCGTAACGCCCGGATTCACCGGGTGATGCGCCGGCGTGTGTGCGGAGCCGGCTCACTGCTCCGCACATACGTGGTGGTCAGCGCACGGCTGCGTCTGATGCACAAGACGGCGAGCGCATTGCTCGCCGTCTCAGCGGCTCTGGCCACCGTCCCCGCCGCGCTAGGTGCAACGCCGCCCCAAGTCGCACCGGCGCAGGAGCTGGTGGCCCTGATTGGCGCGCACAGCTTTTCAGCCAGTCCTGGGGGGGTCGTGGAGGGAGCGGTCGCCGGCTCACGCCCGCTGACGCGGGAGCAGACGGTTCTGCCGGTGCTCTCGGCCGAGATCGACAACAGTGTCACCGCCCGGGGGCAGCTGTGGCTACAGGTACGCTTGCCGGGTCGCGTGCTCGGCGCCAAGACGCCGCCGGTCACGGGCTGGATCAAGGGATCGCAGACCGTGATCTCGAGCACCGGCTGGCACCTCGTCGTCGAGCTCGCCGCTCGGCGTCTGCTGGTCTACGAACGCGGCGTTCAGGTACGAAGCTACGCGGCGATCGTCGGCAAGCCATCGACGCCGACGCCGACAGGTGAGTACTTCGTCGAGGAGAACGTGAAGATGCCGTCAGGTGCGCCGGGCGCTCCGTATGCGCTCGCGACGAGCGACCGCTCGGATGTGCTGCACGCGTTTGAGGGCGGCCCCGGCCAGATTGCAATTCATGGACTCGAGAACCTCGGCGGCAAGCTTGGCACCGCTGCGTCGCACGGATGCATCAGGCTCGCCACGGGTGCCATCACTTGGCTTGCGCAGCGCATCGGGCCAGGCGTCCCGATCACGATCGTCTGAAGGCCGCGCGCCTCCAGCCAGCCGAGCTCAAACGATCGGTACGCCGGCCGAGCGTTGTAGCCAACCGCGCTCGGTGGCGATCAACACAGCCTGAGCGCGGTCGACGACTTCAAGCGTGCCGTAGATGTGATGGAGATGTGTGCGCACGGTGCTTGTCGAAAGCGAGAGGTTCGACGCTATCTGCTTGTATGAGTCGCCAGTGGCGAGCTGACGTAGAACGTCGCACTCGCGTGCCGAGAGCGGACACGGCTCGACCACGCGCTGCTTGTGCGCGGGCGAGATCTGTGGCAGCGCGAAAAGCACACTGCGAAGCTCAGCCGAGCCTACGCCTGCAGCGGCGGCCACGCGCAGCATCTCGGCCGGCGATAAGGCATCGCCGTGGGCATAGTGAGCCAGGATGTCGGCGAGTCGTAGAAGTTGGGATTCGCGGCTGCCCTCGTCGGAGTGGTGGCGGTCGATCGCTGTCGCGATCGACTTCGGCAGCCCCCAGCGTCGGGCGAGGACGCCCCCGACGAGCGCGTGATCGACTCCGAGCTCGCGACGCTCACGCGCGATCCGCTCCTCCGGTGCTTGCGATTCGGGGTGGATCGAATCGGCGTAGCCAGGATAGGCCGCAAGCAGCACGATCTTGCCGACATCATGAAGCAGCGCCGCAACGATGAGGCGATCCCGGTACGCGTAATGGATCTTGTCCGCCAGGAGCTCGGCGGCCGAGCGTGTCGCGAGTGCGTGCACACGGAAGCGCTCGGGAGTCGAGCCCCACTCGACGGTGCTGTCGAAGAAGTCGAAGGTGGAAACGCCCTCGGCGAGGCGCTGTACCGCCTCCGGGCCGAGTCGTAGCACCGCGTCGGCGATCGTCTCCACCTTTGAGACCCGGGTCGGCAGTTGGTTGGCTAGCCGCATCACGGCGACCACGAGTGCGACGTCGGACTCCACTGCCGCAACGACCTCGTCGATCCCTCCTCCGTAACCGCCGGCCGGACCGAGCAGCCTGTTGCGGGACTCGAGCAGCGCCGGAAACCCTTCGAGCGAGTCGAAGGCCCGGATCATTCGCCGTCCATGACCTTCGCCAGCTGCGCGCGGGGCTTGGCCCGACGCTACCGCCAGGGCTGCTGCTGTTCCCGAGGGTCTATCTGAAGCGGCTTGCGTCGCGAGACTCGATGACATCCGTACCGGCCGCGCTCTCTGTCGCTGGTGTGGCCCGCGACATTCGCGCCGGGTGCCCGAGGAACGGAAGCGATACCCGTTCAAATTCCTATCGGCAGAACAGCTCGCGCGCAAGAATTATCGGCAAATCCAAAATCGGTCACAACCAACCGGCTATCGCGTAAGAGTCCAAAGGCCGATGTAGTTGGTATGCAGGCCAGTGCTCACAGCGCGTCGGCTTTGGCGCGTGAGCGCGCATGAGCGACCCGATCGAGGCAATCGCATCACGGGCGATCGTGGCAGGTGCCGAGGTGCGCGACACCGACACGCCCAAGCTCGCTCTCGACGGCGTGTACAGCGGACGGCGCGGGGCGCGGATCGGCGACATCGTCGTGGAGCTCGGATTCTGTTCGCGCGTCGATGTGGAAGCGTCGGTTCGGGCGGCCTTGGAGTCCGGACGCCAGATGGGCGAGGTGCTGCTCGAGCGGAACCTGATCAGCGCGGACCAGCTCGCCACCGCCATGGCGGAGCGGTTCGGGCTCGAACACGGGCGGCTCGAGGACATCACGGTCGACATCGCCATAGCCCAGCTGCTGCCGGTCGCGGAGGCGCGCCGACTACAGGCGCTGCCGGTCAACGCGGTCGACGCCAAGACGCTCACGGTCGCGATCGCCGATCCGGCGAACATCTTGGCGCTCGACGACGTGTCGATGTTCACCGGGAGAGTGATCAGGCCTGTTGTCGTCTCACCGGGTGACTTCGACACGCTCTTGCGCCGCATCAGCGTGCTTGATGACGCGTTCATGGGGGACGGACCGGTCGAGGAGCCTGAGCCAACCGTCGTCGAGGAGGAGAGCGCCGACGACGCGCCGACGATCAGGCTCGTTCGCTCGGTGATCGCCCAGGCGGTCGACTATGGCGCTTCGGACATCCATTTCGATCCCGACGACGGTGCCCTGGATGTGCGCTACCGCATCGACGGCGTGATGGCTGAAGCGACACGGGTTCGCCCAGGTCAAGCTGCGGCCGTCATTTCGCGGATCAAGATCCTTGCGGAGATGGACATCTCCGAGCGACGCCTGCCGCAGGACGGCCGGATCGGGCTGGACCTTGCCGGCGGACGCCGAGTGGACATCCGGGTGGCGGTGATGCCGCTCGTCGACGGCGAGTCGGCGGCGCTCCGCATCCTTGACACGGGCAGTGCGCCGCTCTCGCTCGACGCGCTCGGGATGAGTGGGGGCGATCGCGCGAAGGTGTCCGCGGCGCTGCGGAGCACCCACGGAGCGATCCTGTCCACCGGTCCCACGGGCTCGGGCAAGACGACGTCGCTCTACGCCATGATCGGCCTTGTCAGCTCACGCGAGCGAATGCTGATGACGATCGAGGACCCTGTCGAGTATCGCCTCGCCGGTGTCAACCAGATCCAGGTGACCGAGCGAATCGGCCTCACGTTCAGTGCCGGGCTACGCGCGATCGTGCGCGCCGATCCGGACGTGATCATGGTCGGTGAGATCCGTGATCGCGAGAGCGCGCAGATCGCTGTCGACGCTGCGCTGACCGGGCACCTCGTGCTCTCGACGCTTCACACCAACGACGCCCCCAGCGCGCCGATGCGGCTCTTGGACATGGGCGTCGAGCCGTTCGTGGTGGCTTCGGCGATCAACTGCGTGATCGCTCAGCGTCTCGCGCGGCGCGTGTGCACGACCTGCCGTCGGGCTGTGTCGCTACGGGCCGAGCTGGTCGGCGCGAGCGGGGGCGACGTTCAGGTCTACGAGTCGGTCGGCTGTGCTCGGTGCCGGGGGACTGGCTTCACGGGGCGCGTCGGGCTCTTCGAGGTGATGCCGGTCACCGACGAGATCCGCACGCTGATCGCCGAACACGCCACGGGTCAAGCTGTAGCTCGACTCGCCGCCGCACAAGGCATGGTGCCGATGCGCACCGATGGCTTGATCAAGGTACGCGCGGGCGACACGACCCTTGCCGAGCTCGGCCGCGTCCTCGGCGACACCTAGGCAAAGCTGTGGGTTTGCGCGGATCGCTCGCCTAAGCTCGGGCAAGCCGCGTGTCGATAGGACTCGCAGAGCCGTTTTGGGCTGTCCGCTGCACGAGTCTGGAAGTCGTAATGGGCGAGACGATGGAGGCCTCGGCGGACCGCCCGGTCCCGTCCAGCAGCCCGGAGCCCGTTGAGACCCCGGTCCGGCGCTTTCGAATCTGGCTAGTCGTCGCGGTCCTGGTCGCCGGTGTCGGCGTTGCCGGCAGCGCGCTCGCAGCGCGTTCGGCGGCCAACAGCAACGCCGAGAAATCACGAGAAGCTTTCGAGCAGAGCTCGGCGGAGGTGGCGGCGTCGCTCCAGCTCGCTCTCGACCGCGAACGCGACCTCGTGATTACCGCATCCGGGCTCTTCCTCGGCGATCCGACCGCGACCGGCGCCCAATTCCGCGCTTGGGCGACATCGGTTCAGGCACTCCAGCGCTATCCCGAGCTCTTGACTTGGGGCGAGATCCTGCTCGTCCGCAGAGCAGATCTCGCCGCGTTCGCCGCGAGGTTCGTGCCGGCCGGCTCACGACGAGCGTTTCCTCGCTGCCGGCAGGCGTGCGGCCGTACTACTGCCTTGCCGCGGCAGTCGACCCACGCTCGGTCCTAGAGGCCCTGCCCGCCGGCGTCGACTACTGTCCCGGTTCGACGCTGCTGTCCGCGCGCAGCTCGGGCCGATACCTCTACGCTCCGGCGAAGATCGGCGGCCAGGACGTTCTGGAACTGAGCGTCCCCTTCTATCGCGGCGGCGCAGTACCACCTACCGCGGCGGCGCGACGCGCAGCATTTGCGGGTTGGATTGCAATAACGCTCAAATCGCGTCTGATACTTGCGGCGGCTCTGGCCGGTCACCGAGGCATTGCCGTTGTGCTCAGCTACCACGGTCCCAAGCCGAGCGCGGGCCCACGGCCCGGCGCCGGTTCGAAGCTCAGCCTGACAGTCCCTGTATTCCGCTCGGGCAGCGTGCCAAGCAGCGCGCAGTCAGCCAGCGCCACCGTGGCCAACGGGTGGATCGTCCGCACATTCGGGGCACCGGTTAGCGCGGCCGTGTTCTCCAACGTCAGCGCCGCCGCGATCCTGGTGATCGGCGTCGGGCTGAGCCTCGCGCTCGGCCTGCTCGTGCTGGTGCTTGGCACGGGACGCGCCCGCGCACGCCGTCTCATCGCTGAGCAGACCGGCGAGCTGCGCGATCAGGCCGGCGAGTTGCTCTATCAGGCGATGCACGACGCCTTGACCGGCTTGCCGAACAGGACGCTGATCATGGATCGCATCGAGCAACTGCTTGCCCGCGGCCGGCGCACCGGAACGACCGGCGCCCTCCTCTACGTCGATCTGGACGAGTTCAAGAACGTCAACGACAGCCTGGGTCATGCTGCCGGCGACAAGCTCCTCATAGCCGCCGCGGCACGTTTGAAGAGCACCTTGCGATCGGTTGACACGATTGGTCGCATGGGCGGCGATGAGTTCGTCGTCTTGATCGACGGCGGCGTGTCCGAGGCGGCTCCGGAGCTGGCTGCGACGCGGCTGCTCGACGTCATGCGCCAACCATTCGAGCTCGGGACGGGCGGACCGGCTATCACCGTCAGCACGACGATCGGGATCGCGCTCGGCGACCGCTCTGCTGCCGGAGATCTGCTGCGCGACGCAGACGTGGCGCTCTATCAGGCGAAAGCCGCCGGAAGGAACCGCTACCAGGTGTTCAGTGCCGGTGCGCAACGCAGCGCGGGCAACCGCATGGAGCTCGAGTTCGATCTGCGATCTGCGCTTACTCACAAGCAATTTCGTCTCGTTTACCAGCCGATTTACAATCTGGATGAGCTCGAACTTGTCGGCGTCGAAGCCCTGCTGCGCTGGGAGCATCCCGATCGCGGGACAGTGCAGCCCGACGACTTCATTCCGATCCTCGAGCACACCGGCCAGATTTGTGAAGTCGGTCATTGGGTTCTGCTCCAGGCATGTCAGCAAGCGGTGGCATGGCGAAGAAGCGGCAGCGACCTGGCAGTCTCGATCAACGTCTCCGCCGTGCAACTCGAAAGCGATGCGATCGTCGACCACATTCGCCATGCACTGCAGACAACGGGACTAGACGCCGGTGCACTGATCGTCGAGGTGACCGAGACGGCGTTGATGCGAAACGCTGACGCCACGGCCAAACGGTTGCGCGCCATCAAGAAGCTTGGCGTCAAGATCGCCGTCGACGACTTCGGCACCGGCTATTCGAGCCTCGCCTACCTCCAGAAATTCCCGGTCGACTGCCTCAAGATAGACCGTGCGTTCATCGACGGCCTCAACGACTCCCCGGAGTCACGCGCGCTCATCCGGACGCTCGTCCAGCTTGGTCGCGCGTTGAATCTCACCACGCTTGCGGAGGGCGTCGAAACCCCCCAGCAGCTAGACCAGCTGCGGTGCGAAGACGTCAACGAGGTTCAGGGCTATTTCCTTTCGAGACCACTCGACGCGGCAACGTTCGAGAGGCAACTGCTCACACCGATGCGAGCTCGAGCGGCCACGTTGCGCGCGAAGCGAGGCACCGGCCCGCGAACGCCTAGCCGGGTGCCCTGACCACGTCCAGCGCGGCCGGCTGTGGCGGGGCGGGTTCGGCGGGGAACCAGCGCATCGCCATCGAGGTCAGTTCGCCGATGCCAATCGGCTTGCTCAGGTAGTCGTCCATCCCGCACTCCAGGCAACGCTGCTTGTCTTGTGGCATGGTCAATGCGGTGACAGCGATAATCGGGACTCGGCGAGCGCCCTCGGCGCCGCGGATCTTGGTGGTCGCCTCGAACCCATCGATGACCGGCATCTGGCAGTCCATGAAGATCGCCGCGTAGTCGGTGCGAGCCGCCATGTCGATCGCCTCGCGGCCGTTCTCAGCGATGTCGGAATGCACGCCGAGAGCCGCGAGCATTTCGCACAGGACCATCCGGTTGATTGCGTCGTCGTCGACGGCCAGCACTACCAGACCAAGATCGGCCCAGCCCACCTTGGCCTCGGCATCGATCAGGGGCTCCGGCTGCAGGTCTGTGGACCCGGCTGCGAGCAGCTCGGCGATCGCGTGGCGCAGCGCAGACTGCCGGAACGGCTTCATCAGTACGACCGCATTCGAGCTGTCGCCGAGCTCCTTGCCCAGTGGAACGGAGCTCAGAATCACGAGCTTCGATCGGTGAAGCACGGGACGCCTACGCATCGCAGCGAGAAAGTGCAAGCCCGACATTAGCGGCACGTTGACGTCGAGTAACACCAGGTCGAACGGGCGCTCGGACTGTGCAGCTCCCTCGATCGCATCGAACGCACCGTCGGCGTCTGCGACCCTCTCATGCGCGATGTTCCAGCCATCGAGATAGGATTCGATGCCGGCCGCGCTCGTCAGGTTGTCCTCGATCAAGAGCGCGCGCAGCCCACCGAGTTCGTCCTGATCGCGAGCTTGGGTGGGGTCGGCTACCTCCGGCAGGAGCGCGGTGAACCAGAAGTGGCTGCCGCTGGCTTCGCCGGGCTCGGCGCCGATGGCACCGCCCATGAGGCCGACGAGCTGCCTCGCGATTGTCAATCCCAGTCCGGTGCCCCCATACTCGCGGGTCGTCGTTTGATCCGCTTGGACGAACGGCTCGAACAACGCGTCCGCGCGTTCGGGATCGATGCCGCGACCCGTGTCGCGTACGGCGAAGCGAAAACTCGCAGCTGAGTCGCGCGCGAGCCGCACCGAGATCTCACCCGAGGTGGTGAACTTGATCGAGTTGGAAATGAGGTTCAGCAGGATCTGACGCAGTCGAGCCCGATCGCCGTTTAGTTGCGCGGGCACGTTGCCGGCGACGCAGTAGCTGAGTTCGAGCCCCTTGGTGTGTGCACGGTCGGCGAGGATCTGGCACGTTTCGTAAATCAGGTCGCGGGGATCGAAGTCGGTGCAGTCCAGCTCCAGGCTTCCCGCCTCGATCTTCGAGAAGTCGAGCACGTCACCGATCACCGCGAGCAGGGCGTCGCCGGATGCTGTCAGGGCCTCGACGTAGCGTTTCTGCGTCGCATCGAGGGTGGTGTCCCGAAGCAAGCTGCCCATACCGAGCATCCCATTGAGCGGCGTGCGGATTTCGTGGCTGAGGTTAGCGACGAACGCTGACTTTGCGCGAGATGCTGCTAGCGCGGTCTCGTGTGCCAGTTCGAGCTCGCGGGCCTGCCGATAGAGGTCCGCGAACACCCTGACCTTCGCGCGCAACACCTCCGGAGTCAGTGGAGCGAAGATGAAGTCGACGGCGCCTGTCGCGTATGCGAGCGGGATTTGGGCCTCGTCCCGCGAGTACGCAGTGATGAAGATGATCGGGGTGTGTTCACAGTCGGCGCGCGTGCGGATCAGCTTCGCGGTCTCATAGCCGTCCATCGTTGGCATCTTCACGTCCATCAGGATCACGGCGAACGTGCGCGCCATCACGGCCCGCAGCGCCTCCCGCCCCGAATCGGCCTCGAAAATCGTGTGCCCGAGCGGCTGCAGGATCGCGCGGATCGCCAGACGTTTGGCCGCGTTGTCGTCGACGACGAGGATCGCGCCCTCCATGGCGTTCGTGCCGGACGCGCCCTCGGCTGGAGTTGGGCTGGCGACGGTGAGCGCCATCACGCAAACTAAGCGGTTGGCGGGTCGAGGACAGGTTGGGCTGGAAGCCAGATATTGATTGCGTCCAGCAACTCCGCCGTGTCGACCGGCTTCGGTATGTAGTCCGAGGCGCCCGCCTCGATGCAGCGGTCGCGTTCGCGGCCAACCACCTTCCCTGTCACGGCGATCATCGGTATCGCAGTCCATGCAGGAAGCGCACGAATCGCTGTCATCGTCTCGTAGCCATCCATGCCCGGCATCATGATGTCCATCAGGATCAGGTTCACATCCGGGCGCTCCGCGAGGATCGCTAGCGCCTCGGTGCCGCTTTCCGCCGGGATGACCTCGACGTTGCCCCGTTCGAGCAGTGTGGTCATCGCGAAGATGTTGCGGAAGTCATCGTCGACGATCAGCGCCACCGTACCCGGGCGGCGCTTGTAGAACGTTTCGACGCGCACGTGGCGCGCTTCCTCCGACTCCTTGACCGGGAGTTGGGTGGGCGCGACCGCCGTAACGAGCACTTCGGTCGCGTCCGAGTGCCCGTTGCTGGCGGCGGCGGCGTCGATCGGAGCCGCGGCCTCGCCGGCGACCTCAGGCGCACCTTGGGCAGCGGCGCGCGCGACCGCCTCGTTGGCGGAGTCGAGCGGTAGGTAGAGCGTGAACGTGCTTCCGCTTCCGAACTCGCTCACCAGCGTGATCTCGCCGCCCATCAGGCGCGCCAGGTCGCGGCTGATCGATAGCCCGAGGCCCGTGCCGCCGTGCTCACGGGCGGTCGTGCCGTCGGCCTGCGCGAATGCCTCGAACACCATCAATTGCTGCTCCGGCCTGATGCCGATCCCGGTATCGGTGACGGAGAGTGCGAGCACCGATGCAGCTCCGCCCAGATCCGTGTCAGCGGGTGCCAAACCGCTGTTGCTCATCGCGATCCGCAGATCGACCTTCCCCTCCTTGGTGAACTTGAACGCGTTGACGAGCAGGTTGTTGACGATTTGGCGCAGGCGGTGGGAGTCGACGGTGATCGTCGCCGGTAGCGCACCGACCAGCTCGGCTGAGAAGGCGATGTCCTGGCGCGCTGCGACAGCCTCGAAGCTCTGCACCATCGCCTCGCGGAAGTCCACCAGCGACAGCTCCGCGAGCTCGAGTCGGACGGTGTTCGACTCGACCTTCGCGACATCGAGGATGTCGTTCAGCAGTGCGAGCAGGTCAAGGGCAGACGAGCGGATGACTGTCGCGTATTCGACCTGCTGCGGCGTGAGGTTTCCCTGCGGATTGTCTTGGAGTTGCTCCGCGAGCACGAGCAGGCTGTTGAGTGGGGTGCGCAGCTCGTGCGACATGTTGGCGATGAACTCCGACTTGTACTTCGAGGACACGGCCAGCTCGCTCGCCTTCTCCTCGACCAGGCGGCGCGCCTCTTCGACCTCCTGGTACTTGCTCTCGACCTCGGCGTTCTTCTCTGCCAGCAGCGTCGCTTGTTCTGCGAGATCAAGATTGGACTTGCCGAGCTGATCCTGGCGGGACTGGAGCTCCTGGGCTTGCGAGCGGGCCTGCTCGAGCAGCTTCTCGGTGACCGTCGTGGCATCGACGGTGTTGAGGACCAGCCCGATGCTCTCCGTCAGCTGGTCGAGAAAGGACTGGTGCGTGCGGCTGAACGGAGCGAGCGATGCCAGCTCGATCACGGCGCGTACCTTCCCCTCGAAGAGGATCGGCAGCACGATGATGTTCAGCGGCGGCGCTTCACCAAGGCCGGAGTTGACCTGGATGTAGTCGCCGGGGACCTCCGTCAGCAGGATCCGCTCCTTCTCCACCGCACATTGCCCGACGAGCCCCTCGCCTAGCCGGAAGTGCTTTGCGAGGTGCTTGCGCTCCTTGTAGCCGTAGCCGGCCTGAAACTGGAGGACCGGTTCGCCGCCGTCGTTGAGGTCGGTGAGGACGTAGAAGACGGCGTGTTGAGCGCCGACCAGTGGGGCGAGCTCGGAGAGGATCATGCTCGAGACAGTCGAGAGGTCGCGCTGGCCCTGCAGCACGCGCGAGAAGCGCTCGAGGTTGGTCTTCAGCCAGTCCTCTTCCTTGTTGACGCGCATCGTCTCGCGCAGGTTGCGGATCATCTCGTTGAGGTTGTCCTTCAGCAGCGCCATCTCGCCGCTCGCCGCGACGCTGACTTGACGCGTCAGGTCGCCTTCGATGACCGCTGTTGCGACCTCGTCGATCGCGCGAACCTGGTTTGTGAGGTTGGCGGCAAGCTGGTTGACGTCGTCGGTCAGGTCCTTCCAGACGCCCTCGACCTCTTTGGACTGCGCCTGGCCGCCGAGCTTCCCCTCGATGCCGACCTCCCGCGAGACGCGCGTGACCTCGCCGGCAAACCGGTTGAGCTGGTCGACCATCGCGTTGACGGTCGTCTTCAGCTCGAGGAACTCGCCGCGCACGTCCGTCGTTATCTTGCGCGTCAGATCACCGTTGGCGACCGCCGTCGTCACCTCGGCGATATCGCGCACCTGGTCGGTCAGGTTGCCGGCCATCAGGTTCACCGCGTCGGTCAGCTCACGCCACACGCCGCCGACCTCGATCGTGTGCGCCGCAGCCTGTCCTAGCTTGCCCTCCGTGCCGACCTCGCGTGCGACACGCGTCAGCTCCGAGATGAAGCCGTTCAGCTGGCCGACCATACCGTTGATCGTGTTCTTCAGCTCGAGCATCTCGCCGTGAACCTCGACCGACACCGTCTTACTGAGGTCGCCGCTCGCGACGGCGCCGATCACGCGCTGCATCTCGCTGCTCGGCCGCACCAGATCCTCGATCAGGCCATTGACCGATTCGACGCAGGCGCCGAACACCTGGTCATTGCCCTTCAACGAAACGCGTTGCGAGAGCTTGCCCTCCTTGCCGACGACGCGGCTCACGCGCTCGAGCTCGGTGCCGAGCTGCTGGCTGGCTGCGATGATCTCGTTCAGCTCATCCGCGATCTTGCCGGACGTACCGGTCCAGTGAACCGGCATACGAGCGCTCAGGTCGCCGCCCCGCACCTCGCTGAGCACGCGGAGCAGGACCTCCGAGTCTGGAATCGTGGTGGAGTCGGAGACGGAGGGCGCGGTCATGGTGGCGGCTCAGGGTGTCGCGCGGCACAGCGCGGTCAACCGGTTGCGGCCGGCCACCTCGCGAACCCTGCTGCGCTATGAGCGTCGGCACGCGTGAACTGTTGCCTTAGTCGAGTCATGGGGCTCCGCGGGCCGACGTCTGAGGCTCGTGTCGGGCGCGTCGGACTCGGCTCGGGCAAACGACCGGGGCCGTCGATAAGCAGTCAACTGCGTCTACGAAGGGGGCACCGATGGGAGTTGTTCATGGCGGATAGCGTCGCGGCCGGGATTCCTTCTGAGGTCGCTCCCCCGATGCACAGCGTGCGCGGTCGCATCCTCCTCGCCGAGGACGACGAGACCAACCAGCTTTACGCGCTCAGCCTGCTCGAGCGCGAAGGCTGGGCGGTGGATCTTGCGAGGACCGGCCGCGAGGCGATCGCGCTCGGTTCTCAGCACGATTACGACGCGATCCTGATGGATTGTGAGATGCCGGAGCTCGGCGGCCGCGAAGCCGTGGCCGTGCTGCGAAGGCCGGACAGCGCATCCCGTGAGACACCGGTCGTCGCGGTCACAGCGCACGATTCGAAGTCCCACCGCGAGTCATGCATGGCGGCCGGCATGGACGGCTACATCGTGAAGCCGTTCGACATCGCCACGCTCCATGACGCGCTGGAGGTAGCGCGCACAGTGCGACTGCAGACGACGCCGGCTGGCGCGAGCCCCGCCCAAGGTGAGCTCGATTCGCTCGTCGACGAAAGCAGGCTTGCCGGCCTTCCGCAGGCAATCGCTACGCGCCTGATCGGCGTGTTCATCAGCTCCACCCGTCAGCGGGTCGCTGACCTTGCATCCGCCGAGCTGGACGGCGACATCGATGCTGCACGAAAGCTCACGCACACGCTGCTTGGCTCCTCGGCGACAATCGGAGCGACACGGATGGCGGCCGCGTGCACCCAGCTTGGAGCGGCACTGCGAGGCGGCGATGCTGACGCCATCGCAGCTCGGCAGGCGGACCTCGAGCTGTCGTTCTCCCTGACTGAGCCGGCGCTCTCGACGCCGGCCGGGTAGCGCTAGCGCCGTATCGGCCACGACGACGGCGGCTTCGTCAGGCGCGCCGACTCAGTCCTGCAATCGCGGCGTAGACGCGCGCCGCGCGTCGATCGGCGCCGACCAGCACGTGCATGTGGTGCGCCGTCGTCGCGCTACGCTTGCGGCGATGTCGTCACGGGTCTAGCGGCCAAGCACGAGGCCGCCGACGCGCGTCCGGCGTGCCCGATGCGCGAACAGTGCTCGCCGTACCGCCATCTGACGTCGCTCGCCAGGGCCTGTACCCCAGCGTGAGGCGCGCCTCATCAGGAGCGCCAGAGCGCCGACTACCGTGGCGCCGAGGGCCACGTTGGCGACGATGATCCAGGCGGTGAGTGTCATGGCGTTCTCCTTTCGTGTCGGTTTGTTCGTATGCATCAGGGTTGCGCTCCACCCTCAGATGACTCCGAGATGGGTCTGGGAATCGGCTGAGGCCCCGGCACACCGACCACGACGATCTCCAACACGCCGGGCGCGGTCGAGGGAGCGCCACCGTCCTCGCGGTGGCTCGCTCACGCTACGGCCCGGCTGCGAGCGCAGATGGCAGCGATGCCGCGTCGGCCGTGGGCCATCCTTGCGGCTCTGACCACGCGAGCCCGCGGTCGCCTCGCGCAGCCAAACCTCTGAGGCGCCGGCTCCGCACGCGAAAAGCAGGCACGACCCGACCGACACGACACGTTGCGGTGGCGGCGCCACCCGGACGTAACGCACCAGACAGCCAGTTCGAGTGTCTCGGCGTTGACCGGGCTTCTTTCCCTCCCATGCAGCAGAGTGGACGACGTTCAAACCGTCTAGCCACCCTTGAGGCTTTGCTCGAGATGCTCCTGGATGTCCCTGAACGTCGGCTGCGGCAGCGAGCTGTCGCGACTATCGACCGCCAGCGAAACCGCGTGCCGAAGCCTCGGCAGATACTACGTCCAAAGCAGGGGGTCATCCAGCAGGCCGTGGACTCGGTCCTCGCGGGGTCGTCGAAGCCTCTGCGGGCTCGGGCGGTTCAGACGTTGGCTCGCCTCAGGTTTGGCGTGGGGGCTGTCGATGGACAGTCAATCTCGGGGCACGATCCGTGGTGCGGCATGACGATGTGTGGGGTCGTTGCCGGTCGCGCAGCGTTGCGTTCCTCGTCTTCGCTGGTCTATCGATGAGGAGCTCGGATGCGCGGAATTGGACGACGGGCTGCTGAACAAGGCGCGCGAGACGGGCGAACTGGTCGTCGCGCGACGCGGTGTCGTCGTCTAAGCGTGTTGCTGGCTGTCGCTGTGCCAGGCCTGTTGATCGCTGCACCTGGCGCTAATGCCGCGTCGTTCACGGTCAACGATGCGACTGATGCAGCGCTCGTGAATCCTGCCGGTACCGCTTGCGTCTCGACGGACGGTGGTGGCTGCACGTTGCGTGCGGCGGTGCAGGCCGCTGATAACGCGGGAGGTGCGAGCACGATCAGCGTCCCGGGTGGTGACTTCAAGTTGAAGGTCGCGGCGACTGCTGGCGGCGGCGCCGACGATCCAAGCACCGGTGACCTCGACGTCAAGACCGGGATCGCTCTGACGATCGCGGGCTCGGGCGCTTCGGCAACGATCATCGACGCGACGCATACCGATCGCGCGTTCGCGGTCCACAATGGTGCGAGTCTCTCGATCTCGGGCGTGACAGTCGAGAACGGATCCCAACCGGCGACCGCGCCAAGCAATAACTCGGTCAGTCCTGGTTATGGCGGGGCGTTCTATAACGACGGCAGCTTGTCGATCAACGCCAGCGTGCTGAGCAACGACTCGGCGGCAGACGGTGGTGGCGCGGTCTTCTCGGACGCGGCCGCCAGCGCGACGTCGATCACGAACTCGACGGTCACCTCCGACACATCCGACGCCGGGGGCGGTGCTTTGTCCGTTGACTCGGGAAGCATCACGCTGACCGGCGACACGATCACCCACGACAGCGCTTACGGCAACGGTGGCGCGGTTTCCGACACCGAGACCGGAAACACTGTCGGTCCGGTGACGATCGGCACGAGCACGATCTCCAACAATGTCGCCTACGGTTACGCGGGAGCACTGTACGTCTATTACGCCGGGTCGCTGACGATCACGGGCAGCGCGCTGAACGATGACGTGACCGACAATGACGATGGTGGCGCGATCTACGACGAGAGCGCCGGTCTGCTCACGCTCAGCGGATCGACAATGTCGGGCGACGCCGCCGGCAGCGGTGATGGCGGAGCGATCTCCACGGATTCGACCGACCTGGCTGTGAGCGGTTCGACGTTCTCGAACGACACCGCCGACGACGCCGGCGCTGTGTACGTCGAGGGCACGTCAGCGACGGCGGCGCAATCGATAACTACAAGCACGTTCACCGACAACGACGGGACCGACGATTCCGGCGGGGCGGTCTACGCGTATACCGGAGATCTCACGCTCGCGACCGACACGTTCACCGGTAATGACTCTTCCTACTACGGCGGCGCTCTCTACTACGGCGACCGCGATGGGCTCGCGCTCACCAACGACACGTTCGACGGCAACCAAGCGGTTCAGGGTGGCGCGATCTATCTGAACTTGCCCGCGACCAGCGGGACCGTGGTGTTGCTCAACGACACGATCGCCCGCAACAGCGGATACAGCGGTGGCGGGATCGCCTATCCAGAAATGGCGAATACGATCGAGAACACGATCGTCGCCGACAACGCCGGCGGCAGCGGGACCGATGGCGGCGGCGACTGCTACGGCACTGCCGCGACCGACAACGCCGCCGGCGCGGACGAGGGCGGCAACGTAGATAGCGACGGCACGTGCTTCAGCGATTCGGTGCACAACGACCACACCGCGGTCAACCCTGACCTCGGCACGCTCGCTGATAACGGCGGCGCACTACAAACCGACGCGCTGCTCTCGGGTAGCCCGGCGATTGGCGACGCCATCAACACACCGATCACGTGCCCGACGACGGACGAGCGCGGCGCGGCACGGCCGGTCGCGTGCGATTCCGGCGCGTTTCAGACCCTGCCGGCAGACCTCGCGATCGCCGTCTCGGCACCAGCCGCTGCAACGATCGGCGGACCTGTCACAGAGACGCTGAGCGTTGCTAACAACGGCCCCAGTCCGGCGACCGGCGTGACGGTCACCGACACGCTGCCCGCGGGGACTACGTACTTCAGCTCGAGCACGTCGCAGGGCACCTGCGCCGGTACCTCGACGGTTACCTGCTCGCTCGGGACACTCGACTCAAGCGCGACCGGACCAACGACAGGCGCGACTGTAACCATCGTGCTGATCCCAACCCAGAGCGGGTCGTTCACAAACACCGGCACAGTGAGCGCCTATCAGACCGACCCGAACCACGCTAACAACACCGCGTCGGCAACGACCAACGTCGCCTCTGCAATCGTCACGTTGCCCGTGCCGACGCTCCTAAGCATCACGCTCAACGCGCACCACAAGAAGAACCGCTTCACCTTCGCGGGCGTCCTGACCCTCCCGAGCGGAATGACCGCGGCAGTGAGCTGCAATGGCACGGTGAGCATCAAGGTCATGCACGGGCGCAAGCTGCTCAGCACGCACAACGCCAAGGTCAGCCGCACATGTACTTACTCCAAGCACTTCAAGGTGCACGGCAACAAGCAGCGCAAGATCGTCGCGACGTTCACCGGCAACGCGACGCTCACCCGCACCTCGCACACGACCTACATCCGCTAACCGCCCGGCGCACACCGAGCGGCGAGCACAACGGACTGGCGCAAAGAGCAACACGCTCTCTGCGCCAGCTCCGTCCGCAACAGACAACTCCATTCGCAGGACAAAGCAGTCACCCCCCCAAAGCAAACCACGCTCCTCAACCCCGCTTCGCTCCCTCGTCACGCAGTATCACCCGAGGTGACGTGTTTCCGGCTAGCCGCTCTTACGGCTATATTTGAGACACACGATGGCGAAGGCAAAGCGATCTCGTCGCGCGAGCGCTCAACGCCCCCGGGTGCGGTCAGCGCCGGGGGCGGCCAGACCAGGGGAGACGCTCGGCGCTCTGCGTCGGCAGGTGGGGCTAACCCAAGTCGAGCTCGCCAACAAGCTCGCCGCTTCGCAGCGTGCGGTCTCCCATGTCGAGCATTAGCCGAATCCGCGGGTTGCCACGCTCGGCGGCTACATTGAGGCGCTCGGAGGCCGTTGGTGGTCGCCGCGATCCAGGTCCGGCAACTTGTCAGTGTGTTGTTGCGTGGGCGGGTCGTGCCGGCGGCGTTCGCTGTATGCCGGTTTGGATGTAGCGGGCGGCGACGAGGCACGCGATCAGTCCGAGCAGGCGCCGTAGCGAGCGTTCGGGGAGGTGGCGTTGCAAGCGCGCGCCGAGGTAGCTGCCGAGGAAGCCGCCGGCGCCGAGGAATGCGGCGAGCGCCCACTCGGGGGCGATCGCACCGCCGTGGGTGGCTTGGAGCACCTGGTAGGTGGCGATGCCACCGATCGAGGTGAGGAAGGTCGCCGCGAGCGTGGCGGGCGCGACTTCATAGGCGGAGTATCCGAGTGCGAGCAGGACCGGCGCGAGCAGCGAGCCGCCGCCGATGCCATAGATCCCGCCGACCGTGCCGACAACGAGTGAGAGCGCCCATATCCAGCGGCGTGCGCGCCGCGACGGCGACTGATGCGGGGCGGGTGGAAGACGCTGGCTGCCGAGCGCGAGCCAGAGTCCGAGCGGGAAGAGCACGCCGGCGGCAATTAGCGTGAAGGCGCCGCTGCTCGAGAGCAGCTCGACGCGGATGACGGCGCCGGCGATAACACCGGGGAGGGTTCCCGCAACGAGCAGCCAGGTCAGATCGTTGAAGAGGCGTCGCTCGTGGCGGAAGCGCATCAGCCCACCGGGAATGCTCGCGACGTTGAAGGTCAGGTTCGTCGGCGTGACCGTCGGGCTCGGTACGTGGAGGACGCTGAGCTGGATCGGCAGCAGCAGGACGGCACCGGACACGCCGGCTGGAGTCGTCACGAGGGTGAGCAGGAACGCACACAGTGCCCCTACCGGCCACTGCCACGGCATCCATCAAGGATAGACGGCTTGCTGTGTTGATGTCGGGACGCGCCAGCTAGCCGCAAGCACCCGCTGCTGCTCCTGTTCACCTAGAAGCCACTGATCCTGGGGCGTCAGAGGTAGCTGCTACGGAGCGCAGCTACGTAATAGTCCCGGACGAGATGCCAACAAAGCCGATCTAACTTACCGGTTCAGTGAGCAATAGCGGTGGGCGCCTCCCCAAGCCGAGGCGTCCGGCGAGACCACGAGTCGGAGGAGCACGTCGATGCAGGAATCGGCAGTAGTGGCAGAGCGCTCGGCGGATCAGCCGCCCGGCCTGCATGGCGCGATCGCCTCGATCACGATCTTGGGCGGGCACGGTAAGTCCGGCGAGCCAGAGGCGATCCGGCGCGTGCAGCTGGAAATGGGGGACGTGATCAGCATCGTCGGGCCAACCGGTTCGGGCAAGACCACGCTGATCAACGACCTCGAGCTGTTTGCCGACGGCACCACGCCGACCGGGCGGCGCATCCTGATCGATGAAGCGACGCCGCCTGCTGCCTACCGGGACGATCCGGCGCACCATCCGATCGCGCTGATCACCCAGCACACGACCTTCCTCTCGGATCTCCCGGTCAGGGAGTTCATCACGACCCACGCGCACATTCGCCAGAACGAGGCCTGGCGTGTCGAGCAGACGCTTGCTGCCACGCTCGCGTTCGCCAACGAGCTCACGGGCGAGCCGATCCCGCCGCAGGCACGCATGACGGAGCTCTCGGGCGGGCAGGCGCGGGCGCTGATGATCGCCGACGCGACGATCGTCTGCGAGACCCCGATCGTGCTGCTTGACGAAGTGGAGAACGCCGGCATCCACCGCACGCGTGCACTCGAGTTGCTGCGCGCGCACCGCAAGATCTTCATCTTCGTCACCCACGACCCCCGCATCGCGCTGCTGTCCAAGTACAGGATCGTGATGGCCAACGGCAGCATGACCCACCTGCTCGAGACCGATGAGAGCGAGCGCGAGGTGTCGCTGCGGGTAAATCGCCTCGACGATCAGCTCGCTCGGCTGCGCGAGGCGCTGCGCTCGGGCCAGCGACTGACCAGCAGTGCGGTGGAGGGCTGGCTATGAGACTCGCTATCTGCGCCGGGCCTTCGACGACCGGCAAGACCTCCGTCCTCCGCCACGTGATCGCCGACCTGATCGCGAAAGGCACGGCGCCAGCGTTCCTGAAGATCGATGTCCAGTACGCCGAGGAGGACGAGCAGCTCGCCGCCGAGTTCGGCATCCCGACGCGCAAAGTCTACTCGGGTGAGCTCTGCCCCGACCACTGCAACGTGATGGTCCTCGGCGACGCGCTCGACTGGGCCGGCAAGGCAGGCTGCGAAGTGCTGCTCGTTGAGACGGCGGGACTCTGCCTGCGCTGTTCGCCGTACGTTGACGGCGGGCTCGGCATCATCGTGCTCGAGGCGACGAGCGGGATGAACCTGCCGCGCAAGGTCGGGCCGATGCTGACCCTGGCTGACGTCGCCGTCGTGACGAAGATCGATCGCGTCTCCCAGGCCGAGCGCGAGGTGTTCCGCGCGCGCATCCAGGACGCTGCTCCGCAGGTGCGCATCCGCGAGATGGACGCGCTGCACGGCATCGGTATCGCCGCGCTCGCCGGCCACATCGAGCAGACGCCGCCCACGCCCGAGCACCTCTTGCTGCGCGGCAACCCGCCGGTCGGCACCTGCACGATCTGCGTCGGCAAGAAGGAGATCGGCTGGCAGTCGCACTTCGGCGTCGTTCGCGCACTCGAATCCGCGACGTTCTACCGCGGGGAGTGAAAGGTGGCAGCCACGGTCTATCTCGACAATGCCGCGACCAGTCCGCTTGCCCCCGCGGTCGCCGAGGCGATGCGCCCATGGGTCTCTGTCAGCTTTGGGAACCCATCGAGCCTGCACGCCACCGGCCGGGTGGCAAGGCAGGCCGTCGATCAGGCTCGTGAGCAGGTTGCGGCGCTGATCGGTGCGGATGCGGACGAGATCGTCTTCACCGGCAGTGGAACCGAAGCCGACAACCTCGCCCTCGTCGGCGTCGCCGACACGTTCATCGCCAGCGACTGCCACATAGTTACGAGCGCGATCGAGCATCCGGCGGTGCTCGAGACCTGCGCCTATCTCGCCCGCCGTGGTGTCGGGGTCAGCTATCTGCCGGTCGGCGTGGAAGGCATCGTGGACCCGGCGAGCCTGCGCTCGGCGATCCGGCCGAACACGCGGCTGGTGTCGGTGATGGCGGTCAACAATGTCGTTGGGACAGTCCAACCGGTTGCCGAGCTGTCGGGCATCGCGCACGAACACGGCGCGCTCTTCCACACCGATGCCGTGCAGGCTGCCGGCAAGCTGCCGCTCGACGTCCGCAGCCAGTCGATCGACCTGCTTTCGTTGTCCTCGCACAAGCTGAACGGCCCCCAGGGCGTTGGCGCGTTGTATGTCCGCCGCCAGATTACGCTCGAGCCGCTCGTCCATGGTGGCGGACAGGAGGGGGGGCGGCGCTCCGGAACGGAGAACGTGGCCGGTCTCGTCGGATTCGGGTGCGCCGCAGACCTGGCCCGCGCCACGCTACCGGAGGAGAACGTAAGGCTGGCTGCCCTCGGTGAGCGGGCGCTGACCGGCATCGAGTCCGCGGTTCCCGGGGCCTACCTTGTAGGCGATCGCTACCGCCGGCTACCGAGCCACCTGTGCTTCGGCTTTCGCGGGCAGGAAGGCGAGGCGATCCGTCTGCTGCTCGCGCTCGACGAGCAGTGCATCGCGGTTTCCTCGGGCAGCGCTTGTAGCGCGAGCCACGCCGGCGAGCCCTCGTCTGTGCTCGTGGCGATGGGGTTTGACCCGATCCGCGCGCGCGGCTCGTTGCGACTCAGCCTCGGACGCTTCACCAGCGAAGCAGACATCGACCGCCTGCTGGAGGTTCTGCCTGACGCGGTGCAGTCGCTTCGGCCGATCACTTCGCATCCGATACCGGCATTGACGAACTGAGGGGAGTAGTAGGTGAGCACCACGACCTTGACACTTGATGACCTTCCGGGTCTTGACTGTGGGCTATGCGGCTCGGCGAGCTGCGCGGATCTAGTCGACCGGGTGGCGATAGATCCAAGCCTTGCAAGACGTTGCATCTACCTCGATCCCTCGGCGCTGGCCACGGCGCAGGCCCCCACGGCTCCGTCGTTCGCGCCCGCGGCACAGGCGCCCGTCGCATCATCGTTCGCGCCGTCGCTCGCTCCGATGGCTGCGGCGCTCCAGGCACCAGCCGAGGCTCCATCATGCGCGGGATGCGTCGCCGCTCCGACCAATGGCTCGGAGCTCGCTGGGGCGGCTACCTTCCCGCCTGCTAGCCAGCCGAGCTGGTCGGACACGCTTGGCCGTGAGTACGACTTCGTCCTCGAGCACTTCCCCGAGGACCCGGGTCCCCGCGAGATCATCCTGCCGCACAACCCGCTACTGACACGCGAGCTAGACATCCGGGTCGGTGACGTGCTGATCGGTCGCCCGCTCGGTATGTCGTGCGGCTGTCCGATCACCCACTGCGGCGTCACGACGCAGGTAGACCACCGCACCGGCGTGATTGTCTGGTGCGTGACCGGCCCGCTGCGGCCGCGCCAGGAGGGCTACAAGGATCTCGGCTACTACGTGGCCGAGGGCTACGAGGGCCTGATCAACCGGACGCGCAAAGAGATCAAGATCGGCATGCGCTACTTCTTCCAGCCTCAACGGTGCATGCTCCAGTGGCGCCACAGCGGCCTCGTGAACTACATGAGCCGGACCGCTACCGGCCTTCAGGTCCGTGTCGAAGGGCTATGGATCGGGTGAGCGCTCGGCGAGGAGCGTGGGGTCGACGACCTTACGGCGCTGGTGGGCACCACGCCGCCCGGCGAGCGCCGCAGGCGACTGAGTCCGATACAGCCGCGCGCCGCAGGCTGTATCGGCCCGCCCGGGAGAGCGCTATGGCGATCGAATGGGCAAAGTGGACCGAGTTGGTGTACATTGCCCGCCGCAAGGCAACCATCGAGACGACTGAAGGGACGAACGGCTTATGAGCTGGCACTGGCCGGCGGAGGAGACAATCGCTGCGCTGGTGCTCGCTTGGGTCGGCATCTGGTGGCTGCGTAGGCGTCACCTCAACTTCAGCCTCGTCGCAATCGTCGCCCTAGCGGTGGGCGTACCGATCGGTGTAGTCGCGGGCAACCAGGTCCAGGCGATCGATCCGATCGGTCAGATCTACATCAACATCCTGCTCGCCACTGTCGCTCCGCTGATCTTCGTGGCGATCGTTTCGTCGATCACTTCGCTCAACAGCTTTGCGAAGTTGCGCAGTATCGGCTTTCGCTCGATCTTCTGGCTGATGCTGAGCAACGCCATCGGCGTTGTGCTCGCACTTGGTTTCGCGCTTGCGCTTCAGCCGGGCCATGGCCTGCACGACAAGCTCGGCACAGGCTTCACCGACACCATCCAGGGCCAGGTTCAGACCTTCAGTCAGACGGTCGTGGGCTTCTTCCCGACGAACGTCGTGCAGAACTTCGCTTCGAACGACATCATCCCGATCATCCTGATCGCGGTCACGCTCTCGGTCGCCTATCTGGCGCTGGCTGAGCAGGGGACCGTCAAGGCCGAGCCGTTCCGTAACGGCGTCGAAGCGCTCAAGCTCGTCATCTTCAAGGCCATCGGCTACGTCATCAGGCTGATGCCGTACGCGATCGTTGCGCTCACGGCCTACATGGTCGGCAGCAGCACGAACCTCGGGAAAGACTTTACGTCGCTACTCGGGCTGCTGGCGCTCGTCTGGGGCGTCTGCTTCCTGCACACCTACGGCGTCAACTCGGTGATTCTCAAGACCTTCGCGCGGGTGCCGGTGGTCCCGTTCTTCCGCAAGATCTTCCCGGCGCAGCTCACGGCGTTCAGCACGCAGAGCAGTGTCGGCACGCTCCCGGTGACGACGGCGCGGCTGACCCGCCAGGTTGGCGTCAACTCAGAGATCGCGCACTTCACCGCGCCGCTCGGCACCACGATCGGTATGCCTGGCTGCGCCGGCATCTGGCCGATGCTGATCGCGATCTGGGGGATCAACGCGTACGGCCTCCATTACACGCCCGCGAACTACGTCGTCCTCGCGGTCCTCTGCGTCGTCGTCTCGATCGGCACGGCCGGCGTGCCCGGCGCGGCGACTGTGGTGGCCGCGACAGTCTTCACCGCAGCCGGCCTGCCGCTCGAGTTTGTCGCGGTGACGATCCCGATCGGGATCATCGCGGACATGGCGCGCACGACGACTAACGTCACCGCCGCTGCAGTGAGTGCGACCGTCGTGGCACGCCAGACCGGAATGCTCGATGACGAGATATTCGCCGGTCGGGCCAAGTTCCTCGATGAGGACGAGCTCGCGGAGTCGGAGGTCGTCACGGAGGCCGGGATCGGCGCGGGGTCCGCCGATCCGTTCGGGACAGGCACGTTCGATGCGGACGTGACCGATGAGCCCAGCGGCGCCCCGGATCAGAACCCAGAGTTGGTGGGCGCCTGATGACCCCCGTTTTTTCACCGCGTCCCCGAAGAACAGCAGCGACAAGAGAGGAAGACAGTGACCATTTTTCCCCGTTGGAGAGTTGGCCGGCGCCTGCTGGCGCGGCCGGTGCCTACCATCGTTGCCGGGCTTGCGCTCGGCGCCGTCGGGCTGGCCGTCGCACCGTTTGGGGTGGCTTTGACCGCTGCGGATGCCACAGACGTCACGAACCCGGCCGTGCACCCATATGCGGTCACCGTCACGATCGACGGCCAGACCTACCACGACGGCCTTGACACCCTGCCCGGATACGACGACTACAGCTGCGTCGCGATCCCCGACGTGGTTTACGACTTCCCGGACAACCAGATCGACTACTACGACGACCAGGGCAACCTGCTCGCGGTGGCGCCCTGGACCGAATGGCAGCGGATCCCCTCCTACCAGACCTGGCTCAACCAGCAGAACGGCACCTCGGGCTCGAAGTCGTCGAGCTCGAGCTCCTCGAGCTCGACCTTCACGAGTACTGGCTCCGTCACCGGCGGTTCCTCGACCTCGGTTGCCACCTCGAAGGCTGTGACCCCCAACATCGCGCGGATCAAGGTGGGCAAGGTTGCAGGCACCGTCGTCCAGGCACCGACCAGCAAGCAGCCCGGTATCTACCGCGTGACGATCGCCGTGACGACCGAGGGTCTCAACACGATCAGCGGCAAGGCAACGATTGTTCTGCGCAGCGGCTCGATCAGCAAGACGATCACTGGCAATTTCAAGAACGGCGCCCTGACCGTCTTCGTGCCAAAGCTGTCCCGGGGAACCTGGAAGGTCACCATCTCGTGGCCCGGTGACACGAACTACCTGGCTGTCTCGGCAACCGGGTCCCCGATCGCCGTCACGAAGTGACCACCTGAAGCGAAGCTGCCTGGGCACGCACCGGTGCCGAGGTAGGCGGAGAGGCACGCTGATCCTGCGTGCGTTCAACGCGACCGACGCCATATTGCGCATAAGCTCGATAAACAAAGTGAGGAATACCGTGAAACGCATTACCACTTGGAGGCGATCGGCTACCGCGCTTGCGGCAGCCGCTGGGGTCGCTTCGCTCGTCACCGCAGTGAGCACACAGGCAACCGCCAGTGCGGCAACCCCGACTGGTGTGGCGCCGCTCCGTACAGCAACCCTGACCAGCTACAACACCGCGACGTTCCTCCAGGACGATCTCGGACTCCCGACGAGCGATACCAGCCCGGTCATCCAGCCCGTTACCTACGACGAGCTCCAGTGGCTGCTCCAGCAGCCGGGCAACGAGGCGATTCTGATCGGTGACCCCGGGTTGGACACGCACTTCAAAGCTGAGGCGCAGGCTGTCGAGGCTCAGGCCTTGACCGACAACCTCAAGGAGATCTACTGGTTCGATCCCAACCTTTCGGGTGGCACCACGACCTCGGCTGGTACCACGATCACCCAGAACGGCACCAACATCTACGAGCCCAATCTGGACATCCGTAACCCGTTGAGTATTACCTCGCTGACAACGCCCTCGCAAGTGATTTACGGCTATACGTGGGAAAACCTCGTCGGCCAGTACCTGGGCGACGGCGTGACTGCCGTCCCGGCGTCCCAGGACACTGAAAACGCAACGGTCACTGGCACAACCGGAACGGCCACGGTCAACGACTATGGCGTCAACTCGGGTTACAGCACAGAGATCGTCAACGGGGCCGTCAACAACACTGGTGGCGCGCTCTACAACTACCCGACGGTGACGACCAACCCGACCGGAACTCCGTTCACCGCCCCGACCGGCTCCACGGACAGTTATTTCTTCATCTACAACGACGCCAACACGGTCACGGTCAGCTCCACGCCTCAGAACGAGAAGATCCTCGCCTGGGTTGACCTGGACAAGGAGTACGCAAACGCAGGTAACAACTCAACCATCGGGCCCGACGTAAACGCGGCGCTTGAGGAAACGGCTTCGTCAACGCTCAGCACGGCGAACCTTCCGACGGCTGAGTCACTGCTCACCGACTACACCCAGTTCGACTGGTGGGAGTCTGAGGCGACCGCGAAGAACGACGCCGTTGACAACGCCTTCTCTGGTGGCACGCAGGCCACTGGACTCCAGTCATACCAGCCGCTTCTCACGTCTGCCAGCAGCGCCAACGGCGGCTGGCGGATCGACCAGATCCCCTACCCGGAGCTCGTCGACCTGCTGAAGAGCAGCGCAACGACGAACGCAACGGCGGTAATCCTTTTCGGCGGCACCTGGTGCCCAAACACCCGACCAATAGTTCCGTACATCAACGAGTACGCCCAGGAGAACAACGCTGAAGTCTTCAACTTCGACACCGTTCTCGACGGTGGGACGGTGGGTGGCGGTACGACGAGTTCGACCAACCCGCTGCAGTCGCGTAACACCACGACCGCGAGCAACTCGGCGCAAAGCAATCCGACGTTCCTGTATGGCGACCTTGTCAACACCTACCTGAAGAACATCAATACGCAGTACACCGCCCCGTCAAACGACGTGACCTACTACTCGGCCGGCAATACGTCCAGCGCGCAGCTCATCGCAAACAAGCTCCAGGTGCCGTTCCTCATCGGCTATCAGCAGAGCGACGGTGGCGGCGTCAACCGGCAATGGATCATCAACAACGGGAACGGCAGCTACACCGAGTACATGTCGGACTGGGATTACACAAACCCCGTTCCCAATGAGCTCGGTCTGTCGACGATCCCGCTCGACGTTCCAATCTGGTCGACGCTGAACGCTGAGTTGGCGAACGTCACCTGGCAGACGAACCCGACCAGTCTGGACCCGAACACGACTACCGAGAGCGACGACGCGCAGTACCTCGATAGCTCCGACTCGGCGACCGTTACATATACCCCCGCCACGACCGGCCTGCACGCGAAGGCAGCGTCGGTGACGGTCACGAGCGTCAGCAGCGGCACTACGGGTGCGCTTAGCGCGAACCCGACAGCAATCACGCAGAATCTGCCGGTGCTGAGCACGTCGCCGTTCACGAGCCTGCTGTCGAATCTGGCCGGCTCGGTCGCTCCGGTGAATCTCACGGCGGCGAAGTCGGATGTGGTCCTCGCTGAAGTGGACGAGACCAACACGCCGGCGGATGCGACGGCGGACAACACGCTGATCGCCGATCTCGACGCGGTTATTGCCCCATGGGGCGTTGCCGAAAATCGCAAGAGCAGCATCATCAGGGCGTGGGGCACTGACACAAGCCCGGGCAGCGTGCTCGGTGGTTTGGCAGCGGATAACGCGGCGAGCGTGTTCTTCGCCGGTCTGCCGGGACCAGTGGTCTCGACGCAGACGGTGTCTGCACCCACGGTGAGCGCCCCGACGGCGCCGGAGATAACCATCTCGATCGCAAATGCGTTCGGGGCTACGCCGACAGGGGACGTCTCGCTCGTCCTGCAGCAGAACGGCACGACGGTTGGGACCGCGTCGGAGCCGGTCGTGAACAACGTGGCGACGTTTACGCTCCCGACGCTGGCTGCCGGGACGTACAACTACACGCTGTCGTATGCCGGCGATAGCCAGATCGTCTCGTTCAGCGACAGCGGGACACTGACGGTCTCGCCGCAGCAGGTCGTGACGGTGACGCAGACCGTAACAACGCCCGCGCCGTCGACGAAGTCCGCACTGATTGCGGTCAGCAGCATCATTGGGGAGGTCTTCAAGTCCCCGACCCCCAAGAAGTCTGGCGAATACGAGGTCGCGATCACTTCGCCGAGCGGTGACGCCGAGGTGACCGGTGAAGTGACGGTCACGCTCAAGAAGGGATCGAGCACGAAGGTCCTTACCGGAAAGATCTCTGGCGGCATCGCGTCCGTCAAGGTGCCGAAGCTCGGCAAGGGTACGTGGAAGGTCACGATCTCGTGGCCGGGTGACACCAACTACTCGGCTGACTCGGTGAGCGGACCCTCGATCAAAGTGAAGTAGCGCCAAGTAGGGAAGGTTCGGCGTCGGCCCCGAGGGTCACCCCTCGGGGCCGACATTCCCTTTTGATTCCGGCCCGGTTCGGTGAGCCCTACGTGTCGTCGGCGACGGTGCGAGCACTCGGTTTTTGCAAGAAAGGGGCAGTGATGTTGTTCCAGCAGGTGCTAAACGACGATCTCGGGTGTGCGTCGTACGTGCTGGCTGATGGCGGCGAGGCGATCGTCGTCGATCCACGCTGGGACGTCGATGTGTATTTGGATATCGCCGCGCGCGAGCGCGTGCGGATTGTGCATGTTGTCGACACGCACGACCATGCGGACCACGTCTCGGGTCGGGCGCGACTGGTCTCGCTAACGGGCGCTGTGCCTCACCGGCCCGCGCGTGACGGGGATGTCGCGGAGGGTGATCTTGCGGCCGGTGCGGAGCTTGCGGTCGGGGCGATTCGTGTGCGTGCCATAGCGACGCCGGGGCATCGTCCAGAGCACCTGGCGCTCGCGGTCAGCGACCTGTCGCGCTCCAGTGAGCCATGGCTCGTGTTGAGCGGGGATTCGCTGCTCGTTGGTGATCTCGCGCGGCCGGATCTTGCGGTGGAGGCGGACGCCGGTGCTCGCCTGCTGCGCGAGAGCCTCCGAGGGCTGGTTGAGCTCGGCGATCACGTGGAGGTGTGGCCCGGGCATGTTGGCGGCTCGTTGTGTGGCGGTCCTGGGTTGAGCCGCAAGACGAGCTCGACGATCGGATTCGAGCGCCGCCACAACCAGCTGATCGAATCCGACGAAAACGCATTCGTGACGGAGCTGCTCGCCAACGTGCCGGCACGCCCGCCGAACGTGGCGCATATCGTCGAGATCAACCGGCGTGGCAACGAAGGTGCGCCAACCGCGGTAGCGGTGCTCGAGCCCGACGCGCTCGCGGCGGTGATCGGCAACGGAGCGACGCTGCTGGATGCGCGCGACGCGGCGGCCTATGACGCGGCGCACATCGCGGCGGCGATCAACCTGCCGGCGAGCTCGTCGGCGATCGGGACGCGTGCCGGGTGGGCGATCGGGGTCGAGGAGGACGTCGTGGTCGTTGCTGAGGAAATCGCGACGGCTCGAGCGACGACGAAGCTGCTTGCGGCGGTAGGTCTCACGCGAGTGGTCGGCATCACTGTTGCCAACCACGAGGCTTGGCGAAACGCCGGCCTGGCGGTTGAGAGCGCGCAGCCGTGGGATGTCGCCACGTTGGCTGGCGCCTTGCGGGAGAAGTCTGTCGAGCTGATCGATGTGCGCGATGAGCGCGAGTGGCGCGCAGGCCATGTCGCTGGCTCGCAGCACCTGCCGCTCTCGCTGCTCGGCAATGGTCGTGACACGCAACTACCAGGCGGGCCGCGAAGGTTCGTGGTGGCGTGTGCCGGCGGCGGGCGGGCCGCGGTCGCGGCGAGCTTGCTGCGTCGCGAACGCGGCGAGCAGGTGGTTCGGATCGCCGGTGGCGGGATCGGTGACCTGCCGGCCTACGGCATCGAGCTCACTGCCGGGGCGTGAGGTGGTAGCAAATGCAATGAGTACCCGCGTCGCCCCGCTCGCAGAGCTGGCTGACGCGGTAACGCAGGTGCCGCTCGTGGACGGCACCAGCGCTCGGTTCGTGAACTTCGACTATGCCGCCAGCGCTCCGCCGCTGGCGAGCGTCCACCGCGCGGTCACGGTTGCGCTCGCGCACTACGCGAGCATCCACCGTGGCCAGAGCTACCTCTCGCGGGTCAGCACCGCCGCGTACGAACACGCGCGCGAGGTGATCGCCGAGCACATGCACGCGCGGGCCGGCGACGTCGTGATCTTCACGCGCAACACGACCGATGCGCTGACCTTGCTGGCGAGCGCGGTCCCCGGCCGGGTGGTCCATCTCGACATCGAGCACCACGCGAACCTGCTGCCGTGGCGGGCCGACGAGTTCACCGCTGTAGCCGCGGGGGAGACGGTCGCCACGACGCTGACCGCGCTCGATCGCGAGCTGGCACGGGAGCCCGCGGCGCTGCTTGCAGTGACCGGCGCTTCGAACGTGACAGGAGAGTGTCCCCCCTTGACGGAGCTCGCACGGTTGGCTCACCGCCACGGCGCGCGGCTGGCCGTCGACGGCGCCCAGCTGGCCCCGCACAGGCCGGTGGACCTCGAAGCAACGGGGATCGACTACTTCGCCTGCTCGGGCCACAAGCTATATGCCCCCTACGGCGCCGGCGCCCTGATCGGCCGGCCCGATTGGCTCGATGCGGCGCCACCGCGCCAGCCCGGCGGCGGAGCCGTCGTCAACGTGACGCTGGACAGAGTGGAGTGGAAGCCGAGTCCGGCGCGGCATGAAGGTGGCACGCCGAACCTGGTGGGCGCTGTGTCGCTGGCCGCCGCGATTGCAGCGCTCGAGCGGCTCGGCTTCGAAACGATCATCTCGCACGAGCAAGGCCTCTACGGCGAGCTGCTCGCCGGCCTCGACCGTCTCGGGATCGAGCCGCTGCTGATCTGGCAGTCACACACTGACCGCGTAGGCGTCGCCAGCTTCAACGTACCTGGCTACCGCGCCGACCTGGTCTCCGCCTACCTCTCAGCGGAGCACGGGATCGGCGTCCGCGGCGGCAAGTTCTGTGCCCATCCACTGCTCGCCCGTCTCGGCCTTGGAGATGGTGGAGCCGTCCGGACAAGCATCGGCCTCGGCAGCAGCAGCGACGATGTCGACGCGCTGCTGAAAGCGCTCGAGAGTCTGATCGCGCACGGCCCGGCGTGGCACTACACCGCAGCGGACGGCTACCTTTCCCCAGATCCCGATCCCCGACCGCCGATCGACCAGCTCGTCTCGACAATCACAACTTGAACGTGCGTGAAGGTCGGTCGCAGTGAAGCTCGCGCGCAACGCAGCCATGCTGAGGCTCCTCGTCGTGGTCGTGCTGGCGGCGGCCTTTGCATTCGCGATCCAGGCGTGGATCGTCAAGCCCTACAGCATCCCCAGCCAGTCGATGGAGCCGACGCTCGTGAGCGGTCAGCGCGTCCTCGTCGATCGGCTCGGCAACGACTTCTTCGCTCCGTCGATCGGCGATATCGTCGTTTTCCATCCGCCGGCGGGCGCCGCCGAGGGGACGTTCGGTCTGTGCGGGGTGAAACGTCCGCGAACCGCTCCGTGCCCGTTGCCCGCCGGGTCTGCGACAAGCATCAACTACGTCAAGCGCGTGGTCGCGGTAGGTGGCGACACCATCGCAATCGTGGACGGCCACGTGATCCTGAACGGCATCCGCCAGAAGGAGCCTTTCGCGACCTTCCAACACTGCGTGAATGACTCGACCTGCTCCTATCCGACGCCGATCAAGGTTCCTGCCGGCTACTACTTCATGATGGGCGACAACCGTGCCGACTCAGACGACAGTCGGTTCTGGGGACCAGTGCCACGCTCGTGGATCGTCGGCGAAGTCTTTGTGACCTACTGGCCGCTAGATCGCATCGGCTTCTTCTAGCTAGGGGAGACAGCGACGGTCAGGCCTCACGCGCCTAGCGGCCAAGCACGAGGCCGTCGACGCGCGTCCGGTGCGCTCGATGCGCGAACAGTGCTCGCCGTATCGCCATCTGACGTCGCTCGCCCGGGCCTGTGCCCCAGCGTGCGGCGCGCTTCATCAGGAGCGCCATAGCGCCGACCACCGCGGCGTCGAGGGCCACGTTCGCGGCGATAATCCAGGCGGTGAGTGTCATGGCGTTCTCCCTTTCGTGTCGGTTTGCTCGTATGCGGCAGGTTTGCGCTCCACCCTCAGATGACTCCGAGATGGGTCTGGGAATCAGCTGAGGCCCCGGCACACCGACCGCGAAAAGCAGACACGACCCGACCGACACGACACGTTGCGGTGTTTGCGGCGCCACCCGGACGTACCGCACCAGGCAGCGAGTTCGAGTGTCGCAGCGTTGACCGGGCTTCTTTCCTCCCATGCGCCCGAGAGGACTCGAACCTCCACGAGCTAAGCGCTCACAAGGCCCTCAACCTGGCTCACGGCCTGCCAGATGCGTGCCAGGCCGCAGAATGCGGCTGAATCGTCCTGTAGCGCGTACGGATCGGACGGATCTTGCGGGGCGTTTGTTCTCAAACTGTTCTCACCGACCGGGTCGGTGTGCGTCGCGTTCGTGGTATTGGGCGGAAGCGGTAGCGAGCGGATTGGTCAGCGCGCTCCTGTCGTTTTTGAGGGAGCGTGGAGCGCGACTGATCGGATGGCATCAGGGGGACGCCGGACCCAGACGTCGAAGCGTCTTGCCGATATCGGCCGCGAGGAAGACGAAGTAGTAGCCGCTGTACTTCTCGGCCGAGCGTGTTTCGTCAGGGACGAGCGAAGCCTCCAGCTCGTGGTACCGCTCAGGCACGCATCCGAAGCCCGGGAATCCCGGACGGCCCCGTTCTCCGCGATAAAGACGGTTCCCGCCGGAATGGTCGTCTCAAAGCTGCGATGCCAGTGGAATTCCCGCGTCGTGTCAGTGGATCGTACCGTTTGGACGTCAGTGGCTGGCTGGCGGGCCGGCGCGGCGCGGCGCGCCAGATGCGGCAAGGGCAGTCGCGGCCGCCTCGCTCCGAGCACGACCGCTACGAGAGTGTCAGCGCAGCACTGTCATTCGACCGACGTTCTACATGAGAGGCCCGCAGCAGCGCTGTTACACCCCCTGGCCTTGAGCTTGGCCGGGCCCCTATACGGGACGAGCTCGAAATCGGCGCTGGGCTGCCAGCTCCCAGCGCCATTCTGAGCGCCTCGAGCGGGACGTCGGTGCGAGTGTGGGACGCGTGCTGCTAGCCGGGGATCTTGCCGGCTGTTGACGTCAGGGCTGTAGGGTTCCCCATGTCCAGTTTCCGTTTATGCGCGAGCACCGGCGGACCTGGTTGCTGTCCGAGAGAACGAACGCCGTTGGGCCGGCCGGGTAGGATCCGCTTGTTGGCATCAGCAATGCGCCGAGCGGACTGACAAGCTGGGCGCCGGGAGGATTGCCTAGCCACACCCAGGTGTTTGTGGCACGGTCCCAGCAACAGAGTTGCGGCAATTGCTGCCCGGGCGGGATCGCCATCATAAACACGACGGCGCTAGCGGCATCGGGGCCAGGGACCACGGCTACCGGCTCGCCGGCCTGGCCAGGAATCCCGCATTCCGTCCACGTGTCGTTGCTCAGCCACAGATGCAGGCTTCCGTCCGCGAGCTGGCATACCGCGTACACGTCGTGACCGCCGTCCGGGAGCGCGATCGCGCCGACGAGGTAGTAAATGCGAAGGCCTTGCGCAGGGGTTGGGGGGGCCGGCTGCCACTGGTCCTGCCATTTCCACAACTGGCCCGACGCGACGACAAAGGCCGCGGTCCCATTCTGCGGGACGAGCGCCTGGTGGTAAATTCCCGTGGGCAGGCTCTGGCCGGTCGGTGTGCCCAAGGGCTGCCAACTGAACTGAGGCGGGGACCCTGGCTGGCATATCAGTCGCCATAGATTGCCGTCTGTACCTAGCGCGTACACGCCGATCACGCCGTTGCCCAACTGGACGGCCATCGGGCCTAGCCACCTTTGCACGCCGACCCCGGCCGCTGGAATGCCTATGTCGATCCACGTACCGTTCAGGCAAAGCCACGGGTGTGTCTCGGCACCACAAACGAACACGTACGTCGAATTGGTCGTAGTGTCGGTCACGAGGCCGAATGGCGCCGCGATGTCACCGCTGCTGGGCTTGCCGAGGCTTTGCCAAACCTGATGGCCCCCATTAGCCCCGAGATACCACGCCTCGAACATCCCGTCGATAAGCGCGCTGGCCGGCTCATCGCCGGCAAGAGTGCATCCGAACACGGGAACCGGCCCAGGACCGAAACCGGCGAAAAGGGCGTTTGCCAACATCGTCCCGCTCGGTGTTCCTAGGCCGGTACACGCATCCCAGCCCGGTCCCGCGGCGTAGGCACCGTTGTTGCCTTCCCTGACATCATAAAACGCGAGCGCCCCGCGGCCTGCGTAGAGCTGGGCGTGCACCTGCCCTACTGGGCGTCCGTTCCCCTGGTTGAATCTTGCAATCAGGCCGGCCCACAGCGGCGCCGCGGCGCTTGTCCCACCACACAGATACGTCCCGCCATCGACCTGAATCCGCCAGTGTTCTGCCGCGGGGGCGCTAACGTCGGGCACACCCCGGCCAGCGAGACCCGTGTCGACGTTGCGCGGAACTCCTGCGTTCGCCTGGTAGGCGGGGGGCTCAAAGCACTCGCTCACGCCCCCACCGGTAGCGCCGGTAGCGTCGTTCCACACCACTTCACTTGTGATCGTGCCGTTGTTGAGCGTCAAGTTCGTTCCGCCGCACGCGAGGACGTACGAAGAAGAAGCTGGGAACAGCACGTGCTGCTTTCCATCAACGGGCACGTTGGCCGACCCATGGTCGCCGCTAGCGGCAGTCACAGTGATGCCAAGTCCAGCAGCTTCGAGAAACATTGCATCGAGCGAGACCCGACTACTGAAATTCCATCCATCTTCCGAGGCGCCGATGCTTATGGAAATGACTGACGGTCGATTCGTCGTGTCATGGATTGCCGTTGAGACTGCGTTCACAATGTCCCCGTCGTTGTTGTTGGTGAAGTAGACGACGATCCTTGCGCCTGGGGCGGTCGCACCGATCACCTCGATGTCCATCATCACCTCAGTGTCTAGATCTACGCCCCCTGGGACGTTTCCCGGACCGCTTACGACGACTGGAGTTGGCACTGGCGCGGGAAGACCCAGTCCCTGAAAGTAAGTGTCGAGGTCGGCCTGCGTGAAGCCGCCCTGGATCGCGATCACGGCAACCGTCTGTCCCGCCCCAGTCAAATTCGACGGAAAGCTATAGGCCTTGGCCACGTCGACAGCCGTGTAGCCGGGATCGTCACCCAGAGGGCGCAGCTGAACCGTCCGCCTTGGTACGAGTGGGCGCTGATCGAACCCGAACACGCCTGTGATCATCGGCTCAAGCGCTGCTGGGACGCTCAGCGGCCCCTGCAGTCCACGGTACTCGCCATCTGTCCCGCGAAAACGCCCGAGCGCTGAAGCGCCGAAAGCCTTGGCCGCCGCGTCCAATGTCCCACGTAGAGAGACGAAGCGGCGGCCGATATCCACCTCGACTACCTCCAAAGCGTGATCATTCGCGAACTCCCGTATTGCTTCGACGTCTTCGGGGCTAGCACCATGGGCGGCGGCAAAGTCATCGCGTGACATGATCCGGCGCTCCGCCGGGCTACGCAGTGCCTCAGCATCTACCCAATCGACCGCCGCTCGCGGCCTCAGATACAGGCTCAGCTCAACGAGTTCGGTCAGATCGGGATCTCCGATGCGCGGATCGCTCGGGGCCTCACGGTTGCTGCCGCGCAGGGTTACGCGTCCCGGCACCGACGGACGGTCTCCGGCCATCACTCGCCTCCCGAGTTCGACAATCCTGCTCTGGACTCCGGCACTCTACTGGCCAACGAACCTTCTACGGAAATTCCAGCTTCCTGTGTATGTCGTCTGGCTAAACTCAGCCGATCGCGAGCCAGGAACCGAGCGGCCCTCCCAAGCCGGAGACGGGGCTATCCAAGCTCGTGACCAAAGTGACGCCCGTCGAGACGCTACTCGCGCTCATCGCCGCAGGCGTGAGCAGCGGCCTGAGTAGCTTACCCGGGCCACGGCCTGATCGGAAGCTCGGCCCTTGGCTCGGCGCTGGGTGGACGGCTGCTGCGCCGGCTAGCTTGCTGGGTCGGGCGGTGCGGGGTCCTCGGCGAGCCGGCGTTCGACCGCGGTGCGAACGCCGACCACATCGACTCCCAGCTCGTTGAGTAGCGCCGCGGATTGCGTGTCGCGCGTGAGCGCATCCAGCACGTGGATCGGCTGGATCTCGCTGCTCCCGTGCGCGTGAGCTTGGCTGGCGGCGAGCGCCATCAGCGGCGTGACAGCAGCGCTCGACAGCATGCTGGCCGTTCCTCCACCGTGGCTGGGTACTGCTGCCACGGAGCGCTCACCCTCGCCAGGCTGTCCACGATGAGTCCCCACCATCCGGATCACCTCCTTGCGAATCCGCTCCGGCTCGACGTCGAGGTCCAGCAAGATGCGTGCTGCTACGCCTTCGTTCTCGCGCACCAGCCCGAGCAGGATGTGCTCAGTGCCTCCAGTCTCACTCGGGCTCTCACAACGTCAAGCACTAACAAACCGAATGGACCGAACAACGGGGGGCCGGACAAGACGATTTACGCCGAGTACCCCTCGGTCAAGCCCAGGCTTGAGCAGCTCGACCAGCAGAAAACGGAACAGACCGTCGAGTCGCTCGCACAGATATGGGGATGCTCGGATGAGGAAGCCCTAACGACCGCAGACCATCTCGCAGAGATCGGGTTTTTCGAACGGCGGGGTGACCGCGAGCGCTTTACGTTTTGGGTGCCGTTCCTCTACCGGGACGCACTACGGATGATCCAAGGCTCCACCGACCCGATCGCAGGAGTGGCTGAGGACGTCTCGGGCGACGACTGAGTCCCAGGCACCGCGGCGGCTCCGCTCCCGCTCCCGCTCTCGCCCAGAGCCAAGCGCGGTCGCGTTTCCCGCGCACGATTCGCGAGTCATCGTTCGACGTGCCGGATGAGGGTGATGTCGATGCCGACGTCGAACTGCGCCCATACCTGCTCTGCGGTCAGCGCCGGGGCGTTTAGGCGTTTGGCGAGTGCAAGGCATGCCCGATCGCCGAGTGAGAGGCCGAGCCGCGCACCATCAGCGATGAGTGCGGCGGCCGTGTCCGCGTCCGCGACGGTGAATAGCTCGACGCTCACCTGCGCGGCGACCTGCGCGAGCGGGCTCCCGTCGTGGCCGTTGCGGATCAAGACTGTGCCGACCTCGGCGTAGGTGACTGTGCTCATCGCGGCGCCGTCGGCGATTGCGTCGGCGACGGTCTCGGCACCGGGCTCGCCAAAGAGCAGCGCCAGGATGGCTGAGGCGTCAAGGACGGCGCGAACCTCTGGGCGTCCGGCCGGATCTTCTGGCGTGTCTGTCTTGTGTTCGGTCATGGATTCACTTTCCGCCGCGAGCCGCTCGAAGTATTCGATGGCTGGGCGCGTAGCCGGACCGGGAGGTGGCCCGCGGCGAACTTGAAGGAGGTTCGGTCGCTACGCGCTAGGCGGCACGGGCGGGGCGTTCGCAGACCAGACTGTGATCGCGCCGGCCGACTCGCGCGGCTTGGCGTTGTCTGCGCAGGCGGTCGCGGGTGGACGGCACGCAGCGGTCCGCCGGGCGGCACGCGCCTTGTGATGAACGCGCATCCCGCCGCGGACAGCAAGCGGTCGGTGCTCGAAGACGCTTCGAGGATCCGCGAGGTCCGGTCCGGGGACAGCGCCCCACGCTCTGAGCAGCTCGAGCGCTGTGAGCGGGCCCGCGCACGTAGTCGCGATCGTGCGCCTAGGGCGTCTGCTCCCGAACGTCGCGGTGGCGACTGTGACGGGTCCGAACTCGGCGGCTTCGGGGCGGTGCGCGTTGTTCATCATCGGGTCGCTCCGAGGCTACTCGACGGAGTTGACGCTTTCTGCGCGAAGCGGCGCGCGTCTGCTTCCTCAGCTGCGGCTTGGAGACGTCGGTCTTCTCGTAGGAGGTCGGTGGCGGATTGCGGTGACGAGCCGGCGAGGCCGATGAGGGCATGGGCGGCGGCGCGGCGGCTCTCGACGCGAAGCACGCCGTCGCCCTCGACGTTCATGCGGACCTCGTCACCGGCGCGTAGTCCGAGCTGGCGCCGGAAGTCAGCCGGGAGAACCAGTCGGCCGCGGTCGTCGAGGCGTGCCGTCCCACTAGTGCGATTCATGTGGGATATGCTAGCTCAGTCCCACTACCCAGTGCAAGTCCCGCAAAGCACAACCCTACGGTGGGGGTGGCAGCGATGACAGCTGCGCGTACGGCCCAGACTCGTAAAGCGCGCGCGAGTCTCCCGCTCTAGCTCTCCGCTGTCTGGCGCTCGCGTTCGCTCAGGGCGGACCGCAGGACGATGCGGGCGTTCCGTGCGGTCTTGGCGGCGATCTCGCCGTTGCTGACGCGAGTGGTGAGGTGCTGCTCGAACCGTTCGAGCTGGTGGCGTCCGAGTTCGGCCATGGGGATGTGTCCGAGCTCCGGGAGGATTCGCAGCCGTCCGTGGCGTTCGTAGTCCTGCCGGGTCCCAGGGGAGAGGTCGCCGGCACGGGCGTCTAGCCATTGGCCCCAGTACTGCTCGAGGGTCATGTCGCCGTAGGGGCCGCCGTGGAGGGTGCGCCGTCGTGCGGCGGCGGCGGCGCGCTGGCTCTTGTAGCCGCGCTTGTTTGTCTGTCTGCCGTCGGCGCGGCGGTAGCTGAAGTACCAGCGCACGCCTTCTCTGGTCTGGTAGCTGTAGACGCCGGGAGTGTGGCCGCGACCTGGCGATGGTGCGCGCTTTGCGGGCGGTAGATGAGCCATCTTGGCGTCGAGTTCGCGGGCCTCGTGCTCGTCCGCGAACCGCCAAGCGCGTTTACGTCCTTCACCGTCGCGCCAGCGCACCTCCCAACCGCCCCTGTGAAACCGCACACTCAACGCTTTCGAAGGCTACCGGATGGGACGTAACCTTGGAGAATGTTCTCACGCGCGTTCTCAATGCTTGGACCGGTTCAGCGAGAGGCGCCCTCCTGACGCGCAAAAGCCCTGCAAACACAGGGCTTTCTCCATGCGCCCGAGTGGACTCGAACCACCACGAGCTAAGCGCTCACAAGGCCCTCAACCTTGCGCGTCTACCAATTCCGCCACGGGCGCAGGGGGGTCGAGTATAGGCATCTTGATTCCGTCGGGTGGGGTCGCTATGTTGCACGAACAGATGTTCGGTTCAACCGGAGGCCGACCACAAGGAGACCCCGAATGGATCTGACCAAGCGACAACAGGAGATCATCGACTTCATCAGGCGTTACGGCGCGGATCATGGTTATCCGCCGACCGTACGCGACATTGGCAAGGCGGTGGGTCTGGCGTCGTCTTCGACGGTGCACCAGCACCTGGCCAACCTGGAGCAGCTCGGCCTGCTCCGGCGCGACCCTTCGAAGCCGCGCGCGCTCGAGCTGCTCGACCGGGCCATGCAGGGCGCAGCGAGCTTGGTCCGGGCCGGTGGACTGCCGGTGCTCGGCACGGTCGCCGCCGGTCAGCCCGTGCTCGCGCAGGAGAACGTCGAGGAGTACGTGAGCGTGCCGCAGGCCGCGGGAGGCGACGACGGCACGTTCCTACTCCGCGTGCGCGGCGAGTCGATGCGCGACGCGGCGATCATCGAGGGCGACCTCGTCGTCGTGCACTCGCAAGAGCACGCCGCCAACGGCGACATCGTCGTAGCTCTGGTGGGGGAGGAGGCGACCGTCAAGCGCTTCTACCGTGAGTCCGATCACATCCGCCTCCAACCGGAGAACCAGGAGATGGAGCCGATTCGCGCGCGGGACGTCCAGATTCTCGGGCGTGTAGTGGGCGTGATGCGCGCGATCGGCTGAGCCGCGCCTCGCGCGCTGCAGCGCTGGCATCACCGGCCCTCAGGCGGTACTGTCAATCCGCAGGCCAAGCAGCCGCGGAGGTTCGCCTTCGAGGAAAGTCCGGACATCAAAGGGCAGGGTGGTCGCTAACGGCGACCCGGGGAAACCCGCGGGAAAGTGCCACAGAAAAGACACCGCCTAAGTGCGCGACCACACGTGAGTCGCGTGCCGGTAAGGGTGAAATGGTGCGGTAAGAGCGCACCGGCGTCGCGGTGACGCGGCGGCCAGGTAAACCCCACCCGATGCAAGGCCAAGCAGGACCGCTTGCAGGCTGCCCGCCAAGGTCCAGGTAGGCCGCTCAGATGGATGGCTGCTCACGACAGAATCCGGCTTACAGGTCTGCTACAGAGAGGCCCCGCGCAAGCGGGGCCTCTCCAGCTAAGCGCCCAACGACAGCGCGACCCACAGCACGCCGACCGCCGTCACCGTGGCCAGGACCACCAGCAAGGCGACGCGCCGCTTGCCGCTCAGCGAGTGGCGCTTGGGAAGCACCCGTGCCGCCAGGGCGAGCAGGAAGCCGATCACCAGCGGCAGCAGGAGTGCGTTCAGCACCTCCACGTCGACCGAGAGGCCGACCAGCGAGCGGCTGGTCAGAACGAGCGCTGCGCCGACCGTAACCGACGCGGTGAAGAGGCCGTAGAAGAGCGGTGCCCGTCGAACGCTGTCGTTCAAGCTGCGCGGCTTGCCGAGCGCTTCCGCGACCGCCCACGCGAGCGCGAGCGACACGACGATGCTCGCGACAAGCGCCGCGCCGCCGACGCCGAGCGCGAGCACGTAACGAGCCGTCTCGTGCCCCAATGCTGGCGAGAGCGCGGCCGACAGGTCGGCGACGCTGCCGAGCTGATGGCCGCCGCCATGCAGCGTTGCGGCGGCCGCGACGAGCACCGCCGCCATCACGACCTGCGTCAGCACGGCGCCAATACCGGTATCGATACGCGCGGCGCGCAGATTCCGCGGCTGAATTCGCTTCTGAACCACGGCGCCCTGCTGGTAGAAGACCATCCACGGCATGATCACGGCGCCGACGTTCGCTGCAATCAGCTCCACGAACCCGGGCTTCGAGAAGGAGCTCGTCGAAACGAGGCCGGCGGCCATCGCATGCGCGCTCGGATGCGTCAGCACCGCGGCAGCCACGAACGCGAGCTCGAACAGGCCGAGCGTGATACCGACAAGCTCAACCCGGCGATACCCGCCTGTGACGACGAGCGCGATCAGCGCGAGCGCCGCCGGGATGACCGTCGCCGCGGCCGGAAGCCCGAACAGCCGCCCGATTCCTGCGACACCCGCGAACTCCGTTACAAGGGCTCCAATCGCGCTGATGATCAGCGCGCCGACCGAGAATAGTGCCCAGCGGTTGCCGAACTCCTCGCGAATCAGCTCGGCGTGACCCTTGCCGGTCACGACTCCGAGCCTCACGGTCAACTCCATCACGAGGTAGAGGACCGGGATCAGCAGCAACTGCAGCGCCAGCAGCCGGTAGCCCCAGCGTGTCCCCGACTGCGCTGCGGTGACGATGCTCCCAGCGTCGGTGTCGGCGAGCATCACCATCAACCCAGGCCCGAGCACGAGCAGGAGTGTCGGCAAGGCAAATCGTCTCACGGACGCCGGCTCGGGCGGCGCTTGCGGCAGCGTGGCGCGCGACGTGCTCGCGGTCCAGCCCGGCGGTGCCGCAACCTCGCCGTCTTGCGCCACGCCGCTCATCGCGGGCGCGACCGGCTGCCAGGCGTGGGCCGCCGGCCAAGACGAGCGACGCATAGCCGTGGCTCGACGAACGGATCGAGCTGCTCGACCTCGAGCGTACTGCGGAGCTCCGCGAGCGCCCCCGCGATGAGGCCACGATGGACGGCGCAGGCGATCCCGTCGGAGGTCTCGCTCAGCTCACCGAACGGGCATCTGTGCATCTTGATCTGCCGTGCGTCCTCCTGTGGACGGAACCCCTCCCGCGCGAGCAACGCGACGATCGAACGCGTGCTGTCGGCTTCGGCGGGCCGGCCGGCGTGCGTCGGCCTGCCGGCCAGTGTCCTGCCCCACGCATAGCCTGCCTGGGCCGCCCGATCTGACCCGTCCGGGAGCTCCGACAGCGTCTTTGCCAGGATCGCTGCGAGCATCCGGTAGCTTTCGCGTGCCTGCGCGCCGGCCTCCTCGCGCAGTGAGTGGAGAACGCGGGGTCGCCCGGGCTTGCCGGTCGGTTGCGGGTGCGAGGACACGACTCCGGCGCGGTCGAGCACGCCGAGATGCCAGCGCACGGTGTTCGGATGCAGATGCAGGCGCTGCGCGAGCTCGGCTACGTCTAAACCGTCCGCCGCACGCTCCAACTCGTCGACGATGCGGGCCCGATGGACCTCCGCGAGCGCCCGATGCACTGCCAGGTCCTGTGGTCGTCCCGGAATATCTCCAATCACCATTGGAGATTCATCTGGGGGCGCAAGCGCGGCATCCGCACTCCGCCGCGCCCCGACTGCGGCAAAAGCGCGGTCATGCCGCAAGCGGACGAGCGATCAGCCGCATCGGATATCTTCACGGCGTGGCTCCTGAGGGCATGAGCGAAGGCGCACACGAGCGCAGGTCGATGGCTGCGACGCTCGTGTTGCTCGCTGTCGTCGTCGCGGCAGCAATCGCCGGCGGGATCATCGTCTCGTTGCACAACGCCCGCGACGCACCGCGTAACGGCCCGGGCGGCGTGAAGCTCACCGCGGATGAAGCGCAAGGACGCGCGCTGTTCGCGCAAACCTGTGCCACATGCCACACGCTCGCCGCCGTTCACGCAGTCGGCGCGATTGGGCCGAACCTCGATGTAGTCCGCCCAGCTGAGGCCTTCGTTCTCTACGCCATCCAGAATGGCTTTGCGGAAGGCAGTGGGCAGATGCCCGCAGGCATCTACAGCGGCCAGGAAGCCACCGACGTCGCCCAGTTCGTCGCTGCGGTTGCCGGCCGCTAGTCGCGACTAGCTCGGCCGCGTTGCGGTCCTCGGGGCTGTTTGCGTGAGAGGAGCCCGGCTCCCAGGGGCGAACAAATCAGTGCGGAGCGCGCGCAACAACTGGCAGCGTTTGGCGTTGGGAGGAACAGGGAAGCACTTGCGCAACAGGCGCTGCCTCGATATCCTTACCAATCGTAAGTTGTTAGCAGAAGGTAAAGTCACAATCAAAAAGTAAAGCGTGATGCGATGAAGACGACGATGAGCAGGTTCCAAATCCACGACGATCTCACCGCACCAGACGCGTCGATGCCGGTTTTGCGCGGCGCGCTCTCGAGTGGTGGGCAGCTTCCCAACTTTCTCGGCGTCCTTGCGGGCTCGCCGGCGGCGCTGCGCGCCTACGCGCGGTTCCGGGCAGAGCTGCGCCGTGGAACGCTCGGCGTCCGGACGCTCGAGAGAATCTCGCTCGCGGTGGCTGAGATGTACGGCTCCGCTCCCGGTATCGCCCTGCATGGCCGCACCGCACGCCAGTCCGGGCTCGGGCTCGATGAGGTTGCCAAGGCACGCGACTTCGAGTCCGGTGATCCCAAGGAAGCGGCACTGCTCCGCTACCTCAAGGCTGCGATCGACGGTCGCGGCGTAATGCCCGCCTACCTGCACGAGGAGGCGCGTGAGGTCGGCTGGACCGATGAGCAGCTGCTTGAAGCGATCGCCTTTGCCTCACTCGAGGTTTTCACCGCGATGGTCAACGTCGCCGGCGACGTGCCTGTCGACGGCTCGGTCGAGGACTCGAGGACGCTGCGCGCTGCGTAGCGGCTCGCCGATGGCGTCACTCGCGGACCTCGACGGCGACGGCGAACCAGGGGTAGCGGGAAAGCAACCAATCCCGCATTGCTGCCCCTACTACCACCGCGCGGTCGAGTTGATCGGCCGGCGGTGGACTGGAGCGATCCTCGAAATCCTGATTCAGGGCGGATCGTTGCGCTTCTCGCAGATCGCGACCTATGTGACCGACCTCTCGGACCGCATGCTGTCGGACCGCCTCAAGGAGCTCGAGGCATGCGGGCTGGTCAGGCGCACGGTCTATCCCGGGCCTCCTGTACGCGTCGAGTACACGCTGACGCGGATGGGCCGCGACCTTGCACCGGCGCTCGAGGAGCTGAAGCGCTGGGCGCGAGCATGGCTTGACGCGTCTTTCCCAAGCACCGGCGGGGCAGGCTCGGCGACGCCGCTCACCGGTGAGGCTGCGCAGCGACGCGCGGCAGCGCGCTGACCACCGCGCAGAGGCAGCCAACTCAAGCGATGATCTAGGGTGCCAGTGCGGGCGCATGCCTGCGCCCGGAGATCGAAGATGCCCGACATACCCAGCAACGTCGAAGACGTCAAGGCGATCGTCGCCGAGCGCAACGTGCGCTTCATGAACCTGTGGTTCACCGACATCCTCGGGCACCTGAAGTCCTTCTCGATCAATGTCGCCGACCTCGACGCCGCGTTCGAGAACGGGATCCCCTTCGATGGCTCCTCGATCACCGGCTTCAACGCGATCGAGGAATCGGACATGATCGCGATGCCGGATGCGACTACATTCGCCGTGCTGCCCTGGCGTCCGGAGGAGCAGGGAGTCGGCCGGATGTTCTGCGACATCCTCACGCCGGAGGGCACGCCATACGAAGGCGACCCGCGGCAGATCCTCCGCCGTGCCTGCCAGCGCGCAGAGGACCTCGGCTTCGACGCCTTCAACGTCGGTCCAGAGCTCGAGTACTTCCTCTTCCGCGACGCCACCGGGACCGAGCCGGTCGACGGCGGTGGCTATTTCGACCTGACCACGCTCGACGCAGGTTCGAGTGTGCGCCGTGACACGGCGATCGCGCTCGACCAGCTTGGTGTCCATGTCCAGCTCAGCCATCACGAAGCTGGGCCCTCCCAGCACGAGATCGATATTCGCCACGGCCATGCGATGAAGATCGCCGACGACTGCATGACCCACCGAATCACGGTCAAGGAGCTCGCACTCAAGCAAGGCTGGCACGCGACGTTCATGCCCAAGCCGTTGCTCGGCCAGAACGGCTCCGGGATGCACACAGATCAAGCGCTGTATGCCGGCGGGCGCAACGCGTTCTATGACGCAAGCGATCCGTACTTCCTGACGCCGGCCGCCAAGGGCTTCATCGCCGGGCAGCTCCATCACGCGCGCGAGATCTGCTCGATCTTCGCTCAGTGGGTCAACTCCTACAAAAGGCTCGTGCCCGGCTATGAGGCTCCCGTGTACGTTGCCTGGTCGCGGCGCAATCGCTCGGCGCTCGTTCGCGTGCCGCCCTACAACGCGGGCGGCGAGGAGGAGATGTGGATGGAGTTGCGCTGCCCCGATCCGGCGTGCAACCCGTACCTGACCTTCGCCGCGCTACTCCAGGCAGGACTCGAAGGCATCGAGAAAGGCTACGAGCTGCCCGAGCCGATGGAGCGCAACCTCTATCACCTGCCGCCGGATGAGCGGCGCAGGTTGGGGATCGAGCAGCTTCCTGAGACCCTCGGCGAAGCGGTCGAGCTCACAGCCGAATCAGAGCTGGTGCTACGGACCCTTGGTGAGCACACCTTCAACCGCTACGTCGAGATCAAGCGCCGCGAATGGGACGAGTATCGCGTGCAGGTCACCCAGTGGGAGCTCGACCGCTACCTACCGGTGCTCTGACCGGCGAGCAGTTCTGCGAGCGCCGTCGCGTCGAACACGGGCGCCCGGCAGCTGAAGTGCTCGCAGACGTAGGCGGCGGCACCCGCTGGACCGGGCTCGCGCCCGCGTAGCAGTGGGACGTCCGACTCCTGGGCGGACGCTGCGCCGGCGAGCACCAGATGCGGGCGGTAGCTGCTGCGTACAACGCCCTCGAAGTCCTCGAGCGGAGCCCCGAGAAGCGCCAGCTCACGAATGTCAGCGAGGTGGAAGTCGAGCGCGCAGAGCAGATAGGCGAAGCTCATCGGCAGTCGCGCGGCGACGTCCACGCTGATGCGGATCGCGCCGAGCGCAGCCTCCTCGTAGCCGTGCTCGCCGGTCAGGGCGGCCAATCGCAGGAGTCCCAGCGCAGCGCTTGAGCAGCCTGCCGGTATCGGGTGGTCCTCGACCTCCTTGCGCGGCGCGACGAGCCGCTCGCCGTCGGCTGCGCTGACGTAGAAGCCGCCGTGCACCGGATCGTGGAAGCGCTCGATCATCGTGTCGGCCAGCTCGCGAGCCCAGACGAAGAACCGCTCCTCGAAGCTCGCCTCATACAGTGTCAATAGCGCCTCGACGAGGAACGCGTAATCCTCGAGGAATGCTGGAACGCTGGCACGCCCGGCGGCGAACGTGCGCAGCAGCCGACCGTCGGGCCCGCGCAGCTCGCGCCAGATGAAATCGGCTGCCGCGACCGCCGCCTCGAGGTAGGCCTGGTCGGCGAGCACGGCCCCGGCGTCGGCGAGCGCTGAGATCGCGAGCGCATTCCAAGCAGTCAGGCGCTTATCGTCGAGCGCGGGTCGTGCACGGGCGGCGCGCGCTGCGCGCAGCGCCTGGCGCAGCTGATCGCGGTCCGCCGGCTCGGGCCCGGTGGCGCCCAGCACGTTCACGCCCTCGAAGTTCCCCTCCTCGCTCGCGCCGAAGTACGCGATCGCGTCCTGCGCGCGTTCGCCGAGCACGGCTCGGAGCTGGTCGATGCTCCACACGTAATAGGCGCCCTCGACGCCGTCGCTGTCTGCATCAAGCGAGCTGTAGAACCCGCCGTCGTCGGCGCGTAACTCAGCCAGGCAGAAGTCGAGGGTCTCGCGGCAGGTGCGCAGCAGGCTTGGATCGCCGCTGCGCTGGAACGCGTGCAGGTAGCTGCGTGCAAGCAGCGCGTTGTCGTAGAGCATCTTCTCGAAATGGGGGACGGTCCAGCTGCGGTCGACCGCGTAGCGGGCGAACCCGCCGCCGATCTGGTCGTTGATGCCGCCGGCGGCCATCGCGCGCAGCGTCCCGAGCGAGAGCTCCAGCTCGCCGCTTCGCAAGAGGAAGTCGAGCGTGCAGTGCGGCGGGAACTTCGGCGCGCCGCCAAAGCCGCCGTGGCGATCGTCGTAGGCGTCGCGCAGCGCGCCGAGCGCGTGCTCGAGCAACGCTGGCGCGAGCGGCGTCGGCGACGGATCGCGCTGGGCGAGCGAGCGCATGTGCTCGACCAGCTGCTCGCCGGCCGCTACGGCGTCCGTGCGCCGCTCGCGCCACAGCTTGGCGACCGCGTCCAGCACCTCCGGGAACGAAGGCATCCCGTGCCGGGGCTGCGGCGGCCAGTAGGTACCGCCGAAGAACGGGGTCTGCGCAGGTGTGAGAAAGACGTTGAGCGGCCAGCCGCCCTGCCCGGTCATCATCTGGACGGCCTGCATGTAGATGCCGTCGATGTCGGGCCGCTCCTCCCGGTCAACCTTGACGCAAACGAAGTGCGCGTTCATCACGGCGGCGATTGCCGGATCGGTGAACGACTCGTGCTCCATCACGTGGCACCAATGGCACGCTGCGTAGCCGATCGAGACGAAGAGCGGGACGTCGCGCTCGCGCGCAAGCGCGAGCGCCGCCGGACCCCAGGCGTGCCAGTCGACGGGATTCTCTGCGTGCTGGCGGAGGTAGGGTGAGCTCTCCGACGCCAGTGCGTTGGCCATGGTGGCCGGCCTAGCTGTTCAAGGCGCGGGCGTAGGAGTAGCCGGCCGCGTCGGCTGCGCTGGCTCGCGCGGTGCTCGCCTCCTGGGCCGCCAGTCGCTTTGTCGACGTCGACACGTAGCTGCCGCCTAGCGTTCCGCTGATCCTCTTCGTCTTCGTATCGAAGACCACTGTGCCGGTCGCGGCGTGCGCGCCGCTGACCACTAGTGTGTAGCTGCTCCCGTGCGTGTCGAAGCCGCCGCTTACACTGACCCCCGGAACGTAGGAGTAGGAGTGCAGCCGCAGACCCCGCAGCGAGAATGAGGCCCAGCCGGCGCGGAGCCCGCCGAAGTGGACGGTGGCGCTGAGCGAGCTGCCATCGAGGAAGTCGTCAACGCCGGTGTCGAGCGCTTGCGAGAGTGTCTCGAGAACCGCGGTCAGCGTCTTGCCGGCCAGCCCGCTTGTTCCTCTCGCTGCGCGCAGGCGCGCGACCGACTCGGGGGGGAGGGGGGCCGGACGCAGCGTCGTCGGGATCGCCGAGTTCGTGCACTGCTCGATCGGCTTGCTCGAGAGGAAGGCGTCAACCGCATCCTGGGCGCAGTTCGTCGGCTCGGTGCCGAGGACGGAGTGGCCCGTGTTCGGGACGACGAGCAGCGTGGCGTCAGGGATCTCCGCCGCCACCGCACGCGCATCGGCGGTCGGCGTACGCATATCCTCGGCGCCGCTGATGATCAGGGTCGGGACGTTCGGCAGCGTGCCGCTGGTTGGCTCTGGGCTCGCGGTCTCAAACGGCCAGTCGGCGCAGTAGGGAGCGTCGCTCTCGTCATAGGCGGTCTTGGCGGTGAACGGCGCGAACGTGGTTGGAGGCTGAGCGTCAAAGGCCGCCACGGCCTCGGCAGTCCGCTGCGTCGTGGAGTCAGCCCTACTCCACGGGTAACTGTTCTCCTCGCAGCTCGTCGCGAAGTAGAGCTCATCGCTGATGCCGCCCTCCGGTGCGTTGGCGATCACGTCCAGTGCCCCCAGCAGCGCGTAGTCCTGCTTGGTTGCAGCAGCGTGCAGCGCAGCCGGGAGATCAGCTCGTAGCAGCGGGTCGAGGTCGCCGCTGATCAGGATGTTGAACACGTCGTCAGGGCCGATCCGCACGCGGTCGACCTGGCCTCGCGGCCCGATCACCGTTGCGTCCACCGGCTGTGTATCGAGACGCGTGACGAGCGTCGTGAGGTCCGCCATCGGGCTGCCGCTGATCCCGGCACATGCGTTGTGAGCGCAGAGGTCGGCAAGCATCCCCGGAATCGCCGCGAATGTCGATGCGCTGTAGACATCCGGTCCGTTCGGTTGGACCGTCGAATCGAGGATCAAGCCTGCGACGTCGCTCGGGTATTGCTCGGCGTAGCGCAATGCGACCTTCGTTCCGTACGAAGTGCCGTAGAGGATGAGCTGGCTGTAGCCGAGCGCTTCCCGTATCGCCTCGATGTCGGCGACCGTGTCATCGCTTTCGTAGAAGCCGCGCGCCACTCCGAGCTGCTGCCCACAGGTGCCGACGAGCGCCGGCGTCAGCATCGCGTCGGGGTCTCCAAAGGCCGGGCAGCTGAGCGCACCGGACGTGCCCGTGCCCCGTTGGTCGAAGACGATCAGATCGCGGGTGCCGAGAGCACTCGAGAGCGTCTGCGCGAAGTCGGAGGCGAACGGAATCGCCGCCTGGCCGGGTCCGCCCGCGAGACCAACGATCGCCTGCGTTGCCGTGCCGGTGACGGCCACTTTGCGTTCGATCGAGAGCGTCACGGTGCCCGGCACGACACCGCTCGGATCGAGCGGCACTGTCAGGTGTGCGCAACCGAAGCCCGGCGCATTCGCGCACGGCACGAAAGCGACCGGCGACACCGCGGCCGACGCGGTCGCGGCTCCAACCAGGAGCGTCGCGAGCCCTGCTGCGGTCGCGAGCGCTGCTCCCTTGACGACACGCAGCATCCGCAAGACCGTACCGCATCGTCAAGCGCGACCGCGCAGGCTCAACAGGGGGACTATCGTGCAGTGCGATGGCAGCTGAGCGAGAAGTGGTCACCGCGCCACGCGCGCCCGAGGCGATTGGCCCCTACAGCCACGCCGTGCGCTGCGGCGAGCTGCTGTTCTGCTCCGGCCAGATCCCGCTGGACCCTGCCACAGGCGAGCTGATCGGCGTTAGTATCGCCGCGCAGGCGCGCCGCTGTCTCGAGAACCTCGCTGCGGTCTGCGAGGCGGCCGGGACGACGCTTCAGCGGGCACTGCGGATCACGATCTACCTGGTCGAGCTGAGCGGGTTCGCCGAGGTCAACGAGGTCTGCACTGAGCTCTTTGCGCAGGAGCCGCCGGCCCGCGTGACGGTTGGCGTCGGCGCCCTTCCACGCGGGGCGCTCGTCGAGATAGACGCGATCGTCGCGATCTAGAGCCCGTGCCTTGGCCGCGCTCAGATCGGGCGGCGCTATCCTCTTCGCCTCGCTGCACGCCTGCTCGAGAACACCAGGTATAGAAGGGATTCGATGAACCCGTCGAGCGATACGAAGGCCCAGATCGCGCAGGCGATCACGACCGTCACCGACGAGGTGGCGGCGCTACGCCAGCTGAAGCTCGTGGTCTCCCTCGAGCTGCGCGGGCGTGGCGACATGCAGCAGTTCAGAATCGAGCTGCCCGGTCCGAAGGTCACCAAGGAGCTTGCTACCGATGCTCGCGTGACGATCGAGATGCGGCGCGAGTTCTTCAACGCGATGGTGAGCGAGGGCGCGCGCGTCGCCGACTGGCGGGAGGCGTTCCACTACGGCCAGGCGAAGGCAACCGGCGTCTCGCAGATCCTCCAGCTGATCGAGCGCGTCGTCGGGATGCACGAAGAACGCGCGCAGCTGCGCCGCGCCAAGCAGCACTGACGCGCTAGGCGAGCAGCGCGAGAACTGCCTGCGCCGCACCGTCGAGGTCGAGCGCGGCGGAGATCTCGAGCTCGGGTGCGCTAGGAGGCTCGTACGGAGCGGCGACACCGGTGAGGTTTTCGAGGTCGCCGCACTCGGCGCGCGCGTAGAGACCCTTGACGTCGCGCCGCGCACATTCTTCGACGCCCGTGCTCAGGTACACCTCGATGAAGCGTAGACCGGCACGCTCATGCAGCTCACGAGCCGCCGCCCGGTCTGCGGCGTAGGGCGAGATCAGGCAGACGAGCGCGATCGCACCGGCGTCGGCGAACAGCAGCGCCAGCTCGGATACGCGACGAACGTTCTCGGAGCGGTCGGCGTGACTGAAGCCGAGGTCGCTGCACAAGCCGTGGCGCAGGTTGTCGCCGTCGAGCCTGTAGGCGATCCGTGAGGCCGCAAGCAACTGCGCCTCGACCGCGGCCGCGGTGCTCGACTTGCCGGAGCCCGAGAGGCCCGTGAACCAGACGGTTGCGCCCTCTTGGCCGAGCAGGTCCCAGCGCTGACGGCGCCCAAGCTCGCTCTCCTGCCAGACGACGTCGGCAGCCGGTCGCGGCCGCGCGGTCTCACGCATCGCCGAGCCGAGCACCCCCACTAGAAGTACCCGGTCCGCTTTCGGTCTTCCATTGCTGCGTCTGAGGTTTTGTCGTCGGCTCTGGTTTCGCCGCGTTCTGTGATGCGGGTGTTTGTGATTTCTGCGACGACTTGGTTGATTGTGTTGGCGGTTGATTTGA
>JBEKKS010000003.1:0-307885 GCA_050010595.1 Solirubrobacteraceae bacterium
AATGTGGCGCGTCCCGTCGATGTAGCCGGCATCTCGCTCGTAGCCCTCGCGGACGTCGATCACCGTGGCGCCCTCGGCGAGCATCTCGGAGGCACGCTGCGGCGTGATCTCGATATCGGGGCTGTCAAATGCGCTCATACGGCTACCTTAGTGAGTTGATGAGCCCGTCGCCGCCGCCACTGTCACAGATCGCGCGCGGCATCGCGACGGGGCTGTTCGTGGCGCTGGTCGTCGCGCTGATCGCCAATCCACCAGTTCACTCGACGCTGCTACGCGTGCTCGAGCTCGTCGCGATCGTCGTGCTCGGCTTCGTGGCGATGGCAACCGTCGTCGAGATCGTCATCTCGCGACTCGCCGGCTGGCGCGAGAGCGAAGAGGAGTTCGAATTGACGGTGCGTCGCAGCGAGCGGCTCGCCCGGGATAACGTCGCCTGGGATCCGCTGGAAAGCGAGTTCATGGAGCTCGACCCGCTTGATGACCGCGACTTCGAGGAGCTCGTCCGTGACGCACTCGACGATCTCCCCGACCTGCTCCAGAACGCTCTCGAGCACGTTGCCGTCATCATCTCGAGCGGCGGGCGAAGGGCCGGCCTCTACGGCCTTTATCAGGGTGGCGCCGGCCACCCCGGCCGGATCGTCATCTTCCGCGACAGCCTGCGTCGTGACTATGGCCGCGACCCGGACGCGCTACGCGAGCAGGTGACGCGGACGGTCCGCCACGAACTCGCCCACCACGTCGGCTTCGACGAGCTCGGCGTGCGCGACCTCGGCCTGTAGCTGGTTGATTGCCCGACCCTCGCGTCCGTCTGGCGGCGTCCGCTGGCGCCGGGTCGCCACGTGCCGTCCGGGTCCCTGGCTCTGCCACTGCCCCCGTCCGCCCCGTGTCACCCGACTCTCAGCGACCACTCGCCAGCCAGACGCGCTGGCCGTGAAATCACCAGCTAGGCGGAATCGATCCGCCGCGAGAGCGAGAGCGCGAACCATTCGCGCTCGTCCGTGTACCAATCCGCCAGCTCGAGACCGGCGGCACGGAAGTCCGCTTCGAGGCGTTCGCGCCGAAGCTTCGCGCTGATCTCGGTCCGAAGCTCCTCGCCGGCGGCGAAGTCGACAGTCAACTCGATTGCCGGCAGCGTTACCGTCTGGGCGCTGCGCGCGCGAAGCCGCATCTCGATCCATTCGTTGCGCTCGTCGAACAGGGCGACGTGGTCGAACTGGTCGACGTCGAAATCCGCGCCGAGCTCGCGGTTCAAGACCAGCAGCATGTTCTTGTTGAACTGCGCCGTCACACCGGCAGCATCGTCGTAGGCGGCGACCAACGTCCGCGGATCCTTGACGAGGTCGCTGCCGAGCAAGAGATGGTCGTGCGGACCGAGCAGGCCGGCGAGCGCGCGCAGAAAGCAACGACGCGACCCTGGGCGGAAGTTCCCGATCGTGCCGCCGAGGAAGGCGACGAGGCGGGGCGCTTCGGCGGCGGGCAGCCGATCTATGTGATGCTCGAAGTCCCCGATCAGACCGCGCACCTCGAGGCCGGGGTAGGCGACGACGAGTTGCTCCGCGCTGTCGCGCACAACCTGCTCGTTGACGTCCACCGGCAGGTAGCGCTCGAGCGTCCCGGCGCGTGCCATCGCGTCGAGCAGCAGGCGCGTCTTTGTCGCGCTCCCCGAGCCGAGCTCGAGCAGCTCGCCGGCACCGATGGCCGCGATGATCCGATCGGCGGCGCCTGCGAGGATCGCCCGTTCGGTGCGCGTCGGGTAGTACTCGGGTAGCTCGCAGATCGCATCGAACAACTTGGCCCCGCGCGCGTCGTAGAGATGCTTCGGCGGAAGCTCCTTGAACGGCTGGGTCAGGCCGTCGAGAACATCCTCGGCTAGCGTCGGCATGCCCGGGACCACAGGCGCGCGATCGATCCTGATCGGGGAACGGGCGGTTCTCTGCCGCGTGCTCATCGAGCGTCCGCCGCAACGCGCAGCCCGGCGAAGATCTGTCGCCGCTGCGGGAAGTCCCAGTTGCGGAAGGTCGGCGTGACCACGTCGCGGCTCGCAGCGAACGAACCACCGCGCAGGACTCTGTACTCGGTCCCGAAGAAAACCTCGGAGTACTCGCGATAGGGGTGCGCGACGAAGCCCGGGTAGCCCCTGAACTCGCTCGCCGTCCACTCCCAGACGTCACCGATCAGCGCGAGCGCGCCACATGGCGCCGCACCATCGCCGAGCGAGTCCACGGGCAACGGCGAGAAAACGCCCGACTCGATCAGGTTCGCATGGCGGGGCTCGGGTGGCTGATTGCCCCACGGCCAGTCGAGCTTGACCGAGTTTGTCGCGTCCCAGGTCGCGGCGACCTCCCACTCGATCTCGGTCGGTAGACGCAGCTCCCGGGAGCTTGCGAATGCGCTTGCCTCATACCACGAGACGTGCACGACGGGCGCATCGAGCTCGAGCGCGTGCACGCCGTCTAGGCGTCGCTCACGTTCGCCGTCGAGCCAGCGCAGCGGCCGGTCGATCTGCTCGGCGGTGCGCCAATCCCAGCCTTCGGGGGTCCACCATTCGCGCCGGCGGTAGCCACCGTCGGCGACAAACGCTAGCCAATCACGGTTCGTAACCGGGACGCGCCCGATCATGAAACCCTCAACCTCCACTTCATGTCGAGGTCGCTCGTTGTCATAAGCAAAACCGTCCGCCTTTGCCCCGATCGGAACGGTCGCCGCCGGCAGAGTCACGAGCTCGAGGCCACTCCCGAGGCGACTGGGGGTGCGCGCGGGGGTCCGGTCGGCCGGTGCCGGTGGCGACCAGCCATCGAGCTGCGCGAGCGCGAGCGTCTGCAGCATCGTCTCCGCATGCTGGCGCTCATGGCGCATGACGAGCTCGACGATCGGCTCGTCAGACGGCGGGTCGAGCACGCGAATGCGCGCCCGAACCTCGGCCAGGTAGCTCTCGGCCGCGGCTCGACGCAGGTAGGAGAGCGCCCCCCGGCCCGCCCGTGGTGTCTCGAACGCGTCGTACACGTCGGCCAGGTCCGGGCGTAGCAGTGCCAGCCCCGAGCGCCGATGCGCGAGCCACAGATCTTCGAACGCGGCGATGTGGCCAAGATCCCAGACCAGCGGGCTCATCAGGCTCGAGTGGACGCGCTCGAGGTCGTCGTCGCTAACCCCCTCGACCAGCGCCAGCGTCTGCTCGCGCGCTCTCTCGAGGCCGTCTGTCTCGAGCACCGCCATGGCAAGCCCATCCTAGCGAGCCGGCGCAGCGGAGTCTGCGGATGTGCCGAGCGCCCCGGGCTCGCTCTTTGAGCCCGGGGCACTGGCCGGGGTTTGGCCCTCGGGCGCGACCTGGTCGGGATCGCCTCCCCCGTGATCGGTGCCCGGGGGCTCGAGAGCTCGCTGGCGAGCTGGTCAGACTCGCAAGCGGCACTTCAGCAGCAGCGGGCGGGCAAGTCGTGAAGATCCTGATAGCAAAGCGCAGAGTTCACCGTCTGGTCACAAAAAGCGCCGAATTGCAGGCGAATCATGCTGTCATGACCACCAACTCAGAGACTCGCGCGGAACGCCGCGCAACCCGCGTCGACCTCCACTGCCACTCCACCGCCTCGGCCATCTCGCGCCTGGGGGTGCAACGCGCGCTCGGCCTGCCGGAGTGCGCCACCCCACCCGAGGAGGTCTATGAGCTCGCCAAGCGGCGGGGCATGGACTTCGTCACGATCACCGACCACGACACGATCGACGGCGCGCTCGCGATTGCCCACAATCACGACGTCTTCGTGTCAGAGGAGCTGACGGCGCACTTCCGTGGCGAGCCGCAAGCAGTACACGTGCTCTGCTTTGACATAACGCCCGTGGACCACGAGTGGCTTGCCGCCCACAGCGGCGATGTCGAGGAGTGTGCTGAGTACCTGCAGGCGAACTCGATCGCCTGCGCCCTCGCGCACCCATTCTACGCGGTCGGCGCCCCACTGCGCTCGCGCCACCGCCGGCGGCTCGCGGAGCTCTTCAGCGTCTGGGAGACCCGCAACGGCTCGCGGGCGCCGGAGCTCAACATGCCGGCGAGCATTTACGTCGAGACGAACGGAGGAACTGCCGTCGGCGGCAGCGACGACCACGCCGGGGTCGACATCGGCCGGACGTTCACGATCGCACCGCCGGCAGCGACGCCGGCCGAGTTCCTCGAGCACGTGATGGCCGGACGCGTGAGTCCCGGGGGCGAGCAGGGCAGTGCCGCGAAGTGGGCCCATGCCGCGATGGCGTTGACCGTCCGGGCGTTGGGGCGCGACGGCGAATGCTCGACGCTCGATCCGATGACCGTGCTGAAGATCGCGGAACGCCTCCTGCGCGAAGGCGATGTGCGCGAGGGCAGCAGCCAGAGCGACCTCTGCCCGGCCGATGCGCGGGCGCTGCTGCGCGCCTGGCTCGAGTCGGTCGGCCTCGATGGCCTGTCTGAAAGCGATCTCGTCGCCTACATGCAGGAGCAGCGCTTCACCCACGCCGACCTCTTCCGCCGTGCGCGCCGCGCCCATGAGCACCGCCTGCACGACGCGGTAGCGGGGGCGTTCGCAGCCGCCGGCCGTGGCGAGGTCGGCACGGTCGGACCGCTCCTGTTCGATGCGTGCCTGCCGGCGATCCCGTACGCGCCGGCTGCGGCATTCGTCGCACGCGAGCGCGCAAAGCTCGCCACGCGCGGCGAGGAGCTGCCGCGCATCGCGATCGTCGCGGACGGGATCGGCGCAATGCACGGCGTCACACGCACGATCGAGGAGATCCGCGAGCGCGGCATCGACGGCTTCGACATCGAGGTGATCGGCACCGACCCGAACGTCGATCGGCGGCTCCCGGCTGTAGCCGACGTCGAGATTCCGCACTACGCGGGCATCGAGATCGGCGTGCCGAGCCTGCCCGCCGCGGTCGAGGCGATCACCGCCGGACGCTATGAGCTGATTCACGTCTGCTCGCCCGGACCGAGCGCGATCGCAGCAATGCTCGTCGCTCGCGCGATGCAGACGCCGCTCGTCGGCTCCTACCACACCGAGCTCGCGAGCTACGCCGGTCTGCGCTCGGGCAACGCGCGCCTCGAGGCGATCGCGGCGATGGCGCTAAGTGCCTTCTACGGGCAGTGCAGTCTCATCCTCTCGCCCAGCAGCGCCGCCGACGAAGCGGTTGTCGCGCTCGGGATCCCGCAGCAGCGAATCGCGCGCTGGGACCGCGGCGTGGACGTTGGGCGCTTCGATCCGGCCCGCAGGCGCGACGGGCTCTACGGCGACGGAATCAATGTGCTCTATGCGGGCCGCGTCGCGAAGGAGAAGAACATCGACCTGCTGGCTGACGCATTCGAGCAGGCACGAGCGAGCGAGCCGCGGCTGCACCTGGTGATCGCGGGCGATGGACCGGAGTCCGAGCGCCTGCGGATGCGGCTCGGCGAGCATGCGACCTGGCTCGGCTGGCTCGAAGGCGAGGCGCTCGCTGTCGCCTACGCGAGCGCGGACATGTTCTGCTTCGCGAGCGTGACCGACACCTTCGGTCAAGTGGTGCTCGAGGCGCAGGCGAGTGGCCTGCCGGTGCTTGCCGCCGACGCCGGCGGCCCGCGCGATCTGATCACGCCGCGCGTCGACGGCTTGCTCGAGGCGGCTAACGCCGATGCCTTTGCCGCTGCGCTGCTCGAGCTCGCCGGATCTCCGCTACTGCGAGCACGGCTCGGGCAGGCAGCGACACGCAACGCGACTGAGCGCACCTGGGGGCGCGCGCTTGCTCGACTCGGCGCGGGCTACGCCGCCGCGCTCGCGGAGTCGGCGAGAGTGCGCGATGTCGCGTAGCGCAACGCCGACGCTGGCGGTCGCGATCCACGATGTCGAGCCGGCGACGTTCCAGCGTTGCGCGCTGATCCGCGAATGGCTCGACGACCTCGGCGTTGACCGCGTGACGCTGCTCGTCATTCCGGCGCGCGACCTGCATCCACTCGCCGACCGTAGTCCCGAGATAACGGAGTGGCTGGCGACGCGCCTGCGGGCCGGCGACGCGATCGCGCAGCACGGCTTCCAGCACCCGCCGCGCTGGTCGCGGCAGCTGCGGCCGCGCCTGCACAGCGAGGCAGCAGAATTCGTCGGGCTCGACAGCAGTGAGACGGCCCGCTCGCTCGATGCCGGACGCCGCGTGCTGAAGCTTGCCGGGATCGAGCCGCGCGGCTTCGTCGCGCCGGCCTATGCATACACGCCGGCGTTGCGCGAGCTGCTGGCAACGCGCTTTCGCTGGTGGGCGGGATCGTGGGGCCTGCACTCGACTGCATTGATCGGCGCTCGTCGTGAGCACCCATCACCGAGGCCTCACGCGAGCTTGCAGGCGCCCGCGATCGGCCTCGGCAACGCGAGCGTCGCGCGGCGCGCGATCTCGCCGAGCCTGCTGCGCGCCGCAACGCTGCTCGCAGGCGAGACCCTGCGGCTCGACCTACACCCGGACGACATCGAGAGCCCCAGCCACATCCTGACGCTCGAGTGGGCATTGCGCCGGGCGCTCCCGCGCCGCCGACCCGTTACATACGACGAGCTGGCCGACGCCGCCTGAGAGTTGGCGCAATCTTTTCGCGCGACAGCCACCGGCCGTGATAGAAACGGGTAGTCATGCAGATCTCTCGAGTGCCAAAAACGGCACTTGCCCTGCTGGTCCTTAGTGCGGCCGGCGCCGCTCCGCAAATCGGTTCCTCGCTGGCCAGCCAAACCGGTGGTACCGGCAGCACCGGTACCACCGCCAACAGCGGGGCGAGTGGTCCGAGTGGTACGAGCGGCGCCACCGGCGTAACTGGCACGAGTGGCACGAGTGGCACGAGTGGCGTTACCGGCGTGAGCGGCACGAGCGGCGCCAGCGGCACGAGTGGCACGAGCGGCGTTACCGGCACGAGCGGCACGAGCGGCGACACCGGCAGCACGACACCGATCGGAGCGAGCGGCAACACGGGCCCGACGACTAGCTCCACGGCGCCGACCGTGTCGACGACGACCGCTTCGAGCGGGGCCACGGGAACGAGCGGCACGACTGCCGCGAGCGGTGCGACGGGAACAACCGCCCCGGGCACGCTTACGCCCTCGATCACCTCGATCGATGCCCAGCCGACCACCGGTGCGACGCTCGTCGGGGGTGCCGGCGGCAGCGCGAAGGCCGGAGGTGCGCTCGCGCCTGCGCCGAGCCTCTTCTCTGCGGCGAATCCGCTCGCAGGCGTGCTGCCTGGGTCGGTGTTCGACCCGCTGGTGAACGCAGCGCTGTCCGCCGACGTCCCGCAGTATTACGTCGAGCACTTCGACGTGCCCGCTTTCCTGTTGCCGATCTACGAGTCGGCAGCGGCGGCCTACGACGTCCCGTGGCAGGTGCTGGCGGCGATCAACCAGGTCGAGACGAACTTCGGCAGCGACCTCAACGTCTCCTCAGCGGGCGCCGAGGGCTGGATGCAGTTCCTGCCGAGCACGTGGAAGGGCTACCACGTCGACGCGACGGGCTCGAGCGTCGCCGACCCCTACAACGCGGCCGACGCTATCTTCGCGGCCGCGAAGTACCTGGCCGCCGCTGGCGCGGCCACGAACCTGCCGGCGGCGATCTTCGCCTACAACCATTCAGAGGCGTATGTGCAGTCGGTCCTGCTGCGCGCGGAGCTTCTAAGCGGCGTGCCGACCGGGCTCGTCAACTCCGTCAGCGAGCTCTCCGAAGGTCTGTTCCCAATCCAGCTGCGCTATCACCCGAGCTACAAGAGCACAGCCGGGGGCGGCGGCTCTGCCGGCTCGACGAGCTCGAACAACGGCAAAGCCCCTGCTCCATCGGCGATTGCGGCTTCAGTCAAGGACACTGCACTCGGGCACGCGGCCGACTCGGCCAAGGTCTTCGCGTCGGCCCACGCGGCGGCAGTCGCGGTGCAGGATGGAACGATCGTCGCGATCGGCCACAACCGCAAGCTGGGCACCTATGTTCGCCTCAAGGACAGCTTCGGCAACGTCTACACCTATGGCAACCTCGCCTCGGTCGCGGCCTACCACCTGCTGCCCAAGCCGGAGAGCACGGCCGTGACAGGCTCGCTGGCTACCGCCGGCGAGCTGGCGACTGGCCCCGCACCGACCACGCCGGCGAGCGCGGGCCAGCAGAGTCCGGCCGGCATCGCGGCGACCGCCGCCGCGGAGGCGACAGCGAGCCAGCTTGCAGGTCAGCGAGGGTCGCAACCGAGCGGATCACGTACCGACGCTGGACTCGAGTTCGCGAGCAGGAGCGGCCCGAATGCGCTGATCTTCGCGCCCGGCGCATTGCAGGCCGCGCCGCCGAGCAAGCACGTCCGCCGACAGTCGCTGCAGCGACGGCTTGTGGCGCGCTACTACACAAGCGCATTCGGCCTCCGGCGTACTCAGCTAGAGGCACGGGCAATGCGCGTCGGGTCACACGTACTCGCGGGAACGATCCTTGGCTACCTCGGCACCGGAAAGCCGCATCTGCTGTTCGAGCTGCGACCGGCCGGTGCCGGCGAGCGAGCGATCGACCCGCGCCCGTTCCTCGACGCTTGGACGCAGCTCGCAACGCTCGAGTTGCATCGCAGCGCGCTCGGTGAGCCGCTGTACGGACCCGACCTGACGGGCGCCGACGCCGGCCAGGCGCTTGCGATGAGCCAGATCGATCTCGAACGCGTGATCCTCGGCAATCAGCATCTACAGATAGCGCTATGCGAGCGACGCGCGATCGCGGCCGGCGACGTCGACCGGCGCGTCCTCGCGACGATCGAGTTCCTCGTCGACCGCGGCTATGACCCGACGATTGCCGGCAACTGCACCCCGACATCGGCCGCAGCAAGCCTCACCACTGCGGACAGCGTGACAGTCACAGCGCTGGACGGGCTCGCGATCGCCGGCCACACAAGCTCGGGCAGCGTGGCGGACAGCGCGGTGCGAGCGCTCGCGGCACTACCAGGCGCCGACGCGCCGAGCCAGATCGCGAGCTTCGAATCCGTCGCAGGAGCCGCCAACACCGTCACGAGCACAACCGATCCGGGGGCGATCGTGGTCTCTTTCACACCGCAGTCGAACCCGGTCGCGGTGGCCTCGACCGCGAGCGTGGCGGCCACGTTCAAGCTTGGCCCCACCCGCTGGGCTCAGCTCGACGCAGACCTTCTGACGATTCGCGAGCCGCGCGTGCCGACGGTCATCTCGACCGTCGCCATTCGTAGCAGCGCCGCAGCAGCGGCCAAGACTCCGTAACGGAGGCGGCTTGACCGTTCCCTGCCGCTACCGGCGTTGGGGCCGGCTAGCGCCGTCGGTCGCGCAGCGAGATGCCCTCGAGCACGTGCGCAACCGTCTCGCATGCGTCGACAGCAGCCTCGAGCGACTCGAAGATGTCGCGCCAGCGGATCACGACCATTGGATCCGTACCGCTGACGAAAAGCGATGCGACCGCGTCGCGACGGATGCGGTCGCCCTCGTTCTCGAGCCGGTGAATCTCGACGAGGTGCGGCGCGAGCCCTGTGCCCGTGCGCAGGCAGCGCAGCGCGTGCGCGACCTGCTCGGCGGCGCCGACGAGCACGTCCGCCAGCTCGATGGCGGACTCCATCGTTGCCTCGACGGCGTAGAGCACGAGCGTGTCCCCGACCTGCTCGGAGTGGTCGACAATATCGTCGAGCGCTGTCGCAAGCCGGTAGCCGTCGGCGGCATCGAACGGAGCACGCACCCGCCGCGTGCCGTTCAGGCGATGGATCAGGTCGTGTGTGATCCGGTCGCCCTCCTGCTCGCACAAGCGCAGATCCTGGGAGAGCGTCGCGCGCTCCGGGTAGTCCGCGAGCAGATCACGCAGCAACAGCGTCGTGCGCTGTACGTTGCGCCCCGCCTCCTCCACGAGGCCGAGCAACTGCTCGTCCGGGGCCTTACGCCAGTGCACCATGGCGAACCAGCCTAGTTGCAGTCGGGGAGCGAGTAGGTTTTTTCACGACTTGTTCACCGCTGCGTCACGGCATCTTAACCCTTGACCGCAGACTACGCGGGAGGCTGGTCCGGCAATGGTCGAACATGCGGACGATCAGCGCATCCGCTTCGAGGGCATCGAGATCCGCCCGTCAGAGGGCCTCGTGCTGGCCGGCGGTCATGCGCTCACACTGTCCGTGCGGGAGTTCCAGCTGCTGCTTGCAATGGTCGACAGGGCCGGCGGGATCGTGCGGCGCGACGAACTCTGTCGCGCCGTCTGGCAACGCGAGCTGCGGCCCGGTGACCGCTCCGTCGACGTCTATGTGAGCAAGCTGCGTGCGAAGCTCGAGACGGCCTCCCCAGGACGCCAATTCATCCACACGCATCCCGGGTTCGGCTACCGTTTCCAGCCCGAGCTTTTACGAGATATTGACAACGGCGCAGCCCACAGTGCCGAAACTGGGGGCGCCACGGCTGCCGGTATCTCGCCGATCGGGACCGCCCGCCGCGCGGCGAACGCGTAGCCTTCTCAGCGACAGCAACAACAGCGAATCGAGGACCATGGCAACGTCATCATCTGCCCAGTCACACGCAGCGCGGGCTCATTTCCAGGACGAGCTGCGCGAGCTGGAGGAGCGGACGCTGGGCGGACTCGACCTCGTGCTCGAGCAGCTCGATCGCAGCCTCGAGGCTGTCGCGCATCAGGATGTGGAGCTTGCAGCGATCGTGATCCACGACGACGACCGGGTTGACGGACGCTATTTGGAGATCCATCAGAACGTTCTCTCGCTACTGGCGCGTCAGACCCCCGTGGCCGGGGATCTGCGAACTGTCGCTGCGTTGCTGCACGTGATCCGCAACGTCGAGCGGATGGGCGATCAGTGCGTCAATATCTGCAAGCTGCTGCCGCTATCGGGCAACGAACCGCCCACCCGGCCCGAGATCCTCGCGAAGATCGCGAGGATGGGCGAGGTGGTGCGCTCGGAGGTCACCCAGGCTCAGCGCGCGTTCGCCGAGCGTGACGTCGATGTGGCTCAGGACCTAGTGCGCCAGGACGTCGAGGTCAACCAACTGCAGCGTGACATCTTCCAGATGGCTGTCGCCGTCGGCGATGACATCGATACGCGTGAGTGGGCGATGTGCATGACGCTCGTCGCACGCGCGCTCGAGCGGGTCGGCGACAACGCGGTCGACATCGGCGAGCAGACGGCATTCGTCGTCACAGGGCTGTTCCGCGAGTTCTCCGCCGAATCGTCGACGCCACCGGCGTAGCCGTAGCACGAGGCGGCTCGCTAGTGCGAGAAGCCGCTCAGTGCGGCGCAACCTGTGAACATCGTGTTACCTGCGCTCGCGCGCTCGCGACGACCCTCCTTGCAGCACTAGAATCTGCCCAGATGACAGAGCACGCTTCTGCGAGCGCGATGCTCAAAGGCGAAGTGATGACCATTGAGCCGGCGCCCGTGGCACTCAGGGTCGCGGTCCTCGACCGCGATTCGGGATTCCTTCAGGTGCTCGACAAGCGACTCGAGCGAATCGGCTGGGAGCGGCGCGTCCTCGGATCCTCCGTCTCGCCCCAGGCGATCGTGCCGATGCGACTCGGCGCCGTCATCGTCGATCTCGCGGTGCTCGGGCCGAGCTGCTGGGAGTGGCTCGAGCGGGTCTGCAACGAGCTGCCGGAGCTCCCGGTCGTCGTGTGTACCGGCTCTTCGACGGTCGCGCAACGTGTTCGCGGGCTGCGGCTCGGTGCCGATGACTGGCTGACGAAGCCGTGCCACCCGGAGGAGCTGATCGCGCGCGTCGAGGCAGTCGTCCGTCGCCGCCGGCGCCTCGAATCGCCGCAGGACAGCCTGCCGATCCTGGCGGGCGAGGTCGAGATCCATCGCGATCAGTACCAGGCCTTCGTCGAGGGGTCGAGCCTCGATCTCACGCGGCGCGAGTTCGAGCTGATCGAGCTACTCGCCGGATCGGGCGGGCGCGTGCTCGAACGCGAGTTCATCTACCAGCGCCTGTGGGGTTACTCGATGGTCCGTGGCGATCGCTCGGTTGACGTGTTCGTGCGCAAGCTGCGCCAGAAGCTCGAGCGGGTTTCGCCCGAGTGGCGCTACATCCACACGCACTTCGGCATCGGCTACCGCTTTGCCGCCGAGCCGGTCGACAGCGCAGCGCACGAGCTTGCCCCCCTGGACCCGCTCTCAGTGCCCCGCGACGAGCTCGATCTCGCGCGGACGTAGCAGCGCAAGCAGCTCGCCGTGGCCGCCGCCGAGACGGATCGCAGCGAGCCCGCCCTTCTTCATTGCCACATGCGCGCCGGTGAGATCGCCGATCAAGCGCGAGAAGTCGGGCTCGTGCCCGACGAGCAGCTGCGCCCGATCCTCGCTGCCGGCAGCCACCAGCTCGAGTGCGCTGTCGAGGGAGAAGTCGCCTCCGAGCGGCGCGTACACGACCGGCTCGATGCCGAGCTCCCTGCAGGCAATTCGCGCGGTGTCGAGCGCACGTACGCGCGGGCTGGTGAGCGCGTGCTCGAGCTCGACGCCGAGCCGGGCAAACGCTCGTCCGACGTTGCGCGCTTGACGTTCGCCCCGCTGCGTCAGAGGCCGGTCGAAGTCCGATGTGCGGGCCTCCTGCGCATCACCATGGCGCAGCAGCCAGAGTGTTTTTGCCATTCGCCCAGGCTATAGCCTGAAGCCGTGGTCTGTGCCTGCATCGACATCGGCTCCAACACGACGCGCCTGCTCGTCGCCGAGCCGGCCGACGGGCGGATCCGAGAGCTGCTGCGCCAGCGAGCATTCACGCGGATCGGCAAGGGGCTCGCGCATGACGACTCGATCCCGCGGCGCAAGATCGCGGAGGTGGTCGATGTCGTCGCAACCCAGGTCCGCGTCGCGCGCGAGCTCGGCAGCGAGACGATTCGCGCGGTAGCCACCGCAGCGATCCGCGACGCCGCAAACCAGGACGAGCTGACGGCGGCGATCACGGCGCGCTGCGGCCTCGAGATCGATGTACTGACCGACGAGGAGGAGGCGCGCCTAGCGTTCGTCGGTGCGACGAGCGCGCTCGATCATCCACCGGACGGCGACATCGCCGTCGTCGACGTCGGCGGAGCATCCTCGGAGATCGCTATTGGCACCAATGCCGGCGGCGTCCGCGTGAGCTCGTCTTTCCGGGTCGGCTCGGGCATGCTCGCCGACGCCTACATCCACTCGGACCCGCCGTCGATCGGCGATCTCGCCCAACTGCGAGCGCATGTCGCGGGCACGTTCGAGGGATTCGTCCTGCCGACCCCGGAGCTTGCGGTCGCGGTCGGCGGCAGCGCCACGTCCCTGCGTAGGCTGGTGGGCAACCTGCTTGATCACGAATCGCTGGAGCGTGGGCTGCGGATCCTCGCGTCGACGCCCAGCGACCGCGTCGCTCGCTCGGTCGAGATCGAGGCAGAGCGGGTCCGCTTGCTACCCGCCGGGCTGCTGATCCTCGAGGAGATCGGCGATCGTCTCGGTCGACCGCTCGGGGTTGGACGAGGAGGGTTGCGCGAAGGCGTGATCGTAGACATGCTGATAACGGCCGGGTGGGGTGCGAAATGAGCGCCAAGTGAGCACGATCGAGCTGAGCACAGACCAGTCCTACGCAGAAGCGGCACGCGCCGTCATCGCTGCCCGTGCCGACGACGTGTTCGCCCGCGACCTCGAGCGAGTGCTCGATCCCGACCAGCCCGAGGGCGTCCACAAGATGCGCGTCGCGACCAGGCGCCTGCGCGCCGCGCTCGAGATCTTCGGTCCGGCGTTCCCCGCCAAGCGCCTGGCGGACGCGCTGTCGGAGGTGAAGCTGCTTGCCGGCGCGCTCGGCGAGCGGCGCGACTGCGACGTACAGATCGAGTTGCTCGAGTCGATCCGCCGTGACGCGCGCCGCATCGAACGGCATGCGGTCGATGCACTGATAGCCGAGCTTCGTCGCGACCAGCACGCGGCCAACGCGCATCTCGTCGTCGCACTCGAGCACACCAAGGATGCCCGCCTGGCACGGCGCCTGCGGAGGCTTGCGTCATGAAGGCCGCGGCGGTCCCCGGACTCAGCGCGGAGATGCCGCTCGCGGCCGCGGCGCGGTGCATCGTCGCCGCCCGCGCCGGCGAGCTCTTCGGCTTCTCCGCGGCAGCACTCGACGAGCGCAACAAGGAGTCGTTGCATGACATGCGGATCGCCGCGAAACGCCTGCGCTACGTGCTCGAGCTGATCGGCTTCGCGATCGGCGAGGTGGCTGTGGAGGCCGAGCTGTGTGCCCGCGAGCTACAAACCCTGATCGGCGAGATCCACGATCACGACGTGCTGATCGCCCGGATCGAGTCCCCGACAGCCGCGAGTCCCGGCCGCGGCGCTCGCAGGCTTGCGCTGCGGCTGCACAGCCGGCGCGACGCGCTGTTCATCAAGTTCGCCGCCCTGTGGGCGACGATCGAGGAACGCGGGCTGCACGCGCGAATCGTTGCAGCAACAAGTCTTTCACCGAGCAGCGTCGAATCAGGCGCATAATTGACCAAGTGGATGAGCAGCACTGACGCGATCACGGCGACCGACGCGGGCTCCGGGCTCGCGGATCGAGGGCGTGCCCGTGATCCGTCGCTCTACATCAACCGCGAGCTTTCGTGGCTCGAGTTCAATCTGCGCGTTTGCGAGCTTGCAGAGGACGCGTCGGTGCCGCTGCTCGAACGCGTCAAGTTCGCGGCAATCTATGCATCGAACCTCGACGAGTACTTCATGGTCCGCGTGGCGGGCCTGCACGATCAGATCGACGCCGGCGTCGAGCGTCCGAGCGTTGACGGGCTGACCCCGGCACAGACGCTCGAGCTGATCCACGAGCGTACGCTCGAGCACGGGCTGCGCCTGCAGCGCTGCGTCAGCGAGCGTCTTCTGCCCGGCCTGGCGGAGTACGGGATCGTCGTCAAGGCGGTCCGCGAGCTCAGCGATGCCGAGCGCGAGACGCTCGGTGCGCACTTCCGGCGCGTCATCTTTCCAGCGCTAACGCCACTCGCCGTCGGCCCGGGTCAGCCGTTCCCCTACATCTCGAACCTCTCGCTGAGCCTCGGTGTGATGGTCAGCGATCCGGACTCCGGCCACAGCACCTTTGCGCGCGTGAAGATCCCGATCGAGATCCTGCCGCGCTTCATCGCCATCGGGAGCGACACCTTCGTCCTGCTCGAGGACGTGATCGCCCACAACCTCGACACGCTGTTCCCGGGCATGGTCATCGACGAGTACGACTTCTTCCGCGTTACGCGCGATGCCGACCTGTCGGTCTCCGACGAGGCCGACGACCTGCTGCAAGCGGTCGAGAACGAGCTCCGCCGGCGCCGCTTCGGCGAGGTCGTGCGAGTGGAGATCGGCGCGCGGATGTCAACCCGCCTGCTGCACGAGCTCACCGCAGCGCTTCATGTACAGGCGCGCGACATATACGCAATCGACGGGATGATCGACCTGACCGGCTTGCTCGCGCTGACGAAGCTCGGCGGCTATCCGGAGCTGCGTGACGCCCCGTGGACGCCGTTGACACATCCCCGCTTCCGCTCCCAGGAGGACGGGCGGATCGACGTCATGACAGCGATGCGCCATGGCGACGTGCTGGTCCACCACCCCTACGACTCTTTCTCCAACTCGGTCGAGCGCTTTGTCGAGCAAGCCGTAGCCGATCCGCAGGTGCTCGCGATCAAGCAGACCGTGTACCGCACAAACGACGACTCGCCGCTGGTGCCGGCGCTGATTCGCGCCGCAGAGCGCGGCAAGCAGGCTGTCTGCCTCGTCGAGCTACAGGCGCGCTTCGACGAGCAGTCGAACATCCAGTGGGCAAAGGCACTCGAGGAGGCGGGTGTCCATGTGGTCTACGGGCATCCGGCGCTGAAAACGCACGCGAAGTGCGTCCTCGTCGTGCGCCGCGAGGGTGACGGCGTGCGCAACTACGTGCACATCGGGACCGGTAACTACAACTCGGCGACCGCCAAGCTCTACACCGATTTCGGGCTCTTCACGACAAACGAGGCGATCGGGGCCGACGTCGCAGAGCTCTTCAATTTCCTCACCGGCTTCGCACGTCAGCGCTCCTACCGCAAGGTGCTCGTCGCGCCGACGCACCTTCGCAACGCGATCCTCCACGAGATCGACCAGACGATTGCCGCCCACTCGGAAGGCTCACCCGCACGGATCCTGATCAAGATCAACGCGCTCGTTGATCCGACCTGCATCGACGCTCTCTACGCGGCCTCGCAGGCCGGCGTGCGAGTGGATCTCAACGTGCGCGGAATCTGCTGCCTGCGCCCCGGCGTCCCAGGCCTTTCAGAGACGATCCAGGTCGTGTCAGTCGTCGGGCGCTTCCTCGAGCACTCGCGCGTCTACGCCTTCGAGCGGGGCGGCCAGCACACCGTCTACATCAGCTCGGCTGACCTGATGCCGCGAAACCTCGAGCATCGCGTCGAGCTCGCGGTCCCGGTCGAGGATCCGATGCTGCGCAGCGAGGTGCTCGAGACCGTGGAGCTCTGTCTGAAGGACAACCACAACGCTTGGCAGCTCGACGGCGACGCCCACTGGTCACGCGTGCGCCCGCCAGATCCCGCCGCGACGATCAACGCGCAGGCCGAGCTGATGCGCCTGCACCTGCTGCGCGCAGGCGAGGCCTGAGGCTCCACGGCGCCTGCGCGCCGCAGAGCCTCAGCCTTCAAGCCACGCCTATTTGGTCGACTTCCTGTGATGCGCCTTGGGCGCGCCACCAACGCCGGTAGTTCCGGTCGTGCCGTCAAGCGGGACGGGTGTCGTCACCCATGCGCCGCTCTTGGACTTCGTGACGAGGACCGTGATCTGCGGCGTGTTGCCAAGCCGGGTGTCGTGGGAGAACTCGTCGTGCTTTACGTCGACCGGACGCCCGAGATCGAACGGACCGGAGATCGCGTCCGTGACCGTCACGCTGGAGACGGTGGCGGTTGCCTTCGGCGTCACCGTGGTGCTGCCGGTGGACCCGAACGCCTTGACGGTGATGCTCGGCGCCGTCGCCGTCGCTGTAGCTGTAGCTGTGGCGTCGGTCACGGTGAGGATCGCGTCGAGCTCCGGCTCGGTCGTGAGCTTGCCCGGGATGGAGAACTGACCGGTGATCACCTCACCGGGCTGCGAGGACGCTCCGACGCAGTTGATCGCGTAGCCGGGCGTAATGCCTTCGCACTCGAAGTTGTCTGACGTCGGCTTGTCGTTGAGCGTCAGGACCGGCGAGGCGTCGTAGTACTCGACCTGGTGCGGCTCGGTGTTGATCTGGTATCCGGTGATCGGCCCGTCGCACGAGAAGCGGTACTGGACCTGGGTGCCCGGAGTACCGGCCTCGGGGTTGCCCGCGCGGATCTGGCCGGTGCATGTGTAGTCGTTGGGGTCGGCAGTCGTACCGCTCGTACCGGTGCTGCTGGTCCCACCAGTCGTCACCGGCTGGATGCTGTCGGCCTGAACCAGCTGGGCGCCGGCAAACGCCACCAGAGCGGCTGCGGATCCCAGAGCCCCAAGCGTAGCCGCGAGCCGGCGTCGGGCGGGCGAAGTCTTGAGCAACTTTTTCTCCATTCGTAGGTGCGGGGCGCGTACACTAGCGCAATCAACGGTTTGTAGATCGGGTATGTGTTCTTTATGCTAGGCTCGACGTAATCCGTTTGTCAAACCCCAGGACAGGGAGTTCCCTAGTTGATGCGCAGACCCCGCCGTCTCCTCGCCCCAATCGTCGCGACCGTGGCGCTTGCCGTGGTGCTCCCCGGCGTCGCCCTGGCGACGCAGGTCATCAGCCTGTCTGGCTCGACGGCCGCATTTCCCCTCCTCGAGCTGTTGACAGCTAAGTACTCGGCGCTTCAGCACAACAAGATCAAGTTCATCGTCGCCCAGGGCGGCAGCACGGTTGGAATCAACGACGTCGCGGCCGGCAAGGTCAACATCGGTGACGCCTCGGCCGCGCCGACATCGTCGACTCCCGGCGGCCTCGACTTCTACCCGATCGCCAAGTACTTCGTCTGCGTCGTGACGAACAAGGCGAACCCGATCTCCAACCTCACCACCTCACAGGTCGAGAGCATCTTCGAGGGCAAGGTCACAAACTGGAGCCAGGTCTCGGGCTCGACGCTCAACGCACCGATCGACGTCGACAGCCGCACCTCCGTGGCAGGCGTCCTGACAACGTTCGCCAACACTCTCCTGGGTGGCGCCAAGTCCACGGTCGTCACGTCGGCCGCCACGCAGTGGGCGAGCGAGGGCCTGATGCAGAACGCCGTCGCCAAGGACCCCAACGCGATCGGCTTCCTCTCGGACTACTACGCGCTCGATGACAAGAGCATCAACCCGGTCGCCTACAACGGCACCGCCTGCAACGTCGCCAACACGGTCAACGAGACCTACCCCGGCTGGGCCTTCTTCTACGAGGTCACGCGGGGCTCGGCGACGGGCACGCCCGAGGGCCACTTCATCAACTGGGTTCAAACCAGCGCGGCCGCAAAGAAGATCATCGAGACCAACTGGATCCCGTTGACGATCACGAAGACCGTCAGCGGCTGAGCGCAAGGCGCGTGCGTTCACGCATGCTCGAGCGACTGCGCAGACCATGGAGCGATCACCGCGCCGAGCAATTGCTCGGCGCGGTCGCGTGTCTACTCGCGGTCGGGATCATCTTGATGATCGTGTTCGTGCTCCGTGGCGCGTGGCCGACGTTCAGCCACGAGGGGCTCTCCTGGCTCGGCTCGGGCGGCAACCTCGACTCCCAAGTCGGGGCGATGGTCAACACCAGCTCGCACCCGCCCGGCTCGGCCTACTACCTGCATGCCTGGCCGTTGATCTGGGGAACGCTGCTGACGGCTGGGTTCGCCGTGCTGTTCGGGCTGGCGATCGCGCTCGCGACTGCGATCTTCATCGTCGACTTCGCCCCGCCGGTCGTCAAGCGCACGATGAAGCCGGTCATCCGGCTGCTGGCGGCGATTCCGGGCGTTCTCTACGGGCTGATCGGCATCCTCGTGATCGTGCCCTTCATCAACAGGGACATCCTCACCCAGGGCGAGCAGGAATCCGTCATCCACGTGATCAGCCTCAGCGGGGGCGGCCTCGGCGTCGCGATCCTGCTCGTGACGCTGATGATCACGCCGATCATGACCGCGCTGATCACCGACGCGCTCGAGTCGGTTCCCCGCGCCTGGCGCGAGGGAGCGATAGCGCTCGGACTCAACCCGCTTCGCGCGACGCTCGCGGTGTCGATCCGCGCGATCCGCCCCGCGATCGTCTCGGCGACGGCGCTCGCGACTGCTCGGGCGATCGGTGAGGCGATCGTCGTCTCGATGGTGTCGGGCGGCAGTGCGTTTGCGCCCAACCCGCTGGACGGCCGCATCTTCTTCCTCGAGCCGGTCGAGACGCTGGCCTCGGAGGTCGTGCGCCAGGCTGACAACCTGAGCATCCCGGCTTTGCACTCGACGCTCTACGCGATCGCGTCGCTGCTGCTCTTCTCGAGCTTCGTCCTCTCGCTCGCCAGCTACCTGATCCGACTTCCGATGCGCCGCTACCAGGTGAGCGACTGATGGCCACAGCGGACCCGCTCAGCCCAGTTACCCTCACACCGCCGGCACACCGCCGGCGCGGGCGCCGCGCCCCGTTGCGTAGCTGGCGGCTGCGCGATCAGCTCGTCTTCGTCTTGGCCTGGGCGATGGGGATCGCGCTCTGCCTGGTCGCGCTTTCGGTGGTGATCTTCTTCGCCGTCGAGGGCGTCCAATACCTGCGACCGGACCTGCTCGTCACGCACCCGAGCCCGTCAGTGAGCCAGGCTGGGTCCGGCGGGTTCCTCGACGCGATCGAGGGCACAGTGCTGCTGGGAGCGATCGGCTTGGTCATCGCGGTGCCGATCGGCGTGGCGACCGCGGTCTGGGTCGTCGAGTACGGGCGTCCCCGCTGGCTTGGGCGCATCGTCGAGTCGGCCGTCGAGATCATTGCCGGGACTCCCGACATCGTGATCGCGATCTTCGGCCTCGCGCTGTTCCAACTCGGGATCTTCTCGATCCTCTCGTTCAGTGAGCCGGGCGGCGCGTTCGGTCGCTCGTTCCTGACCGCTGGGGCGATGATGTCCTTCCTCGCGCTGCCACCTGTCTACACCGCAACCAGAAACGGGCTGATCGCGACGCCGCGGCAGATGCGGGAAGCGTCATTCGCGCTTGGGAAGACGCGCATCGCGACGATCCGGCGCGTCGTGCTGCCGGCGGTCCGGCGTGACATCGCGACCGGGTCGACGCTCGGGCTGGCGCGGATCATCGGCGATACGGCGATCGTCATCCTGCTGCTCGGCGCGACGCTGCGACTGCAGTCCGAGGGCGCCTTTGGCTTCCTCAGCGGCACGGGGTCGAGCCTCACGAGCTACATCTACGGTAACTCGCCCGCGGGCGACGGCAATGCTCCTCAGAAGGCCTACGCCGCAGCCGCCGTTCTGCTGTTGCTGATCATCGCTCTCAACTGGCTTGTCGGGCGTGTCGGGCGAATCGGTGGACCGCCGATCCATGAGCCGAGCCGGAGGCTCGGCGCCTGACACTGGGCGCGACGGGCACGATATGGAACAATCCATCAGGGCATTGCTGATCGGAAAGCTTGACTTAGGGTGAGCGCACTGGCACAACGAATCGAGATCGAGCCGCTGGCCGAGTCGGCTACCCCGGTCGAGCGTCTGCGCGTCGAGGACGTCAGCGTCTTCTACGACGACAAGCCTGCCGTCAAGGGCGTGTCGCTGTCGATCCATCAAGGTGAGGTGCTCGCCCTGATCGGGCCGTCCGGGTGCGGCAAGACGACGCTCCTACGCACGCTCAACCGCCTGACCGAGCTCACCCGGAACGCAAGCCACAGCGGCCGGATCCTGCTCGACGAGGAGGACACCGACGAGCTCGTCGACACCGAGCTGCGCGCGCGCGTCTCGATGGTCTTCCAACAGCCGAATCCGTTCCCGATGTCGATCTTCGACAACGTCGCATTTGCCCTGCGCGAGCAGTCACGGCGCCGGCCGCGTCGACGTGAGCTCGAGCCTATGGTGAGCCGTGCGCTCCAACGTGCCGGCCTCTACGAGGAGGTACGCGCCGACCTCGATCGCCCGGCACTGCGTCTTTCCGGCGGCCAGCAGCAGCGCCTTTGCATCGCGCGCGCGATCGCGCAGGAGCCCGAGATACTCTTGATGGACGAGCCTTGCTCGGCGCTTGACCCGCGCTCGACCGCAGTCGTCGAAGATCTGATTCACCAGCTACGTCGCGACCTTGCGATCGTGGTCGTCACGCACAACCTCCAGCAGGCGCGGCGGATCGCCGACCGAGTCGCCTTCATGTATCTCGGCGACCTCGTCGAGATCGGGGAGACCGAGCAGATCTTCACCGATCCCGAGCACGAGCGCACGCGCGAGTACATCGCTGGCGTCTTCGGATGACCTGGCGCGCCGGCGCGGCGCTGCTCGCACTGCTGGGCGCGCTCTCATTGGCAGGTTGTGAGTCGACCGAGCAGGAAAGCGCGCAAATCGCGAAGCGACTCGGGCATCAAAGCGCAGACGCTGCAGTGACACAGATCAAGGGCACCAACGCCGCCGTCCGGGTCGATCAGGCGCAGATCGTCAGCTCGCGCAGCGGCACCGCCGCCGCGCTCGAGCTGACCAACACCTCGAGCCGGCCGCAAGCGGATATTCCAATCCTCGTGACCGCCTACGACGCCGCCGGCAAGGCCGTCTACAGCAACGCGACCGTTGGCGAGAGCTCGCCCAGCGGCGAGCTCTCATTCCTGGCGGCGCACGCAACGGCATGGTGGGTCGACGGCAGTCTGCTCGCGGCCGGTGGCACGCCGGTGCGCCTGACCGCCAAGATCGGTGATCCGACAACAAGCGCCGTGCAGCTTGCCTTGAGCGTGTCCCACCTGGCCGCCGGCAGCAACTTCGTCGGCCCGCTGATCGACGGCAAGGCAGTGAATGGCTCCGCAAGCGCTGAATCGGACGCCACCGTGTATGCCGTCGCGCTCGTCGGTGGACACCTGGTTGGCGCAGGTCAGGGCGTGGTCCCGGCGCTTGCCGCCCACGGGTCGGCCTCGTTCCAGGTCAACGTCACCGGCAAGGCGGCCGGTGCCACCGTAGCGGCGACGATAGTGCCGGCCCACATCAGCTAGTCGCTAGCCTTTCGGGGGTGAGGAAGGCTCGCTATGTGGTGGCGCTGACCGCCATCACCGCGCTGCTTGCCGGCGCCGTTGCTGGCGCCCAGGGCACAGGCACCCGCGTGCAGCTCACCTCCTGGCCCGAGTTCGGCCTCAACCCGCAGCGTACGAGCGCGACGGATGACTTGACGGGTATCAACGCGGCAAACGTTGCGCAGCTGCACCTGCGACGCGTCCAGCTGCCCGGCACCGTCGATAACTCGCCGATCTACCTCAGCGGCGTGAGCGTGGACGGCACGACGCAGAACGTCATCATCGTAACGACGACCTACGGCATCACGATGGCGCTCAGCCCGTCCACCGGGCAGATTCTTTGGAAATTCACACCACCCGGGATCGCGTCGTGGTCGGGGAGCTACCAGATCACCGTCGCAACGCCGATCGCAGACCCCGACGGGCAGTACGTCTACGCGACCTCGCCCAACGGCCTCGTGCACAAGCTGAGCCTCGAGAACGGTAGCGAGGCCTCCGGCTGGCCGGTTCGGATCACACCGCTGCCCTCGCGCGAGAAGCTGACTGCCGGCCTCAACTACGCAGACGGCGATGTGCTCGCGAGCACCGGCGGCTACGACGGCGACGCGCCGCCCTACGTCGGCCACATCGTCGCGATCAACGCGCAGAGCGGCCAGATCGCCGCGGTCTTCAACACGCTGTGCGCAAACCGCCACACGATCATCTCGCCGCCGACCTGCAACGCGAGTGACTCAGCGATCCTGTCGCGCAGCGGGCCGGTCGTCCTGCCGGATGACAAGCGCGTCCTGATTGCCACCGGCAACGCGCCCTGGAACGGCACGACCGACTTCGGCGACAGCGTGATCGAGCTGTCGTTGCCCAAGCTTCGCTTCGTGCAGGCTTATACGCCTGTCGACCAGGAGCAGCTCAACGTCGGCGACAGCGACGAGGGCTCCGGCTCACCGGCGTTGCTTCCGGGGAGGCTCGTCCTCCAGGGCGGCAAGAACGGGCTTCTCTACGTGATCAGCCTCAAGCATATGGACGGTCACCGGCGCCCCTTCCCGCAGCAGACCGGAGGTGAGCTCCAGACCCTGCCGACGCCGGGCGGCGCCGAGCTGTTCAGCGCGCCGGCGGTGTGGCATTCGTACGTCTTCGTTGCCGACGGCGGGGGAACCACGGCGTATGCCGTCCGCAACCGCCGCCTGCACCCGATTTGGAGCAATGGGAACCATGGCACCTCCCCCGTCCTCGCCGGCGGCCTGCTTTACGTCTACGACATGGACAGCGGGGGCATCAACGTCTATAAGCCCCTGAGCGGCAAGCTCGTGACGACGCTTGCCTGCGGCACCGGCCACTGGAACAGCCCGATCGTCGTCGACGGCTACGTCATCGAGGGCGAAGGCGACGCGAACAGCCACTCGACCAGCGGCGTCCTCGACATCTGGTCGGCGGCCTAAAGCGCGACCTCACTCCAGGCCCGCTCCCGCTCGGGCAGCTCGCGCCCGAAGTGGTCGGGATCGACGCCGCGCGCCTCCGCTGCCTCTGCCGCGATCTTCTGGACGATGACGATGAGGGCGAAGATCGACAGCGTCGGACCCAGCTCGAGCCGCTCGAACCGGTGGACCGCGGCGCCGTGCGCGGCGACGACGCGCGCCAGCTCGCCCAGGCGCTCCGAGCCGTCGCCGCCATCCAGGCAGACGAGCGCATCGGCCTCGCCCAGCGCCACCGCAGGCCCGTGCAGGACGCTCTCGCAAGCCATCCCCTCGCTAGCGACGCGCGCCGTCTCGCTGATCTTCAGCGCACCTTCGGCGGCGGTCCACGCGTTGATGGCGACACCGGCGAACTCGAGCAGGCGCTCTGGCACGACTACACCGGTCGGCGCTCCCGCTAGCTCGGCCGCCACCGCGACCGGCACCGAAGAGAGCTCTCCCAGTTCGGCGCCCAGCGTCTGTGCGAGCTGGGCGACGCGCAGCAGCGCGCCAAGGTGGCTCGCAGTGAACGCCGAGGACTGCTCGCCAGGAACCGTCTCGAGATCGGCGTCGGGATTGCCCTGGCGCGAGATGAAGACGGTCGCCACGCCATCCGCGTGAGCACGCCTGAGCACTTCCGAGGTGAAGCGCTTGGTACCCCGGTGCGAGAGGAGCAGCAGCGCGTCCTGCGGGCCGGGAGCGGGCTGCCCGGCCGCTGCGTCGGCACCCGTCACGGGCCACGCTTCAAGGCCCGCAGCGCGCAGCATGAAAGCAGCCTGGTTGGCGGCGTGCCAGCTGGTGCCGGTGCCGACGATGAGAACGCGCCTGCCGGCGAGGCGCTCGGCGCAGGAGTCGAGCGCCGCGCGGTCTGCCAGGATCCGCTCGAGCGCCGCAGGCTGGGCAGCCATCGTCTCGCGCATTGCGCTCATACGGCTAGGCGGTCACCTCAACGCCGTGCCAGAAAGCGAAGCGATCCTTGATCTCGGCCGCGGCAGCCTTCGGCTCGGGATAGAACCACGCGGCGTCCTCGTTGCGCTCACCGTCGACGACGACCGTCTTGTAGCTCGCCTCGCCCTTCCACGGACAGATCGTGTGGGAGCCCGACTCCTCGAAGTAGCCGGCGTTGATCGAGGCCGCCGGGAAGTAGTGATTGCCTTCGACGACGACGGTGTCCTCGCTCTCTGCCAGGATCGCGCCTTTCCACGTTGCCTTCATTTGGGTCCTCCGTCCGTTGGGGAGCGTCGCTCAAACGAGCGTACACCGCCACGGTGCTCGCTCAGGCGGGCTCGGGCGCGGTCTCGGCGGCACCAGGCTCCACGTGCAGCCGCGGCAGTGCGCGGTCCAGCCCGCGCGGCAGCCACCATGCGCGCGAACCCATCAGTGCCATGATCGAGGGCACCAGGACCGTTCGGATCACGAATGCGTCGAGGAACACCGCCGAGGCGAGCCCGACACCGAACAGCTTGATCGTCAGGTTGTTGCCGAGGATGAAGGACGCGAAGACACAGACCATGATCGCGGCTGCCGCCGTTATCACGCGACCGGTCTGCGCCAGTCCGTGGCGCATCGCGTACGCGGCGTCGCCGCTTCGCTCCCACTCCTCGTGCATCCGAGACATGAGGAAGACCTCGTAGTCCATCGATAGGCCGAAGACGATCGCGAAGACCATCACCGGCAGGAAGGCAGCGATCGGCGAAGTCGTCGAGATGCCGACGAAGCCGCCGAGCCAGCCCCACTGGAAGACTGCGACCACGACCCCGAACGCGGCGCCGACGCTCAGCAGGTTCATCACGATCGCCTTCAGCGCGACGAATACCGAGCGGAAGACAGCGAGCAGCAGGAACGCCGAGATCAGCACGACCGCACCGATGAACAGCGGCAGCTTGCCTGCCAGGTAGCTGGAGAAGTCGGCAAAGAGCGCAGTAGTACCGCCGACGTAGACGACCGTACCCGTGCGCCGAGCAAGTGGCGGGATCACCTTGTCGCGCAGCAGCGTGAGGAGATTGGACGTGGCCGCGTCGCGCGGCGTCGTCTTGGGGATCACGTTGATCACGGCAATCCGACCGTCCGGGCTGTAGGTCGGAGGCGTGACGGCGGCGACGTCCGGTAGCCCGGACATCCCGCTGCGCAACGTGTCGGCGGCCGCCACGTCGTGGCGCGACGGCAACTGCACCACAACCTGCATCGGACCGTTCGAGCCGGGTCCGAAGCCCTTGGCGAGGAGGTGGTAGGCCTGGTATGTGGTCGTGCTCTTGGCATCGGTACCGGCATCGGTCGCGCCGAGGCGTAGCGCGAGGATCGGCGAGGCCAACGTCAACAGGACCGCCAACGAGGCGAGGCCGCAGGCGATCGGCCGGCGCTGGACGAAGCCCGCCCAACGCTCCCAGAACGTTGGCGCGGAGCTTTCACGCTGGCGGCGGCGCATGCCGAAGGGGTCAAGCCTGTCGATCCCGCCGCCGAGGCGCGAGAGCACCGCCGGAAGCAGCGTTATCGCCGCGAGCATCGTCAGCAGCACGGTGAGCGAAGAGGCCACGGCGGGACCACGGAGGAAGGCGACGCCGACGAGCAGCTGTCCGAGCATCGCGATCACCACCGTGATCCCGGCGAACACCACCGCGCGACCCGAGGTGTCCATCGCGGTGATGATCGCCTCGTCGGTCTCGAGGCCTGCGTCAAGTCCCGCGCGATAACGCGTGACAACGAACAGGGCGTAGTCGATGCCGACGCCGAGTCCGATCATCGCCGCAAGCTCGGGCGTGAAGTTGACGACGTCCATGACGTGCGTCAGCAGCTCGATCAGGCCGACGGCAGTGCCGAGCGCGAGCAGCGCCGTGATCAGGGGCAGGCCGGCGGCGATCACCGTGCCGAAGGTGATCAGCAGGATCACGATTGCCGCGATGATCCCGACCCCGGTCGCAGGGCCCGTGGAAGGCGGCTCGACCTGCTCGATCGGCTGGCCGCCGAGCTGGACCTGTAGCGAAGCGCTGCGCGCCGCTTCGGCAGTGTTGATGACACGGTCGATCGCCGTCTTCGGCAGCTGGAAGGAGCGCTCGTCGAAGAGGACCGTCGCGTAGCCGATCCGGCCGTCCGGCGCCAGCTGGTGCGGTCCCGTGAAAGGCGAGACAACGCCGCTGACGTGCGGGAAGCCCGAGATCTGCGCAAGCAGCGCGTCGACCTTCGCGCGGGCGGCACCGGTCGCGAGTGGCGTCTTCGACTCGAAGACGATCTCCGCCGAGTCGCCCTTGCGCTGCGGGAAGTACTTCGCGAGCACGTTGAGCGCCTGCTGTGAGCCGGAGTCGCTCTGGCCTTTGAAGTTGCTGTTGTAAGTGGAGCCGGCGCTCGCGCCGGCGACGTTCGCGCCGATCAGGACAACGATCCAGCCGATCGCGACCAGCCGGCGATGATCGATGCACCAACGCGCAAGCCCTCTCATTGCAGTAAACCTCCCGCAGGATTTGTTGTCCGAGCCACTGCCGCCGCACCCTAGCACAAGTGATAGTACCCATTCCGGATTGGTAGCCTCGTTCACGACATGACAACGAAAACGGGCGAGCGGACCCTACGCGCGGACGCGCGGCGCAATCAGGATCGAATAGTCGCGGCGGCGCAGGAAGCGTTCGCCGAACACGGCTACGCCGCGCCGATCGAGGAGATCGCCCACCGTGCGGGTGTCGGCGCGGCGACGATCTACAGGCGCTTCCCGACAAAGCAGCTCCTGGTCCGAGCGATCTACAACGCGAGGATCGCCGAGCTGGAGCCGGCTATCGCCGCGGCGCAAGACGTGGACGACCCCTGGGAGGGCGCGCTCGCGGCCATGCGCGCCGTCCTCGCGTCCCAGTCGGAGAACATGGTGTTGCTGCAGATTCTCAGCGAATCTGGCGTGATGGAGGAGCTGCACAGCGACGTCAAGCAGCGCGTCTTCGCCCCGCTCAGCCGGCTGTTCGCGGCAGCGCAAGGCGCCGGGCAAGCGCGCCGTGACATCGACCCCTCGGAGCTTCCCGTCCTGATCCAGATGGTCGCCGCGACGGCGAAGCATCTGCGGCCGGGCGAAGCCGGCGGCGTGCTCGAGCGCTACCTCGTGCTGCTGTCGGACGCGCTACGCACGCCGGCACCGTCGCAGCTGCCACCGCTAGCCTCGCTGTGCCGCTCTCACGCTGATGAAGCGCCGCAGCGCGACCAGTGACCAGATCCCTTCGACGACACCGAACGGCCAGGTCCCGGCCAGGAAGCCGTAACTGCTGGAGAGCGCGCAACCGACCGCGAAAGCGGCAATGAACCAGGGCCCGCGCCGCTCGAGCGCGTACATCAGCATCATGAACGTGACGGCCACCGCGCCGTAGAGCGTCAGCACAGCCGCAACTCTGTCAGACCGAGTCGCGGCACCGGCTAGATCAGTCGAGCTTTGCCATCACGTGCTTGATGAGGGTGTAGTCCTCGAGCGCGTAGACCGAGAGATCCTTGCCGTAACCGGACTGCTTGAAGCCGCCGTGGGGCATCTCCGACGCCAGCGGGAGGTGGTCGTTGATCCACACGCAGCCGAAGCGCAAGGCTTTCGAGACGCGGAGCGCGCGGCCGACGTCCCGCGTCCAGACCGACGAGGCAAGCCCGTATGGCGTGCCGTTGGCCCACGCGATCGCCTCGTCCTCGTCGGTGAAGCGCTGCACCGTGATCACGGGACCGAAGATCTCGCGCTGGATCAACTCGTCGTTCTGATGTAAGCCGGCAAGCACCGTCGGCTCGAGGAAGAAGCCCGGCCGCTGCGGCTCCGCGCCGCCCGTGACGAGCTCGACGTGCTTGCCGCGCCGCTCGAGGAGGCCTTCGACACGATCGCGCTGGCGAGCCGAGTTCAGGGGCCCGAGCGTCGTGTCCACGGCAAGCGTGTCACCGATCACGAGTCCGCCGGCCTGCTCCGCGAGCCCGGCGACGACTTCGTCATAGACCGCCGCGCTCGCCAGGACACGGGTTGCGGCGGTGCAGTCCTGCCCCGCGTTGTAGTAGCCGGTCCCGGCAATCGTCTCGAGCGCAGCCTCCATCGCCACGTCGTCAAAGACGATCACCGGTGCCTTACCACCCAGCTCGAGGTGAACTCGCTTGAGCGTCGAGGCGGCGCTCGCGGCAATCCGCTTGCCGGTCTCCACCGAGCCGGTCAGCGAGACCATGTCCACATCGGGATGGTCGACGAGCGCCTGCCCGGCGGGATCGCCATGGCCGCAGATCACGTTCAGCACGCCGGGCGGCAGAATCTCGGCGGCCAGCTCGGCGAGCCGCAGCGTCGTGATCGGCGTCGTCTCGGCCGGCTTCAGAACAATCGTGTTGCCGGTTGCGAGCGCCGGACCGATCTTCCAGACAGCCATCATCAGCGGGTAGTTCCACGGCGCGATCTGCCCCACTACACCGACCGGCTCGCGGCGCACGTAGGAGGTGTAGCCCTCGAGATACTCGCCCGCCGCGCGCCCTTCGAGCGTGCGCGCCGCGCCGGCGAAGAAACGCAGATTGTCGGCCATCACGGGCACCTCGTCGCTGAGCGCCGCCGAGTAAGGCTTGCCGGCGTTGATCGCCTCCTCACGCGCGAGCTCCTCGCCGTGCTCCTCGATGGCGCTCGCCAGTGCGAGCAGCGCGTCGGCCCTCGCTGCGGGCGTCGTCTGGGACCAGGAAACAAATGCTCGCCGCGCGGCAGCAACCGCCGCATCGACATCAGCGGCGCCCGACAGCGGGGCCTGCGCGATCTCCTCGCCGCTAGCCGGGTTCAAGACCGGCTCCGTGGCACCGTCAACCGGCGCCACGAAAGCGCCGTCGATGAAGTTCTCCAGTGTGCGCAACCGCTCCTCCCTTGTGCTTTGGCCGGTTAGATCCCCAGCGCTTCCTCGACAGCAGTCGGCTCCGCGCCGATCGAGTGCGCCACGGCCGGGTGCGTGGTCACGCCGCCGGCCACGTTGACGCCCTTGCGTAACCCCGGGTCGGCCGCGATCGCCCCAGCCACGCCGCCGTCGGCCAGCGCGAGCACATACGGCAGAGTCGCGTTCGAGAGCGCGCGCGTCGAGCTGACCGGGACCGCCCCGGGCATGTTCGTAACGCAGTAGTGCGTGATCCCGTCGACCTCGAACGTCGGCTCGGCGTGCGTCGTCGGCCGCGAGGTCTCAAAGCAGCCGCCCTGGTCGATCGCGACATCGACGAGGACAGTGCCCGGACGCATCAGCGACAGCTGGCTGGCGCGGATCACGTACGGGGCACGCTCGCCGGTGACGAGCACCGCCCCGATGACAAGGTCGCTGCGTGGCAGCATCTCCTCGATCGCGAGGATCGATGAATGCACAGTCGAGCAGCGACCACCGAGCGCGACCTCGAGCTCACGCAGGCGATCGATCGAGATATCGAAGATGAAGACGTCGGCGCCCATCCCGATCGCCACGGCCGCCGCATGCTCGCCGACGCTGCCGCCGCCGATGATCATCACGTTCGCAGCCGCCACGCCGGGCACGCCTCCGAGCAGCACGCCGCGCCCGCCGAGTGGCTTCTCGAGCATGAACGCACCCGCCTGCGTCGCGAGCCGACCGGCGATCTCGGACATCGGCGCCAGCAGCGGGAGCCTCCCGTGACGATCCTCGACCGTCTCGTAGGCGATGCAGGTGGCGCCGGATGCGCAGAGGCCGCGCGTGAGCTCGGGCATCGGCGCGAGGTGCAAGTAGGTAAACAGGACCTGGCCCGGGCGCAGGCGCGCGACCTCGAAATCGAGTGGCTCCTTGACCTTGACGACCATCTCGGCCTGCGCGAAGACCGCCTGCGCATCCCCGACGATCACCGCCCCCTGCGCCGCGTAGTGCTCATCGGCGAAGCCGCTCGCGACGCCCGCACCGGCCTCGACCACCACCTCGTGGCCGTGCTCGCGCAGCTCGCGCGCGCCCGCCGGAGTCATCGAGACGCGGTACTCCTGGGTTTTTGTCTCGCGCGGGACCCCGACCTTCATGCCGCCAGCTCCCCGACCTCGACCGTTATCTCACAGCTACGCTTCGCGACCTCCGCGAACAGATCGTCAGGAGCGATACAGCGCTCGGGGAACTGCGCGCCAATCGCGCCGATCCGCCCGCGCGCGAGCAGGCGCACCGCCGCGACCGCCGGCGCGGCGGTCGAGACGATCGATCCCCCGAGGCCGAACGGCTCGTGCGGGCTCGTGACGGAGCGCACGCGCACGCTGCGCCCAGCGCCGCGCGCCTCGATCAGATGCACGGAGACGGTCTGGTCGGACGGGAGCGCGGCGGCGCGCTGGGCGTCGGCGATCTCCTGAGCAGTCGAGCCGACCAGCTCGCGCAGCCGCTGCTCGACCGGCGGAGCGAGCGACAGGCGGAACGTGCACTCACCGGCGCCGAAGCTGTCGCCGAAGCTGACGAGCTCGGAGTGCAGCGTGTAGACGGTATCGGCGACGCCGATCGGCTCGCCGAAATCGACGCTGCCGCCGCTCGTGAGCGGCTCGATCTCGACCGGCCTACCTTCACGCAAGACGACCGGCGCCAGCGTCACCTCATCGAGTAGCGTCTGAAGCGCGTATGGCGGGCTGAACGGACCACGCGGTGCGAAGTCCCTACCACCGGCGACGATCTCGATCGTCTCGACGGTGTCGAGCTCGGCGACGGCGCGGGCGGCCATCAGGTTCGTCTTCCCGGGACTCGAGCCCATCCCCAGTAGGGCGAGGCGCCCGGCACGCTCGAAGCTGTCGGACAGCTCGAGCTGCTCGAGGGTCACGTGGTAGAGCCCGCCGAGGTCGATGTAGTCGCAGCCGGCCTGCAGGCAGGCAGCCATGGCGTCGAGGTTGATCCGGTAGGAGGCGGTATTGATCAGGACGTCGAGACCCGCAAGCGCCTCGGCGAGACCGGAACGCGCGTCGGCCGCTCGTGCCGTCGTCTTCGGTCCGCCGTAAGCAGCAGCGGCAGCGGCCACGCGCTCGGCGTCGATGTCGAGCGCGAGGACGCTCGCAACCTCCTCGGAGTCGGCTAGGTCGGCAAGGATGGCCGGTGCGATAGTTCCGGCAGCGCCCAGCACGCCGACGCTCAGGGCGCGGGTAGTTGGTTCACTCATCGCTAGATCCGCTCGGAGGCAGCGGTGAGGACGGTGCGCAGAACCTCGCCAATCTCCTCGAATTGCTCGGTGTCTGCGATCAGCGGCGGCGACAGTTGGATCACCGGGTCGCCGCGGTCGTCGGCGCGGCAGATCAGGCCGTGGCTATAGAGCTCGCCCGAGAGGAACCCGCGCAGCAGGTCCTCTGACTCCTCATGACTGAACGTCTCCTTCGTCGCCTGATCCTTGACGAGCTCGACGGCCTGAAAGTAGCCGGCCCCGCGAACGTCGCCGACGATCGGAATGTCGCGCAGGCTCTCGAGGATGGCGCGAAACTCGCCCTCCTTCGCGCGTACGTGACCGCACAGATCCTCCCGCTCGTAGATGTCGAGCGCCGCGAGCGCGACGGCGGCTGCCACCGGATGACCGCCGAATGTGAAGCCGTGCGAGAAGCTGCGAGTGCCGTGCATGAACGGCTCGGCAATCCGGTCGGAGGCGATCATCGCGCCCATCGGGATGTAGGCGGACGTGAGGCCCTTCGCGGTCGTGATGATGTCGGGCTGGTAGCCGTAGCGCTCGGACCCGAAGATGTAGCCGAGGCGCCCCCAGGAGCAGATGACCTCATCGGAGATCAGCAGGACGTCGTAGGCGTCACAGATCTCACGCACGCGCTGGAAGTAGCCCTCCTGCGGGGTGAAACAGCCGCCGCCGTTCTGCACTGGCTCGAGAATCACGGCGGCCACGGTGTCGGGTCCTTCGAACTCGATCCGCTCGGCGATCTGGTCTGCCGCCCAGAGGGGATCGCGGTCGGCCGGCCAGCGGTAGCTGTTGGTGTTCGGCACGTGACAGCCGCCCGGAGCGAGCGGCTCGAATTGCGTCCGGATCGAGGTGATACCGGTCGCCGAGAGCGCGCCAAGCGAAGTGCCGTGGTAGGCGATCTCGCGCGCGATCAGCTTCGTCTTCTGGCCTTTGCCGGTCAGACGGTGGTAGTTGCGGGCAAGCTTGAGCGCCGATTCGACGGCCTCGGAGCCGCCGGAGGTGAAGAAGACGCGATTGAGGTCGCCCGGTGCGAGCGCGGCGATGCGCGCGGCAAGCTCGATCGCGCGCGGGTGGGCATAACTCCACGTCGTAAAGAAATCGAGCTCGCGAATCTGCGCCGCGGCGGCCTCGGCCAGCTCGCTGCGCCCGTGACCCGCATTGACGCAGAACAGCGCCGCGAGGCCGTCGAGATAGCGCTTCCCGTCGGCGTCGTAGACGTAGCAGCCCTCACCGCGGACGATCACGTGCAGCGAAGCGTTCGGGTCGCTCCCCATGCGTGAGAAGTGCATCCAGAGATGCTTGTGGGCGAGCTTCGAGAGCTCTGTCGTCGAGTACTGCTGCGAGGCCGTGATCGACACTCTCCGGTCCCTCCGATCGGTTGCCTGGCGACACGCTAACACCGCAAGCGTCCTGCGCGCGACAAAAGGACGCGTCGCCAGTCCATTCGCGTGGCACGATGACCCGCGGTGCGCTTCAATATGCGCCTGCCGCGGCGGCGGGGTCGCGGCGCAACGGAAGGAGTGGCCTGATGGAGAGCGCAGCCGTCCCTGTGAACGCCGAGGCACCGAAGCGTTCGAGCGCCCCCGGCGAGAAGGGGCTGAAGGCAAACGCGATCAGCTACGCCTCGAACGTGGTGATCGCGGTAGCGTCGACTGCTCCGGCCTACAGCCTAGCGGCAACGCTCGGGTTCATCGTGGCGGTCGGCGGCATGGGCGTTCACGCGCCCGCGATCATGATCGTCTCCTTCCTGCCGATCCTGTTCGTCTCGCTCGGGTACCGCTGGTTTAACCTCCACGACCCGGACGCCGGCACCACCTTCGCATGGCTGACCCGCGCGATGGGACCGCAGCTCGGCTGGATCAATGGCTGGGCGATCTTCCTTGCCGACATCGTCGTGATGGCATCGCTGTCCGTGATCGCGGGCCTGTACACGTTCAAGCTTGTCGGCTGGAGCGCCGCCTATCACTCGACGGTCGCGATCCTCATCGCGGCAGTCATCTGGATCGCCGTGATGACGTGGATCTGCTGGCGCGGAATCGAGCTGTCAGCGCGGATCCAGCAGTTCCTGCTTGCCTTCGAGGTGGTGATCCTCGCGATTTTCGCGGTCACCGCGCTCGTCGACATCTACACGGGGCACGCGCTCAAGGGCGCCGGCGTTCACCCGCTGCATCCGGAGTGGTCGTGGTTCAACCCGTTCGCGCTCAGCTGGAGCGCGCTCGCCGGTGGCGTGCTGCTCGGGATCTTCGTGTACTGGGGCTGGGATTCCGGAGTGGCAGTAAACGAGGAGTCCGAGAACGGCGCCGAGGGGCCAGGCCGGGCCGCGGTCGTCTCAACGCTTCTGCTGTTGCTGATCTACGTGCTCGTGACGACCGGCGCGCAGTCGGTCGGCGGCCTGAGCTTCCTCTCGGGCAACTCGGCTGACGTTCTCAGCCCGCTCGGCAACATCGTCTTCGGCAGCGGCATCCTGCAGAAGCTGCTGCTCTTCTCGGTCCTGACGTCGGCCTCTGCCTCCACGCAGACGACGATCCTGCCGACCGCGCGTACGACGATCTCGATGGCGTCGTGGGGGGCGATTCCGAAGATCTTTGGGCGGACCCACGTGAAGTTTCAGACGCCCGACGTATCGACGATAGCGATGGGGGTCATCTCGATCATCTGGACGGTCTTCGTCGTCCTCATCGATCCTGGCAAGGGTGGAAATCCCGGCAACGTGCTGCTGGACTCGATCACGGCGGTCGGCTTCGCGATCTGCTTCTACTACGGCTTCACCGGCTTCGCGTGTGCCGTCTACTATCGGCGTGAGCTCTTCGTGAACGCGAGGCGGTTCTTCCTCGTCGGTGTCCTGCCGATGGTCGGCGGCCTGATGATGTTCGCAGTCTTCTACAAGGCCTACACCACCTACAGCGTTGCCGGCGCGAACTACTCGCCCCCGTTCGACGGCTTCCAGGTGCCGATCGTTATCGGTGTCGGTGGCCTGCTGCTCGGCATCCTGTTGATGCTCGCCGCGTGGCCGTTCCAGAAGGAGTACTTCAAGCTGCGGCCCGAGACTGCGGACCCGGCGGTTCTCGAGGCACATTTCGCACGCAACAAGTGACCGACTTAGAGATCGTCCGCGTGGCGGCGGAGCACCTCGACGAGGTGGTGCCGCTGATGGGGGCCTACTGCGAGTTCTACGAGGTCGCACCGGGTGGTGATGCGCTGCGGCGTCTAGCGCAGGCGCTGATCGCCGATCCCGAGCACTCCGGGATCCAGCTGCTCGCGCGTGACGAGGAGAGTGCCGCGCCACTTGGGTTCGCGACGCTCTTCTGGACGTTCTCGACGCTGGGTGCCGGGCCGATCGGTCTGATGAACGACCTCTACGTGACGCCTGCTGCGCGCGGCCGGGGGGTTGGCAGCGCGCTGATCGAAGCGTGCGCGGCACAGTGCGCGGAACGCGGGATGCTCGGGGTCGAGTGGTACACCGCGCCGAGCAATGCGCGGGCCCAGTCGGTCTATGACCGCACGGGCGCGGTGCGCTCGGAGTGGGTCAACTACTACCTGCCGGCGAGCTGCCGGGGCTTGCGAGCCGCTGCCAAAGCGCGCCCAGCAGCTCCTGCTCACCCGGCGCGAGCCGGTCGAGAAAGAGGCGGCGGATATCGGCGCGGTGCGTCACTCGGGCCACCTCGAGCAACTCTCGCCCGGCGGGCGTAAGGGCTAGCTCGAAGCCGCGTCGATCGCTTTCGCACCGCTCGCGCACGATCAACCGCTGACGCACGAGCCGGTCCGCGAGACGCGTGAAGCCGCCGGAGGTCATCAGCACCGCACTCGCCAGCTGACTCATGCGAAGGCGCCCGCCCGGTGTCTCGTCGAGCAACACGAGGACGTCGTAGGCGCCGAGCGAGATCCCGTGGCTCGCTTCCAGGTTCGCCTCGAGCTCACGCCAGAGCAGCGCATGCACGCGCAGAAATCCGCGCCAGGCCGCCAGGCCGCCAGGATCAAGCCCAGTCGTCATCGGCGGAGCTTACTATTTGCCTGCGCAGACAACGACTGCCGGGCGGGCAGGCAGCGATCAGCTGACGCTCAGCACCGTCAGCCTGCGTGTCCCGCGCGGGAGCTCCACCGCCGCCACCTCCCCGACACGCAAGCCCATCAGGGCTTTGGCGACGGGTGACTCGATCGAGATCTGACCCGCGCCGGGTGAGGCCGAGCGCGAGCTGACCAGCTCGAAGCGGTGCTCAGCACCCTCCTCGTCAGTCACAACGACCACCGAGCCGAAGCCAACCGCACCGTCGCCGCCCGACCCGTTGGCCACCTCGACGACCTGAGCGCGGGCGAGGCGATCGCGCAGCACGGCGATCCGCGTCTCGAGGTGTGCCTGCTCGTTCTTGGCGTCGTGGTACTCGCTGTTCTCCTTCAGATCGCCCCATTCGCGGGCGGTCTTGATGCGCCCGGCGATCTCGCGCCTGCCGGGGCCTTCGAGCTGCGCGAGCTCTTCGCGCAGCGCTTCGAGGTCCGCGGCTGTCATGAGTGTCGAGTCGTCCATCGCTGCAGATTACCGATGCGGCCTGGCCTGGACTGCAAGCGGAGGCTCCCTCCGCGTAGACGCACGCCGGGCGGGCGCGCGGAACTGCGGCGACGCTCGCCGTCGCTACCCCGGGGAACGCTAGAAGCCGATCGGGTGCCGCTTGACGAAGCCGGCGTTGGTCGGCCTCAGCGGACGCCAGCGCGAGCCCTCGAGATTCGAGGGGTCGTTCTCGGGACTGGTGTCGAGACGGAGCCCGGCGATGTCGAGATAGGCGTGACCAGGATTGGTGAGGATCGTCATCCACTGTCCCTGGCCTCCCTGACCCCACCGCATGAACTGGCCGGAATCGAGCGGCGCCTGCAGCAAGCCGGCGCCATGCAGGGCGAAAGAGACGAGCCCCGAGCAGTCATAGCCCCAAGACTTGAAGGACTTGTGCCCGCCGCCATAGACGTACGGCCGACCGATGATCGCGTTGGCGGCCCAGATGATCTGCTGTACCGCCGCCGGTGCATCCTCGGGCGCGGCGGCAAGCCCCAGCCCGTCGATCTCGACCTCCTCGGCCATGTCGCCCGGAACCTCGAGCTGCGGGAGCGCGGCAGCGTCGCTCGTCGCCGCCGCTGCTTCTGCGCCACCCGCCACGTCGCTCGAGCCCGCCGCCGGTGCGGGCGGGGTATACGGAACGAGACCGGTGTCCGTTACCTGGAAAACCGGTCCGGAGTAGAGCGCCGACGGGTTCTCGCCGGCGGGCAAGATGATTGGCGCAAGGTCGGTGGGCGGCAAGGTGACGCCGGTCACCCCGCTGGTGCCACTCGTGCCACTCGTGCCGGTCGTCCCCGTCTCACCAGTTGGGGCGGTGCCGCCCGTGGCCCCGGTCGGCGCCTGGGCGCCGCCGCCTGCCACGCCATCGCTGCTCTTTGCCTGCGCGGACGCAGCGGCCCCGCCAAACAAGAGCACTGTCGTCGCAATGGTCGCGATGTGACGTAGCCGCACAGCTACCTCTCTCTGGGGCCTACGGGGTTAGCTGACGGGCTAGCGCTGAAAGAGCCGCGCTCCCCACAGCATCACTGTGGGATTCGCCCCAACAACTCGGGTTCCCCGTTCCCGGACTCCAATGCCCGGGATTCGGCGGTTTGTTGCGCGGCAGCCTAGCACCATGCACGGATTCGTGCAGGCTCCGGTCACAGCCGTGCAGGCTGCGTGCGCACCGCGACGCCGCGGCAGACCATAACCTCAAGCTCGAGTTGAGATTGATTGTTACCTCGGCGGGCGACAGACACTAGGATTCAAAGCAAGACATGTGCACGGAGCCCGACTCGCTGCCGCCGGTACCCGTGATCGCCGGTGCCGCCGTCGATCACGACGATTTGGTTCTCGAGGCCGAGGACGGCAACCATCTCGCAGCGTTCGTCGCACGGCCGTCGGACCCGGCGAGCGTCGGGATCGTCATCTGCCCGGACGTCCGCGGCCTGGCTCACTTTTACGAGGAGCTCGCACTGCGGTTTGCCGAGCGGGGCTACGCCGCGGTGGCGATCGACTACTACGGGCGCGTCGCCGGGGCCGAGAAGCGCAGCGAGGACTTCCCCGCAATGGAGTTCCGCAGCCACCTCGATGTCGACGCCGCCAAGCTCGACATCGCCGCCGCGATCGACTTCATCCACGGGCAGGGCGTGGAGTCGGTCTTCACGCTTGGCTGTTGCTTCGGTGCCACCGTGGCGTGGCTGGCAACCACCGGCGACCGCCAGCTGGCCGGAGCGATCGGCTACCACGGCGGGCTCGGCGACCGCGGCGACAAGCCGGGGCCGACCCGGAGCGCCGGCGAGATGAAGGCTCCGATCCTTGCGCTCCAGGGGGGCGCCGACGAGCACATCACCGCGGCTGACAATGCCGCTTTCGACGCTGCCCTGAGCGCTGCGGGGGTTGAGCACGAGGTTGTGATCGAGCCCGGCGCGCCGCACAGCTTCTTCGATCGCCGCTTCGAGGAGTACGCCGACCAGTCGGCCGACGCATGGCGCCGCACCCTCGAGTTCATCGAACGACACTCGCGCGTCACGGCCTAGGCTCGCGCCGCCGCGTCGCGTGCCGGCCAATTGACCGGCACGGTCAGATCGAGCCGTGTCCGTCGCGGGCTAGCGATCTGTCCCAGCTTTTCCCCAGGCGAACGTCAGCCTCCGCGCAGGCCGCGGCACGAGGATCAGCTCGACACCGACCAGGCCGCCCGACGCTTCTCGAACGGAGACCGAATGAGCTCGATCGACATCACGCAGGCTCCCCCGCGCCACCGCAGCAAGACATGGAGCGGGCGCGACGAGGCGCACGAAGGCGCGGATACCGAGCGTTGGGCGCGTCCAGCGCTCGTCGCGCTGCTCATCGTGACGGCCGTCGCCTACACCTGGAACCTCAGCGCCTCGGGGTACGCCAACAGCTTCTACGCCGCGGCGGTGCAGGCCGGAACCGAGAGCTGGAAGGCCTTCTTCTTCGGCTCGCTTGACTCGTCGAGCTTCATCACGGTGGACAAGCCCCCGGCCAGCCTCTGGGTGATGGCGCTATCGGGCCGAATCTTCGGATTCAGCAGCTGGAGCATGCTCGTACCCCAGGCGCTCGAAGGCGTCGCCGCCGTCGCGCTCCTATATGCCTCCGTGCGGCGGTGGTTCGGCTCGGCGGCCGGCCTGCTCGCCGGAGCGCTGTTCGCGATGACGCCGGTGGCGGCACTGATGTTCCGCTTCAACAACCCGGACGCGCTGCTCGTCATGCTGCTCGTGGCTGCCGCCTACTGCCTGACCCGCGCGATCGAGAACGCAGCCACGCGCTGGATGCTCGCCACGGGCGCCCTGATCGGCTTCGCGTTCCTCGCGAAGATGGGCCAGGCGCTGCTGGTCGTGCCCGCCTTTACTCTCGCGTACGCGGTCGCAGCACCAACGACGTTGCGCCGGCGCCTAGGCCAGCTCTTGGGAGGTCTCGTCGCACTGGTCGTCTCGTGCGGCTGGTGGGTCGCGATCGTCGCGCTGCTGCCAGCCAGCTCGCGCCCGTTCATCGACGGCTCCCCCGAGAACAACATCTTCAATCTGATCTTTGGCTACAACGGCTTCAGTCGCCTCTTCGGCAGCGGCGGGGGCGGAGGCGGAGGTGGCGCGAGCTTCAGCGGCTCAAGCGGCATCCTTCGCCTGTTCAACTCGCTGATGGGCGGTCAGGCGTCGTGGCTGATGCCGGCAGCGCTCCTCGCGCTGGTCGTCGGGCTGTGGCTGCGTCGCGGTCACGAGCGGACCGACCGGATGCGCGCAGCAGTGATCGTCTGGGGCGGCTGGCTGCTCGTCACGGCAGCGGTATTCAGCTTCTCGAGCGGGATCATCCACACCTACTATGCGGTTGCCCTTGCCCCAGCGATCGCAGCGCTCGTGGCAATCGGTGGCATGCTGCTGTGGCGCGAGCGCGCCCGCCGCTGGACCCGTTTCGTGGCCGCCGCGATGGTCGCCGGAAGCGGCGCTTGGGCCTTTGTACTGCTTGACCGAACCCCGGACTGGCAGCCGTGGCTGCGACCGCTGATCGTGACTGCAGCTGCGCTAGCGACGGTCTCGCTCGTCGCCCTGCCGGCGGGCACGCGCACCCTGCGCCGCAGCTGGCTCGCTTTCACGGCGACCTGCGCAGCGATCGCCTGCCTGAGCGGTCCGCTCGCGTACGCCACGCAAACGGTGACGACCTTGCACACAGGCTCGGTCCCCTCAGCCGGCCCCACGGCCGGCTCGAGCGGTGCGTTCGGCGGAGCGCCGGGGCTCGGTGGCGGGGGACCCGGGGGCGGGACGGCGGCGGGTCCGTCGCATGCCTTGCCTGCGACGGGCGGCTTTGGCGGCGGCGGCGCCGGGGGTGAGCTTGGTCAGCGGCACGGCGGTAGACCCGTCGCTAGCTTGCGCCGCAACGCGAACCGGTTCGCCGGTGGCTCGCGCAGCGGCGTGGTCGCGTCGAACGCTCTGACCGTCGCGCTCAAAGCGCACGCCACGCGATATCGCTGGGTCGCCGCGACCTCCGGCTCCTCGAGCGCAGCCGCGCTCGAGCTCGCGACCGGCGGGGAGCCGGTGATGGCGATCGGCGGCTTCAACGACAACGGCGGACTGCTGGCGTTGGCTCAGTTCGAGCGCTACGTGAGGAGCGGCGCGATCCACTACTACGTCGTGTCGGGCGGTGGCGGTTTGCAGCTGCGCAACTCGAGCACGAGCGCGATCGAAGACTGGGTCGAGAGCCACTTCTCCGCCGAGACGATCGGCGGCGAGACTGTCTACGACCTGACGCGTTAGGGGACGCCCAAGCGTTCGTATACTCGGCCGCCTTGGTTCTCGTCGGGCAATCCCGCAGGCTCGCGACGCCGCTCACCGGAAGGGAGCGGCGGGTGATGGCGACCGTCGGGGTGGTGGTGGCACTGGCCGTGGTGGCAATCGGGGCCTGGCTCGCGACACATGACAGCTCGCCGGTATCGCGCGACGGCTGCCTGAACGTCATCGTGGCCGGCTCACTGGGTGGCCAGCTGCTTCACGAATGCGGCGCGGCGGCGCGCTCGCTGTGCGCGAACGAGAAAGGCCACGACGACGCGCTGGCCGCCACCGTGCTACCTGCGTGCCGTGAGGCCGGCATTCGCGTAGCGCGAAGCGGGACTCAGTAGTTCCCGCCATCCGCGCTGCAGGTCAGCGCGGATGGCGACCCGGCGCCCGCGGCCTAGGTTGCGTGCCAGAGCGGTGGAGCACAACGATCCGCTCGATGCAGTGAGGAGAGCCTGGCGCTCGTCGGCGCGCAACGCGGCGAGCGCCATCGAGCTTCGGGTGACGAAAACCACCGTGGCGCCCGGGCATCCGCACCTACCTTGGTGTCATGCCGAAGCGCGCAGCCAGAAGAACCGTCACGGCCCTCACTCTCGTGGTTGCCCTGGCCCTCGCCGCCAGCGCCAGCGCGGCGCCTCGCGGACGGACGATTGCCGACACGCCGATCGCGGCGCTGCCCGCGACTTGCACGACTGCCCCCACTGGGAGCAGTTGCACCAACGCAGTGGTTGCAGCGCTCGATACCGCTCGCACCGCGCTCGGGCTCGGCCCGTATGCGCTACCGCGCGATTTCGACTCGCTGCCCGGCACACGGCAGCTCTTCATCCTTGTGAACCTCGACCGGATCGCCTACGGCCTGGCGCCGATCCAGGGGCTCAGCCCGGTGCTCGCCACTGCCGCCCAGAGCGCCATCGCGAGCGACGTCGACCCTGACCCGACCGACCTTCTCGCGAGCCTGCCGAGCTACGCCTGGACATCGGATTGGGCGGGCGGCTGGGCCAACGCGCCGTACGCCTACTACGAGTGGATGTATGACGACGGGTACGTCGGCAACGCGACCTCAAACGTCGACTGCACCGCCAGTGGCGCGTCCGGCTGCTGGGTTCACCGGCGCAACATCCTCGCGTTCGGGCGAGCTGGGACACTCACAATGGGCGCCGCGGTGGCAGTCGATGAGCGCGGCCAGACCGGCTACGCGATCACGCTCGTCTGGACACCGGGCACCGCGTGGACGAGCTACAGCTACACCTGGGCTCAAGCGCAGGCGGACGGCGCAGGCGCAACGCAGGGCAGCAGGCTTCGGCTGTCCCATCATCGTTGAAACACTGCCGGCACAGGCACCTACACTGGGCCGATGCCCCCGCAGGATCCACTGACGCGTCTGCGCCAGATCGCGGTCGACCTCGGCCGGATGGCCGACGAGCTGGAGCGCGAGACGCAACTCGATCCGACGATCTTTCGCCACCTCCGCACGCAGCTACTCGAGATCGCGGCTGATCTCGAACGAGCCCGAGAGCGCTCGTCTGTGGCGCAGGCGTGGCAAGCACGCCTGCGCCACAGACGAGCGCCAGCAACCAATAGGGAACATTGTCGCTCGTCGCCTGCGCGAGCGGTGCACCGGCGGCAGACCCGAGCGTCACGCCGAGCGCCCAGGCGAGGTTCCACAGCGCGTAGGCGAAACCCTGGTCGACGCCGTGACTCTCGGCCGCCGAGCTGAGCAGCGCACTCGCCGGAACCCAGCAGACACCGAACGCGAGCCCCGCGAGCGCCGTCGTCACGCCAAGCAGCCAAACGACGCTCGCGAGGGGCAGCACGAGCGCGAGACACGCCGAGGCGCAGAGGCCGACACGGATCGCGAGCCAGGGACCGCGGCGATCGCTGAGGCGTCCGAAGATCGGGCTGGCTCCACCTTCGAGCGCCGCCGCGCTGAGGAAGACGGCACCGATCGCGAGACTGCTTGCACCGCCGGCGCTCAGGCGCAGCGGCGCGAGCACACCCAGCACGCCGAACAGCGCCGCGGGTATCGCCGTGAAGCAGAATCCGGCGCGCAGGCGGCGGTCCTTCATCGCCGAGCGCAACACGCGCAGCTCCAGGCGCCCAGTCGGTTGATGTGCTCCAGGTGTCGCTGCCGCGAGCAGGCCGAGCAGGCCGATGACCGCGGCGACCACTGCGAATACGAGCCGCGGGCCGGCAAGCTCGGCGAGCGATCCGATCACCGGGCCGAGCATCGCGCCGGCAATCGCGATCCCGAGCACGCCTCCGACGGCCTCGCCGCGCCGCCCGGGTGGCACGACACCGGCGAGCCAGCTGAGCGAACCGATCCAGATCCCCGTTCCCGCCACTCCCTGGGCGAAGCGGGCAGCGTCGAGGGCGACGGACCCGCGGGCGTAGCCGAACGCGACGCTCGTCGCCGCGAGCGCCAATGCGGCTCCCACGGTCGCGCGCTTCGGGCCGACGCGCGCAACGACGAGGCCGATCGGCAGCGCAGCGGTGAGAGCCCCGATCGCATATGAAGCGACAAGCAGGCCTGCCGTCGCCTTCGAAAGGTGAAGACGATGGGCGTAGTAGGGCAACAGTGGCGCCAGCGCGGAGTAGAACATCACCTCGCTGAGCGCAAGGGCGCTCGCGAGCACGAAAAGCCATGGAAGGGTCCGCCGGACGCGCACAGCCGGCGCAGGTATACCGCGCCGGCGATCGCTTGGCATGAAGCGCGGCCAGTCCGGCTGCAAGAATGCCGCCGGACCAGGCGGTCGTCCGTCGACGGGAGCAGGAGCACTGGTGGGCATCGATCAACGCAAGACCGGAGCGGCAGGGCCGATTGCCGCGGCGCGGGCCTGGTTTGGGACACACGACCCGGGACACGCTGCGCTGCGGCGCGCGGGACGCGCAGCGGTCATCATGCCGGCGCTCTTCGCGCTCGGCGACAAGGTGATCGGCAATCCGATCGTCGCTACGTTCGCCGCGTTCGGCTCGTTCGCGATGCTGCTGCTCGTCGATTTCCCGGGCAGCCTGCGGGACCGAGTACGCGACCAGGCGGCGCTCGTGCTGGCTTGCGGCGCGTTTGTCGCACTCGGGACGGTCGCCTCACAACACACGTGGAGCGCCGCAGTCGCGATGGCAGTCGTGGCGTTTGCAGTGCTGTTCGCCGGCGTTGTCAGCTCAGTGATTGCAGGTGCGACGACGTCGCTGCTGCTGTCGTTCATCCTCCCTGTCTCGCTGCCCGGCCCCGCCTCCGAGATCCCGGATCGGCTTGCCGGCTGGGGCCTTGCGGGCGGAGTGTCACTGCTCGCGATCACGCTGCTCTGGCCGGCGCCGGCGCGAAATCCCGTACGAGCCGCGGCGATCGACGCCTGCCGCGCTCTGGCAGCATGCCTGCGCGCCGAGATCGACTTCGTCGGCGGCGGCGATGATGAGCCCTATCGGGGCGCGGTCGGAAAGGCAGATTCGGCGATCAGTCGGCTACAGAACGCGTTCTTCGCCACCCCCTACCGACCGAGTGGCCTGACCACCGATGCGCGAGCCGTGATCCGCCTCGTAGACGAGCTGCGCTGGCTGAGCAGCATCGTCGAGCACGCCGCGCCCAGCCAGCGCCCGGCTCGACCGCGACGCGAGGTGATGAGCGTGAAGGGCGCGGTCGCGGACGTGCTCGAGCGCGCCGGCGAACTGCTCGACGCTCCCGGCCTCGCAGGCGACGCACTGGACGATACGGTCGCGACGATGCACGGCAAGCTCGAAGTCCTCGAGCAGGCGACGGTTGCAGCACTACCCGGCGAGCGCCAGCGGGCGCCAGCAAGCATCGTCTCGTCGCTCGACCCCAGCTTCAGGGCGCAGGAGCTCAGCTTCGTCGCCGCGCAGATCGCGTCGAATTCCGCGCTCGCCGCTGCCGCCGCGCGCAGGCCATGGCTGGATCGCGTGCTGGGGCGACAGCCGGCGGGATTTGCTGGGCCGGTGAGTGCCGCGGGCGAGCGGGCGTCATCGTTTGCGACGCGCGAAGCGCTCTGGCTTCGCAACAGCCTGCGCGGGGCGGCAGCGCTGGGCGTCGCGGTTCTGATAGCGGATCTGACGAGCGTGCAACACGGCTTCTGGGTCGTGTTCGGAACGCTGTCGGTGCTCCGTTCGAACGCGCTCAGCACCGGCCAGAACATCGTCCGCGCGCTCGCAGGCACGACCGCCGGATTCGTCGTCGGCGGCGCGATCGTCTACGCCATCGGGACGAACACCGACCTGCTCTGGGCACTTCTACCGGTCGCCGTGCTCTGCGCCGGTCTGGCGCCCGCCGCGATCTCGTTTGCCGCCGGGCAGGCCGCGTTCACGCTCACGCTCCTGATCCTGTTCAACCTGATCGCCCCCGCCGGCTGGCGGATCGGCCTCGTGCGCATCGAGGACGTCGCGATCGGCTGCGCTGTCAGCCTTACGATCGGGCTCCTGTTCTGGCCGCGCGGCGCCGGCGCCGCGCTTGGCCGAGCGCTCGGCGGCGCCTATGAGAGCAGCGCGAGCTATCTCGCCGCGGCGATCAACTACGGCGTCGGCTGCTGCGACCCGACCGGCCCCCAGATCGCGCCGCCCAGGCGCCAAGCATTCGAAGCTGCAGCCGCGTCACGCCGGCTCGATGACACGTTCCGCGGCTACCTCGGTGAGCGCGGGGCAAAGCGGGTGGCGCTCGCCGAGATCACTGCGCTCGTCACGGGCGTCACCGGCGTCAGACTGGCCGCAGACGCGGTGCTCGACCTCTGGGACGGGAACGGCGCGGAGTCCGGCGATCGCTCAGCCGCTCGCGCCGAGCTCTTGGGCGTTGCAGCCGGGCTCACCGATTGGTACCGGCGCTTTGCTGCGAGCCTTGCAGCTGGCGCCGCCGTGCCCGATCCGCTGCCCGACGACGAGAGCGCGGGCGGGCGGTTGATCGAAGCCGTCGCGCGAGACCTGCGCGACGGCGACGGCCACGCCACCGCCGCCGGCGTGCGTGTGCTCTGGACGGGCGACCACCTCGACGCCGCGCGCCGGTTACAGGAGCTGCTCGTCGGACCCGCCCGCGCGACGATCGGCGCCGGCGTCTGAGGCATCTCGCCGCGCGAGCTCTGCGCGCACGACCGGGATCACCGCTGTAGCAAACAGCTCCATCGAGCGCAGCACGTCGCGATGGGCGACCGCTCCGAGACTCATATGCGCGAGATAGCGCTGGTGACCGAACAGCTCGTGCTCGTAGAGGATCTTCTCTGCCACCTGCTCGGCAGAGCCCACCGCAAGCGCGCCTTCCGGTGCGCGTAGCGCCTCATAGTCGGTCTTGCCGGCTGGTGGCCAACCACGCTCGCGCCCAATCCGATTCATCACCGCGAGGTAGGACGACGCGAACGCCGCGTCAGCTCGCGCGGAGGTCTCGCCGACGAAAGCATGAGTGTTGATCGCGATCCGCGCCTGCGGGAGGGCGTGGCCGGCGGCCTCCCAGGCGTCACGGTAGAGCTCCACCAGCGGCTGGAAGCGCACCGGCTGACCGCCGATGATCGCAACTGTCAGCGGTAGACCGAGCGCCGCAGCGCGAACGACTGACTGCGGCGTGCCACCGACCGCGATCCACACGGGCAGCGGATCTTGAACCGGACGCGGCCAAACCAGGGCGTCAACGAGCTCCGCGCGGTGGCGACCGGACCAGGTGACGCGTGGCGCCTCGCGAATCGCGAGCAGCAGCTCGAGCTTCTCCGCGAAGAGCTCGTCGTAGTCCTCGAGGTCGTAGCCGAAGAGCGGGAAGGACTCCGTGAACGATCCGCGTCCGGCCATGATCTCGGCGCGGCCGTCCGAGAGGAGGTCGATCTGCGCGAACTGCTCGAAGACGCGGACCGGGTCCTCGGAGCTGAGGACCGTGACCGCGCTCGAGAGCCGGATCCGCGTCGTGACCGCAGCCATCGCGGCGAGCACGGTGGTCGGAGCGGAGACGAGGTAGTCCTCGCGATGGTGCTCGCCAAGGGCGAACACGTCGAAGCCGAGCTCGTCGGCCAGCCGGACCTCCTCGAGCAGGTCGCGCATCCGCTGCTGCGGCGTCACCCCAGCACCCAGGTCCGCAAACGTCGCGAGTCCGAACTCCACGACGGCCGATCCTACCCGTGAAGAGTGGCGTCAGTCCGCGGTGAGCCCGAGCAGGCGCGCTGCATTCTGCTTGAGCACGAGTGGGCGTACGTCGTCGCGGATCGGCAGCTCAGCGAAGTCCGCGAGCCAGCGGTCCGGCGTGATCAAGGGATAGTCAGACCCGAACAGCATCTTGTGCTTGAGCAGCGTGTTGGTGTAGCGGATCAGGATCTCAGGGAAATACTTCGGCGACCAGCCGGAGAGGTCGATGTAGACGTTCGGCTTGTGAACGGCCACCGCCAGCGCCTCCTCCTGCCAGGGGAACGACGGGTGCGCGAGGATGATCTCGAGATCCGGGAAGTCGGCGGCGACGTCGTCGACGAGCATCGGGTTGGAGTACTTCAGACGGACCCCACCACCGCCCGGCATGCCCGCGCCGATGCCGGTGGTTCCCGAGTGAAAGAGCGCGACCAGGCCCGCGTCGGCGATCACCCGGTAGAGCGGATAGAAGTCGCGGTCGTTCGGGCAGAACGCCTGAGTGTTCGGGTGGAACTTGAAACCGCGTACGCCAGCCTCGATCAGCTCGCGAGCCTCGCGAACCGCCAACTTGCCCTTGTGAGGATCGACGCTGCCGAACGGGATCAGGACGTCGGGGTTGGCTGCGGCAGCCGCGAGAATCTCGTCGCTCCCGAGCCGCCGCCTGCCCATCCCCGCTTCGTCGTCAACGTTGAAGAGCACCGCGAGCATCTTCCGCTCGCGGTAGTAGTCGGCAACCTCGGCCGCGGTCGGCTGGGGCGGAGCGCCGCCGAAGTAACGGGCGGCGGCGGCCAGGATCTCGTCGCTCACCGGGTCCGTCGGCTCGCTCGCATTGCGCTCGGCGTGGACGTGCACGTCGATCGCGACGAGGCTCGAGACGTCTACCGTCATGCCCCCGGCTCGGCGTCGAGGCTGACCGGCGAGAGCTCGATCCCGTAGCCTTGGAGCGAGCCCGCGAACGCCTCGTTCCACTCGCTGGCGATCGCCTCGACGGTCCAGCCACCGTCGCGATAGGAGGTGACGAGCTCGTGGGGATGCGAGTAAAGACTCAGCTTGTCGCCGCCGATGCCGATCGCCTGGCCGCTCACCGCGGCGCCGGCCGCGGATGCCAGGAACACCGCCAGCGGCGCGCAATCCTCTGGCCTGCCGATTGCGTGATCGTGGCGCAGCGCCCGCGGAAGCGGCTCGCCCGCCTCGATCCGCTCGGCCAGCGGCGCGTACGCCGGGATACCGGCGGTCATCGCCGTCCACGCCGTGGGGACGATCGCGTTCACCGTGATCTGGCTGCGCGCCAGCTCGAGTGCCCAGGTGCGCGCGAATGAGACGACGCCCGCTTTCGCCGCGGCGTAGTTCGTCTGGCCGAAGTTGCCGAACTGGCCCGCCGGTGAGCCGACCAGGATGATCCGACCGCCCTCCCCCTGTTCGCGCAGGCGAATCGCCGCAGCGCGTGCGCACGTAAATGTGCCGCGCAGGTGAGTCTTGATCACCAAGTCGAAATCCTCGTCGCTCATCTTCCAGAGCACCCTGTCTCGCAGCACGCCGGCGTTTGTCAGCATCACGTCGAGACGACCGAACTCCGCGACCGCGCGCGACACGAGCCGCTCCGCGGCGGCGCTCTCGCCGACCTCCACCACCTCTGCCACCGCGCGCTGCCCAGCCGCGGCGATCAACCCCACCGTCTCGTCAGCCGATGCCGGATCGAGGTCGTTGACAACCACCGCGGCGCCCGCCTGCGCAAGCGCGACAGCATAGGCACGACCGATGCCGCGCCCGCTTCCGGTCACGACCGCCACCTTGCCGTCGAGCCGCAGATCGCTCACGCGTAGTACCGCACGAGGCATTCCGCGGCGACCGCCGGCCGCTCGCTCCCCTGGACCTCGATCGTGGCGGCAAGCTTTACCTGGATCCCGCCATTGATGTCGGTCACCTCGACAATCTCTGCGCCGCCGCGCCACTGTGCGCCGACCGGAAGCGGTGCCGGGAAGCGGACTTTGTCGAGGCCGTAGTTCACGCTCATCTTGGCGTCGGTGACGGCGAGCCGCTGCGTCACAGGGGCGAGCAAGGCGAGCGACAGGAACCCGTGCGCGATGGTGCCGCCGAATGGAGTGAGCTTCGCACGCTGCGGATCGACATGGAGAAAATTGTGATCGCCGGTGCAGTCGGCGAACGCGTCGACCTGCGTCTGCGTCATCTCTGCCCAGTCGCCGTAGCCGAGGTGGCGCCCCTCGCTGCGGCGTAGCTCGTCGATGTCCAGTTCGACGGCGACCGTCGGCGCGCTGCTCATCTCCCGTCCTCCTCGCCGCTCTTGACTATCAGGTATCCGAATACTAGCGTGAATGTGGATGAGTGGAGGAGAGCGGGGTCAGCAGGGGCGCGGCGACATCGGCTGGCCATTGCGACGCGCTGCAAACCTGTGCGGAGACGACGTCGCCGTGGTTGACGGCGCGCGCAGCGTGACCTACGCGGAGCTGGATCGGCGCGTCGGCGCGCTGCGCTGCGCACTCGATGAGCTTGGCGTAAGCCCGGAAGGCCGCATCGGATTCCTCGGGGCGAACTCGCTCGCTCACCTCGAGTGCTGGATTGGCGTTCCCAGCGCCGGGCGATCGCTGGTCAGCCTCAACTTCCGGCTCGCTCCGGCGGAGCTCGCGTTCATTGCCAACGACTGCGGCCTCGAGCTGTTGATCGTCGATCACGCGCAGCTCGAGACCGGCCGCGCGCTCGAGGCACAGGTGAAAACGCTGCGCGGCCTCGTTCTCGATGACGCCGGCGAGCCACCCGCAGACTGCATCGCCTACGAGCAACTCGTGACCCGCAAGCCGTCAGCCGCACGCGAGCTCGACGGACAAGCTCTCGCGGCGATCTCCTACACCGGCGGCACGACCGGCGCCCCGAAAGGCGTGATGCTGAGCCACGAGAATCTGCTTGCTAACGCGCGGCACAACCTGATCGCCACGAAGCATTCGCACGCCGACCGCTGGCTGCACGTCTGCCCCATGTTCCACGTCGCCGGCACCGCGAACATCTTCGCCTGCACATGGGTGGGAGCGCAGCAGATCGTGCTTCCGCGCTTCGACGCGACTGCCGTGCTCGCCGCGGTCGAGCGCCACCAAGTCACACACACGGTCCTCGTGCCGACGATGCTCGCGATGCTGATCGACGCGCTCGAGCAGGCACAGGACACGCAGCTCCCGTCGCTGCGCCACATCCAATACGCCGCCTCGCCGATCTCGCCGGCGCTGCAGCGCCGCGTGCTCGAGCGCTTCGAATGCGACATCGCCCAGTTCTACGGCATGACGGAGGCAGCGCCCACGGTGACCGAGCTCTCAGCCGAGGATCACAGGCGCGGCTTTAGCGGCGAGGAGCCGTACGCATCGCGCCTCTCGGGGATCGGCGCGCCAGTCGTCGGCGTCGAGACCGAGGTTCGCGGGATCGACGGCGCAGGCCTCGGCCCCGGGGAGATCGGCGAGCTGCACGTGCGCGGGCCGAATGTGATGCTCGGCTACTGGAACCGGCCCGAGGAGACGCGCGCGGCACTGATCAACGGGTGGTACCGGACCGGCGACGCGGCGCGGGCGGATACTGACGGCTACCTATACGTCGTCGATCGTCTCAAGGACATGATCATCAGCGGCGGCGAGAACGTCTACTCCGTCGAGGTCGAAGCAGCGCTGCTCGAGCACGAAGCGGTCGCCGAAGCTGCAGTGTTCGCGATCCCGCACTCCCGCTGGGGCGAGGCGGTCCACGCCGTCGTCGCCACGAAGCCGGGGCGAGCCGTCGAGGAAGCCGAGCTGATCGAGCACTGCCGGGCGCTGATCGCCGGTTACAAGGTCCCGGGGTCGATCGAGCTGCGCAGCGAGCCGTTGCCAAAGTCCGGTGCGGGCAAGCTCCTAAAGGGCAAGCTGCGCGATCCATACTGGGCAGGCCACGACCGGCGCGTGAGCTGATGGCCGAACAGGGGCCGCCAGCCACCGGAACGCACGGCGGCCACGACGCGTCGCTGATGTACACGATCGGGCGGCTCAACCAGGGAATCCGCCACGCGATGCGCGAGCGGCTCGTGGCCTGGGAGCTCAGCGTGCAGGAATACACGACGTTGTCGGTCCTCGCCGCCCGGCCCGGGCTTTCGAACGCCCAGCTCGCCCGCCGCGCGCTCGTGACGCCGCAGTCGATGATCGAGATCCTGGGGAAGCTCGAGCGCCGTCAACTGGTCAGCCGCAAGCCGGATCCTCGGCGAAGCCTGATTTTGCGGGCCGACCTGACCCACGCGGGACACAGCGTCCTGGCTGCCGCCGACCCCACGGTGGCGGCGATTCAGGACTCCCTGTTCGACGGCGTGCCGCAGCGCGATCTGTCGATCGCGCTGCGCGCGATGACCTCCGCGATGACGAACCTGTCGCGCTCGCAGGGGTGAGCACCGCGACACCTACTGGTGCAATCAGCACTCGGCGACGGATCTAGGATCGCGCCAAGCTCGTCAGATCGACGGGACAGGTAAGACAAAAGGGGGCAGTTATGGGACTCCTCGGGAAACTCTCCGAGATGAGGATGAAGGATCCCGTCGATGGGATCTGCCAGGTGGTCGGCATCAACTACCCCGACCCGATGGCAACAAGCCAGAACTACCGAATGGAGTGCGTCGTCACGGCGCCGGGCATCGACCCGACCGCCACGACGCACCGGGGGATGTGCTCGACCGCGAAGTGGCCGAGCCCGGGCGACGAGCTTCCCGTAACTGTGGACCGCGCTGAGCCGAGCCACTTCGTGGTCCACTGGGACCAGCTTCAGACCGGGCGCCAGCAGGCGATGAGCCAGGCGCAGGCGCTCGCGGGGCAGATGCGCTCCGGCACCGACTCGAGCGTCGCGACGGATCAGCTACCGCCCGTCAAGGATCGCGTCAGCGCCGCTGACGTACTGGCCCGTGGCACGCGGGGCAACGCGACGCTGCTCGGCACGTTCCCGGCGCCTGAGTCAGCCGGCGACAGCGAGCACACGCTGATCGGCCTGATGCTGAACGTGCTACTCGACGGACACCAGCCGTTCCAGGCGCAGAACTACTACAAGGCGCCCAACACGAAGCTCGCAGCGCTAACCCCGGGCACGTTGCTGCCGGTCGCAGTCGCGCTCCCGGACCAGACGATGGTGGCGGTCGACTGGGACGCGGTTTAGGAAGGCGGTGATCCGCCAGCGCGGCGGATCACCGCTCCCTTTCGCTCAGAACGGATAGACGGCGGTGTCCGGACGCTCCGTCCACCACTGCCAGTGCATGAACTCCTCGAGGTTCGCCGGCCCGCCGAACGCCGAGCCGTTGCCGGACGCTCCGAAGCCGCCGAACGGGATTCGTGGATCGTCGTCTACCGTCTGGTCACCGATGTGCACGAGCCCCGTGTGCAGGCGATCCGCCACGGCGCGGCCGTGCTCGACCGAGCTCGTGAAGACCCCGCTCGAGAGGCCGTACTCGGTGTCGTTGGCGAGCGCGACCGCCTCGTCGTCGCTCGACACGACGATGACAGGCGCGACCGGACCGAAGATCTCCTCGTTCCAGACTCGCATCTCGGGCTTCACCGCGCTCAAGACCGTCGGAGCGTAGAACGCCCCGTTCGGCGCGGTTCCTCCAGCCTCCGCCTTGGCACCGGCGGCGGTCGCCTCTGCGACCATCGCGTGCACGCGCGCGGCCGACTCCGCTGTGATCAGCGGTCCGATCGCGACCTCACCGGTGTTGGGATCGCCGACCGGTAGCCGTGCCGCCCGCTCGGCGAGCTTCGCGACATATTCGTCGGCAACCTTCTCGTGGACGATGTGGCGTCCCGCGGACATGCAGATCTGACCCTGGTGAAGGAACGATCCCCATGCGCCGGTCGAGCTGGCGGCATCGACATCGGCGTCCTCGAGGACGATGAACGCGTTGTTGCCACCGAGCTCGAGTGCGACTCGCTTCAGGTTACGGCCCGCGGCCTCGCCGACGAGCCGGCCGACGGCAGTCGACCCGGTGAACGAGACCATCGCGATCTCCGGCGCTTCGCAGATCGCATTGCCGGCGTCGGCGCCACCCGGTATCACGTGCAGCAAGCCGGCGGGCAGGCCGGCCTCCTCGAAAACTCGTGCAAGGAACAGCCCGCCGGTCACCGGCGTGTTCGGATCCGCCTTGAGCACAACCGCGTTGCCAAGCGCGAGCGCCGGAGCGACAGAACGAGACGAGAGAATCATCGGGAAATTCCACGGCGCGATCACACCGACCACTCCGACCGGCACGCGCCGGACGAGGCTCTTGATGCCACGCGGATCGGCAACCTCGAACTGGAACGCCTCGGCGCTCGACTCGACAAGGTTGGCCGCCTCACGCAGCTCGTTGATCGCGAGCGCGCCCACTTCGAACTCGGCGCGCGGGCGCGTGCCGCCCGCCTCACGTACCAGCCAGTCCTCCGCTTCCTGGTGGTGCTCCTGGAAGATGTCTGCGGCGCGGCGAAGGATCGCTGCGCGCTCGGCGATCGAGGTTTGCGCCCAGGCGACCTGGGCCCGGGCTGCCGCGGTCGCGGCACGCCTGACCTCGGACGCACCGCCGGCACCAACCGAACCGAGCGAGCTGCCGGTCGCCGGCTCGATGATCTCGAGCGAATCCGGGGCATCGCGCCAGCTCCCATCCCACAGCTTGCCGCTGGCATCAGCGATGTCGAACAGGGCCATCGTAGTTGTCATCTCCACTCCCTCCTATCTGTGGCGGCTCTCGCCGGACACGAAAAATCCACTGGGCAGACCGACGTAGTTCTCCGCCAGCGTCCGCGCAGCGGCCTCCGATGAGGTCACGTAGCGTAGCTCCGCAAGCTGTAGTCGACTCGTAAATGCGTCGCCGTCCGTGCGGTGAAGCATCCCGGTCATCCAGCTCGAGAAGTGCTCCGCCCGCCAGACGCGGCGCAGGCAGGTCGCCGAGTACGCGTCGAGACCGCTCTCCGAACCGCTGGAGAAGTACTCCGAAAGCGCCTCGGCGAGCACCGCCACGTCGGCGAACGCGAGATTGAGTCCCTTCGCGCCGGTCGGCGGGACGATGTGGGCAGCGTCGCCGGCAAGGAACATGCGTCCCAGGCGCATCGGCTCGGCGACGAAGCAGCGCATGCCGGTGATGCCCTTCTCGAGCACGGGTCCCTCGTGGAGCTCCCAGCCGTCGAGCGCGACACGCAGCTGAAGCTCCTCCCAGATCCGCTCGTCCGGCCAGTTCGCGACATCGTCGTCAGCCGCGCACTGGATGTACAGGCGCGAGAGCTCGGGTGAGCGCAGGCTGAGTAGCGCGAAGCCACGCTCGTGGTTCGCGTAGACGAGCTCTTCGCTCGAGGGCGCGACGGCGGCGAGGATCCCGAGCCAGCCGTAGGGGTACTCGCGCGAGTACAGATCCAGGCGGTCCTCGATCGTCGCTCTGCAGACACCGTGGAACCCGTCGCACCCGGCGATCACGTCGCAGGCCAGCTCGTAGCGCGCGCCGTCGTGGACGAAGTGCACGCTCGGATGCTCGGTCTCGTAATCGTGAACGCTGACGTCGGAGGCCTCGAACTTGAGCGGTAGGTCGGCGGCGACCCGATGCACGATCAGATCCTTCACGACCTCGGTCTGACCGTAGATCACGATGTGGCGTCCGTCGGCCAGGTCGCTCAGGGGAACGTAGTGTCGCCGTCCTTCGAACTGAAGGTAGATCCCGTGATGCACGATGCCGTCGCGGTGCATCCGCTCGCCGACGCCGATGCTGTCGAGCATGTCGGCCGCACCCTGCTCGAGGACCCCCGCGCGGATCCGCTGCTCAACGTATTCGCGCGAGCGGGCCTCGAGAACGACCGACTCGATCCCGGCCACATGCAACAGCTGCGCGAGCGCAAGCCCAGCCGGACCGGCGCCGACGATCGCGACCTGCGTGCGAAGCGAGCGGACCGCGGTCATCGCATCCTCAGCACCGGCTTGATCACACGCCCGTGCTCCGCGTCGGCAGCAGCCTCGTTGATCTGGTCGAAGTCGTAGTGGCGGATCAAACGGTCGATCGGGAAACGGCCCTGCTCCCAGTAGCGGATCAGCAGCGGCAGGAGCGTCTGCGGAACGCTGTCGCCCTCGACCACGCCACGCACGACGCGACCGCCCGTGAGGATGACGTTGACATCCAGAGACACCTCGGTGCCCGAACGCGGGGCGCCGATCACGCCGGCCGTGCCGCGCGGGGCCAGGCAGTCGACGGCGCTGCGCAGCACCGTCGGGACACCCGTCGTCTCGAGCGCGAAGTCTGCGCCGTAACGCGTGATCGCGCCGATCTCGGCGAGAACGTCTGCATCGGTCGCGTCGATCGCGTGCGTCGCGCCGAGCTCGAGCGCCAGCTCCAGCCGCGCCGCCAGAAGATCGACGGCGATGATCTGGTCGGCGCCGGCGATCACCGCCGCGAGGACCGCCGCAATCCCGACTGCGCCCGCCCCGAAGACCACGAGGCTAGCGCCGGGTTGCACCGCGAGCGAGTTCAGGACCGCGCCCGCGCCGGTCTGGAAACCACACCCGAACGGGGCGACCACGTCGAGGGGAATGCTGCTCTCGATCCCGACGACGTTGCGCTCGCGCGCGACCGCCACGGTCGCGAAGCTCGACTGGCCGAAGAAGTGCGCGCCGACCGGCTGGCCGTCGCGACTCAGAACCGTCGACTCGTCCGCCGGGCGAGCGGCGGCGAAGTTGTGCTCAAAGAAGCTGTGGCAATAAGACGGCTTGGCGCGCAGGCAACTAGGGCAGTGGCCGCAGGAGTCGAATGTCATGCCGACGCGTTCGCCGACGTGGACGTTCTTGACGGCCGGGCCAACGGCGCGCACCACGCCGGCACCCTCGTGGCCAAGCACCGCCGGCAGCGGCACGGGCAGCCACTGGTCACGACAGATCAGGTCGGTGTGGCAGATTCCGGCCGCGCTGACATCGATCAGGAGCTCGTCGTCGCGCAGCTCGCCGAGATCCAGGTCGGCGAGGATGAACCGGCCGCCCGTGGATTCTGTGACCGCGGCGGTCAGCATCAGGGCCCTCCTTCGCGCCTGACGCGATAGCCGACCGGCATGAAGCGCAGGCCCGTCTTCTCCTCGAGCATCCCCCAGATCCCGCGCGGGAACACGAGCGCGAAGACGATCGCGGTGGCGCCGAGGCCGATCAGGTACCAGGTGCCGTCGTTGCCGAACTGCTGCTGGATGAAGTACAGGATGATCGCGCCGATGATCGGCCCCTCGAAGGTTCCGATCCCGCCGACGAGCACCATGAAGATCATGAAAGCGCTGTAGTTGACGGAGAAGATCGAGGTCGGCTCGATAAAGAGGATGTTGGCGAGCGTCAGCGCGCCGGCCGCTCCGCAGCCTGCCGAGGCAAGGATGAAGAGGATCCGCTTGCCGGCGACGACGCGCACCCCAACCGACGCCGCAGCCTCCTCGTCATCGCGAATCGCCTGCAGCGAGGCGCCGAGCCGGCTGCGCAGCAAGAGGAACACGACCAACACGAAGAACGCCGTCATCCCAAGGGCGAGCCAGTAGGTGATGTGCTCGCGGGTCGTCGGCGCGTAGGAGTCGATTTGAAGGAGCGACGTGCCGGTGCCGGCGCCGAGCTGGTTGTCGAACGAGACGTAGATTGCGATCGCCTCGGCTACGACCCAGGTGCCGATCGCGAACTGCGCGCCGCGGAAGCGCAGGACGATGAACGACAGCGGGATCGAAACGACCGTGCAGAAGAGCGTCGCAAGCACCATCGCCCAGTAAGGGTTCACGCCCTGGAGCGTGAACCAGACAGTCGCATAGGCGCCGAGGCCGATGTAAGCCTGAAGCCCGACCGAGACGAGGCCGCCATAACCGGCAAGCGCGTTCCACATCACGGCCATCAAGACGAGCGTCAGCAGCGCCGTCAGGTCCTGCACGACGCTCGCACCGAGCACGACGGGGACGAACGCTAGTGCCACGATCAGCAGGCCGAAGCCACTCGTGAAGCCGAGCGAGACCCCCGTCCAGCGGTGGATGCTGGCGCCCGGCGCTGCGGCGCTGCTCGGCGCGGGGCCGTCGGTCATGAGGCGCTCCCGCGTGCCAGCGCGCGCCGGCCGACGCCGCGACCGGAGCGGAGCGTCAGGAGGCCGCCGCGCGGGGAGATCAACACGACCAGGAAGACGATGTGGCCGGCAAGGATCGACCACTCCGGGTTGATCTGCGCACCGATCGTCTGTGCGATGCCGAGGACGATCCCGCCGAGTAGCGCACCCCACAGCGACGAGCCGAGCCCACCAATGACGACCGCCTCGAAGGCGAAGATCAGCTGGTCGGGCCCCGAATAGGGGGAGTAGGTCGTCCGCAGCGCGAGCGCGAGCCCGCCGAGCGTCGCAATCCCGACCGCGATCGCCGTGGCACGCGCGTAAACAGCACGGGAGTCGATGCCGACGAGCTCCGCCGTGTCGGGGTCCTCCGCCGCAGCGCGCATGCGCCGGCCCGTGGCGGTCCGCGAGAGGAAGAGCGCAAGCGCGGCGTAGATCACGATCGCCGCGCCAAAGATCAGGGCGGCAAGAGCCGATATCGAGATGTCGCTGTTGATCCGCCAGGCTGCCGTGACGAGCGATCCGGCCTGCCCGCCGAGCGACTGTACATCGGGTCCGAAGCTCTGCTCGAGCACGTTCTGAATCACGATCGAGAGGCCAAACGTCGCGAGTAGCGGCGTGAGCAGCCCGGAGCGCAGGCTGCGCTGCAGAACCAGCCGCTGGAGGAAGTAGCCGAACAGCACCATCACCGGCAAGACCGGCAGGAGGGCGATGAACGGGGACGTATTCCAGTGCTCGAGCAACAGGTACACGAGGTACGCGCCGAGCACGGCGATGTCGCCGTGTGCCAGGTTGATGATCCGCATGACGCCGAACATCAGCGCCAGTCCGGCAGCGATGATCGCGTAGTAGCCGCCGAGCAGGATCCCCTGGATGACGTCGTTGACCCAGGTCATGCGCCGACCTCCGCGCGCCCGAGGCCGAAGTAGGCCTCGGTGATCTGCTCGCGCGTGAGCTCGGAGCCCTTGCCGACGAGCACGAAGCGGCCCTCGAGCATGCACACGACGTGGTCGGCGAGGCCGGCGGCACGGGTGAAGTCCTGATCGACGAGCAACACCGTCGTCCCCTCTGCAATGACGCTGCGAAGCGACTCGTAGACGGCCTCAACGGCAACCGGCGCGAGGCCGAGCGACACCTCATCGAGCAGAATCAGGCGCGGGTTGGTCATCAGGGCGCGTCCGATCGCCGTCGCCTGCTGCTCCCCGCCCGAAAGGGTCACCGCGCGCTGGCGGCGCAGCGGCGCGAGCATCGGGAAAGCCTCGAGGACCGTGTCGACGCTCCAGCGCCCAGGACGCGAGCGTTGGGCGGCGACCAGCAGGTTCTCCTCGACCGTCAAGTTGGCAAACAGCCGCCGGCCTTCAGGCACGAGCGCGATGCCCATCTTGACCCGCTTGAAAGCGGGCGTCCGCGTGACGTCGGCGCCGTCGAATGAGATGCTGCCCGCCGCCGGCCGGTGCGCACCCGCGACGCCGCGCAGCAGCGTCGTCTTGCCGGCGCCGTTCGCGCCGACGAGCGCCACGACCTCACCCTCGGCGAGATCGAGGCTGACGCCGCGAACAGCCTCGAGCAGTCCGTGGCGCAGCTCGAGTGAATCGATCGCGAGCAGGCTCATGCCGCCGCCGTCCCGAGGTAGGCATCAACGACCCGCGCGTCGCGCATGACGCCTGCCGGCTCGCCGTCGGCGATCACCCGGCCGGCGTCCATGCAGATCAGCCGCGTGACCACCTGCACGAGCACATGGACGATGTGCTCGATCCAGACGATCGCGATTCCCTGGTCGCCGTGGAGCGAGTTGATCAACGTCACGAGCTCGGCGGCCTCGGCGTCGGTGAGCCCGGCCCCGATCTCGTCCAGCAACAGCAGCACCGGGTTGGTCGCGAGAGCGCGGGCCAACTCGAGGCGCTTGCGCTGGAGCAGGCCGAGCGTGTCAGCACGGCGGTCCGCGACGTCCGCAAGATTGCAGCGCTCGAGCACGTCGAGACAGCACGCATAGGCGGCGCGACCGCGCAGCCCGCCTCCGGTCGATGCGCCGACGAGGCAATTCTCGAAGACCGTCATGCCGCCGAACGGCCTCGGGATCTGGTGTGCGCGCCCGATCCCGAGGCGCGCGCGGCGTGCCGCACCGCTGCGCGTCACGTCTGTCGCACGGAATGTGACGCTGCCGCCCGAAGGCACGGTGGTGCCCGCGAGGACATTCAGCAGCGTCGTCTTGCCGGCTCCATTGGGCCCGACGATGCCGATCGCGTCACCGGGCCCGATCTCGAGATCGACGCCGTCGAGGGCCGCAAGCGCTCCGTATTGCTTGCGGACCCCAACGGCGGCGAGCAGTGGCTCTCCTGCCATGCTCGTGGAAGCGTGCTGCTGTCGCTAGCTGTAGGGCTGTAGCTTCGCCTGGATCGGCACTTCCGGGTAGTCCGTGTGCTCGCAGAAGACGAATTCGAGCGGGTACTTGCTGCCCTTCTTCGTCGTCAGCCACTGTCCACCCGGGATTGGCGTCTGGACGACGTTTGGCACGGGGTTGGTCTTGGAGTTGCCCGTGCCCCAGTGGAGCGTGCCGAGCGTCGTCTTGACCTGGAGGGTCTTCAGCGCAGTGGCGACCGCGGTCTTGTCCTTCGGGTTGCCGCTTGCCTTGAGTGCAGCTGCCGCCACGTCGAACAGCGCCATCGACGCGCCAGTCTGCTGATTCCAGTACTTGCCGCTGTGGGCCTCGTAGCCGGCACCGAGCGCCTTGTTGGAGATTCCAGTCAACGACGAGCCCCCCGGCCAAGTCGGACCCCAGTAGCAACCAGTCGCCAGCTTGTTGCCGAGCTTGAGGCCAACGGCCTCGATCTGCGAGACGAACAGGCCCGTCTTCGCGATCTGCGCGATCTTGACCATGCTCGTGTAGCCCTGCTGTGCCGCCTGGCGCCAGAAGGTCGTGAAGTCGGGCGGGATCGGGAACGTGTTGAAGATCTGGCAGTTCTTCTGCTTGAACATGGTGATCTGCGAGGTGAAGTCGGTCGTGCCGTCTTCGTAGGCCCCGGGATCGACGATCGTGTACCCGGCCTGGGTCAGCAGAGGCTCGAGCGCCTGGCGAATCGCGTTGCCGTCCGAGTCGTTCGGGTACATCACACCGACCGTCTTGTTGTTCGGCACCTGCGGCCAGAGGTGCGTGTAGGTGTCAAAGAAGTTGCCCACGCCGAAGCTGAAGTGGAAGATCCACTGGTAGGCCTTCGGTGAGCTCAGGCTGTTGCCGCTGCCCAGCCACCACGCCTGCCACGGCACGGTCGTCGAGACCGCCGGCACGCCGCCCGCCTCCGCGGCACCGACGGCAGGCAGCACGACCTCGGGCGTCGATGTCGCGAGCAACAGATCGATCCCCGAGCCGATCAGCTCCTGGGTGACCTGTGCGGAGACCGACGACGTCGACTGCGCGTCCTTCGAGATGATGTTGACGTTGTAGGTCTTGCCGGCGACCTTGAAGCCCTTGTCGAACGCCTTCTTCGCCAGGCTGATGACATAGGGATCAGGCTCGCCGAAGCCGGCGTCGGCGCCGGTCAGCGGGCTCACGTAGCCGATGTTGATCGTCTCGACCGACGCGTCACGCGCGCCGTGGTTGATCGGCCGTGCCCACGACGGTGAAGCGGCCAGTCCCCCACCAACTACTGCCCCGCCGACGGCGGCGCCACCACGCTTGAGAAACTCACCGCGGCTCAGGCCGGCAGCTTCCTTCTTCCCATCGGACATCAGCGCACTCTCCTCTCTCTCCTGTTGACCGAGCGCGAACGCGCCCACGCCAGCTGCAGCACCCGCCCCGTCGCGGGAAGTGCGCGATGCTAGCCACGGCATATGCATAAGTCAAGCCGCAACTAAAGAGCGCGCTTTAGCCGCAACGACCCATCATGGGCGTACGTCCTGGGCGCGAATATCGCGGATATACCCCGATTTGCGGGGCGAGACCTTCCGGTGCGCCTGTCGCACGCCGCGTCACAAAAGCGCGCTCTTTTTAATCCGACGCCTGGACACGGGCCAGCCGCCGGCGTTCGGCCGCTCGCAATTGTCACCGAAGGCGCGTGCCGAACGGAGGAATGGCCCGGCGAGCTCTGCTTGCGGCTGGCGCGCGTCGCAGGTTGCCGGGCAAAGATCGCTCTTTATACTCGAGCCCAGGTGGGAGGTGCGCCTTCAAGTAACGCGGCCGTACGGCTGATCGAGAACGCGATCGTCGCGCGGCAACTTTCGCCCGGCGACAGGCTTGGTACGGAGAGCGAGCTTGCCGCGCAGCTTGGCGTCAGCCGGCCAGCCGTGCGGGAGGCGGTACGACTGCTGGCTCGCTCCAACCTCGTGCGTGCCGCACGCGGTCCGGGCGGCGGCGTGTTCGTTGCTCAGACCCCGGACGGGGGCCTGGCTGCGACTGTGAGCGATGCGATCGCAGCGATGCTCACCAACCGCCTCACATCGATCCGTGAGCTGACTGAAGTCCGGGTGTTGCTCGAGGTGCCGCTTGCGGGGCTCGCAGCCGAGCGCGCCGAGCCCGCCACGATCGCAACACTGCGCGAGGCGATCGAGGAGGCGACACGCCACGCAAACGACGAGCAGACGCAGCGCGAGACGGACACGCGCTTCCACTGGACGATCGCCGACGCAAGCGGAAACCGGGTCGCCTGCGCGCTCGTTGCGTGGTCGCATCAGGTGCTCCAGCCGGCACTGAAGGAGCTCATCGCTCCAGCGATCGTGGAGTCAGTCGCGCGCGACCAGCACAGCGAGATCGTCGACGCAATCGAGCAGCGTAAGCCGGCGGCGGCCGAGCGAGCGATGCGGGAGCATCTGCGCTACCTCAGTGACCTCGTCGAGATCATCGAGCGCGATGAGGCGTGACGACCGAGAGTGTCGAAAGGCCCGGCCGGACGCTGTGCGCCCGACCGGGCCTCCCGTTCGCTGCTCTCTAGCTCAGCAGTACTTCGCCCTCAATCGCCGCGGCCGGTCGACAAACCAAACGACCCCGGTCCCGGCTCTCCGAACTGCACCGGGAAGGTGTCGAACGGCGAGGAGACGCCGGTCACCTCGCTCGGCCAGAACGGGATGAAGGCCCCGCCCCCGAGGTTTGTCGGCAACGCGTTGGCGGCAGCATTCAACGAAGCTGCGCTTGTGCTGTTCCCCCAGTTGCCACTGCCGACTCGTGCGGCAAGGGCCTGCACGCCGGCGACGAGCTCCGCCGGCGTGAAATTGCAGTGACCCTGCGCCGCGACGAACGCCTGACGTAGCAGCGAGTCGCTGCCGGCGCGCACGACGAGCCCGTGGTAGTAGCTCTCCTGCTGCACCGGCACGAGCTGGTCTGAGATCGTCTTCAGATCGAGCTCGGGCACCTGCAGCTGCCCGGTCGGCACCGACGTCCGCTCATTCCAGACGTACGCCGCCGGATCGGAGCGCAGACTTGCGCCTGACGCCAATGTCGCCAGGTCAGCCTGCAGATTCAATCCGGCCTCGTTATAGAGGGCCTTGACCTCCGGGTAGTAGGAGGAGTGGTAGAGCAGGTGCGCGAAATCGACGCCGACCGTCCCGGCGCTCTCGCCGCCCGCCGCCGCTTCGAGCTGGCCGCGCGCGATCTCGATGAACTGCATCCCGGTGAGCCCGCCGCTGGAGTCGACGAAGTAGTCGTCGTACTGACCCTGCTCCTGGCCGGCGTAGTCGTAGACGCTCGGCTGCGTCGCATCTCCCCATGGCGAGACGTTCAGGAACGCCATCGCGAGGGCAAGCCGCGCACGGCCCTGCGCGGTCGTCTGTGCTGCCTGCGCGGCCGCGGTCAATTGCGCCGCGGTCTGAAAACCGTCAGCGAATCCCTGTGCGGGCCCGTCGACGAAGTTGGTCAGCTTGATCTGCTCGCCCGGCGCCAGCAGGGCGTTGATCGCGTACTCGCCATCGAGCTGGTACTGGTTCATCACGTTCTCGCCGGCGACGATGCCGCAGGTCGTCAGCGCCCCATTGATGCGGCCGTTCGAGTTCTGGTCCTCGAGCGCGCTGACGAGGCCACCCATCGAAGTGCCGAACGCGTACACATCGTGCAGCCCCTGCGGGAGCAGGCGCTCGACGGTCGTCAGCGTCGCGAACTGGTCGGTCAGCGCGCTCCCGAGGGCCCACCAGGGACCGTTGGGGTTATACGACGATCCGGCCAGTGCGTAGCCATCCGCGAGCAGGGCCGCCTGCGTGACCGGGTCGGGGGCGTCCGCGGCCACCAGTGGACCGAACCCGTGGCTATAAAGGATCAGCGTTCCGTTCCAGTTGGACGGGACATCGGCGATCCAGATCGTTCCATCGGGCAAGGTGCCCGTGTAATGCGTCGACGATGCGGCCGAAGCGCCGCCTGCCGTCATCAGCCCAGCGGCCATCCCGACGGCGAGCAACGCGCCGAGGCGCGCTTTTAGCCCTCTCATCAGATCTCCCTCTCCTCGAGATCTCGCCGAGTCACTCGCGCCCGGCGAGTTTCGCGGCCACCCTAGCAATATCAAGGCCCTTGTCAAGTACTTGCTGGTCGAGGGATCGGTGAGCGCCGTCGACCACCGGTCCGTCCAGTAGCCTCCCGCGCGATGGCCCGAGTCAAGTCGTCGTCGGCCTCGTTGGCGCTGCCGCTGACAACCGCCGATGCAAGCGCTTCCCGCGTCGGTTATTTGCTCTACCGCGTTGAGCGTCGGCTACGCCGCCGGCTCGATGCGATGCTCCGAGCACACGGGATCACGACGACCGAGTACGTCGCGCTGAGCGTGCTGCGCGCTCACGAGGGCATGTCGAGCGCAGACCTGGCGCGCTGGACGTTCGTTACCCCACAGGCGATGAGCCTCGTGATCGGCACGCTCGAACGGCGCGGTTTGATCAGCCGCTCGCCGGATGAGCGCCATCGACGCGTGCTGAAGTCTGCCGTCACGGCGCGCGGCGCGCGACTTCTCGAGCGCTGCGACGAGGCGATGGACACGATCGAGGGGGACATGCTCGACGAGCTCGACGCGGGCGCACGCGAAGAGTTGCGACACGCACTCTTGTCGTGCGCACGCTCACTCGAGGTAACGCACCCGCTACCGGCCGCACGGCGCGCACCGCAGCCCGTCTAGAGCAGGCTAGGCAGCGGCGCTGCGCGGGTGGTGCTCGGCAGCCTGCGGCGCGCCGGAGGCAGGGATCCAACGGTGGAGCGTGTCGACGAGCACGCTGCGGCGCATCGGCTTGCTGATGTAGTCATCCATACCGGCAGCAAGGCATCGCTGGCGGTCGTCATCCATCGCCCGCGCCGTCATCGCGATCACCGGCACCTTGGCAGCATCGCCGTCGAGGCGGCGAATCTCCGCGGTCGCCTCGAAGCCGTCCATCCTCGGCATCTGGCAGTCCATCAGGACGGCCGCGTAATCACCGGTCATCACCGCCTCGAGTGCGGCGCGACCGTCCGCCACGACCTCGCAGCGACAGCCGATCCGCTCCAGAGCACGGGCGGTGACGAGCTGGTTGACCGGGCTGTCCTCTGCGACGAGCACCAGTGGGGGAGTCGACCAGAACGGCGCGGCCGAAGGTAGACGGTGGGGCTCGTCGCCCGCGGCACCGCCGGCGCCGACTGACACGAGCGCGAGCTCGACCCGGAAAGTGCTCCCGACCCCAGGCTCGCTGGTGGCGCTGATCGTCCCGCCCATCAGTTCGATCAGCTCGCGCGAGATCGCCAGACCTAGACCGGTCCCGCCGTAGTGTCGCGTGGTTGAGACATCAGCCTGCGTGAACGGCTCGAAGAGGTGCTCGAGGAAACCCGGCTCGATCCCGATTCCGGTATCGGCAACCTCGACGGCGATCGGCACGACGCCGTCGGCTGCCGCCCGAGCAGTGACGCTGACCTTCACGGCACCCCGAGCGGTGAACTTCACTGCATTCGCAGCGAGATTGAGGACGATCTGCTGAAGCCGCCGGCCGTCCCCGCGGGCGCGCCGCGGCACCTCGTCGCCGATCGACAGCGTCAGCGTGAGCTTCTTCGCGCGCGCTTGCGCGCTCGCGATGGCGCAGGTCTCGGTGAGTGCTCGGTGCAGATCGAACTCGGTCGCGTCGAGCTCGAGGCGGCCCGCCTCGATCTTGGACAGGTCGAGCACATCGTTGATGATCGCCAGCATCTGCTCGCCCGATCGTCCGATCTGCTCGGTGAACTCGCGCTGCTCCGCGGTGAGCTCCGTGTCCATCAACAGCTCGGTCATGCCGATCACGCCGTTCATCGGGGTGCGGATCTCGTGGCTCACGTTGGCGAGGAACGCCGACTTGAGGTTCGAGGCCTCGAGCGCCTGGTCGCGCGCGACCGCAAGCTCGGCGTTGATGCGGTTACGCTCCTGCTCGGCCTGGACTTGGCCCGTCACGTCGCGCGAGATCCCGAACGTCCCGACGATACTTCCGCGATCGTCTCGCAGTGGCAGCTTCGTCGTCGAGACCCATGCATCGGGCCGGTTATCGAAGGTCTCGCGCTCGATCTTCGCAGCCATCGGCTCGCCGGTCGCCATCACCTGCTGCTCATCGATGAACGCGGCCTCGGCGTGGGGACGGCTGAAGACATCGAAATCGGTCTTACCGATCACATCGCTGAGCTCGCGCCCGTGACCCTCTGCCGCCAGCCAGCCCGCGCTGACCAGCAGGAAGCGACTGTCCGCGTCCTTGAAAAACACGCGCTCCTCCGTGCTGGAGATCAGGTTGTGCATGCACAGGCGCTCGATCTCCTCGGGCGAGACACCGCTCAGGCTGTCTTTGGGTCTGGATCTCCACATGGCCATGCCGACCGACTGCAGTCGTCTCCTCTATCGGCAAATAAGCCGAACGACAGAACGTAGTTCTTACGTAGGCCGGTAGACGCCGCCTACGGTGAGCAGCGGCCGCAGCGCGATCGTACATACGTCCACAACCCCCTGGCGCAACGCGCCCTGCAGCCGTCTCGCGGCCGTCAGCGCGCCGCGCCCGGCTCAGACGCCTCCGGCCAGGCGGTAATAAGCCTGGTTCCAGCGCAGCTCGTTGCGGAAGTCGCGGATCCGGGTGTCGCCGTCGATTCGGAGCAACTCGATCCCGGCGATCTCGGCGAAGTCGGCAATGACCTCCGTGTCGAGCGCAGCCGTGAACACGGTGTGATGCGGTCCCCCGGCCGCGAGCCACGCCTCGCAGGCGGTGGCAAAGTCCGGCTTCGGTTCCCAGAGGGCGCGCGCGACTGGGAGCTTCGGCAGCGGTTGCGGCGGTGCTACGACGTCGATCTCGTTGACGAGCAAGCGCAGGCGGTCGCCAAGGTCGAGCACGGCGACGACGATCGCCGGGCCTGTCGCGGCGTCGAAGACGAGCCGGACAGGATCCTCGCGACCCCCGATCGAAAGCGGATGGATCTCGCAAGAGGGCTTGCCCGCCGCGATCGAAGGGCAGACCTCGAGCATGTGGGCGCCAAGGATCAGTGGCGGATCCGCTGCGAGGTCGTATGTGTAGTCCTCCATGAACGACGTGCCGCCCGCGAGACCGGTTGCCATCACCTTCATGATCCGCAGCAGCGCGGCGGTCTTCCAGTCGCCCTCCGCGCCAAAGCCATAACCGTCCGCCATCAGACGCTGCGAAGCGATGCCCGGCAACTGCCGGATCCCGTGGAGATCTTCGAAGGTATCGGTATACGCGCCGTAGCCACCGTCCTCGAGGAACGACCGCAGGCCGCCCTCGATCCTCGCGGCCTCGCGCAGGGCGTCGCGCTGCGCGCCGCCGGCACGCAGCTCCGCCACCATCGTGTAGGACGCTTCGTAGTCTGCGATCAGCTCGTCGATCGTCGCGTCGCTGACCGCGGCGATTGCGTCGGCGAGGTCGCCCACGCCGTAGCTGTTGGTGGCAAAGCCCAGCTGCATCTGGGCGCCAACCTTGTTGCCCTCGGTGACGGCAACGTTGCGCATGTTGTCGCCGAAGCGCACGACGTTGAGGTGTTGCGACTCGCGCCAGCCACAGGCAGCGCGACACCAGGCACCAATCCGCGCCCGTACCGAGGGCTCGCTCCAATGGCCGACGACCGTCTTGCGACGCAGACCCAGCCGGGTCGCCATGAAGCCGAACTCGCGGTCCCCATGGGCCGATTGGTGGAGGTTCATGTAGTCCATGTCGATCTCCGCCCACGGGAGCGCGGCGCGGTACTGCGTGTGAAGGTGAAGCAGCGGCTTCTGCAGCCGGCTCAACCCGGCGATCCAGTTCTTCGCCGGCGAGAAGGTGTGCATCCAGACAACGACCCCGACGCAGTGCTCGGCAGCATTGGCTTGCGCGCAAACCTCCTGGATCGCCTCGGGGGAGATCACGACCGGCTTGCCGACGACGCGTACCGGTATCTCCTGCGCCGCGTCGAGCGCCGCCGCAATCTCGCGCGCGTCCGCGTCCACCTGGCCAAGCACGACGTCGCCGTAGAGCAGGTGGCTCCCAGGTACAAACCAAATCTCGTACTGCTCAAGCTGCTTGGACATCAGAGGCCTCCGGCTGGTCAAGCGTCGGCCGGCCGCTGGCCATAGACATTCTGGTAGCGGTCATACAACGCGTCGATATCTTCAACATCCAGCGGCAGCGGCTCGCCGAGCGTGCGCGCAAGGAGCACCGTCCGCGCCACGTCCTCGCACATGATCGCGGCCTTCACGGCATCACGGGCGCTGGCGCCGATCGTGAACACCCCGTGGTTTTTCATCAAGACAGCCGGCGAGCGATGCCCCTCGAGCGTCGCGACGATGCCGACCCCGATCTCCTCGCCGCCGATCCGCGCAAACGGTCCGACCGGGATCTCGCCGCCGAACTCGTCCGCCATCGCGGTCAGGACGCAAGGGATCGACATGTTGCATGCGGCCCATGCAGTCGCATAAGTGCTGTGCGTGTGTACGACGCCGCCGACGTGCTCCAGCGCGCGATACACGTAAAGGTGCGTGGCGGTGTCGCTGGAGGGCGCGAGGTCACCCTCGACGACGTTGCCCTGGAGATCAACGACCACCATTTGCTCGGCGGTGAGGTCGTCATAGCTGATGCCGCTCGGCTTGATCACGACGAGATCCTCGCCCGGAATGCGCGCGGAAACGTTGCCGCTGGTCCAAGCGACGAGGTTGTTACGCGGCAGCTCCGCGTGGAGGGCAACGAGCGCCCGCCGCGCGTCCGCGACAGCGCTCACCGAGCCACCGGCTCGCGGGTCGAGACGCGCTCGCGGATCCGCTTGAGCTCGTGCATCATCTCGACATGCTCACGACCAAGCGAGTCGTGCAGCTCACGGTAGAGCGTGTAGATCTCCTCGTAAACGGACACCGCCTGCGGATTCGGATCGTAGGTTGCGCCGACCGCCGGCTTGAGCGTATCGATCGCCTCCATGATGTCGCCGAAGCCGCCAGCCTCGCGGCCCGCCGCAACTGCACCAAACAGCGCGGCACCGCGCGCGGGTATCAGCGTTGACGCCGGGACGGTGACGCGCCGCCCGCTCGTGTCGGCGAGCAGCTGCATCGTCAGCGGGCTCTTCTCGGCAAGCCCACCGCAGGCGACGATTTGCTCGAGCCGCAGGCCGCCGTCCTCGAAGTTGTCGACGATCCGCCGGCTCCCGAACGCGATCGATTCGAGCAGGGCGCGGTAGATCTCCGCCGGCGTCGTTCGAAGCGTGAGCCCGATGATCGCACCGCTGAGGTCGGCATCGGCGAGGATCGTCCGGTTGCCGTTCCACCAGTCCAGCGCGATCAGGCCGCTGGCGCCGGGCGCGATCCGCGCAGCATCCCGCTCGAGCTCGACGTAGCGCGTGCTGTCCTTGTCGGCGTCGAACAGACCGACAAACCACGCAAGCATGTCGCCGACTGCCGGCTGCCCGGCCTCGTAGCCGTACATGCCCGGCAGCACGCCCTCCTTGACCACACCGGTGATCCCCGGAACGAGCACCTCGTCGCGGTTGACGACAACGTCGCAGATCGAGGTCCCGATCACGATCAGGAAGCTCGCCGGATCGAGCACACCGGCGCCCGGACCAGAGACGAAGGAGTCGACATTGCCGACGGCAACGGCGACCGACGGGCTGAGCCCGAGCTTCTCGGCGACGCCGGGGCGCAGCGTGCCGGCGCTTGTCCCGAGCGAGTAGAAGGTGCTGCCGAGCTTTTCGCCGGGCGCGTCGAAACCGGGGAACGCAGCGGTGAAGTAGTCGGTCGCCGGGAGCCCCTCGTCCGGTGACCAGAGGGCTTTGTAACCGGCCGAGCAGCTGGCGCGCCGCTCGTTGCCGCTCATGTACCAGACGATCCAGTCGAGGGCCTCGATGAACCCGTCGCAGGCGTCGTAGACCTCACGATCCTCGAGCCAGATCTGGATCAGCTTCGGGAAGTACCACTCGGAGGAGATCCTCCCGCCGTAGCGCTTGATGAAAGCTTCGTCGCGCTCCTGGGCGACCTCGTTCAGGCGATCGGCAACGTACTGGGCTGCGTGGTGCTTCCAGAGCTTCGGCCAGGCGTGCGGGTGCGAGCGCCACTCGTCGAGCCGGCAGAGCGGCGTGCCGTCGGCGGTGACCGGCAGCACCGTGCAGCAGGTGAAGTCGACCCCGATACCGATCACCGCAGCAGGGTCGATCCCGGCCTTGGCGATCGCAGCGGGCACGCCACGATCGACGACCAGCTGCCAATCGTCGGGATCCTGTAGCGCCCAGTCACCCGCAAGCGCGTCGCCTGTGGAGGGGAGCGTCTCGTCGATCACGAGGCTCGGGTAAGGCACCACCTCGACGCTCAGCTCGCTGCCGTCGCTGAGGTCGAGCACGAGGACACGCCCGGACTCGGTCCCGAAGTCGATGCCGAGCGTGTACGCGCGGCGGTTTTCGGGCACGGTCAGCGACCCTTCCTGCAAGACCTCGCCTCCATTGCAAACGCATCTAAGCATACGTATGCAGGCACGTCAATGCGCGGTCGTCCGTGTCTCAGCAAATGCCTACCGACGGCTCAGGTGCGCGCCGCGGGCGCAGTCGAGCGACGCACGATCAGCTTTGGCTTGAAGACAACGCGAGCGTTGCGCTCGGGCCGCTCCCCGACCGCCAGCTCGATGCCGGCGGCGATGATCTTCGACGTCGGCATCTTGACAGTGGTCAGGCTCGGGACGGTCCCGGCGGCGATCGGGATATCGTCGAAGCCGACTATCGACAGCCGATCCGGCACCGCCACGCCGCTCTCGAAAGCGCCGTGAATCACGCCCATCGCGAGGATGTCAGTCGCCGCGAGGATCGCCGTCGGCGGCTCGCTCAGCGCGATCAGATCGCGCACCGCGCGCTCCCCGCCCTCGATCCCGTTCGGGACGTGGCGGACATAGCCGTCGTGCAGCGGGATGTGCGCGCTGCCGAGATACTCCTCGTAAGCCCCCTGGCGCTCGCGGATGTCGCCGAGCTGGTCGGGACCGACAAAGGCGATCCGCCGATGACCGAGATCGAGCAGGTGGGTCATCGCGGCGCGCACGCCGGCGCGGTTGTCGACGCTGACCGTAGGAAACGAGTGACGACGCCCCTCTGAACCGTGCCACAGCGCAACGACACGAACGTGCGAGCTGCGCAGATCCTCGAACAGTCGCGGCTCGTCGCGCAAGTCCCCGAGCAGGACGATCGCGTCGCACTGTCGCGCCTCGAGCACCGCCGTAAGCGCTACAGCCTCATCCGCCGCCGCCTGCGCGTGGCCGAGCACGACCGAATAGCCGCGCACCTTGGCCTGCAGCGAGAGAGACTCGACAGCGCCTGCAAAAAACGGGTCGGTGATGTCACGCACGACCGCCCCGAGCAGCATCGACGGAGCGCCGCGCAGCGCCCGCGCAAAGGGGTGGGGCTGGTAGCCGAGCTCGGCGGCGATCGAGCGCACGCGCTGTCGCGTTTCATCCGAGACGCGGATCAGAACAGGTGCGTCATTGAGGATGCGCGAGACGGTACTCTGCGCTACGCCGGCGGCCTCGGCGATGTCCTTCATCGTCGGAGGTCGGCGACGTAGTCGATCAGCAGGAGGAGTACTGCTGCGGCGAACGCTCACAATCGGGGTTTGCCGCAGTTTGGGGTCATGCGAGAAAGACTTGGACGGCCGTTAACGGTTGCATCGAGGTGTCCTGACCTGCGCTGCACATTATCGCGTGCGCGTGGAAGGGCTCGCCGGCGCGTCCGGGCGCAGCTTCAGATGCCCGATCCGCGTTGCGCCCGGTACCGGTTGACGCGGACTGCATACGTATGCTTAGATGCGTTTGCAATGCCTTGGTCGGCTTGTAGCAGTGGGGAGAGGAGCGGCTACTCGGTTTCGAGTTGCGACCTTTCGTTCGCCCACCTACGGAATCAAGTGGCAACACGATGAGCGTCGCAACTAATAACGCCGGAGACCCCACTCAGGGGGTCGCCGAGGAGTACGTCCCGGCGCGTTATGAGGCGCACTCCATCACCAAGACGTTCGGCGGCGCCCACGCGCTGACCAAAGCCTCCGTCACCTTCGAGCCGGGCGAGATCCACACGCTCGTAGGCGAGAACGGCGCCGGGAAGTCGACGATGCTGAAGGTGATGGCCGGGATCCACCACCGTGACGGTGGTGAGCTCGTCTTGAACGGAGAGCAGCTGCGCAACCTGACTCCGCGCACGGCGATCGCGAACGGCATCTACCTCGTGCCGCAGGAGCCGACGCCGATGCTGACGCTCTCGGCCCTGGAGAACCTGTTCGTCGGAATCATCCCGAGCGGGCGCTTCCGCTGGTCGGTGGACTGGAAGGCGATGGAGCGCAGTGCCGGCGCGTACTTCGAGCAGGTCGGCCTCGACATCGACCCCCACCAGCCCGCGTCCGAGCTCTCAGTTGCGCAGCAGCAGCTGCTCGAATGCGCCCGCGCGCTGACGCACCGCTGCAACGTGATCTTCTTCGACGAGCCGACATCGCCACTGACAGCGCGCGAGGCGGACATCCTCTTCGAGGTCATGCGCCGCTTGCGCGAACGCCAGTTCACGCTCGCCTTCATCAGCCACCGTCTCGATGAGGTGCTCGCGATCAGCGACCGGGTCACGGTCCTACGAGACTCGAAGGTGGTCGCCGAGTTCGACAAGCCCGCCAAGACCTCGCGCGAACAGCTTGTCGAGGCGATGGTCGGGCACGAGATCGCCAAGCGCGAGCGTCGTCACCGCGATCTCAGCGCCAGCGAGTCGGTGCTCGAGGTCAGCGGCCTTTCCTCTGAGGGGAGATTCCGCGACATCAGCTTCGCTGCGCGCCGCGGCGAGGTTCTGGGCTTCGCGGGACTCGTCGGCAGCGGGCGCACAGAGATCGCGGAAGCGATCTTCGGGCTGCGCCCAGCCGACGGCACGGTCAAGCTCGCCGGTAAGCCGTTCACGCACCGCACGCCCGCGCGCTGCATCAAGGCGGGCTTGATCTACCTGCCGGAGGACCGCGGACACAACGGCGTGTTCGCGAACGTTGAAGTGGAGCGCAACATCACCGCAGCAATCGTTCCGACGCTCCCCCGCCTTGGCCCGCTTCTGAGCCCGCATGCCGAGTACGCGATCGCGGAGAAAGCCGCGGAGCAGACCCGCGTCGTAACACCTTCGCTCGAAGCGCCGATCAGGGCTCTCTCGGGCGGCAACCAGCAGCGCGCGATGTTCTCGCGCTGGCTGCTCGCCAAGCCGAAGGTCGCGATCTTCGACGAGCCGACGCGCGGCGTAGACGTCGGCGCGAAGGCCGATATCTACGGGATCATCGACTCGATCAGCGACGACGGCGTCGCGGTGGTGATGATCTCCTCCGAGCTCGAGGAGCTCGTGCTCGTCTGTGATCGCGTGATCGCGATCTACGAAGGCCAGATCGTCGGCGAGGTGGTCGGCGACGACATAACGCTCGAGCGCCTCGGCGCGATCGTGGTGGAGGGGAAGCAGAAGTGAGCGCCGTAGCCGCAACTTCGATCAAGCAACCGCAGCCCCACGACCTGCGATCCACCTCGCGGCTGCGACGCGTCGCGCGCCGCCGCGAGGGACCGCTCGTGCTCGTAACGCTCGCGATCTTCGGGATCACCAGCGCGCTCCAGCCACACTTTGCGCTCGGCGGGAACATCTCCTTCATGCTCGCCGGCGCGATGCCGCTGGCGATCGTCGCAGTCGGCCAGACGATCGTCTGCCTCGTGCGGGGAATCGATCTCTCGGTCGCGCCGGTCCTCGGGATCGGCGCGGTGTCAACCGGATTCCTCGCGCAAGACCACGCCACCTCCCTGTGGCTCCTGCTCCTGCTCGCGATCGGCATCGGCATCGGTCTCGGATTCGTGAACGGACTGTTCGTGACCTACGCGCGGATCCCGCCGATCATCACAACGCTCGGCACGTTCACGGTCTACGGCGGCGTCCAGCAGCTGATCTGCAACACCCGCACGGTCGTCACCCCGCTACCGATCCACACGTTCGCGACGCTCGGCAGCGGCGACTTCCTCCCCGACGTTCCGTGGCTCCTGATACCTGGCGTGCTCGTAACGGTGGCGCTCGCGGTTGTGCTCTGGCGAACGAAGTGGGGGCGCTCGCTCTACGCCTTCGGCAACAATGCGGACGCCGCCTTCCGCGCCGGAATCCGGACAAGCTTCGTACAGATCTCGGCCTACACCGCATGCGGAATGCTGGCTTCGGTCGGCGGTCTCGTCTACCTCTTGAAGTTCGGCTCCGCGGGCTACACCACGGGCAGCGACGTCAGCATCCAGCTGCAGTCGATCGCTTGCGTGCTGATCGGCGGCTCGACGCTGACCGGCGGCAAGGGCGGCGTCGTCGGCAGCTTCCTCGCAGCGATCTTCCTCACCGTGACACTCGAGGCGGTGATCGTCGCCGGGATCGCCTATGACTGGCAGTCCGCAGCCGTCGGCTTCCTGTTGCTAGGCGCAATCCTTGTCGACGCCTACCAGAACCGGCGAGGCGGATCGATGCGCGGCAGCCTCAGGACGATGCTGTCCGGCCGCGGGCGCACGCCAACTCAAAACGGAGCAACGGCATGAGCGTGTTAGCCGAGACCGAGCCCGGCGCCGTCCAGCGCCGCCGGCTCAACCTCGACGACCGCTGGATGATCTCGCTGGTCATCCTGCTCGTAGCCGAGCTTCTTTACTTCAACCTCGGCGTCGGGAGCTTCTGGGGCGGTGGCTGGGGCAGCGCCACAAGCTTCCTCGGCGAGGGCGAGAGCTTCCTCTATGGCTCGATGGTCGCGCTCGGAGTGATGTTCGTCATCTTCACCGGCGACATCGATCTGTCCGTCGGCTACATGGCGAGCTTCGCCGGAGTGATGATGGCCGAGTTCCACCTCGGCGGGATGGACATCTGGGTCGCCTCCGTCCTGTCGATCGTGCTCTGCGGGTTGATCGGAGTGCTCCAGGGCCTGGTGATCACCTACTTCAAGCTCGAGTCGCTACTCGTGACGCTCGCCGGCGGCTTCATCCTCAACAGTGGCGCCGTGGCCTGGGAAGGTGCGGTCCCACCCTACGGCTTCCCCACGAGCTATACCTCGGCACTCGGTACCGGCAACATCTCCAGCACGATCCAGATCCCCAACCAGCTGATCATCTTTGCGGTGTTGGCTGTGATCGCGACCCTCTTGGTCCACCGCACGCGCTTTGGTCGCCAGCTCGTCCTCGTCGGCCACAATCGACAGGCAGCCGCCTACGCCGGCGTGCGCGTCTCGGTCACCCGGATTCGCGCATTCGCGCTATCAGCCACGTTCGGCGGGATCGCCGGGATGTGTCTCGCCGCCAACTACGGGACGGCGCGCGACGATCTCGGCCCCGTGCTCCTGCTGCCGGCGATTGCCTGCGTCGTACTCGGTGGCGTCGACATCTTCGGCGGCAGCGGCCGGGTGCCCGGGGTGATCATCGCGACGTTCATCATCGGCTGGCTGACCCCGGGCCTGCTCGATGACGGCGTCAACGACACCTGGGTACTGATGGCGCCCGGAATCCTTCTACTGGCCGCGCTGACGATCAAGGGCATCGCCGACCGCGGCCAGGGCGCGAGCTTCAGCGAAAGGCTGCGAGAGCGGTTTGGTGGCGCGCCAGCGCCGAGCCCGCCGCCGGCCGCCGAAAGCGAGCCGCGCGCTACATGAACTTGCCACGCATCAGCAAATCACGAGATGGAGGTAGAGAGGAGTAACTGTGTTGCACTCAATGCAAAAGCTGCGTCGTCGCAGCCGGATCGCAATTGCGTCCGGTGGGGTAGCTCTGGTTGCTGCCGGTGCCGCGTTTGGCACCATCAGCACCACGGCCGCCACGGCGAAGTCCAGCTGCATCAAGATGCTCCTGGAGTTCAAGCTCCAGGGTCTGCCGGTTTTCGAGGCAAACCAGAAGGGCGTCAATGCTGCGGCTAAGACCTACGGGATTTGTTCCCCGGTGGCCTATGGTGGTCCGGCGACGGCGTCGGCGACCGGTCAGGTCTCTGACATCCAGGCCGCAATTTCGGCACACGTCAAGGTCATCGCGATGACCTCTGACGACCCGCAGGTCCCGGCACCTGCTCTTCAGCAGGCAATGAAGGCCGGCATCAAGGTCATTACGTTCGACTCCGATGTTCCGAGCGCGCGTAATTTCTTCATTCAGGACACCGCATACAACACGATCGCCGCAGGCGTGGTCAAGGCTGCCGTTGGCTTCGCGGGCAAGAGTGCCGAGCTCGGCATCATGTCCTCGACGCCTGACGCGACGATCCAGCTCGCCTGGATTGCCGCTATGACGGCCTACCAGAAGGCGAACTACCCGAACATCACGTGGGCGCCGATCGGCTACGGCCAGTCGGTTACCGCTACGTCGCTGACTGCAGCTACGTCGATGATTCAGTCCAACCCGAACATCAAGGCGATCCTGCCGATCGACGGCGCGGCCGTCGTCGGTACCGCTGAGGCCGTCAACCAGCTCGGCAAGTCCGGGACGATTGGCGTGTTCGGCATCGGTGACCCCGAGCCGAACGCTCAGTACTTCGCCAACGGCTCACTCCAGGGTCTGTTCCTCTGGAACGAGGTTGGTCAGGGCGAGCTCATCGACTGCGTCGCGAGCCTGGCAGTGAAGAACAAGATCAAGGCCGGCAGCACGTTCTCGTGCCCGGGCGTCAACTGGAAGTCAGTCAACGCTCCTGGCAAGTGGACGGTTGCGAGTGGTACTAACTCGACAACCGGCGCGAACAAGAACACGATCATTTTCTCGGATCCGCTCGAGTTCACGAAGAGCAACTACACGCAGTACAACTTCTAAACAGAAGACACGTGGTGGCTCTACCGCTTGGTGGAGCCACCACTCCCTACTCTCAAGTGTGTGGCCGGCCCTTGGGGCCGGCCACACACCGTTAACCCGCTGGCGAGAGGGGCCGCACGGGCGGGTGCGGCCCTGGTTAGTGCGAGTCCCAGCGCGCCGCGGGCTGCTGGACGTGGTTGGTCTGCGTGTCCAGCAGCGCCGTCAGCTTCTCGAGCGCCCGGCGACCATCTCCAGCCTGCTCGGCGCCCGATGCGGCGCGCTGCAGCGCTGCATCTGCGGCTTCCCTCACGGCACGCATCTCCGTCTGGATCCGACTGATCGTCGCTGTGATCCGGGCCGTTTGCTCGGCCGTCTCAGCGGCCAAGCGTCCCACCTCATCGGCCACGATCGCGAAGCCGCGTCCATGCTCGCCCGCACGCGCTGCCTCGATCGCGGCATTCAGCGACAGAAGCTTGGTGCGCCCCGCCACGTCGTCGATCACGGTCGAGACGCTGCTGACGTCACGAAGCTCGCCTTCGGTAACGCGCTGCAGCAGCTCCGAGACGTGCTTGGTCTGCTCGCTCAACTCACCGAAACCGTCGATCACCTCGACGATCACCTCGAGACCACGCGCCGTACCCTGGCGGCTTGCCTCGAGAGCTTGGAGAGCGTCAGCCTGCGCGCTCGCATCGCTGCAATAGCCCCAGGTCCCGATCGTCTCGCCGTTGGCGTTTCGCAGTGGCATCTTCGTCGTTGACACCCATGTGTCCGGCCGGTCGTCGAACGTCTCGACCTCGAGCACGTCCCGCAGTGCTTCGCCCGTGCGGATGACACGCTGCTCGTCGTCGTACGCGGCCTGAGCGTGAACCTCGCTGAAGAAGTCGAAGTCAGTCTTGCCGATTAGCTCGTCCAGCGTCAGGCCCGGACGAAACGACTCCATCAATCCAATGCTCGCGAGCAGAAACCGACTCTCACGGTCCTTGAACCAGACCCGCTCCGACGTGCTCGCGATCAGGCTGCGGATACAGGTGAGCTGGATCTCCTCCAGCGAGGCCGCGACCGCAGGTGACGGAGCGTCGTCATGGGACATACCGCGTTACAACTACCTCTCCAGCCGATCGCCTGACCGAGCGCGCCCGGAACCGCGGGCAGTATCGCACACGACTCGGCGGTATCTCATAACGCGACGGGTACCCGTGCGAAACCGGACGAGGGAGCCCTGGCTCGATTCGTTTTGCTTCCTCGCCGGCGCATCGGGGACCGGCTCATCGCCTCGGGTTCCGGTAAGCGGCTGCCGAGGGAGAAGCAGGCGGAACTGAGAGACTTCGCTGGCTGGTGGACGAGCGCAATTGGTCGAGGACGTACACGTATGGCGCGACGACGCTCCATCGGCCGGCGACGTTTGAGGCGCTGCGCGAGATCGTCGCGCGCGCACCGAAGGTGCGTGCGCTCGGCTCGCGTCACTCGTTCAACGCAATAGCGGACTCGGCTGAGCTGGTCAGCCTGGACCGGCTGCCCACCGAGATCGTCATCGACGAGCGAGGCTCGACCGTGTCGTGCGGCGCCGCGGTCCGCTACGGCGAGCTCGCATGCGCGCTTGCCGAGCACGGCCTGGCGCTGCGAAACCTCGCATCGCTGCCGCACATATCGGTGGCCGGAGCGGTCGCCACCGCGACCCACGGGTCAGGCGACGGGAATGGGAACCTCGCAACAGCCGTCGCCGCGATGACGCTCGTCACCTCGGCCGGGGAGGTCATCGAGGCGACGAGGCGCGACCCCGAGTTCGACGGCATGGTCGTCGGCCTCGGAGCGCTCGGCGTGGTGGCACGGCTGACGCTCGACGTCGTGGCGGCCTACGAGGTCCGCCAGCAGGTGTTCGAGCGCCTTCCGTGGGAGGCACTCTCCGAGCTCGATGACATCATGTCCGCGGGCTATAGCGTGAGCTTGTTCACCCAGCTGCGCGACGTCGCAGAGCAGGTCTGGGTCAAGCGCCGCAGCGACATCGCCAGCGAGCCGCTCGGGCCCGACTTCTTCGGCGCGCAACCCGCACGGGCACAGCTCCACCCTGTCCCGGGCATGGACCCCACCTTCACGACAGAGCAGCTCGACGTCGCCGGCCCGTGGCTTGACCGCCTGCCGCACTTCCGCATGGAGTTCACGCCGAGCAGCGGCGAAGAGCTCCAGTCCGAGTACGTCGTCCGCCGCCGGCATGCGCTCGACGCACTCGACGCCGTGCGCTCGCTCGCGCCGTTGATCCAGCCCCTGCTCCAGGTGTGCGAGATCCGCACGATCGCCGGCGATGAGCTGTGGCTGAGCACGGCAAACGGCGGGGCCAGCGTCGCGATCCACTTCACCTGGAAGCCAGACCAGGTTGGCGTCGAGCGGCTCCTCGTGCGACTCGAGGACGCGCTCGCGCCGTTCGACGCGCGCCCGCACTGGGGCAAGGTGTTCCTGATGGACGCGCCGACGATCGCGCAGCGCTACCCACGCCTAGCTGACTTCCGACGGCTGTGCGCACAGCTCGACCCCCGCGGCGCGTTTCGCAACGCCTGGCTCGAGCGGCATGTACTGGGTCTGGAGCGCTGAGTGCCGCCCCGAGCGCGGGTTTAGCCCGTCGCGGCGGAGACGACGTCCGCGCGGAAGCGGACCAGAACGTTGTGCTCGGCCGGCGTCAAGATCAGGTGGCGCAGGCGCAAGCGCTCAGCGCGCTCGGCCAGCGCCTCGATCATCCGCTCGGGCGGGCCGACGAACACATAGGGGCAGGCCGACAGCGACTGACTGGCGATACCGGCCGCTGCGCAGAGCTCGCCCTCGACTGCATCGACGTCGGCCTCAGAGCAGAAGCGGATCGCGGACACGAGCAGCGAGAACTCGATTCGATCCGCGTCGCGTCCCGCTGCCGCGGCGCTGCGCCGCACGCGCTGGACGGAGTCATCGAGGTCGGCAACCGTAGTCGTGAAGCGACGCGCCTGGTCCAGCAGCGATGGATGAGCGCCACCGAGCTTGAGACGGCGCGAGGAGCCATTGAGATCGACGATGTCGGCATGGCGGCCCGCGATCTCGAGCAGTCGATCGGACCCGCCGCCGAGCAACAGGCGCGGAGGAGGCGACGGGGCCGGTCCGAGCGACACGCCGAGCGCTTGGACGTGCTCCCCGGCGAGCTCGGCGAACCCGTCGTCGAAGATCGCGCGGGCGAATGCCGCTGCCTCTTCAAGGCGATCCATCCGCTCCGCAAACGGCGGGAAATCAATCCCAAGCGCATCGAACTCCTCACGATTCCAGCCGGCTCCGATGCCGGCCAGGACACGCTCGCCGCCGACGAGTTGAGCGAGCTCGAGGAACGATCGCAGCGCCAGCGCGGGATGTGCGAGGCCGACGTTGACGACGACCGTCCCAAGGCTCAGGCGGTCCGACAGCGCACCCGCGACCGCAAGCTTTACGAACGGATCCCCGCCGGCCTCCGCGTCGCGGCGCGGCTTGCCGTGGCTGACGAAGAGGTGGTCGGTGACGAACATCCCGTCCATCCCGGCCGCGTCGATTGCGCGAACCTGATCGCGCAGATCGCTCGACGGGAGGACGCCCAGGGCATGCAGCTTGATCACGGGGCATCACCTTAGCCGCACCGCGGGCTGCTCCGCGGCCTGGGCCCGGGGCTTGGCAGTGTCCCAGCAGCGATGTGGATCAGGTGCGTTCGAGGAGTGCCGCGCGGACCGCTTGCTCGAAGCTCGTACGTGACGTTTGCAGCAGGCTCCAGATCCGATCGTCGTGCGCAATCGTCGGGATCCGAAGACCCTCCACCAGCGGCCGCGCAACAGCCACGCTCGCTGGTGTAACGAGGTACAGCCAGAGCGAGGAGAGTCGCGGTGTCAAGAACGGAACCTCGACGAGGATCGGGTGCTTGCCGCGTAGCCGCGCGACGCGCTCCATCATCGTCCTGTAGGTCATCACCTCGGGCCCGCCAAGATCGAATGTCTGGTCGTAGGCACTCGAGTTGCCGCAGACGCCGACGAGCGCCGCCAGCACGTCATCCAACGCGACCGGCTGGGTTTCAACTGAGACCCAGCGCGGACAGATCATTATCGGCAGACGCTCGACGAGCGCGATGATCGTCTCGAACGCCGCGCTCCCGGCGCCGACGATCATCGCGGCCCGCAGGACCGTCACCGGAACGGGCCCCGCCTGGAGGATCCGCGCGGTCTCGGCCCTGCTGCGCAGATGTGGGGAAAGCTCGTCGCCCGCTTCGCCAAGGCCACCGAGATAGACGATCTGGCGCGCGCCAGCGGTGGCGGCGCCTTCTGCGACCGCCGTCGCGGCTGCGCGATCGAGCGCTTCGAAGTCGCCGGCGCCGAGCGAGTGCACGAGGTGGTAGACGACCTCGACGCGGTCGAGTGCGCGAACCATCGCGTCACGATCGGTCGCATCAGCAGCGATCCACTCGATCCCTGCAGCCGCCGTCGGAGGGGGCGTCCGCGCGAGCGCGACGACATCGTGCGCCGCTGACAGGGCCAGTGTCAGCGGCCGCCCGATCGTGCCGCTCGCCCCGATGACGGCAACGCGCACTCAGCGCACCTCACTCGCGACTCGGGCCAGAAACCGCCTGCCGACACGATCGTGCAGCAACGCCTCGATCCACCAAAGCGGTCCGCGCAGCAACGGAGTGAAGCCGACGACCTCGACGGCAACATCGACACCGTTGGCTCGCCACTCAATCGTCCCGCCCGGGCACCGTGCGAACAACCCGCCGAGGATCGTGCGGCGACCGTCGATCAGCGGACCGAAGCGCAACAGCACAGGCCAAACCCCGAGCAAACGCAGCGCATCGCGTGAGAAGCGGACGCAGCCGAGCGTGCCCCCCCGGACCGCATCCCAGTAGAGGGCCTCGAGCCGTGCCGGATCGACGGACACAGCGATCGACGCACGCTGACGCGTCTCGATCGCTCCGCCCGCGTGCCGGACGCTGACGCTCTCCATCCAAGAAGAGGCTACGCCCAACCGTCAAGCACGAGCACGGCTTGATAGATGTACGGCATGCGGATCGTCCTGACAGGCGGCAGCGGCAAAGCGGGGCGCGTAGTGGCGCGTGACCTACGCGACCGGGGGCATCAGGTGCTGAACGTCGATTTGGTGGCTTCGCCCGACTCGCCAGGGCCCGACGCGGAGATCCCCTTCCTGCGCGCCGACGTCACCGACTACGGCCAGACGCTCGAGGCCCTGTCGGGTGCTGAGAGCTGGCCGAAGCCAGACGCTGTAGTTCATTTCGCTGCGATCCCCTCGCCCGCGCACGCCACGCCCGATCAGGTCTTTCGGACCAACGTCACGAGCACCTACACGGTGTTCTCGGCCGCGGCGCAGCTCGGTATCGAACGCGTCGTCTGGGCATCGAGCGAAACGACGCTTGGCCTGCCCTTCGAGCGAGCGCCCGACTATGCGCCAGTTGATGAGGAGCACGTCTACCCGGAGACGGGCTACGCCCTGTCGAAAGTGCTCGGCGAGGAGATCGCGCGCCAGATGCACCGCCGCCATGGCACGACGATCATCGGCCTGCGGTTCTCGAACGTGATGATTCGCTCCGATTACGAGCTGTTTCCCAGTTTCTGGGACGACCCCGCACTGCGCAAGTGGAACCTTTGGGGGTATGTCGACGAGAGCCACGTCGCGCAAAGCGTCCGGCTCGCGCTAGAAGTCGACCTCGCCGGCGCCGACAGCTTCATCATCGCGGCCGCCGACACGGTGATGAAGAGCGGCAGCCGGGAGTTGATGGAGGAGGTCTTCCCGAGCGTCCGGCTTGCCGACACCGTGCAGGGCAACGCCACACTGCTCTCGATCGAGAAGGCGCAGCGCGTCCTGCGCTACGCGCCGCAGTTCAGCTGGCGCGAGCTCTACTGAGCGGCGCCGTCGGCCCCGGGTGAGGCCGACGCGCCCAAATCTCCTTCAGCTCTGGCTAGCCGACTGCAGCGGCGCGCCGATCTCCGACAGCAAGTCCGGTCTCGATGTCGAAGAAATGCAGACCGTCAACGTGCACCGCGAGCTCGACATCTGCTCCCGGGGCGATGTGCGCGCGGCTGTCGACCTGTGCCGTGAACTCCGCCCGCTCCTCGTCCGCGAAGAGCGTCTGCTCGTCCCGGTCCGCGTCGGCTGCGGCGTGAACCGCCTCGGCACTCACGCGTGGCGCGTCGACGTGGAAGAACACGAGCGTCTCGGCGCCGAGCTCCTGCGTGATCTCGGCCCGGACGCGAATCCGCGGCAGCGCCGGATCGGCGGTCGAAGTGTGCTCGAAGTCGGTCGGGCGGATGCCGAGGAGAACGCGCCCGCGCGGGATGGTGCGGTCGGCCGGTGCCGGTAGCTCCAAGCCGGCGAAGTGGATCCGGCCGTCGCTGATCTCGGCCTCGACGAGGTTCATCGCAGGCGAGCCAATGAAAGCGGCGACGAAAAGGTTGGCCGGCGCACTAAAGAGGTTCTGCGGGGTGTCGACCTGCTGGACTTGTCCGTCGCGCAGGACGACGACGCGCTGCCCGAGAGTCATCGCCTCGATCTGGTCATGCGTCACGAAGACGGTCGTCACTGCGAGCTGCTCGTGCAACCGGGTGAGCGCGGCGCGCATGAAGACGCGCAGCTTCGCGTCGAGGTTCGAAAGCGGCTCGTCCATCAGGAATGCGGCCGGCTCGCGCACCATCGCACGGCCGATCGCCACGCGCTGCCGCTGGCCGCCGGAAAGGGCCGCAGGCTTACGGTCCAAGAGCTGGTCGAGGCCGAGCGTCTGCGCCGCCTCGAGGACGCGTCGCCCGCGCTCCTGCTTGGGGATCTTGCGCAGGCGGAGACCGAAGTCGAGGTTCTCCCGCACCGTCATGTGCGGGTAGAGCGCGTAGTTCTGGAAGACCATCGCGATGTCGCGCTCCTGCGGGCGCGTTGTGGTCACGTCCTCGCCGCCAACCACGATCGACCCCTCGGTCGCCTCCTCGAGGCCCGCAATCAGGCGCAGCAGGGTCGTCTTGCCGCAGCCGGACGGGCCGACGAAGACCATGAACTCGCCTTCCTCGATCTCGAGGTCGATGTGGTCCACGGCGAGCACGCCGCCGCCATAGACCTTCGTGATCCCCTGCAGGGAGATCCCGCCTCTAGTCACCACTGGAAGACCTCCAAGTTGTCGAACACGTTCATAGCTGGTTGCCCTCGCCCCGAGCCCGCAGGTCTGCACGCCGGATCCCCGGGTCTGCTGCGAGCCTGACGAGGCCGAGCAACGCCAGCGGCAGTCCGATAAGTGCGAGCGCCGGATCGGCAAGAAGCAGCAGTGCGAGCGCCGCGAACGCGGCAACGATCAGTGGGCTCCCCCAGAAAAGGTTGCGCGCGGCGAGCGAGACCGACACGTACCAGAGATCGGTCGCTTCCAGATCTGGCCGGCGCGCCCCGAGCACCAGGGAGTAGCCCAAGGTGGCGAGCGAGAGCAGCAGGGCATCCACGCCCAGCCCGAGGCACAACCAGTTGACCGGCGCGCCGCCGTGCGAGAAGAAATGCACCTCTTCCAGCGCGACCGTCGCACCGACGAACGGGACCCCGGCGGACATCGTCGCATGGAGGAACGGCCGGGATCTCAACGCGGCGAGGAACTCCCGCACCACGCGATCCTCGCCCTCGTTGCGCCAACGATCAAGCGCGACTATTCCTGCCTGGAATGCCGCCGGCACGGTGACGATCGGCAGGCAGGCGACGAGCAAGGCGAGGTTCAGCGCGAGGCAATTGAAGATCGTGGTCAGTACCGCCATCACGCGCAGCCTCGATGCGGTCGCTGTCCGCGGCGCATCCCGTGCCGGTCGCGTGGCGCGCATCGCCGGGTCCACGTTCACATACGGGAAAAGGCTGTTCACCCCTTATCCCCCGTCCCCTGGATCGAGATACCGGCGATGAACGTCCGCTGGGCGAAGAAGAACAGGATGACGATCGGCAACGTAGCCGCGGTCGCGGCCGCCATAACCCAGGGCCAGTTCGTGGTGTAGGTCCCAAGAACCAGCGTCAGCCCAAGGGACACCGGATACCAGACCTGGTTGTCGATGTAGATGAGCGGGCCGAGGTAGTCGTTCCAGCAATAGACAAACTGGAACAGGATTACCGTGGCAAGCGCCGGCTTGGACATCGGCAGGATCACACGGGTGAAGATCGTGAACTCGTTTGCACCGTCCATCCGCGCCGCATCGGATACCGACTGCGGCAGGGTCATGAAGAACTGACGGAGCAGAAACGTGCTGAAGATCGAGCTGCCGAGGAAGGTCGGGACGATGAGCGGCAGGTACCACCCGACCATATGGAAGTTCTTGTACATCACGAACAGCGGAATGAGCGTCGCGAAGAACGGAATGAGCAGCGTGCTGACCATCACCTTGAAGAGGAAGTCCCGACCTCTCCAGCGAATGCGGGAAAAGCCGTAGGCAACGAGGCTGCTCGATATACATACGCCGACGATCGTGGACGCGGCGTACATCAGCGTATTGAGCACGAAACGCGGGAAGGTGACCGCCGAAATCACGTTCGGGTAGTTACTCCAGAGAAAGGGGTGCGGTATCCAGACGGGGGGAACCGCAAGCGCTTGCTGATTGGTCTTCAGCGATGTCAGGACCATCCACAGCAGAGGAAAGCCGAGCACCACGCTGACGAGGATGAGGACGGCGTGCTTGCCTGCGCTCGCGGCGAGCTTGTGGTGCGTCCTGCGGTTCATCGCCGATCTCATCCCTCGCTCGCGTAGTAGACCCAACGCGAGGAGGACCGGAAAAGCAGGACCATGACGATCGCGCTGATCAAGAACAAGAAGAACGCCATTGCCGAGGAGTAGCCAAGCCTGAGGTATTCGAATGCCTGTTGGTAGAGGTACTGCACGTACATCCACGTCGAGGTCCCAGGCCCGCCGATGTCACCACCCTCAATCACCTGCACCTGCGTGAAGTAGGAGAAGCAGGCGACGAGCTGGAGGATCACGTTGAAGAGGATCACCGGACTGAGCATCGGGATCGTGATGTGGCGAAAGCGACTCCACGCATGTGCCCCGTCGAGGGCCGCGACCTCATACAGCTCAGCCGGAATGCTTTGCAGGCCCGCCAGGTAGATGACCATCGGCTGACCGACGCCCCAGAGGCCGAGCAAGATGAACGTCGGCTTGGACCAGGCGATTGAGAAGAACCAGCCGGGTCCCTGTATATGAACGTTGTTCAGCAGGTCGTTGACGATCCCGGTCGCCGGGTTGAAGATCCAGACGAAGATCAAGCACGATGCCACCAGCGGCACGATCGACGGGATGTAGAAGATCGTGCGGTAGATCGCCCGCCCCCGCACGTTCTGGTTGAGCAGGAGCGCGAGGCCAAGTGCAGCAGCGGTCGAGAGTGGCAGCTCGAACGCGGTATAGAAGAGGGTGTTGAAGAGCGACGTACCGAAGAGAGGATCGTGGAACAGAGCCGTGTAGTTGGCGAACCCAATCCACTTCGGCGACTGAACGCCGTTGAAGTTGGTGAAGCTGTAGTAGATGGTGGCCAGGAACGGGTAGGCAAAGAAGGCCAGAAACCCGATCAGCCACGGGCTCACGAAGAGCAGGCCGTTCCTCGTGCGGCGCTGGGCCGAACGCCGGGGGCGATGGGTCCCGCCGCGCGACTTGGCCGTCTGGGGCACCGATTTCGTTGCTGCGCGAGTCGACATGCGGACCGATTCTCCCTAAGACCGCGGACGGGGGTAGGGCTCCAGCCCTACCCCCGCCTGCGCGCGTTGGTCGTGGAACCTGCTCACTGCAGCGCAGAGGGGGCAGGGCTCTTCCCCTGCCCACCTCTCCGCGAACTTTGCACAACCGGCCACCTTGATTCTCGCTTTCTCGATGGCCCTGAGCGCCTTGTCAGGCGCCTCTAGCTGTTGCCCTGCTGGTCGATGTACTGGAGTGCTTGCTGCGGCGTCTGTAGACCCTGCAGCACGTTTGCCGTCGCCGTGTCCTCAGCGGTGAACAACTGCGACTGGTTGGGCGTCAGGTCCGGGGCTGACGTGTACTTGTTCGTCATCTCCGGCAGGAACCCCTTGAGCCACGGGTTGGCAGCGATCCATGCCTTGTACACGGGCTGCTTGGTGACGGACGGTCCACCTGGGATCCATCCACCAGCAGTGTCGATCTTCGCCATGAACGCTGCGTTGTGGTATCCAGCCAGCCAGGCGACGAACTCAATCGCCTGCTTCGGGTGCTTGGTGCCCTTCGGGACGATCACGAAGTTGCCCTGACCGAGCGTCGACCCCGTGTACTTCGCAGTCCCCGGGAACGGCTCGACCCCGTAGTTGCCCTCGAGTGAGGTGTCAGCGGCCGGGACCTCTACCTGCCCCTCCCACGGACCCGACAGCACGAAGCCGGCCTTGCCATTTGACCAGATGTCGCCAGCGCCACCAGCCACCTGACCTTCGGCCGTCTGCAGCGCCATCACCTGGGAGTACGGGTAGCTGGCATAGCTCTTGATGAAGTTCATCTCCGCGATCCCGCCCGGACAGGCCGTGGCGCTCTCGTAGTCGTACTTGCCAGCCTTGGTGATGCAGTTGGTGTCACCGAAGAACGACGTGTAGAACTCGAAGCCGTTCTCGTTCGTGTCCGGATAGAAGCCCATCTGCGAGACCTGACCGTTACTGGTGACCCACATCTTGGCCTGGTCGGCGTAGAGCTCGGCCAAGGTGGTTGGCGGGGATGTGATGCCGTACTTCGCCAGTAGCGTCTTGTTGTAGTAGAGCGCCCACGAGTTGAGGCTCATCGGCACTGAGTAGAGCTGTCCCTTGTAGGTGCCGCCCTGGACTGCAACCGGATACAGGAACTTCTTGAAGCCGGCGAGCGGACCCGTGAGGTACTTGTTGAAACTGGTCAGATCGCCATCAGCGGCGAACGAGCCGATCTCAGGCCACCACTCGGTGAATACGTCCGGCGGGTCCCCCGCAGCGATCGACGAGAGCAGCTTCGCCGTGCTCGTCGTGGCCACGCTTGGGATGTTGGTCTCGGTGACCTGGATGTCGGGATGCGTCTTGTTGAACTGCGCCACCATCTGGTTGACCGGCGCCAACGACGCTCCGGACCACATCGTCCACCACGTCAGGTGCACGACGCTCGCCTTGTGAGCGGTCGCAGCTGTCGTCTGCGTCGCAGCGGTCGCCGCAAGCCCGCCGACCAGCGCGAGTGCGACCGCCCCGGTCGTGAGTTTCGACCTCATGCCTCTCCTTGCGGAGCCGGCGCTTTGCCTCCAAATGCTCATGGGTTCTAACTCCTCTCCTTTTCTCTTTGGTGCGTGTCTGTACTACTGTTGGGTACGCTGTAAGCTTCTGCGACTTCCGGCTGACGGGTTGTCGACGAGGCCGCCGCAGATGAGGCGGATGACCGTTTCGGCGGAGGTCCGGCGCTGTCGCGGATTACCAGACGAGCCTCGGGGGACGCCAGCCTCGGCAGCGTTCTGCTCGAGTTCGAGAGCTCGAGCAGCTTGGCGAAGCAGACCTTCCCCAGCGTCTTGAAGTCCTGGCGTACAGTCGTCAGGGCCGGAGTGAAGAACCGCGCGTAGGGAATGTCGTCGAAGCCGATGATGCTTATGTCCCCCGGCACGCGCCGATCCGCTTCGTGCATGGCCCGCATGGCGCCCAGCGCAATGTCGTCGTTCCCGCACAGCAGCGCGGTGACGCTCGGATCCTTGGCGAGCTCACGACCCGTCTCGTAGCCCCAATCAGCGTTCCAGCCACCATGGCGCGCCTCTGGTGCCGGCACACCGGCCTCCTCGAGCGCCGCGCGCCAGCCCTCCATGCGCGGCGTTGGTCCCGACCAGTTCGGGATCGCCAGATGGTGCACGGTCTCGTGACCGAGCGCGAGGAGATACTCGGTGGCCTGCTTCGCGGCCGCAAACTCGTCGATCCAGACCGCCGGTCGATCCGAGACGGTGGCGCGGGCGCGGGTCGGTGCTTGGATCATCGCCACGACGAGCACATCCGGGGGCACTGACTCGAGGGCCAGCGCACCAGCCCTGTCGTAGGCGATAACGATCAGGGCGCCCGCCGGCTCGATGGCGCGCTCGACCGTGTCCCGCATATCGGCCGGGCTCTGTTCCGGGTTGAGCGCCTCGAGCGCGCGGAACCCCATCCCGAAGCCGACCTCTCGCGTCGCCTCCTCGATCCCCTCCAAGGCCGCGGCGAAGCCGTACAGGCTGGTGTTCGAGCCCAAGACCGTGACCGACTGCACCGGGCCACCGGCCAGCGCTCGCGCCGCCCGGTTGGGCCGGAAGCCGAGCCGCTCGATCGTCGCGAGCACGGCCTCGCGCGTGGCTCCACTCACGTTGGGGCTCTCATTGATGACGCGAGAGACCGTCTGGTGCGAGACCCCGGCGGCGCGGGCAACGTCGCGTATGCTGATCGATGGTGACCGGTCACCATTGCCGGGTTGGTGGGAACTGGGTTCGATGTTACCGGTCACCTCTCCTCAGCGCTTATACTGGCCCAACTCATTCAGCCTGTCAAGGGGCCACCGGCCGTGCGGCTGCGGGCCAGGAGGAAAACAGATGATTTCCGCGAGAACGCGGGACGGATCGGTTGTTAGATGGTCCGACGACGCATTGGATCTGCGGGTCGAGGTGGACGACGCCGGCGTGGCGCACCTCTCGCTCCTCGCACCCTCCGGCTTCGAAGAGCAACTCGAAGCGACCGACCCGATGGAGCCTCCGGCCCCGGACGCCGTCCCGGGCTTGCCATTGCTCGACGTGCTGCTCGCCGGCAGCGGCCGGCAGTGGGCGGGTCAACGCTACTCAGAGTCCGTGGTCGGCAGCCGAATGCGCTACATCAGCCACGACCTGCGAGAGGACGGCCCATGGAGCCTCCTGGAGGTCGCATTACACGACCCGGTGAGCGGACTCGCGGCGACCGTCACCTACCGTCGCCTCACCGGCGTCGGAGTGCTGCGCAGCTCGGTGACGCTGAAGAACGACGGGCCGGCACCGCTCACGATCGAATCCGTCTCCTCGTTCCTCGGCAGTGGCCTCGCCGGGCCGAGCGGAGATCTGCAAGACGTCGACGTACTGTGGGCTGAAAACGACTGGCAAGCCGAGGCGCGCTGGCAGTCACGGAACTTTCGCGATGCCCTGCCCCAGCTGAGCAGCCGCGTGCAAGACGGAAGATCGCGCGGTCGCTTTGCCGTCACGAGCTCCGGCACGTGGTGCTCCGGGACATACCTGCCAATGGGCGCCGTCGTCAACCGGCAGACCGGGCACACGCTGCTTTGGCAGATCGAGCACAACGGCGCCTGGCAGTGGCAGGTAGGCGAGCACGAGGGCGCAGGATCGACGATCTCCTATCTGGCGCTGCTCGGCCCCACGGACATCGAACATCACTGGCGCGTGGAGCTCTCGCCGGGCGCGACCTTCGAGACCGTCCCGGTGGCGCTGGCGCTCGGCCACGCGGGCCTCGAGGACGCAGTCGGACGGTTGACTCAGTACCGCCGCACGATCCGCCGCCGCCACGACGACCACGACCGCCTCCCGGTGATCTTCAACGACTACCTGAACACGCTCAACGCGGATCCGACAACCGAGCGGCTGCTACCCCTGATACGCGCGGCCGCCGAAGCCGGAGCGGAGTGCTTCTGCATCGATGCCGGCTGGTACGCCGAGCCGGGCGAAGGGTGGTGGGATGCGGTCGGTGAATGGCGCCCGTCAGAGACGCGATTCACCGGCGGTCTTGCCGCCGTGATCGAGCAGATCAAGGCCGACGGAATGGTGCCCGGCATCTGGATCGAGCCGGAGGTGGTCGGTGTGCGAAGCCCGGTCGCTGAGCAGCTGCCCGCCGAGGCGTTCTTCATGCGCAGCGGCGAGCGCGTTGTCGAACAGCAGCGACACCAACTCGACCTGCGTCATCCGGCCGCCAGGGCACATCTCGACAGGACCGTTGACTTCCTCGTCGACGAGCTCGGAATCGGCTACATCAAGATGGACTACAACATCAACGTCGCGCCGGGAACAGACGTGGGCGGGCTTGCGGCGGGCGCCGGCATGCTGGACCACAACCGTGCGTTCCTGGCCTGGATCGACAGCGTCCTCGACCGCTACCCGAACCTGACGCTCGAAAGCTGCGCGTCGGGCGGGATGCGAACCGATTACGCCTTGCTCTCTCGCTTCCAGCTGCATTCGACGAGTGACCAGGAAGACGTGTTGTGTTACCCCCCGATCGCAGCCGCGGCACCGCTCGCGGTCGCACCCGAGCAGGCCGCAGTCTGGGCCTCGGCCCAGCCGGACATGAGCGACGACCTCATCGCGCTTACCCTCTGCGGCGCGCTGCTCGGGCGCATCCACCTGTCCGGTCACATCGACCAGATGGCGAGCTCGCAGCAGGCGCTCGTCGCCGAAGCGGTCGCCGTCTACAAGGAGATCAGGGACGACGTCGCCGGCGCACTCCCGTTCTGGCCGCTCGGGCTGCCAGGCTGGACCGACCCCTGGCTCGCGCTCGGCATGCGTGCCGCCAGTGCGACCTATGTAGTCGTCTGGCGAAGAGACAGCCCCGACACCACGCCGCACGCGGGGCACGAAATCTCCTTGCCGATCGCACCGAGCCGCACGGAGGCGCATCCCCTCCTGCTCTACCCGCAGGGCAGCGATGTGCAGCTAACGTGGGACGAGGCCGAAGGCGAGCTGAGAGTGTCATTGCCGCGCTGCCCCTCCGCCTGCCTGATCGGATTCGACAGGCCGCTGCCCACACGCTCGGTGCGCTAGACCCGCCTCGCGAGCGGGCAAGCGGCCCGGTGCGCGATCTCGGGCGGCAGATTCCCGGTGACATTGACGCCGGGGCAGCGCTGGGCCCCAACCCAAAGAAGCGATCGAGAGGACTTCTCCCGACGAGCATGAGGGCAGCCCCGCGGCTGCGCTCCAGCCGGCTCGAGCGGGATAATGCGCTGGGACGGCGGAAGGCCGTCGGATCTAAATCGCGTGCGTCTCGGGAAAGAATCCCGCGACTCGACGGCTGCTCCATTCGCTCGTGCCCAGCGCCCGCCGCGGCGCGCTACCCGCGAGGAGTTCGCCATGAAAAGCAGCCTGGAGATCGCTCAGGAAGCGACCCTGCAGCCAATCGCTTCGATCGCCGGGCGGCTCGGACTCAGGGACGACGAGTTCGAGACCTACGGGCGCTACAAGGCGAAGATCGACCTATCAGTGATCGACCGGCTCGCGCAGCGTCCCGACGGCAAGCTGGTCTGCGTCGCCGGGATGACTCCGACGAAAGCCGGCGAAGGGAAGACCACGACGCTGATCGCGTTGACGCAGGCCTTCGGCGTGCTCGAGCAACGGGTCATCGCCTGCCTGCGAGAGCCGTCGATCGGGCCGGTCTTCGGCATCAAGGGGGGCGGCGCGGGAGGCGGCATGACGCAGGTCGTGCCGATGGAAGATCTCAACCTCCACTTCACGGGCGACATCCATGCGATGACCTCGGCCAACAACCTGCTGGCAGCGATGATCGACGCCTCGATTCTCCACGGCAATCCGCATCAGATCGATCCCCTGAGCATCTCCTGGCGGCGCGCCATCGACACCAACGACCGCGCGTTGCGCAAGGTCGTGTCAGGCCTCGGCGGCGCGATCAACGGCCAACCCGCAGAGACCGGGTTCGACATCACTGCGGCATCCGAGGTGATGGCGATCATGGCCGTGGCGCGGGACCTGAAGGATCTGCGCCGGCGCCTCGGCGCGATCACTGTCGGGTACACCTACGGCGACGCCGTACCGGTGACAGCCGAGGATCTCGGTGCCGCCGGCGCGATGACGGTGATCCTCCGCGATGCCCTGAAGCCGAACCTGATCCAGACGCTCGAGGGGCAGCCGTGCCTGATCCACTGCGGACCGTTCGCGAACATCGCGCACGGCAACAACTCGTTGATCGCCGATCTCGTTGCGCTGAAGCTTGCCGACTACGTCATCACCGAATCCGGCTTCGGGTCCGACATGGGAATGGAGAAGTTCTTCAACATCGTCTGCCGATTCGGTGCGCTGCGCCCGAGCACCGTCGTGCTCGTCACGACGGTGCGGGCGATCAAGCATCACGGCGGGATCGAGGACGGGGTCGGCCGGGACCGCGAAGACGGTCTGCGCGCGATCGAGACCGGCATGGCGAACGTGCGCCGCCACATGCGCATCGTCGGCGAGTTCGGCGTGCCGTGCGTGGTCGCGGTGAACCGTCATCCAGGCGATAGCGATGAGGACGTCGCGCTGGTGAGGGAGCGAGCACTCGAAGCCGGGGCGTTTGCCGCAGAGCTCAACGAGGGGTTCGAAAGAGGCGGCGCCGGGGCGGTCGATCTCGCGCGCGCGGTCATCGCCGCCTGTGAGGAGCCCAACACGTTCCGGCCGCTCTACCGCGACGACATGCCGATCAAGGAGAAGATCGAAGCCGTTGCCAAGCGCGTCTACGGCGCCCGGGACGTGACCTTCCTGGCGGAGGCCGAGCGGAAGATCGAGCAATACGAGCGCGGTGGCCTCGGCCACTTCCCGGTGTGCCTGGCGAAGACGCCGCTCTCGCTGTCGGCGGATCCGCGGCTCGCGAACGCGCCCGAGGGCTTCACGGTCACTGTGCGCGACGTTCGCGCCCCGACCGGCGCCGGCTGGCTGGTGCCGCTTTGCGGCGACATCTTCCTGATGCCCGGCCTCGGCCGGACACCAGCGGCGTTGAACATCGACATCGACGACGACGGCCGCGTTACCGGCCTGTTCTGAGCTGCGGCTTGTTGATCAAAGGCCGCGCTCATTCAGCGGCGCGTCGGCGATGCCGGCTAGCGGCGCCAGAAGGCGAGCCGCTGCAGCGAAGCCGTGAGGATCTCAACCCAGGTGATCCGCGTATCCCGACACCCGGACATGGCATCGAACGGGCTGAAGCGCATCTCGCCGCCGGTCCCGAACTCGATCGTGCCGTCATCCTGACGCGTGCCGTTGACGACGATCCAACCGCGGTTGACGCGGACGTTCTCACGCATCGGTTGAGCGTAGCCGACGGCGCGAGAAGCTAGCTCGTGGGCCTGTGTATGTTTGTCGGATGGCAGTCAAGGTCCGGCGGCACGCTCTCGGCGTGACCTGGGTCGAGCAGAACGGGATGGCCCGTGCGGCTCACGCGCTGCTCAGCAATCAACGCGTGTGGCTGGTTGACCCCTATGAGGACGCGGCAGCGCTGACCGCCGTGGCCGAGCTCGGTACTCCGGCCGGAGTCTTCCAGCTGCTCGATCGCCACAGCCGCGATTGCAACGCGATCGCGCAGCGGCTTGGTGTGCCGCTCTTGCGGCTCCCGGTCGACGCGCCCGGAACCCCCTTTGAGTGCGTTGCGCTGATCTCGAACAAGGCCTGGCACGAGATCGCCCTCTGGTGGGCCACAGAGCGAACGCTGGTGATCGCCGAGGCCGTCGGCACAGCGCCGGCGTTCGCGCTCGGGCGCCGTGCGGGCGTACACCCAATATTGCGCCTGACCCCGCCGCGCAAGCGGCTGTCGCGGTTTGAACCCGAGCGCCTGCTTGTCGGCCATGGCGAGCCGATCGAGTCCGGCGCGGACGCGGCGCTTCGCGAGGCCCTCGCGCAATCGCGCCGTGACCTCCCACGGCTTCTGACCAGCCTCCCGAAGCTCATGCGCGGCGTGCGCCCCCGCGAGACGCCGCAGTGAGGCGAAGCCGGCCCGGCATGACGGTGGCTAAGCTCGCGGGATGAGCCGTATTGTCGTGATCGGCGCCACCGGCCATGTAGGTAGCTACCTGGTCCCGCGGCTTGTGCGAGCAGGACACGAGGTCGTGGCGCTCAGCCGGGGCGAACGCGAGCCCTACATCGCGGCCGCCGAATGGCGGGCGGTCGAGCGGGTAGCTGTGGACCGCGAGGTCGAGGACGCATCTGGAGTCTTCGGCGAGCGGATCGCGGCCCTGGAGGCGGACGTTGTCGTCGACATGCTCTGCTTTAGGCCCGAGTCCGCTGCGCAACTGGTTAGCGCGCTGCGGCCGACCCGGCCGTTGCTTTTGCACTGCGGCACAATCTGGGTGCACGGCCCGGCCGCGCACGTACCGATCACTGAAGATGAGCCGCGGACCGCTCTTGGCGAGTACGGAGCCGGCAAGGTCGCGATCGAGACGCTCCTGCATCGCGAGACGCGCGCGGGTGGAGTACCGAGCGTGGTGCTACATCCGGGTCACATCACCGGACCGTGGCCGTCGATCACGCCCGCGGGCAACCTCGATCTCGACGTGTGGCGCCGCTTGGCCGCCGGCGAACCGCTGCCGCTGCCGTACCTCGGGCTCGGCATTCTGCACCACGTCCACGCGGACGACGTCGCACAGGCCTTTGAGCTCGCGCTCAAACGACCGGCTGCGATCGGATCGAGCTTCCACGTGGTCTCCGAACAGGCGATGACATTGCGCGGCCTGGCCGCCGGCGTCGCCGGCTGGTTTGGGCGCGAGCCCGTGATCGAGCTCGTCGACTGGATGGAGTTCGAGCAACGTGTCGGCGTGGAGCACGCTGGAATCACCCGCGAGCACATCAGCCGCGGCATTGCAGCCAGCATTGACCGCGCCCGCGACGTCCTCGGCTACCAGCCGCGGTACACATCGCTCGATGCATTGCACGGCTCAGTCCGCTGGCTTGCTGCGCACGGGGTGCTCGACCTCGACCTCGACGGTTTCTGATCGAGCTGTGATCGTGGAGCACGGCCGCGCTAACGACGACGAGTTCGGGGGCTTTCGCCGCTGGCTCGCTGCGCTTCGACGTACGCGCTGGCTTGGGTCGCGCGGTGTGGAGCTCACACATATCCCGAGCTCGATGAAGGGCGTGGGACCGTCCCAACCTGGTCCGAGGCGGGGCCGCGGAAGCAGCGGGAAGGGAAGCGACGGTGGGGCCGGGGACCGTGGACCGCGGCGGCCGATCCCAGGGCAAGGGTCTGACGCGATCCAGCTGCCGCTTCCCGAGACGCTCGTCCGCAGGACAACCGCGGTCGCGGGCCGCGAGCGCCAGCGGCGCGCGAGAGCACGCTGAGGAACCCGGCGTAACACCACCCCTCGTCGCACACTGTTCTTTGTTTGACATCGCGGCCTGAATACTCCTAGGATGAGAGTTAAATCCTAAGAAAGGAGTCTCGTTGTCTGCGGCCGAAGTCTTCCGAAGCTATTTGGACCGTTTCACGGCTGGCGATCTCGAAGGCGCGAGTGCCCTGCTCTCCGAGGACTTCGAGTTCCAGGGGCCGATGCTCCAGGTACGCGGCCGAGACGCGTTTCTCGACGGCGCGTCTGGGTTGCTGCCGATCGTGCGCGGTAATCGAATGCTGCGACAGTGGGAGGACGGAGAGGAAGTGTGTTCGGTCTACGAGTTCAACGTGGAGACCGGGGCGGGATCGGGCGCGATCCCGATGAGCGAGTGGGCGCGGGTCCGTGACGGCAAGCTCGTCTCCGCGCGCCTGTTCTTCGACACCGCGCAGATGGCGGCGCTCATGCCGGCGAGCTGAGCGGAACTGGCGTGCCGCGGCGAGCTTGGCGTGGATATGAGCGCTTCTGTCCGCTAGCGCGTGCGCTTGACGTGGTCGGGGAGCGGTGGTCGCTTGTCATTGTGCAGGAGCTGCAGAAGCACTCGATGCGCTACGGAGAGCTGCAACGCCGGCTACCGGGGATTGGCACGAGCGTGCTCGCCGACCGTCTACGCAAGCTCGAGACCGCCGGCGTCCTGAGGCGGCGAGCCGGGCCGGTTGGCGAAAGCACGCGATATGAGCTGACCGAGCGCGGCCGCTCATTGGAGCCCGCGCTACTTGCTCTGCGCGAATGGGGCTCCGAGTTCCTATTCGATCCCTCTGCCGATGGCTCGTCCGCCCAATCGTTCGACCTTCGTTATGTCGATGGCGTCGAGCAGATCCCCGACGGCGAGTTCCAGGTCACCGTCGATTCGCGCCAGACCACGCTTACGTTCAGCCGCGGAGAGCTAGAGCAACGACTCGGCGCGACCGCGAGCCCTGCCCTGAGCATCGACACCAGCAGGGACTTCCTGACACGCTGGGCCGCTGGAGCGGTCGACTGGGAGACCGGAGTCCAAGACGGGGACGTGCGCGTCAAAGGTCCGCGTGGCGCATGGGTCCACTGGCTCGCCGCGAGCGGCTACCTCACCCGATACCCACCCGACGGTGAGGACCAAAGCGATGGGCGATGACACCTCGGCACCATTCTGGATGGCCGGCGAGGGCGCACTCCAACACGACGGCGTCCAGCGAGGCACGATGATGGGGTTCCCCTGCCTGCGCTTCCACGGCACGTTCTTTGCCTCCTGTGAACGACGCACGGGAAACCTCATCGTCAAGCTGCCCGTCCAACGCGTCCAGGAACTCATACACGCGAAGGAAGCAATCGCATTTGCGCCCAACGGGAGAACCTTCCGCGAGTGGGCGCTCATCACCAGCCGCGACGCCGACCGCTGGCACCACTTCATCTCCGAAGCCCTCGCCTTCGCTCAACACCCCGACAATCCTCGGGCGGCGTGACGCCGCACTCCTTGGCGACTTGGATGATCTTGAAGAGCCCACCGAGTGCCTCGCGCGCGGCCTCCACGGGAGCCTCCTCCGGGAGCGGAGCCGGCAACCTTAGGTAGGCTGGTGCAGCGGATATCTGGATAGAAGGCTTGGCGAGACTTGGGTAGGAGTCGCAAGCGAGTGTCGCGACCGTTGGGTCCATCACGTTGGCTGCGGCTTGTGCTGCTCGTGGCGGTCTTCGGCGGCGCATCGGCGCTAGCGCCCAGCAGCGCGTTGGCAGTGAACGGTTGGGCCCCGCCGCTGAGCGCCGATCTGCCGCTCGATTCGCCCGACCTCTCGTGCGTGAGCAGCACCTGGTGCATGGCTGTCGGTGATGGTGGTAGCGCCGGCCTCGTCGCGTCGAGCTGGAACGGCGGCGGTTGGAGCACGCCGTCGGAGATCGATCCGAGTGGATTCTTGGGCGAATCGGTCGGCTGCGCCGCGAGATCGTGGTGCGTGGCGGGCGACAGCTACGGCGGTTGGCGGACGTTCGACGGCAGCGCATGGAGCTCGCTCGCGGCGGGTCCGACCGGTGGGCTGTCACAGATCGACTGCCCAACGGTCGGGTTCTGTGCTGCGTCCAATGACAGCGCGAATGAGCTGCAGACGTTCAATGGCAGCAGCTGGAGCACGATCGCCGGGTTTCCGGGCACCACCCTGTCATCACTGTCCTGTAGCTCGAGTGCGCTGTGCGCCATGATCGGCAGTTTCGGGGACGTCTATGTCGAGGACGACGGAAGCTGGAGCGCGGCCGTCCACATCAACGCCTCCGCGGTGGCGTGCGTACCAGGAGCAAACTTCTGCGCTGCAATCGCTGATGGCGAGGGCTACACGTTCGACGGCACGAACTGGAGCTCTCCGGCACCGATCGACGCCCTCGACGGAGATAGGCAATCGATCTCCTGCGGGTCAGCGAACTTTTGCGTCGCCACCGGCTCCGACGACGCGATTGTCTATTCGGGCACCTGGGGCTCGGCGCAGAGCCTCGATGTCGGCGACCGCGCGATCGTGTCTGTCAGCTGCACCGCACAGGACTTCTGCATCGCCGCGAACGGCGTCGGGGCAGGTCTGGTTTTCGCTGCGGGCGCATGGACCGATGACTCGATCGGCGGCGGCATCGCAGCGGCCTCGTGTGCCTCGTCCTCCTTCTGTGTCGCAGTCGACCAGACGGGGCGAGTCCTCAGCTATGACGGGTCCGGATGGACGGCGCCCAGCAAGGTCGACGGTAACGACGCGCTAGACGCGGTCTCATGCCCGACCAGCAGCTTCTGTGCAGCGGTCGACACGTCGGGCAACGCGCTGACCGACGAGGGCGGATCGTGGAGCGCACCAGAGCTGATCAGCCCCTCCGACCAGCTCGACTCGGTCTCCTGCGTTGCGAGCGACTTCTGTGTCGCAGTTGGAGCGTACGACGGAACCGCCGATGCGCCGACCTTCGTTTACAACGGAAGTGCCTGGTCCCCAGCGGGACGAATCAATGCGACGCAGGCTTCCTGCGGCGCATACGACTTCTGCATGTCGAACGGCGGCGGCCAAGTCTTCGACGGCAGCTCATGGGGTGCCGCCACAACAACCAACCTGATCCAGGTTGCTTGCACATCGACGAGCTTCTGCGCGTCGACCGCCGGGAGCAACGGGGCCTCGGGCAACGTCACCACGTTCAACGGGAGCACCTGGAGCCAGCCTGACGACATCGACGGCACCAGCGCTCTTTTCGCGATGGCCTGCGTCGCCAACACCTACTGCGTGGCGAGCGATGACAACGGCTACACGCTCGCCTTCTCCGACGGTACGTGGGGGCCGTACATGGAAACGGTGCCCAACGGCACGTTCGTGTTGTTGGGGGACATTTCCTGCCCGACCAGCTCCTTCTGCCTCGCCGTCGACCAGCGTGGGGGTCAGCTTCTCGCCTACGAGCCGGTCGTTGAACTGTCAGGACCCACGACATCCGGCCAGCCGACAGTCGGCCAAACGATCCAGGGAGCACCCGGGAGTTGGCTCAACGATCCTTCGTTCGGCTACCAATGGGTTCGCTGCGAGCCATCCGGAGCAGACTGCTCGAACATCTCCGGCGCCACGGCGGCTGACTACACGCCAGTGGCGGCGGACGTCGGGGCGACTTTACGTCTCGTCGTGACCGCTTCAAACGCCGGCGGCAGCGCTCCCGCCACGCTCTCCGCTCCGACCGCACTCGTCACGGCGCCACCCCCTCCGACCGCACAGTTCGAGAGCATCATCAGCGCGCGGGGACGAGTCGCAGCACGCATCACTTGTCAGGCAGCGCTCGCCGGCGACTGCAGCATTACGCTCACCCTGACCGTCAAGGAGAAGCTGAGGGCGAAGCGGCTAATCGCGGTTCTTGCCGGCCGCCAACACACGACGACCCACGAGCGGACCGTGACCATCGGCGCCACACGGGAGACTCTTGACCCCGGACAGACCGTAGACATTGTGGTGCCGCTGAACTCGACCGGGCGTCGGCTCTTAAAGCATCGCCACACCCTTTCGGCAATCCTCGCAATAACGCAGCAGCTGCCCGGCGCGTCGGTGCCGATTGTGCAGCGGCGCGTAACGATCCGCTGAGCAAAACTCGCGGCGCGCCTGCACCGAACGCAGTCGCAAATGTCGCTCTCCCCCTCGCCCGATCGGACGAGTCCTGCTTAGGACCCTGTTCGGCTTCTTCCCCCCAAACAAAAAAGGCCCTGCTGTACAGGGCCTTTCTAATAGCGGGGGCAGGATTCGAACCTGCGACCTTCGGGTTATGAGCCCGACGAGCTACCAGACTGCTCCACCCCGCGGCGAACCTACACGGTAGCAGGGGCGCGGCAGGCTGGACAGGCGACCGGCGCAAGGAACCGTGCACGGTGGCCACTACTTCGGGGAGAATCGCTGCGTGGCTCGGATTCTTGTGACGCGCGAGATCGTTGGCGATGCGCTCGACCGCGCGCGGGCCGTGCACGAGGTCGAAATCTGGCGCGGCGAGGCTCCGCCGACGGCCGACGAGCTGCGTGCGGCGATCGCCGACGTCGACGGTCTGCTGAGCATGCTGACCGACCGCATCGACGCCGCGCTGCTCGACGCGGCGCCGCGACTACGTGCCATTGCCAACTACGCGGTCGGGGTCGACAACATCGATCTCGCCGCCGCGCGCGAGCGTGGCATCGCGGTCGGGTCCACGCCCGATGTGTTGACCGATGCCACCGCGGATCTCGCGTTTGCCTTGCTGCTCGCTTCGGCTCGCCGTCTGATCGAGTCCGAGCAGTCCGTCAGGCGTGGCGAGTGGCGTACCTGGGAGGCAACGCAGTGGAACGGCGTCGACGTCTGCGGTGCAACGCTCGGCATCATCGGCTTCGGGCGGATCGGCCAGGCGCTCGCGCGACGCGCCGAGGGATTCTCGATGACCGTGCTCGCGACGCGCGCGACCCCGCTAGCGGAACTGTTCGAGCGCAGCGATTTCGTCAGCCTGCACTGCCCGCTGACGCCGCAGACCCGGCACCTGATCGACGCCGACGCGCTCGCGCAGATGAAGCGAACCGCGATCCTGGTCAACACGGCGCGCGGCGCGATCGTCGACCAGCAGGCGATGGCGGATGCGCTGCGCGAAGGCGTTATCGCCGGCGCCGCGATCGACGTCACCGACCCCGAGCCACCGGCGGCTGACGACCAGCTACTGGCAGCTCCGAACCTGATCGTGACGCCCCACATCGGCTCCGCTACGAGCAACGCCAGATCACGGATGACCGAGCTCGCGGTCGCGAATCTGCTGGCTGCCCTCGACGGCCAGCCGATGCCGCACCCCGCGGGCTGATGCGCGTCGCCGTAATCGATATCGGGACGAACTCCACCCGCCTATTGGTGGCGGATGTCACGAGCGACGGCGAGTTGACCGAGCTTGACCGGCGCACAGCAGTCACGCGACTGGGCGAGGGAGTCGACGCGAACCGGCGGCTTGGCAAGGCGGGCATGGCGCGCGTGCACAAGGTCTTGGACGAGTACGAGAGCGTCGCCCGTCAGCTGGGGGCTGAAACGGCGGTCGCGGTGCTGACCAGCGCGGTCCGCGACAGCGCGAACGGCGAGGAGTTCGTGGCCCGACTGCGCGAGCAGTACGGTCTCGACGCGCGGATCCTGAGCGGCGACCAAGAGGCGCAGCTCACGTTCCTCGGTGCGATGAGCGGACGGGCGCGCGACGACGAAGGCCGCGTCCTCGTCATCGACGTTGGCGGCGGCTCGACCGAGCTGATCGTAGGCGCGCGCGGCGATGTCGACTTTCACGTGTCGCTCCAGCTGGGGGTGGTCCGCCAGACTGAGCGCCACCTACTCGAGGATCCGCCGTCCGACGACGATCTGCGTGCGCTCAAACGCGACGTCCGCACGCTGATCGAGCGCGACGTGCCGGTACGCGAGCGTCGCGGCGTCGATCGTGCCATCGCAGTCGCCGGCACGGCTACCTCGCTCGCCGCGATCGACCAGGCGCTGGATCCCTACGAGCGCGAGCGCGTACACGGCTACCAGCTGGAGCTCGCAACCGTTCGCCTACTGCTCGCACGGCTCGCGTCCGTCCCGCTGGAGGAGCGGCGCACGATTCGCGGCCTGCATCCCGACCGTGCACCGACGATCGTTGCCGGAGCCGCGATCCTGATCGAGGCGCTCGAGGCGTTCGGACTCGACGGCTTCGAGACCTCAGAGAACGACATCCTGCGCGGCACTGCGCTTGCTCGCGCGCGCAACGGAGCAGCCGCTTGGTCCGGTCGTCCGTGATCTGATCTACTCAGCGCGTCTCGAAGCCCTGGTCAGCATGTCCACAACCAACACGCCCGAGCCAGACCGGCTTGCCCGGCTGAACGAGCTGCTCGCCCGGGTAGTTGCGACGAACACTTTTCAGCAGCCGCGGATCCCACAGCTTCCGCTACGGTCGCTCGATGAGCTCGCGCAGATTCCGTTCGCCAGCAAGGAGATGCTCGTCGCCGATCAGGAAGCGCACCCGCCAATCGGCACGAACCTCAGCTACCCGGTAGACGAGTTCACGCAGCTGCACCAAACGAGCGGAAGCCGTGGCCCCGTGCTGCGCGTGATGAACACAAGCGAGGACTGGGCGTGGTGGCGGCGGTGCATGGCGACGGTGCTGCGGGCGGCTGGAATCGGTCCCGGCGACCGCGTCGCGCTCGCATACTCGTTCGGCCCCTACATCCTCTTCTGGGCCTCATACGAGGGCGTTGAGGAGGTCGGAGCTGCTGGACTGGCGCTCGGCGGCATGGATTCGCAGCAGCGCCTGCACGCACTGCGCGCGTACGAGATCACCACCGTGATGTGCACACCAACCTACGCGGTCCACCTGGCACAGGTGGCGGCGCAACACGGACGGCTCGACGCGTTCGAAACGGTCGACCAAATCATCTGCAGCGGCGAGCCGGGGGCATCGATTCCCGCTGTGCGGGCGCGAATCGAGACGGCCTGGAACGCGCGCTGTCTCGACCATGCCGGCCTGTCGGAGGTCGGGCCGGCCGGGTATCCCTGTGCGGAAGGCGGCGGGGTTCACATCCTCGAGGAGGAGTTCATCGCCGAGATCATCGACCCCGCCAGTGGGGCACCTGCGGAGGACGGGCAAGTCGGCGAGCTCGTCCTGACCGCCCTCGGACGCGTCGGCTCGCCCGCGATCCGGTACCGCACAGGCGATGTCGTCGATCGCCATGACGGACCCTGCCCGGCCGGGCACCGTGGCCGCTGGTTACCGCGCGGCGTTCTCGCACGCAGCGACGACATGGTCGTCATCCGCGGCATGAACGTCTTCCCGTCGGCGATCGAACAGACGATGCGCGAAACGGCAGACATCGGCGAGTTTCGCATCACGTTCTATACGGAGACCACCGAGATGGACGAGGTCAAGGTCGAAGTCGAGCTCGACCGTGCCGCCGACGTTCGCGCGATCCAGACGAACCTGCGCCAACAGCTCGGTCTGCGCGTGCGCATCGTGCCGCTCAAGCCGGGGATCCTGCCGTCGAGCACCGACAAGGCACGGCGCGTGGTCGATCTCAGATCGCTCGAGCGCTGAAAGATGCCCGGGGCGGGATTCGAACCCGCACGTCCTTGCGGACAGCGATTTTTAAGACCGCCGGCTGTACCAATTCGCCAAACCCGGGCGGAGCGAGCATCGTAACCGCTGTAAGTGGGTATTGAGCACAGATGAAGCTGCCGGGAGCGCAACTTCCGTGCCGCTACCGTGTAGTTGAGACGTCAAGGGGATCAGGCCCGTGGAAGCGCACGCATTCACTCAAGAGAGCCTCGTAGGGCGACGCGGTCCCGCGGCGCTGCTTCGCCTTGCCGGCGATGAGCGACTCGTCGCGCTGACGCGCTCCGGCGACGCGGCGGCCTTCGAGACGATCGTGGCGCGCTACCAATCTCGGCTGCTCTCGTTCTGCGCGCGGATCGTCGGCTCGCGCGAAGACGCCGAGGACGTCCTGCAGGAGGTCTTCGCGGCTTCCTATAAGGCACTGCGCGCTGACAGCCGTGAGATCAACCTCAGACCGTGGCTCTACCGGATCGCGCGTAACCGCTCGCTCAACCACCTGCGCCGGCACACGGCGATCGGCGTCGACTCGATGGACGTGCACTTCGCGGACATGGGGATCTCGACCAGCGAGAAGGTCTTCAAGCGCGAAGAGTTCAAGCTCCTGCTCGGGGACATCCACAAGCTCCCGGAGTCCCAGCGCACGGCGCTATTGCTGCGCGAAATCGAGGGCCTCTCCTACGAGCAGATCGCCGAGACGATGGACACCACGGTCTCGGGCATCAAGTCCCTGCTCGTTCGCGCCCGGCTCGGGCTCGGCGAGGCATCCGAAGCGCGCGCGCTGACCTGCGACGACGTGCGCCTCGCGCTCGCCGAGGCGGCCGAGGGGGTTGGCTCGCTGACGCCGCCGATCCGCCGCCATCTGAAGAGCTGCGAGCGGTGCTCAAGCTTCCGCAGCCACTTGCGCGCGAGCAACCGGACACTTGCGGCGCTCGCGCCGTTCGCTCCGCTGCTCCTGATCAAGCAGCTCGTGGCAACGAAGCTCGGCGCCAGCGCCGGGGGCGCCGGCGCCACGGTCGGGGGCGGCGCAGCAGCAGCCGGCGGCGCCACCGCTGCAGGCAGCAGCGCGGGTGCCCTGACAGCGACCGCAGTCGCGACGAAGGCGATCGCGACGGTCGCGGCGGCAGCACTGCTAACCGCCGGCGCCGTCACAGTCGGCCGCGCCCATACCGACCAGGCTCGCACGGCGACGCTCGCCCGCCCCGTGACCAGCGAGCAGGTCACGACGACAACTGTCTTCCCCGGCGCGGTGCGCCACAGGGCACGCCACCACGCGGCCGCTCTCGCGACGCTGCCGCCCGCGAGTGTCGGCACGCCCGCGGCATCCGGACCAACCACAACCGCGATGCCGTCCGAAGCTGTCACGACGACAACCGCATTCCCGGGCGCCACCACTGGTCCGAGCGGCGCGACCAGCTCGAGCATGACCGCCACGGCACCGCCCACCCCCGCGGTGGGCGCGGCGAGCGGCTCGGCCAGCGCGACGGCCGGCGGTGGCAGCGGCGGCAGCGTCGTCGGGGCGAGCGGCGCCAGCGGAACGACCGGCACCAGCGGCGCAAGCAGCGCGACCGGGACATCCGGCGCAAGCGGCGCCAGCGGGCCGACGGGCGCTAGCGGGACCGGCGCCAGCGGTCCGACCGGCGCTACCGGCAGCTAGCTAGCCGGCGGCAATCCGCAGGGTGGCGAGTGGCTCGCTCAGCAACCCGGCCGGCTGGAACAGGACACCGACGCCGCCCTGGCCAGGCTCATAGAGCGCCCCGGCGAGGTTGCTCCTACCGGGCCCGATGATCCCGGAGAGGACCGGCTGGGCAAGCAGCGAGACGACCACGCCGTCACGCGCGCCGTAAAGCGACGGCGTCAGGAAGATCACCCGCCCGAAGTAGCTGCTCGCGTCGATCGTTCGCGTGTAGGTGTAGTTGTAGCCGGCGGTGGCGCCGAGCACCGTCGGCCCGGTGTTCTGGAGCACGATCCCGGGCGTGCGGGCGGCGAACGCGCGCATGTAGTTGGCGGCAACGAGCGGCTCGATCCCCGTCGCGGCGCCGTGGTAGGCCGGCAGACGCAGTGGCGCGAGCGCGATCTCGGCAACCAGGCGGTGACCCTTGTAGCGCGCCAGGAGCAGCGAGTCGCCCCGCGGTGGCAGCTCGCGCACGAGACCCGAGTAGCTGAAGCTGAACTGGACCCCGCCAGCCCTTCCGCTGATGCTGCTCGAGCCGCCACGCAGCGTGACGAGCGCGGCGAGGACAACAACCAGCGCAACGGCGAGCGCGCTCAGCGTCCGAGCACCGCGTGGCACCCTGACCATCCGGGCTCGCGCGAGCTCGTCGAGACTCGGACCGTACGCGGGCTTGACGCGCGCGGCCAGCTTCACTCGCCGACCGCGAACATCGCCTCGAGATCGTGCTGCGAGAACGCCTCGAACGCGACCATCGTCTGCGTTCGCGTGACGCCGGCCAGCTGGGCGATCCCGTTCTGGACCACGCCGGCGAGATGCTCATGGCTGTTGATGCGCACGATCGCGACGAAATCCCAGGTGCCGGTCACCGAGTAGCACTCGGACACGCCGTCGACGCCGGCGATCTGGCCGCCAAGAGTCTCCAGCGCGCCGCGCTCGGCCTCGATCAGGACGATCGCGTGTGTCACAGGCTGTGCGTCTCTCCCGGCTCGAGCACGATCACATCCGAGGCCGTCGTGTTCTCGACATCCGACTTGAAGGCGTCAACGTCGGTCGCGATCGGCGGCCAGGTGTTGTAATGGCAGGGAATCACCTGCCGCGGTCCGATCATGCGGACCGCCTCGACGGCGTCCTCGCGGTCCATCGTGAAGAAGCCGCCGATCGGCACCAGCGCGAGATCGATCGCGTGTCGCCGGCCGATCAGCTCGAGGTCGCCGAACAGGCACGTGTCGCCGAGGTGGTAGATGATGGCGCCGCCAAACTCGATGATCAGCCCGGTTGGCGTGCTCACGGTGCCCTTGGGCGTCGTCGAGGTATGCCAGGCCGGCACGAGCTTCACCGAGCCCCCGTCGAAGCTTGCGGTGCCGCCGAGATTCGCGCCGACCACGTTCTCGACACCCTCGCCCGTCAGCTCGCCGGCGATCTCGACGATCGTGATCACGGTCGCGCCGGTTCGCTTGGCGATCGCGACGATGTCGCCGTAGTGGTCGCCGTGACCGTGCGTAAGGAGGATCACGTCCGGCGCGAGTTCCTGCGCAGTCACAGCGGCGCTCGGGTTGCCGGTCAAGAACGGGTCGATCAGGACCGACTTGCCGGCGTTGGTCAACTCGAAGGTCGCATGGCCAAGGAAGCGGATCTCCGTCACGGTCAGCCCTCCTCGCTCGGTTGGTTGTCAAGGTCGGCAAGCTCGCTGGCCAGCTGGAAGCCGACTGCAACACCGACCAGCATTCCAAGGCGGGTCTGCTCGTCGACGAGCGCGCCGATCGCGGCAAGCCGTGCGGCGGCATCTTCCTCGTCGCCGGCCTGGCGCAGCAGCTCCTCGTGGGCGGCGCCGAACCAGCCGCCCTCGGTGAGGGCCGCGTCGAGCACGCCTGCCAGGGATGGCGCAGCATGCGAGACGATCTCCGAGGCGTGCGTGAAGCGATCCGGATCGGCGAGGCGGGCAACCGCCGCGTCAACCTGCTGCGCAGTGTAGGTCCGCGGCGCCACGGCAGTGCTCACGCGACGCTCGCCGTTGCGGTTCTCGCGTACATCGAGGGCATGATACGTCGCGCGCGATCAAGTCTCGGCTGACAGGAACCTCAGCGCAGCTCGCGGCGCGCGAGAACGACGCCCGCGAGATATCCCCACAACACGCCAACGCCGCCAGCGACCGCGCTCGCTTCCGGACGCGCGATCGGCATCGCGAGCAACGCGAGCCCGATCAACGCCGTCACGAGCAGGTCACCGTCATAGGCACGGCCCGCGCGCCGCGCCAACATGTCCGGTACCGCCCACGCACAAAGCAGCGCGAGCGCGCCACCGTTGCCACCGACGGCCACGCTGCTGGCGCGCAGCTCGATCCCCAGGTAGGCGCCGCCGGCCGCACCGACCATGAAAAGCGCGAGCACCACAAGCGGACCATGGCGACGCTCGAGCAGCCAACCGAACAGAGCGACTGCGAACAACGTTGCAAACTGGTAGACGGCGGCACCAAACGAGGAGAAACCGCCTGCCATGCCGGGGGCGTAATAGGCGAAGGGCGTTGTCAATACCCGCCACCAGTGCGCGCCGAGCGGGTAGCTCGCGATGACCTGGCTGCCACTGCCAAGATAGCCCGCCTTGGTAGCGATCCAAACGCCGCAGGTGGCGAGCACGATGAGCCAGGTGGCGTAGGGATGGCGGTCCGCGCGGACGCCGGGGATCTCGCCGCGACGCAGCCGACCGAGCGACGGCGCCGGGACGCGGCTCGTGCGCGAGACGCGCTGAAGACCCTTGTCCAGCTTCGGTGCGCGCTTGCGCAGGCGAGTGCCGCAGTACGGGCATTCGGTCACGTACGGGCTGACCTCAGCACCGCAGTCTGGGTTCTTGCAGACAACGAAGAGATCAGCTGGAGACATCCAGGAGGATTCTAGGCCGCGCCAACCTAAAGCTCGACCGCACGCCATCCCGCTGGCGCAACCGGTACCCTCTCCAGCCAGGTCATGAAGATGCGCCAACCTCTCAGCACCTTCGAACGAGCGTTCGAAGAAGAGATGGAGATCGACCGGCAGCGTCGCGAGGCTCTGCGTAGAGCCAACGAACGGCGCGCGCGCAAGCGCACGATCGAACGCAACACGCGGATGGGGCGGATGCGGTACGTGATCCTCGCTGCCACGCTGTCGACGACCGCGGTGGTGGTCAGCTACGTCATGTTCCGCGTGCTCTACCTCGTACTCGAGTAGGGGCTCACGCCTCGAGCAGCGGCGGCGGTTGCGACACCGCAATCTCGCCGACCGGCAGCTCAGTGGACTGCTCACGCTGGATTGCGGCGTAAACCTCGCGACGGTAGACAGGCACAGTGCGTGGCGCCTGGATCCCGATCCGCACCTTCTCGCCGATCACCGACAGGACCGAGACCTCCACGTCCTCGCCGATCGTAATGCTCTGGTTCGCCTTTGCCGGCACCGTACGCGGCGTCTGCATCGCGACCTGCACCCGCTCACCCAAGGGCGAGCGAAAGCCCACCTCTATACGGACCCGCTCGCCCACGACCGAGGCGACCGAGACCTCGATGTCGTCGCCGATCATGATGCTCTGGCCGGGCTTTCTCGTAAGCACGAGCATGTGACCCCTCACTCTCCCGATCGCAAGGCACCATTAACTCCGTTCTGGGGCTGGAATGCAAGCGGTCGCGGCCTTTGCGCTAGTGTGGCGCGACTATGCCCCGTAAATCCCTGAGACCGCACCTCAACCAAATTCGCACCTGGACCCGCCAAGGTCGCACGGACGCGTGGGTGGCACACCAGCTCGAGGTGACCGTCCAGCAGATCCAGAGCTTCAAGCGCGAGAACGGCCTGCTCGAAGAGGAGCAGGCCGGCGAAGGCGCCGGTACCTTCGCCGACGAGATCGATCTGCGCGCCGAGGACGATGCGCTGATCGCCGCTGAGCTGGAGGCCGCCGAGCAGGCGCGTCGCGAGGCCGAAGCGGCAGAGGAGGCGCGCCGCGAAGCGCAGGAGGCAGAGCGCGCAGCGCGTGGAGACTCCGAGGCGGACACCGAGGCAGCAGCTTCGCCGCCCAAGCGACGCAGCCGCGGTGGGCGCACTCGCAAGGCGCAGACCGGTCCGCTCGAGGGCACCTTCGATCACGGCGAGGAGGGTTACGGACTCTGGCTTGACCCAGCGGTCGCCGACAACCCGGTGTACGCCGAGCACTGGGCTGGGCATCGGCCCGTCAGCGTGACTGTCGAGGAAGACCAGATCGTGATCCGCCGCGCCGAGTAGCGACGGATCAGGCCGGCGGCGGCCAGTCGCGCGCGCGGCGTAGATGGCGATAGAACGCCGCGTCGCTGACCCACTGCTCCCAGGCAATCGGCTCAGCGGGAGCTGTCTGGAAAGCGAGCCCAAGGGACCAGGCCGTGGAGCCGTCGTAGATCTCGACAAGCTCGGCGACCAGAAACGAACTACCGAGCCGCCAGCGCAGCTCGGCGGTGATGCGCTCGATCACGCGCTCGATGGCGGGCCGCTGCGCGGACGTGGACTGGCCGAGGCGGCGTTCGCCGTCCTGCCACTGATGGAGGGCGGTCTCGAGCACCGCTAGCGCTCGCCGCCGGCGAGCTCAGTTGTTGGGCAGGCCCGTGACGACGTACTCGCGCTCACCCGGACGCACCAGCCCGAGCCGGCGGGCCTCGCGCTCGAGCGTGCTCGGCTCCGATAGCGCACGCTGCTCGCCGCGCAGCTGCGCGGCCTCACGCTCGAGCGCAACGACCTGCTGATGACGGGCGGCAGCCTGGTGCAGGTCGCCGAGCAGTCCACGGATCGGGCTGATGTACAGATAGGCGAGAGCGACAAGCACGCAAAGCATCGCAGCCCGGCTGACCCGATCCCAGCGTACGCGCGTCCCCCCGGCACGGCGCGAGCCGGCCAACCGCCCGCTGCGATCTCGCTGCGCATGGTGCGTCGCGGCCACGCCTAGGCTTTCGCGGCGCCCGCTGCGCCTCCTGCCCGCGGTGCCAAGACGGCGCGCCAACGCGCGCGCCCGCCACCGGAGCTAGCTCGTACCCGTGGTGCCGGTCGTGCCGGTCGACGAGCTGGCGCTGGGGGCGTTGCCGCAGACCGTGTCGTCGAGGTAGCCCGAGGCGCAGGTAGTGCGCGCGCGCCACGACTTCGTAAAGCTCGCCTTGAGGTTGTCTACGGCTGTCGTCTCCGCCGCTTCGACGAGTTGCGCCTTGATCGCGGCGCTGGCGGTGGCAAGGCTCTCGACCTTCTGCGCAGTCGAGCCGGTGACCTTGAAGACGTAGTAGCCGAACGCGGTCTTCAGCGGTCCCTCGAGCGTCCCGATCGGGTCCTTGAAGATCGCAGCGCTGAGAACGTGCGTCTCCTCCCCCTGTTCGATGCCGTCGGCGACACCGCCGGTGTTCTTCGTTGTCGGGTCGGTCGAGTATTTCTTCGCGATGCTCGCGAAGCTCGCGCCACCGGCGAGCAGGGCCTTGACCTTCGTGGCAGTCGACGCGCTCGAAACCAGGACGAGCTCGATGTTGCGACGCGCAGGTTGCGTGTACTCGGAGACGTGAGCCTTGTAATAGGCCGCGACCCGCGACTCGGATACCTTGCTCGCGCCGGCGTCGACCTTGGTCGTGATCGCCTGCTGGAGCAGATCGAAGAGCACGTACCACTTGAGGTCCGCGACCGTGTAGCCGGACTCGGCAAGGAACGTATCCAGCTTCGCGGTCGTCGAGAACTCGCCCTTCTCCTCCGAGGTCCAGGATTTGTCGATCGCCGCGCTGCTGACGTGGGCGTGCTTGTCGTAAGCCTCTCCTTGGATCCACGCGTCCTCGATCAGCAGGCTGAGGACCTCCTGGCTGAGCGTGTTGTAGGACGACCGGCAGCTAGCCTTCAGCACGCTGGCGGCGGGGACCTTCGCGCCCTTGGCGTATTCGGCGCGGGTCGCGGCTACGCAGGCGGTGAAGTTCGGCGGAACCGGCACTGGCGGTGGCGTGTCGCCGGTGTTGATGTAGCGGATCCGATTGGCGATGACCATCCAGTGGTTGAAGCTCGCCTTGCTGACGACAAAGCTCCCAACCACGGCGACGCCGCTTGAAGGCACGCTCGTACCACCGCACGCAGCAACGCCGGCAGCTGTGGCGATGGCGGCGATGCACGCCACGGCTGTCCTTATCTTCCTGGTCACGAGCCCGGCGGATGGTAGCGAATCGCGCAGCACGCGGCTGCACCTGTCACGTTGAGGCCGTGCTCGCGGCAAGTACGGCGTCAGCAGCCGCGAGCACAGCCGGGAAACGCTGGTCGGGTGCGTCGGGCACGCGGATGAGCACCTGCGAGCGACCGGACTCGTAGACGACCCCGTCGAGTCGGGCGCGCAGCTCGCGCACGCCTGCCGAGTCGAGCTCGATCGGCGTGATCGCAAGACGCCCCGAGCGAAACGCGACCGCGCGCGCACCCGCGGCGCCGAGCTTGATCCGTGCGCGCTGGAGGTCGAGCAGATTCTCGACCGGGGGCGGCGGCGGGCCGAAGCGATCGGCAAGCTCGGCGCGCAGCTGCTCCAGCTCGGCAACGTCGCGCGCCGAGGCGATCCGCCGGTGAACCTCAATCTTGGCCTGCTCGAAACCGACGTAGTCGGCGGGCACATACGCATCGACATCGACGTCGAGTCGCACCGGCTCCCACTCCTCGCCGGCACTCCCCTCGCCCTCGGCGGCGCGTAGGGCCTCGTCGAGCATCTGCATGTAGAGCTCGAACCCGAGGGCGGCAACGTGCCCCGACTGCTCGTCGCCAAGCAGGTTGCCGGCACCACGTAGCTCGAGGTCGCGCATCGCGATCTGGAAGCCGGCGCCGAGCTCGGTGAAGTCCGAGAGCGCCGCGAGTCGCTGCGCCGCCTCGGGGCTCAGCGCAGCCGCGGCGTCGTAGAGCAGGTAAGCGTAGGCGCGCTCACGACTGCGTCCCACGCGCCCGCGGATCTGGTAGAGCTGGGCGAGGCCGAAGTGGTCGGCGCGCTCGACAACCAGGGTGTTGGCCTGCGGGATGTCGATCCCCGACTCGATGATCGACGTGCACACGAGTACGTCCGCGTCACCCCGCAGGAAGCTCATCATGCGCCGCTCCAGCTCGTGCTCGTCAAGCTGCCCATGCGCCACCTCGAAACGCAGCGCCGGACATAGCCCGCGTAGCCCGGCGGCGACCTCATCGATCGTCTCGACGCGGTTGTGCAGATAGAAGGCCTGGCCGCCCCGCGCCTGCTCGCGCTCGAGCGCCTGCCGAACGAGCCCGTCGTCATGCTCGCCGACGTAGGTGCGCACCGGCCGGCGCCCCTCAGGCGGCGTTTCAATGACCGAGATATCGCGCAATCCGGCAAGCGACATCTGCAGCGTGCGCGGAATCGGCGTGGCCGACATCGCGATCACGTCGACGCGCAGGCGCAACTGCCGCAGCAGCTCCTTCTGGCGCACACCAAAACGCTGCTCCTCATCGAGGATCAGCAGGCCGAGATCCTTCGCACGGACGTCGCGGCTGAGCAGCCGGTGCGTGCCGATCAGTACATCGACCTTGCCCTCGGAGAAGCGAGTGATCGCGTCGCGCTGCTCAGCGGCGCTGCGAAAGCGCGACACCTGCTCGACGCTGATCGGGTAGTCGGCGAGCCGCTCGCGGAAGGTGCCGTAGTGCTGCTGGGCGAGGATCGTCGTCGGCACGAGCATCATGACCTGCTTACCGTCGGCGACAGCTTTGAACGCCGCACGCAGCGCTACCTCGGTCTTCCCGTAGCCGACATCCCCGCAGATCAGCCTGTCCATCGGCCGTGGCGCTTCCATGTCCGCCTTGACGAGCTCGATCGCCTCGCGCTGGTCGCGCGTCTCCGTGTACGGGAAGCGAGCCTCGAACTCGCGTTGCCACTCGCCGTCGGGAGCAAATGCATGCCCCTCGCGGCGACGGCGTTCGACGTACAGGCCGAGCAGCTCGCCGGCGAGCTCCTGTGCGGCATGACGCGCGCGCGCCTTGAGCGTGTCCCACCGCGTCCCCCCGAGCTTCGAGAGCGTCGGTTCCCCCGCGCCGGCGCCGACGTAGCGCGAGATCTTCGCGAATTGATCAGTCGGCGCGTAGACCCGGTCGTCGCCCTGGTACTCCAGCAACAGGTAGTCGCGCGTGATCCCCGCGATGGTCCGTGTCTCGAAGCCAGCGAAGCGAGCGACGCCATGGTCCTCATGGACCACGTAGTCGCCGGCGCGCAAATCGGCGAAGCTGCGCAGCGCTCCCCGCCGGCCCGTCTGCGGGCGTGGTGCCTGGCGCCGACGCTGATAGAGCCGATGCTCCGGTATCACCGCCAGGCGCAACCCCGGCGCGATAAACCCCTCCTGGAGGGTTGCCACGGCGAACGTCAGCTGATCGGCGGGCGGTCCCTGCTCGATCCATTGCGCACTCAGGCGTGCGAGGTTGTGCGCGGCGCGTTCGCCGTCGCCGCGCCGTGGCCACGTGACCACCGTGCGGTAGCCGGAGCGCAGCTGGCGCTCGAGCATCGCCTCGGCCTCGTTCAAGGTTCGAGCGGCGGGCAGCGTCGCCTGCGCGTGCAGCTCGAGCGTTGAGCCCCCCGCCAGCGAGCTGAGACTCACGTGCGCGCGCTCGCCGAGCGCGCGCTCGAGCTCATCTGGTGGGACGTAGAGGTGATGCGCATCGCCGTCGTGGAACGCGGCACACACGTCGGCCCAGTGGTCGCGCAGCGTCGGCGCGAGCTCCTCGAGCCCCGCAATGATCAGCTGGGCGTCCTCCCCGATGAGCTCCAGCAGCGAGACGAAACGATCAAGCGGTAGAAGCTCGGCAATGTCCCGCGAGTCGCCATCAAACTGCCGGTGCTCGAGCGCGAGCTCGGCCGCCGGTGCGATCTCCACGCGCTCGATCGCGTCGAGCGAGCGCTGCGTGAACGTCGAGAAGCTGCGCAGCGACTCGACCTCGATATCGAAGAGCTCGACGCGGGTGGCACGATCCGCCGTCGCGCCGAATACGTCGAGCAGGCCGCCGCGGACGGCGAACTGACCACGCTCATCTACCTGGCCGACTCTCTCGTAGCCCATCTCGACGAGCTGCGCCGCGCACTCGTCGAGGTCGAGCAGATCGCCGGCCGACAGCACGAAGGAATGCGGTCGCAGCTCCGGGTCGGGGACCTTCTCGGCGAGCGCGGGTGCGGACGCGACAAGAACCGGCGCCGGCGCACCAGCCGGCGGGGCGAGCACCGCATCGAGCGCGGCGATTCGCAGGCCGACGAGATGCGGCGGCGGCGTCAGATGCGACTCGTAGGTGACGCCGCGCGACGGGTAGAAGCGGACGGCGCGCGGTGCAAGCCACGCCGCCAGGTCGCCCGCCAGCTCGTGGGCGCTGCGGTCATCGGGCGCCACGACGACCGCGGGTCGCGCGGGCTCCTGAGCGAGCAGCCCGGCGACCAGGAATGGGCGTAGAGCCGTCGGACAAAAGGCCTCACCGCCGTCGCGGGCGAGCGCCAGCGCCTCCTCGCTCTGGGCGAGGTGGTCGAGCAGGTCCGAGAGCATGCTCAGTGCTCCCGTCAGCGCGCCAACACCACATCTGCGACGGCGTCGCAGGCGCGCTCGATCAGCGCGTCAACCTCGGCCGCAGGCTGCGCGAAGGCCGAGAGCACGTAGGCGGCGACGATCTCCGGGTCGGTCGAGTCGGGGCGTCCGACACCGACACGGACGCGCGCGAAGTCAGCTCCCCCGAGCGCCGCCTTGATCGATTTCAGCCCGTTGTGCCCGGCCAGCCCGCCGCCGACCCGCGCGCGTACCTCGCCGAACGGGAGATCGATCTCGTCGTGGATCACGAGCACATGCTCAAGCGGTAGGCGATAGGAGCCGCGCGCCGGGCCGACCGAGCGTCCCGCCTCGTTCATGTAGGTGAGCGGCTCGAGTAGCGCGATGCGCGGACCGCCGACGCCGGCGCGCCCTTCGCGCAGGCGCCCGGCGAAGCGCTCGCGTGCACGCCCGAGCTCCCAGCGGCGCGCAAGGCGCTCGGCGACCATGAAGCCGACGTTGTGGCATGTTCGCTCGTACTCGCGTCCCGGGTTGCCGAGCCCGACTACGAGCCAGTCCGCGACCGAGCCGCCGCGCGCGAACCGCAGTTGCTACCCGGAGCTCTCGCCGTCGTCGCCGGCGGCGGCCGCGGCCTCGGCGTCAGCAGCAGCCTCGCCACCCTCGCCGACGACCCCGGTCTCGAGCTCGATCTCTTCGGCTTCGGTGCGCAGCCGCGGCGGTGTGAGCGTCGCGATGACCGTCTCGTGCGGATCGCTGAGGAGCGTCACCCCGGCAGGCACGACGATCGCGTCGAGCACGAGCGTGTCGCCAATCGCCATCTCGGAAACGTCGTGCACGATCGACTCCGGAATCGCGGTCGGCAGGGCCTCGATCTGAATTTCGTGTGTGACCTGTTCGAGCACGCCCCCCTCGCGGACGCCCGGGGCCGACTCGGCACCCGTCAACTCGATCGCCACGCCCACTTGGATCGCCCGGTCGAGACGGACGCGCACGAGGTCTACATGAACGGTCTGGCCGCGCACCGGATCGCGCTGCTGGTCCTTGAGGACGGCCGGCGTCGGAGCAGCGCCGTCGATCGCCACATCGAGCACCGCGCCCCGGGAGGCAAGCGCATGGCGCAGGACACGCGCGTCGACGGAGAAGCTGACGACCTCTCCGCTGCCGCCGTAGAGAATGCCCGGAACCAGGCCCTCGCGGCGCAACCGGCGGACACTGCGCGAGCCCGACGGCTCGCGGCGCAAGACATCAAGACGAGTCGGGGTAGTCGCCATATCGGTGAAGCAGCTTACAAGGCGCCGGACTTCGGGCGATCCCCGCTGCGGGCAGCGCGCTCACCCGGACAGGACCCCGCTGTCACGCAGCCAGCGCTCGAGCGCGTCCTCGAAGGCCGCGAAGTCGCCGCGCTCGAGCAGCTCGAGCGGTGTCGGAGACTCCACGGTCGACCGCACCCAGCTCACAAGCGCGCCGGCGCCGGCAAGCTCTGCGGCCTCAGCCGTCATACCGTCGAGGATGTCGACCTCCGGGCCGTAGCCACCGCTGATCGCGGCGAGCGGATCGAGCTTGAAGATCGTAAGCGTCTCCTCGTCGCTGAGCCCGAGCCGGGAGGCGAGCGCAGCGAGCCGACTCGTCAAAAGAGCTGGTTCTCGCCGGCGAAGACCTCGCTGACCGAGCCGTCGGTGAAGATCCGGCGGATCGAGTCGGTGAGGAGCTCGGCACACGGGAGCTGGCGCACCTGCGGCGGCGCCCCGTCGCGCAGCGGGACCGTGTCGGTGACGACCACCTGCTCAAGCGGCGTCGCCGCGATGTTCTCGTACGCGTCACCAGAGAAGACGCCGTGGGTGGCGGCAGCGAAGACGCGCAGTGCCCCCTGCTCGCGCAGCGTCGTCGTCGCCGCCCTGAGCGTGCCGGCGGTATCGATGATGTCGTCGACGATGATCGCGTTCTTGCCGCGTACGTCGCCGATCACGTAGCTGATCTCGGCGACCTGGTGGGCAGGACGCTCCTTGATCATCATCGCGAGGTCGGCACCGACGTTCTCGGCGAACTTTTGTGCGAGCTTCGCCCGCCCGACGTCCGGCGCCACGACGACGAGATTCTCGAGCTGCTGGTCCTTGAAGTGCTGGGCGAGGATGAAGCGCGCCGTCATGTGGTCGACGGGCTTCAAGAAGAACCCCTGGACCTGACCCGCGTGCAGATCCATCGTAAGGACGCGGTCCGCGCCGGCCGCCTCGATCATGCGCGCCACGAGGCGCGCGCTGATCGGCTCGCGTGGAGCCGACTTCTTGTCCTGGCGCGAGTAGCCGAACCACGGCACGACAGCGATCACGCGGTGCGCCGACGCACCGACGGCAGCGTCGATCATCACGAGCAGCTCCATCAGCGCGTCGTTGGCGGTGAGGCCCGTGTCCTGGTTACCGCAGGTCGACTGCACGATGAAGATGTCGGCACCGCGAATCGACTCCTCGTAACGGCAGTACACCTCGCCGTTCTTGAACGTCTTCAAGCGCGTAGGACTGAGATCGACTCCGAGCTTGCCGGCGATGTTCAGCGCGAGCTGCGGCGTTGCACGCCCGCTGAACAGCATCAGCCGCTTGTCGTAGTCGATGGGAAGGCTGGTGACCGCGCCCTGAGGCTCCAGCGCACTCATTCGTGCTGAGTCTAACCGTCCCCGCGGCCTTCGCGTCGCTCGGCGTAGCCGTCGACGTTGCGCTGGCGTGCGCGCGCGACGCCGAGCGCGCCCGGCGGGATGTCGGCATTGATCACCGAGCCCGCTGCGGTCCAGGCGTCGTCCGAAACCACGACGGGCGCGATGTAGGAGGTGTGCACGCCGCCCTTGACGCGCGCCCCGATGGTCGTGCGGTTCTTCTTCACGTAGTCGTAGTTGGCGGTGATCGTGCCGGCACCAAGGTTCGTGCCATCGCCGACATCGGCATCGCCGACGTAGGAGAGGTGCGGGACCTTCGTCCCGGCACCGATGTCGGAGTTCTTGATCTCGACGAAGGTACCCGCCTTCGCCCGTTCGCGCAGCAGCGCGCCCGGGCGCAGGTATGCGAACGGACCGACGCTGGCGCCGGCGCGCAGCTCACACTCGACGATGTGCGACTGGATGACGCGCACGTCATCGCCAAGCAGCGAGCCGATCACCGTGGAGTGGGGGCCGACTGTCGCGCGAGACCCGATCCGGGTGTCGCCGAGCAGCTGCGTGCACGGCTCGATCACGGTATCGGCACCGATCTCGACTCCGAAGTCGATGCTCGTGCTCGATGGCTGGACGATCGTGACACCGGCGAGCATGTGGCGCTCCTGGATCCGCCGCTGTGCCTCCGCGCGAACGCCGGCAAGCTGCACGCGGTCATTGACACCAAGCAGCAGCGCCGGGTCACTCGCCGCAAAAGTCGCGACGGTACCGCCGGCGGCCCGGATCAACGGCAGCACCTCCGGTAGGAAGACCTCGCCGTCAACCGGTGCAACGCACTCCAGCTGCTCGAGCACGATCTCGGGGTCGAAGACGAAGACCCCGCTGTTGATCTCCTCGATACCCAGCACAGCATCGCTCAAGCCATCCGTGTGCTTCGTCTCGACGACGCGCTCGACGGCGCCCGTCGCGTCGCGCACCACGCGCCCATAGCCGGTCGGGTCTGCGACCGTGATCGTGACCATCGTCGCCGCAGCGCCACTGCGCTCGTGCTCGGCGACGAGATCGCGTAGCAGCGCAGGCTCGACCAGCGGCACGTCGCCGTAGAGACTGACCAACGGTGCGCTGCGGTCGATCAGCCCGGCGGCTGCGCGCAGCGCGCCGCCGGTCCCGTCGGGTCGGGCCTGCACCGCCGTCTGCACACCCTCGCCAAGCACATCCCCGAGTGGGGTGTCCGCCGCGACGACGGCGATCACGCGCTCCGCCCCTGCTTCGCGAGCCGCCGCCACCGGCCACGCGACGAGTGCCCGCCCGCAGAGGTCATGCGCGAGCTTCGGCCGCGCCGAGCGCATCCGCGTGCCGCGACCGGCCGCAAGAATCACGACGCTTCCAAGGCTCACCGCCGGAGCGTAACGCGACCGCCATACACTTGCCGGACGATCACCCTGGGGGGTCGTCTAATGGCAAGACTCCGGCCTTTGGAGCCGGCTATCGGGGTTCGAATCCCTGCCCCCCAGTCCGTCAGCGCGTGGACCGCACGGCGCGTGCGGCGGCGGCTGTGAGGACCGCGCGTGAATGGCGCCTTGCACCACCAACGGCGGGCGCACGGCGAGTCATCACATAGGTGGCGATCGCGAACAGCGTCGCGGCGTAGGCGATGTTCGCGGGCACGGCGGCGCTCGCGGGCACCTGGTTGACCGAGTGGTCGAGCAGTCGTTGCCCGCCCCAGAAGGGCAGGAACTTCGCCGCGAGGTCGGTCGAGTAGAGCGTCAACTGCACTCCCACGACGCCGATCATCACCAGCACTCCCTCGAGCTCGTGCGGCGAGACCCCTCCGACCGCGAGCCCGAATGGCACGCTCGTGAGCGCGACCAGGGCGACGCCGGCAGCGAGCGCCCAGGGGTGCGCCGGACTCGATCCGAAGACCATGATCACGCTGAAGCAGCCGGTGACGAGGATGCCGAGAAGCTCGAGCAGCAGCAGGCGCCCGAGCAGCAGCTCGAACGGGTGATACCCGGCAAGAATCAGCCGCGGATCGACCGGGCGTGCCGTCAGCGCGACGAAGATCGAGGCGCCGGCGATCGAGAATGCCATCGCGACACCGCCTGTGATCACCGCGTCCGATCCGCGACTCACCTGGCTGCCGTAGAAGGCGAGCGGCAACGCTGTGAGTAGGCCGAGCGCGACCCGCCGACGCGCAAGCTCGACGCCCGTCAGCCGCGCAACGACGAAGATCCGCCGGAGGCTCACGGCGCCTCCACGAGCTGCTCACCGGCAATCCGCAGCTCGACAACGCGGTCGACGAGATCCTGGTCGGCGAGCAGGTGGGTGACGACGACAACGCCCATTCCCGCGTCCTTCCAACGGTTGACGTGCTCCCAGAAGCTCACGTAGGCGCCGTGGTCGAAGCCCTGGTAGGGCTCGTCGAGCAGCAGCAGCTGGGCGCCGCCGAGCAACGCCAGAGCGAGATTGAGCTTCTGGCGCGAGCCACCGGAGAGGTGCCGGCACTGGTCGCGCTGGGCGAGCGGGAAAGCGAACTCCGACAGCAGGACGTGACCCTGGTGGACCGCCTCGCGGCGCGACAGCCCGAGGGCCGGCGCGAACATCGCAAGGTGATCGTCCGCGGAGAGCAGGTCGAAGAGGCCGGGCTCCTGCGGGCAGTAGCCGACGCGCCCGGACACGGAGACCTCACCCGCGTCCGGCTGGATCAGGCCGGCGCAGATCCGCATCAGCGTGCTCTTGCCGGCACCGTTCTCGCCGATTATCGCAACGACCTCACCGGCGCCAACCGACAGCGAGATCCCGTCGAGGACCGTGCGCGCCCTGTAGTGCTTGCAGATTCCCGTCGCCTGCAGCGCGAGCGGGCGTCCCTCGCTGTCAAGGCAACTGTGTGCCGGCGCGTCTGTGACGGAGCTTGCGCTCACCAAGTGAGCGTACGCCACGCCCCCGCCCTACGTGGCAGCTCTCGAAGGGCGCTGACGATCGCTAGTGGCGTGGGACGCGCCCGCCCGTCGCCCCGGGCTCGGTCGCAGGACCGGCCGAGCCGACAATGCCGAGCACGCGCATCGCCTTGAGGCCGAGGCTCAGCTTTTCGCGGCCGTCGCTCGAGCCGACATCCAGGCCGCAAAGCTCGCGCACCCGCTCCAGGCGGTAGCGGATCGTGTGACGGTGCGTGAAGAGGCGCTGCGCGGTGGCGGCGACATTGCCGTCGGCTTCGAGGAAGGCCGAGACGGTCGCGACGAGCTCAGTCTCGTACTGCTCGTCGTAGGCGAGCAGCGGCTCGACCGTCTCCTCGAAGAAGCGCCGCAACTCCGCCGGGTTCTCACTCATCGTCGAAAGCAGCAGGCGATAGGCGCCCGTCTCCTCGAAGCCCAGGACGTGCGCGTCGCCGTCGCCCTCGGCGACGTTCGCGGCGAGTAGGGCCTCGTCGGCAGCGCGAGCGATCGCAAGCGGGTCATCCGCCGGCCGGCTGCGCCCGACCACGAACGAGAAGCCGCCGAGTCCGGCCTGAACGTCCCGCAGCACGCTGTCGGCGGCACGACGGCCGGCGGCCTCGTCGGCTCCCGGCAGGAGCACGATCACCTCGGCGCCGCCAGCGATCTCGCGCTCCGACATCACGGCGACGGCACTCGGCGTCACGCCGCGGGCGCCACGCGCCGCGAGCAGCCGCAAGCGCGTGCGCCACCCGTCCTGCGCCGGCGCCTGCGCGCGGGCGTGCACGACGAGCACCACGGTGCCGCGCTCGACGTCGCGCAGGCCGACGCTGCGGGCGCGCTCGAGCAACTCCTCGCGGCTCGTGAACTCGTGTGCAAGGAGACCGTCGAGAAAGGCTGCACTTTCCTCCTCGGACTCGCGCTCGGGCGCACGCACACGCTCCACCTCGGAGGCGACCAGCGTCGCAACCAAACGCAGCAGACCCGTACTCGACTTCGCCCGGGCACGCATGCGCATCTGCCCGACCGGCGCGTCGGCGACCCGCAACTCGAGCGCCTCGACGCCGTCGTCAGAGCTCAACAGAGACTTCTCGTCGGCCGGCGAGCGCGCAGCGACCGCAAGCGCCTGACCGCCGCGGTCGAGCACCACGATGCTCGCGCCAAGCACCTTCGCGGCCGAGCGGACCACCGTGGGCAGCCCGGCGCCCGACTCGACGGCAGCGGTGATCTCCTCGAGCGCCGCGAGGTCCAGCTCGGCGGACCCTTTCCTCGTGCTCAAGAGTGGATGCGGTCCCAGGCCCAGGGAACGACGAGCACGCCGAGGACAATGCCGAACCCGGCCATTACCCCAGCGACGTAGAGCGACAGGGCCGCAGCCACGAGCCGCTGCCAGACGCGCGAGTAAGCGGTCCACGCCGGCACCAAGATCATCGATACCCAGACACCGAAGCCCAACACGGCGCAGGCACCGACGGCGACGTAGATGATGGTCGTCCGGCTCACGTGAAAGATGAATTGTGAACGGAGGCGCAGGCGTATGCAGCGACCCCCGCGGCGGCCAGCCGGCGCGCAGCGCCCCGCGCATCCTGGAGTGTAGGAAAGACACGCACGAGCGTCGGACCGGAGCCCGTCACGAACGAGCCCTCGCCCCAGGCTGTGGCGAGGCTCGCGCCGATCGTGGGCTCGAGCGAGCTTGCGGCGCGCGCGAGGTCGTTGACGGGTTCGGGGGCAAGCAGATCGAGTGTCGCGCGGATGCGCGCGAGCTCCTCGCTGGTCCGCGTAAGGCCGAGACGGTCGGCCTCGGCATAGACCGCCGCGGTCGAGAGCTGCGCTTGCGAGGGCATGATCAGCACGCCGAACGGGTCCGGGTCAGGCAGGCGCGTGAGACGCTCACCGATGCCCTCAGCGAGCCAGCGGCCCGGTCGCAGCTGGCTCGGGACGTCGGCGCCGAGACTGGTTGCCAGCGCGTGAAGGTCGATGTCGATACCCGAGCGCCTAGCGAGCAGGCGAAGAGTCGCCGCGGCGTCCGCCGAACCGCCACCAAGGCCTGCCGCAACGGGAATCCGCTTGTCGATCTCGAGCAGCTGCGGCGGCCCGTCCCAGCCCGTCAGCTCACGGAAGGCGACGATCGCGCGGGCGGCGAGGTTCGGCCCCTCGAGGCCGGGACAGCGGACCTCGTCGCCGGGCCCGGCATGGTCGCTCAGCGTGAGCGCGTCGCTGAGATCGACTGCCTGCATGACGCTCAGGAACTCGTGGTAGCCGTCGTCGCGCAGCGGCCCGACGTACAGGCAGAGGTTGATCTTCGCCGGCGCCAGCTCCCTCATCCGAGCGCCTCAGACAAAGCCAGGAATTCCGCTGGACTGAGCGACTCGCCACGGGTATCAGGCGTCTTGCCCAGGCGGGCGAGGGCATCACGCGTGCGCACAGGGTCAATCCCAGCCGCAATCGACAACGACGAGGCGAGCGTCTTGCGCCGGTGAGCGAAAGCAGCACGCACGAGCTCAGCCTGCGAGGACTTGATCGGCGCGGAGCGCCGATCAAGTCGCAGCAGCACAGAGTCGACGCGCGGAACCGGGTAGAAGACTCCACGCGGGATCTGGCGCACCACCTTGACCTCGCAGCACAGCTGCGCGAGCACGCTGGGAATGCCGTAGGCGCGCGTCCCTGGCAGCGCCGCGAAGCGCTCACCCACCTCGCGCTGGACCATTGCGAGCCAGCGACTTACGGACGGCAGCTCTTCGATCGTGCGCAGGATCGCGCTCGCCGCGATCCCGTAGGGCAGATTTGCGACGACCTTCGATGGCGGTGGCGAAAGCGCTGCGAGATCGAGCTCGAGCGCGTCCACGAGATGCAGCGTGCTGCGCGAGACGAACGGCGCGAGTGCATCGCGCAACGCCGGCTCGAGGCCGCGGTCGATCTCGACCACGTGAAGGTAGGCAACGCGTGCAGCGAGGTATTCGGAGAGCACGCCGACGCCGCCGCCGATCTCTAGCACGACATCGCTCGGGGCGAGCTCCGCGGCGCGTTCGATCACGCCAAGAATGTTCGAGTCGACGAGGAAGTTCTGGCCAAGCGCGTGGCGCGGGCGCACGCCAAACTGCGCCATTCGGCGAAGGCTCGGCTGATTGGCGTTGGGCACGGTCACGAATTGTGACCGCGAGGCAAGCATCGCCCTATCTCGGGGGATCGATGATCGCAACGGCGATCGCGGGCTGGGCTGGGCGGCCGCCACGGCCGGCCGGATGATGGCTGTCCGTGCGGCGCACACGACGCTGCGCGCCGGATCGCTCTGATCACGTCCGTCGCGCGCGGGAACCTACTTGCGAATGAGCAACGAGCCAGGGAACGTCATGCCGCGGAGCGTGTTCTTGGTCGAGCTGTTCTACCTGCTCGTGCTGATGGCGGCGTTCGTCGTTTACAGGACCGATCATCAGTTCCGTGACGTCGTGCCGGCGCTCGGGCCGCTGCCCGCCTCGATCGTCTGGTTCGGCGCGCTCGGCAGTGTCCTGCAGGGACTCAACGGCGTGTTCTCACACAACCGTGCGTGGGACCACAGCTACGACTACTGGCACTACTCGCGGCTATGGGTCGGCGCTGTCGTCGGGGCGGTCGGCGCACTGCTCTACTACGTGTCAATCGAGCTCGGAAGCTCCGACCACGTGACGACGAACGCGCTCACCTTCGATGTCGTCGCCTTCCTGCTCGGGTTCGGCGACAAGGCGTTCCGCCAGCTGATCACCAAACTGACAGGCCTCCTGATCAGTCCCGGCAAGAGCGGCGGCTAGCTGGTTGATTCCGCGGCCGGCGCGTCTGGCTCGCGAGTGGCCGCTGAGAGTCGGGTGACGCGGGGCGGACGGGGCAGCGGCAGAGCCAGGGACCCGGACGGCACGTGGCGATCCGGCGCCAGCGGACGCGCCAGACGGCGCGGGGGCCGCGGAACCAACAATCTAGGGCCTATCCCAGTAGGGCTGGATCCCAAGCGAAGACGGCGGCGGCATTGCGCTCGATGATCGCCTCTAGCTCCGCGTAATCGATGCCGCGGCGCGCGGCAACGAACTCCGCCGTCTCGCGCACGAACGCCGGCTCGTTGCGCTTGCCGCGCCGCGATTGAGGGGCCAGGTAGGGCGCGTCGGTCTCGACCAGCAGGCGCTCGGCCGGAACGCGCTCGGCCGCCTTTGCGAGCTCCCCGTTCGCAGGGTAGGTCACGTTGCCGGCAAACGAGATCCACCAGCCCGCGGCGACGCATTCTGCGAGCGCCTCGGGGAGCGTGAAGCAGTGGAGGATCACCCGCAAGCCTCCGGCGCGAGCGTGGAGCATCTCGAGCGTGTCAGCTGCGGCGTCGCGGGTGTGGATCACGAGTGCCTTGTCGAGCTCGCGGGCCAGGTCGATCTGGAGCTCGAACGCGCGCATCTGCACCTCGCGTGGCGCGCCGGCGCGGTAATAGTCGAGCCCGGTCTCGCCGATCGCGACGCAGCGTGGGTGCGCCGCGTCGCGGCGCAACTGCGCCTCGTCCAGCTGCTCCGCGCTGTTCGGGTGGCATCCGATCGCTGCGTATACGCCGTCCTGGCCGGTCGCGGCGAGCGCTCGAGCGCAGCTCTCCGGATCCGTGCCGACGGTGACCATGCGCGTCACGCCCACAGCACGCGCAGCTGCAAGTGCCGGCGGACTCGCGACGTGGTTGTGGGTATCGATCACCGCGGGAAGAGCGGCGCGATCGAGGTGGCGGGGCCGCCCCAACCCACGTCGGCAAACTCACGGTCAGAAGTGTCGGGTCGCCCGAGGGCGCGCAGCAGCTCAGCCGTCTTCGCGGGCATGTAGGGGTGCAGGGCAACCGTCACGACGCGCAGCCCCTCGGCGAGCGAGGCGAGAACGGTTGGGAGCTCGGGCGCGCCGTCGCGCGCGAGCTGCCATGGGGCCTTCTCCTCGACGTAGCGGTTCAGGCGGCGGACGCGCTGCCAGATCTCGTCGAGCGCGGCGGAGATCTCCGCGCGGTCGAGCAGCTCGTCGACGCGGTCGGCCAGGCCGGCGATATCTGCGCGCAGCTCGGGGTCGAGCGTGACCGCGGGGACAGTGGCCTCGGCGTAGCGCTCGAGCATGTTGAGCGTGCGGCTCGCAAGGTTGCCGTACTCGTTGGCAAGCTCGGTCTCGTAGCGCGTGCGGAGGCCCTCCACCGAGACCGGGCCGTCCTGGCCGGAGGTGACCTCGCGGAACAGGTAGTGGCGCAGGACGTCGATGCCGAACTCGTCGACCACCGCGAACGGGTCGACGACGTTGCCGGCGGACTTCGACATCTTCTCGCCGTCAGGACCGTGGAGGAAGCCGTGGACCCAGACGTGACGCGGCAGCTCGAGATCCGCCGCGAACAGCATCGCGGGCCAGTAGACCGTGTGGAACTTGAGGATGTCCTTGCCGATCACGTGGAAGTGCGCCGGCCAGTAGCGATCGGTGAGGTCCTCGCCGGGGCGGGCGTAGCCGAGCGCCGTGTAGTAGTTGAGGAGCGCGTCGAACCAGACGTAGAAGACGTGGCCCGAGTCCCAGGGGACGGGGACGCCCCAACGCAGCTCCTTGCGCGTCAGCGAGATGTCGGTCAGGCCTCCGGTCAGGAAGGCGTGCGCGGCGTTGAACTGGTGTCGCGGAAGGACGAAGTCGGGATGCTCGGCGAAGTGCTCCTCGAGGCGATCCTGGAAGGCGGAGAGACGGAAGAAATAGTTCTCCTCGCTGTGGGCTTCGAGCGGGATCCCGTGAATCGTGCAGGTGTTGCCCGGGCCGACATCGGCGTCGGTCTTGAAGTCGGCGCAGCGCGGGCAGTACCAGCCCTCGTAGGTGCCGAGGTAGACATGGCCGTTGTCGTAGACGCGCTGGAGCACCTGCTGGACGCGCTCGATATGTCCGGGGTCAGTCGTGCGGATGAAGAAGTCGTTCGACAGCTCGAGCAGGCCGATCAGGGCACGGAAGCGCCCCGCGTTGCGGTCGGCAAGCTCCTGGGGGGTGACGCCCTCGGCTGCCGCTGCGTCCGCGACCGGCTCGCCGTGCTCGTCGGTGCCGGTGAGGAAGAAGACGTCCTCGCCGCGCTGGCGCGCGTTGCGGGCGAGGATGTCGGTCGCAATCTTCTCGTAGGCGTGGCCAAGATGTGGCACGCCGTTGACGTAGTCGATCGCCGTTGTGACGTAGAAAGGCATCGCTTCCGGAGGCTACTTCAGCGCTTGGTGAGCGCCGCGTAAAGCCGGTTCGCGCCGAGGCCGGTCAGCTCGGCGATCACCTTCGCCGCCACACGCGGCTTGGCGCCGGCCTCGACCAGTGTGCGCAGCGCAGTCACGGCGCGCTCCTCATCCCCGGGGGCCAGCAGGCGAGCGGGCGCCGGACCGACGACCAAGACCACTTCGCCGCGCGGAGGCTCCTGCGAGTAGTGCTCCGCAAGCTCGGCGGCGCTGCCGCGGCGAACCTCCTCGTGTAGCTTCGTCAGCTCGCGACAGACAGCCGCTGGGCGCCCGGGATCAGCGGCTGCCAGAAGCGCGAGCGTCGCCGGCAGTCGCTTCGGCGACTCGAAGGCGACGAGCGTGTCAGTCGAGCTGAGCAGCACGCGCTCGAGCTCGCCCTTCTTGCGTGGGAGGAAGCCGGTGAAGCGCCAGCGCTCGGCCGGAAGACCCGAGGCAACGAGCGCCGCGATCGCAGAGCTCGGCCCAGGCAGGACCTCGACCGATAGGCCCGCCGCAACGCAGGCCTCGACGAGAATGAAACCGGGATCCGAGACGAGCGGCATGCCGGCATCGGAGACCAGCGCAACGACGGCGCCGGAGCGCATCCGCGGGATCAGCTCGGCAGCGCGCTCGCGCTCGTTGTGCTCGTGGTAGCTGACGAGCGTGCCCGTGACGCCGTAGCGGTGCAGCAGCGTGCGCGTCCGGCGCGTGTCCTCGCAGGCGACGATGTCTGCCTCGCGTAGGGCGGCGAGGACGCGCAGCGTCACGTCTTCGAGGTTCCCGATCGGCGTCGGACAGATGACGAGACGGCCGGCACTCACGCGCGCACCCGCTGGCTCAGACGGTCACGTGCCAACAGCGCGGCACCGAGCATGCCCGAGTCCGCGCCGAAGCGCGAGGACGCGACGCGAACGTGCTCGGCGGGAAGCGCTAGCGCGCGCTCGCAGAGGACGCGCCGCGCGGGTCCGAGAATCAGCTCGCCGGCCGCCATCACGCCGCCACCGACGACGATCACGTCCGGGTTGAAGATGTTCGTGACGTTGGCGAGGCCGATGCCGAGCCACTCGCCGAGCCGCGTCAGCAGCGCGATCGACTCGACGTCGCCGTCGAAGGCAAGCTCCGTCACGAGCGGGCCGCCCACGTCACGACCCGCCGCGAGGGCCCTGCCGAGTCGCGTTTCCGGGCTATGGCGTGCCAGCTCGAGCGCGTCACGCCGCAACGCCGTGCCGGAGACGAGCGACTCGAGGCAACCGCGACTCGGGCACCCCTGGCCGCAATCGGGCCCGTCGGCCCAGACGACCATGTGGCCGATCTCGCCGGCCGCGCCCTGCGAGCCGCGGTAGAGCTCGCCGCCGATCACGATCGCGCCCGCGATCCCGGTTCCCAGCGTAAGCATGACCGCGCAACGCTCGCCCGCAGCTGCGCCGGATTGGTGCTCGGCGAGCAGCGCGAGGTTACCGTCATTGTCGACAAAGGAAGGGACGCCGAGCCGCTCGGCCATCACCTCGGCGAACGCGACGCCGGCGATCGGAAGGTGGACAGAGGACGCCGCGAGCGCACGCTCGTGGTCGATCAGGCACGGGACGCCGAAACCGACGCCGTCGACCGCGCCGCCGACGGCGTCGCGCACCTCGTCGACGAGCTCCGTCAGCGTCTCGAGCAGCGCCGGCAGGTCAGATGCCGGAACCTCGCGGCGGGCGCGATGGCGCACCGCGAGGTCGACGTCGACAGCCCCGGCGACCGCCTTGGTGCCGCCGAGGTCGACCCCGATGACGCATTCAGCCGGCACCTCCGCCACTATAGACGCAGCCTTGATGGTCGAAGACCCCGAGCCTGGACGCGGGTCCTACAAGCGCTATCGAGCCGCACGCCTCCCGCGTCGTCATGCGGCGCAAGCAAGCAACCCCGAGGCGGGGCTCGCCCAACTGCGCGCGGCGCGCGAAGCGCTAGCCGCCGGGGAAGACCCGGTCGAGCCTGGCCGGCAGCGGCGCTGGCGGCGGCGCGGACCGCGACCGCCACGGAGGTGGTGGGTGCGGGGGATGCGCTGGCTCGCAAGCCTCGTCGCGGTCTGGCTGGTCGTCTCGCTTGCCATCTTCGTGATCAGCGCGTTCACCGCAACCGGTGTTCCATCCGCGGTGGTCGCGGCGCTCTCGAGCGGCGGCACGCCACCCTTCTCCGCAACGACGATCCTCGTACTCGGCTCCGACGGGCGCCCGCCCGGATCGAAGGAGCCGGGCGCCGCCTCTGACAGCGAGGGCGGCCCGACGCGCTCTGACACGATGATGCTGATCCGCACCGGCGGCGGCTCGACGGCGCGCCTGTCGATTCCGCGTGACATGGTCGTCGAGCTACCCGGCTACGGCCTACAGAAGATCAACGCGGCTTTCTACTTCGGCGGGCCGGCGCTAGCGATCAAGACCGTCGAGAGCTTCCTGGGCCTGAAGGTCAATCACGTCATCGTGATCAACTTCACGAACTTCCCCAACCTCGTCAACTCGATGGGTGGGATCAATTGGACGGGCGGCTGCGTGGACTCGCAGATCAGCGGCGGCGTCAAGGACGGCGGCTATTCGCTCGTGCTACCGGCGGGCACGCACCACCTGAACGGCGATCAGGCCCTGGTTCTCGCACGAACGCGCGAGAACCAATGCGACCCGGCCTGGAGCGACCTGACGCGTGAGATGAACCAGCAAGCGCTGTTCGCGGCAATGAAGAGCCAGGTCCTCTCGCCGGCGGGCTTCATCCGCCTGCCGTGGATCGCCTGGAACGCGCCGCAAACGCTCGAGACGGACATGGGCCCGGGCACGCTCGCCGGCGTTGCCGCCTCGCTCGGCATGTTCGGGTCGGGCAAGACCGAGGTGCTCTACCCGACGGGCAGCGAGACGCTCCCGGGCGGGGGCGACGGGCTGACGATCACGCAATCGGCCAAAGCGGCCGACGTCGCCGCGTTCCTGCGCGGCTGAGAGGTTGCGCGAGACCGGGACCGGCCATCAGCCGGTCGGCGGAGCCGTCTTCTCGGTCTTTGGCTTGTCGGTCGAGGGCGCGCCGCTCTTGGCCGACTTGGCCTCGCTGGACTCGGCGCTCTTCTTGCTCTCGGCCGCGGCGGCCTTTTCGCGCTGGCGGTTGCGCGTCCCGTAGTCGGTGTTGTAGAAGCCGCTGCCCTTGAACTGGACTGCCGGTGCGTGCAGCACGCGCTCGACCGGAGCAGCGCAGACCTCGCACTTGGTCAGCGGCTCGTCACTGAAACTCTGGATCGACTCGAACGTATGCCCGTTCGTGCAGCGATATTCATATATCGGCATCAAGTCCCATGATACGGACGGATCGGGGCCGTTCCCCATCCTGCGGTGCAGACGGCCGTCACAGCAGCGCGGTTACGATGCCTCGAATGGGTGACGTCGTGACGATGGAGAAGCTCGTTTCGCTGTCCAAGCGACGCGGGTTCATCTTCCCGAGCTCGGAGATCTATGGCGGGGTCGGCTCGACCTACGACTACGGGCACTACGGCGTGCTGCTGAAGACGAACGTCAAGAACGCTTGGTGGCGCGCGATGCTGCAGGAGCGCGACGATGTCGTCGCGATCGACTCGGCGATCATCCAGCACCCGCGGACCTGGGAGGCGTCGGGACACCTTGCGAACTTCACCGACCCGCTCGTCGACTGCCGCTTCTGCAAGCAACGCTTCCGTGCGGACCATCTCGAGCAGCTCCCGTGCGGGCATGCGCCGTCGAAGCATCCGGGAGAAGCACCGCAGTGCGACCTGACCGCGGCGCGCGAGTTCAACCTGATGTTCGAGACGACGGTCGGGCCGGTGAAGGAGAGCGGCGCGACCGTCTACCTACGACCGGAGACAGCACAGGGAATCTTCATCAACTTCAAGAACGTGCTGCAGTTCGCGCGCAAGAAGCCGCCGTTTGGCATCGCGCAGGTCGGCAAGTCGTTCCGCAACGAGATCACGCCGGGCAACTTCATCTTTCGCACGCGCGAGTTCGAGCAGATGGAGATGGAGTACTTCGTGCCGCCGCCCGATGCCGCCCGGTGGTTCGAGTACTGGACGGCGACGCGCCGGGAGTGGTATCTCGAGCTTGGCATCCGACCCGACCATCTGCGCCTGCGCCCGCACGACCCGGACGAGCTGTCGCACTACTCGAGCCAGACGAGCGATGTCGAGTACCTCTTCCCGATCGGCTGGTCCGAGCTCGAAGGCGTCGCCAACCGCGGCGACTTCGACCTGCGCCAGCACAGCGAATACTCGGGTGAGACACTCGAGTACTTCGATCAGCAGACAAAGGAACGCTACGTCCCCCACGTGATCGAGCCGGCAGCGGGGGCCGATCGCGCGACGCTCGCGTTCCTCTCCGACGCCTACGACGAGGAGGAGATCGAAGGCGAGACGCGCACCGTCCTGCGCTTGCACCCGCGGCTCGCGCCGATCAAGGTCGCCGTGTTGCCGCTGTTGCGTAAGGACGGCCAACCTGATCTCGCAACCGAGGTCTACCACGCGCTGCGCGGCACGGTCCAGACCGAGTACGACGAGGGCGGCTCGATCGGCCGCCGCTACCGGCGCCAAGACGAGATCGGGACGCCATGGTGCGTGACGATCGACCACGAGTCAGTCGCGCAGCGCACCGTGACGATCCGTGACCGGGATTCGCTCGCGCAGGAGCGTGTACCGATCGAAGGCTTGGCCGCGGAGCTCGCGCGACGCGTACAGGCGCCGTGGCGCACGCCGAAGCTATCCGAATGACTTACACAGCACGGCTACGCCGGGGCGTACCTTCGATCTGAAAGCGGTCCTAAACGCCCGGCTTGCTCGGTGACCACCAGCCGGCCGGTGGTGGCGGCGGTCCTGTGTCGGAGCTGGCGGCACCCGCCTCGACATCGCGGCTCTCGGCTCGCTCCGACTGCTCGACGGCGGCAGCCCGCCAGGCGGCCGGCGACGGAGCGATCGAGGACAGCCCGCGAGGCGGCAGCGCTGGCTCCTCGCCACCCTCGACGGACGCATCCTCGGTGCGCGGCAAGCCCGGGACGAAGCCATGCGGCTCGTCACCAGTCGAGTCCGAAGGGGAGCCCTCGGGTCCGACACCTTCCGGCTCGTGCTCGCCGGCCGACGAGGTGAACCGAGCCCCGTTGAGCGGCTCGGCCGGCTCGACGTCAGAGCCCGCAGGTTCGCCTTCCGCGGTGGTCGGCTGCTCGGATGGGGCAACGGGGGGCGCGGGCTCCGCCTCGCCCGAGGCCGAGCGGACGAAGGGCTCCGACGGCTCCCGTGGAGGACCTGAGGGGACCGGCGGCTCGGTCAGCGAGGTGTAGTCGAACTCCTCTTCGGCTCCGAAGAGGACGTCGAGCAACTGGTTGCGGAGATCATCGCGCAGGACAACTGCGACCGCGCCGCCGAGCAGCGCCAGCTTGAGAGCTCGCGAGCCGCGCTTGCTTCGCGTACGGTGCACACCACTGCCGGGAGTGGCGTCCCGATCATCCTCTCCTCGATCGCTGGCCATCGAGGAGGCACTATATCTCGGCAAGCATCCGCCCAGGGATCGCTCGCTGCAATTGATCTTGCAAGATGGCTGGCTCTCCGGTCGCGCCGACAAGGCGGCCGATTCGGCGAGCTCACTTCAGCACGGTCGCGGAGTCAGCCATCTAACCGATCGCCTTGTTTACCGCAGCGATCAGGCGCGACTCCTCGAACGGCTTCACGACGAAATACTTCGCTCCGGCCTTCATCGCTTCCAGCACCTTGCTCTCCTGACCAAGCGCAGAGCACATGACCACGCGAGCGCCGGGGTCGAGCGCGATGATCTCGCGCAGCGCGGTCAGCCCATCCTTCTCCGGCATCGTGATGTCGAGCGTTGTCACGTCAGGCCGCAGCTCCTTGAACCGGTCAACCGCCTCAAGGCCGTTGGCAGCCTCGCCGACGACCTCGTGCCCCCCGGCGGCGACGGCATCAGAGACGACCTTGCGCATGAACAGCGCATCGTCGACAACAAGCACTCTGGCCATCAACCACTCCCTTCGGTGTCGACCTCGATTGATTCCTCGACGCTGTCGAGTACCCGGTCATCGTTCACTGTCTCGTTCGCCTCGCTTTCGAGCTGATCTCCCTGCGGCAATATCTCCTCGATCATCACCGCCCATTCGTCGCCGTCCAGCAGAAGCCTCCCGGCACCGTACGGCGTGCCGTTGACGTACAGCTCAACGGGGTCATCGACCGCTCGGTCGAGGACTACAACCGCCCCGTCGCGCAGCCCGAGGACCTCATCCGCCGTCAGTCGCGCGGAGCCAAGCTCGGCGTCGAGACGCAGCGGCGTCTCGTGGACCCAGCCCGAGTCGAGCATCGGTCCATCGAGATCGTCGTCATCGAAGACGAAAGTCTCGCTCTCCTCGAGCGCCGCCGACACACGCATGACGAACGATTGCGGGACGAGCTGCACGAACAAGCAGGTTTCGCCTGCGACGGTCAGCGACACGCGAGTGACGTGCGGCGTCGCGACGTCGTTCACGTCGGGGATCGACTCCAGCACCGTCGTCTCGGGCGGGTCGACCTCGACACCGCGCCCGAGCACCGCGGCCGTCGCGGCAGAGGCCGACGCGAGCATCTGGTTGGCAGCCTCGCTGAAGGCCGATTGGGCGATGTCGCTGAGCTCCGTGGCGGCGAGATCGTTGCCGGCACCCATCGCCGCAGCGATCACGTTCGCGCCGGCGACGCTCGTCGCGATGACATTGCCGCCCGCCACCCCACCGATGTAGGCAACCTTGGACATGACGCCGGGCATCGGCAGGATCTCCAGCGGGTTGGAGCCGCGCGGGGCGAGCGCCGGCTTGCCGACCTCGACGGTCACGCCAAGGCCTGTCAGGACGTCGGCGACCGCGCGGGACGTGGCTTGCGCCAGGTGCAGCTGAGCTTCGGCGTAGCTGGAACTCACAGCCCGCTCGATTCACCGATCTGGATCGCGCGCTTGCCGCCATCGCGACCTGGCCGTCCGCGGTGGACCGCAACCTCGTCCGCGTACAACGTGACCGGCCCGGCAGCGCCGAGGCTGACAACGTCGCCGACCTTTACGGCAAGAAGATCTGCCGCGGTGATCTCGCGCGAGGCGACACGAGCCCGCAGCTCGATCGCGACCGCTCCGAGCGCCCTGCGCATCGCGCCGGCCGCTTGCGGATCCTCGACGCGAGCCGCCGCCTCGCGCGCGAGGAATGTGGCCGACGCCTGCTTGACCGCGGCGTGCGGGAGCATCAGGGTCAGCAGAAAGGTGTGCCTTGCAAGCCATGCCTCGATCGTGATCAGGACTGTCGGCTCGGCGAGCTGTGCCACCTGGATGCCGCGCGTGTCGACCTCGAGCGCCTCGAACGCAGCCGAGACATCGAACCACTGGTTCCAGACCAGCGAGAGTTGATCGATCAGCGCCCGCATCACGCCCTCCGTGAGCACTGCGTCGACCTCGGTCAACTTGCGGTCGTTAGCCGGGCCGGTGTCGGCGCCACCGCACATGCGCTCGATCAGGGTGAGCACGAAGACGCGCTCGAGGGCCATCACGAGCTGGGCGCCGTCGGCGCCAAGGCGGATCACAGCGAAGATCGTGTCGCTCTCGGTCTCGCGGACCGCGTTTGCCCAGGTGAGCTGGCGGACGTCGAGCACCTCGAAGTCGACGGGCGTTCGCGCCTCGCCGCTCAGCGCCGTCGAGGCGTTGCGACAGAAAGCCTCATGAGCGCGGCGCATCCGGCGCTCCTGTTCCTTCGAGAACGTATTGGGTCGCGAGAAGTCGACCGTACGTACGCGCCGGCGAAGCCGCGTCCGGCGCGCCCCCGGCGCGCCCGAGCCGGCCTGGCCGCCGAAGAGAGCTTCGATCTGCGTCTCGTCGAGTTGCTCGCTCATGGCGCCGTCACCTCCCGGGCCGATCGGCCGGGGGACGCGTAGAGCTCGTTGTCGGAGGCCCCCGCCTCGCGCAGTGAAACCACGCCGGCGAGAACGCGGACGCTCCGTCCGATCGAGCCGCCGGTGGCGGTGGCGCGAATCGGTATTCCTGCGTGCCCGAGCGACGCGGTAACGACGCTCACGTTGGCCGCGCCGATGTCGAGCTGGGAAGGGCGCGCGAACGAGAACATGCGCGCGCCGCCGACAACGACGGCTTCGATCGCCTCACGCACGGCGCCGAGGTTCGTCAGCGCCGCCAGTAGCGTGGCGACGGCAGTGTCGCCGTAGCGACCGGGCTGGCTCAGCGGCTTGTGCGCCGGATGTTGCGGGAAGACGACATGGGCCATACCCGCTACGGCGCGCGCGCCGTCGAGCAGCACGAGGCCGACGCACGAGCCCAGTCCGATCGTTGTCAGAACCTCGGTCGGGGTACCAGTCACGGCGTATTCGCCCATGCGCACAAAGACCTCCTGCCGGCTCACGAACCGAACATGCGATCGAGGATGTCGCCAACCCCGCCGCTCGTCGGGATGAACATGACCGTCGGCGAGCAGAGCTGGCTAGCCACCGACAGAGTCGACTCCAGCACGAGCACTTCCTCGTCGTGGACATCGACCAGCAAAGCGTCGGTCAACGACACAGCGAGCATGTCGCGCACCATCTCGGGCGGTGCGGGCTCGAGCCTGAGTCCGGTCATCGCCACCAGTGCCCCCAAATATGAGGCGCCGAGGATATTGCCCATTTCGACCAGTGCGGAGTCGCCGACCTCGGTGTGCAGCTCGACGCCCATGAGGCGGCTGGCGGCATCCTCGGTGGATGGCTGCATAACCATCAGAACAACCGCATCGAGGTCCCCACAGACCGGGATCAAGATACTCGTGACGATCATCTCGCCCGGTCCCGCTTCCTCGATCGCGTCGGCAAGCAGCATTGCGCGGGCGCTCGAGGTGCTGACATCGACTGGAGTGCCGATCAGCGCCGATAGGGCGGTAGCCGCGGTGCTGGAGCCGATGTTCGCGATTTCCGCCAGCGCGTCCAGCTGCACGTCAGTGTACGTGGCGCCCATTAGGCTCCTTTCCATCGGTGACTTGCTTTCTTGCAAGGTCCTATCTGCCTGGGTTCTAGGCTGCGATCGCATACGAAGTGCCCTCCTCGCCGGCGACGACCTGGGCCAGCGCCTCGCAATCCACGATCAGCGCAATCGCTCCCTCTGCGAGCACCGCGCCCGCCGAGACCGGACGGCTCAGCTCGAGCTCAGGCGGCAAGGGCCGCGTAACCAGCTCGCGCTGTCCGATCAGCTCGCCGACCGCGATGCCGAGCTGCGTCTCGCCCGAGCGGACGATCACCGCGTGCTCGGCCGGCGCGGTCGCCGCACACCCGGCGAGCACGCGCGCACCGTCGCAAAGCGGCACAACGCCGTCGGGCAAGACGATCATCGCCTGCCCGGCTGCCATGCGAACGTTGTGGTCGGCTAGGGCAAGCGTCCATTCGACGCGGTCGAGCGGCACAGCGAACGGCTGGCCAGCGACCTCGACGAGCAGCGCGGAGGTGATCGCGAGAGTGAGTGGTAGACGAATCTCGGCAACGGTGCCGACGCCGGCGGTCGACTGCAGCGTCACGTCGCCGCCGAGCGCGCGTACGGCGTCGCGAGCCGCATCGAGGCCGACGCCTCGTCCGGAGATGTCGGTCCGCTCCTTCGCGGTCGAGAAGCCCGGACGGAAGAGCAGCTCGATCGCCTGTTCAACCGTCAGATCGCCCGCAGGGACCGCGAGGCCATTCCTGCGCGCCCGCGCGGCCACCTTCGCCGGGTCGACGCCGCGGCCATCATCCTGAACGCGGATGACCACGCCCCCACCCGCTTGGCGGGCCGAGATCGCAAGCGTTGCCGCGGGCGGCTTGCCGGCGGCGACGCGCTCCTCGCTCGTTTCGAGCCCGTGGTCGATCGCATTGCGCACGAGATGGACGAGCGGGTCCCCGAGCGAGTCGACAACCGAGCGGTCGAGCTCCGTGTCAGCGCCGGTGAGGCTCAGCTCGACTTCCTTGCCAAGCTTGCCGGCGACATCGCGTACAAGACGGGGCAGGCGCGCGAAGACCGCCTCCACCTCGATCATCCGAACCTTCATCACCATCGTGCGAAGCGCCTGCGACGTTCGCTCGAGCTCCTGCATGGCCTGGGCGATTCCCGGCACGTCGGCTTGCGCCACGAGTGCCGCGAGCTGCGTGCGATGGACAACGAGCTCCCCCATGTAATGCATCAGCTGGTCGAGACGCTCCGCGTCGACGCGCACGGTGCGCGAGCGCGCGAGGTGCGAGCCCCCCGCCTGGTGCGCCGGCCCCGACGGGCCGGCGGCGCTCTCCGGGCCCGCTTGATCGGAGCCGTCGGGCTGAGCCGTAATTGCGCTGGCCGCAACGTCCACAGCCCGCTCGGCAGCCGCGACTGGCGCCGCGCCGCGCATCAGCTTGACGCTCTTCACGCCATCGATCTCGTCGGCAACGCTGGTGATGTCCGCGAGCGTGGCGTCCGCAACGCAGACCAGCTCGACCCGCGTCTCGGTCCAGCCGTCGAGGTCATCCTCGGTGGGCTCGGAGGCGACCAGCAGACCACGCTGACGCAGCGTGCTGATGAGGATGTAGGCAAGGACTGCGCGCATCTGCGTGTCCGGGTTGAAGTCGACGCGGAACGCCGACAACCCTTCCTCCGTGTGCACCAGCGCCGCGGCCGGCCGCGTTGACTGCGCGCTTCTCGTGTCGGGCGCTCTGACCAACGAGCGTACGCGCGGTATCAGCGGCTCGGGGTCGATGCTCTCCTGGCCGTCGCGCTCGATCGCGTCGAGTGCGTCGGAGAGGACGTCGAGGCATTCGAGCACGATGTCGATCGCGGCGTGCTCGATCCCACCGCGGCGCTGGCGGATGAGCTCGAAGACATCCTCCAGCTCGTGCGTAAGCCGCGCCATGCCGTCAAAGCCCATCGTGCCGGCCATGCCCTTGACCGAATGCACCACGCGGAAGATGGCGTCTACGCCGGCAGCGTCATCCGGGTTCTTCTCGAGCGCGACGATCGCGAGGTTGAGCTCTTGGAGATGCTCACGGCACTCCGCGACGAACATCGGCAGGTATTCACCGGGATCCATCAGACCTTCCGATAAGTGAATGGGTAGATGAGCTCGAGGCCGTAATCGGCGTGATCGATGATCCGCTCGGTTGAGCCGATCATCAGGCAGCCGCCCTCGCGCAGCGCACCTGCAAGCTTGCGGTGAAGGCGTACACGGCTTTCATCGGTGAAGTAGATGACGAGGTTGCGGCAGGTGATGAGGTCATATGTGACCGCCGGCGCAGGGCATTCGAGGAGGTCCTCGACCTTGAACTCAGCCAGCGCCATCAGCTCCGGGACGACTTGCCACCCGTCCGCGGTGCGTGTAAACCAGCGCTCGACCGAGTGCGGCGGGACTGAGCGCAGGTCGGCCTCGCTGAAGCGCCCCTCGCGCGCGCGCTCGATCATCCGGGCGTCGATATCGCTGCCATGGATCTCGACCGCCACAGACCGCGCGACCTCGCGGCAGATCGCGGCGAGCGTGTACGCCTCGGCGCCGTAGGAGCAGCCCGCGCTCCATGCTCGGATCCGGCCGCGCTTTACCAGCTGCGGTATGACCTGCGTGGCCAACGTCTCCCACTGCACAGGATTGCGCCAAAGCTGGGAGACATTGATCGTCATGCGATCAAGGAAGAGATCGAGCTCGACGCGGTCGCTCGCGAGCAGGGCGAGGTAGTCGAGCAGGGTCGTCTTGCCACGGCGCTCGGCGAAGCTGCGCAGCCGCCGCTCCATCTGGGCCCGCTTGTACAGGGCTAGGTCGATGTGGCAGAGCCGCAGGATTCCGGCACAGAACGCGAGATACTCGTCGCCATCGGGCAGCGGGCTGACGTTGGCCGCGAGGCTCATCGATCAAGCTCCGCGAGAATCGCTTCGGGCAGCATGCTGAGGTCGTACTCGCCATCGGCAAGACCGGCCTGTGCGACGACGCGCGGCATCCCGTGCACTACGCAGCTGGATCGCGCCTCAACGATCACGCGCCCACCTGCCTCGCGCACGGCCTGCGCTCCTTCAAGCCCGTCGCGACCCATGCCCGTCATCACGACGAGCACTGTCCGCTCGCCCCAGACCGCGGCCGCGTCACGGATCGTGATGTCGGCGCGCGGCCGCAGGCCGCCGACCGGCGGCTCATCGCTCAGGCTGATGACGCCCCCGGCACCGACGCGCATGTGGTGACCACCCGGCGCGAGCAGCGCGTGCCGACCGTCGATCCGCTCGTTGCCGCGTGCCTCGTTGACGGTCAGGGGGGAGGAAGAATCGAGACGGCCGGCGAGTGAAGCCGTGAAGCCGACGGGCATGTGCTGGACGATCAGCGCGCCATCGCCGAGCGGCGAGGGCAGCTTCGGCAGCAGCTCTGCGAGCGCACGCGGCCCGCCTGTGGAACAGGCGATCACGACGATCCGCTGCGCACCGCTTGGCGTCTTTCCCGCCGGCAGCGAGGGAGCCGGCACGTGCCGAGCCCCGGTCCGCGCGTGGCTACCGTTCTTGGCGGGGGCAATGCCCGGACGGGCCAAGCGGGCAAGCTCGACGCGATCGACGAGCTGGTGGGTGAAGTCGTCCAGCTCGCCGCGGCTTGTCGGCTTCGCGACGAGCTCGAACGCGCCCTCTGCGAGCGCATCCACCGCACGCGCACCGGCAGCCGCCGAAAATGCGGACACGACCACAACCGGGATCGGCAGGCTGCGCGAGCGCAGCTCTTGCAACACCGAGACGCCATCGCGACCCGGCATCGCCAGGTCGAGCGAGAGCACGTCCGGCGCCAGGCTCTCGCACAATGCGAGCGCCTCGTCACCGTCTGCCGCCTGCCCGACGACCTCGATCCCCGACTCGCGCAGCGCAGAGCTGAGGACACTGCGCATCAGCGCCGAGTCGTCGGCGATGACGACGCGGGTTGCCGCGAGCGTTGCCATCGACCTAGACGGCGTCGGCGAGCGCGTCGCTCTCGAAGATGCTCTCGCTCGCCAGCAGCACGATCAGTCGCTCTTGCACCTTCGCAATGGCGTGGGCGCCGTGCCCACCCGCCACGCGCAAGCTCTCGACATCGCTGTCGTCGACGGTCAGCACCTCGGTGACGTCATCGACGACGAACCCGACAGTGTGCTCGCCGGCCTCGACGACGATGATCTTTCCCCCCCGCCCATCGCCACCACGAACGCCAAGGCGCCGCGCGAGGTCGCAGACGGGGATGATCTTTCCGCGTAGAGAGATGACGCCGAGGATCCATTCGGCATCTGAGGCCACGCTGCGCGGCTCGACGTAGCGGATGATCTCCTGCACTTCCCCGATTGCCAGCGCGTACTCCTCCGTGCCAAGGCCGAACACCACGATCTGGCGCCTGTCGTGGCTGACGTTTTCGGTCGGGCTCATCGTGACTCCCTGTAGGCCTGCGGAACAGCCACTGGCCGCCTGGCCGCCCTGCCGCGTAGCGCCAGCGCAAGACGCGCGCGCCCGGCGCCGGCGGCATGGGCAAGCACGACCGACCCGCTCGCGACGCTAAGCGGAATCCGGTTGCGCTTGTACGACCCTGTGGACTTCAAGTTGATGCCTCCTGGTGGCGGCGTCGGAGCGCATGACGGCGGCTCCTGATCGCTTTCATCGGCAGTCCGAAGCGTTGCTGTAGTCACGCAACGGCAAGCTGCGCCAGCCGCCGGCGCGGGGCCGACAGCCAGGAGGTTGGAGGCTTACCGGCGCGCGATCAGTAGGCGTGCAGCGCGGCCTGCTCTTGCGCTGTCGGGAACGCCCATACTGCGCGCGTCCGGCGCTCCGCGCGAAAGACGAGACGCAACTGCTGCGGCGGGCGCAAGCCGTCCGGATGGTCCGGGCGAAATGCCGCGCAAGGCTCCGGCTCCGGCAGCGCACAGAGCTGGTGGCAGCCAAAGAAGCATTCTTCACAGCTCGGCTTGCGAGCAGCGCTACGAGCCACGACGACCTTTCGGTTCTGGGACGGACGACGACCGCGGGCATCAAACCAAGAGCGTGCCGAGGGCACAAGGCGGCTTCCCGCAAATGCCGAAGAAAACGATTTTGCACCCGGAAAAGGCCTGCAAATCAGCCCTAACTTAAGAATGGCACTGTAAGCTTACGGCGATACCTTTCGGTTTCGGCGCAATTTGGTCGCAACGACAGCAGCACCACGAGCCCGATCGCGACGCCGCCCCAAAGCCCGCAGGATTCGTGTCACAGCACTAGGAGCGCGCAGCGCGCAACCTATAATGTGTTGAAGTCGAATTAAGGTGCGCTTTAGCGCAGGAGGGCAACCACGAAAGGTTGAAATACGTTGAGTGATTTTCTGGAAACCAAGCGCAAGGAGATCGCCGCGAGGCTGCGCGAGCTGGAGCCTTTCGTAGAGGAGTACCGCCAGCTCGAGGCTGCTGCAACGGCACTGGCCGGCCTACCCCGTACGCCGGCCGCGGCCAGCGGGCAACGTGGACGGCCGCGCCGCGCAGCGAGCGGTAGCGGTACAGCACCCAGGCGGCGTGGGAGGCCGCGCGGGAGCGGCACACGTGCACTGCAAGCACTCGAGCTGGTCAAGGCGCAACCCGGCATCTCTACGGGTGAGATCGCCTCCGCAATGGGGATCAAACAGAACTACCTGTATCGCGTGCTGCCCGGGCTCGAGCGCGACAAGAAGGTCGCGAAGCGCGGCCGCGGTTGGTTCCCGAGCTGAGCCAACTCGTCGGGTCGTGCGGGAGTCACTCCCGCATCCCCGACGCAGACCGGACGCGGGCAACGTGGGGCGCGCCAGAACCGCGCGCCCCACGTTCCCCACAGCGAGCTATCCGAGGAGATTCAGGGCCTCGACCGCGGCCCGTTCCTCGAGCAGCTCGCTGACCGATGCATCGATCCGCGAGCGCGAGAAGTCATCGATCTCGAGCCCTTCGACGATCGAGTAGGTACCCGCGGCGCAGGTCACCGGGAAGCCGCTCAGGATGCCCTCCGCGACGCCGTACGCACCGTCCGATGGCACCGCCATCGAGACCCAGTCGCCAGACGGCGTGCCACGCAGCCAGTCGTGCAGATGGTCGATCGCCGCGCTCGCCGCCGACGCGGCGCTCGAAGCGCCGCGCGCCTCGATGATCGCGGCGCCCCGCTTCTGCACCGTCGGAATGAACTCACTCTCGACCCAGGCCTGATCGCCGACCACATCGGCCGCTGGGCGCCCCGCGATCTTGGCATGCGTTATGTCCGGGTACTGCGTCGCGGAGTGGTTCCCCCACACCGCCATGTTCGTCACATCGCCGACGCCGGCCTCCGCCTTTGCGGCGAGCTGCGCCTTTGCGCGGTTGTGGTCGAGGCGCATCATCGCGCTGAAGCGTTCGCGCGGAACATCCTGTGCGTGTGACATCGCGATCAGTGCGTTCGTGTTCGCCGGGTTGCCGACGACGAGCACGTGAACGTCGTCGGCCGCGTGGGCATTGATCGCCTGCCCCTGGGGCTTGAAGATCCCGCCGTTCGCCTCGAGCAAGTCGCTGCGCTCCATGCCCGGCCCGCGCGGGCGGGCGCCGACCAGGAGAGCGACGTTGACGCCGTCGAAGGCGACGTTCGGGTCGTCGGAGATGTCGATACTTGCAAGCAGCGGGAACGCACAGTCGTCGAGCTCCATCGCAGTCCCCTCGGCCGCCTTCAGCGCGGGCGTGATCTCGAGCAGGCGCAGTGCCACAGGCGTGTCCTCGCCAAGCATCGCGCCGCTGGCGATCCGGAACAGGATCGAGTATCCAATCTGGCCGGCGGCACCGGTGACTGCCACCTTCACTGGCTTCTTACTCATCACGCATTCAGCTCCTCAATGACCGCGTCGGCGAACTGCGAAGTGCCGACGGCAGTCGGGTCGTTACGGTCTTGCTTAAGGTCAAAGGTGACCCGCTCCCCTTTTCGGATCACTTCGGCGATCGCATGCTCGAGACGGTCCGCAGCAGTGGGCTCGCCGAGATAGCGCAGCATGTATACACCCGAGAGCATCAGCGCTGTCGGGTTCACCTTGTTGAGGCCGGCGTATTTCGGAGCCGATCCGTGCGTCGCCTCGAAGACCGCGGCCTCAGACCCGATGTTGGCCCCCCCGGCGAAGCCGAGTCCACCGATCATCCCGGCCGCAAGGTCGGAGACGATGTCCCCGTAGAGATTCGGCAGCACGAGCACGTCGTAATCCTCGGGCCACTGCATCAACTGATTCGCGAGGTTGTCGACAATGATGTCGTCGAACTCGATCGTCGGATGGCGCGCCGCGACGCCACGCGCCACCTCCAGGAACAACCCGTCGGTGAACTTCATGATGTTCGCCTTGTGGACCGCAGTGACCTTGTGGCGACCGTTGCGCTGCGCGTAGGCAAACGCGGCCTCGACGATTCGCTCACTGCCAAAGCGCGAGATCGGCTTGACCCCGATCCCGCTGTCGGGCCGGACACTCGCGCCGAGCTCGCCAAGCAGCTCGATCACCCGCGCCGCATCGAGGCTGCCCGCCTCGTACTCGATCCCCAAGTACACGTCCTCGGTGTTCTCGCGCACGATCACGAGGTCGAGGCCCGGAAAGCGCGTCCGCACTCCCTCGTATGACTTGCACGGCCGCAGGCACATGTAGAGGTCAAGCTCCCGGCGCAGCGCCACATTGACCGAGCGGAAGCCCGATCCCACCGGCGTCGTCGTTGGCCCCTTGATCCCTACGCGCGTCCGCGCCAAAGACTCGAGCGTTGCGGCCGGAAACGGCTCACCAGTGCGCTTGAACTCGTCGATCCCCGCCTGCTGGACGTCCCAGTCGAACTGCACACCGGTGGCCTCGAGCGCGCGCCGGGTCGCCTCCGCAAGCTCGGGACCGGTTCCGTCTCCGGGGATCAACGTCACTGCATGCGCCAAGCCACCGCCGTCCTTCCTGGTCAAAAGTCGAAGGCGCGCGATGCTATCGCGCGTGCGGGCTGGGGATCGCGCCTACGCTCGAGCGCCACCCCGCCCTACCATTGACGTCGTGCCCCGCAGCAACGTCCAGCTCGCGCGCGTCTTCGGGATCCGGATCGGAGTCGAATGGAGCTGGTTCGTCGTCCTGTTCGTGGTGATCTACCTGCTGCGAGGCTACTTCGGGCAGGTGCTTCCGAACGGCTCGCAGGCGTTCGCGGTCGCAGTCATCAGCACGCTCGCATTCTTCGCCTCGCTCGTCGCCCACGAGCTCGGGCATGCGCTCGTCGCGCGGCGCCTCGGCCTCAAGATCGACGGCATCGACCTCTGGCTGTTCGGTGGGTTCACGAGAACGCGCGGCGAGATCACGACCCCTGGCGCGGAGCTCCAGCTGGCGGCTGCCGGCCCGGCCGTGACGGCTCTGGTGACCCTAGTCTGCGTGGGCGCCGGGCTCGCCTTCGGAAGCCTGAAGCACCTCGTCGACGTGGCGCTCTTCGAATCGGGCGTCCGCGTGAGCGCACCGCTCGCGCTTTTCTCATGGCTCGCGCTGATCAACCTGTTCCTGCTCGTCTTCAACCTGCTGCCGGCATTCCCGCTCGACGGAGGGCGAATCACACAGGCGATCGCATGGCAGCTCACCGGCGACCGCAACCGCGCGACGCGCGCATGCGCGCGGATCGGCCAGGCATTCGGCTGGGCGCTGATCGCGCTCGCCGTTCTGGTCAGCGCGCGCGTCTCGCTGCTAGACGGCGTCTGGCTCGCGCTGATCGGCTTCTACCTCGAACAGACAGCGCGGCGCGCGATCCTGCAAAGCCGGATCTCCGACCGGATTCGCGACGTGCGCGTCGCCGACATCATGGACACGCATCCGCTGACGATCCCGGGTGCCACGACGTTGCTCGACGTCGAGGAAAGCTACTTCCTGCGCCACCGCTGGCCCTGGTTCGCAGTCGTCGACGAGACCGGCCACTACGTTGGCCTGCTGCGACGCGAGCGCGTCACGCAGGAGCTCTCAGGCGGACGCCCGGCGCTCACCGCCGCCGAGGCATCGGACGACGCGCCGCCGTGGAAGATCGATTCGTCGGCGACGCTCGAAGCGCTCCTGCGCTCCGAGGGGCTCCGCGCGCTCGGCGCGGTGATCGCCGTCGATTCGGAAGGCGTGCTCGAGGGAGTCGTGACACTGCAGGCGATCCGAGCCGCGCTCGGCGCCCCGGCCGGCGTATAGAGTCCGCGCTGCATCCGGTCCCTGACTGAGCGAACCAACATGCCTGAACACGACGTCCTGATCATCGGCGCCGGCCTCGCCGGCCAGCGTGCGGCTCTCGCGGCCGCGCAAAGCGGCGTCTCCGTCGCGATCATGAGCAAGGTCCACCCGGTCCGGTCGCACTCGGTCGCAGCGGCCGGCGGCATCAACGCGGCGATCAGCGTCAGCGACGACTGGCGCTCGCACGCATACGACACCGTCAAGGGCTCGGACTTCCTCGGCGACCAGGACGCAATCGAGGCGATGTGCCGCGAGGCACCCGGTGAAGTGATGCACCTCGAGCACATCGGCGTCACGTTTCACCGCAACGAGGCCGGCGAGCTGGACCTGCGAGCGTTCGGCGGCGCCTCGATCAACCGGACCGCCTACGTCGCCGACATCACCGGACAGGCAATCCTGCACGTGCTCTACGAGCAACTGCTCAAGCACTCAGACACGGTCTCGCGCTACGAGGAGTGGTTCACCAGCTCGCTGATCGTCGAAGACGGCAGCTGCGTCGGCGTCGTGGCGCGGAACATCCGGACCGGCCAGATGGAGACGTTCGCGGCAAAGAGCGTGATCCTCGCCTCGGGCGGCGCCGGCCAGTGCTTCAAGCCGACGACCAACGCCTTGATCTGCACGGCCGACGGAATGGCGCAGGCTCTGCGCGCCGGGGCGCCGTTGATGGACATGGAGATGATCCAATACCACCCGACGACGCTGCTCGAGAACGGCTTCCTGATCACCGAAGGGGCGCGCGGCGAGGGTGCACACCTGCTCAACAACAAGGGCGAGCGGTTCATGTCGGTTGCTGCACCGAACAAGATGGAGCTCGCATCGCGCGACGTCGTCTCGCGCGCGGAGCAGACCGAGATCAACGAGGGTCGAGGCGTCGGGCCCGATGGCGCCGGAATCTACCTCGACATCACCGTCGTGCCGCGCAAGCGGACGCTCGAGGCGCTACGCGAGATCGTCAACATCGGCCGTGACTTCGCCGGGGTCGACATCACGCGCGAGCCGATCATCATCCGACCGGGACAGCACTACATCATGGGCGGGGTTCACACCGACATCCATGGCCGCACGGTGGTCGACGGGCTCTACGCCGCCGGCGAGGTTGCCTGCGTCTCGGTACACGGCGGCAACCGGCTTGGCGCCAATTCGCTGCTGGACACGCTGATCTTCGGCCGCCGCGCCGGCGAGCACGCAGCGGCGCGCGCACGCTCGACCGCGATGCCGCTGGTGTCCGACGCGAGCCTGCGCGAGGACAGGAAGATGATCGAGCAGATAATTGCCCGCCCGCGCAAGGGGCGGCGTATCTCCGAGCTCAAGGACGAGCTCGGAACGACAATGAACCGCTACTGCGCAGTGTTCCGCGACGAGGCCGGCCTGCAGACCGCTTACGAGACGGTCAAGCGCCTGCAGGAGGAGGCGAAGAGCGCCTACATCGACGATCGAGGCACCGTCTTCAACCAGGACGTGCTCGGCGCCATCGAGCTCGGCTACATGCTCGACACAGCGGAGACGATCGTGCTCAGCGCAATCGAGCGCAAGGAATCGCGCGGCGCCCAGTTCCGCACCGACTATCCCGCCCGCAACGACGCCGAATGGCTCAAACACATCAACGTCGCGCTCGGCGAGGATGGCGCACCAGAGCTCTCTTACTCGCCGGTCACGATCACGCAGTGGCAGCCCGAGGAGAGGAAGTACTAGTGGAAGCCCGCTCCGACCGCCGGGAGGCACGCTGATGGCGAAGTACAAGCTGCGCCTGCGCCGTTACGACCCCGAGTCGGGGGCCGCGCCGTACTGGGACGAGCACACCGTGGAGCTCGAGCCGCACCGCTCGGTGCTCGAAGCGATCCTGCAGGCAAAGGCGCAGACCGACGGGTCGATCGGCATTCGCTGCTCGTGCCGCGCTGCGATCTGCGGCTCCTGCGGCGTGCGGATCAACGGCCAGCCAGGGCTCGCCTGCCACACCCACCTCGGCGACGCGATCGCGCGCGGGGACGGCAAGGAGATCGTCGTCGAGCCGATGGGCAACATGCCGGTGATCAAGGACCTGATCGTGGACATGGACGCCGTCCACTGGAAGAAGATCCGGTCGGTCACACCCTGGCTGCTCGGTCGCGAACCGGTGCCGGAGCGCGAGTACATCGTCGATCGCGAGTCGATGGTCGATGTGACGCAGTCGATGGCCTGCATCCAGTGCGGCGCCTGCGTCTCGGACTGCCTGGCGATGGAGGTGGACCCAGACTTCACCGGTCCAGCTGCGCTCGCGAAGAGCTACCGCTTCGTCGGCGACCCGCGCGACTCCGAGCATTACGAGCGACTGCGCTACCTCGCCGAGGACCCCCACGGCATGTACACGTGCACGCATTGCTTCAAATGCGTTGACGCGTGCCCGAAAGACGTCAACCCGATGGGCCAGATCATGCGCCTGCGGCGGATCGCCGGCTCGGACTTCGACATCGAGGACCGCAACAACGGCTACCGCCACGAGCACGCGTTCGTCAAGAACATCCGGCGCAACGGCCTCCTGCACGAAGCCGACCTGCTGCCCGACTCCTACGGCGGGAAGTTCCACCCGCGCGCCGTGCCCGAGCTGATCGCCTCGCTGCCGATCGTCATCAAGGGCGTGCTGCGCGGCAAGATCACGCCGACGAAGGCGCTGCTTCACCCGCACAAGGCATCGAAGGACGTGCGGGCGATCTTCGACCGCATCGAGGGCGAGTCGACCCGCTACGAGCTGAATCTCTACGTCTCCGGGACCGACGAGGACAACCAGCCGGCAACACAAGGAGCGAACTGATGAAGGTCGCCTACTGGCCCGGCTGCGTCAGCCGTGGCTTCACGCCCGAGCTGCACGGCGCAATGGCGCAAGTCGCGCCGCTGCTCGACCTCGAGCTGATCGAGCTCGACCGCGCCAGCTGCTGCGGCGCAGGTGTGATCGCCGAGCACAACCAGGAGCTCGCGGACACGCTGAACGCCCGCACCTTCGCGCTGGCCCAGGAGACCGATGGCGAGCTGATGATGAACATCTGCTCCACCTGTCAGGGCGCGCAGGGCGAATGCCAGCAGCGGCTCGACGCCAGCGCCGAGTATCGCGAGCATGTCAACCAGACGCTCGCCGGCAGCGGCCTGCACTACGACAAGGGGATCGTCAACAAGAACTTCCTCTGGGTGCTAGTCGAGGAGATCGGCCTGAAAAAGCTGCGCTCGCTCGTCAAGCAACCGCTCGCAAACCTCCGAGTCGGGCCGTTCTACGGCTGCTACATCATCCGGCCGCACGAACGCGTCGGGATCGACGCCGAGCACCCGCGCGACGCCTACCTCGAGCAGGTGATCGACGCCCTCGGCGGCACGGTGATCGACTACGCCGGCTCACACAAGTGCTGTGGCTTCCCGATCATCACGATGAACAAGACCGCATCGCTGACGCAGGCGGGCCGTCACATCGGGGACGCGATCGACGCCGACGCCGACTGCCTCGTGACACCGTGCCCGCTGTGCCACCTCAACCTCGACCTGCAGCAGCCGCTCGCCGAAGGCGTCGTCGGGCGCGAGCTCGGCCTGCCGGTGCTGCACCTCCCCCAGCTGGTCGGTCTTGCGCTCGGCCTCTCGCCAAAGCAGCTGGGCATGAGTCGCCACATCGTCAAGCCGAAGTCGGTCATCGACTGGTCGCAGAGCGTCGTCGCGGCTGCCGCCGCCTGACGGCGGCGGCCCCGCTCCTCTGGCGTCGTCGCGGCCTCGCCGCCTGCGGCGGCGATCCGCTCCCCTGGCTTGTTGCGGTTTGTGTACGGCGGCGGGCGTTTGGTAGTTGGGCGTGCGGCTAGGATGGGGGGATGGATGAGGGGCAGGAGCGCCTTGCGCGTGTCGTGCGGGGTTCGCTGGTGGGCGTTGAGGAGGCGCTGTATGTAATCGTCGGCGTGCTGCTGCTTGGAGCCGCCGTCCTGATAGTTGTGGGCGGCGTGCGCGACGTCGTCGTCTCGATTGAGGAGAACAAGGGCGCGGTCTCGATCGGCGTCACGCTGCTCGACCGCATTCTGCTGACGCTGATCGTCGCCGAGCTGCTGCACACGCTGCGTCACGTGATCATGCGCGGGGAAATCGTCGTCGAGCCGTTCCTGTTCGTCGGCCTGATTGCCGTCGTACGGCGGATCCTGATCGTCACGGCGCAACTCGAAGGGTCGAACGTGAGCACGCATCAGCTGATCGAGCTCGGGCTGCTCGGACTGCTCACCCTGGCAATCGCGATCGCGATCTATCTCGTGCGCCGCAGTGAGTCGTCGTCGTCGTCGCGGCTGCCGCCGCCTGACGGCGGCGGCCCCACTCCTCTGGCCACCTGACGCTTGGGGACGGGCGCAGGCTGGGTGGCTGGCTAGCGGCCTAGAGCGAGGCGAGTGCTTCGTTGAAGGTTGCGCTTGGGCGCATTACTGCTGCGATGAGGTTTGTGTCGGGGTGGTAGTAGCCGCCGATCTCGACCGGCTTGCCCTGGACGGCGGCGAGCTCGGCGAGGATCGTGTCGTGGGCTTCAGTGAGGCGCTGTGCGAGTGGCCTGAAGCGCTCGGCGAGAGCCTTGTCGTCGGTTTGGTTGGCGAGCTCGTCGGCCCAGTAGAGGGCCAGGTAGAAATGGCTGCCGCGGTTGTCGAGCTGCCCAAGCCTGCGTCCCGGGTTGCGGTTGTTCTCGAGCAGGCGACCGGTCGCTCGATCGAGCGTGTCGGCCAGGACCTTGGCGGCGGCGTTGCCCGTGTGGCTGGCGTAGAGCTCGAGCGAGGGTGCCAGCGCGAGGAACTCGCCGAGCGAATCCCAGCGCAGGAAGTTCTCTGCCAGCAGCTGCTGAACGTGTTTCGGCGCCGAGCCGCCGGCGCCCGTCTCGAACATGCCCCCGCCCGCCATCAGCGGCACGATCGAGAGCATCTTGGCGCTCGTGCCGAGCTCGAGGATCGGGAACAGGTCCGTCAGGTAGTCGCGCAGGACGTTGCCGGTGACGCCGATCGTGTCCTTGCCGGCACGCGCGCGCTCGAGCGTGAAGCGGGCCGCAGCCGGGACGTCGAGGATCTCGATCTGCAGGCCTTCGGTATCGAGATCCGCAAGCGCCGGGCGAACCTTGCGCAGCAGCTCGGCGTCGTGCGGGCGTGTCTCGTCGAGCCAGAACACGGCGGGCGCTCCCGTGGTCCGCGCTCGCTGCACCGCAAGCCGCACCCAATCCTGGATCGCTGCGTCCTTGCACTGGCACATGCGCCAGATATCGCCTTCGTCGACGGCGTGCTCGAGCAACGTCACGCCGTCGGAATGAACGACGCGGACGCTGCCGGGTGCGGGGATCTCGAACGTCTTGTCGTGCGAGCCGTACTCCTCCGCCTGCTGGGCCATCAAGCCGACGTTCGGGGTCGTGCCCATGCTCGCCGGATCGAAGGCACCGTGCTCGATGCAGTCGGCGACGGTCTGCGCGTAGAGCGGCGCATAGGAGTGGTCGGGGATCACGAACTTCGTGTCCTGCTGCTCGCCGACCGCGTTCCACATCTGACCGGAGGCGCGGATCGCGGCGGGCATCGAAGCGTCGATGATCACGTCGCTTGGAACGTGCAGGTTCGTGATGCCACGGTCGGAGTCGACCATCGCGAGCGCCGGGCCATCCGCGTAAGCAGCCGCGATCGACGCGTGGATAGCGGCACGCTCGCCCTCGTCGAGCTCCTCGACCGCGCGCAGAAGCGTCGCGAGTCCGTCGCCCGCGCTGACACCGATCCGCTCGAGCGTCGCGCCGTGCGCGTCGAACAGGTCGGGGAAGAACGCCCGGACCGCGTGGCCGAAGATGATCGGGTCCGAGACCTTCATCATCGTCGCCTTGAGGTGAACGGAGAAGAGCACGCCCTGCTCCTTGGCTTGCGCGACCTGCTCCGCAAGGAACTGCTCGAGCGCGGCGCGACGCATCACCGACGCGTCGAGCACCTCACCGTCTTGCACGTCGGTTCGCTCTTTCAGCACGGTGACCGTGCCGTCGGCCGCGAGATGCTCGATCCGGACGCTGCCGGGCCGGCCAACCGTGACCGAGCGCTCCGTGTCGCGGAAGTCGCCCGAGCCCATCGTCGCGACGTGCGAGCGCGAATCGGGCGACCAGGCGCCCATCGACTGCGGATGGTGGCGTGCGTAGGCCTTGACCGAAGCGGGCGCGCGGCGGTCCGAGTTGCCCTGGCGCAGGACGGGGTTCACGGCGCTGCCCTTGACGGCGTCGTAGCGGTCGCGAATCGCGCGCTGCTCGTCGTCGGCCGGCTCGTCGGGATAATCCGGGACGGCGAAGCCGTGCGACTGGAGCTCCGCGATCGCCGCCTTCAGCTGCGGCAGCGAGGCGCTGATGTTCGGCAGCTTGATGATGTTCGCATCGGCCGTCAGCGCGAGCTCGCCAAGCTCGGCGAGCGCGTCGCCGACCTGCTGGTCGGGGCTCAAGCGGTCGGGGAACTGGGCGAGAATGCGCCCGGCAAGCGAGATGTCGCGGGTCTCGACCTCGACGCCGGCGGCACTCGCGAAGGACTCGATGATCGGGAGCAGCGACTGAGTCGCAAGCGCAGGCGCTTCGTCTGTGTACGTGTAGATGATCTTCATCGCGCCGAGCACCGTATCGGGTGCCGGCCGCCGGCAGCGTTCAGGCGACTGCTGGCGGCGCGGCGATCCGGTCAGGCGCCCGCCGCGACCTTAGCCGGGACGAGGCCGCGCGAGACGAGGAGCTCCGCGATCTGGATCGTGTTGAGCGCGGCGCCCTTGCGCAGGTTATCGCCGACGGCGAAGAAGTTGAGCGAGTACGGATCGGCGAGATCGCGGCGAACGCGGCCGACCGCCACCTCGTCGCGGCCGGCGTAGCGAGCCGGCGTCGGGACTGGATCGACGACGAGGTTCGGAAACTCGCCGAGCGCGCCGAGCGCGCGGTCGAGGTCCGGCTCGTCTTCGAAGGTCGCGCGCACCTCGATCGAGTGGCCGACCATCACGGGAACGCGTACGCAGGTTGGGCTGACCGCGAGGTCTGGAATGTCGAGGATCTTGCGCGACTCGTTGACCAGCTTCAGCTCCTCGTCGGTGTAGCCATCACCGGCGGCACTGCCGAGCCACGGCACGACGTTGTAGGCGAGCGGCGCCGCGTGCACGTGATGCTCGACGGTCGCGATCGCCGCGGCACCGTCGTCGACGAGCCGCGCACGAGCCTCGTGCAGCACGGGAACCTGCGCTGCCAGCTCATCCATTCCCTTCTGGCCGGCCCCGCCAGCAGCCTGGAAGCTCGTCGCGACGAACGCGCGCAAGCCGAATGCGTCGTGCAGCGCCTTGAGCGGCAGCATGATCGCCATAGTCGTGCAGTTCGGGTTCGCGACGATGCCGCGCCCAATCTGGTGCAGGGCAAGCGGGTTCACCTCGCTGACGACCAACGGCACCTGCGGGTCCATCCGCCAGGCGCTCGAGTTGTCGACGACGATCGCGCCGGCCTGCGCGAAGCGTGGCGCCCACTCGCGCGAGACGCTGCCGCCGGCAGAGAAGATCGCTACATCGAAGCCCGCGATCGTGTCCTCGCGCAACGGCTGGACCTCGCCGACGCCCTCGAGCAGACGTCCGGCCGAGCGCTCGGACGCGAAAGCGACGATCTCACTCGCCGGAAACTCGCGCTCGGCAAGAATGCTGAGCATGACGGCGCCGACAGCGCCCGTCGCGCCGACGACTGCCAGACGCACCGGGGAGCTCATCGCGGTCCGGCGAAAGGATCCTCGGCGAGGATCGTGTCCTTGCCTGAGAGCTCGAACGCGTCGTGCAGGCCCCTGACCGCCTCCTCGACGCGGTCGGCGCGGATCACGCACGAGATCTTGATTGGTGAAGTCGAGATCATCTCGATGTTGATCCCGGCCTCACCAAGGACGTCGAAGACCTTCGCAGCGACACCCGGGTGGCTGCGCATGCCTGCTCCGACGACCGAGACCTTGCCCATCTCCTCGTCCTGCGCGAGACCGCCGATCCCGAGCTCGTCGACAACCGGCTCGAGCACGCCGCGGGCGGTGCGCAGATCCTCGCGCGTCACGGTGAAGGACATGTCGGCGCCGCGGTGCTCGGAGACCGATTCGTTCTGGATGATCATGTCGACGTTGACATTCGCGTCGGCAAGCGTGCCGAAGATCCGCGCGGCAATGCCAGGATGGTCGGGCACGTCGAGCAGCGTCAGGCGCGCCTCGCCGGTCGAATGGGTTATCGCTGTGACTAGTGGACGCTCCAACGTGTCCTGCTCCGAGACGACAACGGTACCGGGACCGTCCTCGATGCTCGATCGACAATGGATCCGCACGCCATGGTTGCGTGCATACTCGACGGAGCGTAGCTGCAGGACGCCGGCGCCGGAGGCCGACATCTCGAGCATCTCCTCGAAGGAGACGACCGGCAGCTTGCGTGCGTGGGGGACGATCCGTGGGTCGGCGCTGAACACGCCGGCTACGTCGGTGTAGATCTCGCACTCCTCGGCGCCGACCGCCGCCGCAAGCGCGACCGCGGTCGTGTCCGAGCCGCCGCGACCGAGCGTCGTCACGTCGCGGCTGGTCGAGACGCCCTGAAAGCCCGCGACGAGGACGATCATGTCGTCGTCGAGCGCGGCGTGGATGCGCTCGGCGCGGACGTCAATGATCCGCGCCTTTGTGTGCGCGGTGTCGGTGACGATCCCAGCCTGGGAGCCGGTCAGCGAGAGCGCCTTGTGGCCGAGGTCGTTGATCGCCATCGCGCAAAGCGCGCAGGAGATGCGCTCGCCCGTGGAGAGCAGCATGTCCATCTCGCGCGGATCGGGCTCCGGCGATACCTCCTCGGCCATCGCGATCAGCTCGTCGGTCGTCTTGCCGCGTGCCGAGAGCACCGCAACTACGCGAAAGCCGCGCTCGCGCTTGGCGACGATCCGCGCGGCGGCACGCTTGATCCGCGCCGCGTCGGCAACGGACGTACCACCGAATTTCATCACGATCGTGCTCGTCATCTCAAACATCGAGGATACGCTGCGGTGGCCGGCTTTGCCGGCCATCCTCGCCGCTGGAAGTGCGCGGCCGGTGGGCGTGGGGACTGCTGGGTATGGACCCGTCAGACCGCGCGGCGGCCGGAGAATGCGCGGCCGAGCGTCACCTCGTCGGCGTACTCGAGATCGGCGCCTACCGGCAGGCCGCTTGCGAGGCGCGTGACGGTTACGGTTGGGCTGCGCTCGCGCAGGGCCTCGGCGATGTGATGCGCCGTTGCTTCGCCTGTCGTCGTCGGGTTCGTCGCGAGCACCACCTCGCGCACCTCGCCGGCTGGCTGCTGCACGCGGCGCAGGAGCTCGGCGATGTGCAGGTCATCGGCGTCGACGCCGTCGATCGGCGAGAGGGCGCCGCCGAGCACGTGGTAGCGGCCGCGGTACTCGTGGGTGCGCTCGAGCGCGATGACGTCAGCGGGCTCCTCGACGACGCAGATCACGCTCGCGTCGCGCCGCTCGTCCTCGCAGATCCGGCAGCGCGGACCCTCCGCGAGGTTGCAGCAGACCTCGCAGAGCCCGATTCGCTCCTTGACATCGCGGATCGCCTGGGCAAGTGCAGCAGCATCCTCCGGCGTGCAGCGCAAGATGTAGAACGCGAGCCGCTGCGCCGTCCGATTGCCGATGCCCGGCAGTTTCGAGAGCTCGCTGACCAGGCGCTGGATCGGTGGCGCGTAGACGGACAATGAGCTCTAGAACCCGGGCAGGCCGAGGCCGCCGAGCGAGCCGAGGTCGAGACCGCCTGTGACGCGTTCCATCCGTTCGCTCGCCAGCTTCTGCGCCGAGCGCAGGGCCTCGTTCACGGCCGCCAGCACAAGATCCGACAGGAGGTCGGGGTCATCCGGGTCGATCGCCGCCGGCTCGATCCGGACCGACTTCAGCTCGAGCGTCCCGCTCATCGTGACGGTCACCATGCCACCGCCGGAGGACGCCTGAACCTCGGCCGCCGCGATCTCCTCCTGAGCGCTCGCCATGTCGGCCTGCATCTTCTGAACCTGCTTGAGCATCTGCTGCATGTTGGGCTGTGGCATCAGTCGATCTCCTTCTCCGCTTGCGCGGGTAACTGCTCGCCGTCGAACTCGTCCACCAGGCGTTGTGCCAGCTCCGCATTACTGAGCGGCGCCACCGGCGGCTTCGGTGCGAGCACCTGCGACGCGTAGTCGAGCGACACGGCACGACCGGTCACCTGGGTCACAGCCTCCGCCAGCGCCGTGCGGCTCGCGCGATCCTCCGCCTTACGGCGCTGGAACGCCGCATCCTCGGCGAACGCGAGCACGAGGCGGCTGCCATCGAACTCGACCGGCTGGGCCTCCTCGATCACCGCACCGAGCAGCGCGTTCGACGAGCGCAAGGTCGCGAGAACCGCAGGCCAGGCGTCTAGCAGCAACTGGAGGGTCAGCGGCAGATCGTCGCCGCTCGGCTCCCCGGCTGTCGCCGGGGGAGCCGACGGCTCCTCTGGCTGTGGCGGCGGGGGTTGGGTCGCGGCCGGGTGCTCGGGCGGAAGGGGCGGGGGCGGTTGGCGGGCGGGAGGTGCGGGCGACGCCTCGGAGGCTCGGGGTGGGTTGCGCTCGAGGCGTTCGAGGCGGGCGGTGATGGCTGCGGTTGATGGGTCGAGATCGGGGCGGGCGGCGCGGATCGTCGCGAGCTCGAGCTGGGTGCGGGCGTCGGCGCCGGCGCGGTTCGCGATCAGCGCTTGGGCTAGAACGTCGAGGAAGCGCACCAGGGTTGCCGGGCCGACCTGCGTGGCCTGCGCTTGGAGGCGCGCGTCGCGCTCGGGAGTGAGGCTGATCTCGGGTGGGACGCTGCCGGCGGTGGTCTGGACGATCAGCAGCTCACGGGCGTGCGCTTCCAGCTCGCGCGTGAACGTCGCGGGGTCGGTGCCCGCTTCGATCGCAGACGCGACGGCGCGCAGAGTGGTTGCCGGATCGGCCTGCACGATCGCATCGAAGGTTGCGAAAAGGAGCTCCGCGTCAGAGATACCGAGGACCGCGAGGACGTCGTCGAGCGTGATCGCGCCTTCGCTGTAGGTCTGCAGCTGCTCGAGCGTGCCGAGCGCGTCACGGAAGCTGCCCGCGGCGTGACGCGCCAGCAGGGCGAGTGCCTCATCGCCAACCTCGATCGACTCCGCGCTCGCGGTGCGGCGCAGCACCTGCAGGATCTGCTCGGCGCTCGGGCGCCCGAAATCGAAGCGGTGACAGCGATCGATCACCGTCGCCGGGATCTTTTGCGCGTCGGTCGTGGCGAGGACGAACACGGTGTTGGGCGGCGGCTCCTCGAGCGTCTTGAGGAACGCATTCCAGGCCGCGCTCGAGAGCATGTGCGCCTCGTCGAGGATGTAGACCTTGCGCTGGCCTGAGACGGGCGCGAAGGCGACCGACTCGCGCAGCGCGCGGATGTCGTCAACCGAGTTCGACGACGCCGCGTCCATCTCGACGACGTCGAGGGAGGTCGCAGCGGCGATCGAGCGGCACGACTCGCAGACACCGCACGGCGTGATCGTCGGGCCTTCCACGCAGTTGAGGCAGGCCGCGAGAATCTTCGCCATCGAGGTCTTGCCGGTCCCGCGGGAGCCGACGAACAGGTAGGCGTGATGGATGCGGTCGCGCTCGACAGCGTTCGCGAGCGTGCGCACCACATGCTCTTGCCCAACGACATCCGCGAACACGCGCGGGCGGTGGCGGCGGTAGAGCGAGGGACCGGACGACACGGAAAGCTGAGTCTACGGCGTCGCTGGCGCCTCCTGAATGAATAGCGTGCGCGTGATGGCGCGCTCACGGCATCTCATCGCGGCTGCATGGATCGCCGTCGGCGCACTCCTACTGCGGTTGATCCTGCCGTCCGGCTTCCCCAACTACGACACGCTCTACTCGCTCGTCTGGGGAGCGCAGCTCGGGCGCGGACAGACCCCCAGCTATGACCTCGCGCTGGCGCCGACGCCACACCCGCTGGCCGAGCTGCTCGGGCTCGTCACATCCCCGCTTGGCGCCGCGGCGACGATCGCGATCGTTCTCGCCCTCGCCTACCTCGCGCTCGCGGCGCTGCCCTACCTCGTCTTCGAGCTCGGTCGCGAATGGTTCTCCTGGCCGGTCGGCGTCGCGGCGGCAGCGATCCTGATCACGCGCTACGAGGTCCTCAGCTACGGGGTGCGAGCCTACGTCGACATCCCCTACACGGCGCTGGTGCTCACGGCGCTACTCGTCGAGACAAGGCGACGGCGCGCCGGCTGGCCCGTCATCGCGCTGCTCGACATCGCCGGACTGCTGCGCCCCGAAGCGTGGCTGTTCGCGGCCACCTACTGGGTCTACCTCGCCGTCGCGAGAACCGACCGGCGGACGCTCGCCTGGCTCGCCCTACTCGGCGTCGCGCCGGCCGTGGCGTGGGTTGCCTCGGATGGACTGGTCACCGGAAATCTGCTGTGGTCGCTGCGCCACACGCAGAGCACCGCGACGACGCTGCGGCGACCCACGGGGCTGCTCAAGTTCCCCTACACGGGAGCGCGGAGGCTCGGTGAGGTGCTCGGTCCCGACGGGCTGATCGCGGGCGGCGTCGGGCTCGTGCTCTCGTTGTGGCTAGCGCGCGGCCGCGCCATGCTGCTTGGCGTTGGCGCGGGCGTCGTCGCGCTCGTCGCGTTCGCCGCGATCGCGAGCTCGGGGCTGCCGATCGACGACCGCTACACGTTCGTCATCGTGGCGCTCGGCGCTGTGTTCGCCGGCGCCGGTCTGTTCGGGTGGCTCACACAGCCCGGCCGCATCTGGCGGGCGGGCGCGATCGTTTGCGCGATCGCGATCGTCGCGTTCGTTCCGTGGAACGTGACGCGGCTGCGCGAGACGTTCAACTCGACAAACCCGAAGAAGCAAAGCCTCTCAGCGCAGCTGCGGGTCGAGAACGACCTGATCGCGCTGACCCGCGACCATGCGATCGCGCTGCGCTGCGGCAAGATCGGCGTCCCCTACCACACGCCGATCCCGCTGCTCGCGCTCGAGCTGCACACGAGCCCCGCGAACATCGTGCCGCGCGAGATCGCACGCGGAACCTTCGTCGCAGCCGCAAGCCCGGCAGTGCGCGAGATCTACCTGCTCGACCTCAACGACCCGGCGAAGAACTACGCGGTCCCGCCGGGCTTCAGGCTGAGCGCCGAGAACCGTTCGTGGCGCGTGTACACGCGATGTGGGCCGTAAATGGGCATCTACCGCGAGCGCGTACTGCCGCGCCTGATCGACCGGGCTTGCCGCACGCCGGAGCTCGCGCAGTGGCGGGCGGGCGTGACCAGCGGGCTCGCAGGCCGCGTCGTCGAGATCGGTTTTGGCTCCGGACTGAACCTCGCGCACTACCCGCCAGAAGTCGAGCGTGTGGTGGCCATTGAGCCGTCCGCGCTGGCGATGCGACTTGCGGCGCAGCGGGTTAGCGAGTCGGATCTCGCGGTCGAGCAGTCCGCGGTCGAAGCGATCGAGGACGCGAGCGCCGACGCCGCGCTCTCGACGTTCACGCTCTGCACGATCCCCGACGTCGAGCAGGCTCTGGCGCAGCTACTGCGCGTGATCAAGCCGGGCGGGAGCTTTCACTTTCTCGAGCATGGTCTCGCGCCAGACGCGGGCGTCGTACGGTGGCAACAGCGGCTCGACGGGCTGCAGGGCCGGCTCGCGGGTGGCTGTCACCTCACGCGCGACATCCCCGCACTCGTGGCGGCGTCGGGCTTCAAGATCGAGCGGCTCGAGCAACGCTACGCGCAGGGTCCGCGTCCTTGGGCCTGGTTCACCTCTGGAGTCGCGCGAGCCCCCACCGGCCCGAAGGGCCCATAAAGCAAAGAAGTGGACCGTGCACCCGCCGTCGAAGCCACTTGTACGGTGCCTTCCGCCGGTCGCGGCTCCGGTGAGGGAGCTCCCACCGCGCCTGCCGGGACCCGCTTAAGGCTGCTTCCTTCCGGACCTGACCTGGTTCACGAACCGACATCGCGGGGGACCCTCGACCATCAACGCCCCGACCAGCGGGGCTGCTGTGCGAGCTGCCCCTCGGGAGGGAATTCGGCCCCGCTATAGCGGATTGCGGGTTCAGGGCACCGCTGGTTCCCCGCCTAGCACGGTCCGGGCGGGATGGTAGACGGTTTGGGGCCTAGTAGTTCTCGATCAGGAGGAAGTAGAGGCCCTGGAACTTCAGCGCCCAGCCGAGCGTGAACTGGATGTAGCTCGCAAATGCGCCCGGCAGGCGGCCGGTAATCAGGATGATGATCCAGGAAAGGAGCTCAACGAACATCAGCCCGATCCCCAGCAGCGCGACGACGATGTACGCGGGAATGATGTAGATGAAGCGGAAGAAAGCCTTCAGGCGGCTGTACTTGTCCTTGCGCTCCGGGATCGTCACCTGTACCGGGAAATCGGGCGCCGCGCCGCCACTGAACGGCGGGTAGGCGTCGACGGCGAGCAGGATGTAGCCGGACATGCGCATGTAGAAGCGCACGTAGCCGGAGACGAAGCGGTAGAGGCCCGCGGGATAGCGCCCGCTGAAGATCATCGCGACCCATGTGATGAGCACGCAGATCAGCGTGAGGATCTCGTAGACGTAGGCGAAGATGAAGAGCGGTATCGCGAGCAGCAGCCTGAAAAACGTCGTGAGGCGGCTGTGCTTCTCCGGGAAAGCGATCGAAACAGATAATGCGGACAAGGTTCCCCCTCTCGGTTGCCGCCGGAGGTGACCGACGGTCGCGAGTGTTCTAGCAGGCTGGGCGGCCGGCAGCGCGTTGAATGCGGCGAGCACCGGGCGGTGGTGAAGTGCCTAGAATCGGCGGTTCGCCGGGCGCGTAGCTCAGTGGGAGAGCGCTCGCTTCACACGCGAGAGGTCGCTGGTTCGAAACCAGCCGTGCCCATCCTCCCCATCCCTGCACGTCCGAGCCTAGAGCCGTAGCGCGCCAGCCCACAGGGCGTACTGGCCTAGGACACACGAGCTCTCGGAGTACCGCAACTCGTCCTTCGCGGGCACGCGGCGCGCGGCCGACTAGATGCAGTCGACGTCAGTTGTTGACCTGGAAGTCGAGAAGCAGGTAGCCGGTTGGAGAGGTGACGTTGCGCGTCAGTGACAGCCGTTTGGGGCTGGCGTGATCGAAGAGCCTGCGCCCCTGCATGTGCACGGCCGGGGCGATCACGAGTCGGATCTCGTCAACGAGGCTCGCCTCGAGCAGCGACTGCGCGAGCGTGATGCTGCCGTGGACGCCGATGTCGCCGCCCGGCTGGCGCTTGAGATCGGCGACGAATTGGGCGAGATCGCTATCAACGACAGAACTGCTCGCCCACGGCTGCTCGAGCGGCGTCGAGCTCGCCACGAACTTCTGCACGCCGTTGATGAATGTCGCGAATGGCTCAATGTCGCTGCTGGGCCAGAACTCAGCCCAGTCGTCGTAGGTGCGGCGCCCCAGCAGCACGACGTCTTGGGAGGCGATGACGCGGCCGAGGTTCTCGCTCATCGTCTCGTCGAAGTCCGTGATGAACTCGAGCGGCTCCTCAGCAATCCCGTCAAGCGAGAGCAGTTCGTAGGCAACTACTTTGCGCACCGGCGGATCTCCTCGCGTTGGGCTTCAATGATGCTGTCCGGATAGACCGCCCGGCCGACGCAAACTCATCGGTGCGAACACGGCCCGCTACGCGGTTGCCGCGAGAGCGAACGGGCTGCCCTCGCTGTCGCGGCACACCGCCCAGCGCTCGCCGGGATGCACGACGCTGCCACCGAACTTGCGGACCCGCGCGAGTGCTGCTTCGAGGTCTGTCACCTCGAAATATGGGAGCGACACGGAGTCGCCGGGACCACGGCCGCGGGCGTGGACGCCGAGTGCCGGTCCGGTGCCTGGGCTTTGCCAGCCACTGCCCTGATCAGGGGCTCTTGGCGCGAGCTCGATGCTGAGGACGCCGTTCCAAAAGCGCAGGGCGCGGTCGGTGTCGTCGGCGGGGAACTCGATCAACGCGAACGGGAGACGGTCCACGAAGACACCGTAGCGCGCCGCGGCTTGACCACCGTTGGCTGAGTGTTCCATCCGCGACCACGCGACCCGAGGTCGGGCCGCGCTCGCGGTTACAACGTCGCGCCGGCCCGTGTGTCGCGATCCGACTGATCGGGGCTGTCGCTCGTGAGCGACGCGAGTGGGGGACGTTCCAAGACGACTACCTGGCGGGTCTCGGGCGCGGTGTCGCCGGGTCGCGGTGGAAGTGCGAGCGGGCCGGGGGCCGGTGGCGCGTGGAGGCCGCTATCGCCCAGGCGCGAGGCGGCTGCGACCATGACCGCGTAGGCCATGGCGCTGAGATCGCGCAGCGGCTGGTGGCGGTTCTGGCGCTCGCCGAGGTCCACCTGCGCCAGCCCGTCCATTCCGGCCAGGCGCGCGATGTCGATGAGGTTCGCGATCTCGACGCCGTAGCCAGCCGGGAAGCGCACGCTGCGCAGCAGACTGGAATACGCCGCGACCTCCCCCGCGAGTGGTTGATCAAACCCCGCGAGGTGCGGGGCGTAGAGGTTCAAGAGAGGTCGCGCGACGAGCTCGGTGACACGACCACCTTCCCCCGGGAGAACGCCTGTCGCCAAAGCGAGTGGCCGCCGGAATGCGCCTTTGACGAAGCGAATCTCAGGGTTTGAAAGCAGCGGCCCGAGCAGGCCGATGACGAAGGTCGGCGTGAAGTCGCGCGTGTCAGCATCAAGGAATACGGCAATCTCGCCCCGGACAACGCTCAGTGCACGCCACATCGCGTCACCCTTGCCTCGTGACGGGCCGTGCTCGCTGAGAAGCTCGTCCTCCTGCAGGACATCCGCACCCTGGGCGGCAGCGATCGCCGCTGTCCCATCTCGTGATGCGGCGTCGATGACGATCAGCTCGTCGATCAGGCCCGTCTCGCGTAAGGCAACGAGCGATCCAACGATCGGCGCGATGGTGTCGCCAACCTCGCGGGCGGGGAGGATGACGCTGATCGAGGCGGTCTTGCGCGCCAAGAGATCGTCAGGGTCAAACTCGCTCGCGCGGAAGCTTCGCCGGGCGCGCCAATCGGCGAGCGCCAGATCGCGAGCCAGACCACGCGCGGCGCGGCCATTCGTGCGGGCGGAGGTCGTGACGCTGACGCGGTCACTGCGCACGATCGGGATCCGGCGGTCCTCGAGCAAGCGCTCGAACGCCTCATCCTCGAGGGCATCGACGACCGGGAGGCCGCCCAGATCACGGTAGATCTGTGCGGTGACGGCCAGCGACGCGCCGCTGAACTGGTGATGGTCCCGTCCGTCCATTGCTGTTGCACCCTGGTCGAAGGCGCGAATGCGCGCGTGGCGTGCTCGGGCATGCACTTTACGGCCATGGAGGACGGCAGGCGGCAGGCGGGAGGCCTCACGTGGATCGAGGTCGATGCGCCCGCCGATTGCTCCGGCGCCATCGCGAGCGAGCGCGAGTTGCGTCGCGAGCCAGTCGGGCGCCACGCGGGTGTCGGCATCCGTGCTGGCAATCAGGCCGTGCGGGCGACCGGCGCCCAACAGCCGTGCACATGCGAAGTCCATTCCCGCACGTCGGGCATGACCAGAGCCGGGCCTCGGCGAGTCGAGCAGGATCAGCCTGGGTCGCGGGGTGGCGGTGGCACGTTGCGACACCACCGCACGCGTATCGTCGCTGCAGCGATCGAGGACGACCACGACCTCGAAGGAGGCCGCGTCCACGCCGCGCTGCTCAGCGAGGGCTCGGAGGCAGAGTCCGATGCGATCCTGCTCGTCGTGGGCGGGCACCACAACGATGGCCTGCAACCGGCGGTCTGGCCGCGGCGGGCTCATGAGGCGTTGCCTAGCGCGATCAGCTCGCGCCCGCGCTCGTAATCCTCGTCGCGACCAAGGGTCAGCGCGCCGACCAGCGTGTCGCCGCGGGTGCACCAGACAGTGAACGCCCCGCCGCCGATGAACACGAGTGCGCGAGCGCCCATCAGCTGCCCTCGAAGCGGTCGAGGCGATACTGCGGCCGGGCGTCGTCAAGCACATGCCACGGGCCGAGCTCGCTGACCAAGCGGTCATGGACCTCGTCACCGCGCAGCGGGTAGGTCTCGGTGGGTCCGCGCCAGTGGACCGCGAGCACCGTTGCACCATCTGCGAGCCCGATCTTCAGGCGCTCGAGCGCCAGCGCGAACGCGGGCGGGTCGAGGTAGTACAAGACCTCGGAGCAGACGATCAGCCTCCATGGACCGTCGGGCATCGCTTCGGGAAATGTCATCCGGGCGAAGCTGACCCCGGGCCTCGAACCCAGGCGCCGGCGCGCGCGAGCGAGCGCCAGCGCTGAGACGTCGATCGCGAGGAGCTCCGTAGAGATCGCCGCGAGCTGCTCGGTGAAGACGCCGATTGAGCATCCGATCTCAAGCGCCCGGCCGAATCGCCGGCCGCCCAACGCGGCAAGCGTATGACCGTACTTTTCCCGCTCGTAGGCGCTAGTCGCAAACGCCCACGGGTCCTCGGACCCGGCGTAGAGATCGTCAAAGAACCGGGGCTCTACACGCGTGCGCGCACGCTGCAGGTGCGCATCTTGCTGTCGAGATGCGGGCATTTCACGGACCTTCTGTCAGCGTGCGGGCACCGTGCCGGGCCAGGAGAGGCTCGAGCCGGTGTTGCAGAAGAAACAGATCGAGATCACGACGGCCGCGCGCGAGAGCGTCGCCAGTCGCCAGCGGCCGTGATCCGCATGCCAGCGCCGCCTGCTCTGAGATCTCGCGGCACGCCCCCGCGATCGCCCAGCGCGCCTCAATCGCAATGCCAGCGAGCGGCAGCTCGGTCTCGGCACGGTCGCCTGCATATGCAAGCCAACGCTCGATCGTTGCGAGGGCCACGCGCATCCTGCCAACTGACAGCGCGATCAGCTCACCTGGCTCGCCACGTTCGCGCAGGACAGAGAACGCCGCGGCGACGATACCGGCGGCGATGCCGGCCCATGTGGCAGTCGTCCGGATCGCGTCACGCGAGAACCATGGCTCGCGCATGATCTCCCCGGGGCCCCCGAGCACTGCCCGTACCGGCACGCCATCGAAGATGACGCGATGGCTCTCCGACGCGCGCATTCCCGCGCCGCGAAACCAGCTGCGGTCGATCACCACCCGCTCGTCAGACACGTCCACGTAGACGAGCCGCGACTGCGCGGTCCCGTCGCGCGCCAGCACGAGCGCGCGTCGCACGCCGCCAGCGCCCGAGCAGAAGGTCTTCACGCCGTGCAGGCTGTCCGAGCGCAGAAAAGCGGGCTCCCCCTCCCCCGGGCCCGGATCGGCACCCCAGACCCCAAGGATCAGAGTGCCCTCGGCAATCTCGGCGCGTTCGTCTGCGTCGAGCGTGTCGGGGCACGCAAGCGTCAAGCGCTCGACAGCGTTGAAATGGCCATCAAGGATCCGGCCGACCGAGCTGTCGGCGCGCGAGACATCTCGGACGAGGCGCAACTCGTCGGCGAACGGAATCGAGCTTCCGGCTGCCGGCACCTTGACGCCGAGGAGACCTGCGCGCGCGAGCTCCGCAAACGCGTCGTGGGGAAACACGGGGATACGGTCGCGGGCCTGCGCACCAGCGGCAATGCGATCGATCGCGTCGGATTGCGCGGTCTCAACGGGATCCGGGCCACCATCGAATGGCAGCGCGCGGCGAGCGGGTCCAGGCGGGGATACTGCTTGTGCTGGCGGGTAGGTCACGTCGGGCTCCCGGCTCATGAGCAAAGTTTGCCTACCGTTACTGCCCGGTGTAGGTCGAGCCAAACTGTGAGCCCTGCGGCGCGCGCGGCGAGAGCCACGGATGGATCCAACTGCTTCAATCCAGCTGACGGTCGGCGTTTGCGATGCCACGATGCGGGCAGGCTCGATCCTCTGTGCCAGGGCCGCGCGCGCGTCTCTTCCCCGATTTGGAGGTTCCTGTGGGTTTCGATCAATATCACGAGCCACCTGATGAGTTGCCGGCCGCGTCGCGGACGTTCGCCAGGATGTGCGCGTCACTGACCGAAGAGGCGGAGGCGATCGGCTGGTACGAGCAGCGAATGGCACTCGAATCCGATCCGCAGGCGAAGGCGATCATGCGCGATGCGCAGGGCGAGGAGTTCAAGCACTTCTCGATGGATCTGGAGTTCCTGCTACGGCGCACACCGGTGTGGCGCGAAATCGCGCGCGGAGTTCTCTTCCGCGATGGCGACATCGTGGAAAACGGCGAGGCCGCTGAGGCTGGCGCAGCGGACGCGGGAGATTCGGGCGGCGAGCCGTCGGCGCCGGATGGCTCGGGGTCATTGGGAATTGGTGCACTGCGCGGGAGCACCCCATGAATCACCTCCTTCGTGACCTCGCGCCACTGACCGGGGCTAACTGGAAGCTCGTCGAGGACGAAGCGATCGAACGCTTGACGCCCGCCCTGGCTGCTCGTCGCGTCGTGGATTTCCTGGGTCCATACGGCTGGACCTACTCCGCCACCAACCTCGGTCGCACGCGAGCGCTCGAGTTCTCCAGGGCAGACGGTGTCGAGGCCCTGCAGCGTCGCGTGATGCCGCTGGTCGAGCTTCGAGCCGACTTCTCAATCTCGCTTAGGGAGCTCCGCGATCACGATCGTGGCGCGCTCGACCCCGACCTCGACGACCTCGACGCCGCTGCGCATAGGATCGCCGTTGCCGAAAACGCGGCGGTAGTACACGGCTGGAGCGAAGCCGCAATCGCCGGGATCGCCGGAGCATCGCCGCATGAGGGGGCGCAGCTTGCCGCCACCGTCGATGCCTACACCCGCTCCGTCGCCGAAGCGACGGAGCTGTTGCTGGCGCGCGGGATCGCAGGGCCCTACGCGTTGCTGCTCAGTCGCGCGGAGTACACGCGCGTGATCGAATCCGCCGAGCATGGTGGCTATCCCCTGCTCGACCACCTCCGCAAGATTCTGGGTGGACCAATCGTCTGGGGTCCAGGTGTCGAGGGCGGCGTCGTCCTGAGTCTGCGCGGCGGTGACTACAGGTTCGAGTCCGGACAGGATCTCGCCGTCGGCTACGAACGCCACGACGCCGACGCTGTCTACCTGTATCTGCAAGAGAGCTTCAGCTTCGTCGTCGAAACGCCGGAGGCAGCGGTCTGGCTGGCGCCGCATCACGCCTCCGCCCAACGCTCGCGCAAGCCGCCGCGATAGCCGGCCACGAGGCAGGCTCAGCTCCGGGCGAGCATGTGATCTCGCGCCGGCAAAATGGGAAACAGATGCCGGCGCTCGCGACAATTGCCTCGTGGATCGACTCGCTGGGTCCGCGCAGCGATCGTTGTTTTCTCGGGAGCCGAGTTTGCGGTATCGCCGCCCAGCCGAGCGTCAAGGCTCGATGAGCTCGCCTCGGCCGGTGCGAAGGGTCGCTGTGTCGAGGCCGGGAGCGATCTGGCTCGGGGCGACGAAAGTGACGACTCCACGGGCCCGCCGCCTCCGGTCTCGCTCCAGCGAGCGATCGACGCGCGCGATGCTCAAGAGCGCCTGAAGCGCCGGCTCCCCGGCACCGAGGTCCACGACCTCCACGTCACCCGAGCCTCCCGTGAGCGCGAGCAAACGGTCGACCTGTGACAGTCCGCGAACAAGGACCAACCGTGCACCTGCGTGCCGGGCAGCGACGCTCGCGTCGACGATGACCCCGACGCCGAACACGTCGACACGCGTAAGGCCACGCAGGTCGAGCACGACCGTTCGTCCCCGCTTTAGCGCATGACGCAGCGCATGTTCCAGCAGTGGTGCGGCTGGCGCATCCAACTCACCCGCGGCGTGAACCACAGCGACCTTGCGGCCGCTGTCGCGCGTCGTGGCGTGAAAGGCAGTTGAAACCGCGCGCAACGACTGCGACGACGAAAAGGCAGTAGTGGCGGGACCGGGCATTTGCACCTCCGAGACGCGAATATGCTCGGAAGTCCCAGTCGCGCTGCCGGTCGCTTTATCGCCCCGACCCCGCGGTGACGCCCTCCTGCGAAAATCGTAGCGCTCGACCGGGCGACGCACAACGCCCGATTCGTGGGAGCCGCAGTCACTTGGACAACGACGGCTCGAGCATGAACAGCTCGATCTCGATATCCGGCCCGACGTGATGGCTCGAGATGAATTCGAGCACCGCACGGCCCGAGAGCCGCTCGACCGCGGCGATGAACTTGTGTTGCATGGCATCCTGAAAGGCGCTTCTCGTGTCCTGCACGACGGCCGAGCGCTGCAACTCGATCATCGTCTGCTCGACGGTGGTGTAGACGCCGCCGAGCACGCAGGCGAGCAGGTCATCTTCGAGCAGCAGCGTCTTGGCGCTGACGGGGGCTCGGTGGTGGTAGCGCTGGTGCAACGCGACCATCGCGTCGGTAACCGCGGCGAGCAACTCGTCGCCGCTCAGTGGGGTAGTCGGGGCCGGCACGGCGGCCTTCTCTCTCGTCCCCCACAAAGGCAGTGGCGCGCGCGAGGCGAAGGGCGAGGATCCCGCGCGCGATGCTTGCACCACCATAGCGCGCCGTATCGTTACGATTGTCTCATTCCGTCGACACTTGGCCACGGGGCTGCCAGTTGATGAGTCCGCGCGAGGTAGATCGCCCGGCAAGGACGCACGGGGACGTGCTCACCGCCATCTCTGACGGGATGGTCGCGCTGCTGAAGGAGTTCTACGGCCACGGGCCGACGCGGACCAAGTCCTATTACGCGGACGACCTCGTGGTGTGCGTGCTGCGCGGCGGCTTCTCACGCGTGGAGCAGACACTGCTCGAAGGCGGCCGCGGGTCGGCCGTCATCGAGCAGCGGATGGCTTTCCAGGATCTCATGCGCCAGCGTTTCGAAGAAGTCATCGAGCAGGCGACCGGGCGCCGCGTGATCGGCTTCATGAGCGGCAATCAGCAGCACCCGGACATGATGTGCGAGGTGTTCATCCTCGCCCCCACGGATCTCGTCGACCACGATGAGCTGCCGGTCGCTTCACGGGCCGCGCCCAGCTGAATAACGTCGGCGTCGGTTGTGCCAGTCCGACGCGGAGAGTAGCCTCGTTTGCGGAGGGCAGCGTTGCAGGGTCGTCCCAGATAGCGTGGGGCGGCAGGGCGACCCGACTTCCGAGAGTTCCTAACTCCGGAGGCACCGTTGTCCAGCTTGACCGGCTCGCGTCACCCCGACTCGTTGCAATCGGCGGCGACCCTAGGCGCAATCTCCGACGAAGAGCTCGTCAGCCTGCTACGAGGGGGCAGTGATCGCGCCTTCGAGATTCTGGCCGCGCGCTACCACGCGCGGCTGCTGCGCTTCTGCGCCAGCATGCTGCGATCCAGAGAAGACGCCGAGGATGCACTGCAGGACGTACTCATCTCAGCGCTTCGCGCGCTGCGAGCGGATGATCGTCAGATCAACGTGCGGCCGTGGCTCTACCAGATTGCCCGCAACCGCTGCATCAACAACCTACGCAGCGCACAGAGGGTCCGATTGGAGTTGCTTGACGACCAACAGCCGCAGGGCGGTCGCAGCGTCGTCGAGAGCATCTCCGATCGCGAGGAGTTCCGCACACTGGTCGCGGACGTTCGCGCCCTGCCCGAGGCGCAGTCGGCTGCGCTGCTGTTGCGGGAGTTCGACGGCTACGCCTACGAGCAGATCGCAGCGACCATGGATACGACCGTATCGGGCGTCAAGTCGCTGCTGTTCCGCGCTCGCGCCGGACTGCGTGCCTCGTCCGCAACGAGAGCCGCGAGACCGGCAACCTGCTGCGCCGCGCAAAGACCCGAGCATCGAGCGGCATGCACAGTCGCCTACCACGCTGCACGGGAGCGATCCGATCCGGCGGCATTGAGCCACGCCGCAGCGGCCGTCGCCGCTTGACACCGAGAGTAGCGTTGGTCGCCGAGGGCATACACCGCGAGGTCGACCATACGGTCGGGCAGCGCGACCTGACTTCCGCTGAATCCCCGTCCTGGAGGTCACTGTGCCCGAAGCACCTGTAGCTCCCAGCACCGCGACGCCAGACCAGGCGGGCGGCGCAATGGCGCCGCCCGCTGTCGTCGCTCGCGGCGAACTAGCGGCAGCCGTGACGCTCATCGGCCCGGCGGCAGCCGACCGCCGAGGCCCGCACGCAAAATCACATGCCCGGGCAAGGCCCCGGCGAGGATCCGCATGATCGCGGTGGTGCTGGTCGCGGTGGTCCTGGTTGCTGGCGCGATTGCGGCGTCGGGCATCCGCGTGCTCAAACAGTACGAGCGGGCCGTCATGTTTCACCTTGGCAAGGTGAGTCATGCTGCGCGCGGCCCCGGCCTGATCTTCTTCGTTCCGCTGATCAATCGCGTCGATCGCGTGTCGCTGCGGATCATCACGATGCCGATCCAGTCGCAGGGGATCATCACGCGCGACAACGTCAGCATCGACGTGTCGGCGGTCGCCTACTACCGCGTCGAGGACCCGATTCGCGCAGTCATCGCGATCGAGAGCGTCGCGGAGGCGATCAACCAGATCGCGCAAACCACCCTGCGCTCCGTCGTCGGGCGCCACACGCTCGATGAGACCCTGTCCGAAACCGACAAGATCAACAAGAACATCCGCGAGATCCTCGACATCCAGACCGAGGAGTGGGGCATCAAGGTCACGACGGTCGAGCTCAAGGACATCCAGCTTCCCGACACGATGAAGCGTGCGATGGCACGCCAGGCTGAGGCGGAACGCGAGAAACGCGCCAAGATCATCGCGGCCGAGGGCGAAGCGCTCGCTGCCGGCGAACTGGCGCGCGCATCGGACGTGATGATGGCGCACCCGCTCGCACTCCAGCTACGCAACCTCCAGACGCTTGTCGAGATCGCTGTGGACAAGAACTCGACCGTGGTCTTCCCTGCGCCGTTGATGAGCACGATCCAAGAGCTCGGCGCATTCCTCGCTCGCGAGTCGGGTGCGGCAGGCGGACTGCCGACTCCGCCCGTCCTACCGCCGGCGCCAAACGGAGACCTGATCCCTTCATAAGCGCACGTGCGCGGCGCGCGCGGCGCCCACGTCACGACCGTCGCTTGCCGTCCCAACAACCGTACCCGTACGACCCAACGCCAACGGAGGATCGATGACGCAAGTAAGCACGACCGCAGCAGAGACCGAGCCCGTCGTACCCGCCTCCGACGCCGAGCCCGCCACCGAGCACGGCATTGAACGCCTCCTCGACAAGGTCCGCGACGCAATCAGCAGTATCGGCGGACGCAGGTAGGCGGCGGCACGCACCGATGCCGAGCCGTGCTCGCTGTCCGGCGCGAGCAAGCGACGCGGCCACCGATCGACGTGTAGCTACAGCCGCTTCGCGCTGAGGAGAGTTGGGCGCACGAGTCCGCAACCGAGTCGCCGGTCAGAGCCCGCGTAAGGGGTGATTGCGGCGCCGGAGCCGTGCAGAGTGACAGCCCGCGTGCTGCCTGGCGGCGTGAACTCAAGGGACGCTGCCGTCGGGCAGGGCGCGGTGCCGCTACCCGTGTAATCCGGGTAGAAGACGCCGAAATAGGCGCGCGCCCCTTTTGCGAGCACGACGAGCCTGCGCGTAATCTCCGGGAATGCGCTGACCGGCGAGCTCTGGTCGGTGGTCGATAACGGCCGGCCTGAGACGTTCAGCATCTGCAGCTTCGGATAGCCGATCAATGAGCACTCCCGTGAGCTCATGTTGACGAACGCGAACTCAGCGAGGTCGGTACCGAGGTTCCCCTGCGTCGGGCCCGCCCATGCGGCGAGCTGTGTCGCTTGACAGCGCGGCACGCTTGCTGCGATGGAGCGCGGCGCAACCGCCCCAAGCGGCACCGCAACCAGCGCCAGCGCCGGCGCCAGACGCGCGAGCCTGCGGCGCGACCGTCCCGTCTTCATCGTGGCGCACCGTAGCAAGCGCGTCACGACGAAAGCCGTCGGAGGCTGCTGGTCAGGCCGGCTCGGCCCCGAGTGCGTCCGCGACCGCACGCGCGCAGATAGCGAGCGAGGTTGCACCCGGATCCGGATGCCCGAAGCTGCGATCAGCGAGCGGTCGGGCGCGCCCAACCTGCGGCATCAGCGACGCGGTTGCCTGCGCGGCGCTCGCGGCGGCGTCGGCCGCAGCCGCCCAGCCCCGGTCTTCCAGCGCATCGGCGAACGGAGTAAGCGCGTCGACGACCGACTTGTCGCCAAGCTTCGCGCTGCCAAGGCGCGTGACCGCATCGAGCGCGGCCCGCGCAGCCGCGGCGGTGGGCGAACCCTCGTCGGGCTCGGTCTCCAGGCTCTCGGCTGCGGCGCGCAAGCCAGCCGACCAGATTGCGCCCGAAGTTCCGCCCGATGCGTCGCACCAGGCGTCGGCCGCCACCACGAGCGCCGTCCGCAGGTCGGTTCCGATGGCGGCCGCTTGCGCAGCGGCCGCCTGGGCGGCGCGGACGCCGGCGAGCATGCTTTGGCCGTGGTCGCCATCGCCGGCGAACCCGTCGAGCCGGTCAAGTTCGTTCACGGACCGCTCGACCGCCACGACGACCGCGGAAAGGACGCTCGCGAGCGCCGCCACCTGCTCGGGCGATCCCTCCCCGGGGCCTGCCGGCGCCAGTGGCCGCGGGGGATCGATCCGGGGAGGCGGCGCCGGGACCGTCTCGATCTGCGGCCCGCGACGCAGCGCCGGCGACTGCGCCGGGGCGCACCAGAGCGCAAGCCCGTCATCGTCGAGCCACGCGACGGTGAGCGAACAGCCGTGCATATCGAGGCTCGTGACGAGCTCGCCGGCCTCGGCTGCCGCTGGCTCGAGACCCTCGTCGCGCAAGTGCCGCTTGATGTGATGCCAGAGATGGAAGAGCACCTCGTACTTCGTTGCCCCCAAACCGTTGAGCAGCACCACGGGCCGCTCCCCGGCACCCGCCGGCGCCTCGGCCAGGACGCGGCGGACGAGCAGCAGCGCGAGCTCCCGAGCCGAGCAGATCGGCTCCTCGGAGATGCCCGGTTCGCCGTGGACGCCCAATCCGACGCCCATCGTGCCGGGCGGCAGCGCGAAGACCGGTTCCGGCGTGCCCGGGACCGTGCAGCCACTGAACGCGACCCCGAGCGAACGCGTCGCATCGTTCGCGGCCCGTGCCAGCTCGGCAACCTCGTCGAGGTTGTCGCCGCGCTCGGCCGCCGCGCCAGCGACCTTGAAAACGACGACGTCACCCGCGACGCCCCGGCGCAGCTCACGCTGATCGGGCGGCGCGCTCGCGACGTCGTCAGATACGGCAACGATCTCTGTTGCGATCCCCTCGGCTCGGAGGCGTTCGGCGGCGAGCGAGAAGTTGAGGACATCGCCGACGTAGTTGCCGAACGCAAGCAACACGCCACCACCGTGATCAGCGCCGCGCACCACATCGCGCACCTGCCGTGCGGACGGAGAGGCAAAGACGTTGCCAACGACGGCGCCGTCAGCGAGCCCCGGCCCGACGTAGCCGGCGAAAGCTGGATAGTGGCCCGCGCCACCTCCGACGACGACCGCCACCTTGCCAGGGCGCGTAAGCGTCGAGCGGATAACGCCGCCCGGCACGAGCTGGACGTATTCCTGGTAGAGGTCACAAAAGCCGGCGAGAGCCTCTGGAACAAAGCTCGCCCGGTCGATTTCGATGTGCGACAACTCTGTCAGCCCCTATGCGCGGATAATTCTCGAACTCTCCCGCGGTTTGCGCCGCTCTTCAAGCGGGGATTAAGGCAGTCCGACCGGGTATTCGCGCAATCACCCAGGTCAGCGGCCAACATGCGGTCCAGGTCTGGGAGAAGTGATCCGCGCACGGGCCGGGGCCGTAGGAGTGTTGAAACCGCGATCGATTCCGACGACGGAGAGGACGCAACTGATGGGACTTGATAACCCGATACACATCCTCTTGCTGCTCATCATCCTGCTGCTGGTTTTCGGCGCCAAGCGGCTGCCGGAGATCGGCCGCTCGCTCGGTGAGGGCATGCATGGCTTCAAGGACTCGCTCCAGGGCGCGTCGGCGCATCGGCTCGACGGCGAGCCTGCGGGCAATCCAGTCGAACTCGCACAGGCGATGAGCGCTGACGCGGAGCGCTGAAAGTCGAAGGCGCGCCGGCGCGGAAAGCGTCCGCTGATGCAGTTTGCGCAGGCAGCGCGAGCGCTTCGCGGCAGCGCCCGCGCGCGGCAGGTCCACCATCGCACGCTCGCGGACGAGGACCTGATGGCGCTGGTCGCCTGCGGGGACGCACGCGCTTTCGCCGTCGTCTACGACCGCCACGCCGTCGTCGCCTACTCGCTCGCCCACCGGATCTGTGGCCGGCGAGCGAGCGCGGAGGAGGTCGTGCAGGAGGCATTTCTCGCTGCCTGGCGCGCGCGTGAGCGCTACGACCGCTCGCGCGGCGGGGTTCGCTCGTGGCTGCTGACGCTCGTGCACAATCGCGCGGTCGACGCGGTCCGCCACAGCGCGGTGACAACGAGCCGCGACGTCAACGACGAGGGGCTTGCCGCGCTGCTGCCCGCGATCGAGCAGACGGACACCGAGGTCGAGCGGCGCAACGACGCGGCGCTCGTGCGGAGCGCGCTCGAGCAGCTGCCCGACGAGCAGCAGCAGGTCATCGAGCTCGCCTACTTCGGCGGCTTCACCCACAGCGAGATCGCCGTGATGCTGAGGCTCCCGCCGGGCACCGTGAAGGGACGGATGCGCCTCGGCTTGACGAAGCTTCGAGACGCGCTCGGCGACTATGAACGTGTGATGGCATGACGAGCGGGGAGACACCATGACCGAGAGCCAGCACTGCGGCGACGACGCAGCCGCCTACGTCCTCGGGGCGCTCGAGCCCGCCGAGGCTGAGGCGGTCGAGCGCCACATGAGCACGTGCGCAGAATGCCGTAGAGAAATCGAGGCGCTACGCGGCCCAGTTGAGGCTCTCGCGCGGGCCGCGCCGACGGTTCGCGCGCCCGCACGGCTGCGCCGTCAGGTCATGCGCGAGGTAGACCGGGACAAGCGCGAGATGACGCCCGTGACGAGCGTTGCGACGAGCTGGCGGCGGAGCGTCGTGGCGGGCGCGGGTTTGGCAGTCATCGCGGCCGCCTTCATCGGCGGCGCCGAGCTTGGCCAGGGCAGCCATGGCGGGGCACGGGTTGTCGCGGCGAGCGTCGGCGACGCTCGCGTCAGCATCAGCGGAAGCCAAGCGGAGCTGATCGTCGCGCGGCTCCCGCGGGTGCCACGCGGGCGCACCTACGAGATTTGGCTCCAGCACGGATCGGCCGCGCCCGTCGCGAGTAGCCTTTTCAATGTCGGTGCGCGCGGCAGGGCTAATGTCGCAGTCCGCGGCGCGATCAGCGGCGCGGGCCGCCTGCTCGTGACCGAGGAACCAAGCGGGGGAACGAAATCGCCGACCGCCAAGCCCGTGATCGTCGCGACGATCAGCTGACGGGCTCGGCCGCGCGGCTGGAAGCCTGTCGCGCGCGACCGGCAAGGCCAAGCTGGACGTGCTCGACGTGCGAGATCGCTTCGTCGAGCAGGTGCGCGACGTGGTCGTCATGCAGGTCATAGAGCACGCGACGGCCGTCGCGCTGCCCGACGACGAAGCCGAGGTGGCGCAGGACGCGCAACTGCTGCGAGACCGCCGACGGATCCATCTCAACCGCGACCGCAAGCTCGTTGACGCTGAGCGGGCCGCTGCGTAGCCGACCGAGAATGCGCACCCGGCTCGCGGTCGCGAGCGCCTGCATCGTCTCCGCAACGCTGATCGCGAAGGGCGCATCGAGGCGGTCCGCCGTGCGCAGGTGCCCTCGTGTCACGCGCACAACATAGCGGACCACGCCGCTATTGACCGCATACCTATTCAGACAAACAGCTGAACGCATATAGTCCGTTCGATGAACGCGTCGCACCCCAGAGCCGCCCACGAGCATCACCACGAACACCACAGCCACGCGCATTCCCACGGGGTGATCGACGCGTCGGTCAAGCGCTCACGCGAGGGCCTGCGGATCGTCCTCGTCTCGCTCGCCCTGCTCGGCTTGACCGGCGGCCTGCAAGCCGTGATCTACGTGACGACGGGCTCGATCGCGCTACTCGCCGACCTGATCCACAATCTTGGCGACGCGCTGACCGCGCTGCCGCTCGGCGCAGCCTTCCTGCTTCGATCGCGGCGAGCCGAACGCGCCGCCGGTGTCGCCGTCGTCTTGACGATTCTTGCCAGCGCTCTGACCGCCGGCGTCTTTGCGGTGCTTCGCATCGTTCACCCGCTTGCGCCAGAGCATCTTCTTGCCCTTGCTCTTGCGGGCGTGGTCGGCGTCGCCGGCAACGCGCTTGCGGCAGTGGTCCGCCTCCGCGGCGGCAGGCGCCTCGCGAGCCCTGCACTGCTCGCCGACGGAGCGCATGCGCGGTCCGATGCACTGGTCTCAGCCGGCGTAATCCTGAGCGCGTGCGTGGTCGCGATCGGAGTCCCGATCGCGGATCCGGTGATCGGCCTGCTGATCACAGCGCTGATCCTGCGGATCACCTGGGAGAGCTGGAACACGGTTCGCGAGACCGGCGACCTGCACACCTGAACAGGCGCGCGATCGAGCGCAGGCGGTGCGCTAGGTGTCAGTCCGGCAGCTCGAGCTCGTCAGCTATCGCAACGAGCGCGTCACGCAGCGCGTCAGGGCGCGTCGACCGGTAACAGGGACCGCCGCCGTCGGCAAGCAACGCGCGCAGACGTACGGCCGCCCCAGCGTCGAGCGTGGTGTGGGCACGCAGGCGATCAGCGAGCGCGAGCAGGTCGGATTCGGCGGTGAGCACCTGCTCGCGAGAGGGCCGGATCTTGGCCGAGAAACGCGACGGCGGCCCCGCTTCGGCGTAGGCCTCATCGAGCAGCCGCTCGAGCCAGCCGGCAAGTAGCTGACGCTGGAAGTCACTGGTCACCTGCAGCGCGCGGGCAGCGTGCGCCGGCGAGTGCCACGACTTGACGCCGGCGGCCAGCTCCGCGTCGAGCCAGTGGGCACGCAACCGCGCAGCAACGGCGTCCAGCGGCGAGGCGGCGGACAGGCGTGAGCGGCGCCACCGCGACGGCAGGGGAGCCGCGCGTGAGCCATCAAAGCCTGCAGGGAAGAGGTCGCTGTGCTGGTGTGCCCGCATCGCTAGTCACTCACCGGCGTATACGCCCACGCACGCGAGTTCTTGAGCGCACCGAGGGCAAGCGCGCCGCCGAGTCCGGCGCGTACTCGAGCGCGACAGCCCTCGCCTCGTAAGGCATTCAGTTGTTGCATAACCGGGTCTCCTCGGGGGCGCTTGCGGTCGCCCACCGCGTCGCTGCCACACATTGTGCTCCTCGAAGAGGCTGTTTGCCCGATGTCCGGTTCTGGCAAGCTCAAACGTCTTACTCGTGATGGAACTGCAAACGCTCTTCGCAGACGAGCAAGCACCGCTCGTGTCGCGACTTACGTTCGCGCTCGGCGGCGACCGTCACGCGGCCGAGGATCTCGCCCAGGAAACGCTGATCCGAGCGTGGCAGCGGCTGCCAGCCGGCCTAGACGAGCCGCGCCGGCGGGCCTGGGTCTCGCGCACCGCACGGAACCTCCTGGTCGACGAGCTGCGACGCCGGACACGCCGCCCAATCGCGCCTGCGCTCGACTTGGAGGCGAGCCACGCGGCCGCGGCCGCGGCCGAGCCCGACGCAGCACGAGAGGCACTCGCGCAGCTGGAGCCACACCAGCGCTTCGTCCTACTCCTGCGCTTCGAGGCCGGCTTCACCCACGCAGAGATCGGCGCGATTCTCGGCACCGGCGAGGAGGCTGCGCGCAAGCGCGTCGCGCGGGCACGGGGTGCGTTCTTGCGCGCATATCGCTCCGCCCGCTCAGGCGACGCTCCGCTGATCCTGCTGGTGATCAGGGAGGACAACCCAACCGCGTACGTCCGCTGGCTCGAGCGCGCGGGCGCGAACGTGCGCCAACTGCGCGAGAGCGTTCGCGAGCGCGATCTCCTGCTCGCGGACGGCATCGTCTTCAGCGGCGCAGGCGCCGACATCGACCCGGGTCTCTATGGGGAGACGCCACGCAGAGGGCAGGGCGAGTCAGACCTCGCAAGCGACCGGACCGACCTGGCGGCGCTGAACGTCGCCCTCGCAGCCGATCTGCCGATCGTTGGGGTATGCCGCGGCGGCCAGTTGCTCAACATCGCCAGCGGCGGCAGCCTCTACCAGGACGTCATCGAGGACGGCCTGACGCCGGTAGCCCACAGCGACGTCAACCACGTCGTGCATACGACGACCGCCGGCTTCACGCGTCGCTTGCTCGGCCGCACAGCGCATGTAAAGAGCTCGCACCACCAGGCGGCGCGCCGTGTGGGGAAGCAACTACGCGTGACCGGGCACTCGCCGGACGGCGTGATCGAATCGCTCGAGCGCATCGACCGGCGCTTCGTGCTCGGGCTGCAGTGGCATCCGGAGCAGTCCGACCCGGGCCCGGGCGCGATCGTCGCCGAGGCATTCATCGACGCGGCCCGCGAGCGTGCCGCATGAGCAGGCTTGCCCGCCTAGGTGCGCGGCTACGCGAGATCTGGCGTGAGCTCGACTACGCGCAGCGACGGATGCTCGAACTGCACTCGGGCGTCGTGCTGACCGCCGAGGCCGAGCGTCGCGAACGCCAAGCGGAGATTGCGATGCTCGAGAGCCTTCACAGGTTGGGGTCCGTGAGCCGCCCGCGAGCCGGAGCCACGCAAGGCATCCAGGCTAGCTCGCGCCGCCAGGGCTCGCGCGACAGAACGGGTTGATCGGTCTGGCGCTAGGGCGCCGCGGGCACGATCACGTGCGGGGTACCGGCAACGTGGTCGGGCAGCTCGAAGGCACTGGCCCGGAGTAGCTCGGCGCTGTCGATCAGCTCGACGAAGGCGTCGGCCGGCTCGAGGAAGCCGATCCGCTCGGTGCGGTAGTGCATCGGCACCACGACGCGCGGGCCGAGCCTCGCGACAATCGCCGCCGCCTGCTCGGCCCCGATCGTCGGACCGCCGCCGACCGGTAGGAAGACGAGGTCGACCGAGCCGATCGCCTCGGCCTGCTCGGCACGCAGCTCGCTCTGGCCGAAGTCACCGAAGTGCGCGATCCGCGTGCCGTCGATCTCGAACACAAAGATCGTGTTCGGGCCGCGCTGCGTGCCCGCGAGCTCGTCGTGCTCGGAGGCGATCGCGACCACCTCGCCCAGCGGCGACTCGAGGCGGCCGGCGGTCGAGCGCAGCACCGGCGGGGTGCCGCCAACCACGCCCGCGTCGTTGTGATCGGGGTGCTCGTGGGTGATCAGCACGAGATCCGCGGGCGCACCATCGATCGGCGGATAGTCCCACTGCATCCCGCGCGCGGCGGCCATGCTCATGTCACCGAACGGGTCGATCACGGCCGATCGGTCGGCTCCGGTGAGCCTGAACGCCGACTGGCCATACCACTGGATCCGCACTTGCTCCTCCTACCGGGATGGCGTTGTACGAACGTTGACGCGTCCGGCGCGAACCTCGCCGACCGGCTCGAGAGCTGACGGCTGCTCGGCCGGCGATCCCCGAAGCAACGAGGCGCCGGCGCCGATCAGGCAGGCGATGATCGCGAACGCGAATGCCTCGTGCAGGCCGGCGCGGAACGGAGCAGAGATGAGCTGTGGGAAGAAGCTGTGGCCTTCGAGCAGCGCGCGGCTGTGCGCGCTCAGGCCGGCAAGCGCCTTCGGGCCGACGAGGCGCGCGATCGGGTTGTAGCCAAGGAATGCGGCAAAGAGGACCGAGACCGTCGGCAGGTGCGCGACCGTCGCCGCACTCTGGGCCGCCACACCATGTGCCTCGAGCCCAGCACGCAGCGTGCTGGGCAGGCTCGCGCTGAGCCCGACGATCATCAGCGTGAAGAAAACGCCGATCGATATGACCTGGGCGGAATTCTGGAAGGTCTGGTTCATGCCACCGCCGGCGCCGCGATGCTGGGGCGGCAGGCTGTTCATCACCGCAGCACGGTTCGGCGAGGCAAAGAGGCCCATCGAGAGACCCATCAGCAATAGTGCGAGCGCGAAATCGACGTAGCTGAAGCTCGTCGGCAGCAGCCAGAGAAGAACGAAGCTCAGCGCCGTACCGAGCATCCCGGCCGTCGCGAACGGCCGGGCGCCATAGCGATCCGAGAGATATCCCGACAGCGGTCCGGCGAACAGCATGCCGCCGGTCAGCGGCAGCATGTAGATGCCTGCGTAGAGCGGCGTGTTGGAGAAGTTGAAGCCGTGCTGGGGCAGCCAGATCCCCTGCAGCCAGATGATCAGCATGAACATCAGACCGCCGCGTGCCACCGACGAGAGCAGGGTCGCAATCGAGCCGGCGGTGAACGCACGGATGCGGAACAGCGGCAGGCGGAACATCGGGTCGGCGACGCGACTCTCGATCACGGCGAAGGCAACGAGGCAGGCAACGCCGGAGGCGAGCAGCGCGATCACGCGCGGGCTGGCCCAGCCGGTCTGCGACCCGCCGTAGGGACGGATTCCGTATGTCACGCTGACCATCAGCAGGATCAGCCCGACGGCGAACGTCAGGTTGCCAAGCCAATCGATCGGGCGGCGCTGCGGCTTGCTTCGCTCCTCGAGGCGCAGGTAGGCCCAGATCGTGCCGAGCAGACCAACCGGAACCGAGACGAGGAACACGAGGCGCCAGTCGATCGGCGCCAGCAGACCGCCGAGGACGAGCCCGATGAACATCCCGGTGACGCCGACGATGTTGTTGATCCCGAGCGCCATGCCGCGCTGGTTGATCGGGAACGCGTCGGTGATGATCGCGGCCGAGTTGGCGAGCAGGCAGGCGCCGCCAATCCCCTGCACGACGCGAAACACGACGAGGTAGGTGGCGCCCGCGCGACCCTGCATCCAGTCGACGGTGAGGATCAGCGAGGCGACGGTGTAGATGACGAAGCCGAGGTTGTAGATCCGCACGCGCCCGAACATGTCGCCGAGCCGGCCGAGCCCGACGATCAGGACACTCGATACCACCATGTACCCGAGGATCATCCAGAGCAGGTAGAAGCTGTTGGCCGACGCGAGCGGATCGAGGTGGATGCCGCGGAAGATGTCCGGCATCGCGATGATCGTGATCGAGAGGTCGATCGTCGCGAGGAGCACCGCGAGCGTAACGTTCGAGAGTGCGATCCACTTGTAGCGCTCCGGTGGGGTTTGGCGGCCGGCGGCGCGGGCGGAACGAACCGGGAAGTTCAGGCTCACATCGAGTAGTATACAGGTAGCCTGCGCAGTTTACCTGGCTATTACAGCCCAATGCCCGCCACCACAGACACCGACCAGGCGCTGCTCGCGAGCGAGCTGCGCGTCGTGATCGGCCAACTCGTGCGCCGGTTGCGAGCCGAAAAGCTCCTGCCGCTGACGCACAACTCGGTTCTCTCGCGCCTCGAGCGGTGCGGCCCTGCCAGCGCGAGCGACCTAGCGGCGGCCGAGAAGATGCGTCCTCAGTCGATGGCGCAAACGCTCGGTGAGCTGGAGGAGCACGGGTACATCACGCGGACGCCCGATCTAAACGACAAGCGGCGGGTGCTGGTCACAATTGCCGACGCTGGACTGGAGACGCTCGCCGAGTACCGGCGCAAGCGCGAAGGCTGGCTCGCGCTCGCGCTCGCCGAGCTTTCCTCGGACGAGCAGCGCACACTCGCGAAGGCGCTTGCCGTGATGCGCCGACTCGCCGAGCGCTAGCGGTTCACCGAGAAAGCGCGAAGATCTGCTCGTGAGCCACGGGCACTCCCACCCGCCGGCGACCGACAGCAGACGCCTCGCCGCTGCGCTCGCCCTGATCCTCGCCTTCATGGCGGTCGAGGTCACAGCCGGCGTCCTCGCGCACTCGCTGGCGCTGCTCTCGGACGCCGCGCACATGCTCACCGACGCGGCGGCGCTCGCGCTCGCGCTGCTCGCCCTGGCGCTCGCGCGCCGGCCGGCAAGAGGGGCGATGACCTACGGGCTGCGCCGCGCGGAGATCCTCTCGGCCCAATTCAACGGCGCGACACTGCTGGTCCTCGGCGTCCTGATCGTCTACGAAGGCATCCATCGTCTCGTCAGCCCGCCCGACGTCGGCGGCGTACCGGTGCTCGTCGTCGCGCTCGGCGGCGTCGTCGTGAACCTCGTCGCGACACTGATCCTCGCCGGCGCGAACCGCCAGAGCATGAATATCGACGGCGCCTTCCAGCACATGCTCACCGATCTATTCGCGTTCATCGCGACCGCGATCGCCGGCGGCGTAATCATCGTGACCGGCTTTCACCGCGCCGACGGGATCGCGTCGTTGGTGATCGCCGCGATGATGCTGCTCGCCGCCTACCGCCTGCTGCGTGACTCGGGCCGGGTCTTCCTCGAGGCCGCTCCGAAGGGCGTCGACCCGCAGGCGATCGGTCAGGCGATGGTCGCAACCGCGACGGTAGAGGAGGTCCACGACCTCCATGTCTGGGAGGTCGCGAGCGGCTTTCCGGCGCTCTCCGCCCACGTGCTCGTAGCAGCCGAGGCTGACTGCCACGAGGCGCGGCGCGAGCTCGAGGCAATGCTGCACTCGCGTTTCGAACTGCACCACACAACGCTTCAAGTCGACCACGCCGCCGAGGAGTTGCTGCGGATCGAGCCGGCACCGGGAGGCAGCGCAGCTCGCTGATTGCGGCGTGTTATAAGCTTTTACTAATATGGCCTTGCCTGGACCCCTGCTCGCCGCGGCGCGCCGCAACGCCGGACTCACCCAGGCCAAGCTCGCGCGTCGCCTTGGGATCAGCCAGGCCGCGCTGGCCCAGCTCGAGCGCCCGGCGGCGAACCCCCGCGTAGCGACGCTCGAGCGAGCCCTGCAGGCGACCGGTGCCGAGCTCTCGCTCCACGTGCACCAGCACGCCCGGACGATCGACGAGAGCCTCGTCCGGGCTCAGCTGGAGCTGAGACCGGCTGAGCGCCTGGAGGCCCTCGAGACTCTCTACGCCGACGCCCGCAAGCTCGCCGATGCCGGGGCGCGTAGCCGTGGCGAGCTGGCCTGACTTCCGCCCGACAGCCCTGCTGGCCTCGCTCGCACGGGCAGAGGTCGACTTCGTCGTGATCGGCGGCGTGGCGGTGGTGGTCCAGGCAAGCCCGCGCTTCACGCGCGATCTCGACATCACCTATGCGACCGACACGGCCAACCTCGGGCGCCTCAGCGCGCTGCTCGTCTCACTCGACGCCCGCCTGCGCGGCGTGGACGAGGATCTGCCGTTCGTGCCCGACGTGCGGACGCTGCGCCGCACGCAGATCCTCACGCTCACAACACGCACGGGTGATCTCGACCTGCTGGTCAATCCACCCGGCGCGCCCACCTACGCAGCGCTGCACCGCCGCGCCGACGCGATTGATCTCGACGGCACCATGGTCCGCGTGGCATCGATCGAGGACCTGATCGCGATGAAGCAGGCGGCCGGCCGGCCTCAGGATGCGCTGGACCTCGAGTCGCTGACTGCGGCGCGCGCCCGCCTGCGCGGCCGCAACCGCTGAGGGGGAGCTCCGAGCCCAACCGACCGGCCTGCCAGTCTTCGGGCACGAGCTCCAAGCAACCCGAAGAGAACAGCGCAGGCGGCTCAGCGCGCCGGCAGGCCGAGCGCCTGCGGGCCCGCCGCGAGCAGCGCGCAGCCGAGCGCAGCGCGACGGCGCGCTTGCTCGACGCGCTCGCCGGACCGAGCGAGCCGGAGCGTCGCGCGCGCCGTCGCGAGCGCAACTGGGAGGCAGGCGCCGACGGGGAGGCGCAGGTAGCGGCGGTACTCGCTGAGCACTGCCCCGCGGTCCCAGTCCTGCACGACCGCCGCCTACCCGGTTCGGGAGCGAACATCGACCACATCGCCGTCGCCCCGTCGGGCATCTACGTGGTCGACAGCAAGCGCTACCACGGCAAGGTAGAGGTCATCAACCCGCTGTTTGGCAAGCCGCGGCTGATCATCGCCGGCCGTAATCAGACGCGCCTCGTCGAGGGCCTCGCAAAACAGGTGCGCGCGGTGCGCGCGGTGTTCAGCGAGCAGTCCGACGCGGTCCCGGTATACGGATGCTTCTGCTTCGTCGCGCCGGCGGGGGTGCTTGCGGTCAGTGGCCTTCCCGCCCTGTGGACGCTGCGGATCGCCGACTTCCGCCTCTACGCTCCACGCCGCCTGGCCCGCCAGCTCAACCAGCCGGGCCCTTTGAGTCGCGCCGACGCAAACGCCGTAGTCCACCGCCTCGAGGATGCCTTCGTGCCGGCATAGGCACTAAGGCCTAGACCGATCGCGCTAAGGGGTCACGGCTCTCAACCGGCTGCGCATTGCCGATGTGGGGCGGCCCGGCTTAGGCCAGCCTTTGGTCGTGAGTTCGACCGAAGGGAGCGAGGAATGCATCACAGCCTCAACAGCCAGCTCGCCGAGGCCCGTGGCGTGGAGCTCCGCGACGCGGCACGGCGCTCAGCCCAAGCTAGCGAGGTCCGAGGGCGAGGGGGCGTCAGGCACCGTTGGAGCGCGATCACGCGATACTTCGCCGGTGCGAATGCGGCTGACGAGCAGCCACTTCGTGGGGCGCGTTGGCGAGCTCGGCGAGCTCGAGCTGGCCGCGCGCGAAGCGGAGGGACGCTCCCCGACGCTGGTCCTCCTGGGCGGTGACTCGGGCGTCGGCAAGACGCGCCTGCTCGACGAGCTCGAGCGTCGATTGCAGAGCGACGAGATGCTTGTGCTGCGCGGCGCCGCGGTCGAGGAGGGCGACGCCGAGCTGCCCTACTCCCCGCTGCTGAATGCGCTGCGCCCGCTCGTCCGCGAGCGCGACCCCGTATTGGCGACACTCGCGCAGAGCAGCCGCGCCCAGCTTGCGAAGCTGCTGCCGGGGCTCGAACCCGTGCCGGCCCCGGAGCAGGCGCCCGACGGCTCAGGCCAGGTGCGCCTGTTCGAGGCGCTGCTCGATCTGCTGCACGCGCTGAGCGAGCGCCAGCCGCTCGCGCTGATCCTCGAGGACGTGCACTGGGCTGACAGCTCGACCCGCACGTTCGTCTCGTTCCTTGCGCGCAGCCTGCGTCGCGAGCACCTGGTGGTCGTGCTGAGCTTCCGCACGGATGAGCTCCACCGCCGCCACCCGCTGCGTGCGTTGCTGGCCGAGCTCGAGCGGCTCGGCCGCGCGCGGCGGATCGAGCTCGCGCCGTTTGACCGGGCCGAGCTGACCGAGGCGCTCACCGACATCCTCGGCGACGCCCCGCCGGAGGAGCTCGTAACGCGACTGTATGAGCGCAGCGAGGGCAACCCGCTCTACACGGAGGAGCTGCTCGCGGCGGGCCTCGACGGCCGCGGCGCGGCCCCGGCAAGCCTGCGCGACGCGTTCCTGCTGCGCGCCTTTCGCCTTTCGCCGCCCGCTCAGCGCGCGGCGCGCGCGATCGCCGCGGGGCGCCTGCTCGACCAGGCGATGATCGCCGAGGTCACGGGGATCGACGGTGATGCGCTCACCGTTGCGCTACGCGAAGCGGTGGACGCGCAGGTCCTCGTGAGCGTCGATGACGGCCGGCTCGCGTTCCGCCACGCACTGCTGCGAGAGGCGGTGGTGGACGACCTGCTGCCTGGCGAGCGCGGCGAGCTCCACCTGGCGCTGGCGCGCGCATTTGAACGGGCGCAGGCAACCGCGAGCGTGGACGTGACAGAGCGCGCCGCGGCGATCGCCTTTCACTACGCTGCCGCGGGCGATCAGCCGGCCGCTCTGCGCGCAACCTTCGACGCTGCGCTAGCAGCGTGCCGCGTCCACGCCTACGCGGAGATGGCAGAGCTGTGCGACCGCGCGCTCGAGCTCTGGCCGCGAGTCGAGGACCCCGCCGCGCTGATCGAGCACGACCACATCAGGCTGCTCGCGCTCGCCTCCGACGCGCATTCGCTGAGCGGCGACCGCCCGCGCGGCGAGCTGCTGCTGGCGCGCGCGCTCGAGGAGCTCGATCCCAGAGTGGACCCGGAACGCTACGCCGCTCTGCTGGCGCGGCTCGCGCGCCTGGAGTGGGCACTCGGCCGCGGCGAGGAGGGACTCGCGACCGCTCAGCGTGCGCTGGCAATGCTGCCGGAGCACGCCGACGGGAGCGCGCGCACACTGCTACTCGCGTGGCTTGCGCGCACGCTCGTACTGCGTGGCCGCTACCGCGACGCGGTGCGTGACGGCGAGCAGGCGATCGCGGCTGCGCGCGCTGCGGGGGACCGCGAGGCCGAGGCGGAGCTGATGAACACGCTCGGGATGGCGTACGCGGCACACGGTCGCGTCGACGAGGGCGTCGCCCTGCTGCGGGAGGCGATCGAGCACGCGAGGGCGATCGACGACCGCGACGGCATGAGCTACGCGTACGCGAACCTCGCAGAGGTTCTGCACGTCCACGCGCGCAGCGCCGAAGCGCTTGCCGTAGCGCAGGAGGGTGTGGCGGCGGCGCCGGCCCGCAGCAGCTCGGACTGGCTGCGTCTGAGCGTCTTCCAGATCGCTTTCGATCTCGGGGACTGGGCGGCCGCCCGCGCCGCGCTCGACGCGGTTCCGCCGCAGCTCGACGGCGTGTTAGCACTGTTTCGCGCGGTCTGCGAGGCAGACCTTGCGCTCGGGGAGGGTCGTGACGAGCCCGCCAGGCGCGCTCTGGACGACGTCGCCGGGCTGGTCGCGAGCTCTTCCGAGCCGCAGTGGATCGGCCCGTTCGGCACGCTCCGAGCGGAGCTGCGCCGCCGCGAGCGCGACCTGCCGGGAGCACGCGCGGCTGTGGCGCAGGCGCTCGATCGCCTCGAGCTGTGTACGGAGGACGTGATACGGATCGCCCGCGTGACAGCGGCGGGCCTGCGCGTCGAGGCCGACTTCGCCCAGCGCGCCCGTGATCTACGTGACAAGCCGGCGGAGCGCGAGGCGCTCCAGCGGGCGCGGATCCACCTCGAGCGCTTGCGCGCAGCGGCGGCCGACGGCGGACCGATCGAGCGCGCGTGGGCAGCGGCGGGAAGCGCCGAGCTGGCCCGAGCCCGCGGGCGCAACGACGCGGACGCTTGGTGCTCCGCGGCGAACGCCTGGGAGGCCGTGGGCCGCGCATACCTCGCGGCGATCGCCCGCTGGCGCGAGGCGGAAGCGCTGGTGGAGCGCGACGACCGCGCTGCCGCCGCCGTCGTGGCGCGGACGGCGCTCGCTGCCGCTCACCGCCTCGGCTCGGGCTGGTTGACGAGCGAGCTGACATCGCTCTGCGATCGGGCTCGCCTTTCTCTCGCCCACGAGCCCGACGGCGAGCCTCAACGCGTCGTCGAGGAGGACCCATTCGGCTTGACAGCGCGCGAGCGCCAGGTGCTCACGCTGCTGGCGGAGGGCGCGACGAACCGCCAGATCGGCGCAGCCCTCTTCATGGCTGAGAAGACCGCGAGCGTGCACGTCTCGCGCATTCTCAGCAAGCTCGGTGTCCACAGCCGGACCCAGGCGGCAGCGGTCGCGCACCGCCTCGAGCTGACCTGATCGGACGACGATCCGCATGCGACCGCGCCGCTCGAGGCGGTGCCGCGTTCACTCTTACCGCACCGGCGCGCCGTAACCTGACAGCAGGTGACCCGCGCTGGACTTTCGTTCCTGTGCGCTGCGGCGCTGTTAGCGTTGCTCGCCTTTGCGATCCGCGCTCGACCGAGGAGCTGCGCCGCGATTTCAGAGCGAACCTGGATCAGCTACGGGAGCTCGCGAAGTAGCTCACGACAACCGCTAGAGCGCAGCCAGCCGCTGATGTACGAGCTGCACCGCCATCGAGCCTTCGCCGACCGCCGAGGCGACGCGCTTGACCGAGCCTGAGCGCACGTCGCCGGCGGCGAAGATCGCCGGCCAGCTCGTCTCGAGGAAGAGCGGTGGCTCGCCGCTCAGCGACTCCGCCGTCACATCGCGCCCGGTGAGCAGAAAGCCGCGCTCGTCCATCGCCACGTGGCCGCGCAGCCAGTCGGTATGCGGCTCTGCGCCGATGAAGACGAAGAGCGCGCGGCAGTCGAGCTCTGAGCGAGCGCCGGTCTCCCTGTCCTGCACAACGACCGCCTCGAGCTGCTGATCGCCCTTGAGCTCGACGACCTCGGCGTTCGTCAGGACCTCGATCTGCTCGCGCTCCTCGATCTCGGTGATCAGGTAGCGCGACATCGACTTCGCGATGTCTGCCCCACGCACTACGAGGCGCGTGTGCGACGCACGCTGCGAGAGGAACATCGCGGCCTGCCCGGCGGAGTTGCCGCCGCCGATGACAACGACGGGATCGCCCGCGCATAGCATGCCCTCGGCCTGCGTGGCTGCAAAGAAGATGCTGGTCCCCTCGTAGCGCTCGAAGTTCGGGACGTCGAGCTTCCTGTAGAACGCGCCGGTCGCAACGATCATGCTGCGCCCGTTCACCAACTGACCGTCGGCAAGCTCAATCTCGAAGTGCCCGTTGTCGTAGCGCAGTGAGCGCGCCTCCGCCGCCACAACGAGCCGCGCACCCAGTCGCCGAGCCTGCAGGCTCGCGCGCTCGGCGAGCTCGCTGCCGGAGATACCGGTCGGGAAGCCGAGGTAGTTCTCGATCCGCGCCGAGGTGCTCGCCTGCCCGCCGAATGCCATCCGGTCGAGCAACTGGGTGTCGAGCCCCTCCGAGGCGCCGTACACCGCCGCCGCAAGGCCAGCCGGCCCGCCGCCGACGATCACGAGATCGCAGAGCGCCGGCGGGGCGCCGCGCGACCCCAGCCCAAGCATCGCGGCGAGCTGCGTGGTCGTCGGCTTGCGCAGGACGCCACCGGCAGCGACGACGACCGGTGTTTCCTCAGGCGGGATTGCGAGCGCCGCGAGCAGCGTGTCGGCATCGTCGTCCTGCTCGACGTCGAACCACTGGTAGGGCATCCGGTTGCGCCGCAGGAACTCGCGCAGGCGCAGAGCGTCCTGCGAGAAGCGCGAGCCGATCAGCCGTACGCCGGCTCCGCGTTCGATCAGGATCGTGCGTCGCGCGAGAAAAGCCCGCAAGATCAGGTTAGCGAGCTCCTCGTCGCTCGCCACAGCGGCCCGCAGCCGCGCGAGCGGTACCTCGATCACGCTCCCCGCGTCGCGAACGACGGCGGTCAACAGCGGCGGCGAGCCAGTCAGCAGGTTGAGCTCGCCGAGGAACCGGTTCCTGCCGTGTACCGCGATGACTCGGTTGTCCTGCCCGTAGCCCTGGACGATCGCGACGTAGCCGGACTCGACGACGAAGAAGTCGTATTCGGGGTCGCCATCGCGAAACAGGATCTCGCCCGCCTCGACCTCGCGCCGCGCGCCGACCGCGCGAAGCTTCTCGAGCTGCGATGCGGTCAGCCGCGGAAACGCGCCGTTGCGATCCTCGGGCTCCTCGAGCCCGACCCCCAGTGGTTCCATCAATCGCCCTCGAGCACGAACGTCGCGTCATCGATGTAGCAGTAGGACCAGAGCTCACCCGGCTCGACTGAGGTGATGATCGGGTGCTCGCTGCGCTTCGCGTGCGCCGTCGCGTGACGGTTCGGCGAGGAGTCGCAGCAGCCGACGTGACCACAGCTGCGGCAGACGCGCAGATGTAGCCAGCGGCCGCCGATCGCGAGGCAGTCGACGCAGCCCGCAACCTGCGCAGGGCGCGCAACCGTCACCTGGTCGAGGTGTGTGCAGTCAGGCACGGGGTCCTCCTCGTTGACGCTGATCACGATGACAGGTCGTCAAGCCCCGGGCGCGCCTGCGCGCGGGCCGAACGAGCTGTACGCGAGACAGGTTACGAGGGCGAGGCCGGCGGCGAAAGCGAGCGGCAGCGTGACCCCGACGCGCAGCATCAGCGCACCACTGAGCGCGCCGACGAGCATCGTCGAAACCGCGGCCAGTCGCCGGATGGTCCCCCCACCCGAGCCGCGCGCGAGCCGCGAGTCGGCTGCGAGGCCCGTGATCGTCAGCGTGAGGACCGTGGTCGTGAGATCAGGCACGCCGATTCGACGGACGGTTGCGTTGCGCACCCCCATCGCGCCGGCCATCAGGACGATCATCGAGTAGGCGACCGCGGAGCCGACCCGTGGGTTGGCCACTGCCGCGAGGATCGCCGCGACGGCGAGCATCGTCCCCTCCGCCGTCAGCGCGCAGGCCAGATGGCGCTGCTGGCGGTCTGCGAGCTCGTGCGCCAAGAGCCCGCCGGCGCCGGCACCGACAACGAATGCCGCCAGTGCGATCAGCGGCGCTAGAACCGGGAGGCCACCGGCGCCCGCGATGCCGAAGCCGAGCAGCGCGATGCTGCCCGTCATGTTGGCGGTGAACACGTGGTCGAGGCGCAGATAGCTGACCGCGTCAACCGTGCCGGTCGAGAACGTGAGCGCCAGCAGCGCGAGCGTCAGCGGGTGGCGCATGCTCGCCGCCGCCTGCTGGGCAACCGTGCGCGGCGCGGCTCCGGACGCCGGCTGCGCGCTCATGCGCACGCTCGCGGTTCGCGATCCCGGACGACCACGCCGTCAGATTGACACGCCGCGCGGTCGCCGCCGCGCACGGGAAGCCGGCGCGAGCAGGCCTGACGGACTAAGGCGACTCGACGAAGTAGCGGCCCGTGGTCTCGCCGCCGGAGAAGTAGCGGCTCGTGATCGTCTTCTTGCGCGTGAAGAAGTCGATCGCGTCGCCGCCGTGCGCGTGCAGGTCACCGAGGAACGAGTCCTTCCAGCCGGAGAACGGGAAGAAGGCGACGGGCGCCGCGACCCCCACGTTGACGCCGATCATCCCGGCCTCGACGTCATGGCGGTAGCGGCGCGCCGCGGCGCCCGACTCGGTGAAGATCGAGCTGCCGTTGCCGTAGCGGCTCGAGTTGACGAGCGCGATCGCCTCCTCGAGCGTGCGAGCCCGGACGATCCCGAGGACCGGCCCGAAGACCTCCTCGCGCGCGATCGCGCTGTCCGCGTCGAGCTCGAGGATCGTCGGCCCAACGTAGTTGCCCTCGCGCGCGCTGCGTCCATCCAGCAGCGCTTGGGCCCGATCCGCGAGCGCACGCTCGATGAAGCTCTCGATCCGCTCGCGCGCCGCGCTCGAAACGACGGGCCCGACATCGGTCTGGGGGTCGGCGCCGTCGCCGACACGCAGACGCGACGCCGCCTCGACGAGTCCCGGCACGAGCCGCTCATACGCCTCCCCCACCGCGACGACGATCGACCCCGCCATGCAGCGCTGCCCGGCGGCGCCAAACGCCGAGGCGAGGATCCCCTCGATCGCCTTGCCCATCACGGCGTCGCCCAGCACGACGATGTGGTTCTTCGCGCCGCCGAGCGCCTGCACGCGCTTTCCGGTGCGGGCCGCGCGCTCATAGACAAGGCGCGCCACCGGTGCGGAGCCGACGAAGGAGACCGCATCGACGCCGGGGTGGTCGAGCAGCGCCTCGACCAGCTCGCGTCCGCCGTTGACGAGGTTGACGACACCAGGCGGCAGCTCGAGCTCGTCGAGCGCTTCGAAGACGAGCTGCGCCGTCAGCGGAACCTGCTCCGAGGGCTTGAGGATGAACGTGTTGCCACAGGCGACCGCGAACGGCAGGAACCACATCGGGACCATCGCCGGGAAGTTGAACGGCACGATCGCCGCGCAAACCCCGACGGGCTGACGCACGGTCTCGCAATCGATGTTCGTGGCGACATCCTCGAGGATGCGCCCCTGCATCGTGCTCGGCACGGCGCAGGCACACTCCACCATCTCGATCGCGCGATCGACCTCGGCGCGCGCGTCGGCGAGCGTCTTGCCCATCTCGCGCGTAACCGATCGGGCAAGCTCCTCGCGGCGCGCAACGAGCAGCTCACGAAACGAGAAGAGCCGCCGCGCCCGCTCGATGATGCTGACCGCGCGCCAAGCCGGCAGCGCATCGCGCGCGGCGCGCACGGCGCGGTCGAGCTCGCCGGCACTCGAGAGCGGCACGCGCGCGAGGATCTCGCCGGTTGCCGGGTTGGAGACGTCAAGGCGCTCACCCGCGCCCGACGGTTGCCAGCCCCCACCGACGTAGTTCTCGAGCGTCCGCACCGTAGCCGCCGTCGCCATCTGCGCATCATCGCGCAGACCGCGCGACGCGCTAGCGCTGCTCGCGCCAGCGGCGGTAGATCTCGGCGAAGTCCTCACGCATCGCGGGCGTGAGATCCGTCGTCTGGAGGCGGCCGGTGAGGCGGATCGTCGTGCGCATCTGGGCCAGGTACTCGGTGCAGTGCGGGCAGCCTGCGAGATGAGCGTCGAAGCGGCGGCGGTCAGCACGCGAGAGCGAGCCCTCGAGATAGTCGGTGACGAGCTCGACGATCTGCTGGCAGACGAGATCCGGTTGGCGGCGCAAGCGAAGCATCATCAGATCGTCCCGAATTCGGTCTCGAGGGCACCGCGTAGCTGGGAGCGACCGCGGTGCAGGAGAACGCGCTGGTTGGCGTCGGAGATGTCGAGGACGTCACAGACCTCCTCGCTCGTGAGGCCGTCGACATCGCGCAACAGGACCACGGCTCGCTGGCGCGGCGGTAGCCCGTCGAGCGCCGACTGGAGGCTCGTAGCGAGACTCTCCGCGTCGAGGCGCTCCTCGGCGGCCGCCGCCCAGTCGAGCGGCGGCGCGCTCCAGATGCCGGTCACGTCGAAGCGCGACGGATCGACGGCCGGCTCGAACGGGACGGTGCGCTTCTCACGCACGCCGGTCGTCCTTGCACGGTTCGCAAGGATCGCGAAGAGCCAGGTACGAAAGGTCGAGCGACCGGCGAAGGAGTCGATGCCGCGCAGGGCCGCGAGCCAGGTGTCCTGGGCGACCTCCTCGGCAATTGCGGAGCTCGAGACGAACGTCGCCGCAAGCCGCAACAAGGCGGTGTGATGTCGCGCGACGAGATCGACAAACGCCTGCTCCTCGCCCGCGCGAAAGCGTGCGAGAAGATCCGCGTCGGGATCGGGGGCTCGGCGGCCGAGCAAGCTCACCGCGCAAGACCTGCTGGTGGACGTGGGGCATCGGAGGTCATCGTGGCGTGGAGGCTACGGCGCGCCAGGCCGGCGCGCCGTAGCCGGTCCACTAGGAGGCGGCGATCCCCTCCCCGCCTGCTGCGCCGGGAACGAGAACGGAGCCGATGCTCTGAAGCGCTCCGCGACTGCCGATCGCGAACTCGTCGACGATCCCCGGCCCGCCCGCCTGGACATAGAGGAAGCGGCCGTCGCCCGAGGCCGTCGCATCGACGGTTCCGGCGTCGGTCGGCGTCGAGCCGACGAGCGTCAGCTGGCCCGACGGCGAGGCCGTGAACGTACTGAGCGTCGCGCTACCCGCGTTCGAGAGGTAGTAGTAACCATCGGCCGCAGCGATCCAGCACGTCGCGGTTGCACCTGTCGCGAGCGTATCGAGCGTTGTCAGCGTCCCAGTCGGGGCGAGCGCGAAGCTCGCGAGCGCGTCGGTGCCAGCGAGCGCAACGAGCGCCTGGCCCTGCGGATCGAAGGTCAGCGAGAACGGGACTGCGCCCGGCTCGCTGTTCACCACCGGGCTCGCGGACAGCTCGCCGAACGGTCCGACACGGAACGCGTCGATCGCGCTCCCGTTCGCCTTCGTCGTGACGAGCAGCTGCGAGCCGTCGGGCGAGAAAGCGACCTCACCCGGCGTGTTCGTGAACTGCGGCGTCGCGGTCAAGCTCAAGCCAAGCTGACGGCTCGAGCCGGGCACCGGAACGAGGTGATCGAAAGCGAGGAAGTAGCCCTGCAGGCTGCCGCCGCCGAGCGCGTTCAGGACGTAGACGAGGTTGCCGCGGACCGCGATGCTCGCCGGGAAGTCGCCGCCCGAAGCTACGACCTGCGTCAGGAAGAGGCGGTCGCCGTGAACCGCGAAGACCGACACGGTGTTGCTGCCCGCGTTCACCGCGAGCAGATCGCCAGCCTGCTGGTCGTAGACGAGTGAGTCCTGCGAGGCGAGATGGTCGACAACCGAGCCGGTCAGCTGGCCACCGAGCCCGCCGGTGGCGTAGGCGCCGGCCTGCGTCAGCGTGCCGGTCTGCGAGCGGTCGTAGACGACGACCTGGTTTCCGGCGCCGCTATCGGTCTGGACGAAGACCGTGCCGGCGGGCGCGGGCGCGGGCGCGGGCGCGGGTGGCGGCGGCGGCTGGAACGGGCGGCCGTGGGCCGAGGCAGTGGTCGCGGTCACCGCAAGTGCGGCTGTCGCGAGCACGAGAGCGCGGAGCTTCATTCGTGGGTCCTCCTTCGGGGGCTTTGCCCTTCAGTCCGCGCAGCGAGTCAAGCGTTACAAGCGCTCACGCCGTGAAGAGCGAGCGTCGCTCGCCGTGCGCCACCCCCAATCAGCGGTCAAGCGGCGCGCGGGAAGGAAGCGCCACGACGACGATCAGGGCACCGGCGAGGGCGACGAACGCCGCGACCGCGGTGGCGAGATGAGCGCCGCTGAGGAAGGCGGTACGCGCCGCGTCGGCGAGCAGCGGGCCGGCGGGCGGGCCGATCCGCGCCGCCACGACGAGCGCAGCGCCGAGCGAGCCGGTGATCGTGTGGAGCAGCGCAGGCGGGGCGAGGCGGGCGACGAGAGCAGTGACGTGATGCTGGTAGCGCGTTGCCGAGATGCTGCCGAGGACGGCGACGCCGAGCGCGCCACCTACCTGGATCGAGACACCGTAGGTAGCGGAGCCGACACCGGCCTTGGCGCGCGGGACGGCGCCGAGGACCGCGTCGGCGGCCGTCGGCATCAAGAGGCCGGCGCCGAGACCGACGCAGAGCATGCCGGGCAGCACGTCGAGATACGTGACGGCCGGCGCGCAGGCGCCGGAGATGAGGAAGTAGCCGGCAGACATCGAGGCGAGGCCGGCGGCGGCGACGAGCTTCGAGCCGATCGCGCGGACGACGAGCGTCGAGAGCGGCGCCGTGAGGGCGAGCACGCCCGCGATCGGCAGGATCCGCACGCCGGCCTGGAGCGGGGTGTAGCCGAGCTCGTTCTGGAGCAGCTGGGAGAGGACGAAAACGGCGCCGAAGACCGCGAACAGGCCGAGACCGACGGCGAGGAGCGCGGCCGAGAAACGCGGCGAGCGAAAGAACTCGAGGCGCAGCATCGGATGTGAGCTGTGTCGCTCGAAGAAGATCAAGCCGACGAGGATCGCGACACCGGCGGCGACCGCCGCCAGGACGAGCGCCGAGGTCCAGCCGTGCAAGGGCGCCTCGATGACGCCCCAGAGGACCGTGCCGAGGCCGAGGATCGAAAGCAGGGCGCCGGGCCGGTCCGGGGCATCCGCGGCGGGATCGCGCGACTCGGGGACCAGGCGCCAGGCGGCGAGGCCCCCGAGCGCGACGATCGGGACATTGACGAGGAAGATCGAGCCCCAGGCGAAATGCGCAAGCAGAAGCCCTCCGGCGACGGGGCCGACCGCGAGGCCGACGCCGATCGTGCCGCCCCACATGCCGACCGCCCGGGCGCGCATCTCGGGCGTGCGAAAGACATCACCCAGAATCGAGAGCCCTGCAGGAATCTGTAGCGCCGCGCCCGTGCCCATCAGCGCGCGGAAAGCAATCAGGGTTCCGACCGACCCGGAAAGCGATGCGCCGAGCGAGCCGATGGCGAAAACAGCGAAGCCGGTGAGGAACGCGCGCTTGCGGCCGATGTGATCGGCGAAGCTGCCCGACACGAGTAGCAGGCCACCAAAGCCGAGCGAGTAGGCATCGACGATCCATTGGAGGTCCTCCGAGGTCGCGTGGAGCTTGCGGATCAGGGTCGGGAGCGCGACATTGAGGATCGTCGAGTCGATGTTCACGACGAGGACCGCGACGCAGAGCACCGGAAGGATCAGCCACGGCGTGTGCACGGGCCGACGGCCCGCCGGCTCGGCGATGCTGCTGGCGCTCATGTGAGTCGACACTCGCATTGGCGCGCGCCAGCCGCATCGGGAATTAAGGCGGTGGCGCGGCGCGGGGAACTACGCGCCGAGAAGTTCAGCGGTATTTGCGAACGTTTCACGGCCGTTGCGTTTGCCTTGCGTCCACTGCGGGTAGCGCCTGGCGGTAGTGAAGGTACTCGTGTTCACGAGCACCCAAATCGCGGGTCGGGAGACATCGCCAGCAGGTCACGCGGCGCGGGGAGCGCCGCGAGAGATGACCGCACGCTGCGCAGAGGACGACGACCAGGGCCGAGTGCGGCCGGCGGTGTCCCCCGATCCCCGCGATTAGGCGCGGTCAGCGAATACGATTCCGGGGGCGTGCCCGACCGCCTCTACTTCACCGACTCCGACGTCGCGAACGAGCTGCTCGCGCGCGACCCGATGGCGCTGCTGATCGGGTTCGCGCTTGACCAGCAGGTCTCGGTGCAGAAGGCCTTTGCGGGCCCGCTCGTGCTGCGCGAGCGGATCGGGTCGATCGACGCCGCGACGCTCGCCGGCGCCGATCTCGAAGCTGCATTCCGTGAGAAGCCGGCGATTCATCGCTTTCCGGGCGCGATGGCGCGGCGCGTACAGGAGCTGGCCCAGCAGATCCGCGATGACTACGCCGGTGACGCCGAACGAGTCTGGAGCGAGGCGCGCGACGGCAGCGATCTGCGCAGCCGCATCGAGGCGTTGCCGGGGTTCGGCGAGATGAAGGTAAAGGCGCTCGGCGCGGTGCTGGCCAAGCGTTTCGGCATCGCCGCAGCGCAGGAGCTGGTGCCGGAGCATCCGACGCTCGGGGACGTCGACTCGCCGCAAGCGCTCGCCGACTATCAGGCGGCGAAGCGAGCCCACAAGGCCGAGCGCAGGAGCAAGTGAAGCGGCCGCGCCGAGGTGAGTGACGCGGCCGCTTCGGCGATCTGAGGAAGCTCGCCGGTGGAGCGCGACGAGCGGTGCTCAGTCTCGCAAGGGGTGCGGACACCGCCGCGCCCGAGCGGCCGCTAGTTCTCGCAGCCGAGGCGATCGGCGAGATACAGGGAAGTGCACTCGCGCGCAAGCTTGGTGAGCTGCGCCTGACTCAGGCACGGCAGGACGGTTGCGAGCACCTGCGCCTCGCTGACGCCCGCATCGAACGCACTGGCTGCGCGCAGGCACGCGGCGGAGCGCAGCAGCTCGCGCCGGCGAGGACCGAGAGCCGCGAACGCACCGGCGAGGAACTCGCGGCTCGGTAGCGCTACCAAGCCGGAGCCGGGCCACCCCGCGAGCTCCCGCAGCTCGTCGTGTCCAAGCCCGGCGAGCGCCTTCTTGTAGTGCCCGGCGAGCTCGACGTCGGGGATCGCGTCGACCCATGCGGTGACGACAAGCTCGACGAGCTCGCGTCGCGCGTCGCGTCCGGTCGCCTCGGCGATCGCGTGGATCGCGCGCGCCGGGTCGATGATTCGCAGCGCGCCCTGCTTGCTGCGGCGTGGTGGCACCTCACGAATGTAGAAGCCGCGGCGGACGCCGCGGCAGTCAGCGTGCGCGCATCGGCAGCGGGGTCGTATTCCCAGGGACCTGCGCCTCGATGGTTGATTGCGCCGAGGGCGCGTTTGGCTGGCGAGTGGCCGCTGAGAGTCGGGTGACGCGGGGCGGACGGGGGCAGTCGGCAGAGCCACGAACCCGGACGCCACGTGGCGATCCGCCGCCAGCGGACGCCGCCAGACGGCGCAGGGGTCGTGGAACCAGCCATCTAGATGGCTGGCAGCGCCTGCCCGCCTGCGAGCACGGGCGCGAAGAGGTCACCGAGTGCGGCGACACGCTCGAGCACCGCATCGGCCTCGAAGCCGAGTGGCGCGCCATCGAGCGCGGCGCCGACCTCGTCCCAGGTAACCGGCGTCGAGACCGTGGGCCTCGGGCGGGCGCGCAACGAGTAGGCGCAGATCGTCGTCTTGTGCGGGTCGTTCTGACTCCAGTCGATCAGCACCTTGCCGGTCCGCAGCGAGCGCGCCTGGCGCGAGACGACGAGCTCGCCCTGAGTCCGCTCGAACAGCTGCGCGAGGCGCTCCGCGAAGCGCTTGGTCTGGGCGAAGCTCGCACCCGCGACCGGGACGTAGACCTGCAATCCCTTCGACCCGGAGGTCTTCGCGAAGCTTGCGAGGCCGAGCTCGTCGAAGGTGCCGCGCAGCAGCAGCGCCACGCGGGCACACTCGGGGATCCCCGCCGGCGGGCCGGGATCGAGATCGAAGACCATCGCTGTCGGGTGCTCGAGGTCGGCGGCAACCGCGAGTGGCGCATGCAGCTCGAGCGCGGCGAGGTTCGCGAGCCAGACGAGCGTGTCGAGGTCGTCGGCGACCGTGTAGTCGATCGTCGCGTGGCGCTCGCTGCGCACCGCGACGGTCCGTACCCAGTCGGGGCGGTGGCGCGGCGAGCGCTTCTCGAAGAAAGCCTTGCCGGCAACGCCGTCCGGATAGCGCTTGACGGTGAGCGGACGGTCGCGCAGGTGCGCGAGCAGCACCGGCGCGACCGCTGTGTAGTAGTCGATTACCGCGCGCTTCGTGAACCCCGTCTCCGGATAAAGGATCTTGTCGAGGTTCGAGAGCTTGACAGTGCGACCGGGGCGCGCCTCCACCGGCTCCGAGACGACGTCGCGAGCAGGCTTGTCGTCGCGCAATCCCTTGTAGCTCGGAGCACGCAGCGCGCCGTCGCGCGTCCACTCGCTGAACTCCACCTCGACGACGAGACGCGGCTCTACGAAGCACGCGCCGCGCGGGAGCTTCAGCGGCCCCGGGACGAACGGTGAGCGATCGCGCACGAGCGGTGCCAGCAGCGTGCCAAGCCGCTCGAGCTCAGCCTCGCTGAACCCGCTTCCGACCTTGCCGGCATAGCGCAGCCGGTCGTCACCGTCGGGAATTCCGACGAGCAGCGCCCCGATCGTTGCGGCGCGCCGCCCGGCACCGCCCGTGAAGCCGCCGACGACGAGCTCCTGACGAGCCGTGTTCTTGATCTTGAGCCAGCTCCCGTCACGCTGGCCGGGCTTGTAGCGGCTGTCGAGCCGCTTGGCGACGAGGCCCTCGAGCCCCGAAACGCGACTTGCCGCGAGCACGTCGAGCCCGCTGCCGCGCAGCGGCTGGGGTGTGCGCCAGCGCTCGCCGTCGAGCGAGAGCCCTGCAAGCGCCGCGCGCCGCTCGCTGTAGGGCAGCTCGAGCAGTGAATGGCCGTCGAGCCAGAGGAGGTCGAAGATGAGGTAGGTCACCGGCGCCGAGGTCGCGAGCCGCTTCACTGCGGGGCCCGTGAGGTGGATGCGCCGTGCCAGCGCCTCGAAGCTTGGCCGGCCCTGCGCGTCGAAGCTCACAATCTCGCCGTCGAGCACCGCGGCGTGCGAACCGAGCGCTCGCGTCAGCCGCGCGAGCTCGGGATAGCGCTCAGTGATCTCGAGCAGGTTGCGCGACTCGAGCCGCAGCCGCCCGGGATCCGAGTAGGCGATCGCGCGCACGCCGTCCCACTTCACTTCGTAGGACCAGCCGTCGTCGTCGGCCGGCAATGCGCCGGCACGTGCGAGCATCGGCACGAGATGCTCCGGCATCGGCTCGGCCGTGGGGTCGGCCGGCGGGTCCATCCGGTGGATCATCCAATCCTTCGTCGGCGTCTCCTTGCCGATCGCAAACAGCGCGTAGCGCCCCCGCACGCGCTCGCCGTCGAGGGTAACCTCGATCTTGCGGGGCTCCCACTCGAGCGTCTCATAGGTGCCCCGGTCCCAGATCGTCATCGTCCCGGCGCCGTAGTTGCCGGCCGGGATCTCGCCAGCGAAGTCGAGGTAGGAGAGCGGGTGATCCTCGGTGTGCGGCGCGACGAAGTTCTGCTTGGGCGCGAGCGGCAGTCCGCGCGGCAGGGCCCAGGAGACGAGCACGCCGTCGCGTTCGAGGCGCAGGTCCCAGTGCAGGCGTCGCGCCGAGTGCTCCTGGATCACAAAGCGGCTGCGGGGGCCGGACGCGGGAGCGCTCGATGGGGCATCGCGTGCTGGTCCGGCCTCCTCGCTGGCTGGCTCCGGTGTGCGCTTGAAGTCGCGCTTTGCTCGGTAGTTGCCGAGTGGGTCGCTTGCGCGACCGGGGGTCACGAGGGCTGCTTGGCCTTGGGCTTGCTTGCGGGCGCCTTGCGGGCGCGAGCTTTCGCCGCGGGCTTCGCGGGGGTGCCGCGATCCTTGGCCAGTGCGTCGACGCTTGCCTGCAGGGCCGCCATCAGGTCGGGGACTGCGGCGGGCGCTTTGGCCGGCGGTGCGAGCGAGATCTCCTCGCCGGCGACCTTGCGCTCGATCAACCCGAGCAGCGCTGCGCGGTACTCGTCGTGCAGGCGAGCCGGCTCGAACGGCGTCGAGAGCATCTCGATCAGCTGCTGTGCCATCGCGAGCTCGCGCTCGGTGACCTCGCCCTTGACCTCGCCCGCGTCCTCGAGCGAGTCGACCGGGACGACCTCGTCGGCGTAGACGAGCGTCACGAGCACGAGCGCGGCGTCCTGCACCCGCAGCGCGACGAGATGCTCCTTCTGGCGCAGGACGAAGCGCCCGATGCCGACCTTGCCGGCCTCGCGCATCGCGTCGACCATGAGCGTGAACGCCTTGCCGGCGCCGGTCGCCGGCGCGACGTAGTAGGAGGTATCGAACAGCAACGGATCGATCTCCGAGGCGTCGATGAACTGCTCGACCTCGATCAGCTTCGTCTTCTTGGCCGCGAGCGAGTCGAGCTCCTCGGAGCTGACGACGACATACTGGCCGGGCGCGAACTCGTAGCCCTTGACGATGTCCTCGTAGGCGACTTCCGCGCCGTCGATGGCACAGACCCGCTTTTGCTGGATGCGCCCGTGATCGGCGTCATGCAGCTGGTTGAAGGAGACGCCCTTGCGCTGGACGGCGTTGTAGAGCTTGACCGGGACGTTGACCAGGCCAAACGAGATCGAGCCACTCCAGATTGAGCGCGCCACGTCATTCCCTCCTTCGCGGGCAAGTGAATCTAGCAACGGATTGACCTTCTACCCGCAAGGCGCGTTGCGCGATCAGTACTCGTCGTGGCGCTGCACCAGGCGGTGCCGGCCTCGGCACGCCCGCGCGGAGCGCGGTCAAGCCACTGGTACATGTCCCAGGCCGCGTCCAACCCGCGCGCCTAGGCCGAAGATGTGTGGTAGACGACGCCGTCCTCGAGCACGAACGCGGAGAGTCCCGGAGGCTCGCGCCCGTACGTGGCCCAGTCCACGCCCGTAGCCTCGAGCCGGTCATCCCGATACAGTTAACCAAATGGCTAACCATGTGCTGCTCGATCACGCGTTTGCCGCCTGCGCGCACCCGATCCGCCGCGGCATCATCGAACGTCTCGCCGAAGGCGAGCTGACCGTCGGCGAAGCCTCCCGCGACTTCGGCGTGTCGAAACCGGCGATCAGCCGCCACCTGCGCGTGCTCGAGGAGGCGGGGGCGATCGTGCGGGTGATCGACGGACGCGAGCATCGACTGCGGTTGCACGACGACGCGCTCGGCGGCGCATACCGCTGGCTCGATGACCTGCGCGAGCTGTGGGAGCGAAAGTTCGACGTCGTCGAAGAGTTCCTCACGGAGCAACGCCGGAGCCAGGGATGACAGCCCCGCTGCGTCTCGAGCGCACGTTCGATGCGAGCGCCCCAGAGGTCTTCGATGCCTGGACCAACCCGCTCGTGCTGCAGCGCTGGTGGGCCGCGTTCCCGACGTGGGACTCGCCGGGCTGCGAGGTCGACCTGCGCGTCGGCGGGCGCTATCGCCTGCAGATGCGTGACCCCGAGACGGAGCGTGTCCATATCGTTGGGGGGACCTACCACGAGATCGACCGCCCCAACAGGCTCGTCTACAGCTGGTGCTGGGAGGGCGACGACGGAGCGAACCCCGGCCACGAGAGCCTCGTGACGGTCCACTTCGCGCAGACCGGAGAGCGGACGACCGTCGTACTCGAGCACACGGGGCTCCCCTCCGACGAGTCGCGTGAGCAACATGGCGCGGGCTGGCTTGGCACGTTCGACAACCTCGAGCGGCGCGTCCTTGACGAGAGCAATCAACCCAACGACTAGAGGGGATCACAATGGGCAAGTACCTGTTCGCCTACCGCGGCGGCGCGATGGCCGAGGGCGAAGCAGCGCAGCAGGAAGCGATGGCGGCGTGGGGCGCGTGGTTCGGCAAGCTCGGGGGCGCCGTGACGGACCCTGGCGCGCCGCTTGGCGCCTCACGAGCAGTCGGCTCGAACGGCCCGGTGAGCTCCGGCCTGAGCGGCTACACGGTCGTGACGGCCGATAACCTCGACGCCGCAGTGGCTCTGACCGACGGTTGTCCACTGTTCGCCGCGGGCGGTAGCGTTGATGTCTATGAAGCGGTTGAGATGTAGCTGACGTGGCCTACGACGAGGACCTCGCCTGGCGGGTGCGCGAGCAGCTCGCAGAGATCGACGCGGTTGCCACCGAGAAGCGGATGTTCGGCGGCCTCGCCTTCCTCATCGGTGGCCACATGGCGGTCGCGGTCTCGGGCAACGGCGGGCTGATGCTCAGAGGCGAGCCGGGCGAGCCGCACACCGAGCCGATCGAGATGCGCGGGCGGACGATGCGCGGCTGGGCGCGGGTCCGCCCGGCCGCGCTGGAGGGCGACGCCCAGCTCGCTGAGTGGGTTCGCCGCGGCGTTGCAGCGGCGGCTACGCTGCCGGCGAAGGCATGATCGGTCCCGCGCTAGCGCTATCCGTGCTTGCAGCGGCTGCGCCAGCGCCGTGTCCGCGGCAGCCGCTCATCGAGCTTCCAGTCAACTCGTGGGCGGCGGCACGCAGCGAGCTCGCCCCGCCCGGCGCCGACTACGGGCGCCTTTGCCGCTACAACCCGTTCGGCAACCACACGGTCCGCGATCTCGCCGCCTCGGCAGTCGTCAAGGGCAGCGCCAAGATCGGGCCGATCGTCAGCGAGCTCGACGCGCTGAAGCCGATCAGCAGCACTGTCTTCTGCCCGGCCGACACCGGCAGCGAGATTGACATGACGCTCTCCTATCCAAGCGGCCATGGCGTCTTCATCCGCGTGGACCTGAGCGGCTGCGAGACGGTTAGCAACGGAAGCATCACCCGCACGGCAGCGACGACGAAGGCGGGCCAGCGCCTGCTCGCGACGCTCGAACAACTGACCGGCGAGCACAAGTAACAAGACCGTCTGTTCCCGCACCCTGCGGGGTTTCCCGCGAAGGCGCGACCGTAGCGTCCCTAGACTCCGACGCGTGAGCGTTCACGCGGTTCCACATGGCGGAGCCACGCCCCCGGCTAGCGGCCGCGGCGGCGTGCTTCCCTCACAGCGTCTGCGCGAAGCGGTCAAGGATGGCTGGATCACCTCGGTCTACGCGATCCCCGAGCCCTCGATCCAACCCGCCTCGGTCGACTTGCGTCTCGGACGCAAGGCGCTACGCCTACGCTGCAGCTTCCTGCCCGCGATCGGAACGCCCGTCGAGGAGCGGGCGGAGGCGCTGACGATCGAGGAGATCGACATCGATCGTGGCGGGGCCACGCTCGAACCGGGCCGCCCGTACCTGATCCCGCTCGTCGAGGAGCTGCGGCTGCCGCCACACGTCCGCGCGAAGGCCAACCCGAAGAGCTCGACGGGTCGGCTCGACGTCTTCACGCGCGTGCTCACCGACGGCAACAACCGCTTCGACGAGGTCGGCGCCGGCTACCACGGCAAGCTCTACCTCGAGGTGGCGCCGCGCTCCTTCGCGGTCAAGGTCGAGGAGCTACTGAGCCTCAACCAGCTGCGTCTCGAAACCGCGCAGGCGCGCGTTACCGACGAGGAGATCCCACGGATCCATGCCGAGTCGCCGCTTCTGTACATGGACTCGCACGCCCTTCCAGCGGCGGACCTCGAGATCTCGGACGGCCTCTTCCTGAGCGTCGACCTCTCTGGCCCCCACAACCGCGTCGTCGGGTACCGCGCGAAGCGAAACAGCCACCGCCTCGACCTATCCGAGATCCGCCACTACGAGTGGCGCGACTACTGGGAGCCGGTCTACCCGGAGAAGGGCGGGCGCATCGTGCTCGACCCGGAGCTCTTCTACCTGCTGCTCTCTGCCGAGGGCGTCTGCGTGCCACCGGGCTACGCCGCCGAGATGATGGCCTATGACCCGACAGCGGGCGAGCTGCGCACCCACTACGCAGGCTTCTTCGACCCTGGGTTCGGCTACAGCGCGGCCGGGCAGAGCTTTGGCTCGCACGCCGCGCTCGAGGTTCGGGCGCGCGACGTACCGTTCATGGTCGAGCACCGTCAGCCGATCGCGAAGCTCGCCTACCAACGGATGGAGCAGGAGCCGGATCGCCTCTACGGCACGCAGGCGGGCTCCAACTACCAGGGTCAGCAGACAATGCTGAGCAAGCACTTCCGCGACCAGACCGCCGCCGGCGGCGATTAGCGGAAGCGCCCGCCGATCTGCTCGGCGAGCCGCTCGGGCGCGACGTCCACCGCGCCCTCCCAGTGCAGGCGCTCCAGAAACGTCGAGTCCGAGCGATAGAGCGGGCGCAGGTTCGAGCGCGCGCACAGGCGCAGGTTGAGCATGTAACCGCTGATCTGTGGCGGCGCGCCGTAGAGGGCAAGGTTGAAGCTTTCGAAGCCGAGCTCGGCATAGGCGCCGAGCGCGAGTCGGAGGCCATGCGCGAGCTCGCCGACGAGGTCGTCGTCGAGCTCAGTGGGCGAGGCGTGCCCAGGGATGAGGGCGCGCAGCTCGGCCGGGGCGATCGGCGCGAAGCTGGCGAGCCACTCGATCCGCCCGGTACTCCCAAGGCGACGCTCGCCGGCGCGACGCTCGGCCTCCAGATAGGCGCCGAAGCGCTCGGCCGGCACGTCCGCGAGCAGCCGCTGCATGGTTGTCGGCTCGACGTCGACGATCCCCTGCAGGTGCGGGTGAAAGAGCGAGCTGCCCGCCGGCAACATGTGGTTCGCATTGATCGACGACCAGCAGGCCGGGGGGTCGGCGCCGGCGACCGCACGCGCGAACTCGACTTGGGTGGCAAGGTTGTCGGCGATCAGGCGCTCGTCGAGCGAAGCGAGCGGCAGAAAGTGAAGCTCGGGCGAGTAGACCGAGACTGCGCTGTAGCTCGCATATGCGTGAAGGTTCGGGAAGAGGACAGCGGCGCCGCACGCGAAACGTCCCTGCGCGCTGAGATCCGCAGGCCAGCGAGGCGTTTCGTCCGCGATCCGCTGCGCGCAGAACGGACAGCGCGGTTGCGTCTCACGCGCGAGCGCCTCGAGGTCGAAATCCGAGCCCGGCATCAGGCTACGCTCGGGCAGGATCCGCGAGCGGTGCCCGGTCAGCGGGTCGATCCGCAGCTCGATCGGGGTCGTCAGCTCGCGGTCGCTGCCCGGCTCGAGCAGCCGCGCAACGAGGCGATGGCGCTCAAGCTCGATCAGCTCACCTCATCAGCACGGCAAAGCAACGGACGCGCGCCCGCGGTCTCCGACCTGCTAGCCGGGGGTCGCTACTGCTTGTCGGCGCTGACCGGCTCGCTGACCGGCTCGGCAGGCAGCGGTGCGGGAGCGGGCGGCTGAACGGCGGTGCTCTGGTTCAGCGTGTCGCGCGGAGCAGCGGAGGCGCCACCAAGGGCGTCCTTGAAACCGCGCATTCCCTCACCGAGCGACTTCCCGATCTCCGGCAGCCGCCGCGCGCCGAAAACGAGCAGCAACACGACCAGCAGAAGCAGAATATGGACTGGATTGTCGAGTCCCACGCAGCGAGGATAGCGCAGAAGACCCCCCGTCCCACCGCCAGCGGCCTGGGCCGGGCAGACCGACCAGCCGGGAAGCTACGGATGCGCGGCCCGCGGAGCGACGTCGATTGGACGAATCGCGAGACTTGCGTTCCGCGGGCTCGGGGATGACGCGCCCTGCGGGCGCTACGAATTGGCGCTGTAGGCGGGATGGACGACCCGCCGTCCGGGTCCCTCCATCCCGCCCAGCCGTTACCAGCGGCCGTACCAGCGACGCCGGCCGCTTCCGATTCCAGACTCGGCCGAACCGATGAGAAAGCCCAAAGCCCAGAGGGCAAGGGCCGCCAGCAGGATGATCCAGATGAAGTGCGCGACAAAGCCCAAGCCGCCGAAGACGACGAGGATCGCGAGTAGAACCAGTAGAGCAATCATGCTGTTGGCCTACCCACTGGCGCGTGAGGCAAACCGTTTGCTGCGCGGGCAGCCAGGGGTAGCTGGACTGCATGACCCAAGCAATCCCAGAGCAGCCGCAGCCTGACCCGCGGCCCGATCCCGAGCCACCGACGCCGAGACCGAACCCGGCTCCGTTGCCTGCGGACGACGCGCCAAGCATGCTGCGGGGCGCCATCTCCGGTGAGCGTTTGCGCACCGGCGAGGCGGGGTAACCGAGCAAGCGTGTGCGGCGGAAGGTTCTGCCGCCGCTTCACAGCCCGCCCGGCGGCGCGTACGCCCCCCACCGCGCCGACGGGCGGGCACCTCTTGCTTTGCGACGGGTCGACCGGCGTCGGCGGCTCGGCCGGCTCCGCCGGCACGTCGGGCGCCGACGGAGCCGGTATCTGCGGCTCGACGGGCGCCGGGACGGAAGGCCCGGCAGGCTCCGCAGGAGTCTCAGGCGCTGGTCTGGGCACCTCGAGTACGGCGCTCATGCCCGTGCGGCGCGGGATCGCGGCGTGACCACGTTCGCGATCCGGCGGATCACAGCCGCCACCAGGGCGCCGGCGACCAGGTAGGCACATAGCGCGATACCCCAGTTCACGAGCAGGGAGAGACGCGGACCGTGAATCCGGAAGAGCGTGGTGAACGATCCGGCAAAGAAGTTCGCCGCGACGTGGATCGCGTGAACGATGCCGTTGTGGGCGTTGGCGTCCAAGAGGCGCAGAGCGATCGCCAGTGCAATCAGGGCCGCGATCAGCCCAGCACCGAGGACAACCAAGCGCACCAGCACGCCAAACGTCGCCTCCTCAGCGGCCGCAACGGCGGCCAGCGCCGTGTCGGCGTGCTCACGGCGCCGCGCGAACCGGCGGCGTTGTGCCGGTCGAGTACTCATAGCAACCACCTTTCGTCGTGTTCCCGACTCGCATCCCGACTACCCGCAGGCGCGCGTCGTCAACCGCCGTCGCTGGCAACTTTCGCCCGTGTCACGCTGTTTCTCGTGCAGGACAGAACCGAGATGTCGAGGAACGAGGCGAACACGCGCGTCGAGATGCCTTTGCAGGAGCGCGACCCGGATGCCGCGCTCTTCGCGGCGCTGCGCGAGCACGGCGACCGCGCAGCACGCGACGCCCTGATTGGGCGCCACCTGCCGTTGGCGCGCAACCTCGCGCGCCGCTACGCCTTCACGCCGCAGCCACTCGAGGACCTCGTGCAGATCGCAAGCCTCGGCTTGGTCAAAGCCGTCGACCGCTTCGATCCTGGGCGGGGAACGAGCTTCGTGGCGTTCGCCGTTCCGACGATCGTCGGCGAGCTGCGACGCGGTATACGTGACGCCGCCTGGGCGGTGCACGTGCCGCGTAGCTTGCAGGAGCGCGTGATGGCGATCGAGCAGGCCGATCGCCGGCTCGCGAGCCAGCCCGGCGCAGCCTCCCCTACAGCCCAGGAGCTGGCCGTCGAGGCAGGCTTGACCGTCGACGAGGTGCTGGATGCCTTCGGCGCGAGGCTCGCGCGCGACTCGGTACCGCTCGACGGCGAAGCGGCTGAAACGATGCGACGCGATCCCGCACTCGAAACGGCGCCGGAGCGCGTCGCGCTCGAGGATGCGCTGCGGCAGGTCCCGGAGCGAGAACTCACGATCTTGCGACTGCGCTTCACCGAGGGACTGACGCAATCTGAGATCGCAGAGCGGGTCGGGCTCTCGCAGGTGCGCGTCTCACGCCTCCTGCGCGCGACGCTCGACTCGTTGCGAGCGGGGATCAGTTAGTCAGCGCTGGGCGAGCATGACCAGCTCGAGCAGCTCGTGGCCGTCGTCGAGCTCGCGCGTATCGACCTCGTCGACGAGCCGCTCGATCACAGGACCAATCTCGCCGATCGTCGAGCTTGCCAGCGCTTCCCGCGCCCCTCCGGAGACGAGTGGACCGAACACAAGCTCGAGCCTCCCGGCTTCGCCCCGCGCGGCGAATACGACGCCGTCGCCGGCCGAGACCGGCTCGAGCTGAGCGGCGAGCGCATCCGCCAGAAGCTGTGCGTCGGAGAGCCGATCGATCGAGAAGCCGGCGCGCGCAGCCAACGTGCAGATGACGCGGTCGATCAGGTCGACGCCGAGACTAGCCGGTACGAGCTGCAGCTTTACCTCGCCGTCCGGATGCGCCGGCCAGGCGAAACCGGTGGGGCCATCGTTGCGTGCCCGAGGCTCAGCCTCATGCGCAATGAGACGGAAGCCCAGCACCACCTCAAACCCGACGGGCTCACGGGTGCGCAGCTCGACACGATCCGCGAGCGCCTCCATCACAGCGAGGCCGAGCCCGTGACCCGGGCCACGGCCCTCGCTCTGGGCCGTCGCGCCTGCCTCAATATCCGCGGCCGACTCGAGGCCCTGTCCTCGATCTCCCACAACCACTTCGAGCTCGTCGGGGTACAGGCGAAACTCCACCTCGAGCGGCCCCTCAGCCCCAGCGTAAGCGTGGAGCACAACATTGTTCGCGGCCTCGCTGACAGCTGTCTTGAGGTCGTCGAGCGAATCGGTCAGCGTGGTCGCGGCGACCACCCCGGCGAGAACCTCGCGCACGATCGCGACGTTCTCGGCGCGCGCTGCGAGCGCAAGCCTCACTGTCGGGGGCGAGCTCATCGCGCTTCGCGGTTCGCGCGCAGGCGCGATTTGGACCTCCACCAGGACATGTGTTTCTCGCCGATCCCGCAGCACCTGCCGCGTACGCCCACGGTAGCGCCTGGCCGCGACGCCTCGCACCGCGCGCGGCATCGGCTCACGGCTCGTCGCCATCTTGCGCCCGCGTCAGGATCCGCAAGTGCTCGAGCGCATGGCGCAGCAGCCGCGAGACCTGCATCTGCGAAACGCCGATGCGCTGCGCGATCTCGGACTGAGTCAAGTCCTCGCCGAAGCGGAGCGCCAGCACCGTGCGCTCGCGCTCGCTGATGTGAGCGAGCGCGCCGGCGACCGTAGCGCTCGCCTCGACGAGCTCGTAACCGTCGTCGATGTCACCGAGGGAGTCGGCGTAGCTGAGTTGATCGTCCTCGGCATTCGTAGACCGGGGCGCGTCAAGCGACATCGCACCGTAGGCGTTGGCGGCACGCATCGCGTCGAGCACCTGCTCGGCATCGAGCTCGAGATACTGGGCAAGTTCGCTCACGCTCGGCGCGCGGCCGCTCTCGACGGTGATCCTCCGCTGGGCGTTCTCGATCGCAAGCACGTTCTCCTGCGTGCGACGCGGAACGTGGACGTCCCAGCAACAGTCGCGGAAGTAACGGCGCAGCTCGCCGAGAATCGTCGGCACGGCAAACGAGGCGAAGGCAACACCACGATCGGGGTCGAAGCGGTCAATCGCCTTCACGAGCCCGAGGGCGGCAACCTGGACGAGGTCATCGAGCGGCTCGGAGGAACGCTCATAGCGGCGTGCGAGGCTTCGGGCGAGCGGCATGAATTCCCGGACCAGCGCGGCGCGCGCGGCCTCGCTGTCGCGATTGCGCCAGAGCGCTGATGCGCCGCTCGCATCGCGTCGAAGCGTGGTGCTTGAACTCATCACGTTCCTTTCGTCGGGTGAGCTTCTGGCGTGCAACATGCACCCCGTCAGGAGTGGAGTACCCAGCCGCGCCGTTTCTATGCCTAGTCGAGCGCGAAGCTGCGAGGATGCGGCCGTGGACGGTGAGAGGAGCGAGCGCCTGGCGCGCAATGAGTCGACTTTCCGCGACATCAACGAGCGGATCGAGTCAGGACGGCTACCGGCCGAGGCGAGCAAGGAGCTGGCGTTCTGCTGTGAATGCGCGCAGCTCGGCTGCAACCAGCTGATCGAGGTTTCGATCGGGGCGTACGAGCGGGTGCGCGCCAACCCGCGCCGCTTCTTGCTCGAACACGGGCACGAGATGGCAGGCGTGGAGAAAGTCGTCGACACGCAGCCGAAGTACGTCGTTGTCGAGAAGACCGGTCACGCCGGCGAGGTCGCCGAGGAAGCCGACCCGCGCGGGTAGCTCAGCGGTCGAGGCGGAAGCGCATCCGCACGACGAGCCCGCCCGCACTACCACGCTCCAGATCGAAGCCGTCGGCGCTCTGCGCGATCAGCGCCAACCCAAGCCCGAGGCCTGGGTTGTTGCGCGTCGCACGCAATCCGCTGCCATTGTCGCTAACGGTCACGGTCAGCTCGCCGCGGGCTGCGCTCGCTGTCAGCTCGACTCGCCCCGGCACGGCGCCGTCGCGATAGGCGTGCACGACTGCGTTTGTCACGGCCTCGGAGACGGCCAGCGCTATCGCCGACAGGAGGTCCGGGCCGGCACCGTGCTCACGCGCGTAAGCGGTGATCGCGGCGCGGGCCTTGCCCGGAGCCGCGTGGCGAGCGACGTAGCTGAAGTGGCGGCTGCCGCCGAGCGCAGTCCCGTGCGGATCGCTCGGCGGAACCCTCATCGGCTTGCGACGCATCGCATGCGTCGTTCGCGAACAACGCCGGGCTCGCGCGCTTGCGGCCGCCGGGGCGACCTAAAGCAGCGACTTGCGTGGCCGTCGACGCCGATTTGTGCCAGATGGGGCACGCGCATACAGTCAGTGTTTCCCCATTCGCACTCGCTTACGCAGGTTCTTTGACGCGACTCCTGCGGGCCCCTCCTTTGGGCGGGATGTTTCGCCGGCAGGCGTGGTGGGAAATAAGCGGCCATGGCGTCAGCCGTAGTAGACACCTCTGCAGCATCCGGCGGTCGCTCGACGACGATCGAGACCAAGGTTCCAGCGCGCCTCGATCGCCTGCCCTGGTCACGGTTCCACTGGCTTGTCGTGATCGGCCTCGGCACCGTGTGGACGCTCGACGGCCTCGAGGTGACGATCGTCGGCAGCATCGGGGCTCGCCTCACTCAACCCGGTGCCGGACTCGGGCTCACTGCCAGCACGCTCGGCAGCGCCGCCGCAACCTACGTTGCGGGCGCCTGCGTGGGTGCCCTCTTCTTCGGCCAGCTGACGGATCGATTCGGGCGTAAACGGCTCTTCACCCTGACGCTCGGGCTCTATATCTGCGCGACGATCGCGACCGCGTTCTCGTTCGCCCCGTGGTACTTCCTCGCGCTGCGCTTCGTCACCGGCATGGGCATCGGCGGCGAGTACGCAGCGATCAACTCGGCGATCGACGAGCTCATTCCGGCCCGGGTCCGCGGTCGCGTCGATCTGATGATCAACGGCAGCTACTGGCTAGGGGCGCTGATCGGCGGCGTCGGCTCGATCTTTCTGCTGAACACGTCGCTCTTCCCGGCCAACCTGGGCTGGCGCCTCGCGTTCGGTATCGGAGCGGTGCTGGGCTTGGCGATGATCCTGATTCGCCGCAACCTGCCGGAGAGCCCTCGCTGGCTCTATATCCACGGTCGCAACGAGGAAGCCGAACAAGTCGTTGCGCAAATCGAAGCCGATGTCGAGCGCCAGACGGGCAAGAAGCTCGACGAGCCTCGCGAGAGCATCGAGGTCCATCCGCGGCAGACGGTCCCGTTCCGGGAGATCGCGCGCGTCGCAATCCGAAAATACCCGCGACGAACGATGCTCGGGCTCGCGCTCTTCGTCGGGCAGGCGTTCCTCTACAACGCGATCACTTTCGACCTTGGCACGATCCTTGCCGGGTTCTTCGGCGTCGGCTCCGGCAACGTCCCCTATTTCGTACTCCTGTTCGCCGCCGGCAACCTGCTTGGCCCGCTGACGCTCGGACGCCTCTTCGACACCGTCGGACGCAAGCCGATGATCAGCGTCACCTACCTCGGGTCGGCCGCAGTCGCGGCTGTGCTCGGGGTGCTGCTGCTGAACGGCGGCCTCGACCGCTGGTCGTTCATCGCAATCGTCGGGGTGACCTTCTTCCTCGCCTCGGCCGGCGCGAGCTCGGCCTATCTGACGGTGAGCGAGATCTTCCCGATGGAAACTCGCGCCCTGTCGATCGCCTTCTTCTATGCCGTCGGGACCGGGATCGGCGGGATCACCGGTCCGCTTCTGTTCGGCAACCTGATCAACTCCGGGCGCGAGAGCGAGGTCGCAATCGGCTTCTTCATCGGGGCCGCGATGATGGCGCTTGGCGGGATCGCGGAGATCGCCTTCGGCGTCCGCTCCGAGCAGAAGTCGCTGGAGGCGATAGCGGAGCCGCTCAGCGCCGAGCGAACCGACAGCGGCCCTACCCGCCCCGCACGCCGGTACAGCGTCGGCGCGGGGACACAGCGCTGGCAGACCGGCATGTCGATGCCGGCCCAGGGGCGGTCCGACAGCCTCGTGCGCGAGGTCGAGGCGCTCGTGAGCGCGCTCGGCGAGCGCGAGGGCAGCGCGCGACGGCGTGAGCTGCGCCGTTCCAGCGGCAGCCGCTACTGGGGCCCGGGGCACTTCGACGCCGTGCTACGGGACGCGCTACGCAGCGGCGAGATCCAGCGGGTCGGCCGCAGTCGCTACAGCCGGCGAGAAGACACCCGTTGAACCAACCTCTGGCGGGCCGTGATAATGGCCGCCTTGTGGACCTCATGCCCCGCACGGTAGGTCGGTAGCGATGCGCCCACTCGTAGGACCAGACCGACGGAGCTCGCGTTCGCGGGCACGCAGGCTCGGGGCGCTGCTTGCCGGCCTGATCGTCGTCGGCGGAATGGTCGCGCTGGACGCGACGCATGTGACCACCATCGGCACGATCGCCGTCGCGCCGTTCCTCACCGCCCTCCTAGGCGGACCGCTCGAAACGGCGGTCGTCGCCCTGGCAGCGGCAGTCAGCTCCGTAGCCTCCGGCAGCTGGGAGCACAGTTTCTCGAGCTCCGGGTTCTACGTGCGCGACGCAATCGTCGCCGTGAGCGGGGTCATCGCCGTCCTCGCCGCGCTCGACCGTCGCCGCCGCGAGCTGGCACGGCGGCGCTTCGAGTTGCTCACATCACTCTCGAACGTGGGCAACACACCCTCGACACTCGAGGACACGGCGCAGCGCCTCGTCACCCTCATGGTGCCGGCGGTCGCCGACATCTGCGCGATCGACGCGCACCGCGGCGAGGAGATGCGGCGCCTCGCCGTACGGGCCTCCGGTCCGGATGCCGAGAGCATCGAAGCATTCCTGCAAGCACGCGCACCGCAGGGTCTCGCGACAACAACGGGCTCCACGCGCCTCTCGAGCGCCCGCGCGAACCTCCTGCGCGAGATCACCCCGGAGACACTCGCCCGCTGGGCCTCCGATGAAGAGGATCGTCGCGGGCTCGAGGCACTCGAGATCGGGTCGATCATCGTCGCGGAGCTGCACGCGCGCGGCGAGCACATCGGCACGCTGACGCTGGTGGCGAGGAAGCGCTCGCGGCGACGCTACGACGAGGACGATGTCGAGTTCGCGACCGTCATCGGCGGGCGTGCTGCGCTCGCGCTCGACAACGCACTGCTCAGCCGACGCCTCGCGCAGCGCGAGCAGCATCTGGTCGGTGCGCTCGGCAGCTTCGCGGCGGCAATGGTGCTGCAGGACGCGACCGGCGCGCTGATCTATGCGAGCGACGCCGCTCTACAGCTGCTCGGCGCCGAGTCGGCAGGCGAGCTGCACGGTTTGCGCGGCGGCGTGGTGGGTCTCGGCTTCGAGGTGTTCGACGAGCGGGGCAACCCCGCGAGCCCGTCGCAGCTGCCAGGGCGGCGGTTGCTGGCCGGCGAGCCCGCGCCGCCGTCGATGCTGATCGCGCGTCCCAGCCCACTGAGCGGCGAGGAGCGATGGCTGCTGCTGCGCTCGCGCGGGACCCGCACTGAGGAGGGCGCGCTGCTCAGCGTCGTGACCGAGCTCGAGGACGTGACGCCACGCAAGCGAGTGGAACTCGCAAACGCCCTGCTGACCGAGGCGAGCGACCTGTTGAGCGCTTCGCACGACTACGAGGCGATGTCGCGCAGCATCGTCGAGCTGGCGGTCGGAAGGCTCGCGGATTGGTGCGCGGTGTCCGTTCCCGACGGGCGTGGGGGCCTGCGTCGCCTGGCGGTTGCGGGCGCTGCCAACGAGCGCGGGGCGTTGTTGCTCGACGTGCTCGAAGGGAATGCGCTTGGGGGCGAGAGCGGGCTCGCGGTTCTCGAGGACGGACGCGCGCGCGTGCTCAACGACATCTATCAGGATGATCTGCACGCACGGCAACAGACAGATGCGCCTACGGCGGCGATGGTCGTGCCACTCAGCGCGTCGGGTCGCGTCGTCGGGGTGATGTCCGTGGCGATCGCGCGCCCCGGCCGACGCTTCGGCGACAGCGATCTCGCCCTCGCCGAGGAGCTCGGGCGACGGGCAGGCTGGGCGATCGAGAATGCCCGCAGCTACACGCAACGCTCCAACATCGCCGAGACGCTGCAGCGAGCACTGCGCCCGGCAGAGCTCGAGGCGCCGCCCGGCTGGTCGCTGGCAACGTGGTACCAGCCGGCTGGCGAGGACAGCATGGTCGGTGGCGATTTCTACGACCTGTTCCCGGTCAGCGACGGTCACGTGCTGGTCATCGGCGACGTGACGGGCCACGGTGCGCTTGCCGCCCGGCTCACCGGCTTGGCGCGATTCACGCTGCGCACGGCGGCCGAGCTGACGCACGACCCGCGGATGGCCGTCCACCGTCTCGACGCTGCGCTCCTGGCCCAGCAGGACGTTACCCCGGTATCGGCCATCTGCGCCCATCTGCGCGACGGTGGTAGCGATGCGGTCAGAGCGACGATCGCCGTTGCCGGCCATCCGCTGCCCCTCCTGCTGCGAAGCGGCCGTCTACGCGAGATCGGCCGTGGCGGGACGCTGGCCGGCGCGGCGAGTGGCGCTGACTGGCCCGAGAGCGATGTCGACCTGCGACCAGGAGACACGCTGATCTTCTACACGGACGGGATACCGGAGGCTCGCAACGACGTGGAGATGTTCGGCTACGAGCGGCTCACCGCCTGCGTGCAGTCGGGATCGGGCGAGCCGCGCGAGATCGTCGCGCGCGTCCAGTCGGCACTCGCGTCATTCTGGGGCGCCGGCGCGGCACGCGACGACGTAACGCTGCTCGCGCTGCAGCTCGTGAGCATTGAGCGCGGTACGTCCGGAGCGCAACCCACGCCCGAGCGACGTCGACGCCCACTGGCGCGACTGCGGGGCGGAGCCCGGCACCGCTAGCCGGAGGTCAGATGGGGGCGCTCAGCGGCAGCTGAGCGCGCAGGCCCGTGATGTCGAGCAGGCGCTCGACAGCGACTGAGGGAATGATGCGCAATCGCTGCGTGGGCGCGCAGCGTTCGTTGAGGCGCAGCAGGAGCTGGACCCCCGTCGAGTCGATGAACGTGACAGCGCGAAGGTCGAGCAAGACCGGCACTGCGTCGTCGCCCGCAATCTCCTCGAACGCCGCCTCGAGCAGCGGCACGGTGGCTATATCGAGCTCGCCGGCAGGGGCAAGTCGATGCCCCTCCGGGCCGCGATCGCTTTCGATTGGGAATGACTCGGCTAGACCCATGACGATGGGGGCGGCGAGACGACCACCCGGTCCCGCCATCTTAGCCTCACGTCACCGGCTGTCAAAAGACTGCGGCAAAGCAGCGAGACGGCTAGTCCCGCGATAGTGAGCCGCGGATTTAGAGCTCGTCAACGTCCTCGTCGTCGTCCCCGCCGACCTCGAGCTCATCGCCGAGTTCGTCGAGGACGTCGGCGACGCTGTCGTACCCGGCGCCGGCGAGCGATTCGAGGTCAGCCAGCAACTCAGTCGAGCCGCCCCGGAGCTCCGCCGCATTCACCAGCTCTCCTGGCGTCGCCGGATAGACGGCGGCCGCAAGCGCATGCCGAACCTCTGCCTGTGTCGTGCTCATCGTGGCTCCTGTTGATCGTTTGACTGCTGTGCCCGCTCTACCCGGCTACCCCGTCACAGAAACGGTGTGCCATGGAGACGTGTGCGCAACGCGTCCCGCGGGTAACGCCCGCTGTGAGGTGCGCATGTTCGCGTCAGGACCACAGGCGTATCGGGCAACCCGCTGCTGCCGACGATCTAGGTTGGTCTCGTCCTGTTCCTGTTCGTCTTCCCTACGATCGCATTCGTGGACGTCATTGGACGCTGTCAATCTCGCCACTCTTCTGGCTGATGAGCGCTGAGGTCTTCCCCAACCGGCTGCGAGGTGCCGGCGCGAGTGCCTGCACGGTCGCCAACGGGTCGGCGAACCTGCTCGTGACCGTCACCTTCCTCTCACTGATCAGCGCGATCGGCAAGTCGTGGACGTTCTGGCTCTACGGGATCATGGCCGGGGTCGCGATCGTGTTCGTCGCAATGCGCGTGCCCGAGACGAAGGGACACCCGCTCGAGGACATCGACAGCTACTGGCGCGAGGGCCGGCGCTGGCCTGGTGAGCTGCGCGAACCGAGCGCTGGATGATGGCGCCACGTGGGCTTTCGGGTGAGCGGATCGAGCTGCGCTACGGCACCCAGCGCGCGCTGGCTGTCGAGGTTGGAGCGGGACTGTGCGGCTACTGGGTCGGGACCGACCCGGTGGCCCACGGCTACGGCGAACGCGAGCTGCCAAGCGGCGCTTGCGGCCAGACGTTGATGCCCTGGCCGAACCGGCTACGCGACGGCAGCTACGAGTTTGCCGGCGAGCACCATCAGCTACCGCTGTCGGAGCCGGCTCGTGGCAACGCGCTCCACGGGCTGGTGCGCTGGGCGAACTGGACCCCAACCCGCCGCAGCGAGAGCAGCGTGCGGCTCGAGCACGTTCTCCACGCGCAGGAGGGCTATCCGTTCGTGCTCTCGCTCAGTGTCGAGTACGAGCTCGGCGAGGGCGGCCTCACGGTGCGCTCCGCTGCCACCAACGTCGGCGAGCAGGCGGCGCCGTTTGGCGCGGGCCATCACCCCTACGTGACAGTAGGGGCACCGACGATCGACACGTGCTCCCTGCGGGGACCCGGACGGCGCTACCTACCCACCGACGAGCGGGCGATCCCGACCGGCGCACGCTCCGTTGCCGGTACCCAATACGACTTCCTGCGTCAGCGACCGGTCGGAGCGACGGTGCTCGACACGGCGTTCGACTACCTCGAGCGGGACGCGGATGGCCTTGCCCGGGTGAAGCTGGCGACGGGCGACGGAGCGCGAGCGCTGACCGTCTGGCAGGACGCGAGCTACCCCTACCTGATGCTGTTCACCGGGGACCCGATCGAAGCCGGCCTGGGGCGCCGGCGCAGCCTCGGCGTCGAGCCGATGACGTGTGCGCCGAACGGGCTCCAGACCGGGGACGGCCTGCTCGTGCTCGAGCCGGGGCAGGCGTTCGCAGGGTCCTGGGGGATAACGCCGTCGCCGATCGGATCTGACGCGTAGGCCAGCGTCGCCAGGCCCGGTTGTCCCACTGGCCGGATGCGCAGGTGGGTGCTGAGTTTGTGCCCCTGCGGCGGCGGGTATCGCCAGCGGGACAGACAAGCGAGCCAGGAGGAAACCGATGAGCTCAACGCTGCAGGGCTTGAAAGTCGCATTTCTCGTCGCGCAGGAGGGCGTCGAGGAGGTCGAGCTGACCGAGCCGCGTGAAGCGCTCGAGCAGGCCGGGGCTGAAACGGCCCTGATCGCGCCGCAGGAGGGCGAGGTCCAAGCGTTCCAACACCTCGACCGGGCGTCGACCTACACCGTGGATCGCTCGCTCGACGTTGCGCGACCGGAGGACTACGACGCGCTCGTGCTACCAGGAGGCGTGGCAAACCCCGATCAGCTGCGCACCGACGAGCGCGCGATCCAGTTCGTGCGCGAGATATCGGCCGCCGGCAAGCCGGTTGGCGTGATCTGCCACGGACCCTGGACCCTCGTCGAAGCCGACCTCGTGGACGGGCGGCAAATCACCTCGTGGCCGTCGCTGCGAACCGACATCCGCAACGCCGGTGGACAGTGGGTCGACGAGGAGGTAGTCGTCGCCGACGGTCTCATATCGAGCAGGAAGCCCGACGATCTGCCTGCGTTCTGCGAGAAGCTGGTTGAGGAGTTCGCCGCAGCGCGCCGGACGCGCTAGTTGGCCGGCGCGCTGCGCCGCGCGACATCTTCGGAGCCGCGCGAGCGGCGGTTGGCCTGAGCGTGTTCAGGCGGACCGCCGCTTGCGCACTTCGACCGCGCCTTCGAGCTGTGCCCTGTTCATCCGCGAACGACCGGCGATGCCGAGGCTGCGCGCCTCCGCATATAGCTGGTCGCGGGTCCGTCCACGCGGCCCCGGGCGGCCGGAGCGCAGCCCGCCCCGGCGCCCGGGGGAGATGTCGCCGGTGGATGTCGGCGAGCTCGTCGCCGCCTCGCCGTTGCGCGCCCGCTCCTTGTTGACGGTGCGCGCCGCGATCTCCTCCGCCCGCTGCAGCGTGGCCCCCTGCTCGAGCTCACTCTCCTTGATGTGCTCGTACTGGCGGCCGCGCTTACTGTGTTCTTTCACTCCACGGGGTGGCATTGCCGCGCCTCAGACGTTCGCGTCGGCGTTGATCCCACCGCGGAAGATTCCGCCGGTGGCAAGCCTCGAGAGCAGCTGGTCGGCTGCACTCTCCTCGTCGAGCGTCTCCCCCAGCAGGCGCTTGGCGTCTTCGAAGCCGAGCTCGTCGGCGAGGGTACGAGCCGTGCCGTAGGCGGCAATCTCGTAGTGCTCGACGCGCTGGGCAGCAGCGATGATCGCCGCGTCCTTGGCGGGGCCGGCACCAGACACCTTGATCGTCTCGTCACCTTCGGCGATGAGCCCCGCCATCCCACGGCACTTCTTCTCTTCGGAGCTGATGCCCAGCAGCGTCCTGATCTTTTCAAGACGCTCGATCTGGCCCTGCGTCTGCTCGAGATGCAGCTCGATCGCATCGCGCAGCTTGTCGTCGCTGGCGGCCGCGGCGAGCTTCGGTAGCGCCTCCACCAGCTGGCTCTCGGCACTGGAGAGATCGTCGATCTGATCTACGAAGACATCGGTCAAAGTCGCGAACGCCATCTGGAATCTCCTTTGTTCCTAGCAGCAGAAGGGGGGCCGTGCAGCTGCCCCATGCACACGCTCTACCCGTCTCGCACGAAGCAATCACACGTTTCAAAGCTCGGGCGCGCGGGCAACAACGGGCACATGAAAGTCGGCTATTTCCTCCAGCGAGCAACACGACGTCCACGCGCGGGAGGTTGCGCATCGCCCTGTGGCCGAACGATGCAGGTTGGACCTGACCGCGACGGATTCTTCGATGCGTACGCGCGAGCGGTGCTGCCCCGCTTGGGTGGCGCGAAGCCCTTTCCGGCCGCGACGGCAGGCTGAAGGCGACACCCGCGCCGAACGGGCGCGAGCGCGAATCTGGGTGCATACAAACCGGGGAAAACGGGAAGGAGAACGCCATGACACTGACAGCATGGATCGTCATCGGAAACGTGGCGCTGGCCGTGGCAGTGGTCGCCGCGCTCCGGCTCCTGAGCGGTCGCGCCGCGCGGTGGGGCACAGGGCAACGTGAGGGACGTGAGCTCGCGGCGTGGCGCAGGCGGCTCAAGCGCCGGGCGCGCGAGCAGGCGTCCGCCGTCCTGCCTGACCGCGACTGAACCTCGGTGACGCCGCCGGCGGCGCCAGAATCCTCCCGCGTGGAGATCCTTGCGCCCCTGCGGCTGCTCGACGGCTTCCAGCGGCGCCACCGGACGCCCGCCGTCGCCATCGCGGTCGTCAAGAAGGCCTCCGAGGACGGCGCCGGTGCGACCGCAGCACTGATCTCCTATTACGGCTTCCTCTCGATCTTCCCGCTGCTGCTCGCGGGCTTCGCGATTCTCGGCTTTGTCGCCGAGGCGAGCGCCGGCGCCCGCAAAGCGATCCTGGCGTCGGTGCTGCGCGAGCTCCCTGTCTTCAAGGACTCGATCAGCCAGGGGCACATCACCGGAAGCGGCCTCGGGCTGGCGGTCGGGGTGGTCGGAGCGTTGTGGGCCGGACTGAGCGTGACGGTGGTGCTTCAGCGCGCCTTCAACATGGTCAACTGCGTGCCCTACTACCGTCGCGCGAACTTCTTCCAGACGCGGCTGCGCGGCGGCCGGCTACTGCTTGCCGTCGGCGTGCTCGAGGTAGTCGCGACCGGCCTGACCGGGCTCATTTCGACGGGATTCGGCGGTGTCGTGCTCGTCATTGCAGGGATCCTCGTCTCGCTCGCCGTCAATGCGCTGCTTTTCTTCGTGGCGTTCAGAGTGCTGAGCGACACGCGCGTGCCGACACGCGATCTCTGGCCGGGGATCATCTTGGCGACCGCCGGATGGGAGCTGTTGCAGGCACTTGGCGGGATCTACGTCGATCACGTGCTGCGCAGCGCAAGCGCGACCTACGGCAGCTTCGCCACGGTCATCGGACTGCTCGCGTGGCTCATCCTTGGTGCGCGGATCGTCGTCTACGGCGCGGAGCTCAACAACGTCGTGGCCCACCACTACTGGCCGCGGAGCCTCATCGGGCCCGAGACGGAAGCCGACCGCGCTGTCCGCCGCGCGCTTGCGGCGGTCGAGCAGAGCGAGGTCGGCGAATCGATCGAGGTGCGCTTCTAAACTAGAGCCGATGGAACGCTTCAACGTGCACGCGGCGCAGTTCGCCTACGACGAGGATCCGGACGGGTACCGCGTCGGCATGGCGCGATTCGGCCCGCAGATCGGGATGGCGCGACTCGGCGGGAGCGTGTACGAGCTGCCACCCGGCCAGAGCGTCTGCCCCTACCACTGGGAGGCCGGCGATGAGGAGCTGTTGCTGGTGCTCGCCGGCGAGGCGACCGTACGCCACCCGCAGGGCGAGGACGTGCTCGGTCCCGGCGAAGTCGTCTGCTTCCGCGAGGGTCCGGAGGGGGCTCATAAGGTCTCGAACAAGAGCGACGAGACGGTCCGCGTCCTGATGCTCTCGACGCTGCGCGAGCCCGCGCTCACCGTCTACCCCGACTCGGACAAGGTCGGCGCGTTCGACAAGCCGAGCGCCACCCGCCTCCTCTTCCGCCGCGGAGACGCCGTCGACTACTTCGACGGGGAGACGGCATGAGGATCCCGCTGATCGGGGTGAGGCTCGGGCTGCCGGCGATCATCTATCTCGTGATCGGTGCGTTCGTGGCGCAGGGACACAACTACTTCAAGCACACGGGCACGCTCGACGGCGTGCTCACCGCGGCGATCAGCATCGTGCTCTGGCCGTTTCTACTGTTCGGGATCCACTTCCACGTAACGTGACCGAGCTGCCTGTGCTCGCGTTCGAGTCGCGCGCGCACTGGCGAGACTGGCTGGCGCGCGAGCACTCCAGCTCGAGCGGGATCTGGCTGAAGATCGCCAAGAAGGACAGCGGGATCGCCTCGATCGATTACCAGCAGGCACTGGAGGAGGCGCTCTGCTTCGGCTGGATCGACGGACAGCGCGATCGCTTCGACGAGAACTGGTTCCTAACCCGCTTTACGCCGCGCAAGGCCACCAGCCGCTGGTCGGAGCGCAACTGCGGGCTGGCCGAGGCGCTCACCGAGCGCGGCCTGATGGCGCCCGCGGGACTCGCGGCGGTCGCCGCGGCAAAATCAGATGGACGCTGGGATGCGGCGTATCCGAGCCCGGCAAATGCCGCGGTCCCGCCCGACTTCCAAGCGGCGCTCGACGCAAACCCGAAAGCGGCGGAGCGCTTCGCGGCGCTCCCCTCGATGGGGCGCTACAGGTTCATCTACCGGCTACACCACGTCAACGGGCCAGACGCTCGCGTGGAGCGCATAGCCCGCTACGTGGAGGAACTGCTGAACGACTAGGCCTGGGGCCCGCCGCGCTCCTCTTCGATGTAGCCGCCGTTGCCGTCGCTGGCGACGCGGCGCTGGCGGCGATAGCCCCCGCCGGACCCCCACGAACCCCAGAGGAACAGCGAAAGGAAAAGCCCTACCACGCCGACGATCATCAGGATCAGGCCGACCGAGTGCAGGTTGAACCCACTGGTCGAAACGGAAACCGCGAAGCGTAGAACTGCCCCCACAGCGATCAAGACGATGCTCGTTCCAATGCTCATCACGCCTCCTCTCTGCTGCCGGAATACCTCACGACAAGCTCCTACCCACATAGCGCGAGGGCAAACCGGTCTTGCCGGCGCAGCGCCGCGGTCGTCGGCGCCGAGACCTGACGGGCAAGCGGCGCGGACGAACCCATAGGCTGAACGCACCGTGTGGGAAACGACGGGACAGCCGAGCCTGTGAGCGACTCCGACACTGCGGAGCCGATCGACCAACCGGAGGCGCAGGCACGACGCCTGCGCAATGGGACGATCGCGGCCGCCGTGCTCGGCGTGCTGATCGTCGCGCTGATCATCGCCGTCCCAGGACTGCACGGCGTCGGCCGTGTGGTCTCGCGGATGAACCCTGGCTGGCTGGCCGCCGCAATCGTTTTCGAGGTTCTCTCCTGCGTCGGCTACATCCTCGTGTTCCTCGGGATCTTCGAGCGCGTGTCGGCGCGATTCGGCGCGCGCGTCGCGATGACGGAAGTCGCGTTCGGCGCGGCAGTCTCACTCGGCGGAGCCGGCAGCCTGGTCGTCGGAGCCTGGCTGCTGCGCGACCGCGATCACGACTACGGCCTTGGTGAGATCGCCGAGCGTTCGGCGGTGCTGTTCCTGCTGACCAGCGCGATCAACGCGATCACCTTGATCGCCGCGGGTCTCCTGCTTGGGCTGGGCATCCTGCCCGGGCCGAGAAATCCGCTGCTAACCCTGATACCGGCCGCGATCGTCATCGTGACCGTTGGGCTGTTCCTCGGATTGCCGCCGCTGAGCGACCGCATCGCAATGCTTCGCGGCACCGGTAAGCGCGCGGCGCTCGCGCGCGGCACAGCGCAGACGATCCGCGACACGCGCGCTGCGCTGTTCAGCCCAGACTGGCGGCTAGTCGGGGCGTTCGGCTACCTGTGGTTCAACATCGCCGTTATGTGGGCGTGCTTTCGCGCAACCGGATACACGCCGCCACTCGCGGTGATCGTTCTGGCCTACCAGATCGGCTGGCTCGCGAACGTACTTCCGGTCCCCGGGAGCGTCGGGGTGCTGGAGGGAAGCTTCGTCGGCATGTTCGTGCTCTACGGCGCGAAGGCGACGCCCGTCGCGGCGGTCTCCGTCGTCTACCACGCGATCACCCTGTGGATCCCACTTGCGTGGGGCACCGTCAGCTTCATCCGGCTACAGCGCGATCGCGCGCGCCCGGCAGCCCGCGTGCGTGCGAAAGGCGAGCGCTAGTCCCATCATGCTCGCCTCACCAGCCCAGCGCGCGGCTCCCGTTCGCTAGTCTCTCGCCCGCGCGGGCTCCGGCGCCGACCGGAAGCGCGTGCGGCAACCGCTCCCATGCCCACCGACCACGGCGAGAACCGACGGCTCGACCGGCGCCGCGCCACCGCTGGCGTGGTGCTGGCGCTGGCGAGCGCTGTGCTGGCACTGGCCGGCTGCGCCAGCAGCGGTGCGGCAGACCCCAAGCTTCCACAGAGCGTGCCCGCCGCCGACACTGCAGCGGCCGCCGCGAACGCGATCACGGTGTCGCCGCTTCCGGGGACGAGCGACGCTTCACCGAGCACGCAGATCAGCTTCCTCGGCGGTGCCGGCACCACCGTGACGAACGTCAAGGTCGTCGGCTCGCTGAGCGGCTCGCACAGTGGCAGGCTGGAGGCCTACTCCACCGGTACCGGGGAGAGCTTCCTCCCCGCCAAGGCGTTCACGCAGGGCGAGACGGTCAGCGTCAGCGCGCTCGTAAACGGCGGCTCGGCAAGCGGACAGACGGTCCACACGGCTTTCACCGTTGCCCACCAGGCGCCGATCAACCAAGCGCAGTTCCCGCTCAAGCCCGGAAATCCGGCAGACGTTCAGCGCTACGACACCCTCCCGGGCCTCACACCATCGAGCGTGCGGATCATCACTCCCGCGCAGCCTGGAGCGAGCCCTGGTGACCTCTTCCTCGCCCCCTACCAAGGCAAGGGCACGCCGGGTGTGATGATCGCAACGCAGAGCGGGCAGCTCGTTTGGTTCCACGCCGTGCCGCGCGGTGATTACGCAACCAACTTCCGGCCCCAGACCTACGACGGCCAGACCGTGCTGACCTGGTGGCAGGGCCGGGTGCTCGAGCTGGGCTTCGGCCAGGGCGAGGAGGAGATCTACTCCAGCTCCTACCAGCCCCTGGCGGTCGTGCGCGCGGGCAATGGCTACCGCGCCGACCTGCACGAGTTCCTGATCACGCCGCAGGGAACCGCCTGGCTCGACGCCTTCGACCCCGTCCAGCTCAATCTCGCAAAGCGCGGCGGGCTGGCCGACGAGTACGTCAACGACTCGATCGTTCAGGAGATCGACATCAAGACGGGCCTCGTGATGTACGAGTGGCATGCCTTCGGCCACATCTCGCTCGACGCCTCGCACTCCTCGATCCCGCACTCGACCGACTGGGACTACGTCCACATCAACTCGATCGACCCCGGAACCTCGGACGACCTACTGCTCTCCTCCCGCAACACGTGGGCCTTCTATGACGTGGACATCCACAGCGGCGCCTTCAACTGGCAAGTTGGCGGCGAGCACTCGAGCTTCACGCTCGGCCCAGGCGTCAAGTTCTACTGGCAACACGACGTGATGTGGGAGCCGAACGGACTGATCTCGGTCTTCGACAACGGGTCGTCGCCGCCCGAGGAGAAGCAGTCGCGTGGGCTGCTGCTCGACCCCAACCCGCAGACGCACACGGTGACCCTCGTCAAGGCCTTCACCAACCCGTCGCGCGCGCTGCTCACCTCGAGCCAAGGCGACCTGCTGAACCTCGGTGACGGGAACTGGCTGATGGGCTACGGCGGACTACCCGACTTCACCGAGTACAACGCGAGCGGCCAGGTCCTGCTCGACGGTTCGCTCGGCCTCGACGTGCAGGACTTTCGCACCTACTTCGCGCCGTGGAGTGCGCAGCCGCAGACGCTGCCGGCGGTCGCGGCGCAGGCCGTAGCCGGCAAGCTGACCGTCGAGGCGAGCTGGAACGGCGCGACCGGCGTCAGCTCGTGGCGCGTCGCCGCCGGCAGTTCGCCGAGCGCGCTCTACAGCTCCACAACGTTGCCCGCGAGCGGGTTCCAGACAACCCTGCAGGCAACCGGCGGCCCGTACGTGCAAGTGACCGCGCTCGGAGCGAGCGGTCAGGTGCTCGCCAGCTCCGCCGTGATCCGCGCGAGCTAGCGCTTGTGGTGGTGCTTCTTCGGCGGGGCGCCGAAGAGGCCGCCGAGATCGCCGCTGACAATCTGTTCGAGCTCGCGACGGCGACGGGCCGCCGTCGCGCTGGCGGCGTCGGACTCGCTCTTGAAGTAGTCGACGAAGCCGTCCCGCTGCGCGTCGCGTAGTGCCCTCGGCAGGTCCTCGTGCAGCTCGTCGCGCAGAGCGGCAGCGAGCGTCGCGCGCAGGCCCGGCTCGAGGCTGCTACGCCCGGCAGCGTTGTCGATCTCGAGCCGCCCCGCCGACGTCGCGTAGTCATAGAGCTCGAGATCCTCTGCGGCTGTGAGCGGCTCGATCGTGCCCCGGCGCCAGTGCGAGTAGACGCCGTACTTCGCGGCGTGCGTCATCAGCCCAACGACGTGCAATGGCGCCGCCGCCGAGTAGGGCTCGAGCGCGAACTCGGTGACGATCTCATCGGTCGCATGCAGCGCGTAGGGGCGCCCGGGAGCCAACGGGTTGCGCAGGATCGTCGCGAGATCCGCGCGGCTCGCCAGATGCGCATAGCCCGAGTCGCGGCGCCAGCTGCTGCCGCCGGTCGCGAGCGTGAGCATCAGCGGAACGATGTCCACGCTCGAGCTGATCTGGGTGCGTGTCAACTGGCTCGCGGTTGTCGTGACGGCGCGCAGATCGTTGACGATCAACGGGACGTTGATGCCCTCCTCGTAGAGCCCCGCCCCCTTTCCGCGCAGTCCGTGCGAGGCACCGTACTCACCGTGATCGGCGGTGAAGATGACGACCGTGTTATCCGCCGCCGCGGGGTGGTTAGCGAGCGCGGCCAGGACCCGCCCGATCTGCGCATCGACCGCCGTCTGCAGCTTCACGTAGAGGTCGAGGAAGGGCAGCCAGGCGGGGAGCAGCTCACGTCCGCTGTAGGGCACATCGCCAAAGGACAGGTCGCCCGTCTGTTGCAACGAGAGCTGTACCGCCGGCTTGTGGCGCGCGACGAGCTGAGCCGGCGTCTCGAAGTTCGCCGGCATGCCCTTGATCAGCGAGGGCGCGGATACCTCGTTGGGGAAGACCTCGGTCCAGCGGTACCACCAGGCGATGTCATGCGGGTTGACGAACGAGACGGTGGCGCACCACGGCTGCTTGTTGCCCTCCGCCGCATACCACGCGAGAAACTGGTCGGCGACGAGCGGATCGGCATGCCAGCCCTGCGCCGGCCCGCCGTTGGGCGAGGGGTAGGTGCCACCTGTGAAGTCATACGCAGCAAGCGCTGGCGGCCCGTCGATGTCGTTCCACCGACGGTCGCCGCGCGTCAGGTGCCACTTGCCGTAGTAGTAGGTCTTGTAACCAAGGGCGCGCAGCAGGCTGCCCCAGGTCTGGAACTTCGGCGACAGCGTGCTGACGCCCGTGATCATGCACCCGGTCTGGTGCGTGTGAAGGCCGGTCAGGAGCGCGGAGCGCGACGGCGTACAGTCGTTGGCCGCCGTGTAGTGGCGCGAGAAGCTGACCCCGTTCGAGCGCAGGCGCGCGACGTTAGGTGCAAAGCCGATCGTCGGCCCGGCGGCGCCGAACCAGCGCGGGTAGCGCATCTGGTCGACGAGGATCACGAGGATGTTCGGCGGCTGCGAGGCCCGCGGCAGACGCCTGCGGCTCGCACCGAAGGCCGGCGCGGGAGCCAGCAGCGCAGCGCTGAGCGCGGCGCTGCGCGCGATGAACCGCCGCCGATCGAAGCGCTCGCCGGCCACTCCAGGAGTAGCGCCTGCGGCTTCGCCGCGAGCGTCGTCGCGCTCAGGAGTCAGGGAGTTGGTAGAGCAGGCCATCCTTGGTGGGCAAACCTAGCTTTGCAGTTACGTCGGTTGCATGCGCCCGCACCCACTCGTCAGCCGCCGAGCATGCGGGCAGCGTCGCATAGCTCCGACCAGGACAGATCCCCTCGGTGAAGACATAGCGGACGGCGCCCTGGGCGGCGTCGCGGCGCAGCTGCGCGAGCGTCACGAGCGGCCGCGCATCGAGCGAAGTGAGCATCAGGACGGGGCGCGCGTCCTTGGCGATCAACGGTGCCGCGAGCGTCGGAGCGCTGACCGCAGCCTCGTAGCGGGCCCCGTCCTGGTGACTTTCAAGGAAGACCGAGAGCGCGTTCACCAAGCCCGGTGCGACGGTCACCTCGGCCGCCTGGACCGTGCTGTCATCGCGGATGACACGCAGGTCGTCGTCGAGCAGAACAAGCGCCAGGACCGCCACCAGGAGGGCCGTGGCGACGGTCGGCGCGGTGCACCAGCGCGGCAGGTGCTGCGCCCGCCGCTGGGCGAGCGCGACGGCGCCGACAGCCAGCGCGACGCAGGCGAGCACAACTACGTAGATGCCGGCACGGGCGATCCGACCGCTGCCGGCAGCCGACTCGATGACGCAGACGAGCATTAGACCCGGCAGCGCGAGCGCCCATGCCCGCGAGCGCGCAGCGCGCCGCGCGAGAACGACGAAGGCGACGCCGAGCGTCGCGGCGACCGCCGGCGTGAAGGCCTCGAGGTAGCGGGGATGGGTGCGGCTCGAGAAGCTAAAGAGGACGTAGCCAAGCCCGAGCCAGACCGCGAGCCCCGCGAGCGCTCCACGCTCGACCCGGCGCGCGGGCCAGCGTCGCGGCGCAAGTGCCGCCAGGCCGAGCACGATCGCCGCGAACAGCGCGGTGCCGATCAGGCCGCCGTAGTCGATCTCATTGTGCGCAAACAGGCGCAGCGGGCCCGCCGGCGAGAGCACGGCAGAGACGAGCAGCGATCCAGCTGCGTGAACGAGCAGCGGACTCGTGGCGAGACCGGTGACGCGATCGATGCCGTTGTAGACGAAGACCGCATTCCAGATGCTCCCGTTGGTCGAGCCGACTGGCCATGGCCGATCGTGGCTCGGCGTGAGCGAGACGAAGACGAGCCAGACACACGCGACCGCGGCGAAAACAACCGCGGCGAGCGCGAGCCGCCGCAGGCGCCGCTCGCGAGTCGCCAGCCAGTAGAACAGCGCGAATGCGGGTAACGGCACCAATGCTTCGAAGAGCTTGACGTTGAAGGCGAGGCCGAGCATGACGCCGGCTCCGAGCAGCCAACCCAGCCGGCGGCGCGTGACCGCGATGACAAGGAGCCACGCGGTGGCGACGAGCATCGCGCCCATCAGCGAGTCCATCGTGTCGCTGCGCGAGCTGACGACGCTCAGCGGCAGGATCGCGAGCACGAGCGCGCTCCCAAGCCCCGCGAGGCGGCCGGCGACGCGCCGCACCGTGTCGTAGAGGAGCGGCACGGCGGCGGTGCCGCCCAGCGCCTCAGGCAGCTTCAGAGCGGTCGGTCCGAAGCCGAGAAGCTTGACCGAGATCACCTGCAACCAGAGATCGAGCGGTGGCTTGTCGATCGCGAGGCTCGCGCCCGGATCAAGCGCGCCGTAGAGGAAATTGTGCAGCGAGAGCGTCATCGAACGCACCGCAGCGTCGTAGAACTCGTCCTCCGGCACACGCCCGAGACGAGTCACGCGGAGCGCCAGCGCGAGCAGCGTGACGGCGGCTACGGCGACCGTCACGAGGCGGTCGCGGCGCGCGGCCACGAACTGCATCAGGACGGCAACTGGCCCGGGATCTCCACCATCGGGCCCTTGCCGCCGAATGTCCAAACGCGGTTGATGAAGAACGTGACCAGGACGACGGGCACGGTCAGGATCGCCTGCGCCGCGATCTTGCCAACGTGCGCGTCGTGCACGAGCACGTAGAGGAGCCCCTCGTTCGCAAGGATTGCGCCGACCTGCACGACCGCAAAGCGCGTACCCGAGTGCGCGTGCGAGAGGTGCGCCGCCTGGAAGGTCCAGTGCCGGTTCAGCAGGTAGCTGTTGAGCCCCCCGAGTGCGTAGCCGATCGGCAACGACACGAGATACGGCACGCCGAGCAGCTTCACGCACAGCGCGTAGGTCGCGAGCGTGATCAACGTGTTCGAGGCGCCGACCAGCCCGTACTTGACGAACTGGACGACGTCCGCCGGCTCGAGTCTCCGGCGCTTGCGGGCGTCGCTCATCGGCGTACAGGATGGCGGATCGAACGCCCAGGCCGTCTTTAGCCGACGTTGCTCTACAAACTGTTAGCTTCGCTCAACAAATCGTCCGGGACCCGACTGCTCGGGGTACCCTTCAAGGTCGCGGGACTTCCGCAAATGACAAGCTCAGCAGTGACGCCTGAAACCTCCAAGCGCAGACTCGATCTGCTCAGCGTTTGCGCTCCCGTCTACAACGAAGAGGAGCTCGTCGCGGAGTTCTACGCGCGCGCGACCGCGGCGCTCGACGACCTCGCACAGGGCTTTGACTACGAACTGATCGTCGTCAACGACGGGTCGAAGGACCGCACCGGCGAGATCCTCGACCGCCTCGCCGAAGGCGATCCGCGCCTGCGTGTAGTCCACCTCTCGCGCAACTTCGGCCACCAGCCGGCCCTCACCGCAGGCCTCGAGCATGCGCGAGGCGACGCAGTCGTGATGCTCGACGCCGACCTCCAGGACCCGCCGGAGCTGATCGGCAAGATGGTCGAGCGCTGGCGCGAGGGCTCTGACGTCGTCTACATGGTCCGCGAAGCGCGCGAGGGCGAGTCCTACTTCAAGCTCGCCACGGCGCGCTGGTTCTACCGCCTCTTCCGCGCGCTCGCGAACGTCGAGCTGACCGCCAACTCGGGCGACTTTCGCCTGCTCGACCGGCGCGCGCTGGACGCGCTGCTCTCGATGGGCGAGCGCAGTCGCTTCCTGCGCGGAATGACCGTCTGGGTTGGCTTCACCCAGTCAGCGATCCCCTACCACCGCGACGCGCGCTACGCGGGCGAGACGAAGTATCCACTGAGCAAGATGCTGCGCTTCTCCTTCGACGCGATCGCGTCCTTCTCACACAAGCCGCTGCAGCTCTCGATGTACCTCGGCTTCCTGATCTCGACGATCGCGCTGCTCGCGATCCCCGTCGTGATCGGCCTGCGCATCGCACACTCCTACCTCCCCGGCTTCGGCTCGCTGACGATCGCAGTCCTGCTGCTCGGCGGCATCCAGCTGATCGCGATCGGCGTGATCGGCGAATACGTCGCACGGATCTACGACGAGGTCAAGCGGCGGCCGCTCTACGTCGTGCGCGAGCAGCGCAACGAGCCGCTTTCGCTCAGCACGCGCGAAGACGTGCACGAGGTCGAGTCGGTCAAGTAGTACCGGGGGCGGCACCCGCTCACTTAGGGCATAGGCATGCGCCGGCGCCTCAATATTGTTCGTCGGGATGACGCGAGCGCCGCGCGTGTTGCTGCTGCTCGCCTGCTGCCTGTCGCTCGCGATCACGAGCAGCACGCGCCAGTTCGGCAACGCGATCGGCGTGGCTGTCAGCGGCTCGATCTTGACGAGCCTTGCTGGCGACGCGAACCGGAAGCTCCGAGCGCGCCGGCGAGCTCGAGCAGCGCCGTGACGGTCGTCCAGTTGCGCGCAGTCCCGCCGAGGCGGCGATCGGCGACGAGCTTCGCGAGGTCCGAGCGGGCGATCCCCGCTGGGTGCGAGGCGTAGATCTCGCGGCCACTGATCTGCACCCGCTCGCCGGGAAGCGCAGCTCCTACGAGCTTGGCTTCGAGCTCGGGCGGCGGCTCGTTCTCGAAGAACGTGACCTGGTACCGCTTCGGGTCGAGCGCAAGGGCACCGAAAGGGTCGCGGGCGACCACGTCCGCGAGCTGCGCGCACGAGCGGACGATGACCGGCACGGCGAAGCCGAAGGCGGCGGCGAGCCTCGCCTCGAGCTCGCGCGCGAGCGGGCCGGGCGCGAGCTCGCTCTCGAGCACCACGTTGCCGCTCTGCAGGTACGTCTTCACGTCGCCGTAGGAGGCGAGCAGCGCGCGCAGGTCGGCCATCGGCACGCGCCGGCTGGAGCCGATGTTGACGCCGCGTAGGAGTGCGATCTGGATCGTCATCGGGGGTCGGCGCCTGAGATGGTTACGACGCCCAGAACGGAGGGGCAGGGATTCGAACCCTGGGTGCGGGGGTTACCCGCACAACGGTTTTCAAGACCGTCGCATTCAACCGCTCTGCCACCCCTCCTGGCAGTTGCGGATGATCGCATGCCGTCGACTGGGATCGTCGTGCTCCGCCCGCAGGAGACAACGTCGCCTCCGCCGCGGACCGGTGTGCGCCCGTGCTCGGGCGCGGCGACCGGAATCAACCATCTAGACTGACGCGGCCTCTTCCGGAGAGGTGGCCGAGTGGCTGAAGGCACTCGCCTGCTAAGCGAGTATGGGGCGAAATCTCCATCGCGGGTTCGAATCCCGCCCTCTCCGTACGTCCGCCCACCACAAGCCATCCACGCCCGACCCCGGGCGTGAAAGGCTAGGCGCAGGTGAGGCTGACGACCGCGTTGTAGTCGGGAACGCCGGCGCGGGCGCGCTTGGTCGGATCGATCAGCACCTCGCCTTCGGGCCAGTGAACCTGGAGCGTTCCCGGCTTGACCGGTGCGAGCAGCGCGCGACCGCGGTACTCGCCGATCGCGCTGCGCAACACGAGCTGCGCACCATCGGCGATGCCGCGCTCCCGGGCGTCCTCCCGGCTGATCAGGACCGCGTCGCGCGTCGCCCCCGTATAGCCGTCCCGCTCGCCCTGGACCATGCTGTTGAACTGCTTGCCGCGGCGAGTCGCAACGACGAACATGCCCTCGGGTACGTCGCGCTCGAACGGCTCGATCGCGGTGAGGTGGGCTCTTCCGTCGGCGGTCGGGAAGCTCCAGCCCTCGCAGAGGCGACGTCCGCCGTACTGGAACTGGTCGCCCTCGCGGGCGAGCGTGCGGATCGGGGCGTAGCTCGGGATGGTGCGCGCGATGTCGGCGCGGATCGCCGCCGTATTGGCGAATCGGATTGCGGGCGCGCGGTCGGGCCTGACGCGCTGTGCGAGCTCGCTCAGGACCTCCCACTCGGCTCGCGCCTCACCGATCCGCGGACCGGCGACCTCGGGACTGAAGATCACGCGCCGCTCGGTCGAGGTCTCGGTGACACCACCTGAGATCTCGTAGCGGGTCTTGGCCGGCAGCAGGACGACTTCTTGCACCGGGTCCAGCAGCATCTGGCTCGAGAGCACGATGTCCATGTGCACGCGCAAGGGGACGCGTCCTAGCGCAGCAGCAGCGGACGCGGGGTCGGGCGCCACCTCGAGGAAGTTCCCGCCGCAGAGAAACAGCGCGTCGATCCCACCGTCGCGGGCCGCATCGAGCTGTTCGAGCGCCGAGCGCCCGGCGCTCGCCGGAACGTCGAAGCCCCACAGGGTTGAGAGGTGGCGCGCGTTCTCGTCGTTGACTGCGAGGCCGCCAGGGAAGCTGGTCGCGTAGGCGCCCATCTCAGCACCGCCCTGCACGCCGGAGTGGCCGCGGATCGGCATCAGCCCGCAGTGCTCGCGGCCGACGAAGCCCTTCGTCAGGGCGAGGTTGATTATCGCGGCGACGCCGTCCTCGCCACGCTCGTGCTGGGTTATGCCCATGCTCCACACGAACACAGCGCTCTGCGCGTCGCGCAAGAGCCTGGCGAGGCCCGCCATCTCCTCGCGCGTCGCGCTCGACGCGCGCTCGAGCCGCTCCCAGCTCTGCGCCGCGAGCGCCGTGCGCAGGTCCTCGAAGCCGGTCGTGTGGGCAGCGATGAAGCTGCGGTCGACCCAATCCTGCTCGATCATGTGCTTCGCGACGCCGTTCAGGAACGCGACATCGCCGCCCACGCCGACGAGGAAGAAATCGTCGGCGATCTTCGTTCCGAAGACTGCGCTCTCGACGTTCGACGGCACCCAGTAGCGCTCCATCGCCGGCTCGCGGTAGGCATTCACGACGGCAACGCGCGTGCCGGCCTTCTTCGCGTGGTAGAGGTACTTCATCGACACCGGCTGGTTGACAGCGACGTTCGAGCCGATGAAGACGACGAGATCCGAGCCGATCCAGTCCTTGTAGGAGCAGGTCGAGGCGGCAACGCCGAGTGCCTGCTTGAGCGCGAGCGTGCTCGGCGAGTGGCAGATCCGCGCGGCGTTGTCGATCGAGTTCGTGCCGATCGCGCGGACCGACTTCTGGACGGCGTAGTAGTTCTCGTTTGGCTGCCCTCGACTCGTCATGTAGAAGCCGAGCCGTTGCGGTCCACTGGAGCGCATGCGCTCGGCGACCAGCGTCAGCGCGTCATCCCAGCTGATTTGCCGGAAGCCGAGCTCGCCGGCCTGCCGAAGCATCGGGTAGGGCAAGCGACCTAGCGCTCGCAGCTCGCGTCCGCGCAGCTCGCGCAGCGCCGAAACGTCCGCCAGATCGGCCGGATCGAGCGCCTTCATCGTGTTGAGGCTGAGCAGTCGCAGGCGCACGTTGCAGAGGTGCACCTGATCGAGCGTCCAGTCGCGCATGCCGCTCGTCCCGAGCGCGCAGCCATCGCAGACGCCGTGCTTGAGGATCCGCCATGCATAGCGGAGGCGTCCGCGGTTCTCACGGATCGCGCGGACGATCTCCATGTAGTTGTTCGGATGCTGCCCGACCCCGAACGGCCTCAGGCCGGCCCAGTTGGCCGGGTCGATTCGCTTCTCGCGCACGACCGCCTCCTCCGTCCGGGCAATCGTAGTACGGGCGGCCGAGCTCTTGACGACTTCGGGCCCCGTCGCCGCATACCGACGACGGGGCCCGAGTCTAAAAGCTGTATTCACCGCCAAAGGCACCCGATTGTGCGCTAGCGCGCGGTCGAGTCAGATGCGCTCTCACTGAGACACCTCACCAAGCTGGGCGCCCGTCCGGCGGTCTTTTACGAAAGGCGACTCCTGTCCAATGGAACTCCTTTCTTCGTACCTACATCTCTTTTACCACCGGACTGCACGCTGTCAAGGGAACTGGGCACAAGACCCACGCACGGACGACTAAGATCGTGTCGGAGGGCGTGATGGCGCAGCTGACGACGACGGTCGTGCGCGACGGAGTTCGCGACGAGGTGGCGGTCGAGGAACCGCTCGAGATCCGTGTCGACGGCGAGCCGATTGCGGTAACGATGCGCACACCCGGACACGACGAGGAGCTCGCGCTCGGCTTCCTCTACGGCGAGGGGCTGATCGACGGCCCGCGCGAGGCCGGCCTGACCGCCGATCTCGCGGCGAACGTGATCGAGGTCGCGGGCCCGCTCGCGCGCCGCCCGGCGAGGCGACGCTTTTACACGACCTCGTCCTGCGGCGTCTGTGGCAAGGGCGCGCTGGAAGAGGTGGCAGTTCACGCGCCGGCGATCATCGACCAAGCAACGGTGAGCCGAGCGCTGCTCGCACAGCTACCGGAGCGGCTGCGTCAGCCGGCGTTCGAGCGGACCGGCGGCCTGCACGCGGCGGGTTTGTTCGACCGCAGCGGTCAGCTCGAGCTCGCACGCGAGGACGTCGGGCGCCACAACGCCCTCGACAAGGTGATTGGCCACGCACTGCTCGATCGGCGGCTGCCACTGCGCGAGTCGATCGTTTGTGTCAGCGGGCGCGTCGCGTTCGAGCTGGTGCAGAAGACCGCCCTTGCCGGCTGCCCGATCATCGTCGGGGTAGGCGCGCCGACCTCGCTGGCGATCGCGCTTGCCGAGGATCGCGGGATCGCACTCGCGGGCTTCGCCCGCGGCAACGGACGCGTGAACGTCTACAGCCACAGCGAGCGCGTCCGCGACTGAGCGAGCCGACGGCGCGGCGCCTCGATCGCGGCCGACTCGGTCGCACCTAGTCCGATGCTTCGAGCTCGTCGAACGGGCAGCAGCGAGGGTCGTTCTGCGCCGCGAGCGTGACGAGCGACCGGTGGAGCGTCGCGCGCTCCAGCGCAGTCAACGGCGCGAAGAACTCGTCGCAGACCTGGTTTGTCCAACCGCGCAACTTCACGAGCTCGCCCTGGCCGGCACCGGTGATGCTTACGACGTGCCGACGGCGATCATCCGGGTCGCGCTGGCGCGCGATCAGACCGCGCTGCTCGAGCGAGTCGAGCAGCGCGACGAGCCGGCTTGGATCAATCATCATCGTCTCGGCAATCGTGGCCTGCGTGGCGCGGGCGCCTTCCCCGAGTAGCGCGAGGATCGTGTAGTCGTAGAGCTCGAACCCCTGCTCCTCCGCTCGGGCGAGCACCTGCGCCTTGCACGCGGCGCCGAGGCTCGCGAGGAGGTAGCCAGTGTTGTCGGCGAGCTCGCGCGCGACCGTGTGAGCGTGGCGCTTCTGATCTTCGAGCACCGGCTGGTTCATATCAGCACTAAGTGTACCGCAGAAGCGTTGTGCTTTACTACCATTGAATTGCACAACGATTTCGAGGAGCAATCGATGTCCGCTGAAACTGTTTCGCATACGGACGACGCCGTGGACCCGCGACGGTGGATCGTCCTCGCGCTGATCGTGATGGCGCAGTTCATGGTCGTCCTCGACGTGGCGATCGTGAATGTCGCACTGCCGTCGATCAAGAACAGCCTCCACTTCTCGCAGGTGGACCTGCAGTGGGTCATCACCGCCTACGCGATCCTCTTCGGCGGCGCGCTGATGCTGGGCGGACGCCTCGGCGACCTGCTCGGGCGCCGGCGCCTCTTCGTGATCGGCCTCGCGCTGTTCACCGTGAGCTCGCTACTCGACGGACTGTCATGGTCGGAGGGTTCGTTGATCGCGTTTCGCTCGCTGCAGGGTCTCGGCGCGGCGCTGGTCTCTCCAGCCGCGCTGTCGATCCTCATGACTACGTTCAACGAAGGCCGTGAGCGCAATCTGGCGCTCGGCGTGTGGGGCGCCGTCTCCGGCAGCGGCGGCGCTGCCGGCGTGCTGCTCGGCGGCGCGCTGACGAGCGGCCTCGGCTGGTCATGGATCTTCTTCATCAACGTGCCGGTCGGTATCGCGGTCATCGCCGCGACCCCATTCCTCCTGCGCGAGAGCATCGCCGACCTGGATCACCGCCATTTCGACTTCGCCGGCGCGGCCTCGATCACTGCCGGCCTGATGCTGCTCGTCTATGCGATGACCCACGCCGCGCAGCACGGCTGGGGCGCCACCGAGTCGATCGTCCTGATCGGCGCCTCGGCGGCGCTACTCGTGGCGTTCTTCGTGCGCGAGATGTTCTCCCCTGCGCCACTGCTGCCGCTGCGGATCTTCCGCCTGCGCACGCTGTCGGGCTCGAACCTCGGCGGGCTGCTGCTCGGGGCGTCGGTCTTCGCTCAGTTCTTTCTGCTGACGCTCTACATGCAGCAGGTGCTCCACTACTCGGCGCTCAGCACCGGCGTCGCATACATCGCTCTGACGCTGACGATCATCCTCTGCTCCGGGATCGCCCAGGCGCTCGTCACGCGCGTCGGCGTGCGCCCGGTGATGCCGGCCGGGATGCTGATGGCGGCGGGCGCGCTGGTCTGGATGGCACAGCTGCCCGTCCACGGGCACTACTTCGCAAACCTGTTCGGGCCGTTCCTGCTCGCCGGCCTCGGACTGGCGCTCGCGTTCGTGCCGATGTCGATCGGTGGCCTGACGGGCGTCAGCGGCGGTGAGGCCGGCGTCGCCTCGGGTCTGCTCAACACCGTGCAGCAGGTCGGTGGCGCGATCGGCGTGGCTATCGCAACAACGATCGCCACCACGTTCACCACGCACTTCGCGAGCGCCCACCACACGAGCGCGGCCGCGCCGGCCGCCCTCACACACGGGTTCCAAGCCGCCTTCTACGTTCTCGCCGGGATCGCCGCGGCAGGCGGCATCCTCTCCGCAGCGCTGATCGAGGGCCGCTCGAAGCTCGCGGCCGCGCCGCACGAGGAAGCCGGCCTCGCCCAGGTCGAGGCAACAACAGCCTGAACGGCCGTCGTACCGCCGCCCCAGCATGCCTGGGGCGGCGGTCCTAGCCGACTAGCAGGACGGCGTCGCCGAGGCGGACCTCGCCCGGCTCGAGCACCTCGCCGTAGATGCCGCAGGCGAGCGGCTCGGTCGTCGGGATCCCGGCCCGGTAGGAGCGCAGCAGATCGAGCGTCGGCAGGTCCGCGACGCCACGCTCGGGATCCTGCCCCGTCACCAGGCAACGGCCGACGTGGCCGTTCATCCGCACGAGCGCGCTGCCGATGCGCACGTCGCGCCCGACCCAGGCGTCCTCGGCATGGGCTGCCAGCCCGTCGACCTCGACGAGCATGCGAAAGCGCCGCGAGTCGACGTCGCGCCCGGCGACCTGCGCCAGCTGGGCGACGGAGGCACTCCCGACCAAGGACACCGCGCCCTTGATCCCGCGGTCGATGCCGCGACCAGTCGCCGGATCCGCGTGGACGAGGCGCAGCGAACGCCCGGCGTACTGCGAGAGTGCCTCCGAGAACGGCCCATCGACGAGCTGCGCGCGGTACTCGCGCGAGAAGAAGCGCGTGTCAAGCCAATCGCTAAGAGCGACTGGTGCGACCACCGTCTCGCCGTCCGGGAAGCTCAGCGCGAGCTCGCGACGCTTCGAGTCAAAGCTCGCCACAACCGCGCTGAGGATCCCGAGCTGCTTGCCGTTGACCATCCTCGCGCGGTCGTCCACCAGGTAGAAGCGGCGGTTCTCGCGCACGCCGCCCGCATCGAGCTCGATTGCTTCGCGTCGCTGGATCCGCAGCCCTTTCACGGGCGTCGTCGAGAGCGCCGCGACAACCGCCGTCTGGGGTGTCGTCAGGTGAGAGATGGCGCGGATACTAGGCCGCACCGCTCCCGTCGCGCTCGCGCGCGACGGGAGCTGAGCGCTGGCCATATCTATGCCTCGACTGGCTGCGGCACGCCCTCGAACGTCGGCCGGCGCTCGCGCGGCTCGCCGGCCTCGCGATGAGCAGCGATCGATGTCTCGAGCTCGACCTCGATCTCCCCCATCGTCGCCGGGCGCGTCCTGTGCACGACGTACATCCATGCACCACCGATCAGCATGTACCCGAGGAAGATGTACGGGAAGAGGTTGATCGGGTAAGACGGTGCCGGGTAGAAGCTGCCGACCGTCGGCACCATCAGGCAGACGAACGCGAGCGTGGCGATCGCCACATTGCGGCCACGCAGCTCGCCCAGCTTGCGCAGGTACACGGGCGCGGCGACGCTGATCATGAAATACGCGAGCAGGAAGCCGAACGCGGCGAGCGTGCCCGCGTCACCGAAGATCGTGTTCGCGTTGTCGCTCGTCGCATAGAGGATCACGGCGAACGCAAACATCATGCTCATGATCGTCCCGATCGCCGCGTGAGGAGTCATGTGCTTGTGGTGGACGGCACGGATCTGCTTCGGAAAGATCCCGTGGTCGCTCATCGGCAGCATGATTCGCGCCGACGCGTTCAGGCACGAGAGCGTCAGCGAGAAGAAGCTGACGGTCGCCCCGAGCCAGATCGGGATCTTGAACCAGCTGACGCCGTAGAGCACCGAGATCGTGCTGAGTGGCGCCGTCAACGATCCGAACGACGCGTGGTCGTGCGTCGCGAGCACCTCGATATAGGCCATCACGACCATGAACAGGCCGGTCACGATCAGGCTCCAGACGACCGCCCGCGGCACATTCTTCGTTGGGTTGCGCGCCTCGCCCCCGAGCGTCGTGGCACTCTCGAAACCGACGAGCGAGAAGATGCAGACCACAACGGCGAAGTCGATGCCCTTGATCGAGACGCCCTTGAGCGTCAACTGCGACGTATCGATCGCGTTGACGTGCGGGTGAAAGATGACGACCGCTGCGAGGCCAAGGATGAACGTCACCGAAAGCGCCTCGAAAACGAGCATCAGCACGGATGACAGGCGTATGTCGAGCCAGGCCACGGCCGCGCAGATGCCGGCACTGATGATGAAGAAGAGGATCGGCGTTACGGTGCCAACGCCGATCGCGCCGAGGAAGTTCTGCGCCGAGATCGCGAAGCCGGCCAGCCCCGCAACCCCGATGAAGAAGTAGGACCACAACAGCGTCCAACCGGAGAGGACGCCGCCAACCGGTCCGAGCCCGCGACCGGTGTAGGCGTACATCGAGCCGGCCGAGGCCGACCGTTTCGCGAACTGGTTGAGGCCACCGACGACGAACAGCAGCATGATCGTCCCGAACAGGTACGCGGCCCAGGTGCCGCGACCCGCGTCCGTGAACGCCAGCGGGATGATCAGCACAGCGGTCATCGTCGGCGAGATCAGCGCTATCGACTGGGCCAGCGTGGGAAAGAAGCCGAGCGCGTTTGCGCGCAAGCGCGGCGCGCCCCGCTCGGTGGCAGGCGGCATCGCCGCCGCGGCCGGAGATGGCATGGCGGTGGTACTCCTTCCTGAGGACTTGGTCACGGGACCGCGGTCGCACCTAAGTCGGGCAGCGTGGGCCTCCGCAGTCGTCGAGCATATTGTCTGACCAGCCGCCGACCGTGATCGGCCAGACGTCCAAGAATCGCTCGCAGCGCCTGTACAGATTGTCTAGCGGTCCGAGCGCGATTGTCTAGCGGTCCGAGCGCGCGGCGATCTCGCGCTCGGCGAGTGCCAGGTCCGCGGCGTCGTTGACAGCGAAGCAGAGCAGCCGTGGCTCGCCGAACCGCTCGAGCTCGCGCTCGTTCAGCAGCCGCGCGCCGGCAAGGACGCTATGCAGCGGCGCGCTGTCGCGCAGCGCGCGCTCGAGTGCCGGGCGATCACCGGCGAGGTAGCGGGCCAGGAGGGGCTGCGGCCGCCCGTCAACACAGGCCGCCGCCGCACCTTCGAGATCTGCCAGCCAGACGAGCAGCTCCGGCGCGATGAACGGCATGTCGCAGGCGAGCGCGATCACCGGGCCGCCGGCAGCATGGTCGAGTGCCGCAAGCACGCCACACGCAGGATGGCTCGGGCGCGTGGGCTCCTCGATCAAGCCACAGTCAAGCTGCGGCAACGGCGACCCGGGCTTGGCCACGACGACGGGCTCGAGGCCGGCTGCACGGGCTGCCGCAATCGGATAGGCGATCAGCGGGCGACCAGCGAGGCTGACCGTCGCCTTTGCGCCGCCGAGCCGCCGCCCGGCACCCCCGGCAAGGACCGCCACGAGAGCTCGCCCTGAATGCACGAGCCCAGTCTGCCAGCGACGGGTACGCTGGACGGGGTGAACGTTGAGATCCGACTCTTCGCGATGCTGCGAGAACGCGCAAGCACGGGCCGCATCGAGGTCGAGCTTGCCGACGGCGCAACCGTCGCGCAGGTCCTGGAGCGACTCGAGGAAAGTGGACCGCTGGCCGGGCTGATCGGACGCCTGCCGGTGCGCATGGCCGTCAACCGCGAGCTCGCAAGCCCCGACACGGTCCTTTCACAGGATGACGAGCTTGCGCTGATCCCGCCCGTCAGCGGCGGCGCCCCCGCAACCGTGGCGGTGCGTATCCGCGACGAGCCGCTCGTCATCGATGCGCTTGCGCGATGCGTACGCCGCGACGAGGCGGGCGCACTTGTCATCTTCTGCGGCATCACGCGTCAGGTCGCGAGCCTCGACTACGAGGCCTACCGCGAGATGGCCGAGCACCAGCTCGAGCTGATCGCGGTCGACTGTGCCGCGCAGCACGCGCTCGCTGCGATCGCAATCGAGCACCGGGTCGGAAACGTCCCGCTCGGCGAGCCGAGCGTGATCGTCGCTGCTGCGGCGGCACATCGCGATGAGGCGTTCGCGGGGGCACGCGAGGCGATCGACCGCGTGAAGGCGGAGGCGGCCATCTGGAAGCGGGAGATCGAGGCGGACGGGACGGCCCGCTGGGTCGACGGGCAGGCGCAGCTGTGAGCGGCGAGCTGACGCACATCGGCGAAGACGGCAACGCGCGGATGGTCGACATCGGTGCCAAGGCGGTCAGCGAGCGACGGGCGGTCGCGCGCGCCCGAGTTCGGATGACGCCGGCAAGCGCGCGCGCTGTCCGCGATGGCGGCGGGCCGAAGGGCGATGTGCTCGCAACGGCACGGCTTGCAGGGATCCAGGCGGCGAAGCAGACCGGGGCGTTGATTCCCCTCGCCCACCCGATCGAGTTGACCTACGTTGACGTGAAGGCGAGCGTCGAGGCAGACGAAGGGCTCGTCGAGCTCGTCAGCGAGGTGCACGCGATCGGCCGCACGGGCGTGGAGATGGAAGCAATGACGGCCTGCGGAGTTGCCGCGCTGACCGTTTACGACATGGCCAAGGCGCTCGAGCGCGGCATCGCGATCGAGGAGATCGTGTTGCTCGAGAAGACCGGCGGCCAACGCGGCGATTGGCGGCGTCCGTGAGAGCCGCGCTGATCACGATCTCGACCTCGAAGGCAGCCGGCGAAGGGCACGACGAGTCCGGCGAGCAGCTCGCCGGACTCGCGCAGCGCCTCGGACTCGAGATCGCCGGCCGCGAGCTGATCGCCGATGACCGCGAGCTGATCGAGCAGCGGCTGCGCTACTGGAGCGGGCGCTGCGAGCTCGTGCTGACGAGCGGCGGCACCGGCGTCGCTCCCAGCGACGTGACGCCCGAGGCGACGAGCGCGGTGATCGAGCGCGAGGTGCCGGGCATCGCCGAGGCGATTCGAGGCGCGGCACGCGAGCACACGCAGCATTGGATGCTTGGTCGCGGGGTGGCGGGGATCGCCGCCGGCACGCTGATCGTGAACTTGCCGGGCAGCCCGAAGGCGGTCGCGCAAAGCGGAGAGGCGATCGTGGCGGCGCTGCCGCACGCGCTGGACTTGCTAGCTGGGCTGGCGGGCGCACATACTTAGAGCGATGAGCGAGAGCCTCTCACTCGGCGATGCGGCAACAGCGATCGGGGTCAGCACCGACACGCTGCGACGCTGGGACAGCGCCGGGAAGCTCGTGACCGAGCGTGACTCGCGCAACCGGCGGATCGTGCCGCGCAGCGAGGTCGAGCGACTCACGCAAAGGCCCGAGCGCCACCGCACCGGCACCCGCAGCTCGGCCCGCAACCGGTTCCCCGGAATCGTGCGCTCGGTCGAGGTCGGAGGCGTGATGGCACTCGTCGAGATCGAAGTGGGCGAGCTTCTCGTTACGGCGGCGGTCACGCGTGACTCGGTCGAGGAGCTGGGCTTGCGTCCCGGTGTCGCGGCGACAGCGTTCGTCAAGGCGACTTCGGTGATGATCGAGCGAGCAAACGCGTCGCCGCCGGATCAAAGCACGCGGTAACAGCATCGCCAGCGACGAGTGCGGCGCCGTGCGCGAGCGCGAGCTCGACGACAAGCGGACCGACCGTAGCCCTGATCGTGCCACCCACCTGGGTGAGGGTGCCGATCCGGCCGCTGACCGTGTTGGCGTTCGCGGGCGGCGACCCGTCGAGCGAGATCTCCCACGGCGCAACCGCGACGTCGACCTCGCCGCTGGCGGCGTCTGTCGAGTGGAGTCGCTCGCCCGATTCGAGGGTCACCTCCGTCAGCGCGCCAGCCGTCCCGGTCACCCTGCCGCGCAGCAAGTTCGCACCGGTGAACGCGGCGACAAACGCGTCGGCCGGGTGCGCGGTCAGCTCGCTCGCCCGGTCGAGCTGGCGCAGGCGTCCGAATGCGATCACGCCGACTCGGCTCGCGAGCGCGACCGCATCTCCGTAGTCGTGGGTGACGATGAGCGTCGGCAGCCCGAGCTCGGCCAGCAGCGCGGCAAGCTCGCTGCGGACCGCCCCGCGGGTGTGCGGGTCGAGCGCTGCGAGCGGCTCGTCGAGCAACAGAACGCCGGGGTCACGCGCGAGCGCACGCGCAAGCGCGACGCGCTGGCGCTCGCCCCCCGACAGCGCGTCGGGCCGAGCCGTCGCGAGATGGTCGATCCGCAGGCGCGCGAGGAACTCCTCGACACGCTCGCGGCCGCCGTAGGCGACGTTCTCACGCACGGTCATGTGGGGGAAGAGCGCGTATTCCTGGAAGACCATTCCGACCCTGCGGCGATCGGGCGGACGGTCGATGCGCGCCTGAGCGTCGAACCAGACGTCGCCGTCAAGCGTGACGCGGCCGCGGCGCGGCCGCGCGAGGCCCGCGATCACCGCAAGCGTCGAGGACTTCCCGGCGCCCGATGGGCCGGCAAGCGCGACGACGTCGTCGAACTCGAGCGCTAGCTCGAGCTCGAAATGGCGAAGCGGTAGCGAGAACTGCGCCGTGAGGACTGCCACAGACCAGTCAGTTTGAGCGAAAGCAGGATCGCAGCGATAATCACCACGAACAGCGCCGCGATCGCGATCGCTGCATCGAGGTTCGAGTCGAACTCGGCGTAGATCGCGAGCGGCGCGGTCTGCGTAACGCCCTGCAGGCTGCCGGCGAACATGATCGTCGCGCCGAACTCGCCGAGCCCGCGGGCGAGCGATAGCGCCGCCCCCGCCGAGAGACCCGGTGCCGCAAGCGGCAGCGCGACCCGGAAGAAGGTCTTGACGGGACCCGCGCCGAGCGTTCGTGAAGCCTGCAGGAGCTTGCGGTCAAGCGACTCGAAGGCCGCCACCGCAGTGCGGACGTACAGCGGACCGCCGACGAAGGCGACCGCCAGCACGACCGCCGCCTTGTCGAAGGAGACGTCGATGCCGAGCGCCGAGAAGGTGCCGCCGAGCAGGCCGAGTCGGCCGAACGCGACAATCAGGCCGATCCCGGCGACCGCGGGTGGCAGCACGATCGGCAGCTCGACGGCGGTCAGCGCGAGCATGCGGCCCGGAAAGCGGCGCGTTGCGAGCAGCCAGGCCAGCGGCGTGCCGAACACGAGGACGGCCACCTGCGCGATCGCACTCGTCTCGGCAGAGACGGCGAGCGCATCGGTTACGACCGGGTTGCCGATCTGGTCAAACAGCCGACCCGGCGGCACGTGTGTCAGGAGCGCGGCCAGCGGCAGGACGATGAAAGCGAGCGCGACCGCGCAGAGGGCGAAGAACGCAACCGCGGTTGCGAAGCGACGCATCTAACGCTTACGATGCGGCGGCTTCGTGACGATGCGCTCCTTCGGCTTGGTCAACGGCAGGAAGCCGTAGGAGAGGAGCTTTGCTTGGCCCGCCTTGCTGAGCACCTGGGCGATGAACGCGTTCGCGGCGGCCTGATTGGGGCTCGCGGTCACGACCGCGAGCGCGTAGGTGACCTTCGGCTGGGCCCAGACCGGGACCGTCACCACGTCCACCTGTCCCGGCACGGTCTTCGCGTCAGTCGAGTAGACGAAACCGGCGTCGACCTGGCCGAGGGCCACCTGCGAGAGAACGTCTCGGACATCGGAGTCCTCACTGACGACGTTTGCCATCACCTGGGAGGTCAAGTTCATCTGGCCCAGGACCTCGCGCGTGTAACTACCGACCGGGACAGCGGCGGCCGCGATCGCGATGCTCACACCGGGCTTGGTCAGGTCGTAGATCGAATGGATCCCACCCGGATTCGAGGTCGGCACGACGATCACGAGCGTGTTGCGCGTGAAGTCGACCGGCTGCTCGACGAGGCCCTTGGCGTAGAGAGTGGCGGGAATCGAGGTGTTCGCGGAGGCGAAGATATCGGCGGGCGCGCCCAGCTCGATCTGGGCGGCGAGGGCATTCGAGCCGGCAAACGAGTACTGCGCGTTCGAATCGATCGCCGGGAAGACGTCGGTCAGCGACGACGCCGCATAGACGGTCAGGGTCGAGCTCGCCGATGCCGCCGGAACCAGCAGGGCGAGGCAGGCGATCAGCAGCGCGCTAGCTCGTATAGCGACTGAGCGCATTCGATGCCTCCTCAATTGTCAGGATTGGCGGGAACGGCGCGTCGAACGGTGGCTGACCGTCAAGCCGTGCGAACACGCTCTGATGCTGTGCCTCGTTGGCCGTTATCTGCGCGAGCGCAGATGCAAGCGCGGGCGTCACCACGGCACCGCCCGCTCCGACGTAGGCGCCGAGCGTCAGCGTCTCGAGCTCGAGCGCGAGACGCTTCAACGAGCGTGCCGTGTAGAAGGTCGCGGCCGGGTATGAGAAGTTGACGTCGGTCGCGGTCAGCGGCGTCCCGCCGGCGGTTGTTATCGCGTCGGCGAGGTAGGCGTAGTGAGCGCGCTCGTTGGCGAGCGCAGCCCGCACCTGGGCGGTCGCAGGGCCGTCGAGGTGGCGTGCGCGCAGCGCGTTCTCGTAGAAGTCGATCGCCAGCAGCTCGAAGCAAATCAAAAGGCGTGCATAGGCAAGATCGGCGGCCGGAAGGACCCCAGGCGGGGCTGAGGGGGTCGCCGCCTGCGCGCCTGCCGGCAGCAGAGCGAGGACAATTGTGGACGCGCCGGAGGCAAGCAGCTCGGCGCGCGTCAGGCGACCGCGCACAGGCGCACCTTAGCAGTGCATAGGCGCTTCGAGACCTGTGGCGCGTATGTGATGATTCCGGCGTGCTGCTGGGCAAGACCGGCGTGCTCGCCGCGTGGGCGTCGCGCCATCGCATGCTTTCCAAGGTGCCGGAGATCGTCGTCCTCTTCTGGGTGACGAAGATCCTGACGACCGGGATGGGCGAGGCGACCTCGGACTACCTCGTCGCAATCAACCGCTACGGGGCCGTGCTCGTCGGACTCGTCGCGTTCGCCCTCGCGCTCACCTGGCAGCTGTGGCTACATCGGTACGTCGTGGGGGTCTACTGGCTCGCGGTCTCGATGGTCGCCGTGTTCGGCACGATGGCCGCCGACGTGCTGCACATCGGGCTAGGGATCCCGTACGCCATCTCGAGCGCGTTCTACGCGGTCGTGCTCGCGGCGGTCTTCGTCACATGGCAGCGCACCGAGGGAACGCTCTCGATCCACTCGATCCACACACCGCGGCGCGAGCTCTTCTACTGGGCGACCGTGCTCGCGACCTTCGCGCTCGGCACCGCGCTCGGCGACATGACTGCAGCGACGCTGCAGCTCGGCTACCTCGACTCCGGTTTCCTCTTCGCGGGCCTCTTCCTTGCGCCCGCGCTCGGCTACTGGAAGCTCGGGCTGGACCCGATCGTCGCGTTCTGGTTTGCATACGTCATGACGCGGCCGCTCGGGGCGTCCTTCGCCGACTGGCTCGACAAGTCGGGGCGCCTTGGCGGGCTCGGACTCGGCAACGGTCCGGTCGCCGCCGCCTCAGCGCTCGTGATCGTCTGCTTCGTCGCCTACCTCGCGATCACGCACGACCCACTTGTCGAGCAAGACGACGCGCTACGGGTGCAGTAGCTCAGCCGTCGTTGGCGGCGTGGACCGTCTTGCGGACCTCGTAGCGAGTCGGCACGAGACGCTCGGTCGACTTCGGCGGCCGGACGTAGTCGCGCTGCTGGCGCTTGGGGAGCTTGATGTCGTTGTCGTCCTCGACGCGCTCGTAGGGGATCGATGAGAGCAGGTGGGCGATCAGGTTCAGGCGCGACGTTCGCTTGTCGTCGGCCTCGACAACCCACCATGGGCTGTGGGCGGTGTCGGTGTACTCGAACATACGGTCCTTGGCCTCGGCGTAGTCAACCCAGCGGGCGCGGGCCTCGAGATCGGTCGGACTGAACTTCCAGCGCTTGCGCGGATCCTTCAAACGAGCCTTGAAGCGGCGCTCCTGCTCGCGATCTGAAACCGACAGCCAATACTTCAGGAGCGTGATGCCATCGTTCTGGAGCGCCAGCTCGAACTGCGGGGCAAAGCGCAAGAACTCGCGGTACTGCTCCTCGGAGCAGTAGCCCATCACGCGCTCGACGCCGGCGCGGTTGTACCAGGAGCGATCGAACAAGACGATCTCGCCCGCCGCCGGAAGATGCTGCACGTAGCGCTGGAAGAACCACTGCGTGCGCTCGCGCTCAGTCGGGGTCGGGACCGCGACAACCCGGCACGCGCGCGGGTTCAAATAGGCGGTGATGCGGCGGATCACGCCGTCCTTGCCGGCGGTGTCGCGACCCTCGAAGAGCACGACGAGACGGCGGCCATGCTTGACGATCCAGTCCTGCATGAAGACGAGCTCCGTCTGCATGCGGGCGAGCTCCTTCTCGTACTCAGCTGGCGTCAGTTCGACCGGGGGCATCGGCTCAATCATCGACCAGTCTGGCACGCGCGTTGACGGTAGAAGGCCGCAGTCACAAATTCGGGGCCGAAGCGCATTAAGAGATGTGGCCCGCGAACTGCATTGCCCGCGCTGCGGCTGGCGCTTCGAGACCCGCAACGCGTCGTGGAGCATCGAGTACTGCCCGCGCTGCCTCGCGCACGCGCTGCGCGCCGTGCAGCTCGAAAAAGGCGCTCTCGCCGTGAAGAACGTACGACACGCGTCGCACAGACCGCCCACAACAACGGCTGCTTAGTCCGGCGCGCAAGCGAGAATCCGGTCCGTGGACTGCCGCGGGTGGATCGGACATGTGATCGTGTGTGGGCTGCCCGACCTCGCGCTGCGAACCGTCGAGCAGCTGCACGAAGCCGGTGCGCGGGTCGTCGTTCTGCACGACGGGCGCGACGAGCGCTTCGCTCGCATCGTGAGGGAGTGGGAGATCCCCGTCGTCTCGCGCGGAGCTCACCACGCAGGGCCACTGCTCGAGGCCGGGCTCGAGGGCGCGGCCGCCGTGGTCTGCGCTGAGGAGAGCGACCTGCGCACGCTCGAGACGGTGCTGCTCGTGCGCGAGCTGCGACCCGACGTACGAGTCGTCGCGCACATCGACAACCCGGCCGTCGCGCGGGCCGTCGAGGAGGTCACCGGGGTGGGCAGCGTGCTCGACATTGCGGCGCTGTTCGCGCCGTCGGTCGTCGAGGCGTGCCTCGAGCGACGCGCGCACGAGATCGCCATCGGGAGCGAGCGGTTCCTCACCGTCGAGGCGATCGCGCCACGCGACGGGACGCTGCGCGAGCTCTACGGGAGCCTCGTCCCACTCGGTGTCGCGGGTGATGCGGCCGAGCCCGTCCTCTGTCCCGGACGCGACGAGCGCGTGACGGAAGGCGACCGCATCACGTTGCTCGGAACACGCGAGCAGTTCGGCGAAGCCGGTGTGCGCGTGCGAGCCGCGAACCAGCGCGAGGGGCGCGGAGCGAGGCGCGCGTCGGTCGCGAGACTGCGCCGCTTCGGCGCGGTCGTCGCGCGGGAGAGCGACCGGGCACTGCGCATCGCGATCGGGCTCGCACTGGCGCTCGCCGCCGCCTCGACGCTCGTGCTGCACCTCGCCTACCGCACGACCAACGGCGGTCACCTCGGGGTCCTCAACGCGCTCTACTTCACCGTCGAGACAGTCTCGACCGTTGGCTTCGGCGACTACTCGTTCGGGGCACAGGACACCGGGATGCGGATCTTCGGGATCGTCCTGATAATCGCCGGCTCGAGCCTCGTCGCGGCGACCGTCGCACTCGTCACCAACATGCTCGTCAGCCGGAGGATCGAGCGATCGCTCGGGCACGGGCAGATCCCCGGGATGGAAGGGCACGTCGTGCTCGTCGGGCTCGGAGCCGTCGGGCTGCGCGTGCTCGGCGGCATCGTCGCAAGCGGGCGCGAGGCCGTGGTGGTCGAGCGCTCGGAGGGCAACCGCTACCTCAGCGAGGTCCGCAGGCTCGGGGTGCCGCTCGTCCTCGCCGACGGCGCGCTCGGATCGACGCTCGAGTCGATCGGGCTCGCACGCGCGGCCGCTGTCGCGATCATGACCTCCGACGACCTCGCGAACATCGAGATCGGCATCGCCGTGCGCGACCGGTTGGGCGAGCGCTGGGAGGAGGTGCCTGTGGTCCTGCGCGTCTTCGACCGCGGCCTCGGACACCGCCTCGAGCAGAGCTTCGGGTTCAGGCACGTGTGGTCAACCGCGGCAATCGCGGCACCCTGGCTCGTCGGCGCGGTGCTCGGCATGGACGTGCTCTACAGCTTCTACGTCGGCAACCACCCGTTCCTGGTGGCGCGCCTCGCAGTCGCAGACGGAGGCGGGCTCGATGGCGTGGCGATGGCCGACCTCTCGGCGTCTATCCGCGTCGTGGCGATCGCGCGCGCGGCGCGCGGAGGCGAGCTCGAGCACCCACCGCGGCGGGACACGCGACTGCGCGCCGGCGATGCCGCATTCATCGCCGGGCCCTACGAGCAGCTGCTCGACGTGCTCCGGCGCGAACGAGCCGGAGCCGGCGGCTAAGAGCCTGCAAAACGGCCGCGACCTCTACACTTGCCAGCTCTGCGCCCGTAGCTCAGCTGGATAGAGCGTCGGTCTACGGAACCGAAGGTCGGGAGTTCGAATCTCTCCGGGCGCGTGAAAGAGCCAGCAAATCCGGGCCTTTCTGGGGTTAGGGAACGGGACAAAACCTAAAGGGTGTCCCGAATGTGTCCCGAGATCGTTCAGAATCGCCCTGTGCCTTCGGTTTCCAGGCGCCCGTCGGGACATGTTTTTCGCGTCGAGAGAGCGCGCGGGCCGGTCTGGTACGCGAAGTACCGGCTGCCAGATGGGCGCCAGCTGCAGAGGAGGTTGGGGCCCGCGTGGACCGGCCGTGGCCGCCCGCCGGCCGACCATTTCACGAAGCGGACCGCCGAGGATTGGCTGCGCGACACGCTCGACGAGGCGCGCCGCGGGACGCTCGTGGGGATGGTCCGGACGGGCGCGACCTTCGAGGACGCGGCGGCCGAGTTCATTCGCTACTGCGAGCACGACCGGGCTTTGAAGCCCTCGACGCTCCGCGGCTATCGCTCAGTGATCGACGCGTATCTCGTGCCCGAGTTCGGCGAGCGCCGGCTCGAGGCGATCACGAGCGCCGAGGTCGAAGCGTGGCGCGCCTCGCTGATCGAGGGGCGCAGCGGCAAGCCGCTGACGAGCACGAAGCGCAACCGCTTGCTCGTGCTGCTGCACGGGGTGTTCCGCCGAGCGGTCAAGGTCTGGGGGCTGCCGGTGAACCCGGTCAGCGGGATCGAGCGCCAGCGCGTGCGTAGCAGCGGCGACATCGAGGTCTTCAGCACGGAGGAGGTCTGGGCGCTCGTCCGCGCCGCCGCCTCCGAGCAGGACGGCGCGATCTACCTGACCGCGGCGTTCACGGGGCTGCGTCGCGGCGAGCTGATCGCTGCGCTGGCGCGACGTCGATTTCGCCGGCCAGGTTCTGCGGGTCCGCGCGAGCTACGCCGGCGCCCAGCTGACGAGCCCGAAGTCGGGCAAGGTCCGTTCGGTGCCGCTCGCACCACCGGTCGCACAGGCGCTCGCGCGACTCGGCGAGCGCCAGATCGCGACCGGCGACGACGACCTGGTCTTCCTCGGCGACGCCGGCAGCTACCTCGACGGCTCGGCGCTGCGACGCCGCTACATCGAAGCGCTCGAGCGAGCGGGTCTGCGCCAGCTTCGCTTTCATGACCTGCGCCACACGTTTGGCACGCGGATGATCTCCCACGCCGACATCCGTCGCGTGCAGGAGTGGATGGGCCACGCCGACGTGCAGACGACGATGAAGTACCTCCACTACGCGCCGCGCGGGGATGAGGCGGCGCTGGTGGCTGAGGCGTTTGGGACGGGGACGCCCGGCGAGAGCCAACCGCCGAGCGCCGCCCTCTCGTAGTTAGAAGATGTCGGCCCCGGGCCGACATGGATGCCAAACCAGCGAAGGGCGGGGCGGATGTCAAGCGCGCCAACGAGGCTGCGTCAGGACGCGCGGTCAGGGCGCGCTTGACATCTGTCACGGCCGGAGCTACCGGCCCTTTTTCCTTCCAAACCAGCTTTTCTCCTGGTACAGTAGAAAATGCGATGCAGGCAGAAAAAAGCGTCTTGCGCATCTTGAGCTCGGCACTCGACGGAGCGACGGTCCGGACCCCACATACGGACGGCGAAGCCGATCTCGTCGTCGAGACGCGCGACGGACAACAGATCGCGATCCAAGCCAGGTGGGCTGGCGAGGGCTGGCCCGATGACGTCCGTCGCGCAGCTCGCGATCTCCCCCAACCCTGGCCGGCGAACCTCGTGCTGTTAGCCCGCCGGCTGTCGCCAGGCGCGATCGCGTGGCTACGCGAACGCGACGCCAACTGGGCGGACGAGGCAGGTCAGGCCCGGATCCTTGGCCCAGGCGGGTTGCTCGTGATTCGTGATCCGGCGCGGCAGACAACCGGTAGCGTCTCCACGCGTGCGTTCTCATGGTCGCCGTCGGCACTATCGATCGCCGAGGTGATCCTCGCGCGCGCCGATGAGCCGCTGCGGAGCGCCGAGCTCGCGCGCGTGTCTGGTTGGTCGACGGCCCAAGCCGCGAAGGTCCTCGTCGCGTTCGACGCAGAGCGCTGGACGATCAAGCGCGGCCCTGCTCGTGGTCGGCACGCGTATCGCGAGATCGTCGACGCTGACACCCTGCTTGCCGCGTGGTCCGCAGCGCTCGCTGCCCAACCGCGCGAGGTCCGGGTCGCGCACCGCGCCGGCGGCGACGCGATGACGCTTCTCCGGGGCGAGCTGAGCTCGGCGCTTGACCGCGAGGTGACCTGGGCCGCGAGCGGTTGGGCTGGCCTGGAGCTCGCCGCGCCCTTTGCAACCGTCACACCGAGCCTCCACATCTACGTCGCCGACGAGGACTTCGCTGGGCCGCTCTCGGCGGCGATCAAAGCGGGCGGACTGCGCGAGGTGGGCGACGGCGGACGCGTCACCTTCTGGCGCGCCGACCGCCGCACTCTCGGCCTTGCCAGCGAGCATCACGGTTTGCCGGTCGTCAGTGCTCCACGGCTCTACGCCGATCTCTCGTCGTTCGACGCCCGTGGCCAAGACGCCGCCGACCATGTGAAGGCCGAGCTGATCGATCCGCTGCACCCAGCGTCGCGCGAAATGACGCCGACGGCCAAGCCGGCGGAGTGGGAATGACAGACGACGCGCGGTCAGCGCAAACGCGAGCGCGAGCCGAAGCCGCACTTGTCCGGCTGCTGTACGAACTACGCGACGACGAAGCGGCCCTGATCGTCCTCGGCGGACTCGTCCCTTACGTCCTCACGAAGAACACGGGGAGCCAGATTCCGGCGCATCTCGGTACCACTGATGTCGACGTTCTGCTGATCACGCAGGTCAACCCCGACGTCAAGCTTGGAAGCGTCGAGCTTGCGCTCGAGCGTCTGAAGTTCGAGCCCGACCCGCGGCAGGACGGATGGCGTTGGCGAGGCGTGATTGACGACGCGCCAGTACTGATCGAGTTTCTCTGCGATCTCGACGACTACCGCGAGGGCGAGATCATCCGCCCGACTGGCTGCGAGCGCCTAGCCGCGGCCAATCTCCGCGGAACCGGCTACGTAGCACGGGATTACGAACGGCAGGAGCTACATGGGCGCCTGGGCGACGGGACCGAGGTCACGGTTCAGGCGCGGTTCGCCGGTCTCCAGGGGTACCTGCTGTCGAAATGCGTGACCGCACGCAGCCGTGGGGCGGATAAGGATTACTACGACTTCGTCTACGTGCTCAGCTACAACAGAGCCGGTGGTCCCGAGCAGGCGGCACGAACGCTTCGCAGCGGCCAGTTCGCTGACGACCTCGCATCACTTCGAAGCACCTTCCTCGAGCTGCGCGAACGCTTCAAGGCACTGGGCGATGCCGGTCCGAGCGGTTACGCCGCACAGGCGTCGCAGGTGGACCTTGAGGCGAGCAATGCACAGCTGCGCGCGGACGCCGTCGACGTTGTCCAGCGCTTTATCGACGAACTCGACGTCTGACGGCTCGGCTGCTCGGGGGAAGCCCGAGCGTCCTGCGCGGCGAGATAGTGATCGTTTCACGCAGGAGATAGTGATCGTCTCACGCAGCCGAATAGTGCCCTCTTTCGCGCGGCAACGTCGTAGTCGCCTCGCGTCGCCTCGATGTTCGCTACCGATCCGCGCACGCCAGTCGCCCTGCTTGACCAGCTCGAATCTGGTGCTGAAACACTGCGACCTGGTCGTGGCCGGGCGTGAAGAGGTGGAAGGCACGGAGCCGGAAGCGCTACCTCTGCTCGAACGGGGCGGCCGCCGCGGTCCTGCGAGCCGTCGTCAGCAGCTTCTCGAGCAGCGCAGCTCCATCACCACGCCGCAGCCGGAATTGAGTTGCGAACGGTGCGACGTGCTCGGCTACCGACGACGGCGAGTCGTATCCCCGGTCGATCACCTTCGCGACAATCGGCGCAACCCGGTCGAGCGCCAGGTGGTCACCGAGTAGGTCGCTGATCGTCCTGGCGGGCGTGGTCACCGGGAGCCCGCCGAACACGACCCAATCGTCGGTAGGAAGGCGGCCGCGATGGAGCCGCATGTCAGCCCGGCGCGTCTGCCGCCGCCGCGGCATCGTGAACTCGTGCACCCCCGGACGGAGATCGGCGAGCCGAAAGAAGTCTGCCGCGGAGGCGTGCGACACAAGCGCCACATCGGGATCCTCAAGGCGACGCCACACCGGCACCGCCGGGTCCAACGCCAGCCACGCGGCGCGCAGCGGAAGATGATCCGGTTCACCGCCTCCGCGCACCCGATACACCCCATGCCTCACGCGTTCGAGCGTCCGATCGGTAAGGAGCCGCGCGAGCGTCGCGGGCCGAATCCCCAGCGACTCCAGCTGTTGTCGCGTAATCAACCCCCACTGACGTTCGGCAATATCCGGGACCGCAAAACGCCGGTTTGGCATACTGCGAAAGATACCGTTTGCGATGCACTGCAATGCAGTGCGTATTGTCTGCACGCTTTGGCGCTTCGAGCACCGGAGGGCAGCGGTGGAACGCGGGGAGTGGAGCGTGGAACGGTCGACGCTGCGAGACGGCCCGCCCGCGGAACGGCCGTTCATGACCCACCGCGCCTCTAGTCCGCATCGCAGCCAGTCACAGAGATGCCGCTGCATGCGTTTGCGATACGGAACGAGGGTCATAGTGTGCGCTGCTCTCAGTCCCGAAAGACCTCACCTTCGTGCCACGCCAGAAGGTCGCGGTCTGGCTGCGCGGCAGTGTCCGAAGGCACGTTGATCCGCCGCCCCGCGAGCTCGTAGTAGACCCGACCGTTCGCGTACTCGTCACGGAGTTGGCGACTGACAGCGAACGAGAGGTCAGGCCGGATCGTCACGTATCCGAGGTCGAAGAGCCGGTGGAGATCTCGTCGGAGTGGTACTCCGTTGCGGATCTCGTGGGTACCGCCGGCCGCCCACGGTCTGATGTGCGCGGCTTCGAGCACGGGCAGCGAATGCTCGCCGGTGACGGCGCAAGCTCGCCCGTATGCGTCGAGCACGGCCAACCGAAAGCTGGCCTGTCCGAGGCGGGGGTAGACGATTTGCGGCTGCCCGAGGCGCAAGCGCTGTAGTGCGTCGGCCGTCCAAGGAGCGACGGCGCGACGACTCTCTGCGCGCTCGAGGCAAGCCCGCCACAGCCGCATCCCTTCGCCCTGGGTGAGGTCATATGTCCGGCCGGACACGATGTTCACGGACCAGTCCGCGGGCGTTGGCACCCACTCGTCCGGTGAGAAGAACACGGGCTGGGTGATTGCGCAGCACCCGATGACACGGTCAAGATCTGAGAACACCCCGGAGTCGTGAGCGAGCCGCTGGACGCGCGCGAGCAGCTCGTGTTCGTTGGCTGTGCCGTTCGCGTCACCGAACACGTCCCAGGCGCGCCAGATCGGTAGACGCGCAAACCGCGCGAACAATCCGAATCCGCCGATCGCGTTGTGCGGTGCCTTCAGCTTGAAGAAGAAGACCTCGCCGGAACTCAATGCGCTGAAGTTGGTTTCGCCCGGGCGCCAGAAGTTCACCTCCGTGAGCTCGGGGCGTGACCGGAGGAACTGCCACCAGCCGTGATCGGTGGGAGCGACAAAGCCGCGCACGGTTGTTGATCTTTACCGCCGCCCGTGCCGAGCGCAAGGCGACGGCGCGCCATACGATCTGCGGATGGCGACGCCGACAGCCTGGGGTTGCGCGTGAGCGCCACGGATCCGGGTCCGAGGGATCACGTGGTCACTCGCTCGCTGGAGCTAGCACTCGAGGCACTTGATCGGGAAGTCATTGTCGAGCAGCCCCTCGATCCGGCAGAGGGACCTGAGCGACTCGCGCGACACGCGATGGAGGAGATTCGCCGCTCACTGAGCGACAACGAGTCCGCTGATGAGCAGGCTCGGCGCGTCAACGCGGTACTCGGCGATCTCGTTGGGGAGAGCTGGGGCGACGGCGCGGTAGTGAGACCGCCCCGTGTTCTAGAGGGAATAAGGGGCCGCTCGCAACTCGGGGCCGTGCTGCCTCTGGCGCGCAGGCCAGAGACGCCGTTTAGCCAGAGCGATCTGCTGGTCAACGCGGAGGGTCAGCCGAACATCGGTTCGGAACTACGCGCCGAGCTCGCTACTGCGGACTCCGTTGATCTGATCTGCGCGTTTGTGATTTGGTCCGGCGTGCGCCAGTTGCGCGAGGCGCTCGCAGGGGTCGTCGAGCGCGGAGGTCGCGTCCGAGTCGTGACAACCACGTATATGGGCGCGACCGAGAAGCGCGCCGTTGACGAGCTGTTTCGTCTCGGGGCCGAGATACGCGTCGCGTTCGACGCTCGGACCACGAAGCTTCACGCCAAGGCGTGGCTCTTGGAACGAGGATCAGGCCTCACCACCGCGTTTGTCGGGTCATCAAACCTGTCGCATACCGCACTGTTCGACGGGCTCGAGTGGAACGTCCGCCTGTCGTCGGTTGACGCGGGACACGTCATCGACCGTGTTCGGATGTCGTTCGAGAGTCACTGGGCGTCCGAACACTTCGGCCATTACGACCCAGACGTCAACGGCGATGCTCTCGAGCAGGCGCTACGCGAACACGATCGCCGGTCCCTGGGCGAAACCTCGACGATTTCGTTTGCCAACCTGGACGTCTCGCCGTACCCGTACCAGCGGCGGATGCTCGAGGCGCTCACGGTGGAGCGTGAGCGTCAGGACCGTCACCGCAACCTCGTCGTCGCCGCCACCGGAACAGGAAAGACCGTGATCGCGGCACTGGACTACCGGAGCCTCGTGGAGAAGGCGGGGCACGAGCTGTCGTTGCTGTTCGTGGCGCACCGTGAGGAGATCCTTCGACAGTCGCGGGACACCTACCGTGCCGTCCTTCGGAATGGATCGTTTGGCGAGATCCACGGCGGTGGCCGTGTCGCCGAAGGCGGGCACGTCTTCGCGATGGTCCAGTCGCTGAGCGCAGCGCGACTTGAGCGAATTGACCCCGCGGCGTTTGACGTGGTCGTGATGGACGAGTTCCACCACGCTTCGGCGCCAACGTATGACCGCCTGCTCAAACACCTCCAGCCAGTGGAGCTGCTCGGCTTGACCGCCACGCCGGAGCGGATGGATGGCATGGATGTCACAGAGTGGTTCGGCCACCGCGTGGCGGTCGAGCTGCGGCTGTGGGAGGCGGTCGACCAGGGCTTCCTCGTTCCGTTCCAATACTTCGGTGTTGCCGACGGGACAGACCTCAGTGACCTGACGTGGCGTCGCGGCGGTTACGCGCCCGAGGAGCTGAGCAACCTGTTGACGAACGACGACCGGAGAGTGAGCAAGCTACTCGAGGCGATTCAGCGGATCGTCCTTGACCCGCAGACCATGCGCGCGCTTGGGTTTTGTGTCTCCAAGGAACACGCGCACTATATGGCGCGGAAGTTCACGCAGGCTGGGCTCGCAAGCGCTGCACTGACCGGCGACGACGCGCCAGAGGCTCGTGCCGCAGTGCTCCGCGAGCTCCAGGCGGGCCGGCTGCGTTGCGTGTTCTCAGTCGAAGTGCTTGGCGAGGGCGTCGATGTGCCGGACGTCGACTGCCTGTTCCTTCTTCGTCCGACCGCGTCGGCAACGGTGTTCACGCAGCAACTCGGTCGCGGCCTACGACGCGCCCGAGGCAAGAGCCACCTGACCGTCCTCGACCTGATTGGGCAACAACACCGCGAGTTTCGCTTTGAGGATCGCTTCCATGCGATCCTTGATCGCAGGAGAGGGCCGATCGTCAAGCAGGCCGAGGACGAGTTCCCGTTCCTCCCCGCCGGATGCACGATCGACCTCGACCGCCAGTCGCGTGAGATCGTGCTCGACAACCTTCGCGCCGCCGTCCGACGCTCGCGGTGGGACACCCTCGTCGCGGATCTCCGGTCAGCGCCGGGGGACATCGGGCTTCGCGACTTCCTCGAGCGATACGGGCACCGTCTCGAGGACGTCTACCGGGGCGATCGCAGCTGGACTCGCCTGCGGCGAGACGCGGGCCGACGGACCGAGGAAGCCGCTGATGTGGAGCTTGAGGCGCGGCTCCTGCGAGCAATCGGCCGCCTGACGCACATCGACGACCCGGAACGAGTCGGCTTCTACCGGTCTCTACTCACGGAAGCGAACGTGCCCTCCCTGGCCACGCTTGATGAGCGCCGCCAGAGGCTAGCGACGATGCTTGCTTGGGGCCTCGGCTCGGGCTTCACGTCTCATGCCTCTGTCGACGAATACCTGATCGCGACGCAGGCCGAAAGTGCGGCCCGTCAGGAGCTGCTGGAGTTACTCGACGTTCTCGACTCGCGGTCGGACACTCGGTCGACCCCGTCCGTTCTCCCGCCGGAAGTGCCGCTCACGCTCCACGCGCGCTACACGCGGGCCGAGGTCATCGCCGCTCTCAGATTTGGCGAGGGCGTCAAGCCGAAGGTGACCCAGGGCGGGATCCTGTGGATGCCAGGCGCTCGTTGTGACGCATTCTTCGTGGATCTTCGTAAGGCCGAGCGCGACTACTCGCCGAGCACCATGTATCGCGACTACGCCGTCAGCCGCGACCTCTTCCACTGGGAGTCTCAATCCCGGCAAACCCCCGCCCAACCGACCGTTCAGCGCTACATCAACCACCAGGCCGAAGGTTCACGCGTGCTCTTGTTCGTGCGCGAGAGCAAGACCTTCGAACTAGGCACGCAGCCGTTCTGGTTCCTGGGCCCGGTGACATACGTAGCTCATCGCGGCGAGCGCCCGGTCGCGTTCACGTGGCGACTGCCCGCCTCGATGCCTGAAGCCGTGTTCGAGGTGGCCAGGAGCGTCGCGGCCGCCTAGAGGAGGCCAACGTGCGGTCCGGGAGCGACCGCACCTGGCTCAGCGCGGGCTGAGGATCCGCTCGAGCGCCTGACGGGGGTCGGGCCCGAGGTCCTGCTTGCCATGGCATCCGTGGTCGTAGTTCTGGCAGCGAAGCCACCAGCCGTGTGGCGAGTGGGCCAGGATCATCGGCGCGGCGCAGGTCGGGCACGGGTAGGCGGCCCTGAGTTCTTCGTTGCCATCGGGCAGCTGCATGGCGCCGGCCTCTTCAAGCCGGCGGAGTAGGTCGTGGCTTCCGACCAGCTCGATCCCGGTCGCGGCTGCTTCGGTGACTGCGGCCGGGGTGAACCCCGAGCTGGTGACGAGAACCCCGTCGCCGCGCTCAAGGCCCTCGCGCAGCAGGGTGCCGGCGAGCTTGCGAACTTCGTCAACCCCGACCTGCCTTGAAGTCCACCGCTTGCATTGCACGAGTCGGCGGTGATCGCCCCGGCGAATGCGTAGATCGATGTTTCCATCTGGCTTGCCGTGCCGGCCTGTTTCCTCGACGTCCCAGCCCTCGCGGCGAAGTAGCTCTCCGACGAGCTGCTCAAACTCCCTGGCTGACAACGAGCGCAGGTTCATGGTCTGCTCGAGAAGCTGGCGGCGAAGCCTGGCCTCAACCCACGGAAAGAGCCACGCGAGCGTGATCGCCCAACCGAGTACCGCACCCGTCACATTGCAGCTAATGAGCAGGAGGGCGCGCGCGTGGATGAGTAGCGGCAGCGCCAGTCCGAGGTTCGCGTAGACGGCGCCAGCAATCAGCAGCGCAGCGACCAGCGGCAGCGGGCCGACCGCGCGCGTCAGCCTGTCATCGAGCGAGGTTGTCGTGCGTCCCTCGCGACTGGGACCGCTCTCGCTGCCTACGAGCACTTGGGTCTTATCGGCACACCCGGTCGTCTGGTGTAGGCGTCGCAAGCGAGCGCCAGCGCCTCGTATCGCGTTCTGGTCTCCTTCACGACGAGTAGGCGACAACTGGCGGTTGTGTCTCAGTTTCTGAGACACAACCCAACTGGCGGCCGCGACGATTGGGCGCGCTAGTCTTCCTCTCTAGTTCACTAGATTGGTGAACATACCATGCGTTATCAAGCGTTGTGACGGTCAACCAGTCCCGGGCTGATGTCTGTCCTCTGCTGCGTCCGCGAGAGGAGTCGCGTTCGCGTCAGTCCTTCCAGACGTACTCATAACCGATGGGAGCGATGGGCTTCGCGGGCCGTATTGGCTTTGCCGGCTTGATTGGCTGGGTCGGCTTAATGGGCTTGATGGGCCTGGTGGGCCGTACCGCGTGCGGGTCGGGCTTCTTCCTGAGCACCCATGCCATTTCGTAGATTCACCTCCTCGCTTCTTGAGTCGCAACATCTCTCATGTCGCCCGTGTGCGGCGGTCGAGGGCGCGGGCGATTCGTACAGGGAGCCGGTGTTGTCGGCGACGGCGTGCGGCTCGCTCCGCGTTGGCGGCCGCGTGTTGCCCGGTGACGGCGATGCCCGAGCTGTTGCCGCTGGCGAGCAGTTGGTGGGAGTAGGGGCAGTTGGCATCGCAGGCGGGGAATGTGGTGTCGAGCTCACCGGTGACGAAGTGGTAGTTGTGGGCGCCGATGTCGGCGATCCCGTGTGGAGCGACGATCATCGAGAGCATCTGCAGCACCTCCATGGCGGCGGTGTGAGCGCTGAAGGCGAAGACGTTCTCGCTGGCGATGAGCGGGTGGCCTTTGGGTAGTCCCTCGATGTATGTCGGGTCTTCGAGGTAGCCGTCGCGTTCGACTGAGACTAGCCTACTGGCGCAGGCATTCCAGGCACGGCCGGCCTGGCGCGGCGACGTGGGCTTTCCAGTCGGCGCGCTCGAGGCGCGCGTCGCGGGTGACGACGTGGATACCTCCGTCGATCACCGGCACGAGGTGCGCGTAGGCGACGAAGTTGAGGGCGGAGCGGCCCCAGGGGCGGTCAACGCAGCTGAAGATCACGTCGCAGTCGAGCGCCGCTCGCAGGCCGGCTTCCTCAACGATGCTGTGCTCGTACGCGTCAATTCTGGGGTTTTCGGCGGTGGCGCTGCGCACGAGCGCGCGCCGTAGCGTCTCGACCTTCGAACGGGCGAGGCGAACGTCGCGTTCATTGGCATGCAGCAGGCGATCGAGGTTGTGTGTCTTGACGGAGTCGAAGTCGATCAACACGATGTGCTCGACGCCGGTTCGGGCGAGGGCTTCGGCGACGATGAACCCGACGCTGCCGGCGCCGACGATCGCCACGCGTGTACGGGCGATGTCGGCCTGTACCGCTGCGCCCCAGGCCGAGACGGTGCGGAGTTGGCGGTCGTTGGCCGGAGGCGCTGGCCGTAGGCCGGGGTTGAAGGTGTACCTGAGCTGGTCTCCGACGACGCGCACGGATTCGAAGTTGCAGCGGGTGATCTTGCCCGGAGCAGTGCTCGGCCAGCTGCGCGCGCTCCAGCTCATCTCGCCGGTCCCGAGCGTCATTCCGATCAGCGGCATCTCGGTCATCGCCAGCGTCTGGGCGGCGTGCCCGCGTTCGGCATCGATGTCATCAGGGCTCATGTCCTGCCAGCCGCGCCCCCGCGGGTGACTGTGGAGTAGCACGAGCCCCGCGTCCGCGTCGGCGGCCGTCGCCGCCGCGCGGAGGAAGTACTCGCCGGTGAATGCGGCGTTGCCGTGTACCTCGCGTTCTCCGGGACAGGGGAGCACCGACTCGTGAACGAGCGCGGTCGTGCGCGAAGCGCCAGCGCTCAGCCGGTACAGCGCAAAGCAAAGGTCTTCCTGACCGTCGGCGCGCGCCAGGTGGGCGGTGAACGTCTCGTGGGTCTCAGTTGTCAGTGCGGCGCTGTAGCTCATCGGGAAGCGTGTCGAAGAGATGGCGGATGTGACCGAGGTACGCGCAGACGCTGCGGTCGGTCGCCGCCCATCCAGGGAACGGTCTGCTGAGGTAGTGGGCCGGCACGCCAAGCTCAGGGTTCTCGTGGACGCCACCGTAGGGATGGCCAACATCCTGCCCCGGGTGAATCGGCAAGATCCGCGGCGCGATGATCGGGCCGCCCGGCGGCGTGAGGGGCCAGTCGGCCGCCACCTGCAAGCCGATCGTGCACGTCTCGCCAGTCAGTGGGCCGACCTCGACTTCATAGTCGAACACCACGAGCGTCTCGTTGCGGAGCTCAGGCGTGAAGCCCAAGCTCCGCAGCCCTTCGGCGAAAGCCTCGGCGCCGGTCATCTACGAAACCGGGACCGGCCCGATCGAGACGGTGATGAACTTCGCGTGCTCGTGTAGCTTGATCTCGGCGTCGGGAGTGTCCTTGTAGGAGATCCGCTCCTTCTTGCCGACGATCTGCACCAAGTAGAAGGCCGTAGGGTCCTTGCCTGCGAGGACGACGAGCTCGAGGGCCGTCACGTCGTGCTCGGGGAGTTCGTGGGGCACGGTGTCGATCGTGATCTCGACTTCGTGGCGGTGGTTGTTGTGCTGCTGTTCTGGGGCTTTGACTTCGCTCATTGCGGGTTCCTCCGGCGCGCGCCGTAGACTTGGAAAATCGCCACCACGCGAAAGGTGGGGCTTATAACGCATCGGTATCAGCATATCAGAGCGGTATGCTGTCTTCATTCTGTCTCCCGTGCCAACCGCTGACACCGCCGCCTGGGTAGCCGAGCGCATCCGTGCTGCCCGGGATGCGTGTGGCTGGACCCAAGCCGAGCTCGCCGAGCGCCTGAGCGTTACCCAAACCGCAATCAGCTATTGGGAAGCAGGCAAGCGCACCCCAGGGATCGACGAACTCCTCGGCCTCTCCGCCACCCTTGGGCGCGACGTCACCTTCTTCCTGCCGGATGAGCGATCAAGGCCAACTGTTCGCGCCGTTCTCCGCGCGACCACTCACCGGCTTGATCGGCAGGACCTCAACGACACCCTTCAGAGTCTCCTCGACGAGATGGAGGCACTCCCACCGCTGCCCATGAGCATTCACGTCGACGCAACGCGCCCCGCCGCTGCCGCCAAGGAGGTACTGAACCAGGCCGGCATCACGACGCCGCCGATCGACGTAGAGGAAATAGCCGCACGCGCTGGCGTCCGCGTAGTCCGCCGCCGCTTCGACGACGCTTTGTCAGGGATGATCCTCGAATACGAAGGCGGTGCCGCCATCGCCATCAACGACCTCCAGTCCGAGGCCCGACAGCGGTTCACGATCGGGCACGAACTCGGCCACCACCTGCTCGCTCACCACGACGTCTTCCATATCGACCTCGGCCCCAGCGCCGAACACGGGACGCCGCCCGGATACGACTGGCGCCACGAGCGCGCCGCGAACGAGTTCGCGGCCGAACTTCTCATGCCGGCGCCGCTCGTCCACGCCGCTTTCGCCCAGACCCAATCTGTCACCGAACTCGCACATAACTTCGGCGTCTCGGAGCTCGCCATGGGATACCGCCTGGCGAATCTAGAACTCCGTTAGGGCGATCCCGCAGTCAGAGGCGATACTGGTGGGCCTCAAGGTGCCCCGGCGCCAGGATGCAGCGTTTGCCCATCCAAGTCGCTGGGCAACGCGGCGGCTCCGGCGTCATGGGAGGCTCCGGTTGCTGTTCTGGCTTCGCATCATCGGCGTCGGCCACGGTGGACGATCCTAGCTCGTTCTAATCTGACCCACTGCCCATTGCCAGACGGCATGTCTAGCTCCGCGCCCGGTCGTCGACGAGTTCAGCCAGCGCTCGCACGTCTACCGTCCCATGCAGCTCCAGGGCCGCACCGAGCGGCACGCCGTCCACGCGGTCGTACACGGAGAGTCGAGCCACACGCGGCCCAATGGCAGAGACAGAGACCGCCACAAGATCCTTCATGGCGTCGTACAGCGCCCGCTGCTTCCATCGCGGAGCGCCAGCGCCTCCCAGCTCCCCGGGCGTTCCAGCCGCACCGAACATGGCCGCACACGAGTCGTTGCTCCAGCGCCTTCCCCACCTCCCCGCCGCGAGGCACTCGGACTCGTGTTGCACGCACAGTGCGCGGTAGTGCGCCGCCCATGCTCGGCTCTCGTACCACGGCGCGTCGAGGGTAAGCAGTCGGTACCGGTTGAAGTGGAGCTCTTCGTCGAGTTCGACAACCAGGCCGCCGTCGAATGCAAGATCCCAGGCACCTGGCCGCAGCTTCGGACATGCGAGTACTCCGCCCAGGGCGGCGTAGGTCTCGAGCGCGAGCGCAGTGAAGTTCGTGGGGAGCGAGGACAGCCCCGGCACCGGCGGCGCGACGCAGCGCCTGAGCCCACTGCGGGCGAGCAAGTCCGCAAGCACCATGGCTCTAGCTCCGGTTTTCACCATTGGACACGTCGGTACGGACGCCTAGCTCCGTCCCTGTGATCGGACGGTACCGGAGCCTCCCGTAGTTAGCTACCAACTCTCCCTGGCGCCCGACGCCGCCGCTCGAAGCCTCCCCCCGTCACTTCTACTGCGACCTTACGACGGTCGCTCACCTCGGTAGGATCTCTTTCGATGGACCTCAACCGCTTGGCTCTGAGGATCGTTGACGAGTCGACGGGGGCGTTGTCGAACCCGTGGAGCCCACGGCGCTCGGCCGGCGCGCTAGCTCGATGGCAACGGAAGACGTAAGCCCCGTAGCGACCGAGGGCGACGCAGCTCCAAACGGGCTGCGGGAGCCCGACGAGGCTGCCGCGGCTGCCCAGGGGTCTCCGCCGTCCACTTCCCCGCGCTACACGGCGAGCATCTTCCCAGGGGACCGAGGCCTTGTGCCAACGCCGTTCGCGGAGGCTGTTCTCGCCCTTGAGAACGTTATGAGCAGGCCTGTCTGGGTACTCATCGAGGGAGGGCGCCCCCCATTCGACGAGATCGACGGCGGGATGAGTCGCGCGTTCTTCGGTGAGCGGGAGCAGATGAAAGATTGCCAAGGGCCGCCGGCATTGCTGATCGATTCGCTCGGTGGGCAAGCTGGCTCGGCGTATCGGATCGCGTCGCTGTTCCGCCGCCACTGCGGTGAGTTTGCGGCTGTCATCCCGCGGATGGCAAAGAGCGCCGCAACGCTCCTTGCCCTTGGCGCGTCCGAGATCTACTTAGGAAGCGACGCGGAGCTTGGCCCGCTCGACGCACAACTCTGGGACACCGACCGCGAGGAGTACTCGTCCGCGCTCGACGAGGTGCAGGCGCTGGAGCGACTCAACTCCGTGGCCCTCGACGTGGTAGATCAGGCGATGTTCCTCCTCATCAACCGAACAGGGAAAAAGACCGGGATACTTCTGCCGCCGGTGCTCCATTTCGCTGCGGAGTTGATGCAGCCTCTGCTGGACAAGATAGACACCGTCCATTACACGCAGCTATCGCGCGTCCTCAAGGTAGCGGAGGACTACGCCACGCGCCTACTTCAGCCGATGTACTCCGAGGACGACGCAAAGGCGATCGCCAGGCACCTTGTTAACGCCTATTCTGAGCACGGCTTCGCAATCAGCCGGGAGGAGCTGGGCAACCTTCTAACGGAGAGTCTCGTCGACGCCGATCCGCAAACACAGTCTTACGTCGATCGACTCGAAGAACTGCTCGTGGAACGACAACGTACGTTTAGCGCCCTGGGTCGCATTGAGAGGAGGGATGCCGCCAATGGAAGAGGTTCGGAATAACGCAAGTAACCATCGCGAACGCATCGCAAACGAAGATCTTCGAAGCAAAGACGCTGTTGAGACCGCCATTGACCGTTCGAAGGATGCGAGCAGGACGTGGGAAAGCGCGCTTCCAGCCGCAGCGATGAACAAATGGACTAAGCGCAACTCTGCCACGAGCCTCGACTGATGCGGCAGACCGGCCGCCCTCAGCCGGCGTAGTGGCGGAGCGTGCGCCGCTACGCCGCTGACGGTCAGGAGGCGGCCTGGCGTACTCGCTCGATCGCGCGGTACACGGTCGAGCGCGTAACGCCGAACAGCTCGGCGAGCTCGCCGGGGGTCTTCTCCCCCGCGTCGTGCAGCGCCGCGAGGTGCGCTTCCTGCGCTGGTTTGAGCTTCGGCTGGCGCCCGCGCAGCTTGCCGGCGGCGCGCGCGACCGCCATGCCTTCGCGCGTACGCATCCTGATGAGGTCGCTCTCGAACTCGGCGATCATCGCGAGCATGTTGAACAGCAGCCGCCCGACCGGATCGGTCGGGTCATGAATCGAGCCACCGAGGTTCAGTCTGACTTCGCGGCGCGTGAGCTCGTCGGCGATGTCGCGGGCATCTGGGAGCGAACGGGCGAGCCGATCGAGCTTCGTGACGACGAGCGTGTCGCCGACGCGGCAGGCGGCGAGCGCTTCGCGCAGGCCGGGTCGCTCGCGGTTGGTGCCGGTCAGGCCGTGGTCGACGTAGATGCGCTCCGGCGTAACGCCGAGCGTCTCGAGCGCGTTGCGTTGCGCCGTCAGATCCTGCTCGTCGGTCGAGACACGCGCGTACCCGATCTTGATGGAACTCACCGAATCAGTGTCCCAGATGAGGCACCATTGCGGGATCCTAATTCGGATAGGGCTATCGGGACGACCGGGCTCCCGCGATCGTTGGCTCGCGCGGGCTGGTCTCACGCGGTAGAGGCGTCCCAGCAGCCGTTCCTCAGACGGGATGCCAGGCGGTCTCAGACGAGCCTGCCTCGCACCCTTCCCCGAGGTTTGAGATTGGGGCGGATCCAGAGCGGTGGACAGAATCGCTACGAGTGACGTGAGTCGAGGTCGCGGGGCGCGGGGTAGTCGTCTGTCCACACTCCGACTTCTCGGAGCATCGAGATGAGATCGGCGTTGGCTGGGTCGTAGGCCGGGTCCCATTGAATGTCCTCATCCGTGTCGACGAATCTCGACGTCGGAGCGAGAATCGGCCGGTGCGCTCGAGCGGGCCGCTGGCCTTTCGGCCAGCCGTTGATGAACTCGAGGAAATCCGGGCTGGCGGGCGTGACTTCGACGGCGCGTATCTCTCCGTCGCCCAGCATTGCGCGAGCGACCATGGTAGTGCGCAACACTGCCGGCACAGCGTTTGGATACCTGTCATGCCCGCCGTAGAGGAGAGCGTCCCAGGCCAGCCAATGATCTCGCCCGCCGACGTCGCGCATGCACAACTCGACCGGATCGTGATCCTTCGTATCGAATAGGTCGGCAAAGATTGACGTCTCCCAGACTGTCGTATGCGCGAGGGTGACCAAGTAGGCGCGCGGTGTTTCGGGCCGCAAACTGCCGAGCGCCATCTTGAAGCAATCCCATATCGCCTCGAACAAGATGGGCCTGGTCCCGCAAGACTTAAGCTCCACCAACACGGAGAAGTCCCCCGGTGCGTCGGGCGCAGAGGCAACAAGATCCACGTTGCCGACCCGCTCCCACTCAGGGATCGGGACCCGGCGGGACTTAGCGGCGCGATCGCCAAATACCGCTCGCATGCCCTCCAGGGCCGCCGGCTCGAGATGCTTGCGCTCGCCCAGAGCTGCGATGCCTACGCTGGCAGCCTCGGGCACGAGGAGCGCAGCTACCGCGTCAAGAAACCGTTGGTCGAGTTGATCGCTTCCCATCGCTTTGCCTCTCCCCTCTTGGGCTACCTGCGTAGAGCCATCACAAGACGGATACCTCCGATCACCAGCAGCACGATCGAAACGATCACGATGAGATGGTAGGACCCGGGTTTGAGCACAAACGTATTCCCGTTGAGCCCCAGCTCGTTAGAGAACGTCGGCTTGTAGGTTTGGGCGAACCACATGCCTATCGCACCGAGCGCGAGCATGAGACCCGCGGGCCAGATGCGCGGCCGTGCCGCGACCGACGGAGCCTCTGTCAGCTGCCCGTCAACGCGTGTGGCTTCAGCCTGTGCGCCCCGCAGCGCCCCGCTGATTCCGGGCGAAGCCGGTCGAACGCAGGCGCGTTTTGAAGCGCACGGTTACGGCTGTCGACGCCGGTCAGGTCCCACCACTCCCCGCCCGGATCGTGGTCGATGCACGCCAACGCAACACTCTCCGGCCGATCACCATCGGGGAGGACGTGAAGCGTGTCGGCAGGGGCGCCGCACTCATCGCATACAAGGGGGCTCGGCGCCGATCCGGCCGGCTCAAACAACGCCGGCCCATCCAGCGCCGTCGGCGGGGGATCACCCCAGGATTCACCGCTCCAGTAGCGGCGAACCCCCGGCGCCCCAGGATCGTCATACCAACCAGCTGGTGCTCTAGGTCCGGGTTCCGACACGAGAGCATCCTATGCGCGTGGACGGCAAGCGCAGGCCACGGCGCCCGTCAAAACGATGTCCCCAACCATGTCCCCACTTGCGCAAATATGAGGTCATTTGGGGACACTTGAGAGCACCTGAGAGCCCGTGAAATAAGGGAAAAGCCCTGCTAATGGGCCACTACGGAACCGAAGGTCGGGAGTTCGAATCTCTCCGGGCGCGTGGGAAAGTCCAATAAATCCGGGCTTTTCCAGTCTCAGAGTCGGGCCGCGAACCTAAAGCGTGCGCGTCCCCGGTTGGTAGTAAGAAGAAGATGTCGGACCCGGGCCGACATAGATGCGAAACCAGCGGAGGGCGGGGCGGATGTCAAGCGCACCACCGAGGCCGCCGATCATGTCAAGGCCGAGCTGATCGACCCGCTGCACCCGGCGACGCGCGGCATGACACCCACCGACACGCCGACAGAGTGAAATGAACAACGAGGAGTCTTGCCGGACCTGCCTCACCCCCAGAGGCTTGCAATGGGTGCGGCGATGATCCCGTCGGACAGGGGGTAGAGCCGCGGGCCGGTGTGGAGGATCACGCCCGCGACCATCCGGTCGCCGAGCTCCTCCCGCAGCCAACGCAGATGGCGCGCGTCTGCCTCGCCGGGTGCGGCGGCGGCTTTGATCCATTCGTCTCACGCAGCCGATAGCTCCAGCCGGGGCGTCGCACGGCGCGCGGCGCCCGCGCATCGCTCCGCTCGCCCTGCGGGCTCACGGCGCGCGGCGCCCGCGCCACCCGGGTCCCGGTCCTCGTCCAACCTGCTTCTGATTGTCGTCGACATCGATCTCCTTTCGATCGATGCCTACGCAGAAAGCCGGCACTCCCCCTCCCCTCGCTTCTGGTGGAGTTGAGGGTCAGTCCGGGTTCGTTGGCGCGCTGAGGAAGGCCTGGCGTGGTTATTGGCTTTCGTAGGTGCCGTCGAGTCGGGCGCGTGCGATTACGTGTCCGGTCATGGCGTGCAGTGCGTCGGTGAGGGTGAACTTGTCGGGCAGGTCGGGGTGGTAGTCCAGGGCGAAGAGTTGGAAGACGTAGGAGTGGGGTCCGTGTGAGCGCGGCGGTTTGGGTCCGGCCCAGCCGCGACGGCCGAGCGGGCCTTTGCCGTGTTTGACTGCGGGGATCGGGCTTGGGTGGGTGAGGGCGCCTTCGGGAATGCCGTTGAGCGAGGGGTCGATGCCGAGCGTGAGCGCGTGCGTGGCGGGCTTGCTCAGTGGGACGTCTGGGTCTTGGACGATGAGCACGAGCTCCTTCGTGGCGGCCGGCGGCGTCGTCCATGTGAGGGCGGGTGAGATGTTCGCGCCCAGCAGCCTGCCGCGGTGCCGTTCAGGGATCGGGGTGCCGTGCTCGAAGGCGTGGCTGGTGAGCGTGAAGCTCTCGGGTGCTTGCAGGTCGGGACGCGCCCAGGCGAGCGTGTGGTGACCGGCGTGCCGGTTGCGCAACGCGCGACCGATCGGATTTGCGGGCATCGGCTTGATTCCTCCTGTCTATCCGGTGTTGGTCTGGAACCGGGTGAGGATCTCCTCGAGCCGGGCGAGATCAGCGGGGTCCAGGTTGGTCAGTGCTGGTGGTGGCTCGCCCAGGATCGCCTGGGCAATTTGGGCGGCGTCGCGTCCGGCGTCGGTGAGGTGCACGAGCTTGCGACGGTTGTCGTCGGGATGGGGGGTGCGATGGACCAGGCCTCGTGCTTCGAGCAGGTCGACGCCGACGGTCGCGGCTGGCGGGTCGATCGCGACCGCGCGTGCGATCTCTCGCAGGGTCATCGGATGGTCGGCGAGCTTGATGAGCACCTCGACCTTCCCAAGCCCGAGATCGAGGGCGGCGCGCAGGGCACGCCGGCGGTCCTGTCCGGTGACGAACTCGTGTAGCGCGCTCCACACTCTGGATGCGGTGTCTGGCGGGGTTGTGGATCTGCTGCTCATCGGACTCCCTCCGAGGCGGGGCTCATGTCACTGAAGTGGCTAGGCGGGCACCGTTGCGCTCAGCGGTCCCGATCGCCCAGCGTCCGGTCGAGACGACGCCGAGCAGCACGACCATGACTCCGCAGCCGACGAGCACCGCCCACGCCGCGTGGCTGGAGTGCACGAACCCGGCCGAGCCGGCGGCGATGATCGCGCCGGTCGCTGCGACGCCGAGGGCTGCGCCGGTCTGGCGACAGGTGGAAGCGATCGCGCCAGCGACACCTGCTTGGTCTCGAGGCATACCGGAGAGTGCAGTGTTGGTGATCGGGGCGTTGACCAGGCCCGCCCCGGCGCCGTAGACGAGGTAGGCAACGACCAGGTACCACACAGCGGTGTGCGCGCTGAGGCCGATCAGCAGGACCGCGCCCACCGTGATCAGCCCACCTGACGCAACCAGTGAGAGCCTTGGTCCGCGGCTGGCGACCAGCCGGCCTGAGACGGTGGAGAACACGCCGAGCATCGCGGCCATCGGGATCGTCAACAATCCGGCGTGCAGCGCGCTGTAGCCGCGCACGTCCTGCAGATAAAGCGTGTTCAGGAACAGAAAGCCGCCTAGGGTCGCGAGCGCGAGCACCCCGATCAGCGCCGCGCCCGAGAACGGTGCGCTGCGGAAGTACCGCATGTCGACCAGCGGCTCGCGCCGCCGCGACTCGAGCACGACCAGCGCGATCGCTGCGAGCACGGCAACCGCGAACAGGACGACGATCGGTGCTGAGCCCCAGCCGCTGCGTGGCCCCTCGATGATCCCCGCCGTCAGGCAACCCAGCAGCGCGATCACCAGCAGCTGACCGGGAGGGTCAAGCCGCCGGGGCCGCTCCGCCCGCGACTCGGGGACGAACCGCCCAGAGAGCACGATCGCGATCAGACCGACGGGAACGTTGATCCAGAAGATCGAACGCCACCCGAGCCCGCTGACCAGCAGACCCCCGAGAACCGGTCCGCTCGCGAGGCTGAGCCCGGCGACCGATCCCCACATCCCGATCGCCTTCGCGCGACTGGCACTGTCAGTGAACGTGTTGGCGATGATCGACATCGCCACTGGGTTTAGCATCGAACCGCCGACCGCCTGCAGCCCGCGAAACGCGATCAGCCACCCGAGCGACGGAGCCAGGCTGCACAGCAACGACCCCAGCGCGAACGTCGCCAGGCCGACCTGAAAGACCCGGCGACGACCAAAACGATCCGCCAGCGAGCCCGACAGCATCAGCAGGCACGCAATCACAAGCGTGTACGCATCGATCGTCCACTGCAAACCACTCACCGACGCCAGACAACACGTCGCCAACACCACGGAGCGGCGCCGCGCGTCACGATCCCAAGGCGAGGAACTCAACGTTGCCACGACCACTGTTGTAGCACAACAACTAAATTGCGGAGCCCGCTGTACGAGCCACGACGCACGCACACCGGGCTGTCGTCCTCGTCCCGGAGCAGGAGCGTCGAGCATCATGCTCCGGCAATGCGAGAGTGCCGGTGCGATAGCGTCGGAGCGCGCTTGGGCCTAGGCGGAGACGTCGCGCACTGGTGGCGGTCGCACGTGGTACGTCTCGTGTACGCACAGCAGGGTGAGGGCGCCGGCGACGGCTGCGGCGACCGACCACGGCTCGAGGTCGTTCCCGAGCGCAGCGATCACGAGGATCGCGGCGCCGGCCGTGAGCTTCGCGTATCCCACGGTCCCGGTCATGCGCGCGCGGAACGCCGTGTGTCCAACGAGGTAGAGGGCGACGCCGCCACACAGCGCGAGCCGTGGTGCACTGGCGAGCGTTTCACTGGGGTGGTGGGTGGCGAGTCGCATGCCGACGGCGAACAGGATGATGCCGGCGATCAGCACGACGTGCAGGTAGCTGTAGGCGTCGGCTGCCGCGAGGACTGGCTCGTCGCGGTCGCGGAGTTGTTCTGCGGCGTCGCTCGCGAAGTGGTCGAAATAGGTCCACCACAGGCCGATTGTGATCAGCAGGCCCAAGCCGACCGTTGCCAGCAGCCGGATGCTGACCGTTTGACCGCTCGCGCCAAGACCGATCGCTGCGATCGACTCGCCGAGACAGATGATCACGAACGTGCCGTAGCGCTCGGCGAAGTGCGCGACCGCGATCCGCTGCAAGCCGCGTAGCCGCTCACGCGTCAGCCACGCAGGACCTGCATAGTCGATCGCGACGGCGATCGTCCACAGCGCGATGCGCGCAGCGCTATCGAGTAGTGCGCCGACGATCAGTAGCGCCATGCCGATCGTGACTGTGACCGCGAAGCCCGCGATCGCCTGCCACGACGCCCGTCCACGACGCGACGCGTCGGCGTAGAGCGCGAGATGCATGAAGCGCACCCCGGCATAGGTCGCCGCGAACAGGAGGGCGTCGCTGGCGAAAGCGCGAGGGATTGCAAGCCCGACGATGAAAATGAGAAGGAGTGCGGGTAGCAGCGTTGCGCGCAGCGTCAGCGAGTTTGCGTCGTGGGCGTTCGCAACCCAGACGAACGCGGACCAGGCCCACCAGATCAGCGCAAGCACGAGCGACGCGCGTCCGACACCGCTCCAGGACAGGTCGCGCGCGAGCAGCGTCGTAACCTGCGTGACGGAGAACACGAAGACGAGGTCCCAGAGCAGCTCGACCGGGCTCGTGACGCGCTCCTCATCGCCAGGCTCGTCAGCAAGAGGCTCGGCCGACGGCGCTGCCGGCTCGTTCGCACTCATAGACGTGCGCGCTCTGCGCGAAACGGGAGACTCGCGATTTGCGGTTTCGTTGGCGTCGGGCCAGCTTATGCGCTGGGTGTTGTCGGGTGCCGCTGTTTGGCTGTGATTGCGCCGCGACGGAGTTGACGCCGACGGCGCCCAGGAGCGCGCCGCAGGTCCAGATCGCGACCTACCCTGCGGACTGTTGCGTCCATCGCCACACGCCCGGGGCTGCTGATCGCTCGCTGCGCGTAGCGGCCTGGCCGGCCTGCTGGCCATCGGCCCGGGCTAGCGTGATGCTGTTCGCAGCAGGGTTCTGGCGGCGTCGAGTGCGATCTTTAGCTGGTTGGGGTCGCGCCGGACTTGCGCGAGGAGGAGACCCCCTTCTAGCAGGGCCATAGTCGCTGTCGCTAGCCGGTTGGGGTCGGTGTCCGCGGCGAGCTTGCCACTGATCCGCATCCGCTCGAGACCGTCCCGCAGACGGCGCTCCCAGCGGTCGAAGCCTTCGGCCAGTCCGGCGCGGGCCAGCGCGTCGCGCTCGGCGAGCTGCCCGACGAGCGATCCGATCGGGCATCCTCCGCGAGCTTCGCGCTCGCGCTGGATCGCCTCCAGCGCTGCGAACCAGCGGTCGAAGCCCGCCCAGCTGTCAAGGTCGTCCAGGAGCCCGTCCTGCGCGGCGATGACCATGCTGGTCGTGGCGTCGACGACGGCTCGGATCAGGTCGTCGCGGTCCTCGAAATAGTGGTAGAGCTGGCTGCGACTTGCGTGTGCGCGGGCTCCCACTTCGTCGAGGCTCATCTCGGCGACCCCGCGCTCCGCGACCAGCTCCGCTGCGACCTGGACGATCCGTGCGCGCGTCGTGCGCCCCTTCTCGGTCGCCGGCTCCAAGACGCGCATGATGCCCAAGTCTAGCCGGAGTGGACTTGACAGTCCACTCCACGCCTGCTTTGCTTCCAGCGAGTGGACCGCCCGGTCCAATCCCGTCTGAGCGCGAGGAGCACGCATGAGCACGACCATCCAAGAGCAGTCCGACGCGCTGAAGGCCGCCTCTGCTGGGCGCCTCCCGGCCGAGGTGCTGGAGATCTTCACACGCGACCAGGCCGCCTGGCGGACCAAGGGCCACCCTGCCGACGCGGTCGCCGTTGGTGACGTGCTGAGCGACTTCACTCTCCCCGACGCAACGGGCCAGGACGTGTCGCTGTCGCAGTTGGTCGCCGCCGGACCGGCGATCCTCGTCTTCTACCGCGGCGGCTGGTGCCCCTACTGCAACCTCGCCCTCCACCAATACCAGTCCGAGCTCGTCCCCCAGCTCCCCAGTTACGGCGCGACGCTCGCCGCGATCAGCCCCCAGAAGCCCGATGAGTCGCTGAGCACCGCTGAGAAGCACGACCTCCAGTTCCCCGTCCTCTCAGACTCCGGTGCCCATGTCGCACGAGCGCTCGGTATCGCCTTCGAGCCCGCTGAAGACGTGCTCGAAGCGCAGCGCGCTCTCGGACTGGACATCCGCGACGGCAACGTTGACGGCTCGCCCGAGCTCCCAATGCCGACCGTGATCGTCGTCGACTCCGACCGCACCGTGCGATTCGTCGATGTGCAGGCGGACTACACCAGTCGCACCGAGGTCTCCGAGATCCTCGCCGCCCTCAACGGGTGACGGTGCCCGCGGCGCGATGAGCGCGCCACGTCGTGATGCCCTGTCCTCGCGGAATCAGCGGGTCGTTGGCAGTGTGAAGGCGACTCGCGCTCCGCCGCTGGCCCGGTTTTCGGCCCAGATCCGTCCGCCGTGCGCCTCAACGAGGGCGCGGGCGATCGCCAGGCCAAGTCCGGAGCCTGCCGATGCGCGTGCGGACTCGGCGCGCCAGAAGCGGTCGAACATCCGCGCCGCAGCCTCAGCGCTGACGCCCTCGCCGGTGTCTTCGACTGCGATCGTGACGTCGTGCACGCTTGGGCTGATGGCGATCGCGATCGCGCCGTCCGGAGGTGTGTGGCGAATCGCGTTGGTCAGCAGATTGAAGAGGACGCGCTGCAGTTGGTCCGGTGCGCAACGAACGGGCGGAACCTGGCCCCGCGCCGGCGCCTCGAGCCTGATGCCCTTCGCGCGTGCCTCGGCTTCGAAGCCGCGCACGCACGAGCTGATGACGCGCTCGATGTCCGCTTGTTCGATCTGTTGCGTGAGCACGCCGGCGTCAATCCGGGCGAGCTCGAACAGGTCGTCGACGAGCGAGGAGAGCGTATGCACCTGCTCGGCCAGCGACGGCAGGTATTCGCGCGGCTCGGCTAGGCCGTCATCGATCGCCTCGATCATCGCCTGCATCGATGCGAGCGGCGTGCGCAGATCGTGGCTGGCCCATGCAACGAGCTCACGCCGCGCCTCGAACAGGCGCTCGATCGAGTCCGCCATCGCGTTGAACGCGTGCGCTACCTCGGCGACCTCGGCCGGGCCGCGCTCCGATGCGCGGGAGGCGAGGTCGCCGGCTGCGAGCGCGGCCGACGCGCGGCGCAGATCATCCAGCGGCTCGCGGATCCACCGGGCCAGCAGCAGTGCAGCTCCCAGCGAGGACAGCGCGGCGGCCGAGGAGACTGCGAGCACCTCGGTGTCGGCACGCATTTCGAACATCACCCAACCTGAGGCGAGCACGCCGGCGAGCGGCAGGATCACGGCGAGCAGCGCGAGCCCGGCGAGTTGCAGCCGCAGCGCCGGCAGCAGGCGCAGCAGCAGGGCTGCGCTGACGCCGACGCCGAGCGTTGCCAGCACGAGCAAGATTGCGAGCTTGATCATGGAGTCAGCCGGTAGCCCGTGCCCCAGACGGTCTCGAGGTGGCGCGGTCGCGAGGGATCGTCCTCGATCTTCGCGCGCAGCCGGCGTATGTGGACGGTGACGGTTCCGGTGTCGAGCTCCGAGGTGTAGCCCCAAACGCGGGCCATCAGCTCGTTGCGCTCGAACACGCGGTCCGGGTTGCTGGCGAGGAACCAGAGCAGGTCGAACTCGAGCGTCGTCAAGCGCAGCGGCAGTCCGGCCTTGCAGGCCGCCCGCTGGAGCGGGTTGATTGTCACCTCTCCGAACGCAATCGGGTCGGTGCTCGGCGGCGGCGAGGCCCGCCTGAGGACCGCTTTGACACGCGCCACCAGCTCGCGTGGGGAGAACGGCTTCGCGAGGTAGTCGTCGGCGCCGACCTCGAGCCCGGTCAGCCGGTCGGTCTCCTCCCCGAGGGCGGTGATCATGATCACCGGCAGGTCCGATCGCGCCCTGATCCAGCGACAGAGCGAGAGGCCGTCCATCCCGGGCAGCATCAGGTCCAGCACGATCAAGCTCGGCGTCTGCCGCTCGAGCAGCTCGCGAGCAGCGTCGCCGTCGGCCGCCTCGAGTGTCGTGTAGCCCTCCTGCCTCAGGTAGCGCACGACGACGTCGCGAACCGAGGGCTCGTCGTCGACGACAAGGACTGTGCTCACCCGCACATTGTCCCGGTCGGCGTCGGCGGGCTGCTTAACAGTTCCTTACAGGGACCTCGGTTCAGGAATTCGTAATGGTCGCCGGCGGCGCTCGCGGCTACCGTCGCTTCGACCTGGATAACAAACGGAAGGCACGACCAATGCACTTGAGACCCACCACTGTGGCCACGCTCGCCGCGGCGACCCTTGCGCTCGGAGCGGTCGGCGCGTCGGCGTCGATGATGAGTGCCGACCTCGGCGCGCACTTGTCGGGGATGGGCGAGCACGGGGTCGTAAACCTCAAGGTGACGAAGAGCACGGGCCAACTCTGCTGGTCGTTCGATCTTCCGATGATTGCCGACGTCACGAGCGCCGCGATCCATACCGGCACGACCGGCTCTGTGCTGCTCGAGCTGGGGATGGATTACACGAAGACGGGCTGCGCGAAGGAGTCGGCGATGACCATCGAGCACCTCGACGCCAAACCGAGCTCGTATTCGGTCTGGGTCAACACGAAGGCGCACCCGGGGGACCTCCGCGGCACGCTTTCGGCCGGCATGGCCTCGATGTAGGCGAACTCCGTTGCCTGCGCTCAACCAACCTGGCAGGTCGCCGCGCGAGAATCTCGGCGCGCGGCGACTCGGCCGGGCCGGGTTCTTCGGCCTCGTCGGCGCCGGCGTCGCCACGCTCTTCTTCGGCAACGAGATCTCGCGCGTGACGAGCCTCGTCACCAAGCCATTCGCCGACATCAGCGGCCTCAGTCGGCTTGTTCCAAGCGGCGGTTGGCGGATCTACACCGTCGCGGCCACGATGCCGGTGTTCGATCGGGCGACCTGGCGCCTTCGGATCGACGGGCTCGTTCACACGCCGATCGAGATCTCCTACGAGGAGTTGTTGGCATTCCCCAAGGCCGAGCAGGTGTCCACCTTCCATTGCGTCACAGGCTGGACGGTCCCCGACGTTCACTGGGGTGGCGTGCGCTTTCGCGACCTGCTCGCGCAAGCCGGCCCGCTGCCGGCAGCACACGCTGTGCACTTCATCTCCGCTGAGAAGCCCTACCAGGACTACTTGACACTGGCCGACCTCGCGCTACCGGACGTCATGCTCGCCTACGAGATGGACGGCAAGCCGCTGCTCCAAGAGCACGGCGCTCCGGTGCGCGTCGTGATCCCGGACATGTACGGCTACAAGAACGTCAAGTGGGTCGAGCAGATCTCGCTCGTTCGCAAGCAGGGCGAGGGCTACTGGGAAAACCTCGGCTACGACGTCAACGCCTGGGTCGGTAACTCCAACGGCTATGGCTGAGGCGGTCACGAGCCGACCTGCCAGTGCCGGGTTGCGGCCGCGCTACGTCAAGCGCTTTACGCTCACCGAGCGACTCCTGCACTGGGTGCACGCGAGCGCGTTCTTCGTCCTGCTCGGCTCGGGCCTCGTCATGTACATCCCGGCGCTCTCGACGATCGTCGGTCGCCGCCCGCTGATCAAGGACGTCCACTTCTACACCGGTATCTCATGGCTTCTCGCACTGGCGGCGATCGCACTACTCGGCAACCGGCGCGCAGTGATCCACGCGATTCGCGAGGTCGACCTCTTCGACCGCGACGACCTGCGCTTCCTCGCCGGACAGACCCACAGGCCGCAGGGGCGTTTCAACGCCGGCCAGAAGGTCAATGCGATCATCACCGCCGCATTCGCAGTGCTGTTCTTCGTTTCGGGCCTGCTGCTCTGGCTCGGCGAGCGCAACACCGACATCCGTCTCGCCGGCACGCTCTACCTCCACGACGCCCTCATGTACATCTCGGTCGTGATCGTCACCGGTCACCTCTACCTCGCGCTGATCAACCGCAGCACCCGACCCTCGCTCCGAGGCATGATCCTCGGCAGCGTCCGCGAGGACTGGGCGCGCGTCCACCACGTGAAATGGCTCGAGGCGGCCAACGAGGTCGTTCCCAGGGTCGTGGAGCCGAGCGCTGGCGCTCAGGCACCCGCGCCGCGCGCCTGAGCGCGGGCCACGCCACCAACGCCGAGCGGTGCATCTCGCGCGATGACACAACGCACGGCGGGCGACTGCTTGCGCCTCCCGCCTGGCCGCCGCGCCGTCGCAGCCCAAGCCCTCCTCTGCGCCGCATTAGCGCCAGCACCCACAGCCAAGGCCGTCTCGTCGCCGTCACGCTTCCGGACGGCCACACTGCCCCGACGCAACCGCACAGCGCTCGCGGTTGCGCGCAGCGACGCTCACTGGGTTCGCGCCTCGAAGCGCAGTCCGTTGATCAGGATCGCGACCATCCGTCGGCTCTGGTTGATGCTCTGCACACCGGCCGGCGTGTGACAGAGTTGAGCGACAGCGAGGATGAGTTCCTCTGCGCTGATGCGGGCGCGCAGATCGCCGCAGGCGGTTGCCGCTGCGAGCAGATCCTCAAGCGCCGGCACGAAGCGGGCCATGAACATCGCGGGCAGGTCGTCGAACGCCGGATCGCCGGAATGCAGAGCCGCTGCGAGGCCCTGTTTGGTGTCGACGAACTCGGTCAGGCGATAGAGCCACTTCTCGAGCGCGACGCCCGGAGGGTTCTCGGCGGCGAGCGCCGGGGCGGCCTGCGCGCAGGCCTCGATCTCGCGCTGGAATACCGCGACCACGAGATCGGCACGGTGGGGGAAGTGGCGATAGAGGGTGCCGACCCCCACGCCGGCTGCATCGGCGATCTGCTTGGCCGGAGCGTCGACGCCGGAGCTGGCAAACACAGTCTTGGCGGCGCTTAGCACGGCTTCGGCGTTGCGTCGCGCATCGGCTCGCGGGCGCCTCTGCCCGTCAGGGGCTGCACCTGACACGCTAAGCGGAATCTTCTTCCGTATAGTTCCGGAACGGCGTTCCACTTGCCCTAGCTTATCGACGAGCCCGCTCGACCACCCCAACGGAAGGCACGACCCGTGCAATACCGCAGCCTTGGGAAGACAGGTATCCAGGTCAGCCCCTACGCCCTCGGAGCGATGATGCTCGGCGCCCCCGCCATCGGTAACCCCGACCACGAGGACGGCATCCGCATCATCCACAAGGCGCTCGATGCCGGGATCAACCTCGTTGACACCGCTGACCGCTATTCGAACGGCGAGTCCGAGGTCGTCGTCGGCAAGGCGCTGAAAGGCAGGCGTGAGCACGTCGTGCTCGCCACCAAGGTCAATGGGCCGATGGGAGAGGACCCGAATCAGAAGGGGAACTCGCGGCGCTGGATCATCGCCGAGGTGGAGAACTCGCTGCGACGCCTGCAGACCGACTACATCGACCTCTACCAGATTCATCGTCCAGATCCTGAGACCGACATCGAAGAGACCTTGTCGGCGCTGACCGATCTGATCCGCAGCGGCAAGGTGCGAGCGATCGGCCACTCGGCGATGCCGGCGTCTGACATCGTCGAGGCCCAATGGGTCGCTGAGCGGCGCGGCTATGAGCGCTTTCGCACCGAGCAGCCCACCTACTCGATCCTCAACCGCGCGATCGAGGCCGAGGTGCTGCCGGTCTGCGAGCGCTACGGCCTTGGCACGCTCGTGTGGAGCCCACTGGCCAAGGGCATGCTCACCGGACGCATTCGCAAAGGGCAGAAGACCGACCTGCGCCGCGCCGCGATCTTCACCAGCTTCAGCGACGAGGCGCGGCTCGACGCCGTCGAGCAGATCATCCCGATCGCCGACGAAGCCGGCCTACCAATGACGCACCTAGCCACGGCCTTCGCGATCGCCCACCCCGGGGTCACGAGCGCGATCCTCGGCCCGCGAACGATGGAGCAGCTCGACGATCTGCTCGCCGGCCTAGACGTCAGCCTGTCGGACGAGATCCTCGACCGGATTGACGCGGTCGTCCCGCCCGGGACCGACGTCGGGGCGCCCGACCAATCCGCCTACCTGCCACCGGCGCTAAAGCGTCCCGAGCTGCGACGCCGGCACTGGCTGAGGACGCGCACCAGCGGCCCGGTCAGCTGACCTAAACGTTTGCGGCGAGGAGGTCGGCTGGGTCTCGCAGGCCTCGAGTTACGACCCCCGAGCGCAGGTCGCTTAGACGCTCGCGCGTGAACTGAAGCTGACGGCACAGCCGTCAGCGGTGGGCGATTGCGCCTCGAAGCCAATCGAAGCGGAGGTCGACCTGTCGTCAATCGTGAAGAAGCGGACCATCCGCCATGTCCTGCCGTCGCCGAACCCTGGTAGACAAAGGCGCCCGCGGTGAGCGTCGTGCCGTCCGGCGGGGACGTCTAACCCAGCGGGCGCGTGCTGCTGCGTCGGACGAGCTCACATGGCAGAACGTGGGCTTGGCCTTCGAGCGCACTGGTACCCGTGACGTGCGCGAGAAGCAGCCCTGCGGCGAACGCGCCCTTCTCCTCTGTCGCCTGGTGAACCGTGGTTAGCGGCGGGTCGAACACCGCCGCGACGGGCAGGTCGTCGAAGCCGACCACCGAGACGTCGTCGGGGACGCGCAAACCAGCGGCGCGAAGCCGGGCGATAGCGCCGAGTGCGATCAGGTCGCTATGCGCGAATAGCGCCGTGAACTTCGACTCTCGAGCGAGGAGCCTGGATGCCGCCGCCTCGCCGGCTTGGATCTCCCAATCCTGCGCCTCCTCCGTGAGCAAGGCATCGGCGCTCACGCCGAAATCACGGAGTGCTTGCTGGCCGCCCTCGAAGCGCTCTGTCGCGGGCGGCCAGCCCGCGGGACCGAGGATGCTTGCGATCTGCCGATGGCCGAGCTCGAGCAAATGTCGCACTGCCTGGTAGCCGCCCTGGTAGTTGTCGCTTTCGACGACGTCGACGCCGCGGACGCGGCTCGTGCCGATGAGGACGAACGGAACGCCCGCCTGATCGACAAGCTCGAGCTGATCGCCGAGGAACGGCGCGCCCGGCCGGACGAGGATGAACCCCTCGACTCGGCGCTCGAGCATGAGTCTCAGGTAACTGCCCTCATCGGCGCTGCGCTCGACGCTCCCGATCACAAGGAAGTAGCCGCGGCGGCGGGCCTCGGCCTCGGCGCCGGCGATGATGTGGCCGAAGGCGAAGTCTGAGATGTTGTCAGTGACTACGCCGAGTGAATGCGTGCGATTCAGGCGGACGCCGCGCGCGATCGAGCTGGGCACGTAGCTCAGCTCATCAATTGCAGCGAGGACGCGGTCGCGAGTCGAGGCGGCGACGGCCGTACTCTCGTTGATAACGCGCGAGACGGTCTGGTGCGAGACGCCGGCCAGAGCCGCCACATCGTGGATCGTGGAGCGCCTCGACCGGGGGTGTACCGGTTCGAGCTTGACAGGGTTCGGCACGGTCCGTATGCTAGCACGCGCTCAATGTGATCGATAACAGTTATCGATCACAGAGATCGATAACAACTACCCCGAGGAGGGGGTTCGAATGAGATTTCGTTCCATTCGGCGGCTCGTCACCGCCGTACTAGTGGTTGCGGGTGTCTGCGTCGCCACGGTCCCGAGCCTCGCGCTCGGGGGCCAGCGAGCGAAGACCGCTCAGGCGCCAGTCCAGATCACGTTCTGGTCGTGGGTACCCGACATCCAGACCGAGGTGAACCAGTTCAACGCCAGCCATCCTGACATCCAGGTCAACTACGTCAACGCCGGTCAGGGCGAGACCGAGTATCAGAAGCTGACGACCGCAATACAAGCGGGTTCCGGGGCGCCAGATGTCGTCCAGGTCGAGTACCAGTACATCCCGCAGTACGTCGCGCTTCACGGCCTTGCCAACATCGCGAAGGACATCCCTGCTGGCACCGGGAGCAAGTTCGTGAGCTCGGTCTGGCAGCAGGTCTCGCCGAATAGCAAGACGGTCTGGGCGATCCCGCAGGACTCGGGACCGCTCGGGATGCTCTATCGCCAGGACATCTTCCAGCAGAACGGCCTGACTGTGCCGAAGACGTGGGCCCAGTTCGCGGCGGATGCGATCAAGCTGCACAAGGCGAACCCGAGCGACTACCTCGCCGACTTCCCGGTCAACGACGGTGGCGCGATCGAGAGCATGTTCTGGCAGGCGGGGGCGGTGCCATTCCAGGTCAAGGGGAACACCGTCACGATCAAGATCGACGATCCCGCCTCGATGAAGGTAGCCGAGTTCTGGGGCAAGCTGATTGGTGCCGGCGACATCGCGACGGAGCCGGACTACTCAACCGCGTGGTACACGGCTCTGGGTAACGGCACGTATGCCAGCATGACGCCGGCAGCTGCCTGGGCCCCCGTGTTCCTCGAGGGGATCGACAAGTCGACCTCCGGCTCGTGGCGTGCCGCCGCCGTCCCGCAGTGGAGCGCAAAGGGCAAGCCGATCAACGGCGACTGGGGTGGCTCGACCACCGCGGTCACTGCCCAGAGCAAGTATCCGAAGCAGGCGGCAGAGTTCGCGACCTGGCTCAACACGAACGCCCAGACCACGAGCGAGTTCGCCAACAGCCAGTCCCTCTATCCGACACTGAAGTCTCTCGTGAACAGCCCTTCCTTCGCTGACCAGCCGATCTCCTTCTACGGTGGGCAGGAGGTCAACAAGGTATTCGCGCAGGCCTCGACTGCAGTGAACAAGAAGTTCCAGTGGAGCCCGTTCATGAGCGAGGTCTACACGGTCCTGCAGGATCAGATCGGTGATGCTGCGCAAGGCTCGGAGAGCTTCGCGCAAGCGATGAAGAACACTCAGTCGCAGATCGTGTCCTACGCCAAGCAGCAAGGATTCACGGTCAAGACCTGAGCTAGAAGGCAAGCGAGGCAAGGTCATGCATGACAAGCGCGGGATAAGAGTCAGTCCGACACCTCATGCCTGACAGCAGTCCATCCTCTCTCACTCCGACCAAGGAGCCGGCGGTGCGTGTGTGGCACACGCACCGCCGGTCTTTCCAGCGGGCGCTCGTCCCGTTCGCGTTCCTCGCCCCGTTCCTGGTCCTCTTCGCGTTCTTCCTGATAACGCCGCTTGTCTACGCGTTTCGGATGGCGCTCTACAACGAGCGCATCGTCGGCGGCACAGTCTTCGTCGGGCTCTCGAACCTCGAGCAGGCAGTGCAGGACTCGAGCTTCTACACCGGCCTGGAGCACATGGCGCTGCTCGGCGTCGTGCAGATCCCGATCATGATCGGGCTCGCCCTGCTGTTCGCGCTCCTGCTCGACGCTCGCGCGGTCTGGCTGCCGAGCCTGTTCCGTTTCGGCTTCTTCCTCCCGTTCGCGGTCCCGACCGTCGTCGCCGCGCTGATGTGGGGCGACCTGTATGCCCCGAGCTTCGGCCCACTCGCGCAGGTCTCGCGCGACATCGGCCTCGGCACGCCCGGATTCTTGACCTCGGGGTGGATGCTCGGCTCGCTCGGCAACATCGTCACCTGGGAGTGGACGGGCTACAACATGGTGATCCTCTATGCGGCACTGAAGACGATCCCACCGGAGATCGTCGAAGCCGCCGCCGTGGACGGCGCGACGCCGCTCCAGACCGCGCTGCGGATCCGCATCCCGTTCATCGCGCCTGCGCTCGTCCTAACCGGAGTCTTCTCGATCATCGGCACGCTCCAGCTGTTCAACGAGCCGCAGATCATGAGCGTGATCGCGCCGCAGGTGATCGGCACCGCGTATACGCCGAACCTCTACGTCTACAACCTCGCGTTCTCCTCGCATGAGTTCAACTACGCGGCCGCCGTCTCCTTCGTGCTCGGTGCCTTCGTTTTCGTTACCTCGTACGTGTTCATCTTCCTTACGCGGAAGCAGCGATGACGGCGCTCACGACGTTCCTCGAGCAGGGCTTCACGCGACGTAACCGGCGCCGCAGCTTCGCGACACTCGTCCTGCTGCTGTTCCTCGTGTACTTCATGCTGCCGATCTTCTGGCTGATCGTCTCCTCGACGAAGTCAGACGCACAGCTCTTCTCGTCCTTTGGACTCTGGTTCGCGCATTTCGACCTGTTCCAGAACCTGCACCAGGTGTTCACCTACGACGGTGGGATCTACCTGACATGGCTCGGCAACACGGCGCTCTACGCCGTCACAGCCGGTGTCGGGGCCGCCGTCTTCTCGACGATGGCGGGTTACGCGTTTGCGAAGTACCGCTTCCGCGGCCGCGGCTTCCTGTTCGCGATCGTGCTCGGCTCGATCATGATCCCGCAGACGGCGCTCGTGATCCCGATCTACCTGCTGTTGTCGCAGGTCGGGATCATCAATACGCCGTTCGCGGTCATCCTGCCGTCGCTCGTCAGCCCGATCGGGGTCTTCCTGATGCGTGTCTACGCTGAGCGGGCGGTCCCTGACGCGCTGCTTGACGCAGCCCGTGTGGACGGCGCCGGCGAGTTCAGGATCTTCTGGGGCGTCTCGTTCCGGATCCTCGTCCCCGGCTTCGCGACGGTGCTCCTACTCTCGTTCGTGGCGACTTGGAACAACTACTTCCTGCCGCTCGTCGTGCTCTCGAACCCGAAGTACTACCCACTGACGGTCGGGCTCGCGCAGTGGAACTCGTCGGCCAGTGCCGGCGGCGGCGCCAGTGTGCTTTTCAGCATCGTCGTCGCGGGCGCCCTTGTCGCCGTCATCCCGGTGGCGATCGCATTCTTGCTCCTCCAGCGCTACTGGCAGGGAGGACTGACAGCCGGAGGTGTGAAGTGACCTTGCTTGCAAAAGTGCCGCACGTTCTCTATGGCGGGGACTACAACCCCGAGCAGTGGCCGGAGGATGTGTGGGAGGAAGACATGCGGCTGATGCGAGAGGCCGGCGTCAACATCGTTACGGTCGGAGTGTTCTCGTGGGTGCTACTCGAGCCGCGACCCGGCGAATACGTGTTCGGCTGGCTCGACCGCCTGCTCGAGCTCCTGCACGCCAACGGCATTCACGCAGACCTCGCAACCGCGACCGCGTCCCCGCCCGCGTGGCTCGCCAAACGCGACCCGCGCAGCCTGCCCGTCACCCGCGAGGGCGTCCGGCTGTGGCCTGGATCGCGCCAGCATTACTGCCCTTCGAGCGAGACCTATGCCAACGCCGCGCGCGCTCTCGTCGAGCAACTCGCCGAGCGGTATGGAGAGCACCCGGCGGTCGCGCTCTGGCACATCAACAACGAATATGGCTGCCACGTCCCCGCTTGCTACTGCGATCAGTGTGCCGCGGCGTTCCGGCGCTGGCTGCAGGAGCGTTACGGCTCGCTCGGCGCCCTCAACGAGGCCTGGGGCACGGCGTTCTGGAGCCAGCGGTACGGAGACTGGGATGAGATCCAGCCGCCGCGCGCGGCTCCCGCATTCAGGAATCCATCACAGGAGCTCGATTGGCAGCGCTACTGCTCGGATGCGCTGCTTGCCCTGTTCCTGATGGAGCGCGCGATCCTCGAGCGCCATGCCCCCGGTATCCCGATCACGACGAACTTCATGTCGTTCTTCAAGCCCGTCGACTACTGGAAGTGGGCACGCCACGTCGATCTGGTCGCCGACGACGAGTATCCGGATCCGGCCGAGCCATCGACGGCCGTGGACCTCTCCGCATCCTGCGACCTGATGCGCTCGCTCGGCAATCGAGCGGGCTGGGTCTTGATGGAGCAGGCCGTGAGTGCCGTGAACTGGATGACGCCCAACGTCCCCAAGCACCCGGGCAAGATGCGCCTCGGGAGCTACCAGGCCCTCGCGCGCGGCGCCGAGGGGATCCTGTTCTTCCAGTGGCGCGCGTCACAGTCCGGCGCCGAGCAGTTTGTCAGCTCAATGGTGCCCCACGCCGGCACGAGCACGCCGTCCTGGCGCGAGGTCGTCCAGCTAGGCGGCGAGCTCGCGCGGCTCGACGCCGTGCTCGAGACGAAGGTCGAGGCCGACGTAGCCCTGCTCTTCGACTGGGAGAGCTGGTGGGCGCTCGAGGTGCCCGGAAAGCCCTCGCCAAGCCTACGGTTGCCCGACCAAGTCAAGCGGTGGTACGGCGCATTCTGGGAGCAGAACATCGCCGTCGACTTCGCGCATCCCGAAGCCGATCTCTCGCGCTACCGACTAGTAGTCGCGCCGAATCTCTATCTGTTGACAGACGAAGCGGCACTGAACCTGGAGAACTTCGTCAAGAGCGGCGGCACCGCCGCCTTCAGCTTCTTCAGCGGGATCGTCGACCCACATAGCCACGTGCGCTTGGGCGGCTACCCGGCCCCGCTGCGAAAGTTGCTCGGCATCGTCGTCAAGGAGTTCTGGCCGCTGCCCGAGAACCAGCCGTGCTCGATCACGCTTGGCGAGGAGAGCTACGCCTGCGAGCACTGGCGCGACTGGATCGAGCTCGAAGGCGCCGATGTGGTTGCGAGCTTCGCGAACGACGAGTGGCTCGATGGCCGTCCCGCGGTAACACGCAACGCTGGCGCGTGGTACGTGGCAACGCGACCAGACCCCGCCGGCACGGCAGAGCTCGTGCGGCGACTCGCCAGCGAGGCGCAGGTCCCCCAGACCGCGACTGCACCGCCCGGCGTCGAGGCAGTCCGCCGATCTGTCGACGGACGCTCGTTGCTCTTCCTACTCAACCACGGGGCGGTCGCGGCCAGCGTCGAGATCGACGGCGAACAGCTCGACCTCCTGAGTGGTGCGAAGCACTCGGGCCGAGCCGTACTGGACCCGTTCGGCGTCGCCATCTTGACGGCCTGAGGATCGAGGAGAGACCGTGGCAAACATTTCGTTTGAGAACGTCACAAAGCGCTTCGCCGACCAGACCTTGGCGGTCGATGCACTAACCCTTCAGATCGAGGACGGTGAATTCATCGTGCTGGTCGGCCCGTCGGGTTCGGGCAAGTCGACCGCCCTGCGCATGGTGGCCGGACTCGAGCAGATAACTGACGGGATCATCCGCATCGGCGGGCGCGTGGTCAACGACCTGACGCCCAAGGAGCGCGACATGGCGATGGTTTTCCAGAACTACGCCCTGTACCCGAACATGAGCGTGTACGGCAACATGGAGTTCGGCCTGAGGCTGCGGAAGATGCCGAAGCAGGAGCGGCGGACGCGCGTCACCGAGGCCGCCAAGATGCTCGGCATCGGGGAGCTGCTGAATCGTCGCCCCGTCGCACTCTCCGGTGGGCAACGTCAGCGCGTCGCGATGGGCCGCGCGATCGTGCGTGAACCGCAAGCGTTCCTGATGGACGAGCCGCTCTCCAATCTCGACGCGAAGCTGCGCGTGCAGATGCGGACCGAGATCGCCCGCGTCCACCAGCAGCTGAAGACAACGACGATGTTCGTTACCCACGACCAGACCGAAGCGATGACGATGGGCGACCGAGTTGCAGTAATGCGACAGGGCTCGCTCGCACAGGTCGGCACTCCGGAGGAGCTCTACAAGCGCCCCGTGAATCTGTTTGTGGGCGGTTTCATCGGCTCGCCGGCGATGAACATGATCGCGGCGCACCTTGTGCCAGACGGCGAGCGGCTAATCGCGCAGTTCGGGTCGCACCGGATCGTCGTACCGCGTGAACAGCTATCGCAGCACAAACAGCTCGCAAGCTACAAGAACAAGGACGTGATCGTCGGCATCCGTCCAGAGGACCTGGAGGACGCCGAGTTCGCTCCGCGCACCGACGCAGATACGCTGCTCGACGTCAAGATCAGCCTGGCCGAGCCAATGGGCTCCGAGCTCGTCATATATTTCGAGATCGACGCCCCGCCGGTGATCACCGCCGACACGCGTGAGCTGATGAGCGACCTCGACGAGCTCGACGCGAGCAGGGGCAAATCCCTCTTTACGGCACGGATCGACTCGCAAAGCTCCGCGCACGATGGGCAGCCACTGAAGGTCGCAGTCGACGTGAAGCGCCTGTATTTCTTTGACCCGGACACCGAGGCTCGCATCGGGTAGGAGAGGTGCTGCAAGGACAGCTAACCGTCGACCCCGCTTTCGCGGTAGCTCCGGTCGACCAGCGGCTCTTCGGGACGTTCGTCGAGCATCTCGGCAGGTGCGTGTACACCGGCATCTACGAACCGACGCATCCGTCCGCCGACGAGCACGGCTTTCGCCGGGATGTGCTCGATCTCGCACGCGAGCTGGGCATCACCGTCGTTCGCTATCCCGGCGGGAACTTCGTGTCCGGGTATGACTGGGAGGACGGCGTCGGCGCACGCGAGACGCGGCCGATTCGCCTCGACCTAGCCTGGCGCTCAATCGAGCACAACGAGATCGGCACCGACGAGTTCATCCGCTGGACGCGCCTCGCAGGCGTACAACCGATGCTGGCAGTGAACCTCGGGACGCGCGGCGTTGACGCGGCACGGGCGCTGGTGGAGTACTGCAACCACCCGCGCGGCACCGCACGGTCCGAACAGCGGATCCGCAACGGACACTCGCAACCCCATGCGGTGCCCGTCTGGTGTCTCGGCAACGAGATGGACGGCCCGTGGCAGATCGGGCACAAGACAGCGGTCGAATACGGGCCGCTTGCGGCGGAGGCCGGGAAGGCGATGAAGCTCGTCGACCCGACAATCGAGCTCGTCGCGTGTGGCAGCTCCAACCGCTCGATGCCGACGTTCGGCACCTGGGAGGCCAGCGTGCTCGAGCAGTGCTACGACGTCGTCGACTACATCTCGCTGCACGCCTACTACGAGCAAGCGGGCGACGATCTCGACAGCTTCCTCGCGAGCGCTCGCGACATGGACAGCTTCATCGAGAGCGTCGTCTCCACCTGCGATCACATGCGTGCCTGCCGACGCAGCGACCGCCGCATAAACCTTGCTTTCGACGAGTGGAATGTCTGGTACCTGTCGCAGCTCGGCGACCTCGCCAAGCACGGCTGGAAGCAGCACCCCCGACTGATCGAGAACGTCTACACGCTCGCCGACGCGGTCGTGGTCGGCTCGCTGCTGATCACCCTGCTACGCCACGCCGACCGAGTGCGGATCGCGTGTCTCGCGCAACTCGTCAACGCGATCGCGCCGATCATGACCGAGCCTGGCGGCCCCGCGTGGCGCCAGACGATCTTCCATCCGTTCGCGCTCACGGCGGCGTACGCCCGCGACGGTGTCGTCCTGCGCGTCGAACCGACGAGCCCGAGCATCGAAACGGAGCGCTACGGCGCGGTGCCGGCGCTCGAGGCGACTGCTGTGTGGCGTGAGGACCGCGGAGAGGTCGCGATCTTCGCCGTAAACCGGAACGTGAACGAGCCGCTCGAGCTCGTAGTTACGCTGCGCGAGCTCGACCGGCTCGCGGTCCAACACACGACGCTGGCGGGGCCCGATCCGCAGGCTGCAAACACCAAGGAGCATCCGAACCGCGTCGAGCCGCGCCTGCTGGGAGCCGCCGAGCTTGATCGACAGCGTCTAAGGGCTACGTTGCCGCCGCTGTCCTGGAACCTGATCCGACTCGTTCGATCGCCGAGCGAGTAGCTAATCGGCATGCCTAGCTAGGCGGCGCTGAGCGGCGCAGGCGCGAGACGACCTGGCGGCGGGTTCGGTCGCGTTCAAGGGATCCTCAGCGTGTGCCGGCGCAGCGCAGGTCGGCGTCAAGCGGGCCGATCCGGTACTGCGCGAGCGTCGGCGCTACGCCGGTAAAGCCGCCGGTGGCGCAGTCTTGCCGCGCCTGCGCGAGTGTCGCGTCGGTCCCGGCCACCCAGTCAGGCAGCTGGCCGTTGAAGGCCGTCGGCGTGCTCTGCGCTGTCAGCCCCGTGATCTCCTGCCACTGGGCGCCGGTGGAATAGACCCCGATCGGTCCGGCCGCGCCGGCGTCGTGCAGACCGGCGATGAAGCCCTGCAGCGCGGCGATATTGAGCTGGTAGGTCCCCGCCCAGCTAGCCATCACCTCGACGTCCAGCCACCATGGCGCGGTCTTGGCCGCGAGCGGGTCGAGCGCGGCGACGAGGCGGTAGGAGTGGGCCGCGCGCTGCTCGCCGTATACGTACGAGCAGGCATCGGTGAGCAGGCCGTTACAAGCACCGTAGGCCGGCGCTGTGCCGGCCCTGGGCCAGTCCGGGACGTGATGAGCGCCAGGGTTACCGGTATTGATGTACAGCGACAGGGACGGTTGCTTCGGCCGCTTTTGCCCCGGCGCGCCGTTGGCCCAGCGCAGCTCGCCACTGATACACGGGTTCGCTTTGTTCGCCAGCCCGCCATTGACCCCGACGATCCCGAACAGTGGGTTCGACGGATAAGAACCAGAGCACTGCGGATAGGAGACGTCATTACCCGTGGTCGGCGACGAGCTACCTGTCAGGACGATGACCAGCACCACGACCACGACGAAGGCAAGCGCCACCACCGGCACCCATCGCGCTCGGTACCAAGAACGCCTGGTAGGCGGCACGGCCGTCAAGCTAGGACCGATCCGCTTTGCCGGCTTGCGGGGAGGACAGCATCTTCACCGTTGCAGACAGCGTCGTCGGCCAGTCCGAGTCCTTGCTCGTAGAGAGCTTCCACTGGATTGCCTCCGCCGTTTCGTCTGAGTTGTCCGCATACGCCTGGGCGCCCGGTCATGCCACTCGGACCGTCTTGTGATGATCCGGTTGCGCGCCGGGTAACCGCCTGAAGGGTAGGCCCTCGATTGCTGCGACGCCGGAGCCCGGCCTATCCAGGTCCGGACGGTGCAATTTGCGGGGAGCGTCGCCGGCGTGACCACGACGGCGCTGCGTCGATGCGCCCGCCCACTGCGCGATACTTGGCCCCATGCCGTGGCCTCGGACCCCTCGCGTTTCCTTGCGCCTGCTCGCCTGCGGCGTGGCGGTGATCGCAATGTGTGCGGCAGGGGCAGTGGCACGCGCGACGGCGCAGCAGTCAGCCGCGCAACTGCGGAGCACGGCGCTCGCCGATGCCGACGAACGGGGCTCGGTGCGTGAAGTCGAGTCGGAGCGAACACGATCGCTTGTGGCGACCTTCACCGAGGATCTGGCGACGCACGACGGCCGCCAGAACATCACGCGCTCTGGTGGCGAACAGGCCCACGTGCTGATCGTTGGCGATACGGCCTATGTCGCCGGGAACCGGGCCGCGTTGATTCACTACTTCGGCTTCCCGGCGGCGGTCGCCAGCAAGATCGGCGCGCGCTGGGTCAGCATTCCGTCCTCGAGCAGCGCGTACTCCACGGTCGCCGGCGATGCGACGCTCCCTTCGGCAATGACGGCGCTCGCGATCGCCGGCAAGCTCACCGAGACTGCCCCAACAACAATCAACGGGCAAGCCGTGATCGGCGTCCGCACCAAGGCCTCGATCCCCGGAACATCTCCCGCCACGCTCGCCGCCACGCTGTACATCTCGCGTGCGAGCGAACCGCTCCCGGTGCGCGCCAGCTACACGTCCAGCAAAGGCGGCAGCGCGACGATCACGCTCAGCAACTGGGGCGAGAAAATCGCCTTCACGGCACCGACTAACGCAATACCCCTGAGCCAACTCGAGAAGTAGCCCGCTCGACAGGGCGACTCTCGCGTCGAGCTGAAGCCTCCCAGTGCTCGAGAAGCCGAGCCCGGAACTCGGTGTCTCGATCGATTTCGCTGCCCACAGGTACTTCTCGGTTGCAGGCTGCGCCTAGTCGACCGCTGTCAACTGCTCCCAGCCCTCGCGTAGCAGCTCGTGCAGCGCCTCCGGCGGCTGGGCGCCTGAGACGCCAAGGCGGCGCTCGATCACGAAGGTCGGGACGCCGCTTATGCCGAGTTGCGCTGCGGCCTGCTCGTCGGTGCGGACATCCTGCGCAAACCGGTCCGAGCCCAGCATCTCGCGCACCTCATCGGGGTCGATCCCAACCTCGCGGGCGAGCTCGACCAGTGTGTCGTGGTCGGAGATCAGGCGACCCTCAGTGAAGTAAGCGCTCAGCAGGCGCTCCTTCATCGCGTCCTGCAGACCATGCATTCCTGCAAGATGCACCAAGCGGTGTCCATCGAAGGTCGTCGACGCGCGGGCGATGTCGAAGCGATAGCCGAGCCCTTCGCCGGCAGCGAGATCTGTCACGTGCTGCTCCATCTCTCGCGCGCGCTCGACCGGCAGGCCGTACTTCGCTGCCAGGTGCTCGGCGCGGTCACCGGTGCGCTCGTGCGGTGCCGCCGGATCGAGCTCGAAGCTGCGCCAGATCACGCGCACCTCGTCCGCGTGCTCGAACTCGGCGAGCGCCTTCTCGAAGCGGCGCTTGCCGATGTAGCACCACGGACAGGCGATGTCGGACCAGATCTCGACGTCCATGCCCGATCCATGATGGCGGATCGGAGCTCGCCAGGATCGCGCCGAGTCCGATCACGACGAGGAATGGCTGCACGAACAGGCCCGACGTGTTGCCGAGCACCGTCGCGAGCGCCGCTCGCCGACCGAGCGCGACGCCTCGACTCACCGTGAACAGCACGCTCACGATCGTGCGTCGAGCACGATCATCAGGCTCGCGAGGCACAGCACATAGAGCGCCAGCCAGCGTGCACGGTTGGTCAAAGGCATCGCTGCCACTCCTTGATCGGTTGCCTTGTCTGACCGAGTGCGCGCCGCAAAGTCATCGGCGCCGCGATGAGACAGCGCCGTGAGTGGCGTCTAAGAAGCGATGAGCCCCGCCGATCGACGGCCGATCGTTTGTGATGTCGCGACGTGCGCGGGCGATCTGGCGACGGTCGAGGCACTCGCGCGACTCGCGCTCGAGGCGCGACGGCTCGGCCTCGAGCTGCACCTGGTGCGCCCGTCGAGCGAGCTGCGCGCGCTGATCGCGCTCGCCGGGCTCGACTGTGCATTAGTCGTCGAGGCGGGACGGGAGTCCGAAGAGCGGAAAGAGGCGCGCCGTGTCGAGGAAGAAGGTGAGCTCGGCGAAGCGCCCGCCTGAAGGCTCGTGCACGTGCAGCGCCCACGGCACATAGCCGCCTCCCGGGTCCGGCTTGTACTGGCCGAACGCCGGGCGACCGTTCGCGCTACCGGCCGCCACCAGGCGCGAGCCGCGACACTCGCTGCCGGGGCCGCTCATCCAGGCGAGGATACCCGCGCGTCCCGCGAGCCACATGTCGAAGGGTGGCATCGACTGAGTCGCGTCCTCGTGGATGACCTCCGCGAGCGCACCCATGTCGTAGGCCTCGAACGCAGCGACGTAGCGCGCGAGGAGGTCGTCATCGACGTCCGCGTCACGCTCGGGCAGCTCACTTGCGGCGAGGGTCGTACGGGCGCGCTGCAGCGCGCTGTTCACCGCTGCAACGCTCGTCTCCAGCAGCTCAGCCGCTTGCGCCGCCTGCCAGCCCAGCACCTCACAGAGGATCAGCGCAGCCCGCTGGCGCGGCGGCAGCTGCTGCAGCGCAGCGACGAACGCGAGCCTCAGGGTGTCGCGAGCCACTGTCACCTCGGCCGGATCGGGGATCGGCTCGATCCACGTGGCTTCGGGGCGCTCGTTGAGACTCTCGATGACCGGGGCATGCGCGCCACCAAGGTCCATCGGGCGCACGCGCCGCTCGCGCCCGCCGAGGATGTCGAGACAGACGTTGGTCGTGATGCGGTAGAGCCAGGAGCGAAGCGCAGCGCGCCCCTCGAAGCGATCGAAGCCGCGCCACGCACGCATGTAGGCCTCCTGCACAGCGTCCTCGGCATCGAACGGCGATCCGAGCATGCGATAGCAGTAGCCGACGAGCTCGCCGCGATGCGTGGCGAACGATTGCTCCAGCGCGGCCGGCGACGCCACAGCACTCTCCACGAGACTCATTCTAGAAGCCAAGACCGCCCGAGCGAGTCGAAATCATCGGTGGCGTTGTCCTAGCTGCGCGGCGGCTGCGCGCGCAGCCAAGGATCCCGGCAGATCGTCGGTGATCACGCCGCGGAGAATCGGGACCTCGATGAGCGCTACGTGCTCCGCAGCGAGGAAGTCCCAGACGATCAGCGGGAGACCGGCCTTCGACGTCTCGGCGATCAAGCCCTCGTCAACGAGCTGTGCCTCCGGCAGGACGATCGTCGCGCCGCACGCCCGGGCGCGGTCGGTGGCGCGAAGGGCCGAGCCGGCCAAGAGCAGTCCGCATTGCGTCAGCGGCATCGCCGCGGTCAGCTGCGCAACCACCGGCTCGAGAAAAGAGGTGACGATCAGCTCGCTGCCGGGCGCCGCGAAGTCTGCGAGCAGCGCGACCACCTGATCCACGTAGCCGTCCTCCTTGAGCTCGACGTCGAGGCCGATCCGGCCACGCGCCCAGCTCAGCACCTCAGCGAGCAGCGGCGGGCGAAAGCCGGTACGCCGTTCGAGCTCGTCGAGCGATCCGGACGCGAGCGTGACGCCGTCCACGTTGTCGTCGTGCAGGACCGCGAGCTCGCCGCGACCCGTGCGTCGCACGTCGAGCTCGATCATGTCGGCGCCGAGGTCAGCGGCGAGCTCGAAGGCCGCGAGCGTGTTCTCGACGGCGCCCGTGTCGTGCACGCCCCGGTGAGCGATCACCAGCGGCCGGCTCAGCTCGGCGTGCGCTACGGACATCGCATCGGAGCTACACAACTGACACACCATGTTCACCGCTGAACAACAAGTTCGCGGGAGGCGGAGTCTAGCTTGGTGCGCGCCGGGCCAGGTAGCCAGTCACCAACGTGACACACGGGCAGCCCGCGCATACAACCCACCTCAGAGGAGGCTCATGTTTACTCTTAATCGCGGCCTTGGGGCGCGCCGCGTCAGCACGCGCACGCGTGCACTCGCGTCGATCTCAGCGGTCGCCGTAACGGCGCTTGCAGCCAGCGGCGCGAGCCTCAGCTTCGCGACCACGCCGGCGCACGCCAGCAGCAGCAACTGGGCCAAGGCCACGTCGGCAGCGACCGGCGGCGGAATGGCCGCGCTGATCAAGGCGGCCAAGGCCGAAGGCACACTGAACGTGATCGCGCTGCCGAGCAACTGGGCCAACTACGGCCAGGAGATCTCGACGTTCGAGCACAAGTACGGGATCACCGTCAACAGCGAGGACCCGAGCGACTCGAGCGCCCAGGAGATCGCAGCAATCCAGACCTCCTCGGGGCGCAGCTCGGCACCCGACGTGGTCGACGTAGGCCAGTCGTATGCCGTCGCGGGCGCGGGCGAGGGCCTGTTCGCCCCGTACAAGGTCGCGACGTGGACGAACATCCCGACGGCCAACAAGGATGCCAACGGCGACTACTACAACGACTACGGCGGATACGTCTCGTTCGGCTGTGACATGAACATCGTCACGACCTGCCCGACGACCTGGGCGGCGCTGGAGCAGCCGGCGTACAAGAACGACGTCGCGCTGAACGGCAGCCCCGTCTCGGCCAACGCTGCACTCTCTGCGGTGTGGGCGGCAGCGCTCAACAACGGCGGCTCGCTCAGCGACATCACGCCAGGCATCACGTTCTTCAAGCAGCTCGAGAGCGACGGGAACTTCAACACGACCGACTGCAACGCAGCGAGCCTGATCGAGGCCGGTCAGTGCCCGATCGTCATCAACTGGGACTACCTGAACGTTGCAGGTGCCTGGGGCCTCCCGTCGAGCACCAAGTGGGAGGTCGTCGACCCGAACGGAACATCGTTCGCGGCCTACTACGACCAGGCGATCAGCAAGACCGCGCCAGACCCCGCGGCGGCGCGGCTCTGGGAGGAGTTCCTCTACTCGGCGACAGGCCAGAACATCTGGCTCGAGGGCTACGCCCGCCCGGTCGAGCTGGCGGCGATGATCAAGAACGGCACCGTCGATAAGGCGGCTGCAGCGAAGCTCCCGAAGGTGCAACACGTCGCGACGGCATACCCGACGACGGCGCAGGCCACGGCGGCAGCCACCGCGGTCTCGTCCGGTTGGACGTCCTGAGCACAGCGTCAGCACCGGTGGTATTGGGCGATCCCGCGGCGCCACGGCGCCGCGGGATTCGCCGTCGTGCGCTCAGCTTGCTCGGGGGCTGGTCGGGGATCATGCCGTTTGGCGCCTACGTGCTGGTGTTCCTCGGCCTGCCGCTCTACATGGTCATTCACGGTGCCCTCACGACCGACGCCGGCAGCCTCACCTTCGCGAACTTCAACGCGACGTTCAGCTCGCCCCAATACAAGACGGCGTTCGAGAACAGCATCGTCCTCGCCCTGTGGACGTCGGTCGCCGGCGCGGTATTCGGCGTCTGGCTGGCCGCTGCGGTGATCGCGGCCAAGCCCGGCGGCATGCTCCGCCGGATCGTCTCCAGCGCGTCCGGCGTGCTCGCCTACTTCGCCGGCGTCCCGCTCGCCTTCGCGTTCGTTGCAGCGCTGGGCAACCTAGGCGTCGCGACCGTGCTGCTGAAGGATCTCGGCATCAACCTCTATGCCCATGGCTTCACGATCTCCTCGATCTTCGGCGTCGGGCTGGCCTACGTCTACTTTCAAGTTCCGTTGATGGTGATCCTGATCACACCAGCGCTCGAGGGACTGCGGCCGCAGTGGCAGGAGGCAGCCCAAAGCCTCGGTGCGACCAAGCTCGCGTACCTGCGCCACGTCGCGGTCCCGGTCCTGGCGCCATCGGTGATCGGAGCGACGTTGATCTTGTTCGGCAACGCCTTCTCCGCCTACGCGACCGCACTGGCGCTGGTCGGCAGCACGCTCGCGATCGTCCCGGCGCAAATCGACGACGCGATCAACGGGAACGTCCTGGTGGGCCAGGATCGCATCGGCCTCGCACTTGGCGTCGAGATGATCTTCGTCATCGTGATCGTGATGGTCGGCTACGGGCTGATTCAGCGCCGCGCCCGGAGGTGGCTCCAGTGAGCGGCAGCGCCAGCGGTATCGGGATGTTCAAGGCCGACACGCTGATCGGTGCAGGCACACCGGCCGGCGCCGCGCCGCCGCGCCGCCGCAGGGCACGTCCGCGGCTCTGGCGCGTCACGATCTTCACACTGGCGGCGATCTTCTTCCTCGGGCCGCTCGTCTGCGCTTTCAAGTTCAGCCTCGTTGAGGCCAACGGCAACTACGGACTTGGCAACTACGGGGAGATCGTCAGCAACTCGGCGATCCGCTCATCCCTGGTCACATCGCTCGAGATCGCGGCGATCACCGCAGTCGTAGTCGTCGTGCTGATGCTGCCGACGGTCGTATGGGTGCGACTCCGTAGACCGAAGCTGACGCTGTTGCTCGAGGGCGTCACGTTGCTGCCGATCGTGATCCCACCCGTAGTGGTCGCGGCAGGCCTCGAGGAGCTGCAGAAGAACGCGCCGAGCTGGGTTGTCAGCCTGGTGTTCAACCACCCGCTGACCGGGCTCACCCCGTTCTATGTCGTGCTAGCGATGCCATTCACCTACCGCGCGCTCGATACCGGCGTCAGGGCGATCGACCTGCGCACGCTCGTCGACGCCTCGCGCAGCCTGGGCGCCTCCTGGCTGGAGACACTCGTCCGGGTGATCCTGCCAAACGTCCAAACGGCAGTGCTCGGCGCGATGTTCCTGACGATCGCCCTGTGCCTCGGCGAGGTCGTGATCTCCAGCCTCCTGCTCTACACGACGTTCCCCGTCGAGCTGATCCAGGAGAGCCTCAGCGGCACCGCCGGCATCTCGGTGGCACTGTCGATCATCACGCTTGCGTTCACGTTCCTGCTCCTGTTCTCGCTGTCATTCGTCGCCAAGCGTCGGCTTGGGGCGACTTCCGCCCGGGTGATCTGATGATTCGATTCGAAGCAGTTCAACGCTCCTTCGGCGACGTGGCCGCGCTCGCCGGTCTCGATCTCGAAGTCGAGAAGGGTGAGCTGATCGCGCTGCTCGGCCCCTCGGGCTGTGGCAAGACGACCGCGCTGCGGATCCTTGGCGGTTTCGACCGGCCCGATGCCGGCCGGCTGTTCGTGGGCGACGTGGACGTCACCCACGTGCCAGCGCACAAGCGCGACATGGGCATGGTCTTCCAGGCCTACAGCCTCTTCCCCAACATGGACGTCCGCTCGAACGTTGCCTTCGGGCTGCGCATGCGCCGTCACGCCAAGGCGACGCGTCTGCAGCGCGCCGATGAGCTGCTGGAGCTCGTCGGGCTCGCGGAGACGGCCGATCGCTACCCGCATCAGCTCTCAGGCGGCCAGCAGCAGCGGGTCGCGATCGCGCGCGCACTCGCAATCGAGCCGGCGGTGCTGTTGCTGGACGAGCCGCTTGCGGCGCTCGACGCCCGCGTTCGCATGCAGCTGAGAGGTGAGATCCGCAGCCTCCAGCAGCGGCTCGGGATCACCACCCTGTTCGTCACGCACGACCAATCCGAAGCGCTATCGATCGCCGACCGCGTTGGCGTGATGCGCTCCGGCCGCCTCGAGCAGATCGACACGCCCGAGAACGTCTACCGACATCCGGCGACGGAGTTCGTCGCCGAGTTCGTAGGCGCGATGAATCGGCTTCCCGGGCGGATCGGCGACAACGGCGAAGTGCAGGTGCTCGGTCACCGACTCACAGTCTTGAACCCCAACGGGCATCTCGGCGGCGCGCTCGTCGACGCGCTGCTGCGCCCAGAGGCTGTCGCCGTCGTCCCCGACGCGGCCGGACCCGGGGAGATCACAGACCGCACGTTCCTTGGTTCCGTGACGCGACTCGAGGTGACGCTGGACGGCGGCCAGAAGGTGCTGGTCGACTCGCCGGGCCACGATGTGAGCGCGTCGGTCGGCGAGCGCATCGGGCTGCGAGTGCTCGCCGACTCGGTGATCGTCGCGAGCTCGGGCGCGTCAGCGTGAGGACCCGCTAGCGCCGCACGAGCCGCTCACGCGAGCTCTCGAGCTCGGCGCGCGCGAGCTCGTCGGGGAGCAGGCTGACGGAGCTGATCAAGCGCTCGTGGCGGTGCTGGGTGAGGAACTCCCAGAACCAGCGCCGAATCACCTCGAGCCGCTTCTGCCAGTCGACGAGGAACGCGATATGGACGCCAGCCCAGATCAGCCAGGCGGCGAAGCCGGCCACCTGGATGCCGCGCACATCGGCGACCGCCCAACTGCGTCCGACGATCGCCATGTTGCCCTTGTCGCGGTAGTGAAACGGGCCCGGCGCCGGCCTGTCCTCGAGGCGGCGGCCGATGACATGCGCGACGTAGGCGCCCTCCTGCAGCGCCGCCTGCGCGACGCCGGGGACCCCGTCGATCGCGACCATGTCGCCGATCGCAAAGACCTCGCCATGCCCAGGCAGCGTGAGGTCCGCGGCCACCCGCAGGCGTCCGAGGCCGTCGAGTGGGGCGCCCGTCGAGTCGGCCAGCAGCTGCGCGAGTGGCGACGCCCGCACGCCCGCCGCCCACAGCACGGTGTGCGTCTCGATTCGCCCCTCGCCGTCGGGGCCCTTGAGCGCAAGCCCGTGAGGGTCGATCGATGTGGCCAGCGTGTTCGTGTGCACCTCCACGCCGACGCGTCGCAGCTCGTCCGCGGTCTTGCGCCGCAGCCGCTCGGGGAAGGACGGCAGGACCGCGCCGGTCCCGTCGAGCAGGACGATCCGTGCATCCTCGCTGCGAATCGCACGGTAGTGGCCCGCGAGGGTGTGCCGCGAGAGGTAGGCGAGCTGCCCAGCCAACTCGACGCCGGTCGGCCCGGCGCCGACGATGACGAAGGTGAGGTAGGCGTCGCGTTCGATGCCCGGATCGATGGTCTCAGCGCGCTCGAACGCGCTGAGGATGCGCGTACGGATCCGGTAGGCATCGTCGAGCGACTTCATGCCCGGGGCGTCACGCTCCCACTCATCGTGCCCGAAGTACGAGTCGCGCGCACCGGCTGCCACGACGAGCGTGTCGTAGGGCACGGTGATCTCCTGCGCAGCGACTGCGCCGACGGTACGCGCGGCGACGTCGATGGCGTTCACCTCGGCCAGCAGAACACGCACGTTCTCACGTCCGACGAAGACGTCGCGCAGCGCCGGCGCGATCTGACTGCCGGCGAGGATGCCGGTGCTGACCTGGTAGAGCAGGGGCTGGAAGAGGTGATGGTTGACGCGGTCGATCAACGTCACATCGACGTCATGTCGCGCCAGGTGCCGCGCTGCCTTGAGCCCGCCAAAGCCGCCGCCGATCACGACGACGCGATGGCGCGCCGCCGTATTCGCAGTGACCTCCGTCATAGCCCCATGATGGCAAGACGTGGCCCGCTTGCGCTGTCGTGGAGAATCGACGCGTGAGCGGCGAGGACACATCGCTTTATCTCGCTCGTACGGCGTGGTCGCGAAACGTGGCCACACCGCTGTTGCGCTTTATGCGAACCGAGACGGGCGGCGCGCTGATCCTGCTCGCCGCAACGCTCGCGGCGCTGATCTGGGCGAACGCCGACTTCGGTTCCTACAACTCCGCCTGGACGACGCACCTCGCGATCCGCGTCGGCACCGACGGCATCGACCAGGAGCTGCGCCAATGGGTCAACGACGGTTTGATGGTCCTCTTCTTCTTCGTCGTCGGGCTCGAGGCGCGTCGCGAGTTCGACATCGGCGAGCTGCGCGAGCGCCGGCGCGTCGTGATGCCGCTGCTCGCCGGCATCGGCGGGATGCTCGTGCCGATCGCGATCTTCCTCGCTTTCAACGCCGGCCGCCCTTCGGCCCACGGGTGGGGCACCGCGATGTCCACCGACACGGCGTTCGCGCTCGGCATGCTCGCGCTCGTCGGACCGCGCATCTCTGGCCGCCTGCGGGCCTTCATGCTGACGGTCGTCGTCGTCGACGATCTCTTCGGAATCGTCGTGATCGCGACGGTCTACACCCATCACCTGGCGGTCATCGCGTTTGTGGTCGCGCTCGCGACGTTCGCCCTCGTCATTGCCCTACGCGCGCTGCACATCGGCTTCGGCGCGCTCTATGCGGTCCTTGCCGCGGTGATGTGGGTCGCCGTCTACGAGTCGGGGATCGACCCGGTGGTTGTCGGACTCGCGATGGGACTGCTGACCTACGCGTACGCGGCTGCGCGCACGGACCTCGAGCGCGCGACCGACGTGTTCCGCTCGTTTCGCGAGCAACCGACGCCCGAGCTCGCCCGCTCTGCACGAATCGCGGTCGAGTCCGCAATCTCGCCCAACGACAGGCTTGCGCAGATCTTCCACCCCTGGTCCAGCTACGTTGTCGTGCCGCTCTTTGCGCTCGCCAACACCGGCATCCAGCTGAGCGGTGGCTTTCTCGGTCGCGCTTTCAGCTCGCCGGTGACACTCGGCATCCTGGTCGGCTACGTAGTCGGCAAGCCGGTTGGCATCCTCAGCGCGTCCCAGCTCGTGCGCGTCGCGACCCGCGGCAAGCTACGTCCGCCGGTCGGCTGGGCGGCCGCGCTCGGTGGTGGCGCCATAGCCGGGATCGGGTTCACCGTGTCGGTCCTGATCGCGACCGTTGCATTCCACGGCGTCGAGCTCGACGAAGCGAAACTCGGCATCCTGAGCGCCGCCGTCTGCGCCTCCTTGCTGAGCTGGCTCGTGTTCCGCGTCGTGGGCATGCTGCCAGCGGGCCGCAGAGCGCGCGCGATGACCGGCCGGCTCGAGCTGCTGGTCGACCTCGCCGTGGACGTCGATCCCGAGCGCGACCACATTCGCGGGCCGGCGGAGTCGCTGATCACGCTCGTCGAGTACGGTGATCTCGAGTGCCCATACTGCGGCCAGGCCGAGGGTGTGTTGCGGGAGCTACTCGCCGATTTCGGCGACCTGCGCTACGTCTGGCGCCACCTCCCGCTGACCGACGTGCACCCGCATGCCCAGCTCGCCGCCGAGGCGACCGAGGCGGCTGGCGCTCAAGGGGCCTTCTGGGAGATGCACGACCTGCTCTTCGAGCACCAGGACGCGTTGCGCCCACTGGACCTCCACGGCTACGCGCAGCAGCTCGGTCTCGATGTCGAGCGCTTCGCGCGTGACCTGCACGAGCATCGGATGGCGGCGCGCGTTGCCGAGGACGTCGACAGCGCAGATCTCAGCGGCGTCTCCGGGACGCCGACGTTCTTCATCAACGGCGTACGTCATTACGGCGCCTACGACATCGACACGCTGACGGCGGCCGTGCGTGCCGCCAAGAGCCGCCAGCTCGCGGGCACCGTCAGCTGACGGAGAAAGAGGCGAGGCGGACTGACGTGCACTTTCGCGCACGTCCGGCGCCAGCGGTTAGGGGGCACTCCGTCGCACCGAGCCGCCTCGCCTCTCTAAGCTTGGCAAACTCGCGTGCCGGGCCGCGGTCCAAGCGCCTGCGACGGTCAGTATTCGGACAGCGGCGCGCGCGCTGAGACCCGGGCGTAGGATGTCCGGGGATGGCCAGGATCTCGCACCGGCCGACGCGGTCGGTCGCTCCCCGGCCATTACGTCCCCAGCGCGCACCGCGCGTCATCAACGTGCTGCAGCACGATCCCGAGCTCGGCGAGGGCCTCGATCCGGAACGATTCGCGCAGGCCGCCGCCCGATCAAAAGCGGCGATGCTGGAGATTCCGCGCGGGCCGTGGGAGCCGCGCGGGGAGTGGCCGGAGACGGTTTGCAAGGGGCCGGGACTGCTCGTGCTGGACGGCTCGATCTTGCGCCAGGTCCAGATTGCCGGGCGCAGGGGCGCCGAGCTGCTGTCGGCTGGCGACCTGCTGCGCCCGTGGCAGCGCGAGGACTCGATCTCCTCAGGACTGCGCCAACCGAGTTGGCGGGCGCTCGAGCGCGTGAAGTTCGCGGTGCTCGACCTCGACTTCGCCCGTCGAATGGCGCAGTTTCCGGAGATCCAAGGACAGCTCGTGGGACGCGCACTGCGCCGCTCGCGCCAGCTCGCGGTGAACAGCGCAATCGTCCACCAGCCGCGTGTCGAGACACGCGTACGGATGGTGCTGTGGCAGCTCGCCGACCGCTTCGGCACCGTCCGCCAGGACGGTGTCCTGCTACCGCTACGACTCACGCACACGTTGCTGGCGGAGCTCGTCGCAGCGCGCCGGCCGACAGTCAGCGCCGCGATCGCAGCGCTCGAGCGCTCCGGCGAGATCGGCCGCCCGCCCGACGGCGGCTGGCTGCTGCGCGGATCGGCGCCCGACGGGCTCGACGGTAGTCGCTAACTGAGCGGGACGATTGTCGTGTCGGTCGTCCCGCCTGCGACCGTTGCGTTCAGCGTCTCGTCCAGCGGATGCTTCCTCGCGCGCTTGAGAGCGTGGCGGTTCAGCACGTGCTTGCCGGTCGGCGTGAGGACCAGCTCAACGATGGTGCTCTGCCCCGCGGACAGGCTGTAGGCGCCGGTCGCAAGCGCGACGGACTCCGTCTTCTTGCGATCGTGGCCGAGCTTGACAACCACCGATTCGTCCACGCTGACGGTTCCCGAGCACGGCGCGGACGCGCAGGTGAGTGCGACCGGTAGCGGCCCGGCGCCGGCGCGTAGCTTTGTCGTGGTCACCGTGAGAACCGGCGTGGCGATGACGAGCGAGACATCGACGGTGGGCGAGGCGAAGCCGTTCGCGTCCGTGACCTGCACCGTGAACGCGCTCCCGCCGGCCTTCGTCGGGGTGCCCGAGATCACGCCCGAGCTCGACATCGTGAGTCCCGCCGGCAGCGCGCCGGACAGCAGCGCGTAGCTGTACGGACCGGCGCCGCCGGCGACCGGTAGCGGCTGCGAGTAGGGGACCTTGAGCTCACCGGGCGCGAGGATCCAGGTCGCAACGGTCGGGTCCGCAACGGCGTTGAAGGCGACCTGCGTGCTGCCGTCGGGATTTGTCAACGTGATCGGCTCAGAGCCGAGCGCGAGCGAGCTTGGCAGGGCAAGCGTAAGCGACCCGCTGCTCTGGGATGTGATCGTCGCCGCCGTCGAGCCAAACATGGCTGTCGTGCCGTTCGCGAAGCCATAACCGTTCAGCGTGACCGACAGGCCAAGCTCGAGCGCGGAGCGCGGACTGACACTGGTAACGACCGGCGGCGCGTACTGGAAGGCACCGGCATCACACGCTGACGCCGGTCCCTGCGTACGGGGCACCCCGCGCTGATCTGAGCCGACACAGAACGGCGCCGTCTCGCTGCCGATCGTGACACCGGTGGGAACGTCAACGTTCGGGTCGGAGACGCTCTGCAACCGCGCCGTCTCGTTGGGGCCGCCGTTGGCGGCAGCCGCGGCGACCTGGAGCGACGTGTCGTTGTCGTGGCTTGTCGTCAGCGTTGGGATGCAGCTGCCATCCTCGCTGTCGTTGTAGCCCTGATCGTCGATCAGGCCAGTCGAGGTGGAGCAGTCATGCCGTCCGTTGCCGTAGAAGAGGTCGGCACCGACGTTGGCGCTTGCACCGTCGACCGCCAGTCCCCCGCTCGCATTGCCCTCAAAGGTCGTGCCGTAGATCGACAATGTGCTGGCACCGTCGTCGCTCACTCCAACCGCACCGTTGCCGGCCACCGTCGAATCCTCGACAAGCACGCTGCCAGCGCTTGCGTCAAGCCCGTCTCCCGTGTTGTCGATCAGGGCTGTATCGAGCAGCGTGAGGCTCGCCGCGGAAGTGAGCGCGATGCCCGGGCTGGCGTTCTCGACCGAAAGCTCGTCGAGCGTCAACGACAAGGAGCTCGCACTGACTGTGAGACCGTCGATCACGGCGCCCGGGCCGTCCAGGGTCAGCGACGACTCGCTGCCGTTGGGGACCGTCTGCGCCGAGTAGGCGCCGCTCGCAAGATCGATCGTGACGTCGAACCCGTTCTCGGTGCCGGCCACGGTGAGCGCCTGCGTCAGCGAGCACGGGTCAGACGACGGGCACGAGCCGCTCGCACTGCCGCCCGGCGCTGCGTAGAGGGTCGCCGAACTCTGCGCGAATGCCGGCACGACGCCAACTAGACCCAAGGCGGCGAGCGTGGGCACGACGACACGAGGTAGATAGCCGCGGTAAACGCGCGCGCGCCTGCCCAACACGCCCCGCAGTCTACGCAGCGGCGTCGCTCCAACAGGCGGCTGGTTGACGTGGTCCGCCTTCAGTCGTCCTGAGCCTGGCCGATACGAGGTGTATGCACCGTCGCAAGAAACTGCGCGGCGTACTCGCGAGTGCGGTGCCGCTGCTCGCCGTCGCCGCTGCGATCGCATCCAGTCCCGCAAGCGCGTCGGCGCCCGCAGGCAGCACGGGCACGACCGGCCCAACCGGCGGGACCACCGCGACGGGGACGACTGGCACGACAACGCCGGTGAATCTGCTCACTCCGCCTCCGGGCGAAGTCTTCAACGGCATCTCGGGCGACGATGCGAGCCAGTTCACAAGCGAGACCGGTAAGCACCCAGCCGTCTTCGGCTCGTTCGTCACATGGGGCCACAGCGAGGACTGGGCCTTCAATGATGCGGCCGGCACGCACGCCCGAGTCATGCTGCACATCGGCACGACGATGGGCTCCGCGGGCGGCGGCATCACGCCGGGCGCAATCGCGGCGGGCCAGGGCGACAGCTATCTGCTCCAGCTTGCGCACACGATTGCGGCGCACCACCAGCCGGTGTACATCCGCCTGCTGCCGGAGATGAACAACGCCAACAACCCGTACTCGGCCGACAACCTCGACGGGAGCGCGCGCGGGCCTGCCTACTCGCACGCAGCTTTCATCTCGGCCTGGCGCCGCTCAGTCGACATCCTGCGCGGCGGCACCGTCACCGAGATCGACGCGAAGCTTGCAGCGCTGCATTTGCCGGCGGTTCAGGGCGTCGCGCCGGACGCGACGTTGCCGGTCTCGCCGATCGCGTTCGTCTGGTGTCCGGAGACTGCCGGGACGCCCAACGTGCCGTCCGAGAGCGCCGCCTCCTACTGGCCGGGAAGCGCCTATGTCGATTGGGTAGGCACCGACTTCTACAGCGCGTTCCCCAACTTCGCCGGGCTCAGCACCTTCTACAACCAGTACCGCGGCAAGCCGTTCGTGTTCGCCGAATGGGCCATGTGGGAGAGCGACAGTCCCGGATTCGTCGACGAGTTCTTCAACTGGATCAACTCCCACAAGCGCGTCAAGATGATCCTCTACAACGAGGGCTACGGCTCGACCAGCCAGCTACTACTCGCGAAATACCCAGCAGCGATCGACGCGATCCGCACGCGCCTGAGCGCGTCTCGCTTCGTCGGCTACGCCTCCGAGTGGCAGCCGCGCACGCTCGGCTCGACCGGCAGCAGCGGTGTGACGGGCGGCTCGACCGCCGGCTGATCGCAAGGCGGCGATTTCGGCGGCCGCGATAACTTGACGTCGATGCGCCCTAGCTCCAAGCGGCAGGCACGGATCGCGCGCCTTGTTGCGCCGCTCCTGGCACTAAGCGTCTTGGGCATCGCACCGCCCGGGGCGGCGGGCACTGCGGCAGCCGGCACACGGTGTCTGGTCGCGCAGCTGGCGGTGAAGCCGGGAGCCGGCGGCGGTGCCGCCGGAAGCATCGGCCAGACCGTCCACTTCACGAACACCTCCGACCGTAGCTGCACGCTCAGCGGCTATCCGGGCCTCCAGATGCTGAACGGCGCCGGCAGGCCGATCGCGACCGAGGTGCACCGCGGTGCCTCGGTCACGGTACCGTCGCGGCCCGTGAGCCTCGTCACGCTGGCGCCCGGCGGCGAGGCCTCCTTCGACCTCGGCTACGCCGACGCGACGGGGTTCGGCAACGAGCAGTGCCCGACATCGGCGCGCGTCCAGATCACGCCGCCGAACGACTACGGTCACCTCACGATCAGCTGGCGACTCCAACCGTACGGCGGCGATATCCCGCACCTGGAATGCGGCCTGATCGACGTCTCACCGGTGTTCGCCGGCAGCTAGCTCGTAGCTCACCGATAGGCTTGGGGCGATGTCGCCCAGCTGGCTCTGGTTGCAGGCAGCGATCGTCGTGTTCGTGCTCGCGGGGATGATCATCGCAATCGTCAAGCTGAGCTAGTCGTCGGGCTATGATCGCCCGGCGATGTTCGAGGCGATCGTTGTCGGAACCGACGGCTCGGAGCCGGCCCGCGAGGCTGTGCGCCAGGCAGTGGAGCTCGCGCGGCTCACTGGCGCGCACGCACATCTGGTCTGCGCCTATGAGCCCGCACCGAGCGTCGCGCTGCGTGACCCCGGCGGCGAGCGTCCAGACGCGGTCGAGTGGGCGCTCGGACCGCCGCGCGAGATGGTCGACGCCACACTCGAGGAGGCGGCCCAAGCCTTCCGCGAAGCCGGCGTGAACGTCGATCTCTACGCGCGGCGCGGGGACGCCGCCGACGCGCTGCTCGACGTCGCCGAAGAGCGTGGAGCAGACCTGATCGTGGTTGGCAATCGGGGTACGACGGGCCGCAGCCGCTTTCTTCTCGGCTCGGTGCCGGACAAGATCTCCCACCACGCGCCCTGCGCGGTGCTGATCATCCGTACGCCGCTCAGCTCGTAGCGCCGCTGGCGCCGCTCGAGGCGCTCGTACCGGTGCTGCCGGTGCTGCCTGTCGAGCCGCTCGGCGCAGTCGCTGCAGCCGCGTTGACGAGCCCGGCACCGAAGTACTCAGGGTCATCGCGGCCGTCCGGTCCGAGCGGCGTTGCGGTCTGCTCCAGTCGAGCTGTCAGCTGGGCGACGGTTGGATGCGGACCGAGGACACCGCTCGCGAGAATGAGCGCCGCCACAGCGCTCACGTGCGGCGCGGCCATCGAGGTGCCGAAGTATCCGCTCGGCAGGCCGAAGACGTGCGGGTTCGGCGTGTCGACGTTGGCAAACGTCTCCTGATAGATGTCGTCCGCCGGTCCGGCGGCCGCACTGGGCTGACAGTTGGCGTCTCCGGGTACGTTCGCGTCGCCGCCACCACCGGGCGCGACGAGGCTCAGGGCCGGCCCGTAGTTCGAGTAGAAGGCGAGACAGCCGTCGATCGTGGTCGCACCGACAGCGATCACGTTAGGCGCCTTGGCGGGGTAGGAGATCTGGGCGAGCGACTCGTTGCCGGCGGCCGCGACAACCAGCACATTCCTCGAATGGGCGTAGTCGATCGCCGAGATCAGCTGCGGGATGTCGGCAGCCGTGATCGTGCCTGCGTCAAACTCGAGGCTCAGGTTGATGATCTGCGCGTGATGGCGGACCGCGAAGACGATCCCCTTCGCGATCGTCGTCGCGCTGCCATTGCCCTGCGCATCCAGCACGCGCACAGGCATCAGGCGCACGCCGTATGCGAGGCCCGTGACGCCAACGCCGTTGTTCGTCTCCTCGGCAATCGTCCCTGCGACCTGGGTGCCGTGCCCGTTGCGATCCTCGGGGTAGGGCGAATGCGACACGAAGTCGTAGCCCGCGACGAACTCGGAGGCGCTGAAGTCGGGCGAGCGGACATACGAGCCGTGATCGGCATAGGCGACGCCGGTGTCCAGGACGGCGACAATGACCCCCGCGCCGTAACCACCCGGACGGCCGTCGGCGATCAAGTTCCCCCAGGCCTGCGGCGCCTGCACCCCGTATTGCCCGTCGAAGTTCCATTGCAGCTGCTCCCAGCCGGCGGCGACACCCGCGCTGCCGGGGTCATCGGGGAAAAACGGAGTCGCGACGAGCTGATCGGCGGCCGGTAGCTGGTCGTAGGGGAACATGCTGTCCGGCAACGTCGCCGCGCCTGCCACGTGAGCTATGTAGTCGGGAACCGCCCAGCGCACGCCCGGCCGTCCGCGCAGGCGCGCGAGTGCGGCAGCGACGCTCACACCGCGGCGCAACTCGATCTCCTTGACGCCCGCCTCCGGCGTCTGCGCGCTCTGCATCCCGGCGTGCATCAGCGTCGCGTCGCGCGCGCCGGCCGGGGCGGAGCTCGCGATGCCGACCACGACGACTCCGGGCACATATGGCGCGGTGGCCGCCGCTGCCAGAGTGGGCAGCGCGAGCACGGCGCCACAGAGTGTCGCGAGCGCGGCGCAGAACACCGCGCGGAGTCGGTTCGGGTGGATTTCGTCGGCTGTCATCGGACGCCCAGCCGAGGAGGAATAGCGGCGCAGGCTGATTGCCACACAAGGGTAACGAGCGGGCTGGCGCTGCCGTTGCGCTGCGCGGCTGATTAGCTTGAGTGGTGGCTGAAAGGTTCTTCCCGCTGGACGAGCATTTCATGCGCCTCGCACTACGCGAGGCCGAACGCGCGCTCGCGCACGACGACGTCCCAGTCGGCGCTGTCGTCGTGCGCGAAGGCGAGGTGGTCGGAGCCGCACACAACGAGCGCGAGCTGCGGGCCGACGCGACCGCGCACGCGGAGATGCTCGCGCTGCGCGAGGCGACGCGTGGCGCAAGCGACTGGCGGTTGTTGGACTGCATCCTCTACGTGACACTCGAGCCCTGCGCGATGTGCGCCGGCGCAATCGTGCTCGCGAGAATCCCGCGCGTGATCTTCGCCGCCAGCGACCCGAAAGCGGGAGCTGCCGGCAGTGTGCTCGACGTCCTCGGTGAACCGCGGCTCAACCACCGGCCAGAAGTCGCCGGCGGCCTCTTCGCGCAGGAGTCGGCCGAGCTGCTGCGCGCGTTCTTCAGCTCGAGGCGCTAGCCGGTCGCCGCGCCGGCCGCGCTGCGTCAAGATAGGGAGCGTGACGAGCGGTGATCACGAGCCTCCGATGAGCGCCAGGTTGCGTGGGCTACCGGCAGCCGAGCAGACCCTGCCGGCACTGCTCGAGCGGCAGGCAGCGGCGCACGGAGCCAGGCCTTTCGTCACGAGCACAGGCGGCGAGACGCGCAGCTACGCCGAGCTGCGCGAGGCTGCGGCTACCTGGGGCGGCATGCTTCACGCCGCCGGGATCGCGCGCGGCGACCGCGTCGCGACGATCGCCGGGAACTCGCTCGAGCTCGTCGAGCTGCTGCTCGGGTGCGCCTGGATCGGCGCGATCGCCGTGCCGCTCGACACAGCGCTGCGCGGCGCGGCGCTGGCGCAGGCGCTCGCCGGCGCCGGCGTCCGGGCGCTGTTGATCGAGACCGAGCACCTCGATGCGCTCGCACGCGTCCCGCCACCGGCGAGCCTCCAGCACGTCTGGCTGCTCGATCGTGAACGACCGCACCGTGCACACGGCTACCTTTGCGAGCCATTGCCGGCGCTCGACGAGCGCGTCGCTGCGGCCGCCGTCCGCCCCGGCGACACGTTCGCGATCTTCTACGGCGCCGGCGGCGGTGGCGTCTGTTGCCCGCACGCTCAGCTCTACTGGTGGGGCCTGCTAGACAGCGAGCTGCTCGCCGTGGATGTCGACGAGGTCTGCTTCACGACGCTTCCGCTGTTTCGCGCGGAGACGATCGCGAGCCTCTGCACAGCGCTGGTCGCGGGCGCCTCCTGGGTCTGTGCGCCGCGCTTCGCTCCATCGCGATACTGGCGACTGGCAGCCGAGCACGGGGCGACCCGCGCGTACCTGCCAGGCGGGATGACGGCGGCACTGCTCGCCCAACCGCGATCCCGCGATGACAAGGCTCATTCGGTGGCGCTCGGCCTCGCCCACGGGGCGGCTGAGGGAAGCGATGAGTCGTTCCGCCGGCGTTATGGAGTCGCGTTGCGCGATGGCTACCGCTCCACGCCGACCGGTCGCGTGACGGGTGTTCCCGGCGACCCGCTGCGCCCCGGCACGGTCGGCCGTGCGCTCCCCGAATTCGAGCTCGCGATCGTCGACCCGGACGACGTGCAACTTGCGGATGGCGAAGCCGGCGAGCTGGTGCTGCGCCCGCGCGAGCCGAACGCGATCGCCACGGGTTACTTCCGCATGGCTGAGGCAACCGCCAGCGCGTGGCGCAATCTCTGGTTTCACACCGGGCAGCGTGCCGTTCGCGATCCCGACGGCTTCTTCAAGCTCGTCGAGCCGCCTGCCGAGACGATCAACAGGCGCGGCGGCGGGAACGTCGCGAGCGACGAGGTCGAGCGCGTGCTCGCTGCGCACCCGGATATCGTCGCCGCCGCCGTCTTCGCCGTCCCGTCCGAGCTCGGCGGCGAGGACGTGATGGCGACGATCGTGCTCGGCCCGGGCCGCGAGCTCGACCCAGTCGACCTGATCGAGTTCTGCCGCCCGCGCCTCGCCGCAGGCGCCCTCCCGCGCTATCTCGAGGTCACGCGCGAGCTACCGCTCTCAGGCGAAGGCTCCGTCAGACGGGACGTGCTGCGCGAGCGCGGCGTCCGCGCCGGAACATGGGACCGCGAGCATGCCACCAAGCGGCTGGCGCGCCACTAGAGCCGGTCTTCGCGCTGCGCAAACGCGGCTCAGGCGTACTCGTCGATTGCAACGCCACCGCTGACCCCGTCGGCGATCGTGCTGCCGTACCCCGTCTCCGCAGGGCTGCTGAGCAGCTGGCTCAGCTCATCCCCTGACGAGAGGGCCTCCAGCAACGTGCTGCTGTCGACGCCTGTCGCGCTCGCGAGCGAGTCGAGGTTGCTTGACGCCGTCGTGCCTGACGTAGACGGAGAAGCCCCGTTGATGATGTTGGTCGCCATCTGCTGAAGCTGGTCCGAAGAGAGGGTCGGAGCGCCCTGCGGAGCATCCGCCTGCAGGTCGGCCTCGACGCTCGAGAGCAGGTCGCTGCTCGAGACGCCCTTCTCCTGTGCCAGCTGCGCCAGTGTCGTACCCGACTGCAGGTCCGAGCTGAGCGTGCTGCTCGAGACGCCGAGGAGCTGCGCCGTGTTCGTAAGCGACGGGGCTGATTGCCCAGCGGCCCCGGACGAAGCGCCCTGACCACCAGCCGACCCATCCGGCGGGGTGCCATTGATGATGCTCGTCGCCATCTGTTCGAGCTGATCCGAGGACAAGCTCGAGGCGCCCTGCGGCGCGCTCGCTTGCAGGTCTGCCTCGACGCTCGATAGCAGTTGGCTGCTCGAGACGCCCTTCTCCTGTGCCAGCTGTGCCAGCGTCGTGCCGGACCGTAGGTCCGAGCTGAGCGCGCTACTCGAGAGGCCGAGGAGCTGCGCCGTGTTCGTAAGCGATGGCTGTGTCCGCTGCGTGCTGCTGCTGTCGGCGAGCTGCCACAGCGACGTGCTGCTGCTGATGGCCTCGATCGTCATCCGCAATCCTTTCCGAGGGGTGGATCTCGGCCGACGTGATCGGCGGAGCTCCGTCCCGCTTGACGATTTCTCAGCTATTCACAGCGCGCCTTTAGGCACGAGCGGAGGTGCATGGGTCGCGTCGCCG
>JBEKKS010000004.1:0-179717 GCA_050010595.1 Solirubrobacteraceae bacterium
ATCCTTTCCGAGGGGTGGATCTCGGCCGACGTGATCGGCGGAGCTCCGTCCCGCTTGACGATTTCTCAGCTATTCACAGCGCGCCTTTAGGCACGAGCGGAGGTGCATGGGTCGCGTCGCCGAGCGCGTGTGGCAGCCGTGCGCGATGATCTCTAGGCTGCAGCGCGTCATCCGGAGGGGTGGCAGAGCGGTTGAATGCGGCGGTCTCGAAAACCGTTGTACGTCTTAACGGCGTACCGAGAGTTCGAATCTCTCCCCCTCCGCTTAGCCCATCGCCACCGCGTTGATCTTCACCGGCTCGAGCGTCACGACGACGCGCGACGAGCCCGGAGCGTCGTAGGCGCGCACGTCGGCGTCGTACTTCTTGCCGATCTTTGCGGCGAACTCGTAGTCGGAGTCCGCATCGATCTGGGCGTCAGCACGAATCTCGAGGTAGCGGTAGTCGCTTTCGGGATCCATGATGAACAGCGTGCAGCGCGGATCGCGGCGAAGGTTCTTGAGCTTCTGGCGAGTGTCATTGAGCGAGATCCGCAGCTTGCCGTCGTCCTGCAGGAACCAGATCGCCGTCACCTGCGGGTGCCCGTCGGGGCCATTGGTCGACAGCGTCGCAACCTGAGCTGCAAGAAGGTCGGCGTGCGACTCGGGGATCGATTGCATGTGCTCCTCCTGACTGGTGACGATTGGCGGTACTCATGCTCGCACAGCGATCGACGATGATCCGCAGCACTGCTCGCAATGTCCCGTGCTCGCCTCGTGATCGATGTCGCCACGCCGCGGCGCAACTACCGCTACGGCTTCGAGCAACGCTCGCAATGCGCCGAGCTGTGGCTGCCGCGGGGCGGCGCGACCCATCCGGTCGTCGTCGCAATTCATGGCGGCTCGTGGACGGCCGGCTATGGGAAGCTCGTGATGCGGGGGCTGGCCGGCGACCTCGTGCGGCGCGGATTCGCGGTGTGGAACGTCGAGTACCGGCGTGTCGGCCGCGGGCAGGGCGGCGGCTGGCCCGCAACCTTCGCGGATGTCGCAGCCGCGATCGACGCGCTCGCCGGACTGCAGGCGCCACTTGACCTCGAGCATGTGACGCTGCTTGGCCACTCCGCGGGAGCCACGCTCGCGCTGTGGGCGGGCGGACGCGAGGCGCTGCCCGAGGGAGCACCAGGTGCCCGTCCGCTGGTGCGCCCGGTTGCCGTCATCGCGCAGGCAGCTCCAGCCGAGCTTGCCACGCTCTACCGAGTCACTGGCGGCGGTGCGGTCGGGGTGTTGATGGGGGGCTCGCCCGACCGCTATCCGGAGCGTTACGCGCTTGCGGATCCGATCACGCGGCTGCCGCTGCGGGTACCGGTCCTGCTCGTGCACGGAATCGAGGACAGAATCGTCTCCGTGCGCTACTCACGCAGCTACGCACGCGCGGCACGCGCCGCCGGCGGCGAAGTCGAGCTGGTCGAGCTCGAGGGTGCACAGGACGGCCGTCACCGGGCGCACGTCGACCCGGAGAGCGCGGCTTGGACGGCGGTCACGGAGCGGCTCGAGGGACCCTGGCGCGACCGCGTCAGGGGCTTGCGCTAGCCCGAAGCAGCTCCGGACCTTCCGGAATACCGGCTTTGTTGACCAGCGGGTTGACTGGCGTCGCCGTCAACAGCTCGGGGGCGAGCGGTGCACAGAGAGCCTTTGCGCCGGCGACATCGAGGTCGGGCGATAGCCAGGCGAGCTCGCTGGCACGGTCGGGAAAGATGACCGGCATGCGATCGTGCAGCCGCGCGACAACCGAGTTCGCCGTGGTCGTAAGGATCGTCACCGTCTCGACGAGCTCTTCCTCCCCTGCGTGGTCCGGCGATGGGAGGTAGGCGCGCGTCCACAGGCCGGCGAAGGCGAAGAGGCCCCCATCACGCAACGTGAAGCGAAAAGGGACGCGCTGCTGCTTGCGGTCCTCCGGGCGAAGCCACTCGTAGAAGCCGTCGGCCGGGAGCAGTGCTCGATGGCCGGCGCTGGCGAGCAGGCTGCGGTACGCCGGTCGCACGTCGGCCGTCTCCGAGCGAGCATTGATCATCTTGCTGGCGATCCGCCGATCCTTGGACCAGGACGGGATCAATCCCCAACGCAGGACGCGCGCAACAGGTTCCCCGTCACGCCCGAGCACGATCGCCGCGACCGGCTCGGTCGGCGCAATGTTGTAGCGACCCGTTCCCTCGTTGAACGGGATCGCCAGCCCGAAGCGCTGCTCGAGCGCGGCCGGGTCTGAGACATTGGTGTAGCGACCGCAGATCCCCCTGAGGCTATCGATCGTCGACGCCCACGCCGATGTGAAGGAACTGTTAGCTACGCGTCGGAGCGCGCCAAAACACCCCGCTTAGGGGTACAAATAGCGTCGTCGAGGCGGAAGGGGCAGGCCGTGCACCAGACTCGCCGATGGCTCAGCCAGAGCGCACGTGCAAGGCACGAGGCTGACGCTTGGGCCGGTAGCGCGCGATGAGCGAGCTCGGCGGCGACCTTCCGGTGACCCGCGGGCGCGCCCGCCGCAGCGCGCGTCGCAGTCGGGCACGCCGCCGTGCGGTGGCCGTCCTCGCGCTGCTCAGCGCCGTCGCAGCGGTCGCGGCCGTGACGCTTGCGACCCTGCATGTGATCAAGCTCCATTCGACGCCCGCGCCGCCGCCCGTGATCGTCCATCACGCGCGTCCGGCGAGCACCGACATCGAGCGTGCCAGCGTCGCGCAGCTGGGGACGCTCAGCAGCGCAGTGGCCGGCGCGGCGGCCGTGCCGCTTGCGAGCGGAGGCGCGATGCTGTTCGGCGGCCTTGACTCCGCCAGCACGCCGGTCGCGACCGTGCAGAGCTTCGACGGTGCTCATACCACCGTGACCGGGACGCTGCCGGCACCGCTTGGGGGCTCCGCTGCGGCGCTACTCGGTGGTGCGCCCTACCTGTTCGGCGGATCGGCGACGAGCGGAGCGTCCGCGGACATCGTCTCCGTAAGCAACGCCGGCGCGAATGCGACCATCGTCAGCCAGCTCCCCCAGCCGGCAAGCGGCGTCGCGGTCGCGACAGTGGGCCAAACCGCATACGTGATCGGGGGCTACAACGGCACGGCGGATCTCGACACGATCGTCGCCTTCACGGTCAGCGGCGGGACGCGCAGCGTCGCCACTTTGCCACAACCGCTCGCCGGCGCCGTTGCCGTGGCGCTGGCTGGCAGCGTCTACGTGATCGGCGGCACCGACGGCAACGCGACGGTCTATGCGATCTACCGCTTCGATCCGGTCAGCGACACGGTGACGAAGGTCGCAAGCCTCCCGATCGCGCTGACCGATGCAGCGGCAGCGGCATTCGGCGACCAGGTAGTGGTCCTGGGTGGGGCACGTGCAGCGAGCGCAAACCAGACGAGCAGGATCTATGCGTTCACGCCCGCGAGCGGGCGCGTGACATTGCTCGGCAACCTGCCCGCCCAGCTATCGGGGGCCGTAGCCGTCAGCCAGCCGAACGGCATCCTGCTGCTCGGCGGCGTCGAGCCCGACGGTCAGACGAGCTCGGCGATCTACTCCGTCCGCCTCAGCGGATGACCGGCTAAGAGCCGAGCCGGCGCCGGCGCTCGGCGCGGTACTCCTCATTCTGCTGGTGCTCACCGCGCACCTGGATGAAGATGTACGCGATCAGGACGTTGACTACGACGCCAATGCCCAGGAACGTGGCCAACAGGCCGAACGTCTCGTTGAATGCCTTGCTGAAAGCGATGATGTCCATGGCCCGAAGGCGGCCACGCGGCCGCCGCGCAGCAGATTATCGCGTAGCCTTCGGCGCCGCCACCACTCGGAGAGGTGCCGGAGTGGTTGAACGGGCGCGACTGGAAATCGCGTGACGGGTGAAAGCTCGTCCGAGGGTTCGAATCCCTCCCTCTCCGCCATTACTTCGAAGTACGAAACACCGGCAGAAGCAAAGGCCCCTGTTGAGACTGTTCTCTCGGGGGCCTTTGCTGCCCGGATCATGGCCAGCTCGGCCTCGACGCCCTCGATCAAGTCCTCGGCCAGCAGCACGGCATATGGCTCGGTCAGTTCTGCTCCAGCGACCTCGACACGCATCTGTCGCTTGTGCTCGTCCCACTCGGCCCTGACGAGCAGCTTGGTAAAGAACGCCTGATTGTAGGCTCGCTTAGTCGGCTCATCGGCATCCCGGTAGACGGCTTGGATGTCTTCGGTTAGTTCCAGAGCCTTTTCCAAATCGCGGTGCTCGATGCGCATGCGGGCGTCTGTCTCAGCGAGGGACTGCTCGGCAGCCGCAATCTCCGTTTGCATCCGTGCCCGCTCGGCGCGAAAGGCATCAGGCGATACGTCGTCGCCTTCCTCGGCATGCATCCGCAGCAGCCGCTGCTGCTGGGCGGTCAGTTTGTCGATGAGCGCTGTCTTGGCTTCTTGCACTTGCCGCAGCGCGCCTTGGCTGAACTCGGCAAGCGCCCGAATGGCCTGCTTACTGCGCTGGATTCGCTCGACGGTCATCTCGATCGGCCGTGTCCAGTAGTACCCAGCGATGGCGTCCTCGATCAGCTCGGGTCGAATGCTGACCTGCTGCGCGCAAGCTGGCCCCCTGATCCGACTGAGGCAGAAGTAGTACGCATACCTGCGCCCGTTCCGGCCCTTGCTCAGGCCGTAGCCGAGGCGTCGGCCACAGGAGCAAAAAACGCTGCCACGCAGATAGTGGCTCTGGGTCTGCGGTCGCTCACCGGCAAGGCACTTCTCGTCGAGTCGCATCTGCACGCGCTCGAACGTCTCCCGGTCGATCAACGGCTCATGCCGTCCATCGAAGACTTCCTCGTCCGGCGTCCCCGCCTTGTAGACGATGTCGCCGCAGTAGTAGCGATTGCGGAGCAATCGGTGGAGCACCGACGTGCCCAGCGGTGCCGGTTCCGGCCGGCGCCGGGTCGGTCGTGAGCGTAGGCCGAGGCGATCAAGTTCGGTGGCGAGCTGCGACAGCGAGTATTCGCCACTGTCGTACAGCTGGAACGCCAACGTGATGAACGGGGCTCGCTGCGGGTCAAGGGAGGCTATGGCCACCCGTCGGCCGTCGGCCAACTGATCGACAGCATTCAAGTAGCCGAGCCGGGTCGGACCGTAGGTGCCGCCGACGCTAGCCTTCTGACGCAGACCCCGTTTGACGTTCTCGGACGTCTGCATCGATTGGAACTGGTTGTGTGTCGCAATCATGCTCTCGTAGAGGAAGGCTGCGGCGCTGTCCTCTCCGGCCATCGGCTCGGTGATTGAGATCAAGCGAGCGCCCGCCTCGCGCACGATCTCGCGGGTTTGCCAGTGATCGACGCTGTTGCGAGCCCAGCGCGACAGCGACCAGACGATGACGTAGTCCACGCGGGTCGCCGGGTCAAGGTTGCGCTGCTTGAGTTCGTCGAGCATCGCTAGGAAGCCGGTGCGCTTGTGCAGCTCGACGTAGGCGCTTTTGCCGGGGTCGCTGAACTCGTGGATGATCTCGGCCTCCAGCTGTAAGGCCTTATCGCGCACCGCCTCGCGCTGAGCACTGATGCTCAGACCGTCGTCGCTGTAGTCGGTCCGCACCTGGCCGTCTGACGAGACACGCAAATAGGCGAACGCACGGCAACCTGACGGCCTTGCCTTAGGCAGCGACGCGCTCATAGCTCCTCCGGTTTCGCCGCGGTGTTTCAGCTTGACGGCCATGACGGGTGAACAGTGCCCCGGCCTGCTCGTCGCTAGCCTCGCGCAGGCGTAGCTCGTTGAGGCGCCAGTTCATAGCGACCTCTGAGACTTGGAAGCGCCTAGCCAGATCACGAACGTCTTGATGTCCCTCGCCCCAGAGCCGTTTCACCCAGGACCGCGGCATCAGTAGACAGGCGGCGAAGTAGTCGGCGGTCGGTTCGACTAGTTCCGGGCGCGCGTAGCGCTCGAACGGAGCCTCGACGATGTGAGCAAACTCATGCGCCAGACTGAAGCGCTGACGGACCAACGCTTCCTTGCTGTTGAGGGCGATGCACCAGCGGCCGCTATCCCAGTGCGTCAGCCCCGAGATGGTGCCGCTCAGCGGATAGCGCCTGACGACAAATCGCGGTAGGTGGGCAATCAGCTCCTCAGGCACAGGCAGGTCTGCGGTGTCATACAGACCGCCGAGCCGCAGCAATCGGGCGGCTTGTTGTTCGGCAACCCGACGCGACTCGCTAGCCGTGAGTTGACGTGGCGGGCGGAGCTTGCGCAGCTCTGTTAGCACGCCGCTCATGGCTTGCCCTCGGTAACGCTCTTGAAGTAACGCTCCAGCTGCTTGAGGTCTTTGGCGGAGAGCTGGTCGCCGTACTTGGAGCGCAGATACGGCCCAAAGCTCGGCAGGTTCTGCGGCCGACCGTAACCGGCCAGGGCGTACAAGTCTTCCCAGTCAATACCGAGCGCTTCGGCAATCCGCCGCAGCGTCTCAGTGCGGGCCAAACGCCGGCCGTTCTCGATCTCGCTCAGAGAGCCCATACCGACCTTGGCTGCCTCGGCGAGCGCGCGCAGCGATAGCCCTTTGGCCTCGCGGACCTTCGTGATGTAGCTGCCAAGTTCGTTCTGTTGGGCTTTGGTCATTGGACGGGCTCCTGCTTATCTAATGCCTCTGATTTTAACACGTCCGTTCCGTAAACAGAACGCTGTTTCGTTGTGGTTTTTGCACCGTCGCCGGCAATCACCTCGACGGCCTCGTCGAACCGGACCACTTGGAATAGCTCCCAGCTCACTGCCGGCAGCGCTGCCGCCGCTTCGACGATGACCTGAACTCGGCGAGCGTCCGGTGCCAGCCAGAGTACCCTTGGAAAGACGCCGCGCTCGGTCTGCTCTTGCCCGGTGCTGTGGTAGGCGGCATACAGCCGCAGCTGCCGCTCCAAGGTGCGACTGCCCTCCGTGCCGCGGTCTATTTCGACCATGAAGCTGTCCTGCCATGGGCCGTTAGCGACAACGACAAAGCTGTCGGGCTTCAGGACACGCTGAGCACCAAACCCGGCAAAGCGCCGCCAGCAGGCGGGTTCGGCACTCAGCTCCAGCAGCTCGAAGCGCTTGGCGCGGTCGGCTTCTCGGAGACGCACGTGCAGTTCGGCTACCGCCAAGGCGTGACGCACGAACAGCGTGCCGGGAGCCAGCGACCGCCGCCGGCGCCGCTCGGGCATCCAGCCACGAATCTCAGCCAGTCGTTGTCCCCAAGGTGCCAGGCAGTACACGAAGCCCGCCGAGCCCCGGCGCACGCCACCGACGCGGCGTTCCAGCCGGTCGAGCAGGTCCAGCTCGATCAGGCGTAGCAATGACCTACGGGCAGCACGGGCCGTAGCTGTCGGATCAGACCCAGGCGTCTCAAAGCACAGCCGCTGCAACTGACCGCCGCTCATGAAACGCAGCCGAGTGACGGCCTCAAGCACGGAGTGGTCACGCGCACTCAGCTGGGCCGCGACGGTCTCTAGTTCGCCTCGCGTCAGATACGACCGGCTCATATTGCGCTCTCTTCCGCACTAATAGTCAGCGGCAAAGTCCACCGAGTAGCGGTACAGCGGCGGGGCGAACCCGATATCGGGCTCAACGCGACTGGACGAACGAGCGGACAGCGCATCACGAACTCCTCCGCACGCGGCCAACCGGGCCCGACGGCACTGGTGGGCGTGCCTGGCGTGCCCGCAGGGCGGCCTCCACCTCGCCAGCGGGTCGACCATAGGCTCGTCGCGAGGCAACAAGAACACGGGCGGCCGAGCCCGTCGCTGGTGGCGGTGGTGAGGTGAGCACCGTCACCGGGCGCGCCGTGCTGCCGTGCTCCGTGGCCACTATGGCAGCGACCTCGTAGGCGCCAAGGTCTTGAAGATCGCTGGCGGCCAGCAGTGGCTCGAAGCTGCGCGCCATCACGCGGGCGTCGCCGGACTCCAGCCGAAACGTCAGCTTGCTATGGGCGTTAGCCAAGATGGCGTCACGCACGTCCGTAGTTAGCTGCCCGAGGTTCTGATGCGCCACGTTGAGCGCGAGGCCGTACTTGCGGCCTTGGGACAGCATTTCATCAAATGGCACCGGTACGGCCAGCAGGTCTTGCAGTTCGTCGAGATAGGCCATGAAGACCGGCCGCTCGGCCGCTGCGAGCGAGGCTCGCTCGGTGGCGGCCTGCCACAGCCCGGTCACGACGAGCGCACCAAACAGCCGGGCGACCTCGCCGCCCAGAATGCCCTTGGCGAGGTTGACAATCAGGATGCGCTGATCGGCGAGAACGTCGGTAAGCGTGATGCGCGGCTGAGCTTGCCCCAGCACGCCGCGCACACTGCGCCGAGCGGTCAGCGCCCAAACCTTGTTGAAGACTGGGCCAAGCATGTTTAGGCGCTCGCGCTCTGACACCGTCTCGAACCACGCCCAGCCAGCACCGAGCCCCACCGGGTCATCCAGCCGACCGACTGCCTGACGGCGAAACACCGGGTCCGTGAACAGGCGGGTCAAATCGACCAAGGTGGCGTCGGGCTGATGAGCCAACGTTGCCAGTCCGAGATGAAAAAGCTGGGCGCTGCGCGGCCCCCAGAACGACTGCCAAACGCGGTGAAACAGCTCCACAAGTTGGTCGGCGACAAGGTCGGGGTTAGCTCCAGCTCCGACCAGCAACGGGTTGAGACCGACTGGCACGGTATCCGCCGGGTCGAGGTAGACGACGTCGCTAATGCGGTGACTCGGAACCAGATCGAGCAGTGACTGGGCCAGGTCGCCGTTCGTATCGACGACGCATAGACCGCGGCCAGCCGCCATGTCCTGAGCGATTAGATTCGTAATAAGGCTCGTTTTGCCCGTGCCAGTCGGGCCAAGCAGGTAGGTGTGGCGCGTGGCTGACGACACGGGCAGCGCCACAGGGCGGCCCATGCCGGGATAATTGGATTGGCCAATGAGTCGTCCCTCCTGCGGAACGTCACGTCCAGCCAGGAGCCGACGGGCAGCTCCGAGTTGCAGGCCAGGCAGATGCTCGGGCGAGCCAATCGGCCAACCGATTACGGCTGTCAGTTCGGCCGCGCTGAAGTAGCCACCGCGCCAGCCAAAGACGCGGAACAGAGCACCCCACGTCGGTGTATCGGCAACGAGCTGGCCGAACGGAGTAGACAGCCCGCGCAGCACGCTGGCGGTGCGAGTCGCGAGCAAACCGGTGCGCTGACGCGAGCGAGCGCACACAAGCAGCTCTCCGTAGCCGCTGAGACCAGGCATGGCCAGCTTGGCGTGGAGCGCCCGAGCGCGACCCTCGCGCTGCGCGTCCGATGTGGCGTCGAAGTTAGGACGCCGGGCCGAGCGCAACCGCCAGCGCAGTCGCACCAGCTCGCCACCGCGCAACGGGTAGAGGCCACTCAGCAGGCTTGCCGTACTGGCGCTAAGGCTGTCAACCCGGATCGCGCCGACCGCCGGGAACAACTGCCAGCGCAACCGAAGTCCGCGCGGCTCGGCCGGCTCGGGCAGCTCGTCCAGTCGCAAACCACCGGCCGCTCGCAACTCAGCGGTTACGACATCGGCTGCGTTCGGGCTTACTGCGAGTCGGTGCTCGATCCCGGCTTCGCTGGCCACAACATCCAATACCAAGCGGCTGCCGGGCGACATGCCGGACAGCGACGACAGTGCGGCTATCACCGCGTCTTCTTGCAGATCGCGGGGGAAGCTCAGCCGATACCACCGCAGCGGCCTTCGGTTCATGGCCGTCGCTCCCGCGCCGTCCGCTGGCGGTCCGCCTCCTGGGCGTTGAGCAGCTTGGCGTACTGCAACAGCGCCCAAGCAAAGCGATCCCAGTCCGGTTCGCTCCTCAGCTCTCCTTGTACCGATACCCGCTGTAAACGCGGTCGGCCGCTTCTCCGTTGTCTTGGCATATCCCCTCCTTTCGATGCCGTTCTGCTTACAGAACACTAAGTCCCAGTATGCGTTCTGTTCGCGGAACGTGTCAAGGCCTTTTTGCTACCAGCCCCTAGTGCGGTCTAAAACGATGCGGGCCACCATCACGACGACGGCCAGCACAACCAGCGACGGCAGAACATGCGGCAGCACGTGGTTCAGACTGCTCAGGCAGACCGTCACGACCACGAGACAGCCAAGGGCTCGTTCAATCTGACCGGTCATTGGTGATCCCCTTTCATGCGCGGGTTCGAGCTACGGTTTGTGCTCGTGCCCTACTCTGAGCGCACCGGGCGGGGCATTTCGGGTGCTCTACTGGGGGACTTGTGGCCTCGCCGCTTATTCCGTCACCAGCCGACCTTGCAGCCGAGCTAACCGAGCTGCTGCGCGGGGGCGTGACGATCAATGGACTGCGCAACTGCTCGTCCGTGCTGGCGCTTCCACTCGCTCGCGCCAAGTCCGCCAGCGATGATGCGCACGACTTGGCGGTCGCCGCCCACACCCTGATAACTGAGGCGGCGATTCGGGCCGATGGTGGCGCAGCCGGAGCAGCGACAAGGCTGCTCGGCTTGGCACCGGGAACACGGGGCAGTTTGCTCAAGGATCGACGGCGGTGGGCAGCCGAAGTCCTGCACGTCTCGGTCGAGCACTTGCGTAAAGACCGCGAGCCGCTCCTACTTGAAGCAGTGGCCGACGAGCTATACGGCGCGGACAGCGCGTTCCGGCTACGCCAGCGGCATCGCATCGAACCGGAGCGCTCGCCCGAGCAGTCGGGCCTCAGGGTTGACTGGCTAGCGCAGCACCGGAGCTACCGACGCGTCTGGACGCCGCTTTGCGGCGCCCGCAACGATTTGAACATTCTGCGTCGGTACCTCGACGCTGACGACGTAGATGAGGCAGCGATCGCCGACCGGCTGTGCAGCCTCAGTTGGTACTGGGCGATGTTCCTCATTGCGCTGACGCGCTTCGTGCAGGAACAGGGCGGCCTGTGGCTGCTGGCCGACGCCGAGAGCGAAATAGCCGCAGCCGACGCCATCTACAAAGTCCAGTTCTATGCGCCGCTCGGCGAAGCCGACAACTCGTGGCTCCGCACGCTCCTGGCCGACACGGAGCACGAAGAGTTAGACGGCTTTAGTGACCGCCTTGTTGCTGCTGGGGAGCGACGACAGGAACTAATGGCGGCGTGGGTCGCTTGGGCCAGCCAATGCGACGACGAAGGCGACGCCGACGACTGCACGTGCTCGCTCCACGTCTGGCTTAGGGCCGCCGAGCAATTCATTCGCCTGATCGACGAGGACTGGTACCGGGTTGCGGACTACTACCGCGCGTCCGAAGTCGATCCGAGCGGAGTGGATGTTCGGGAGCTATGACTCGGCGAACTGGACATCAGCTCGGTGACGTTCGGCTGGCCTTGCGCTCCTGCTCTCTATCGTGTTCTCGCCAACGCCTCCTGAACTCATCGTGATACGCCTGGCCCTCGCGCCGCACATAAATGCCGCGTCCCGGCTTCAACCGCAGCGGCCGCTGCTCTTCCTCGTCAAAAGCATCGCCGGTGAGTACATTGCCCGTTCCCCACGTAGATTGAAGAAGGGTCAGACTCGCCTTGAACAGCGGCTCATCCTCGATACAGGGGTCTAATACGGTGACCCCTTGGGCCACCAATTCTTGCCAGTTGTCCTCGGTCACGGCGTCGAGATTTGGAAAGACATATTCCTTGCCAGGTTCGCCGCCGGCCGGTACTGCTTGGTGCTTCATACATCTGCGGCACTGGGCCGCAGAACCAGTATGAGATATGGCGCTGGCTTATGTCAATCTCGCCATGAAGATCGAGGAAGCGCGGGAGATACTCGGCGTCGACCACAACGCCACCGAAGCCGACGTCAAAAAGGCATATCGGAAGCTAGCTCGGCAGTATCACTCGGATCGCAATCCCAACAACCCTGAGGCCGAAGCCAAGCTCAAGAGCGTCAACAATGCTCACGACGAGTTTACGAAGCACTTTGCGACCCGCGCCAAGACATCGGGGGCGCCCCCCGGAGCCGGACAAACTCGACGAGCATCTTCCCGCCCAGCTGGAGCCCGTTCGGCCCGTAGTGGTCAGCGGCCTCCGCCACCTCCCCCAGGCGATGTCCGTCCTGTGCCAACGAACGACAGTCCACGCGAAGACGCGGTGCCGTTCGTTGCAACCTCCCAAGGCGCTGCTTCACGCTTGGCACAGCAGCACACATTTTTGCTTCTCCATGTAGCGCTACTGGCAGCCTCGTTTGTCTTGGCGCTCCAGGCAATGCCTACATTCGCCAGATGGCACTCATTGTTTTTGCACAGCGCAAACAGCTCGGTCAACGGCGGCGGTCTCGCGGCACCGATCGCTGGACTTTTCGTAGCTATCGCCATCTGCGTCTGGGCCGCTGGACCACCGTTTCTGATGCTGCTGACGGCGATACAGAAGAGCTGGGTCGCGCGCGTCGTCAGCTATCTAGCGTGCGCTGCCACGGTTAGCTTCTGGGGCCCGGTTTTCCGATGAGCGCTCAAGGCGCTGGACTCGGGCGAGACTACGTATGCTGATCCACCGCTCAAATCGTTACGCGATACACGGGAGGACTCGGTCGTGGCAGCCGAAGACTTTTTCAAGCAGATGGGACTCGATCATCTATCCGATGACGAGAAGCAGAAGATGGCTGAGGACGTAGGTCAAGTCGTGCTCGACCGAGTCGAGCACCGTTGCCTGTCGTTGCTGGGTCGCAAGGAGCGGAAGGCCTTTGAGAAGGCGATGCAAGCCGATCCGGCCGAGGCCTATGCGCTACTGGATCAGTACCTCCCGGACACCAAGCGTCCTAGCTTCCAGTCGATCATGGACGAGGAAACCGAACGCATACGGACCGAGATGTTGGGGACGCAGAACGCCGTGATGCAGAAGCTCGGACTTAGCTGACGGCCGTTGTATCAATCACCTCTGACTAAAGCGAGCGGAACTCGCTACCCAGGGCACGCAGAAACGATTGCCGAGCGGCGTCCGCTCTTTCAATGCCGTTGAGCGCGATGTGAGCGCCAGGCGCGGTGATTTGTCCGGCCAAGTCGCTTTCGGACAGCTCCTGCCATCGAGCTGCCTGAGCGTCGTGCGGCTGGGCAGCCAGTCGCTGCTTCGCCACGGCCTGGACGACGTCCGCCAGTAGCCCGGAGGAGTCAATCTTGCGTGTCGCCGTCGGTCGATCACCCGGTAGTTTGCGAACTTCCTCGCGGACGACGCAGTGGACGCCGCCGAAGGTCTCGCCGACGTTGTAGGCGCAGACCGAGTTGACGCTGATCCCGCCGAAAGTCTTGCGGCTGATCTCGGCGGTTACGTCGCTGACCGCTGTGTGCGGTAGCGAGAACACGATCAGGCGATCGTCTTCCAAGCCGAACTTACCGCCGAGATACTCGGCAGCGATCAGCGAGCCGCACAGCCGTTTGTTGGTGAGAAGCACAAAGCCGACGCCAGCGGCTACGGGGACGTGCATGGCATCCGGTCCGGTAGGTGCCTGCTTCCCCTCAGCGTCGTAGGCCACGCTGATCGTGACATCGGCGTCATAGAGTCCGACTGCGGTCTCACCGGCATCAGGCTCGGGAAAGTGCATGTGGGTCCGTATCTGAAGTGGCGCGTAGTTGACCTTGCGGCCGGGCGGCTCGAACTGAATCGGCGCCCAGCCGGGACAGTCCTCGTGGCTGTGCTCTCGGACATAGGCGACAGCCGCTTTATCGAGTGCCACGATGTCCTGCTCAGCCGCCGGACGACGAGCTCGCGCCGGGAATGCCACAGTTGGTGGCTAGAAATTGGTTGACAGCGTTGGTTGCTCCCTGGACGCTGAAGCCGGTGACGACTGCGCTGCCCAGCGCCGCCAGCGGATCGGACAGCCCGCTGCCCTCGCTGCTTTGCAGCTGATTGAAGGCGGTCGCCAGCTCCTGGAAGTCTGGCTCGACGTCTGATGGCGCGACGGCTGCCATCTGGCTCATCAGCCCACCGACCTGGCCGGCCGCCCCGGTGAGGTTGCCGAGTGCTGCCAGAGGGTCGCTCGAGGCATTGGTCCCACTCTGGGCGAGCTGGTTATGCAGCGCCAGACCATTGGTGTCCCAGACGTGACAGACGGCCTCGACCGAGCGGTGGGTGTCGAAGTGCCGGACAGCCACGACCACGCCGACGACCAGCAGCCCGATGAGTAGAAGCCTGCTTATCAGGGGGGACACGCCCGCGCCTCAGACTGGCGGCAGCAGCGCGAAGGTCGGATCAGCAGTTTGGAGCGCGGCGACGAAGTGGTCGCGAAACTCTTCGAACAGGTTGGCTCGGAGCAGCTTCTTATCCTTGGTACGCCAACGAGCCAGCTGTAACGCGACCACTGAGCCGTTGGGCTGGTCGCTGCTGGGGAGCACCCAGACGCGCGCTTGCCAGTGCCAGCCGCGATAGCCGGTCCCGGCGTGCTTGCCGACTTGGGGCTCGGCACAGATGACGGTACGGTTGCCATCGGCCTCGATGCGTAGCCAGAAGCCGTGAGTGCGTTTGGCGGTGATGGCCAGGAAGCCCGTCTCTGGCGTGTAACCCTCGACGAGGCGCTGGAGCATGGCGAATACGTCCGCCTCACTCAGCTGGGCCGCTCCGCGTACTGGGGCCAGCAGACGCTCAGTGGCGCGCTTGTTGAACTGACCGCTGATGACTCCCACGGCCGACTACTTCGGCGGATCAAGAGGCTTCCAGCCGCCACCGCCCTGCCCCTTCTGGCCGGAGTACATCAGCGCCAAGACGGCGCTCACCAGGCATAGACCACCGACAATCAGCAGGACCAGACCGACGATCGCCAGCGTGGAGTCGGTCGTGCAGGTGCTCTGGGCTTGCGCATCGACCGACTGCCCCAAGGTGCCAAGGCTCGAATTGCAGATGGTGGCCATCGACTGGTAATGGCTACGCAGAGCGATGCCACCAACCAGCGCGGCCAGGCTCAGGGCCGCAGTGATACCGGGGCTGAGGCCTGATCTACGACTCCTGACTCGCACCGCTTTGGAACCGCCGGTGGTCGAGATGGCGGCGCCAGAATCCGACTCGGGTGGCTGGTCGCCGTTCGCTGAGGCGCTGCGTAGGAGCAGGCTGCCAATGGCGACCGCCAGAGCGACGATTGTTGCCGCCGCTACGGCGGTGTGGGTAGCACGTACAACGACCCAGGTGCCGACGAAGAGCGCCAGCGCTATGAGCAGGCGACGACCTGTGACCGGCGGCATGGCGCGGCAGTGTACCTCAAATGTGGGCTATATACCGACTTGCGGGAATCGGCAAGGAGCCCAGTCTTGTGAGTCGTAGCGTGGGATGGTCATGGCCAGCCCCAGAGGAGAGCAGGAAGCCAGCCGAGCCCTCGCACTTGGCGCCTTGGTGCGCAAGCTCCGCCGCGAGCGCGGCTTGACACTTACGCAGCTTGGCAAGCGGATTCCGATGTCGCCGTCCAACCTGTCGCGGCTAGAACTCGGCGGCCAAGGGCCGCCGGCCGATGAGGTCATTAGCCGCATTGCTGCCGGCCTGGAAGTCGATGCGGCCAGCTTGCTCCGTGCAGCCGGAAGGACGTCAGGCGGTCAGTCGTTCGAGGAGACGGTCCTCGCCCGGCTCGATGCCCTCAGCCGAGATATGAGCGACGTCAAAGCCGCCGTGCTGCGAGAGCAACACTAGTGGCTTAGCATCGTTGTTTCCGCACGGCTTGACGCTCGTGCGAACATACGTTCGTGTCGATCGCTTACGCCCGTCTCCGCGCCGCACTGGCTAGCGGCGACCTTGACTTCATCCGCTTTCACGCCCGCGAGCTGCCGGCGATCAGGCTCGGGGACGCGCTGCGCATCTGCCTACTGATGCGGGACCAAGACCCCGAGCGCTACGAGCAAGCAGCGCTTCGCTGGATTGGCCGGTTTGCCTTGGAGGCGCGTACTGCCACCCTGGCTGACGTGCGGATGGCTGCCGACGCTCTCGGCCGCTTACCGAGCGAGGCAGACAACGCAATGACTGTCCTCCAGAGACTGTGCCTCAATCACGGCTTGGGGGATTGAGCGGCCCACGACGACGGCTCAATCGACTGGTGAAGCCGACTCAGCATCGGGCGATATCGGGCTGAATGCCTCGTCAAGTCTTCGCATTAGAAGACTGGCGAGTGCGAGCTGTTCGAGCGCTTCGTTCTCATCGACGTCTATAGATGTCTCGTGTGCGTGCGGGTTGCGGATCGCCGCCATCGCGCCCATGAATAAGAAGCGGTAGCCGTCCTGAATACTGGCTCCGGTCTTCGTGTCGGGCTGCGCCAGCAATAGTCGCGGCGCTTTGTCACCAAAGGTCTGAGCCATCAGATCGCGTCCGTCGAGGTCGAGGCCGGTCAACTCCTGCACCCGACCATTCACAGCTTTGAATGCCTCGAATACCGCGGCGGCTGGCTGGCTTGCCTCGAACGGCTTTTGCGCGACCTCCCTAATGTGGTCGTGGAGCGCGGCCAACCGGGTGTCTCGCGCAAGGTCGCCGACTGCCGCGGCGGCGCCGCGAACAGGCTCGCCGACGATCAAGCGGCCGTCATGGACGAACCAGCCTTGGCGCGCGAGATCTCGGGTGATGGCGTCTTGCTGGGCAGCGGTCGGGCCGCTATGCAACCAGTTATCGAGCCATGCGCCGAGGAAGTGACGTAACTCGCGGCGTTCGCCGCAGGAGCCCTCGGCGAGGGTGACGAAGGTGTGGTGGAGCAACGACGACGTATCTGGGAAGTCAGGCTCGGGGATGTGCTCTGCCGAGATGCCGGCCTCCGACAGCAATCGCTTTGCCTGGTACTGCGTGTACGGCTCCGCGATGGCTCCCGCTACGTCGTCGAGCGTGGAGGCTCTAATCATCCGTCCGTCGTCCTCGGCCGGCTCAGGCAGCGAGACACGCACGATCTGGCCGCGGGCCCGATCGCGTCCGGGGATCGTCAGGGCGATGTTGTCAATCTGCTGTAGGTAGTAGTTGGGATTGCGCGGATCGGGCGGTGCAGCACCACCGATCTGTCCTTGAACCCGCCACGTTAGAAGGCCGGCGTCCAGCAAGGCGAACAGCTCACGAACGAACGTGTGGTAGTCCGCCTCCAAAGCTGTCGCCTCGCGTTTGCTTGCGACGGTTTGCATGAACGCCCAGCCGTTGTAGATCGCACCTGGGTTGTCACGCGTAGCCTCATCAACGACTTGCAAGATCTCAATGTCGTCCCAGAAGATCGCCATGCTCACAGTTTGATGGAGCGGAGGCCGGACGCCCTCACTTCCTCGCCGAAAGTCTCCAGCCCACCATCAAGCGCTACCGTCTGGGCGTCGCGCGTGACGGCCAGACGAAGAGAGTGGATGAGCTTGACGAAGGACGAAATCCTCGGAGAGATCCGGCGAACGGCGGCCGAAAACGCAGGCGTGCCGGTTGGTTGGCGACGCTTCCAGCAAATGACGGGGATCAAGCCGTACGACTGGGGCAAGTATTGGGCTCGCTTCAGCGACGCCCAGGGCGAGGCGGGCTTCAATCCGAACAACCTGAACACGGCTTTTGACAACGCGTTCGTCTCAGACAAGCTGATCAGTCTCGTTCGCGAACTACAGGCGTTCCCAACCTATGCGGAAATGCGCGTCAAGAGGGCCCAAGACCCGTCATTCCCTCACGACCGAGTGTTCAGCCGGCTCGGTACGAAGAACGCACTGGTCGGCCGAGTCCTCGACTACTGCGGTGACAAGCCTGAGTATCAGGATGTCGTTGAGCTATGCGAAGCGATCTACAAGCCGAGCACCACTGCGGCCCCAACCGAGAATGGACAGGCGGCACCGGCCAAGTACGGCTTCGTCTACCTGGCTAAAGGGCACCCCGGCGAATACAAGATCGGCCGAACCAATCTCGTTGACCGGCGCATGTCTGAACTCGGGGCTACGGCGGCCGTAGAGCTACAACTCATTCACGAGATCAAGACCGACGACCCTAGCGGCGTCGAGGCCTACTGGCACAAGCGGTTTGAGGGGAAGCGGATACGGGGTGAGTGGTTCCAGCTGAGAGTCGATGACGTGGCGGCGTTCAAGCGTTGGAGGCGCATCACGTAGCAGAGTGTTGAGGTGGAATTGCCGAGCAGCAGACGCGCATACCGCCGATAACAAAGGCCCTACGGCTTGAGCGAGCCAAAGAACAACATGCGGAGGTCGTCTGGTTCTGCTGTCCCGCGGTCTAAGTCGGTTCGCGCCATCGCGGCAGCTTCGACGTACCGATTACGCCCCTCGGTCGTTCCGGTGTCAGCGATTTCTTGAAACCGTCGGAAGGCGGCGACGACGTCTGGTGAGGCATACAACGCCATTCGAGCCATAGCCGCTGCGTACCGAAGCCGACCCTCCTCGGCTTTTGGGTGGGGTGGCTCATCGCTGCGTGGCTCGTCAGGTGATCCCTTCGTGTAGTGCGCGACCACGGATATTGCGTCAACCGTCTCGTTGAGCGCGTCCACGAGCAAGCGGTCGGCTTGCGCTTGTTTCTCGTTCTGGCGGTTCAACCGTGCGCCTAGGGTCACTCCGCCGACACCCGCCGCGGCGCCGATGACCGCAACCACGACCGTCGCTGCGAGGTCGCTGACCATATGTCCGGCACGTTGCCACGGCGGCCAGACGTGATGGCCGTCTATGGCACGCCACACAGTCGCAAGGCTCGCTACGACCGCGACCGCGACCGCGCTAGCCCACAGTGGCGATAACGCGGCTGCCATGCCCGAGATTAGGCGTATTGGGTCTTATACGGGCGCGACAGTTCGCCGACGTAAGAGTTCGGCGACTTCGTCGGCGCTACCACTACCCGCCTGACTTAGCGCTTGGCCAAGCGTGTGGCCGGCGACCACGTCGTAGATCGAGAGTCGTGCCATCGCGACCGGCGTCTCGGCCATTGTCGCGCTGTCTTTGATTGCGTCGTATAGCGCACGTTGTTTCCACCGGGGGGCACCGGCACCGTCGAGCTTGCCGAGCGGGCCGCCAGTGAACATCCGCGCGCACGAGTCGTTTGTCCACCGCTTGCCCCATCGGCCAGCGGCCAGGCAGTCGGACTCATGCTTGTCGCAGTACCGCAGATAGTCCTCGCGCCACGGCAGCGCTTGGGCCCACGATGCCCGCAAAGTCATGGCTCTGTAGCGATTGAAGTGCAGTTCCTCATCTAGTTCCACAACGATGGGGCCTTCGAAGACAAGATCCCACGCGCCGGGACGTAGCGCGGGGCTAGCCTGGCAGCCCCCTAAGCAGCGGTAGAGCTCGAGCAGTTCATCGCCGAGCCTCTGGGGTGTCGGTCGAGCTGGTGTAACAGGCGTCGGGATGAGACCGCCGGCCGTCAAAAGGTCTGCAAGCAACTTGGCGCGAGCGCCCGTGCGCACCACGCTTAGGCGGCGACAGCTTCACCGGCGGCGCCAATGATTGCGTCGGCGATGCGCTCGTACATCTCGCGGCTCATGCTCTTGTGCGGCTGGCGGAGCAAGCTCCGAGGATTCTCCCAACCGACGTCCTCTAGCGACGGCGCGCGACTGTCTGCCCGAATCGCCACCAGCAGCTTGTAGCGAAGTTTCCACGGCCAACGATTGGCCTCCGCCTCATCCTCGGGCGTGTTGCGCTCCGGCTCGGTCGAGACCACCTCGACGACCGCAATGAAGCCTCGCCGCAACGTGCCGTGGATGACTGCGCGGTCTCCCGCCTTCACGCCAGTCGGTCGCTTGTTTGGCGGAAACCACATTTCCTCTGTGTGATGGCGCCAAGCGGCGAGCCAGTCCTCCGGCGGCGCATATTCGGCCGTGCCAATCGTAAATACCCAGTAGTTGCGCATACTGCTCCTCTCGTGTTCTGCTCGCGATCTAGGCTTAGTACAGTATCAGTCCAGCAAACAGAAGCGAGAAAGCCCAATAAAATCATGGGTTTCTCTGGATCAGTACTGCTTCAGTCCCCAACGTGGTGGTTCTCGCCGAACCGCTCCGCATGAAGCGTCCGAATGCTGCGCCACGCGCTGGCGTGTTTCAAACTTTGTCCCGTCAGCCCCGCTGGCGCGCCAATCGACGGTGCGCGTCGATGTGGCCCGTGGTGGGCGTGATCGCCGAGGTGTCTGTGCGCTAAATTAGCCGGGATGGTTTCCCGAGATCGTTAGGCCGGCCGCGACGGCACAGGCCGTTTCCACCCGCGCGCCCCAGCTGGCGGCGCGCCGCCAGCTCTCGATCTTGGAGGTCCCGTTGCATGCATCACAAACACCGCTGTCCTGCGCCGCCCCTGGCCAGACGCCGGCGATAAGCCTCTCCGGAGTCGTCAAGCGCTTCGGCTCGCTGGTCGCCGTGGACGGGTTGGAACTCGACGTTCCGACCGGCACGTGCTTTGGCCTGCTCGGACCCAACGGCGCCGGGAAGTCCACAACGATGAGGCTGCTGACCGGCCAGGCGATCGCCGACGCCGGCGCGATCAGGGTGCTCGGCTTCGAGCTGCCGCGCGAGTCGAAGCTCGCGCGGGCGCGGATGGGCGTCTGCCCGCAGGAGAGCAACCTCGACATAGATCTGAGCGTCCGCCAGGTGCTCGAGGTCTTCGCGCGGCTCTATCGCGTACCGACCGATCGGCGCGCGGCAGCCGTAGCCGCGGCACTCGACCTCGCCGGCCTGGGCGCGCGCGCAGCGGACCGCGCGGCGAAGCTGTCGGGTGGCATGCAGCGCCGGCTGTTGATCGCGCGCGCCCTGATTCATGACCCCGAGCTCGTGCTGCTCGACGAGCCGACCGTCGGATTGGACCCGCAGGTGCGCCAGGAGTTGTGGTCACTGGTGCTCGCGTTACGCGAGCGCGGCGCGACCGTCCTGATGTCGACGCATTACATCGAGGAGGCCGAGCGCCTCGCCGATCACGTCGCGATCATGTCCGCGGGGCGCGTCGTCGCACAAGGCGCACCGGCGCAGCTGATCCGCAAGCACGCCGGGCGCGAGGTGCTGGACGTCACCGGCTCACCAGCCGAGCTCGAGCTGCTGCGCGTGCAAGCGCTGGCAGCCGGGCTGCCGACGCGCGCCTCGGGCCCCGCGCTCACCTACCTGCACGCCGACGACGCCGACGGAGCGCTCCCGCTTGCCGGTCGCCGCCGCGCGGCAAATCTCGAGGACGTCTTCGTCGCGCTGACCGGGGAATACGTCGAGTGATCGCGCGCGGCACCACAGCACCAAGAAGGATCGAGCCGCACGCGATCGCAGCCGTATGGCTGCGGGAGTGGACCGTGTTCAAGTACTTCTGGCAGACGCGGACGTTTGCCAGCGTCGTCGAGCCGCTGATCATGCTGCTCGCGTTCGGGTTTGGCTTCGGCAAGCTCGTCTCCGAAGTCGCCGGCATTCCCTACCTGCAGTTCGTCGGCACGGGGATCGTCGCGACGAGCGTGCTCTTCAGCGCGGTGTTCTCGGGCATGTTCGATGCGCTCTACAAGCGTCGCTACCAACGCGTCTATGACGCGATGCTCGCGGCACCGGTCGACGTCGACGAGATCGTGACCGGCGAGGTTCTGTTCCTCGGCGTGCGCGCCGGGCTCTACGGGGTCGTGCCGCTCGCGGTCGCCTGCTGCTTCGGACTGGGGCCCGAGCCGGCGATGGCGCTGGTCCCCGCGATCGGGATCCTCACGGGAATCGGCTTCGCCGCACTGGGGATGCTGTTCGCCGCGCTCGTCACGACGTTCGACGGGCTCAGCTACGTGATCAGCGCGGTGATCACGCCGCTCTATCTCGTCGCCGGCACGTTCTTCCCGTTGACGCGACTGCCGCAGTGGCTGCGCGTCGCCGCGCAGTTCAACCCGCTCTATCACTGCGTCGAGCTCGTCCGCCACTGTGCGTTCGGCCTGCAGCCGGGTGTCGACGCTCTACACATCGGCGCGCTCGCCCTATTCGCCCTGATCGCCTGGCGGCTCGCGATCTGGCGCACCAGCAAGCGGCTGATCGACTAGCCTGCCGGCGCCCTACGCGGCCACCGCCGGCTCAGCTGTCGTGCGCTCCACCTGGCCCGTGCCGTGGGTCACGAAGTCGCGCTGGCGGATCAGGACGAGCGCGAAGAACGCGCCGGCGAAGGCGACGACGGCAGCGATGAGCAGGATCTCGTTGAGGCCGCTGACGTAGCCGGTTGCCTGGATCGCGTGTGCACTCAGCGGATGCCCGGGGCGCGGATGCGCGAGCGCCGCAGCGATCGCCGAGCGCGACTGGGTCGCGAGCAGCGAGCCAAGCGCCGCGACACCGGTCGCGGTGCCGACCTGACGGAACGTCGAGTTGATGCCGGAGGCCATCCCGGCGCGCGCCGGCTCAACGACACCGACAGCTGTCGAAGCGAGCGGCGTGTTGACGAGACCGGCGCCGAAGCCGGTCAGGATGAAGCCTGGAATCAGATGCGTCCAACCGGTACCGATGTTGATCCCGCGCATCGCCAGCAGGCCGGCGCCGATCAGGATGAAGCCGGGACCGATAAGTGCCCGCACCTGGATGTGGCTCGCCATGCGGCCCGCGACTCCCGAGACCAGGAACAGCGCGCCGGTCAGCGCGAGGAAGTGAAGGCCTGTGGAGAGGGCGGAGAAGCCGAGGATGTTCTGCTGGTAGAGCGTGAGGTAGGTGAGCAGCGAGAAGATCGACCCGTTGACGGCGAAGGCGGCGATCAAGCCGCCGGTGAACGCGGGCTTGCGCAGCAGCCTGAGGTCGAGCATCGGGTAGGGGATGCGCAGCTCGAGCACGAGGACCGCTGCGAGCAGCACTGCGAAGGCGGCGAAGCAGCCGACCACGATACCCGCGCCCCAGCCGGCCGAGCTCGCGCGGATCAGCCCGTAGACGAGCGAGGCGAGGGCGCTCGAGAAGAGGACGAAGCCAAGCCAGTCGGCGCGGCGCGCGTTCGGGTTGCGCGACTCCTTGACGCGCAGCAACGTGATCGCCAGAGCGACCGCCGCGAGTGGAACGTTGACGAAGAAGATCCAGCGCCAGGAGAGGTCCGTCACGATGAGGCCGCCGAGCACCGGGCCGACGGCGACGGACACGCCCGTCGTCATGCCGAATACGCCGAACGCGATGCCGCGGTCGGCGCCACGGAAGGCGTCGGAGATCAGCGCCAGCGCGACCGAGAACATCGTGGCGCCGCCGACGCCCTGGAGACCGCGGGCAATGCAGAGGAAGGTCGCGCTACCGGCGATCCCGCAAAGCAGGGAGCCGATCGTGAAGATCGCGATGCCGATCGCGAAGAGGATCCGCCGCCCGAAGCGGTCGGCGAGCGAGCCGGTGGTCAGCAGCAGGGCGGCGAGCGTCAGCGCGTAGGCGTCGATCACCCACTGGAGATCCGACAGCGGAGCGTGGAAATCGCGCTCGATCGTCGGCAGGGCGACGTTGACGATCGTCAAGTCGAGCAAGAGCATGAAGACGCCGATCGAGACTGCGATCAGGGTCCACCATTTCCGGTCCATCTGCGCCTCCCGTCTCGCGGTGCAAGGATTTCGCCGCATACCTTATCATCATCTTGACTAACGATTGTTAAGGCTATCGGCTTGCCGGTATCGTTCCAACGACGATGACAGACCCGGCAAGCCCCGCCAGGACCGCAGACGAGCCGGTCGCGCTCGCGCCCACACTCAGCACCACGCTCGGCTACCTGCTGCACCGCTCCTTCCAGCTCGTGGAGCGCGTCTTCGTCGAGGAACTGCGCGACATCGCCCACCCCAAGGACCTCACGCTCGTCTCGCGTCTGCTTGCCGCCGGGCCCCAAGCCCAGCACGACCTCGCCCTGACGCTCGGCGTCAACCGCAGCGTCATGGTCCACCGGCTCGACGCGCTGGAGCAGGCCGGCCTCGCTACGCGGACGCGAAACCCCGCCGACCGCCGCTCGCAGGTGATCGCCGCGACGCCGCATGGCGCAGTGACGCTTGAAGCCGCGGGGCCCCGCTACCGCGCGGCCGACGCGAAACTCACGAGCCGTCTCGACGCAACGCAGCGGCAGCGGCTTTACGCGCTGCTCGGCGACCTGCTCGGACCCTCCTTGCCGGAGGTGCTCGCGCCGGTCTCCGAATCGGTCGGCTTTCGCATCACGCGCGCGCACTTTGCGCTGCACGCGCGCGCAGACGCGAAGCTCGAGCCGCTGGGGCTGGAGGTTCGAGAGTACGGCCTGCTTGCGACAGCGCGCGACATCGGACCCTGCTCACAGCAGCAGATAGCTCACCTCCACGACGTGAGCGGACCCGTGATCGTCGAGCTCGTCGACACGCTCGAGGGCAAAGGGCTCATCCTGCGCGAGCGCAATCCGAGCGACCGCCGCTCGTACGCACTGCGGCTCACGCCGGCCGGAGAGACGACGCTCGCTCGAGCCATGGCCGGGATGGCCGACCTCGATAAGGACGTCGCAGCACAGGTCGGCATAGAGAACCGCGATGAGCTCTACGGCCTGCTGCGAGCACTGCTCGGCGCGCCCATCTGACAGCTCGGGCTGGGCGAGCGGTATCGACACGGCGTCTTCGGGCATCCTTAGCGTCGATGTGGGACGCCGACCAACTCCAACCGACGCTACGCGGCGAGCTGGTGGCGCTGGAGCCGCTGCACGAGAGACATCGCGAGCAGCTCTGGGAGGCGGCCGCGGACTCCGAGATCTGGCGCTGGATGCCGTTCAACGCCAGCGCCTCGCGCGAGAACTACGACCGCTGGTTCGAGGGGATGCTCGAGGAGAGCGCCGCCGGACGCCAGGCCAGCTTTGCGACGATCGAGAATGGCGTGGCGATCGGGCACACGAGCTATCTTGCGCTGCGGCCCGAGCATCGCGGCGTCGAGATCGGCTGGACCTGGCTGCGCCGCCAGTCCTGGCGCAGCGGAGCGAACGCCGGGTGCAAGCTGCTGTTGCTCGAGCACGCCTTCGGCACGCTTGACTGCATCCGCGTCGAGTTCAAGACGGATGCGCTGAACGAGCGCTCGCGCAAGGCGCTTGCAGGCATCGGCGCCACCTACGAAGGGATCTTCCGCAGCCACATGATCGTCCGCGGCGACGTCATCCGCGACAGCGCCTACTACAGCGTGATCGCGAGCGAGTGGCCCACGGTACGGGAAGCGCTTTCGCGGCGGCTGGCGCGGCACTCATCCGCATCGTGAGAGATTGAGTGGATGGAGGGTCGCGAGAGCTACGAGCGCTCGCACGCTCGGCGCGAGCAGCGCCGGCGGACGGTCAGGCGGCGCCGGCGCATCGCCGGTGCAGTGGCCGCCTGTGCAGTTGCGGGAATCGTGGTGGCGCTCGCGGGACCCGGCGGCGGCTCGAAGACCCCGTTGCCCGCACGGTCGGCGAAGTCAAAGACCATCGCCGTCGCCCGCACGGGCGCACCGGTCGATCGATGTCTCGCGCCCTATCGCCTCGAGCGAGCGCCGATCCTCGAGTACCACGTGATCGCGCAGGCGCCAGCCGGAGCCCCCTTCCCGCTGCTCTATGTCTCGCCGGCGCTCTTCGCGGAGCAGATGCAGGCGCTGGCCAGGGACGGGTATCACGCAGTCACGCTCGACCAGCTGTGGGCTAACTGGCACGAGCACCGCCGCCTGCCGTGCGGTAAGCCGATCGTGATCAGCTTCGACAACGGCTACGAGACACAGTTCCAGTACGCAGCGCCAGTGCTCAAGAAGCTCGGCTGGGTCGGCGTCGAGAACCTCCAGCTGACCGGCCTGTCCTGGGCCAACGGCGGGATCTCACACCATGAGATCCGCGAGCTGATTCACCGCGACGGGTGGGAGCTCGACACACAGGGCTACGACCACTCGGCGATGGTGGGCCTCACGGCGAGCGAGCTGCGCTTCCAGACCGCCACCACGCGGCGCAAGATCCAGCGGCTCTTCGATGTCCCGGTCAACTGGTTCTGCTACCCGTCGGGCGAGTACGACCCGACCGTGATCGCCGCACTCCAGGCGGCAGGATTCCGCGGGTCAACGACCGAGCACTACGGCTGGGCGGGCGCCAACGACGATCCCTATGCACTGCCGCGGATGGAGGTCCATCCGACGCAGGACCCGGCCGTGCTCGTGTCGGACGTCGCAGCGATGCGCTCCGATCCGCCGCCGCCCGACAGCGGATCGCATTAGCGCTGCGGTGGCCGGCCGCGGTGGCGAGCGCTTCGGCCGAGGTCTTGGGGCCGGCATCCTCGCGGCTGCTGACGCGGGGTTTGGGTGGGGCGCCGGCGGGCGGCTTTCGTGGCCTGCGATCATCCGGGTGTGGCGCTTGAGACTGTGACGCTCGTGAATGGGGCGGAGATGCCGCGTTTGGGGCTGGGGGTTTGGCAGACGGCTTCGGGGGCAGAGTGCGAGCGAGCGGTGGGGTGGGCGCTTGAGGCTGGGTATCGGCATATCGATACGGCGCAGGCTTATGGGAATGAGGAGAGCGTCGGGCGCGCGCTTGCGGCCAGTGGCGTGGCGCGCGAGGACGTCTTCATTACGACCAAGTTCCATCCGGTGCACCGAGACCCGGTGGGTGAGGCGCAGCGCAGCCTCGAGCGTCTCGGCGTGGAGCAGGTTGACCTCTACATCATCCATTGGCCGGCGGGTGGGCCGACGTGGGCTTGGCCGGGGATGGAGGAGGCGCAGCGGGGCGGCTACGCGCGATCGATCGGCGTGTCGAACTTCTCGGTCAGCGAGCTGGACGAGCTCGCGGGCGTCGCGCAGGTCGTACCGGTCTGTAACCAGGTCCAGTTCAGCGCGTTCGAGTACCGTCGAGCGCTCGCGCAGGCTTGCGCTGATCGGGGAATCGCGGTCGTCGCCTATAGCCCGCTCGGGACCGGCCGGCACCTCGAGAGCCAGGTGGTGCGCGAGCTGGCCGAGGGTGTTGGACGCACACCCGCACAGGTGCTGCTGCGCTGGTGCCTGCAGCGTGACACCGTGGTCATCCCGAAATCGGTCCATCGCGAGAGGATCGAGGAGAACGCGGCGATCTTCGACTTCGAGCTAGGCGACGAGCAGATGGCAGCGCTTGACAAGCTCGACACGACCGGCGGGACCGCCGAGGCGCGCGCCAGCAAGTGGTGGCGCTAGCTGACGCGCTTCGTGTCGCGGCGAAAGGCGTAGGCGGCACCGAGCGTCAGCAGGACGGACCAGGCCGCGACCGTCAGCCAGGCGCGCAAGGGCCAGCCTTCGCCGGTCAGCGCCACGTGGCCGGCCTGGACGAGCCAGTAGGACGGCAGTAGGCGGCCCAACTCGAAGACGAAGCCGCTGTGGCCGAGCGGGAACCAGGTGCCGCCAAGGAAGGCCAGCAGCGAGGCGCCACCGCCGGTCGCGGGACCGATCGAGTCGACGTTGAGGAGGTGGCCGAGCATGACGCCAAGGGCGGCAAACGGCGCCAGCGCGACGAGGATCAGGCCGACCATCTCGAGCCAGCGACCCAGCGGAAGACTCACGCCCAGCGACGCGCCGGCGAGGCACAGCGCCGCGATCGTCAGGCAAGCCATCATGTAGGCGGCCAGGAGCTTGGCGCGGAAGTAGTCGCGCGTCTTCAGCGGCGTGATCCGCAGCTGCCGCGTCCAGCCGATCTGGCGCTCGGCGGCGATCCGCGTTCCCGTCGAGATCATCGCGATCATCGTGCCGAGCGACGTGAGACCGACCATGTAGTAGAGCGGGAACGAGATTCCGCTGTTATCGAAGTCGGGCACGTTGCGATTGGGCGCGGCGATCACGAAGTAGAGAACGAGCGGGAACCCGAGCGAAAAGAAGAAGAAGCGGCGGTTTCGCAGCGCGCGAACCAGCTCGTAGCGGGTGTAGAGGAGTCCAGTCATCACCGCTCCGAGCCGTCATCAGCGGTCAGCGCAAGGAATGCATCCTCGAGCCCGGCACCCGTTATCTCGATATCGCGCGCCGCCGGGAAGCGCTCGAGCAGCGCACGAATCGTCTGGTCGGAGTCCGTGCAGCTGAGCTTCACCGAGTCGCCGCGGCGCTCCGCGCTCGCAACTCCTGGCAGGTCGTCGAGGACGGCGTGCTCGGCGTCCGGAAGCGTCGCGCGGATCGTGCGCGTCCCGATCTGCGCCTTGATTGCTGTCGGCGGCCCGTCGGCGACAACGCGGCCTTGGGCCATCAAGACGACGCGGTCGGCGTTCTGGTCTGCCTCCTCGAGGTAGTGAGTGGCGAAAAGGACCGTCTTGCCGCGTCCCGCGAAGGCGTGCATCGCATCCCAGAACCCGCGCCGGGACTCGACATCCATCGCCACCGTTGGCTCGTCGAGGACGAGCAGGTCGGGATTGCTGACGAGTGCCATGGCGAAGCGAACGCGCTGTGTCTCGCCACCTGAGAGCTTCTGCGTGCGCCGTGGCGCGATTCGCTCGAGACCTGTCTGGGCGAGCACCTCGTCGACTGACAGCGGCGCCGGATACATGCCCGCCATCATCGTCAGAAGCTCACGCACCGAGAGGTACTGGATCAGCGCGCCGCTCTGCAGCATCGCCCCGACAAGACCCGCGTCGACCGCGTCGCGGGGCATGCGATCGAAGAGCGTGACGCTGCCTGAGTCGGGCGACTGGAGCCCGAGCAGCATGTCGATCGTCGTAGACTTGCCGGCGCCGTTGGGACCGAGGAGGGCGACCGTTTCGCCGCGCGCGATCTCGACGTCGATGCCGCGAACCGCGTGGACCGGTCCCTCCGGGCTGCGGAAAGACTTCTCGAGGCCGCTCAGCCGGACCCCCGATCCGTGTGCCACGTCCACGCCCGGAGCTTACCGTCGCCACCGCTCTCAGCAAACGCACAGGGTCGCGCGTAATGATCCGCACATGAGACAACCAGAGCAAGACGGCGAGCAGCTGCGGGTGCTCGTCGTTGACGACGAGCCGAACATCGTCGACGTGATCTCGATGGCGCTGCGCTTCGAGGGCTTCGAGGTCGAGTCGGCCGCCACCGGCGCTGAAGCCATCGCGGCGGTTGCAGCACACACGCCCGACGTGATGGTGCTTGACGTGATGCTGCCCGACTTCGACGGCTTCGAGGTCGCACGCCGTCTCGCGGGAGCGCGCGCCGGCGTGCCGATCATCTTCCTGACAGCACGGGACGCAACCGAGGACGTCGTTCACGGCCTGACGGTCGGTGGCGACGACTACGTGACGAAGCCGTTCAGCCTCGAGGAGCTCGTCGCGCGGATCCGGACCGTGCTGCGGCGCAGCGGAGCACAGGAGCCGGACTCCTCGAAGCTCACGTTCGCCGACCTCGAGCTCGACGAGGACACGCGCGAGGTCGCCCGCAGCGGCCGACCGATCGAGCTGACCGCAACCGAGTTCAGGCTGCTGCGCTACCTGATGCTCAACCCAAGGCGTGTGCTCACGCGCGCGCAACTGCTCGACCACGTCTGGCAGTACGACTTCGGCGGCGACGCGCGCGTGCTCGAGACCTACATCAGCTACCTGCGCAAGAAGATCGACGTCGAGCAGCCACAGCTGATCCACACGGTGCGCGGCGTCGGCTACGCGCTGCGCCTGCCGCGCGGTTGATGCGCTGGGCAAAGCTCGAGTCACTGCGTGCCCGCCTACTCGTCGGACTCGTCGTGCTGGCCGCGATCGGGCTCGTGATCGCCGGCTACGTCACCTACCGTGAGGAGCGCTCGTTTCTGCTTGGTCAGGTCAACACGGAGGTTCTCGCTTCGTTCAACACGATCGAAGATCAGGTGGACTACCAGAACGGCCTCGGGCACATGGGGGAGCCACAAGGCACGTTCCCAGCGAGTGGGGACGATGACGGTGGCGCTCCCCCCGGCGGCGCCCAAGGCCCGCCGGACGAGCACCAGATCGATCCAGCCGGGACGTTCGGCGAGCACCTCGACCGCTCTGGCAAGCGAGCCGGCACGCCCGTCGCCGCCAACTTCGCGGCGCAGTACCCGCCGAAGCTACCGGCCGACATCGCGCGTTACGTCAGCTCGCCGGCGCATCCAAGGCTCTTCACGGTGCGGGCGCAGGGCGACTCCAGCCAGTCCTATCGCGTCCTCGTGCGCCACTCCGACATCGGCTACGGGCTGACCGTCGTCGGTGTCTCTTTCGCGAGCACCGACGCGACGCTCGCTCGCCTGAAGACGGTCGAGGCGATCGCGATCGCATCCGTGCTCGCGGCGCTTGCAATCCTCGCTTGGGTCGTGATCAAGCTTGGCCTGCGCCCGCTGGACAGGATCGGAGCGACTGCGGGCAAGATCGCCGCCGGCGATCTCTCGCGCCGCGTCAGCCCGGCCGATCAGCGAACCGAGGTCGGGCGCCTCGGCCTTGCGCTCAACGCGATGCTCGGCCAAATCGAGCAAGCATTCGGCAAGCAACAGGAAAGCGAGGAGCACCTGCGGCGGTTCCTCGCCGACGCCTCACACGAGTTGCGCACGCCGCTCACCTCGATCCGCGGCTACGCCGAGCTATTCCGGCGCGGCGCGGCCGACAGCCCCGAGGACACGGCGAAGGCTATGGAGCGGATCGAGCAGGAAGCCGCGCGGATGGGCATCCTGGTCGAGCAGCTGCTCGCGCTCGCGCGACTTGACGAGATGCCGCGCAGCGTACGCGAGCCCGTCGATCTCGCACCGCTCGTGCGCGATGCCGCCAGCGATCTGCGAGCGGTAGCGCCGGAGCGCGAGGTCAGCGTGAAAGTGACGCCCGCGCGCGGACGCCACGGTGTCAGCGGCGACCCCGACGGCCTGCGCCAGGTGCTCGCCAACCTGACCACGAATGCGATCAAGCACACGCCCGCCGGGACGCCAATCGAGCTGACGCTCGCGCGCCGTGACGGCTACGAGCGGATCGAGGTGCGCGACCACGGGCCCGGCCTGCCCGACGACGCGCAGGACGCCGTGTTCGAGCGCTTCTGGCGCGCGGAGGGCGGACGCGAGCGCGGCAAGGCCGGCGCCGGGCTCGGCCTCGCGATCGTGGCCGAGATCGTCGATGCGCACGGCGGACGCGTCAGCGCGCGCAACGCCACCGAGGGCGGCGCGAGCTTCGTGATCGAGCTGCCGGAGCACCGCTGACGCGCGGGCGCCTCGCGGGACTGTCTCCTCGAGCCCGATGAGCGGGAAGTCGGTTGCCGGCGCCGGGCGGCCGAGCACTTCCGGCCTGTAGGCCTTGGCACTGCGAATCGGCTCTGCGCGCCCGCGGCGATCGTCGCGGCTAGCAACAAAACGGTCGGGCGATCCATCGGTGACCTCGTCGGGGTAACGGTTCACCCCGTTCATGCCCGCTGGCCGGAATCTAGCTCTCGGCGGCGGCGCGGAGCTCACGCGGCGCGCCGTAGGCCCCAAGACACTCGGGTAGCACGACCGAGCCGTCCTCGCGCTGACCGTTCTCGAGCAGCGCGACGATCGTGCGCCCGACAGCGATCGCGGTCCCGTTGAGCGTGTGCGCGGTGACCGGCCGGCCGCCACCCTCGCCGCGCACGCGGATCTCGAGCCGGCGCGCCTGGAAGTCGGTCGTGTTCGAGGTCGATGTCAGCTCGAGGTAGCGCTGCTGGGAGGGCAGCCAGGCCTCGCAGTCGTACTTCTTCGCCGCCGATGCGCCGAGGTCGTCGACCGCGATGTTCAGCACGCGGTAGGGCAGCTCGAGCGCGCCGAGCAGCGACTCCTCGATCGACAGCAGGCGCTCGTGCTCGGCGGCGCTCTCCTGCGCAGTCGTGAAAGTGAACATCTCGAGCTTGTCGAACTGGTGCACGCGGATGATCCCGCGCGTGTCCTTGCCGGCAGCACCGGCCTCGCGCCGGAAGCACGAGGAGAAGCCCGCGTAGCGGCGCGGCAGCTCGCCGGCAGCGATGATCTCGCCCGCGTGCAGCGAGGCTAGCGCGACCTCGGAGGTTCCGACCAGGTAGAGCTCCTCCCCCGGGATCTCGTAGATCTGCTGCTCGGCGTCAGGGAAGTAGCCCGTCCCGAAGAGCGCCTGCTCGCGCACGAGCACCGGCGGGATCACCGGCTCGAAACCTTCCGCGATCAGGCGATCGAGCCCCCAGCGAACAAGCGCCAGCTCGAGCAACACGAGATCGCCGCGCAGGTACGCAAAGCGCGCCCCCGACAGGCGCGCGCCGGCCTCCATGTCGATCAGCCGTCCCGCAAGCTCGAGATGGTCGCGAAAGCCCTCCCCCAGGCGCGGCTCCCCCACCTCGCGCACGACCGTATCCTGCGGCGGCGCATCATCGGCTGGCAGATTCGGTAGTCGCGCGAGCGCATCCCGCAGCGCCCCGTCGACCTCGGCGAGCTCCGCGTCGAGCGCCTTCTCGTGCTGACCGAGCTCGCGCATTCGCGTGATCGCCTCGCCGACATCGGCACCGCTGCGCTTGGCCGCCGCGATCTCCTCCGAGGCGGCGTTCTTCGCGCCGCGCAGCGCCTCGAGCTGCGGCAGCACGCGGCGGCGGCGCAGGTCGAGCTCGATGACCGCATCGAGCGCTTCCGACAGCCCACTCTCGCGCCGCGCAAGCGCCGCGCGCACGGCTTCCGGCTGCTCGCGGATCAGGCCTAGATCGAGAACCGGCCCAGCCTACTGATTGCCCGAAGACCCCGCGAGCGTCAGGCTCTTCGGCGCCTCATAGCCCGCATAGTGGGCGAGGAACTGCGCCACCTGCTGCGCCTGCGGGCCGACGACGATGTTCTCGGGCATGATCTGTCCGGTAAAGCCGCCGTTCTCGATCGCGTAGAGGACGTTCTGGACGGTCTCCTTGCGGAAGTCGAAGTTCGGGGCGTTGGTCCGCAGACGGTTCTGGACCGAGGTCGCCGAGCCCTCGGCGCCGACCAGCGTCATCGTGTGGCAACCCGAGCAATGGTCGAGGAAGATGACAGCCCCGGCGTGGTAGGGGCTCGACTTCGCGACATCGACGCCTTGCGATCCGCAGGCGCTGATCGCGACCGCGGCCACGCATGCAGCGGCGGCGCTAGCAGCGATCTTCCCGGCACGGCTCATGCGGTCGGAGATGATACGGATAATGCCTGAGGCAATGCCGCGACTGGTCGTCCTCCTGCTCGCGGTCGTGCTCGCAGGGTGCGGCGAGGCGACCGCCACCTACCACACGAGCGTTATGCGGCTGGACGTCGGGGAGTACGTGATCACGCCCGAGAGCGTGCAGATGGAAGCCGGGACTGTGGAGATCCGTGCGACCAACGACGGCGTCCTCGTGCACGAGATCGCGGTCGCGAACGGCGACGGCAAGATCCTCGGTCAGACCGGCGCGATCTTCCCCGGACAGACCGTCACGACCGCGCCGTTCACGCTCGCGCCCGGCAGCTACCGCGTCTACGACCCGGGCGCGAACTACGCCGATCTAGGCGCGTACGGGTCGCTGCGAGTCTCGTGATCGGGCGCCTGTGGCGGGCATCGCGGCGGCGACTCCGGCTGCGCGTGCATGGTCCGCACCGCATCCGGGTGATGGCGGAGATGCGGCGCGAGTGCGTGTTCTTCACGGCGCGGCCCTTTCGCCACACGCTCGAGGCGAGCACGAGCCGTTGCTCCAGGACGACTTGCCGCGGTTTCACGCGGAGATCGCGCGGCGGGCGGGCCGGATCGTCGACCTCGCGAGCGGCGAGGAAGTCACGCTCGAGGGGCTTGGCGCGCAACCCACCGACCTGCTGATCCTGCCCTAATACGTGCCCCACGCCCGCAGGGCGAGGAAACAGACCGTGACGGCGGCGAGCGCCATGACGACCATCTCGCGGCGGAGGATCGCGAGCACGATCTCGCGCTGGCTATCGGGCGGTAGCTGGCCGACGGCCTGGGCGTCGAGGATGTCGCGCGAGGTGAGGACGTTGTCAGCGGCGAGCACGCGCATCTGCTCGGCAACGAAGCCGATCGCGATCGGCAGCAGCGCGTACAGGTAGAAGAGGCTGCTCGAGGGCTTGTCGTGGCTGAGGTAGAGGATTCCTGCGAGCGCGGCGTAGGCGATGGCGAGTGCTTGACCGAACCGTGCGAGCAGCCAGAAGGCGCGGCTCGCCTGCGCGCGATACCACTGCAGGAGGCCGAATAGGCCCGCGACGCCATTGCACGCAGCGACGGCAAGTGCGGCATCCAAGGCGATCGTGCGGTGGTTCACGAGGCGCTCCGTTCGGGTCGGATCGTGGGGTTTGCCACTAAGTAACACTCCGTCACAAGGTCACTGGGGAGTGATATAACGCGCTGGTGCTCCGTAGTTACCTGCCCGCGATCGTGTTTCTCGCGCTCGGGGGGATAGTTGGTGGCGCCTTCGCCTACCTGAACACGGTTATCGGCCCCAAGCGCAAGATCGCCTCCAAGACGCAACCCTACGAATGCGGGCTGCCGTCCGAGGTCAAATACGGCTTCCGCTTCGGGATCAGCTTCTACCTGATCGCGATGCTCTTCATCCTGTTCGATATCGAGACGATCTTCCTATACCCGATTGCCGCCGAGCTGCGCGCGTTCGGCGCCTTCGCCCTATGGGAGGCGATCACGTTCGTAGTGCTGCTCTTCGTCGCGTTCGTATACGTCTGGCGACGGGGAGCGCTCGATTGGCGGTAACACGCGAACCGCTCGACACGCCGGGCAGCTTCCGCACGCGGCAGCTGCTGGCGCGTGACCTGCTGCGCGGCGATCTGGAGGGCCTCGAGCTGGAGCGCGCGGTCGAGGAATCGATCCTCACGACGACGCTCGAGAAGGCGGTTGACTGGGCGCGGTCGAACTCGCTGTTCCCGGCGACGTTCGGGCTCGCCTGCTGCGCGATCGAGATGATGTCGATCGTCGCCGCGCGCGTCGACGTCGCGCGGTTCGGCTTCGAGGCGTTCCGTGCCTCGCCGCGCCAGGCCGACCTGCTGATCCTCTCGGGACGAGTCTCGATCAAGATGGCGCCGGTCGTGCGCCGTATCTATGACCAGATGCTCGAGCCGAAGTGGGCGATCGCGATGGGCGCGTGCTCATCCTCGATGGGGGTCTTCAACAATTACGCCATCGTCCCGGCCGACAAGTTCATGCCGATCGACGTGCATGTGCCGGGCTGCCCGCCGCGCCCCGAGGCGCTGATGCACGGCATCCTCAAGCTCCGCAAGATGATCCAGGATGATCCGGACCTCGGTTGGCGTGAGCGCTACGGGGCCGTCGGGACTGAGGAGGTCCTGACCGGCACGGACCCGTCAGCGGAGCGCGCAGGTGCCTGACCAGGTTGGGCTGGAGCTGATCGCGACGGAGCTGGGGGAGCTGATCCCCGGCAGCGTGCGCGAGACGACGTTCTTCCGCGGGCAGGCGAGCGTCGAGATCGATCCGGCTGCGGTGCGCGGGGTGCTCGCCGCGCTGCGCGACCGCCACGGCTACCGCGCACTGATGAGCGTGCACGGCGTCGACTACTACCCGCAGGAGCCGCGGCTTGGTGTCCACTACCAGCTGCTCGACATGGAGCGCGTCGACCGCCTCGGCGTGACGTTGCGCGTGGCGACCGGCTCGCCAAACGTCGAATCGGTGACACCCGATTGGCCGACCGCCGACCATCAGGAGCGCGAGATCTACGACATGTTCGGCGTCGTCTTCGACGGGCACCCGGACCTGCGGCGCATCCTGATGCCCGAGGACTACGAGGGGCACCCGCAGCGGCGCGACTTCCCGATCGGCGGCGAGCCGGTGCTTTTCACCCACAACGACGCGACCTCGCCGGGGTGGACTAAATGAGTACCTATCGCCAGATGGAGGAGTCGATCACGCTCGCGCCGCTCGAGGAGCAGGTGGCCTCGCAACAGCGGCTCTCGAACGAGCTCCTGACGCTCAATATCGGGCCGCACCACCCGGCAACCCACGGCGTGCTGCGGCTGCTCGTGACGCTCGACGCCGAGATCGTGCAGGACCTCAAGCCGATCATCGGCTACGTGCACACCGGGATCGAGAAGACGGCTGAGGACAAGGCCTACTGGAAGGTCATTCCGGTCATCGAGCGGATGGACTACCTGTCCTACTACTTCAACGCGATGGCCTACTGCGGCGCTGTCGAGACGCTGCTCGAGTGCGAGGTACCGAAGCGCGCGCAGTACCTCCGCGTGATCCACATGGAGCTCAACCGGATCATGTCCCACCTCGTCTGGCTCGGGACGAGCGCGCTCGATCTCGGGGCGATGTCGATGTTCTGGTACTGCTTCCGCGAGCGCGAGATGATCCTCGACCTCTTCGAGATGTCATCCGGACAGCGGATGCACACGCGCTACATCCAGGTTGGCGGCGTGATCGAAGACATCCCGCGCGACTTCGAGACGAAGGTGCGCGAGTTCACGAAGATCATGCCGACCCGCGTCGACCAGTACAACGACCTGCTACGACGCAACGAGATCCTCTTGCAGCGCCTGCGTGGCACGTGCCCGCTCGACGAGCAGTCGCTCCTGGGGCTTGGCGTAACCGGGCCGCTGCTGCGCGCCGCGGGCAACCCCTGGGACCTGCGCAAGGCGGCGCCCTACTCGTCCTACGAGGACTTCGAGTTCAAGATCCCAGTCGGCACGGTCGGCGACAACTACGACCGCTACGCGGTTCGCGTCGCCGAGATGAAGGAGTCGGTGAAGATCATCGACCAGGCGCTCGACGGGCTGCCCGAGGGGCCGCACATCACGACCGACCGCAAGGTCGCGCTGCCGCCGCGCCACGAGCTCGCGACCTCGATGGAGGCGCTGATCCACCATTTCAAGCTCGTCACCGAGGGCTTCCGCGTGCCGCCGGGCGAGGTCTACTACCCGATCGAGTCACCGCGCGGCGAGCTCGGCTGCTTCGTGCGCTCGGACGGCTCAGCCAAGCCGGCTCGCGTGCACATGCGCGACCCGAGCTTCGTCAACCTCCAGGCGACCGCGCCGATGACCCGCGGCGCCTACATCGCCGACCTGATCGCAACGCTCGCGATGCTCGACCCGATACTTGGGGGGATCGATCGATGAGGCTGCGGGAGCCGGCCTTTTGCCGGCTGTCCTCGCTGACTCCGCCACGCGTTGCGCGGGTAGTTGGTCGTGGCGCTATTGGGGAGGGCCTCCGATGAGTCCTTCTGAGCCGGCCGGACCCGGGTTCGCGTATGAGCAGGAGCTGAATGGGGCTTCGATTCCGCGGGATCGGCATGGGTCGCGGACGCCTGGGTGGGATCAGCCGGCCGATCTGACGAAGGATCCGGCGGAGGTTCCCGATCCCGCCCTGGTCGATGTCGATCCGGCGCTGCGTGCCGAGATCGAGGCGGCGATGGCGCGCTACCCCGATCGCCATTCCGCGGCGTTGCCGGCGCTCGCCGCAGCGCAACGACAGCACGGCTGGTGCTCACCGCAGGCGATCCTCGAGGCGGCGTGCGTGATGCGCGTTACGCCGGGATACCTGACCTCGGTCGCGACCTTCTATGACATGTTCGAGCTCGAGCCGGCTGGCGAGCACACGGTGTACGTCTGTACGAACATCAGCTGCTCGCTGCGCGGCGCCGACAAGCTCTACGAGGAGATGGAGGCCGCGGTCGGAGAGGAGCGCGACATCAACCTGCGCCACTTCGAGTGCCTTGGCGCCTGCGACATCGCGCCGATGGTCTCGGTGGACCAGATCTACTACGGCCCGCTGGGCAAGGGCGATGCCGAGCGCTTGGTCGCCGACCTGCGGGCCGGCCGCGAGCCGCTACCCGAGCTGCGCCTTTCGCTACGCAAGACAGCAGCGTCGGAGCTACCTTCGGAGACCGCGAAGTGACCGACGCAATCCTGCTGAAGGGAATCGACCAGGCGAAGCTCGCCGACATCAAGGTCTACGAGAAGCGCGGCGGCTACAAATCGCTGCGCAAGGCGCTCGGCATGACCCAGGAGCAGGTGATCGCCGAGCTCGAAGCCTCCGGGCTGCGCGGCCGCGGCGGCGCCGGCTTCCCATCCGGACGCAAGGCGTCCTTCCTGCCCAAGGGCGACATGGACAAGTACCTCGTCTGCAACGCGGACGAGTCAGAGCCGGGGACCTTCAAGGACCGCGAGCTGATGCAGAAGAGCCCGCACATGCTGATCGAGGGCATCGTGATCGCCGCGCGCGCCGGCAACATCAACCGCGCTTTCATCTATATCCGCGGCGAGTACGAGGAGCAGGCGCGAATCCTCGACACCGCGATCGCGCAGGCGTACGCCGCCGGCTATCTCGGCGAGCGGATCCTAGGCAGCGAGATGTCGCTCTCGCTCGTGCTCCACCGCGGTGCCGGCGCGTACATATGTGGCGAGGAGACCGGGCTGCTCGACTCGCTCGAGGGCAAGCGCGGCAATCCGCGCCTGAAGCCGCCATTTCCGGCGATCGAGGGGCTCTACGGCGGGCCGACGCTGATCAACAACGTCGAGACCCTGATGACGATGCCGCACATCCTCAAGGTCGGCGGGAAGAAGTACGCCGAGCTCGGCGTCAGCGGCTCGGCCGGCACGAAGGTCGTCTCGGTCTCCGGCCATGTCCAGCGGCCCGGCAACTACGAGATCGAGCTCGGGATCCCGTCGCGCGAGATCATCTACGGGCTTGCGGGCGGTCCGCCGCGCGGGCGCAAGGTGAAGCTCTGGTTCCCGGGCGGATCGAGCTCGCCGGTCCTGACCGGCGATGACCTCGACATCCCCTACGACTTCGACAGCCTCGCGAAGGCAGGCACGATGCTCGGGTCGGGCGCGATCATCGTCGTCGACGATCAGACGCCGGTGCTCGATGTCGCGCTGAAGACCGCACGGTTCTACCGCCACGAGTCGTGCGGCAAGTGCACGCCGTGCCGCGAGGGAACGAACTGGACGGTGCGGATGCTCGAGCGGATCGAGACCGGCGAGGCGACGCCGATGGACCTCGACATCATGGCCTCGGTGCAGGATCACATCATCGGCAACTGCCTGTGCGTGCTCGGCGACGCGATGGCGATGCCGATCGGCTCGATGATCGTCAAGTTCCGCGACGAGCTCGAAGCCCACATGCAGCGAGCCCAGCTCGCGGGGGCAGGCGCCTGATGCCGCGCCCACAACCGCAAGAGATCACCTTCCAGATCGACGGGCGCGAGGTCAGGGCACCCGAGAACACGATGCTCGCCGACGCGGCAAAGCTCGGCGACATCGAGATCCCCGTCTTTTGTTACGAGCCCAAGCTCGGCCAGCCGGTCGGCGCCTGCCGAATGTGCCTAGTCGAGATCGAGGGCATGCCGAAGCTCCAGACGGCGTGCTCGACCGCGGTCAAGGACGGCATGGTCGTCCACACGCGCTCGGAGCGCGCGAAGGTCGCGCAGGAAGCGGTCGTCGAGTTCCTGCTGATCAACCACCCACTCGACTGCCCGGTATGCGACAAGGGCGGCGAGTGCCCGCTGCAGGACATCACCTTCGGCTGGGGCGGGGGCACCTCGCGCTTCATCGATCCAAAGCGCCACTTCCGCAAGCCGCTCGAGCTCTCGCCGCTGATCGCGATCGACCGCGAGCGCTGCATCCTCTGCTACCGCTGCGTGCGCTACTCACAGGAGATCGCCGAGGACTACCAGCTCGTGCTGCTCGAGCGCGGCGCGCACAGCTTCGTCGGGACCTTCGACGGTCATCCCTACGTCGCGCCCTTCTCGGGCAACATCATCGAGCTCTGCCCGGTGGGCGCTCTGACCTCGCGTCCCTACCGCTTCCGCGCGCGGCCGTGGGACATCGAGGACGCCGGCTCTCTCTGCACGCTCTGCCCGGCGCAATGCAACACGACGCTGACGGTGCGCGACGAGCGCGTTCTGCGCGTGCTCGAGCGTGATCACCACGAGGTCGACGACGGCTGGCTTTGCGACAAGGGCCGCTTCGCCTACCAGGCGATGCACGTCGATCAGCGCATCACATCGCCGATGATCCGCGACGGCGGGGTACTGCGAGAGGTCGACTGGGATCGGGCGCTCGCCGAGGCCACCGGCGCGCTACGCCGCGCCGGTGCCGCAACGGCGGCCCTTGCCGGCGGCGGGGCGACCAACGAAGAGGGCCTGGTGCTCGGCCGCCTGCTGCGCGACGTCCTGCGCTCGCCGCACCTCGACTCGCGCGCCGGCAACGCTGTCAGCCTCGCGGACTGGCGCGCGCTCGCCGATCCGGCACTCGCCGCGCGCGTCTCAGACCTCGAGTTCGCGCATGCGGTGCTGGTGCTCGACTGCGAGCCGATCGACGACGCACCGATCCTCGAGCTGCGGATCCGCAAGGGGGTGCGCCGCAACGGCGTGAGGCTGCTGGTCGCCAGCGAGCGCCCCTCCGCGCTCGATCCGCGCGCGGAGGCAAGCCTGCGCTTCGCTCCGGGCCGCGGGGCGGAGCTCGCCTGGGCGCTGACTGCGGCGCTGCGGCGCGAGCCCGTCGAGGAGGCGGCGCACGCAGCGGGCGTCGAGGTGGCGGCCGTGCGGGGACTCGCGCGGGCCCTGCGATCGGCGGGCAAGGAGATCGTGATCTTCTACGGCGAGCGGCTGCTCGACGGCGACGCGGGCGGACTGCTCGCCCTCGCCGACGCGCTCGGCCTGGCGAAGCAGACTGGCGCCGGCCTGATCGGCATCCCGCAGGCAGCGAACGGCCGCGGCCTGCGCGAGGCGGGCGTGCTACCCGACGGCGGTCCCGGCCTGAGCGCGGCAAAGCTCGCGCGCGGCCACGACGCGAACGCGATCGCGCGGGCGCTCGCCGGCGGCGAGCTCACCGCCCTCTACCTGCTCGACGTCGACCCGCTGCGCTCCCACCCGGACGGCGCCTTGTGGGAGCAGGCGCTCGGGCACGCGACGAGCGTGATCGCGCACGCGTCGTTCCTGACCGAGGGGCTGCGCGAGCACGCGACGGTGATCTTCCCGGCTGAGACGAGCGCTGAGAAGGAGGGCACTGTCACGCACCCCGATGGGCGCGTGCAGCGCCTGCGTCCCGCCGTCGGTCATGCAGGTGAGGTGCGGTCCGAGTGGCGCGTGCTTGCCGATCTCGCCGAGCGGCTCGGCACCGCGATCGCGCCGCCGACCGCGCGCGCGCTCAGCGAAGAGCTGTTTGCGGAAGTGGCGTTCTACGACGGCCTGACGCTGGAGGCGCTCGCCGGCCGCGGCGTGCGCTGGCAGGAGCTTGCGGGCGCCGACGCGCTGCGCAGCGAACACCGCCCCGCGAAGCCGAAGCTGCGAAAGGCACCGCGCAGCGTGCGCGGCAAGCTGCGCCTCGGCGACTACCGATCGATCTGGGCAGCGCCCGAGGTCGAGGCCTCCCCTGCGCTCGCGTTCCTCACACGCAAGCAATGGGTCGAGCTCTCGCCAGGCGACGCACAGACGCTCGCGCTGCGCCACGACGAGGCGGTCGTCGTCGCCGACGCTGAGCGCGAGGTCCGCGCCCGCGTCGTCGTACGCGAGAACGCGCCCGCGGGCACAGCGTTCCTCGAGCGCGGGCTCGACGAGGACGGAGCCAACCGGCTGCGTGGCCCGCAGGTGACGATCCGCTCGGTCGCGAGCATCGAGGCGGAAGCAGCTGCGCTGGCAGCGGAGGCGCAGGCGGCAGCGGAGCACGAAAGCGAAGCCGCGCCAAGCGAGGCGAGCATTTCGTGATCGGGCTCGTCGACTACTACGAGGCCTGGTGGATCCAGATCATCAAGGGCATCATCCTGTTCGCCGTCGGGCTGCAGATCGTGCCGCTCGTGCTGCTCGCCGAGCGCAAGCTGCTCGGCCGCTTCCAGGGCCGCTACGGACCAAACCGCGTCGGCCCCTACGGCCTGATCCAGCCGCTGGCGGACATCGTGAAGCTGCTCGGCAAGGAGCAGTCGCGCCCGGAGACATCCGTCGGTCCGCTTTACATCCTCGCGCCGATGATCTCGATCATGACCGCCGTTGCGACCTTCGCGATCATCCCCTTCGGCGACGCGCCGCACATCTTCGGCACGCGCGTCGGCCTCTATGGCGTCGACGTCTCGATCGGCCCGCTCTACATCTTCGCGCTGTCGGCGATCGCCTTCTACGGGTTGATGCTCGGCGGCTGGGCCTCGGGCTCGAAGTACTCGTTCCTCGGCGCGATGCGCGCCGCGGCGCAGCTGATCTCCTATGAGGTCTCGCAGGGACTTGCCCTCGTCGGCGTTCTGATCACTGCCGGCACGCTGTCGCTGACCCAGATCGTCCATGCGCAGGAGGGCATGTGGTACATCGTGCCCCAGCTCGCGGGCTTCATCATCTTCATGGTCGCGGCTTTTGCGGAGACCAACCGCGCCCCGTTCGATCTTGCCGAGGCGGACGCCGAGCTCGTCGGCGGCTACAACACCGAGTACGGCGGCGGACGTTTCGCCTCCTACTACTTCGCCGAGTACCTGAATATCGTCGTCGTCTCGGGGGTGGCGACGACGCTCTTCCTCGGTGGCTGGCTGATCCCTGGCTGGCACGGGCAGCCCGCGTGGACAGACCCGTTCGTCGTCCTGATCAAGATGACGCTCTTCCTCATCTTCTTCATCTGGATTCGCGCGACGCTGCCGCGCCTGCGCTACGACCAGCTGATGAGCTTCGGCTGGAAGGTCCTGCTCCCGCTCGCGACGCTCAACACGCTCGCGACCGCGATCATCGTCGTGGCGGTGCATGGATGAGCATCCAGGTACAGCGCTGGAGTCCCGGCGATGACCAGATCGAAGTTCAGCGCGCACCGGAGCCCGGCGGCGCCGGCGGCGCCTACCGCGCTTTCGGCGAGACGCTGCGCGGCCTGAAGACGACGTTCGCGCGCGTCATCGAGGGCGTGCACACGATCCAGTACCCGGAGCAGAAGGTCGCGGTGTACCCGCGCTTCCGCGGCCGGCACAAGCTCCACCGCTTCGAAGACAGCGGACTCGAGAAATGCGTCGGCTGCTCGCTCTGCGCTGCCGCCTGCCCGTCTGACTGCATCCGCGTCGTCGCCGCGGAGAACACGCCGGAGCACCGTGTGTCGGCCGGCGAGCGCTACGCCGCGGTCTATGAGATCAACATGAGCCGCTGCATCTTCTGCGGCTACTGCGAGGTCGCGTGCCCGTTCGATGCGATCACGATGGGGCACGACTACGAGCTTTCCGACTACAACCGCGGCGACCTGATCTTCACGAAGGAGATGCTGCTAGCCGAGCCACTCGACCAGACGCCGCTGCGGGCGCAGGGAGAGTAATGGCCGCCACACAGCTGGACTGCTGATGTCCTACCTCGTCTTCTTCATTGCAGCGCTCGGGACGCTGGCGGGAGCGATCGGCGTGATCGCGCTCAAGGATCCGTTCTACAGCGTGCTGGCGCTCGTCGTTCACCTGATCTCGCTCGCCGTCCTGTTCATGCTGCTACAGGCCGAGTTCGTCGCCGCAGCGCAGGTCGTCGTCTACGCGGGCGCAGTGATGGTGCTCTACGTCTTCGTGGTCTCATACGTCGGCGGACAGAACCTGCCCAGCGCACACGGACCTGGGCGCGCGGGCACGCTCGGTGCATTCGCCTGCGCCGGCGCGCTCGTTGTCGAGCTATTCATCGCGGTGCTCGGCTCCGGTCTGAAGGCGATCGGGACCGGCGGCGCGCACGTCGCGCCGAGCTTCGGCAACCCGGAGGCGATCGGAACCCTGTTCTTGACGAAGTTCCTCGCGCCGTTCGAGATCGCCTCATTCCTGCTGCTGCTCGCCGCCGTCGGCGCCGTCACGCTAGCGCGCCGGCGCGGTGGACTGGAGAGCGGGGTCGAGGAGCACGCGCCGCACGTCAGCGTCGCCGAGTTCATGCGCGGGCGGCCCCTCTACACCGGGACCCAGCACGAGACACTGGGCTATCCGGAGTCGCTGCCGGCGCCGCGCGCCAAGGAGCCGGCCAAGTGACGCGGGTGACGCAGCGATGACGATCGCCTGGTATCTCGCAGTCTCCGCACTGATCTTCGCGATCGGTGCCGGCGGCGTCCTCGTGCGGCGCAACCCGCTCGTGATCCTGCTCTGCCTCGAGCTGATGCTGAACGCCGCGAACCTCGCGCTGATCGGGTTCTCGAGGATGTGGGGCAACAACGACGGTCAGATCTTCGCCTTGATCGTGATGGTCGTCGCCGCCTGCGAGGTCACGGTCGGCCTCGGCGTGATCGTCGCGATGCACCGCCGTCGGCTACCCGTGGACGTCGACTCGATGCGGGAGCTGCAGGGATGAGCGCCACCACCGCCGGCTGGCTCGTGCTCGCTGGGCCACTGCTGGGCACGCTGCTGATCGCGCTCGGCTTCAAGCGCCTGCCGGGCCGTAGCGCGGGCTGGATCGGCACCGCGGCGATCGCCGTCGCGTTTGCGTTCGCGATCGTCGCGTTCATAAAGTTGCAGGCGGTGGCGCCCGCGCACCGCGAGCTCACCTCATCGCTGTGGACGATCGCGAACACGACCGGCGTGAACGCCGGCGCGACGATCCTGGTCGACCCGCTGTCGGTTTTCATGATCTGCGTCGTCGCCGGCGTCTCGATGCTGATCCACCTCTACTCGGTCAGCTACCTGCAGGGCGACGAGGGCTACGCACGCTTCTTCGCCTACCTGAACTACTTCGTCTTCTCGATGCTGCTGCTGGTCCTCGCAGGGAACTTCCTGCTACTGATCGTCGGCTGGGCGTTCGTCGGCGCTGCCTCCTACCTGCTGATCAGCTTCTGGTACAGGCGCACGACTGCGACGAACGCCGGCATCAAGGCGTTCGTGATCAACGTGCTCGGCGACGTTGGCCTCGTGCTTGGCACGTTCTTCATCTTCAGCCACACGCATACGCTCGACTTCGTCACGACGTTCCACCTCGCCCCGAAGGTCTTCGCGAGCGGGAGCGGGGACGTGACGGCAGGCTGCCTGCTACTGCTGGTTGGTGCGTTCGCGAAGTCGGCGCAGATCCCGCTGCACACGTGGTTGCCGGACGCGATGGAGGGTCCGACCCCGGTGTCGGCGCTGATCCATGCGGCGACGATGGTTACGGCCGGCGTCTACCTGATCGCGCGCATGCACCCGCTCTTCCAGCTTGCTCCGGCAGCCGAGGACGTAGGAGCGATCGTCGGTGCGACCACGCTGCTCGTAGCGGGCACGATCGGCCTTGCCGCCGTCGACATCAAGCGCGTCATCGCCTACTCGACGATGTCGCAGATCGGCTACATGATCATGGCGGTGTCCGCCGGGGCCTATGCCGCCGGACTCTTCCACCTGATGACCCACGCCTTCTTCAAGGCGCTCCTCTTCATGGGGGCGGGCTCGGTGATCGGCGCGATGGGCGGCGACCAGTCACTCGACCGGATGTCGGGGATGCGCAAGGCGCTGCCGTTCACGTTCGCGTGCTTCTTGATCGGCGGCCTCGCGCTTTCGGGGATCCCGCCCTTCAGCGGCTTCTTCTCGAAGGACGACATCCTTGCCCAGATCGGCAGTCGCGGCGGCTGGTACTGGGGGCTGTACGCCGCCGGCTACATCGGCGCCGCACTGACCGCGCTGTACACGTTCCGGATGATCTTCCGCGCCTTCCTCGGCGAGCCGTGTGAGCAGGCGCGCGAGCTGATCGACCACGGCCACCTCTTCCATCCGCAGCAACCGACGAACCCCGCCAACGGCGAGGTCGAGGACACCGACGTCGGCTTCCCCGGCCCCGACCACGTGATCGCCGAGCGCGCGCTGCCGATGCGCGCCGCGATGGGCCTGCTCGCGCTGCTTGCGATCGGGGGCGGCATCGTCGGGATCCCGAAGACGACGAGCTGGCTCGACAACTTCCTCGCGCCGACGTTCGCCAACTCGACGATCCACTTGCACCCGTCCAACACCCTGATCTACGTCGGCCTGGTCCTTGGCACGGTGATCGGACTGCTCGGCATCGCCGCCGCGTGGCTGATCTGGGTCAAGCAACCCGCGATCGCGCCAGCTGCGGCCAAGCGCTTCGCGCCGCTCTACCGCCTGTTTGTCAACAAGTGGTACTTCGATGAGCTGATCGACGCGCTCGTCGTCTCGCCGGCGGCCTGGTTCGGTCGCTTCGCCCAGGGCACGTTCGAGCGCGTCTTCGTCAACGGCACGCTGATCGGCGGCTCGACGGCGATCGTGCGCGCCGGCTCCGCGGTGGTGCGTAGTGCCGAGAGCGGCTTTGTCCGCTACTACGTGGCGTTCGTCGTGATCGGGCTGAGCGCAGTTGGCCTCTACTTCCTCCTCCAAAGCTGATGCTCTCGATCCTGATCTGGCTCCCGATCGCTGCGGCGCTGCTCGGCGCGTTGATCCCGCTGCGTCGCGTCGGCGGGCTCTTCGCCCTCGCAGGGGCTTCAGGGGCGCTCGGGATCACGATCGCGCTGATCGCCAACTACAGCGGACACGGCTACGCGCACGTAACGAACACGGTCTGGATTCGCTCGCTCGGGATCCACTACTCGCTCGCGGTCGACGGGCTCAACCTGTTCCTGGTCGCGCTCACAACGTTCTCATTCGCGCTCGCGATGGCCGCAGCGAATTTCCGCGACTGGCCGCGTCCGCGCGTCTTCTTCCCACTCTTTGCGCTTGCAGAGTCGGCCGTCCTCGGCGCTTTCCTCGCCCAGGACCTGGCGCTGTTCGTCGCGTTCTTCGACCTGATGCTGATCCCGTTCTACCTGCTGCTCGGGGTCTGGGGCGGCCCGAACCGTGTCGCCGCAACGCTGAAGCTCGTGATCTATACCTTCGTCGGTTCGCTGTTGATGCTCGCAGGGGCGATCGCGCTCGCGGTCCTAACCTCGGAGCACAGCGGCCACACCCTGAGCTTCGCCTACTCGGCGCTCGCCGCAAACCCGCTGCACAAGGGGACGCAGGAGTGGATCTTCCTGCTGTTCGCCGCCGCGTTCCTTGTCAAGATGCCAGCCTTCCCGCTGCACGGCTGGATGCCCGACGCCTACCGCGAGATGCCGGTGGAGGTGCTCGCAGTCTTCAGCGGCGTGCTTTCGAAGGTCGGCGCCTACGGGTTCCTCGCGATCGTGCTGCCGATCATGCCGCTGGCCGCGGTCCACTTCCAGACGCTGATCCTCGTGCTTGCGCTCTGCTCGATCATCTACGGCTCGGCGATGGCGTTCACACAGACGAATGCCAGGCTCATCGCCGGCTACTCGTCGGTCGCACAGCTCGGCTTCATCACGCTCGGGATCTTCGCGTTCGCCTCGCAGGGAGCCCAGGGCGCGGTGCTGCAGATGGTCAACCACGGGCTCGTCGTCGCCCCGCTGTTCCTGATCATCGGCCTGCTTGCAGCGCGCGCCGGCGGCTCGGATGACATCCGCGACATGGGTGGCATCGCCTTCCGCGCGCCGATTCTCGCGACGTTCTTCCTGATCGTCACCTTCGCGACGCTCGCGATGCCGGGCTCGGGCAACTTCGTCGGCGAGTTCCTGATCCTGCTCGGCCTCTTCAAGACGAAGATGGTCTTCTCGATCATCGCCTTCACCGGCGTCGTGATGGCGAGCGTGTATGCGCTGCGCGTCTTCATCCGCGCGATGCACAACCGCGTCGGTCCGCGCGTCGCGTCGCGCGAGCTGTCGTTGCGCGACGCGCTGGTGCTGGTGCCGTTCATCGGCGCGATCTTCCTGTTCGCGATCTACCCCCAGCTGCAACTGCACCGCAGCCAGAGCTCGGTGACGAGCTCGATCGTGCGCGAGGAGGCGCTCACGCACACCGTCGACCCGAACATATTTGCCAACACGGCAGAGGTCGGAAAATGATCGCCGCCGCCGCCCACTTCCACGGCCCGCACATCGCCTGGGCCGCTCTCTCGCCGCTCGAGGCGCTGATCGGCGGGTCGGTGATCGTGCTGCTGGTCGGCCTGCTCGGTCCGCGCTTCATCCGCGAGCAGATCGTGCCCGCGCTGACGCTGGCGGCACTCGGCGCGACGATCGGCCTGACGCTCTGGCAGTGGCACACGCACGTCGCGGCGATCAGCGGTGCACTCGCAATCGATCCGCTGACCGAGATCATGACCTTGATCTTCGCCGCGAGCGGCATTGCCGCGACGCTGCTCTCCTGGCGCGGACAGGCACCGCGCGAGTCGGCGCACGGCGACTTCTTCGCGTTGATGCTCGGCTCGATCGCCGGGATGGTCGTGCTCGTCGCGGCACAGAATCTGGTGACGCTGTTCGTCGGTCTCGAGCTGCTGTCGATCCCGCTCTACGTCCTTTGCGCGACCGAGATGCATCGGGCGGCTTCGCTCGAGTCGGGGCTCAAGTACCTGATCATCGGCTCAGTCGGCTCGGCGACGCTCGTCTACGGACTCGCGCTCCTCTACGGCGCGACCGGCTCGACCGACTTCGGCGGGATCGCCAGCTCGATCAGCCACGGCCACAGCTCTGACACGCTCGTCCTGACCGGCGTCGCGCTGCTCGTAGTCGGACTCGCCTTCAAGGCCTCGATCGCGCCGTTCCATCAGTGGACGCCCGACGTCTACGAGGGCGCTCCGACTCCGGTCACCGCCTTCATGTCGGTCGCGACGAAAGCCGCGGCATTTGGCGTGCTGTTGCGCGTGCTCGACGTGATGCTGCCCGCCGAGCACCTCAACTGGCGCCCGGCGCTGCTGGCGCTCGCCGCCGTCTCGATCATCGTCGGCAACGTCGGCGCGCTCGGCCAGAGCTCGCTCAAGCGCCTGCTCGCCTACTCATCGGTGGCGCAGGCCGGCTACATCCTCGCCGGCGTCGCGATCGCTACAACGCTCGGTGCGCGCGCGACGATCCTCTACCTGATCGTCTATCTGCTGATGAACCTCGCCGCGTTCGCAGCGATCATCGCCCGCGAGCGCGCCACCCCCTACGGCGACGACATCGACGCGGTGGCCGGTCTTGGCGCAGCGGATCCTTGGCTTGCCTGGCCGCTCACGATCGCGATGCTCGCGCTCGCAGGCGTGCCCGCTACCGCCGGCTTCATCGGCAAGTTCTTCCTGATCGACGCGCTCGTCGGCGCCGGCTACACGTGGCTCGCGATAGTGATCGTCGTCGGATCGATGATCTCGCTCGGGTACTACCTGCGGGTCATCAGCGCGGTCTGGATGCGGCCGGCGCCAGGCGCAAGCGCAAGCGCCGCTGCCGGGGTGCCGGTGATCGCGGGTGGCTCACCCGAGGCTGACGCGCTCGCCAAGCCACAGATCGAGCTGCGCTTCGCCGCCGTCGTCTTCGCCGCCGCAACCGTGTTCTTCGGGATCGTGCCCCAACCGCTGTTCAACCTCGCAGCGCACGCGGCCCGTACCCTCGGCGGCGCACTGTAGCCCCGCGATCGGCCGCGCCAGCGCAACGCGCTTACGCTGTCGCGCGAGCTCTCCGCAAGCGTGAGCCGATCAAGCGGGGCAACACGCGCCAGCCGGCGGCTATCTCCAACGCGAAGGACGAGACCACGCAGATGACCCGCAATACGCAGGCGGGGCGCGGCGGCCCCGCCTCAGAGGACTGGGGCGGGGCCGCCCGGACCCGCGGAGCGCCTAGGAGACGATGAACTTCGTTCCCGCAACCGCCGCGAGCGTTGCTGCAGCGGTCACCGGCTTGTCGAAGGCGCCGTTGGGCGATATCTCCTTGGCAGTCGGGTCGTTGTAGTAGCCGAGCGCCCCCGCGTGACGTGCCTCGATCGTGAGGATCGAGACCGCATCCTTCAGGTCGGCGTCCTTCGCGAAGTTGAACGCCTGACCGAAGTACGCACCAACCCCCGTGTTCTCTAGCACCTGCGCCGTTGCCGCGAACGTCGTCTGGCTCGTCACTGCGTCACCGAAATCAAACGTCGGCTTCTTGACAGCCTTTGCCCCGAGCGCCGTCTTGAGATAGGCGACGTGCGTAGCCTCGTGGCCCGCAATCACCTTCGCGAGCGCCGCAAGGTGCGGGTCGCTAAATGAAATGCTCGCAACAGCCTGCGCGTAGAAGGTCGCCTCCAGATATTCGAGCGTCAACGCGTAGTTGAAGATGCCGACATCGCCGGCGCCATAGGACTTGGGAGGCCGGCCCGTGCCCTGCGCAAATGCGCCTGCCGGGAGCAGCGCCCCGAGCACCGCGCCCCCACTGAGCACACCGCCGCCGGCGATACCGGCCTTGCGAAGAAACGCGAGGCGCGTATCTCCAGACACTGCATCAGCCGCCTCTCGAACAGCCCCATCCACATCGACCTTTGTGAGATCCATCTGCGCAGACATAACGATTTCCACTCCTTGGCTAGTTTCGGGCTCTCACATAGGGCTTCGGGAGGCCGTCCATCTTGGATCACCGCTCGCGGTTATGCTGGTGCCTCAATCCCCGGTGCGTTGAAGGCTCGGTGAGGAAGTGACGCAGGTAGTCGCTGACGAAGCGCTTCGGCAAGGTTGTGGCGGTTGACGACCTGTCGTTCGTGCTGGAGGCCGGCACGATCACGGGCTTCCTCGGTCCCAATGGGGCCGGCAAGACGACGACGCTGCGAATGCTGCTTGGTCTTGCCGCGCCGACAAGCGGGACGGCGCTGATCTTCGATCGTCCCTACGCCGAGCTCGACCGCCCGGCGCTGCGGATCGGCGCTGTCCTCGAGGCGACCGACTTCCATCCTGGGCGCTCAGGCCGCGATCACTTGCGAATGCTGGGCCAGGCCGTCGGTGTCCCCGATACGCGCGTCGATGAAGTACTCCGCCTGGTCGAGCTCGCGGATGCCGGTGCGCGACGCGTCAAGGGCTATTCGCTGGGGATGCGTCAGCGTCTCGGGCTCGCCGGTGCGCTGCTCGGCGAGCCCGATCTGCTCGTGCTGGACGAGCCTGCCAACGGGCTCGACCCGGAGGGCGTGCGTTGGCTGCGTGACTTCCTGCGATCGTTCGCCTCAGAGGACCGCACCGTGCTGATCTCCAGCCACGTGCTGGCCGAGGTCGCGCAAACCGTCGACCAGGTGCTGATCATCAGCCGCGGCCGTCTCGTCGTCGAATCCTCGCTGGAGGACCTGACGACCCGGGTCGGCGGTGCTGTGCGGGTGCGCAGCGCCCACTCCGCGGAGCTCGAGACGGCCTTGACCAAGGAGGGGCTCAAAGTGACCGCCAACGGGGACCAGCTACTTGCGGTGCACGGGGCGAGCAGCGAGCGCGTCGGCGAGATCGCCTTTGCCGCCGGCATCCCGCTGCACGAGCTTGTCGCCGAGGGCTCTTCGCTGGAGGAGATCTTCCTCGAGCTGACGGCGGAGGAGGGCGCGTGATCGACCAGATCAAGGCCGAGTTGTTGAAGGTTCGCTCGACCCGCACGACGATCGGTCTGCTGCTCGGGATGATCGCGCTGATCCTCCTGTTCACGCTGCTGACCGGGTTGCTCGCGAGCAAATCGTCGTTCTCGGGCGCCGAGAACCAGCGGCAATTCCTCAGCCTGTCGGACCTCGCGGGCGTCTTCTCCGCGCTCGCCGGTGTGATGCTCGTCGCCAGCGAGTACCGCTACGGCACGATGCGGCCAACGATCCTCTTCACGCCCCATCGCTCGCGCGTCCTGGCGGCAAAGACCGTCGCCGGCGTGCTCGCGGGGTTTGCCTTCGGTGTCGTCGGGGCGGCGATCGGCTGGGCGCTCGGCTACACCCTGCTCACGAGCCGTAGCATCACGTTCGCGCTGAACAGCGGCGACGTCGTCCAGCTGGTCCTCGGCGGACTCGCCAGTGTCGCGCTGTGGGGAGCGATCGGCACCGGACTCGGCGCCGTCATCCGAAACCAGGTCGGAGCCGTAATCACGCTGCTCGCCTGGGGATTCGTCGTCAACCCACTGCTGTTCGGCCTCGTCCCATCGGTCGGACGGTTCATGCCCAGCTACGCCGGCGACGCACTAGTCGGCCTGACGACCAAGCACCTACTCTCACCCGCGGCAGGCGGCGTCGTGCTCGTCGCCTGGACGGCGCTCCTCGCCGCAGTCGGTCTTGCGCTCACCGCGCAACGCGACGTCGGCTGAGCGCGCGACGCGTCTGGCTAAGCTGAGGCATGGCTCGCCGGCGCGCTTCAGTTTCGGCACTGGCGATAGGTCTGGCAGCGTGCGGGCTTGTCGCGGCCCTTGCACAAGGACCAGGGGCGCGCGCCGCGTCAGGAGCCACCGGTGCCACGTCGGCAACGGGCGCGACCACGGCGCGGCCACTGCTTGGCCCACCGAAGATCGTCAAGGACTTCATTCCCTTCGGCCCCGAGCGCAAGGCACAGATGCGAGCCTACGCCGAGCTGCACTACGGCATCGACAGCTACCACATCGTCGGCCCGCACCTGGTGATCTGGCATTTCACCGCGACGACGACGTTTTCGAGCGTCTGGAACACCTTCGCCGATGACGTGCCCGATGTGCAGTACCACGCGCTGCCCCAGGTCTGCGCGCACTTCGTGATCAACACGAACGGCACGATCTATCAGCTCGTGCCACTGGGCATCATGTGTCGCCAGGTCGTCGGCCTCGACTACACGGCGATCGGGATCGAGAACGTGGGCATGTCCGATCAACAGGTGATGGGCGACGCCGCGCAATATCGCGCCGCGCTCGAACTGACCCGCTGGCTGCGCTGCCGCTACGACCTACCGGTGCGCAACGTGATCGGCCACAACGAAAGCCTCTCGAGCCCGTATTACATCGAGCACGTCGCTTCATGGCGCGGGCAAACGCACGAGGACTTCAACCACCACGACATGAAGATCGTCCGCGCCGCCGTCGCGCAGCTCCCCTGCCGTTAGAGCTCGGCGGCCCTGGGAGCACCGAGCTCCCGCATGATGTCCGCCGGCGCGCGGCCGACCGAGATCATCGCCGCCATGCGGGTCATCGGGCCGTCGATATGCGCGAAGAACGCCTCGTAGCCGCGACAGAGATAGCTATGGCCGGCCTCGCCCTGAGGGGAGCGCACGAAACGATCCTTCGGACAGCCCCCGTTGCACGCGAAACGAACCGGGCAGTCACGACAGTACTGCGTAAGAGCGTCGCGCTTGGCCGCGCCGAAGCGAAGCTGCGCCGCGGAGCGCATCAACTCGCCCATGTCCACCTGCTCGATGTTGCCGAGCAGGAAGCGCGGCTCGACATAGTGATCACAGGAGTAGAGGTCTCCCGTGTGCTCGAGGACCGCCTGGCTACCGCAGGTCTCCTCGTGGACGCAGAGCCCACCCGGCAGGCCGACCCAGTGGGCGAGCGCGGTGTCGAATGCCTGCACATAGACGACACCGACGTCACGGCGAACCCACTCCTCGAAGACATCGATCAGGAACATTCCGAACTGCTCGGGGCGCACCGACCGCTCGCTGACGGCGAGGTCACCCTGTCCGGCCGAGCGCTCCACGATCGGGATGAACTGAATGAATCGGGCATCGAGCTCGTCGCGCAGGAAGCGGTAGACGCTCCGCCCGCTGTCGCCGTTCGCGGCGTGAACCGTCGCGAGCACGTTCCAATCGACGCCGTGGCGACGCAGACGCTGCAGACCGCGCAGCACGCGGTCGAAAGTCGGGCGGCCCCCCTTCCCCACGCGATAGGCATCGTGAAGCCCGCGCGGCCCGTCGATCGAGATCCCGACGAGAAACTCGTGCGCCGCGAGAAACCCGCACCATTCGTCGTCGAGCAGCGTCCCGTTGGTCTGCAGGGTGTTGAGGATGCGCTGGCCCGGCCGAGCGTAGCGGCGCTCGAGCTCGATCGCCCGCCGAAAGAACTCGAGGCCGATGATCGTCGGCTCGCCGCCCTGCCAGGCGATGACGATCTCCGACTCGTGCCGGTTCGCCGCCAGCAGCTGACGGATGTAGGACTCCGCGACGCGCGCGGACATGCGGAAGCGACTCCCCGGGTAGAGCGCCTTCTTGGCGAGGAAGTAGCAGTAGCGGCACTCGAGGTTGCAGAGCGCCCCCGTCGGCTTGGCCATCACACGGAAGGGAGCGTGCTCGTGCATCTGCCCAGGGTCCGGGAGCGAGCGAGGCGGCGCATCGGTGGAAAGCACGCACCGCGTCGTCCCGGTGGTGCGATGATCCCGATCTCGTGACCCAGGGGGCGCGACAGCTGGGCGTGGTGGCAGCCGGACACGAGCTGAGCGCTCGGGCCGGTGCTGACGTTCTGCGCGGCGGTGGCAACGCCGTCGATGCGGCGCTTGCGTCGATGCTCGCCTCGTTCGTCTGCGAGCCGCTGCTAACCGGCCTCGGCGCCGGCGGCTACATGCTCGTCGTCGCACCCGGACAGGCGCCTGCGCTACTCGACTTCTTCGTCGAAGCGCCCGGCAGAGGGAGCGACCCCGCCCAGCGCGGCGAGCTGGTTCCGGTCGGAGTCTCGTTCGGAGACGCGACGCAGACGTTCAACATCGGCCCTGCTTCTGTCGGGACCTACGGGATGGCAGCGGGCGTCTGCGAGGCGGCGCGCCGGTTCGGGCGCGTCCCGCTCGAGCAGCTCGTCGGTCCCGCCGTCGCGCTGGCTCGTGGCGGCGTCGCGCTCAACCGTCAGCAGGCCTACGTAGTCGAGATCCTCGAAGCGACGATCGCCTCGACGGCCGAGGCTTCAGCCCTGTTCGCGCCCGGTGGACGCCTCTTGCGCGCCGGCGACAGGCTACGCCAGCCGGAGCTCGGCGACGCACTCGAGCGACTCGGTGCCGAAGGCGCGCGTCCGTTCTACGACGGCGACATCGGCACAGCGATCGTCGATTGGCTGGCCGCGCGCGGCGGGCTCGTCACCGCCGATGATCTCCGGGCCTACGCGGTGATCGATCGTGAGCCACTGCGGGTCTCCTATCGCGGACGCGAGGTGCTCACGAACCCGCCTCCGGCCGCGGGCGGAGTCCTGATCGCGCTGGCCCTGGCGCTACTGGACGCCTACCCCTCGCCACCTTCGCTGACTCAGATCGTCGAGGTAATGGAGCGCGCTCAGAGCGAGCGGACACCTGCGTTCCTCGCCGGGCTCGACGACCCGCAGTTTGTCGAGGCGTTCCTGCGTCGCGGCGGTGGGCGGCTTGGCTCCACGACCCACATCGCAGCGCTCGATCGGGATGGCTGGGCCTGCTCGGTGACGTCCTCCGCCGGCTCGGCCTCAGGCGTGATCGTGCCCGGCACCGGCGTGTACCTGAACAACATGCTTGGCGAGCAGGATCTCAACCCACTCGGCTTTCACCGGCACACCGCCGGCAAGCGGCTGCCGAGCATGATGGCCCCGACGGTGGTGCTCGGCGACCGCGTACCCGAGCTGGCACTCGGCAGTGCCGGATCCAACCGGATTCGCTCCGCGATCCTGCAGACGATCATCCGCCGGATCGACCACGCCATGCTCGCGCAGGCAGCCGTCGAAGCTCCGCGCGTCCACTTCGAGGACGGCGTTGTCTACGTCGAGCCCGGGATCGACTCCAGCGAGCTCGCGCAGGCCGGCCGCGAGCTGGCGCAGTTCCGCGAGCTCAACCTCTTCTTCGGCGGAGTGCAGGCTGCGGCGCGCAACCGCGACGGCTCTTTCTCAGGCGGCGGCGACCCCCGGCGAGGCGGGGCGGCAATCATCGTCGCGGCCGTATAGAACTTGCGCGACCAGGCCCCCGCCACGCCGAAAGGACCCGAATGATCATCGCCACATACACGTTCGGCGACGCGCTGCTCAGCGTTCTCGAGCTTGCGCTGCTGTTCGTCTGGATCTGGATCGCCATCACCGTCGTCCTGGATGTCTTCCGCAGCCACGACCTCACCAACTGGTCCAAAGGACTGTGGATGCTCTTCATCGTCGTCCTGCCCTACATCGGCGTGCTTGCGTACCTCATCGTGCGCGGGCACTCGCTGCACGAGCACCACGAACAGGACCGCGCGCAGTACAGCGCGTTCCAGCGGTTCGTCGCGCGCGGCGGCGGGTCGAGCCACGTCGATGATCTCACGCGGCTTGCCGACCTCAAGGACCGGGGCGTACTGAACGACGACGAGTTCGAGCGCGCGAAGGCGCGAGTGCTCGCAGACCAAGCGAGCGGCTAAGAGCGCCCGAGGGCTCCGGCGAGCCCGCTAGGATCGGCCGCCCGATGCACGAGACGAAACCGACCGTCTACCTGATCGCGCGGACCGCCGTCGATACCGCGGCGATGCGGGCATACCTCGATGACGTCGGCGGCGCGAGCTGGCTCGATCGCGTGCTCGAAGACGGGCCGAACGCCGCCGAACTGCTCGTCGAGTTCGCCGGGCGGGCGTGCTACCGCAGCTGGGAGCCGGGTCTGAACGCCAACGTGACCAAGGTACGCACCGATCGGCGCGCGTACCTCGAGAACATCCTGCGCAGCGGGCACGGCAGCGTGCTCGAGCATGCGAGCTACAGCTTCGCGCTGCGCAACGTCGGTCGCGTTTTCACCCACGAGCTCGTTCGCCATCGCGCCGGCTCGGCGTTCAGTCAGGAGAGCCTGCGCTACGTGCGGCTGACGGACATCGGCTTTCGCGTGCCGCCAGCGCTCGAGCCGCTACGCGAGCGCGTGCTCGAGATCGTCGAGCAGCTCGAGGAGTTCCAGCGCGACGCGGCAGCGCAGCTTGGCCTCGATGACGACGGGGTGCCGTTCCACGTCAAGAAGGAGGCGACATCGGCGCTGCGGCGGCTCGCGCCGATCGGGCTCTCGACAGACATCATCTGGACCGCGAACGTGCGGACCCTGCGGCACGTGATCGAGATGCGCACCGACCCCGGCGCCGAGGAGGAGCTGCGGCTCGTCTTCGACGAGATCGCGCAGATCGCAAAGCGCGAGGCACCGCTGCTCTTCCAGGACTTCGAGCGCCACGACGACGGCAGCTGGGTACCGACGTACCGGAAAGTCTGACGCGTCCAGGCTCAGCGCCGTCGTCGGATGAGGATGCGTGGTTGCGGATGAAGACGGCTCGGAGTAGCGTCGGCCCCATGGCGGTCAGCGCAGAGCAGCTGCTCTCGGTGCCTGACGATGGGATGCGGCGCGAGCTCGTGCGCGGAGAGCTGCGCGTGATGACGCCGCCCGGGGCAGATCACGGCCTGGTAGCCGCCGAGGTGGGACGGGTACTTGGAAACCACGTCAACGAGCACCGCCTTGGTCGGGTGCTGGCCGCCGAGTCAGGCTTTGTGCTCGAACGTGACCCCGATACGGTGAGGGCGCCCGATGCCGCGTTCGTGAGCCGGACACGCCTCGCGGCCCTCGGCCGAACCTCGAAGTACTGGCCGGAAGCGCCGGCCTTCGCGGTCGAGGTCGTCTCGCCGAGCGACAGCTTCCACGAGGTCGAGGCGAAGGCGCTCGGCTGGCTTGCCGCCGGCAGCGTCGCCGTGCTCGTCCTCGACCCCGAGCGGCGCAGCGGGACGATCTACCGGGCTGGCGGCGAGGTCCGCGTGCACCTCGGCGACGCCGTGCTCGACCTCGACGATGCAGTACCCGGGCTGCGCCTGGAGCTCGCCGGGCTGTTCGAGTAGGACGCCCAAAGAGACGGCGAGGATGCCGTGGGACCCAGAAGGGTCCCACGGCATCGCAGCTAGTCCTCTTCCGGCGCGGTCGCGACCGCCTGGCCGAGCAACTCGACCACGCTCGGGTCGCGCAGCGTCGTGACGTCACCGAGCGCGCGGCCCTCGGCGATGTCGCGCAGCAGACGGCGCATGATCTTGCCGGAACGGGTCTTCGGCAGGTCGTCGGCCCAGATGATGCGCTTGGGACGGGCGAACTTGCCGATCCGCATCGAGACGGTCTCGCGGATCCCCTCCTCGACCTCGGGCGTGCCCTCGACCTGGCCCTGAAGCGTGACAAAGGCGCAGATCGCCTGGCCCGTCAGCTCGTCGGACTGTCCGATCACCGCAGCCTCGGCGACCGAGTCGTGAGCGACTATCGCCGACTCGACCTCGGCGGTCGACAGGCGGTGGCCCGAGACGTTGACGACATCGTCGATGCGGCCAATCACCCAGATGTACCCATCCTTGTCGCGGCGCGCCGCATCGCCGACGAGGTAGGTCTCCTTGCCGAAGCGCTTGAAGTACGTGTCAACGAAGCGCTCGTCGTCGCGGTAGAGCGTGCGGAGCATCGACGGCCATGGCCGCTTGAGGACGAGCAGCCCCTGCCCCTCCTTGATGGTCTTGCCATCGTGCTCGTCTACGACATCGGCGAGGATCCCCGGGAACGGCGTCGTCGCCGAGCCCGGCTTTGTCTCGGTGATGCCCGGGAGCGGCGTGATCATGATCGCGCCGGTCTCGGTCTGCCACCAGGTATCGACGATCGGGCAACGCTCGCCGCCGATCACCTTGTAGTACCAGAGCCACGCCTTCGGATTGATCGGCTCGCCGACAGTGCCGAGCAGCCGCAGCGAGCTCAGGTCGAACTTGCGCGGGTGCTCCGCGCCCCATTTGATGCAGGCACGGATTGCGGTTGGCGCCGTATAGAAGATCGTCACGCCGTAGCGCTGGATGATCTCCCACCAGATCCCCTTGTGCGGGTAGTCGGGGGCGCCCTCGTACATCACGCAGCTGGCCCCGTTGCCGAGCGGGCCGTACACGATGTAGGAGTGCCCGGTCACCCAGCCGACGTCGGCAGCGCACCAGTAGACGTCCTCGTCCCGGTGAAGGTCGAAGACGTAGCGATGCGTCGCGGTAACGCCCGTCAGGTAGCCGCCCGATGTGTGGAGGATGCCCTTCGGCTTCGCCGTCGAGCCGCTCGTGTAGAGAATGTAAAGCGGATCCTCGGCGTCCATCGGCTCGGCCGGGCACTTGGCGTCGGCCGCCTCCATGATCTCGTGGTACCAGACGTCACGGCCCGGGCGCATCTCGCACGGCGTCCCCTTCGACGCAATGACGACGATGTGCTCGAGCGATTCGAGATCGCCCATCACGAGGTCGACCGCCTGCTTGATCGGCGCGATGTTGCCCTTACGCGAGGCTCCATCGACGGTGATCAGCGCCTTCGCCTCGGAGAACTCCATCCGCTCGCGGACCGCCTCCGGCGCAAACCCGCCGAAGACGACGTTGTGCGGCGCTCCGATGCGCGCGCAAGCGAGCATCGCGACAGCGACCTCGGGGATCATCGGGAGGTAGATCCCGACGACATCGCCCTTCTTGATTCCGAGGTTCTTCAGCGCGTTGGCAAAGCGCTCGACGTCGGCGAGCATGTCGGCGTAAGTCACCTTGCGCTCGGAGCCGTCCTCGCCGAGCCAGTTGAGGGCGACCTTGTCGCCTCGCCCAGCCTCGACATGGCGGTCTAGACAGTTGTACGAGACATTCAGCTGCCCACCGACGAACCACTTGTAGAACGGCGGGTTGGAGTCGTCGAGGACCGTGTCCCACTTCTTGAACCAGTGGAGCTCCTCAGCCTGCTTGACCCACCAGCCCTGCCAGTCCTTGTCCGCTTCCGCGTAGACGCGCGGATCGCTTAGCAGCGCCCGCTTGCGGAACTCCTCCGGCGGCGGAAAGCGCTCGATATCGAGCAACGAGGCGAGCTCGTGCTCGAGCTCCTCGTCGTGCGTGTCCAACTGAGTCGGTTCAGTTGCCATCTCCACTCACCTCACTTTTCGGGGGCGACCGGCTGGCGGCGCACCATCCCTGGCGCCGCCAGCGCAGTCGAACTACTTAGTGGTTTTACCGCTTGGCGGGGAAGAGCGGAACTACTGCTTTCCCGAACGTGCTGTTCACGACCGCACCAAACGACGTGTACCACGCCGCAGCGGCCGTCGCGAGGCCGAGGTAACCGCCGATCTTGTGCATCGTGTCCACGCCGCTCGCCGGGAGGTCGTTCTGCCCGATGGCAAGGAAAATAAAGGTCGCCGTCAGCAGCACGAACACCAGCAGCACCGAACCGCTCACCTTCAAAGCACCGACCGTCATGTAGGCGGTGAAGATCGCCCATGCCCACAGGTACAGGGAGATCGCGTGGTCCGCGTTCGCGAGACCACCGGCGTTGAACGTGACCAGCAGCCAGAACGAGATCCAGAACGCTCCGTACGACGTGAACGCGACGGCCCCGAACGTGTTGCCGGTCTTGAACTCCCACATGCCAGCCAGAAGCTGCGCGAGTCCGCCGTAGGCGAGCGCGAGGCCGAGCACGATGCCCGTATCCCCACCGCTGACCAGGTTGGCGTTGAGCATCGACAGGACGAAGGTCGTCATCGCGAAGCCCGCAAGTCCCAGGGGTGCGGGGTTGGCAATAGACGGCCCGGTCGAGCCAGATCCTTCCATTTATGCTCCTCTCCTTGGTCGCATGGCAAAAGCCCACGACCGTCGGTTTTCGCAGGCTCGGGGGAGCCCGCGGGTTGAAACCGCGATGAGCATAACCAGCTCGCGGACGGCCAAGTGGAAAATTTTTGCCCTACCGCTTGTGCAGAGACGCACAAGGCGAGCGGGGCCTCCGCGCGCGCCTACGGGACTGGCCGCCGACGCCGGCGAGCGAGCTGTCCTAGCGGCGCAGTTCTAGCCGCGGCGGCGCTTGCGCTTCTTCGACGCCGAGCGCGACGGCGCGGGGGGCGGCGTCGGAACGGGCGCCAGTGACCCGCGCGGCTCACGCCGCGGCGAGCGCTGGCCGCCACGCTGGCGCGGCTGCTGCGGGGCCCATGGGATCGCCTCGCCCGCAGCCCATGCCGGCGGCAGGACCATACCGGCGACCTCGAGCAGCGTCAGGCCAACCCCGCCCAGGAAGAGGAACTGGACGACCGGGATCGGGACGATCGGGATCACGAAGAGGACGCCACCGACGATTCCGATGATCCCGAGCGCCCGCGTCACGAGGCCGACGCGCATGGCACGCAGCGCGACGAGCACGAACCCGATCGCGAGCGACAGGTAGCCAACGAGGTAGAGCAACTCCAGCACGTCGCGCAGCGTGCCGCCGACCGACGCGTTGTAGGCGGCGGTGTTCTGCACAGCGTCGTGGAGGAACTGGTGCGCGCCAATGACGTCGGAGATCGCAAACGCGACCGAGATGACACCTAAGAACGGCGCCGCGTAGCGCGAGAGCACGTGCGAGACCCGCGACGGCGGCGCACCGCGAGCCACAGCAGCGTCGCGCAGATAGCCGAGCGGCCAGCTCATCGCAACCAACGCGATGCCCGACAGGATCCACCCGACGAGGTCGGTGACCGCATGCTTGTCGAGGAAGCGCGCATCGGCCAGGCGTGGATCGACGGCCGCAGCCTTCGCCCCGTGCTGGAGCGCCGGCGCCAGCCCCTGCAGCAACCCGATCGAGGGACTCTTCGAAGTGACCAGCACCTCGACGAGGATCTGCCCAATCAGGTAGAGCACGCCCGCGAGGATCGCGAGCGCGGCGACACGGCGGCGCTGAGCGCCCTCGATCTCGAGCTGGCGCTCGCGGTCATCCATTGCGGGCGGGAGTGTACCCAGACTCCTCGTGGCAAGCGGCGCCCGCACCCATTACGCTGAGTGCATGGAAGGCTTCGGTGGACTATTCGGCGATCCCGACGAGCTGCAGCGGCGCATGGCGGAATTCGCCGAGCAGATGCAGGGACAGCAGCGCCTCGCTTGGGCCGACAACGCGATCAAGCTGGCAGTCGACATGACGGTTGCAGCGATCAACCGGATCAACGTACAGGGCACCGCCGAGCAGCAGGCGCAGCAGATCCGCTCGGTCATGGCGCTCGTCTTCCCGGAAGCAGTCACACTCGTGCGCGAGGCACGCTCAGGCCTGCAGTAGCGCGCCGTTCACGGGCGCGAGCCAGATGGTTGATTCCGCTACCCCCGCGCCGTCTGGCGGCGTCCGCTGGCGCCGGTTCGCCCGCGTCTCAGCGGTCACTCGCCAGCCGCACACGCCGGCCGCGGAATCAACCATCTAGTCGTCCAGCTCGGCCTCGAAATCGTCGTCGTCGAGCTCGTCGACATCGAGCTCATCGTCATCGACCTCAACAACCTCGTCGTCGTCGTCGCCGAACAGGTCGTCGTCCTCCTCGAACTCGCTGCGCGCCGGCAACGGCAGGCGAAGAGTTGCGCGGGCGCGCAAGTCGTCGGCAAACGGCGCCGGATGCTCGACGGGTCGCGACGGCAGCATGATCGTAGACATCTCCGCTCCTTTCCTTGGTGTCTAAATCCCTCGGCGGTGCGTGCGCGGTCCGAGCCGCGGCACGGCGCGCCGTTGGGAGGTTGCAGAACTAAACGCTAATGGGAGCGGCGGGCGCGTGACTGCACGCACGCTCAACGACTCGCTGACGGCGGACGAACCGAGATGGATAATTGTCGGGAAAGTTGATTGACAAACAAGACTTTCTGCCGTACGGTCGCTGCGTCAACCCGGAGGGCCCCGGTGGGCAACCGCCGGGCCCGGAGTTCTCTCTCTCCTCCCTCCATCTCCCACTGGGTCGACGTAAGTCGCTGCCAGTCCGCCCTGCGTAAGCCGCGGGGCGGACGGCAGGCCTGTCTAGATCCGATCGAGCTCCGCGAGCACCAACTCATCGTGAGTGGCCGGCTTGACGTTCTCCAGCACGCGAGCGACCTTGCCGTCGGCGTCGATCACGAACGTCGTGCGCAGATTGCCCCAGTAGGTGCGTCCATACATCGACTTCTCAGCCCATACGCCGTAGGCCTCTGCGACAGAGTGATCGGCATCCGCGAGCAGCTTGAAGTCGAGGTCGTGCTTGTCGGCGAACCGCTTGATCGCCTTCACCGGGTCGGGCGAGACGCCGAGCACGACGGCACCGCTCGCCGCGTAGTCGGCGCGGTGGTCGCGAATGCCACAGGCCTGGGTGGTGCATCCGGGCGTGTCGGCTTTGGGGTAGAAGTAGAGGACGACCGGCTTCCCGCGCAGCGCCGACAGCGTCACGGGCCTGTCGTCCTGGTCATGCAGCGTGAAGTCGGGAGCAACAGCACCCTCGTCGATCATTGAGCCTCCGCTCGTCTCATTTCAGCAGTCGTGAGAGCCGGCGATCCTTGAGCACGCGACCCTCGGTCTGGCAAATCGGGCAGTAGCTCATCACATAGTCCTCGAAGCTGACCGACTCCAGCTTGGTCGCGCAGCGCGGGCAGGGGTCGCCGGCGTGACGGTGCACCGCGAGCGGCAGCGGCAGCTTGTCGGGCAACGGCAGTGCAAGCGTGCCCTCGTAGTGCTCGAGCGCGCCACCGAGCGTGATTGCGATCGCTTCGCGCAGCGCTTGCACCTCCTGCGAGGAGAGGTCCGTGCCGCGCTTGAACGGGGAGATCTGCGCGGTCCAGAGGATCTCGTCAACCCACGAGCGGCCAATGCCCGCAATCACGTGCTGATCGCGCAGCGCCGCATAGAGCGGGCGCGGCTGCGCAAGGCGCTGGGCGAGGTCCTCGGGCGGCTCGGGCCAGGCCTCGGGTCCGAGCGAGGCGAGCGCCGCGTCGGCTTCGAGCTGCGTCGACTCGAGCAACTTCGCCCAGGCCGCCTGCTTGGTCCCGAATTCACGCAGGCGCAACTCACGGCCATCCCGCAGGCGGATCAGCAACCGCGAGGTACGGTCGCGCATGCTCGCGCGCGTGTCGTAGAGCTGCAGGCGGCCCGCCGACATCAGGTGGATCAGCAGCGCGAGCCCGCCGTCGAACTCGACCACGAGGTGCTTGCCCCGGCGGTGGACGCCGGTTAGCGCGAGCCCCTCGAGCGCGGCGAGGGGTGGCGCAAAGGTCTTCAGGGTGTTGAGACCGGGAGCGAGCGCCGACTCGACGATCGCGCCCTGCAGTGCGCGACCGAGCAGTCGCGCCGTGATCTCGACCTCGGGCAGCTCGGGCATACCCTCAGGGTAGCCCGCCCACGCCCTCAGCTGGCAGGCTTCGAGGACCCGGGCACGTACGCGCGGGTCGGCGCGCCATCGTAGACAGTGCCTGCCGCGGAGGTCCACTGGACGCGCCACAAGCGGTTTGCGACGAAGTTGCCGCTCGCGGTCCAATACCCGTTCGCGTCTGTTTGCGCGGTGAGCAGCTGCTGCCAGGTCCCGCCGCCATTACTCGAGTACTGGAGCACCACCGTGGTGGACGCGGTCGCCGGTCGCACGAGCCCCCAGAAGGCAACGTGCGATCCCCCCTGCACAGTGACCGCCAAGGGCAGCCGGTAGCCGTTGTAGATCGGCTTCGGCCGGCCGTTGACGTATTCCAGCCCGGTCTGGAAGCTGCCATCCCCCGGATCCGGCTCATCGGTCAGCAGGTATTGATCGAACGAGACGACCCGCGGGTCGCTCCACGCGATCTGCTCCGCGATCGCGTCGTACTCAGCCTGCTTGGCCACTGGGACACCGAGCGAACTGGGCGTGCTCTGCACGCCGTACTCGGTGACGTAGATCGGCAAATTGGCAGCGACCGCCCCGGCGGCCGCTGCCTTGTTGAGCGCCGTGGCAAGCTGGCCGAGCGTCGCCATCGTGACGTCGTTGGCCCCGCCATCGTAGGCGGCCGGGACCCAGTACGGACCCTGCTGCTCGTCGTAGGGGTGCTGGGCGTAGCCCGCAGCGGGCAGGCGCCCGCAGCTGCGGCTCTTCTGGTAGCTCGAGCTCAAGCACAGGGCATCGCGCATGAAAGTGAGCGGTGCGACGATGTCCGCGTAGCGGTTGCCGTAGGGCGAGGTCTCACCCATCAGCACCTTCATCCCGCTGAAGTTGCCCGAGGCCTTGAGCCCGGCGTAGCCGTCGAGGAAGAGCTTGCGATAGATCGACGCCGAGCGGACCTGATTGCCGACGTACTGGGGCATCAGCATCTGGGGCTGGTTCGGCTCGTTCCAGACGGAGTAGAGCTTCACGTAGCCGCCGAACTCGCGGCCGACCGCTTGCATGAACTTGCCGTAGTAGACGGGGTTCGGATTCGTCACGAGCTCCTGCAGCTTCCGGCTGCTGCTCTCGTGCTTGATGTGCGCCGTCGCGCAGGCAGAGGCCCAGCACGGCGCATTCCCGGTGACAGTCAATAGCACCTTCCAGTTCAGCTCCTGCGCTTGCTGGATCAGGTAGAAGTACTGGCCCCAGTTGTAGCTCGAAGCCTGCGCAAGATTCACATTCGGCTTCGTGCGCGAGTTCGGATGCGGAGCCACCTCGCCCCAGATCAGCTGGATGCGCAGCGCGTGAACGCCGAGCGCCTCGAGCTGCTGGATCGCCGGGCCACGGGTGCTCGTGTAGAGCAGCTGCTGCGGCGCCTCGAAGAAATCGATCTGCGTCTGCGACGCGCTCGCTGCGGGCGCCGCGACGCACGCCAAGCTGAGCGCCAGCAGCGTGAAGATGGTTGCTATCGCCTTGGAAGAGCGCATTTGACTGGTGGGCAGCCTGACCACGGCCACCCTCAACGAAACCGTAGTCTGCCTGGAATGTTGCGCGGTTGGACGCCTTGATGCGCAATCCGCAACGTCAGCTCAACATGGCAGCAGCGCGGATCCACAGCGGCTGATCGCGAGCGTCAGTCGTCGCTGAGCGTCACGCGCTCGATCCCGACCGGCGTCTTCGGACGGTCGCGACCATCGGTCTCGACAGCCTCGATCGCATCGAGCACATCGATGCCTGCCGTGACCTGTCCGAACACCGTGTGCTTCCCGTCGAGCCAGGGGCACTCTTCTGCGGTGACGATGAAGAACTGCGAGCCATTCGTGTTGGGCCCGGAGTTCGCCATCGCAAGCGCGCCGCGCACCACGCGGTGATCGTTGAACTCGTCGTCGAAGCTATAGCCGGGACCGCCGGTTCCGGTCCCCTGCGGGCAGCCGCCCTGGATCATGAAGTCGCGGATCACGCGATGGAAGATCAGCCCGTCGTAGAAGCCGTCCGAGGCCAGCTTGCGGAAGTTCTCTACGGTCTTGGGCGCGTCCTCGTCGAACAGCTCGATGACGATCTCGCCTTCGGAAGTTGTCATGGTGGCGACAGACATCGCTGCGGCTCCTCTTGTCGTTGCTGGGCCGGCCACGATAGCGCGCCGGCGGTCCGACTCGACGCGGACTGGACTGCCCTAGAGATGAGTAGGGCTGTGCGCAGATCGGTCCGCGGGGGCCATCACTGCAAGCTTGGCGCCGGCGCACCGCGTGCTGAGCACGCAGCGCACAGTTGGGCCGGCTCGCCGCTTCCACCGAGCAGCCGGTCAACGCGCCGACGCAGGGGCAGCGGTTCCAGGCGCTGACCGCAGCGCGTGCAGGCGCCGGTCGCTGCGGTCATTACGGTGACGGGCCCGGCGCTCAGGCGCTCGGCGTCGAGGCCAAGCCGGAGCGTCAGCGCGCCCTCGGGGCAGGCGCGCACGCACAGTCCGCAGCCCGTGCACGATCGGGCGTCGTGGACAAGGGAAGCGTCGGCCCCGCTGTCGCCGCGGACGATCGCGCCCGTCGGGCATGCCGCGGTGCAGGCGCCGCAGAGCGTGCAGCAATCCGGGTCGAGGTCGAGCAGACCAAGCGGGGAGACCTCCGACTCGACGCATAGGCGTGGGTCGGCCGCGCCGGCCAGCGCCCTCACGGTTGCCCGGGGCTCGCGCAGCGCAAGCGGCGCCGTCATCGCAACGTAGGTAGCCGACAGCTCGACCCGCTCGCTCAGCGCGAGCACGCCTGCCGCACGAGCGCAGCACGCCCCCCCGCATCCCGCGAGGCGGATCTCGACTCCACGCGCGCGGAGTCCGAGCAGCCAGCCGGGCGTGAGGACACTGAGCGTAGGAAGCTCGACCAGGCCCCACCCCGCGGGTGCCCGCGCCCGAGCAGAACGGCAGGCCAACACGATCCTCTCGAAGACGGTCAGCAGCACCTCCAATTGGGCTTCGATCTGGGCGGGCGCGGCGCCGGAGAGATGGATCGCTTGCACCGGGCAAGCCGTCACGCACCGACCGCAGGCGGTGCAGGCACCGCCACGAACGGCGGGGTGACTGCCCGAAAGGTCGATCGCCTCCTCGGGGCAGTCGCGAGCACAGTTGCCGCAACGGCGCGAGCCGACGCATACGGCCGGGTCGATGATGGCGACCGGGTCCCGGGTCGCCGGCGCTCGCAACATGAGCAGTGCTCGGCGGCTGAGTTGCCCTGCATCCGCAGCCAGCCGGCCGGACTCGCCCGGCGCGAGTCGCGCGAGCTTCGCAACGGCACCGGCGAGCAGCGCCGCAGCCTCGGCTTCGGAGCGCCGGGCAAGAGCCACCGTCTCGATCCCGAAAGGATCGATGCCGGCTCCGATCAGTGCTTCGACCTGATTCGCGGACGGACGGCAGTCGCAGAGGCCAAGCACGACGCGATCGCAGCCCGATCCACGGGCCGCGACGGCGGCCGCCTCGGCATCCTCACACAGCCGGTCGACAGTCCAAGCGAGCGCACGTGGCGGAACGATCCCCGGGACGAAAGCGTCCGCGCAGATGAGAACAGCGATCGGGTCAGCCGGCGAGCGCGTCGGTCCACTCCCGGGTGACCACCGCAAGCGAGCGATAGAACGGGAGTGTCGTCTCGGCCGCGACGCGTTCGCAGAACGGTCCGATCCACAGCGCGAGATGGGTGTCGAGCAGCTCGGCGGCGGCCTCGTCGTGTCCACGACCGAGGGCGGCTGCCACTGCCTCCCATTCGATCATCACGTGATCCGGAAGCTCGCCGGCGTCCTCGCGGACGGCCAGGCCGATCGAGGAGTAGAGATCGGCGACCGCGAGAGCCGCGGGGCCCATCACCGATCCGGCGTCGCGCCGGGATACGCCGGCCCGCCAGAGGGACTCGTAGGGCAGGCACGGGGCGGGGCCAGGCCCGACGAACAGCCGCTCGTACTCGTCGAGCAGCTCAAGCGCCTCCGCGGACCCGGCGGTCTCGCGTAGCTCGTCGAGCGCATTTGTGTCGGATGTGAGGGCCGCGGCCGCCTCGCCCGCCGTGTCCCAGGTCGCGGCCCACAGATCGCGAGTGTCGTCCGTCGGCCGGCTCCACCAGCGAGACAGCGCAGCGGCGGCGTCCGCAGTGAGGTCGGCGGCTGCGATCATGCCACCGCCTCCGCGTCATCGAGCGACCGCAACCACTTGTAGCCGACGGTCAGCAGCAGGACAAGGAACGCGACGGTACCCAAGACGATCGAGTACTCGACCCACGTCGGGTGATAGGCGCCGGTCAGCTGGAAGGAGCTCGATCCAATTCCGGACGACCCGATCGAGACCCCGGGAGCGAACCAGAGGATTGGCTTGAGCAGGCCGCCGACGACGAGCTCGATCCGGAACGCGTAGACGCCGACGAGGATGAGCGCGGAGGCAAGGCCGATACGCCAAGGCCGGAGCTTTCCCGACCAGACGAGGAGAACGAACGGGATGAGCCCGCCGACCACCCATTCGAGCCAGAACAGGACCTGCCAGCTTCCGCCGGGGAGAAGCATGTTGAGGACGGCGCGATCGCGCGGGACGTTGCCCCAAAGGATCGTCACGTAGTCGGCGAACACGAGGAAGAGGTCGACCGCGAGCGTTGTCGCGAGCAGCTTGCGCACCGTCGACCACGTCTCGTCCGGGAGCGCAAGTCGGTCAAAGCGCCGCGCCGCGAGGGCAACGAGTGCTACCAGCGCGCTGCCCGACAGGATCGCTGAGGTGACGAACAACGGGGCCATCAGAGCCGTGTTCCAGAACGGTCGAGCGAACTGCAGCCCGAAGATCCACGCCGTGATCGAATGCAGCAGGACGGCTGCGGGAAGACCGACGTAGGCCAGCACACGAAGCGTTCGCCGTCGCTTGGCCTCCTCGCCCGTGCGGCGAGTCATGACTGTCAGGTCGACCACCGCGAAGATGAGATAGACGCTGATGATGATGATGTCCCAGATCATCGGGGAGGTCCAGTTCGGGTACCAGATCAGCTCCCACACGCGGTCGGGCCGACCGAGGTCGGGGATGATCTGCATCGCTGCGACGAGGACGCACGCGGCGGCGCTGAGCACGCCGATCCGGGCGAGCGGCCGCAGGCTCTTCGCGCCGAATACCTCAGCGGAGGAGGCCATGATCAGGCCGCCCGCGGAGAGGCCGACAAAGAACGCAAATGTGGTGATGTAGAGGCCCCACGAGACCTCGTCGCGCATGCCGGTGGCGATCAGGCCCTGCGTCAGCTGGTAGATCCACGCCGCGAGCGCCCACAGGACGATCAGGGCGAGCGCCCCCACCCAGACCTTTGCCGACCGGCCGAAGGAGATCCCCGATGCGCTCGGGTGGGCTGTCCCTGCGGCGGTGCTCATGAGATGTTCCTCTCGTGCTCGACAGGCAGATAAAAGACGTGGGGGTCGGTCCCCAGCTCGGAGAGCAGCTGGACGGCGCCGTCCTCGCCCACGAGCTGCGCGACCTCGCTGCCGGGATCGTTCAGGTCGCCGAAGACGCGCGCGCCTGTCGGACAGACCTCGACGCAGAACGGCTGCTCGCCCTGATCGATCCGCTCGACACAGAACGTGCACTTCTCGACTACGCCGATCGGACGGTCCGGGGTGAACACGAGGCGTCCGCCATCGACGGTCCAGTCCTCCCCGTAGCCGAGCGTGAAGTCGGGGGAGTACTCGCGATCGCCCCAGTTGAAGACCCTCACGCCATACGGACAGGCCGCGATGCAGTAGCGACAGCCGATGCAGCGATCAAAGTCGATCAGGATCGAGCCGTCGTCGCGCTGGAAGGTCGCGCCGACCGGGCACACCTTCAGGCACGGAGCGTCGTCGCAGTGCTGGCAGGCCACGGGCAGGTAAGCCAACTCGAGCTGCGGGTAGGTGCCGCTCGGGACGTCGATGTTGTCGCTTGCAGGTGCCGTCACTGCATCGGAGTTATCCGCGCCACTGAGGTCGTTGGGAGCCGTCGTCAGAATCCGGTTCCACCAGAACCCAAGCGGCTCGTTGTTGATCTCCTTGCAGCCGACCGCACACGTCCAGCAGCCGATACAGCGGTCCTGGTCGATGACCATGCCCCACTGCTTGCCTTCCTCGGCCATGGTTGCTCACGCTCCTTCCCGCTGCACCTGCACGAGGCAGTCGTAGTAAGCGGCATTCGATTTGAAATTCGGAATGACGGCCTGAGCCGGGTTCGCGATCTGGTGCGTCAGATTGTTCGGATGGCCCTCGATGTAATGCTTGACGCGCACGGTGTCCCAGCCGCCCTGATAGCAGTTGACGACACCCGGCTTGATCCCTTCCGTCAGACGCGCCTTGACCTTCATGTAGCCGCGATCGTTGAAGATCTTGACCACGTCATCCGTCTGGATTCCGCGCGACTTGGCGTCCGCTGGATTGATCTCGAGGAACCCCTGACCGTCGTTGTTGATCTCCTTCAGCCAGGGCAGGTTGACGTACTGCGAGTGCGTCCGGAAACGCGTGTGCGTTGACAGGAAGATCAACGGGTACTTCTTGAACAGCGGGTTCGTCGGCGTTGCCTCGATCGGTTCCTTGAAGCCGGGGAGCTGCTGGTCAAACGGGATCATTCGCTCTACGTAGAACTCGATCCGACCGGACTGGGTCGGGAACTGCTTCTCGTAGAACGCGACGTATGGCACGGTCACCGTGTTCAGGTGCGGGGCGCCCTCGCGGAGCATGTCCCACGTGAGACCCTCGACAGTCGGATCGGCCCCCGGCTGGCCGATGTGGAGGATGTCGGTGATGTACTCGTCCGGAGCCTTGTCGAAGTACTTCCCGTAGCCCATCTTTGTCGCGACCTGCGTGATTGCGTCGAGATCGGATTTCGACTCCCACAGAGGCTCGATGATCTTCGGCATGTACTGGAGGTAGTAGTTGTTGGACGAGAGGAGATCGGTCTTCTCCAAGTACGTGCAGGCCGGCAGCACGATGTCCGACAGATCCGCGGTCGCGGACATCACGTAGTCCGACGTGACGAGGAAATCGAGCGACTTCAGCGCCCGGACGACCTTGTTGCGGTCAGACATCTGCTGGGCGAAGTTGTCGATCATGAACCAAGCGGCTCGGACCGGATAGGGGTCCGCGTCGAGCATCGCATCACACGCCTGCATCGGCTCGAGCAGCGTGAACTGCTCGGTCCCCTCCGGCGTCCAGAAATGCGCGAAGTCGAACGCAGTCGTCGTCAGACCACCCGCAAACGTCGTTATGCCGCCGCCGTGGACGCCGATGTTGCCCATCAGGGTCTGAAGCGTGACCAGCGCCTGCATTGACAGGTCACCCCGATACCAGTGCGAGAGTCCGAAGCCGCAGCGAACGGCAACCGGGCTCTTCTGGGTCCAGAGCTCGGCGAGCTGCAGGACCTGGTTTGGCTCCAGGTCGGTCATCGTCGCGACCTTCCGGGGGGTGTACGGAGCCATCTCTGCCGCGAGCAGCGTGAGTGCCGAGCGGGCACCGTTTCGCTCGCCGTACAGATCAGGGTCCTTTGCGTGCTCGATCGGCTTGAGCTGACCGTCGGCGGCGTCAATGACCAGGTAGGACTTGCCGGCGCGGACGAACAACTTCGTCACGGGGTCGACCAGGAACGGCGCCACGGTGTACTGCTTGAGGTATGCGGCGTCGTAGAGCTTGTTGGCCAGCGCGTAGTTCATGACCCCGTCCATCAGCGCCGCGTCCGATCCCGGGCGAATCGGAACCCAGATGTCGGCCTTGGCCGATGTCGGCGTGAACCGCGGGTCGACGGACACGACGGGGATGCCCTGCTTCTGGGCGTCGGCGATGATCCGCCAGTCCGGCAGCGACGTCTCCGCGACGTTGTTTGCCCAGAGCACGATCGCCTTCGCGTTGAGGAAGTCGGTCATCTCGTGTCCGTCGAACATGCCGCCGCCGGTCAGGTCGGGGTCGGCGAGCACGTAGTTCCAACCCGCCGGTGTCGAGGCGTCACCTTCGCTGTCGCCCTCGAAATCACCGCCCGATGCGCCGATCACGCTCGCGAAGCGCAGGCTCGCCCCGTCGACACCTTCGAGCACTGCGAGCGAGCCGGTGTACGGCGCGATCCATACGGACTTCTTGCCGTACTTCTCCTGTACGCGCTCGAAGTTCTCGGCGATGACCGAAGTTGCGTCATCCCAGCTGATTCGCCGCCAGCGGCCCGAGCCGCGCTCGCCGACGCGCTGGTAGGGATGCTTGAGGCGGTCCGGGCTGTACGTGTTCTGGACCTGCGAGATCCCGCGCAGACAACAGCGTGGCTGGAAGCTCGGGGCGGGATGTCCGGCGATCGTCTCGGCGCCCCACGGCGCACCCTGGATCTGGCGCACCTTGCCGTCGACGACGGTGACCGTGTGCCCGCAGGCGCCGTCGCAATTGTTCGAATGCCCAGTCCGGTAGGTGATTCGCTTCCCCGGCACGACGCCGGCGCTCGCCGTCGGCGTATCGACGAAGTACCGCAGCCCACCGCCGAAGGTCAACGCGCCCGCGGCACCGGCCGCCCCCTGGACGAACCTGCGCCTGCTGATTGCTGACATGCCGCTTGCTCCTTTTCTGACCCGGCTTGCGGGTATTCAAGGAAACCTAAGCCCGCCAATGGCCCCTCACCATCCGGGTAAAGCGGAGCGTCGAGTCGGTTAATTACGGTTGCGTGTGCAAATTCGCCGCGCGATTCATGCCGCCGACCCGTGTGCGGCCGGGCGCCGCAGCGTCCTATGCTTCAGGCCAGGCTCATGAACCCGGTCGAGTCGCATTCGGTTTCGCTCCGCAACTCCGGAGCCTCCGGCGAGGAGCTCCTGCGGGTTCTGTGGGCGAGCCGAGCGCCGCTCGAGACTGCAGCGATCGCCCGCGAGCTTGGGCTGCATGTCAACGGCGTGCGTCGGCGTCTCGTGCGGTTGCGCGCGCAGGGGCTAGTGGAGCGCGAGCGCGTGCAGGGCGGAGTAGGCCGCCCGCGCGACCAGTGGCGGATCGCACCACGAGCGTTCGCCGAGGTCGCGCGCGGCGACACCGGCTGGCTGATCGCCAGCTCGCTCCTTGAAGCGATCAGCGGCGGCGCAGATCTACCTGCAGTCGAGAGCTCGGGCGAGCAGCTCGGCCGCGAGCTGCTCGCGCGCTGGGGCGCACGTGTCCGCGCCGGACCGCTGATGGACCGGGCGCTCGAGGCGCTCGGGTTCACCACCGAGCGCACGGTCGAGGACGACATGCTGCACTACCGGTTGACGCGCTGCCCGTACGCAGCTCTCGTGCAGGTCAATCCAGCGATCGTATGCACGCTCCACAAGGGCGTCGCCCGCAGTCTCCTCGCCGCCGCGGAGCCGGACGCGGTGCTTACGAGCTTCGAACCCGGCAACCCCGAAGTCGAGGGCTGCTGGATTCGCGCGCGGCTACCGGGCCCTGGCCCGCCGCCGGTTAGCCCCAGCCGCGCCAGAGGCTAGCCGCGCCTCGAGCCCCGAGGCCTAGCCCTCGACTGGCGCGAACTCAGCGGTCCGATCGCGAAACGCGGCGATACACGCGTCGCGGCTCTCGAAATCGGCTGCAGCGAGTCCCGCCAGGAAGCAGGCAATCGGAGCGCTCGTGCGGTCGCCCGTGCCGTGGGCCGCTGCGCCCGCCAGATCAAGCGCCGCCTCGATTTCGGTCGTGGTGAGCGGAGTCAGGCCGGCACGCTCGGCGAGATGGTCGACGAGGTCAGCGCGTGTGGGGGTCATGCGGCTCTCCTTTGGAGATGTTTGGACGTCGAAGCGTTGGGTGGGCCGGAGTCTCACAGGCGCTCAATCGCGACCTGCGTGCCGGCGTCGAGCGTGCCTTCGCCGGCCGGGATCAGCGCAAATCCCTCGGCGCCAAGGAGCGAGGTCAGGATGTGCGAGCCCTGCGGACCGGTGCTGATGGCCCACCAGCCGTCGTCCCGGAGGTCGAGGCGGACGCGCACCAGCTGCACGCGGTCGCGCTCCTGCACGATCGGCTCGCCGAGACGAGCATCGCCGCCTAGCGCCTGCGGAGCTTCGCCCGAGAGCAGGGCGAGGGCCGGGCGCGCAAACAGCAGGAAGGTCACGAACGACGAGACCGGGTTGCCGGGCAGTCCGAAGACGAGCGTCCGGCCACGTGTGCCGAACAGCGTAGGCCGACCGGGCTTTAGCGCGACGCCTGCGAAGTGAATTGCCACACCGAGGCTCTCGAGGCTCGCCACGACGTGGTCGTGCGCGCCGACCGACATACCGCCGCAGACGACAACCACGTCGCCGTCAAGCGCGGCGCCGAGCGCGGCGCGCACCGCTGCGGGGTCATCGAGCGCGTGCGCGACCGACAGCGTCGATCCGCCGGCGCGCTCGACGAGCGCCGGGATCGCCAGTGCGCCCGAGTTATAGACCTCTCCCAGCTTCAGCGACCCGCCGACCGCGACGAGCTCATCTCCGGTTGTCACGATCGCCACGCGGGGCCGTCCTCCGACCTCCAGCCTTGCCGTGCCGAGCTCCGCGAGAACGCCAAGCTCGACCGGCCCGAGCCGCACCCCGGCCGCGAGCGCCAGCTGCCCGACGCGTAGATCGTCGCCGGCACGGCGCACATGGGCGCCCGCCTCGACCGTGCCGGCAAGCTCCGTCTCGCCGTCTCGCTCGCGCGTCTGCTCGACCGGTATGACCGCGTCGGCACCGTTCGGCAACACAGCGCCGGTCGATATCGCGCATGCCTCGCCGGGCCGCAGTGTCCCGTTCCAGGGGGCTCCGGCTCGCGATTCGCCGGACACGCGAAGGAGCACGCCGACGCCGCTGTCAGCGGCGCGGATCGCGTAACCGTCCATCGCCGAGTTGTCGGCACCAGGCACGTCGAACGGGGCGATCACCGGCTCGGCGAGCACTCGCCCGAGCGCTTGCCCGAGCGCAACGGTTTGAGCCGGGAGCGCCACGGTGTGCCCGCGGACGCTGGCAAGCGCTTCCTCGAGCGTCGTCAGGCCGGGCGCGGCGTGGGTTATCGGAGCCCGTGCCACAAAAGCGTCACCCGCCGATGTAGGACATCTCGATCCGCTCTGGCGACGGCGCTCGCCTCGCGATGCGCTCCGCGCGCTCTGCCGAATAGCGGTCTGCGCGTGCGGTCCAGATCCCCACAAGAGCGGTGCGCAGCTCGTCGTCGGTCGCGCCGCCGCGAAGCAGCGCACGCACGTCGTGACCGGTGCGGGCAAACAGGCAGGTGTACAGGCGCCCCTCGGCGGAGAGGCGCGCGCGTGTGCAGCTTGCGCAGAACGGAGCACTGATCGAGTGAATGAAGCCGATCTCCCCGGCGCCGTCACGGTAGCGGTAGCGTGTGGCGACCGCGCCTTCGCGGTCCGGTGGGAGCGGGTCGAGCGGCCAGCGCCCGGCGATCGCGGCAAGCAGCTCCGCCGTCGGCACGACGTCTGCGGGGCGCCAGCCGTTGGTCGTGCCGACATCCATGTACTCGATGAAGCGGATGATCTCGGGGCGCCCCCGGAAGTGCTCCGCCATCGGGAGTACGCAGTGGTCATTGACGCCGCGCCGCACGACCATGTTGATCTTGACGGGCTGCAGGCCGCATGACTGCGCGGCATCGATCCCTGCGAGCACGCGCCCGAGCGAGGCGTGCGTGTCGCTCATCGCGCGGAAGGCGGCGGGCTCGAGCGCGTCGAGACTCACCGTGACGCGGCGCAGACCCGCATCGCGCAGCGTCGCGGCTTTGGCGGCAAGCAGCGTCCCGTTGGTCGTGAGCGCGACATCCTCGATGCCGGGCACGGCTGCGATCATCGCAACCAACTGCTCGAGGTTGCGCCGCAGCAGGGGTTCACCGCCGGTCAGGCGAACGGTTCTGACGCCGAGCTGCGCAAACACGCGGCAGACGCGCTCGAGCTCTTCGAAGCGCAATAGCTCGTCATGCTCCATGAACGCAAAGTCGCGGCCGAAGAATTCACGCGGCATGCAGTAGCCACAGCGCAAGTTGCAACGGTCGGTGACCGAGATGCGCAGGTCGCGAAGCGGGCGCCCCAGGAGATCGAGCGGAGACTGCATCAACCAGCAGGCGCTAGAGCGCCGCTGAGAGGCGAAGTGCGGGTCCCGAGCACTTCGCGGGCGAGCGCCACCACCCGCTGCGCCCGGGGCGCCGGCATTGTGGCGGTTGGGTTCGCATTCGGGACCAGAATGCCAGCTTAGACGGTCGCGGCGTTTGTAAAGTGTGTAAAGGGTTGCCCCTGAGCAACCCGGAGCGAGGCGCCAGAGCGCGGGCGTGCGCCCTAGTCGGCGGCGCGCTCGAGCGCCAGGCGGTGCCCGCAAACCTGGACACCGTCGGCGCGGGCGATCACACGGTCGGCCTCCGGCGCGGGGACGCTCAGCAGCGCGAAGCGCTCGAGCACCGTCACGTCGCTGACGGCCTCGCCGTCGAGACCGGTTGCACGCGTGAGCGCCGCGACGAGATCGGATACGGCGATCCCTGCCGCACGCCCACCACTTGCGATCAGGCGTGCGCGCGGCTCGTCCGCCGGGCGGCTGACGTGCGGCTTCTCGTGGCGCCGCGGCTGCGCCTCGACCTTGGCCGGCGGCGTGTGAGCGCCCGCCGACCATGGCGTGATCTTGATCCCGATGTGGCGCTCGATCGCCTCCATCTCGCGCTTCTGCCGGTCCTCGACAAAAGTGATCGCGCGGCCCGAGCGCCCGACCCGACCGGTCCTGCCGATGCGGTGGACGTAGGTATCGGGCGAGGTCGGCACGTCGAAGTTGATCACGTGAGTCACGGTCGAGATGTCCAGGCCGCGAGCCGCCACGTCGGTCGCCACGAGGATCGGGACGCGCCCAGCCTTGAAGGCGAGCATCACGCCGTCGCGCTGTCCCTGCGTGAGGTCGCCGTGTAGCGCGCGGACGTTCATCCCCTTGTCGCGCAACGTGCGGAAGAGCTGATCGCAGCGAATCTTCGTGCGCACGAAGACGATCGCCTGGTCCGGCTGCTCGGCCTGGAGCACCTCGACCAGCTTCGACGCCTTCTCACGCGTCTCGATCGGGAGCTGGAACTGCTCGACGGTGTCGATCGTCAGCGTGGCCGCCTTCACGGCGATGATCAGCGGGTCATAGAGGTAGTGATCCGCGAGCTTGCGAATCGGAGCTGGCATCGTGGCCGAGAAAAGCGCTGTCTGGCGTCCCGAAGGAGTGGCAGCGAGGATCTTCTCGACGTCCTCGAGGAAACCGAGGTCGAGCATCTCGTCGGCTTCGTCGAGCACGACGAAGCGGCAGTCATGCAGCACGAGCGACGCGCGCGAGACGAGATCGAGCACGCGCCCGACCGTGCCGACGACGATGTGGCCGCCGCCGCGCAGCTGGGACTCCTGATTGCGGATCGGCGCGCCGCCGAAAACGGCGACCACGTCGGCGCCACTCGTCGCACCGTAGGCCCGGATCGCCTGCGTCACCTGGATGCACAGCTCGCGCGTCGGCGTGAGCACGAGCGCCTGGACCTCCTCGACGGACGGGTCGACGTACTCGATGATCGGCAAACCGAAGGCGGCGGTCTTGCCGGTGCCCGTCTGCGCCTGGCCAATCACGTCACGCCCGGCGAGCAGCGGCGGGATCGCCTGCTCCTGAATCGGGGTCGGCGCCGCATAGCCAAGCTCGTGCAGCGCAGCGAGAGCCCGTTCTGAGAGCCCGAGCTCTTTGAACGTCGTCATTGCAACCCAGCTTATCCGGCTGCTTGCACGGGCCAACGCTCCGGACGGACCTGAAGGCCGCGCGGACGATCAGCCGCGCGCGGACGATCATGCCTATTCTCTCTGCCCTCGATGCCCGTAACCGTTGTCGGATCAATCGCCTTCGATGCCGTCAAGACCCCATTTGGCGAGCGCGAGCGGATGCTCGGCGGAGCCGCAGTGCATTTCGCGCTGGCCGCGTCATTCTTCGACGAGGTTCGCATCGTCGGCCCGGTCGGCGAGGACTTCGGCGAAGCCGAGCTCGCCGTGTTGCGCCGGCGCAACATCGACACGTCGGGGATCGAGCACGTTGCAGGGGGTAAGACATTTTTCTGGCGCGGCGAGTACGGCTGGGATCTCAACACGCGCGAGACGCTCGACACGCAGCTCGGCGTGTTCGAGAGCTTCAAGCCGAAGCTCTCGCCGGCCGCGCGCGAGAGCGACGTCGTGTTCCTGGCGAACATCCAGCCCGATCTTCAACTCAGCGTGCGCAAGCAATGCACGAACACACGGTTCGCGGCGCTCGACACGATGAACCTGTGGATCGATACGGCGCGCGAGTCGCTCGTGAAGGTGATCAACCAGGTCGATTGCCTGATCGTCAACGACGCCGAGCTACGCCAGCTCGCGGGCAAGGCAAGCGTCGTCGGTGCAGCGCGCGAGGTCCTCTCGTGGAGCAAGACGAACGGACGCGCGGTCGTCGCGAAGCTCGGCGAGTACGGCGCCGCGCTGATCACGCGCGACGGCTACTTCTCGATCCCCGCCTTCCCGCTCGAGACGGTCGTGGATCCGACCGGCGCGGGCGACTGCTTCGCCGGCGGCTTCGTCGGGTACATCGCCGCGCAGCGAGACAAGCCGCTGACCCCGACGCTGCTGCGCCGCGCGATGGCATACGGCACAGCAATCGCCTCGTTCAACGTCGTCGAGTTCGGCACCGAGCGCGTCGCCCGCCTGCAGATGCACGAGATCGACGAACGCGTCGTCGATCTGCGGCGGATGACCGCGTTCAGCTGACCAGCTGATGAGTAGCGGCGACCTCCTGCGGGTAGTAGCATCGCACGGACGGGATGAGCGCGTGGAGCTACATCTGGATCGTCGCGCTGTTCAAGATTCCGACGGTCGCGTTTGCGTGGCTCGTCTGGCGCTCGCTCCGTAAGAGCAACGACCCGACGCCGCAGTCCGCAAGCGACGGTGGTGGCGGCAGCAAGCTGCGCCTCGATCCGCACCCCCGTCCACGCGTTCCACGTCGACCGCGGCGCGGGCCCCATGGCGCGGTCCCGGCACCACCGCCGGCCCGTGTCCGTAGCGTCAACGCGCGCGCCCGCGTGGTCGAGCGCTGAGCGCGTGACCGAGCCGCCCCCGGGTCGGCACGGCGCCCGGTAGCTGTGAGACGCCACGGCTGCCGGTGACTGATAATCGAGCGTAAATAAGCCACTCCAGGACGGTGACGAGAGATGAGCACCAAGTCAGGCACGACTGATCAAGCTGCTACCGCCGGCGGTCAGGCGGGCACCGAGACCCTGAGCATCACCGACAACCGCACGGGCCGCACCTACGAGGTCGCGATCGAGGACGGGTCGATCCGCTCCCTGGACCTGCGTCAGATCAAGGTCGACGACGACGACTTCGGGCTGCTCGCCTACGACCCGGCCTTCATGAACACCGCGTCGTGTCGTAGCGCCGTCACCTATCTGGACGGCGATCTCGGCGTCCTCGAGTACCGCGGCTACCCGATCGAGGATCTCGCCGAGCATTCGACATACCTCGAGGTCGCCTACCTGCTCGTGCACGGTGAGCTGCCGACCGCGCGCGAGCTCGAGGACTGGGTCCAGCAGATCAAGATCCACACCTTCGTCCACGAGAACGTCAAGAGCTTCATCCAGGGCTTTCGCCACGACGCACACCCGATGGGGATGCTGCTCGGCGCGGTGGGCGCCCTCTCTACTTTCTACCCGGACGCCAACCAGATTCACGACGCCGACAACCGCCACATCCAGACGATCCGGCTGCTCGCCAAGATGCCGACCCTAGCCGCGTTCTCCTACCGGCACAACATGGGCCAGCCCTACGTCTACCCGGACAACGACCTCGATTACTCGGGGAACTTCCTCGGGATGCTCTACAAGATGACCGAGCTCAAGTACCAGCCCGACCCGCGGCTGGAGCGCGCGCTCGACATCCTCTTCATCCTCCACGCGGACCATGAGCAGAACTGCTCGACGAGCGTCGTGCGCGCGATCGGCTCCTCGCTCGTCGACCCGTACTCGGCAGTAGCCGGCGGGATCGCGGCGCTCTACGGCCCGTCGCACGGCGGCGCGAACGAAGAGGTGGTGCGAATGCTCAGGCGGATCGGGACGAAGGAGAACATCCCCGATTTCATCGAGGGCGTGAAGGCCGGGCGGGAGCGGCTGATGGGCTTTGGCCACCGCGTGTACAAGAACTACGATCCGCGCGCACGGATCATCAAGAAGGCCTGCGAGGACGTGTTCGAGGTGACCGGCGTCAACCCGCTGCTGAGCATCGCGATCGAGCTCGAGAAGATCGCGCTCGCCGAGGACTACTTCGTCTCGCGCCGCCTGTATCCAAACGTCGACTTCTACTCGGGCTTGATCTACGAGGCACTCGGCATGCCGCCCGCGATGTTCCCGGTGATGTTCGCGATCGGGCGCACGAGCGGCTGGATCGCCCAGTGGCTCGAGATGGTGCAGGATCCCGAGCAGAAGATCGCTCGCCCACGCCAGATCTACACGGGCGAGCGCCGGCGCGAGTACGTGCCGATGGCCAAGCGCGGCTAGATCGCTAAAGGACGAGCGCCGAGCCGTTCTGGCGCAGCCATGCGGCGGGCTCGCGCCAGTCCGGGCAGCGGCGTTCGAGCAGCGCCCAGAAGCGTGGCGAGTGGTCTGCTATCTCGAGATGGCAGACCTCGTGCCAGACGACGTAGTCGAGGACGCGCTCGGGCGCGAGCAGCAGCCGCCAGTTGAAGCTCATCGCCCCGCCGCTGGCGCAGCTCGCCCACCTGGTCCGCTGGTTGCGGATCGACAGGCTCGTGTAGTGCGTGCCGGCCAGGGCCGTCGCACGATCAAGCCGCCTTGCGATCTCTTCGCGCGCGGCGCCGCGATACCAGCGCTCGAGCGCCGCCGGAGCCCCCGGCCCGCCGGGCACGAACAGGGTGTTCGCACGACGGTGAACACGGCTGCGCCCGAGCTCGACGACGATCGCAAGTCGCTGATCGAGATAGGGCAGCCAGCCTTGCCCGCGGGGAATGCGCTCGCGCGCGAGCGCAAGCTCCTCCAGGCGGCGCGTGATCCACGGCGCCAGCTCCCTGACCGCAGCGGCTGCGGCACGCTCCGGCGCGCGCATCGGCAACACGACCTCGACGCCGTGATGCGGGTCGATGCGGACACGCACGCGGCGTGCCTTCGGAGCGCGGCGCACGCGATAGGCGATCTCGGGAGTCATGCGCGCGCGCAGGCTACCGGGCGCTGCCGACGCTCGGCGCGTCACGCCAGGGACGCATCAGCTTCAGCGCCGAGACGATCGCGCGCGTGGCCGGGGAGCGGTTGAGGGTAAAGAAGTGGATGCCAGGGACGCCTCGCGCGAGCAGCTCGGCACACTGGAGCGTCGCGTAGGCAACGCCGAGATCGACGACGGCATCGAGATCCTCGCCGCGCTCCTCGAGTGCGGCACGCAGCCCGCGCGGAATCGAGATCCCGCCGATCGCGCTGAAGCGCTTGATCTGAGCCGTGTTCGTGATCGGCATGATCCCCGGGATGATCGGCACCTCGATCCCGGCTGCGCGTACGCGGTGCTCGAAGTCGAAGAATGCTTCGTTGGAGAAGAAGAGGTTCGTGATCAGCACGCTGGCCCCCGCCTGCACCTTCGCGTGCAGGTGGCGGATGTCGGTCAGGGCGTCGGGCGCCTCCGGATGCGTTTCGGGGTAGCAGGCGGCGATCGCGCAGAAGCGGTCGTAACGACGCGCGATCAGGTCGATCAGCTCGCTCGCGTGCGCGAGGCCACCCGCAGCCGGGGTGAAGTCGTGCTCGCCCGCCGGTGGGTCACCGCGCAGCGCGAGCACGTTGTCGAGTCCCGTCTGCGCGAGCTGCTCGAGCGAGGCGCCGACCTGCTCGCGCGTTGCACCCGAACAGGTCAAGTGGGCTGCGGCCTCGATTCCGTGCTCGGCGCTGATACGGCGAACCAGCTCGATCGTGTCGGCCTGGGTCGAGCTGCCGGTCTTGGTTACGGAAACGAACGCCGGCTCGAGCTCACGCAGCGCGGTCACCGCCGCGTCGAGGTTGCGCAGGCCCTCGGGCGTGCGGGGCGGGAAGAACTCGAACGAGAAGATCGGCTCGGTCCGCGTGGCGATCAGCTCGTCGATCCGCATTCCCGCCAATTATCGTGAGCCGCACCACTTGTGGCTCCTGACGAGACATTTGGACATCTAGACTGCGAGCAATGGGCCGTCGCGGGCGACAGCGAGGTGGCGACCAGGCGCTAGCGGCCGCCGACGCCTCCTACACGGATGCCGAAGGGAACACGCTCGTGCTTCGCGGCGCTCTGAGCCCGCGAACCCGCGCGGCCTACGCGCGGATCGCAAGCGGTAAGGCCCTCCCACGCGGCGCGACCCGTGAGGACGCCTGGCATCGCTCCGTCGAGTTCCTCTTCGAGCATCTCGCGACGAGCTGGACGATCGCCGGCACCTCCCCACTGGTCCGCCCGAACGAGCTGCTCGGCCGCCTCCGGCTCGCCAGTTCAGCCGAGCGCACCTGGGTGCGCGAGTGCCTGCGCGAGCACTGCGCGGAGCGTTTCCCGGACCTCGCAGCACCATGAGCATTTGCATCGCGCACCGCTCAGCGGGCCGCGCACCGTAAGCTTCCGGGCGGGCTGCCGGCCCGCGACCGTATCGGCCGCGCGATTGGCAGCCCGTTGACGCGTCCTGGGCCGCTTTCAGCCGAGCCCGCACCCCAACACTCTCCACGCCACCGCCAATGCGCCGCACGAAGATCGTCGCCACGATCGGCCCCGCCTCCCGGGAGCCCGAGGTCCTGGTCCGCCTGGTCGAGGCCGGGATGGACGTCGCGCGCCTCAACTACTCGCACGGCACGCTCGAGGAGCATGCCGAGACCGCCGAGCGCGTGCGTGAGGCGGCGAGCCGCGCCGGGCGCCCGGTGGCGATCCTGCAGGACCTGCCTGGGCCGAAGCTGCGCATCGGAGCCCTCGCCGAAGGCGTTGTCGAGCTCAACCCCGGGTCGATCGTGACGTTCGAGTGCGGTAGCGAAGCGGTCGGCAACGCGCAGCGGATGTCGGTCACCTGGAAGAGCCTTGCTGCCTCGCTGGAGCCCAACGAGATCATCTATCTCGCCGACGGATCGATCCGCCTGCGCGTCCGCGCGACGCGGCCGGAGGCGTTCGAGCTCGATGCGGAAGTCGAGGTCGGCGGTGTAGTGGCCTCCCGTCAGGGGCTCAATATCCCTGGGCCGGCGGTAGGTCTGCCGGCGGTCCCCGAAGAGGATCTCCAGCTGCTCGCCCATGGCGAGTCGATCGACGTGGACCTCGTCGCCCTGTCGTTCGTCCGCTCCGCCGCGGACATCGAGTTCGTCCGCGAGCACACGCGGCTGCCGCTGATCGCGAAGGTCGAGAAGCCCCAGGCGGTCGAGAACATGGACGAGGTGCTGCGCGCCGCCGACTGCGTCATGGTGGCGCGCGGCGATCTCGGGATCGAGCTGCCGATCGAACAGGTTCCGCTCGTGCAGAAGCGCCTGCTGCGGCTCGCCGGCGAGCTTGCCCGCCCATCGATCACGGCGACCCAGATGCTCGACTCGATGGTGCGCTCGGCGCGCCCGACGCGCGCCGAGGTGGCCGACGTGGCCAACGCGATCCTCGACGGCAGCGACGCGGTGATGCTCTCCCAGGAGACGGCCGTCGGCGCCTACCCGGTCGGCGCCGTGGCGATGATGTCGGCGATCGCCGAGGAAACCGAGAAGACGATCGACTACACCGACTGGAACGAGCACCGCGTCAAGCGCACGGCGCAGGATCCGGCCTACACGGTCGCCTACGCAGCCTGCCGAGCGGCGAACGAGCTGGCGCTCGACGCGCTCGTCGTGCCAACGCTGACGGGCCGCTCGGCGCGACTCGTCTCCGCCCACCGACCGAACGTCCCGATCTACGCCCTGTCGCCCGGCCGCGAGACCGTCCGCCGCTGCGGGCTGATGTGGGGCGTGCAGGCAAGCTGGCAACGTCGCCACGAGGTCACCGAAGAGCTGATCCACGACGCCGCGGCGACCGTGATCAAGCTCGGCTGGTGCAAGCCGGGCCAGCGCATCGGCATCACTGCAGGCCTGCCGAGCGGGTCGCCCGGCACGACCAGCCTGCTGCAGATCCAGCGGCTCTGACCGCTCAGGTAATGCCCGCGCCGTAGTAGGCCGCCTCCTGGCGGCCGAGCTCTGTCGACGGCGGGCCATCGAAGATCCACTCGAGCGCGATCCGGTGCCAGTTGCCCCGCGCGCGCAACTGGGCCATCACCGCGAGCGTGAGCGTCTCGGTGCGGCGACCGAAGAGGTGCTCGCGCGGCAGGTTCTCGTGGCGCATCTGCTCGTAGTGACGCGAGCGCGGATCGGACATGTCGATCACGACCTGCGTCGCGATCTCCGGCGTCAGCTCAACCTCGGCGTCGCGCGTGTACCACCAGGTGACGTCGAAGAACTGCCGGGCGATCTGGTCGGGGCTGTAGCGGCTCGGGTCGCGCAGGAAGCCGCCGGCGTGCAGGTGCTCGATCAGTCCAGCCGTGTCGCCGCTGATTCCGCGGCGCGCGAGCTCGAGCTCGAACTCGGCGACTGACGGGTCGATTCGCTTGAACAGGCCGAAGTCGAGGAACGCGACGCGGCCATCGTCGAGCAAGAGGAAGTTGCCCGGGTGCGGGTCGCCGGAGAACTGATGGTGGCGGTACATGCAGCCGAAGTAGAAGCGAAAGATGATCTCGGCGATGCGGTCGCGGTCCTGCTGCGGGCGGGCCTTGAGCGTCTCGAAACCCGTGCCCTCGACGTAGTCCGTGACGAGGACGCGCTCGCCGGAGTGACTCGAGATCACGTCGGGGACGAAGATGAACGGATGGCCGGCGTGCAGGCGGGCGATCGCGCGCTGGTTCGCGGCCTCGAGCTCGTAGTCGAGCTCCTCGGTGATCCGCTCGCGGACCTCCTCGCCGATCTCCTTGGCGTCGAGCTCCGGCGCGAGGCGCCCCATCAGGCGGACGAGCATGCCGAAGTTCTGGAGGTCGGCGCGAACGGCTGCGGCAGCGCCCGGGTACTGGACCTTGACTGCGACCTGGCGACCGTCGTGAAGGCGCGCGCGGTAGACCTGTCCGATCGATGCCGCCGCGATCGGGTTGCGGTCGAACTCGGCGAAACTCTCGTCGAGCGGCTCGTCGCGCTCGGCCTCGATCACCTTGCGCATCTCGCTAAAGGGGATCGCCGGGGCGCTGTCGCGCAGCTCTGCAAGCTTGCGTTGGAACTCCTCGCGGTACTCGTCACCGACGAAGCCCACGTCGAGAAACGACATGACCTGTCCGAGCTTCATCGCGGCGCCCTTCATCGTTCCGAGCACGGCGACGACCTGCTCGGCGGTCTCGACGTGGCGGCGGGCCAGGGCCTGCTGGCTTGATTGCTCGTCGCGGACGACGTTGGCAGCGCGCGTCGCCAGCTGCTTGGCCGCAGTGCCCGTGGCGAGCCGGCCAATCGTCGCCGATCGCTGCAGGCGAGAGGTCGGGATCTTCTCGCGTGCCACCGTCTAGCGCAGCCGCTCCACGCGGGAACCGGGCACGATGTCATCGCTTCCGTCGGGCCAGCGCACCCAAGCCTTGTGGCCGCCGTCGTAGTCGCGCGCGAGCAGGATCAGCGTCGCGGGCTCGCCGCCTACGATGCACCGCTCCGTGCCCTCGTCATCGAGCCCGCGCCATAGGCGGATGAACGGGTTCTCCTGCCACTCGCGCGCGACTGTCGTCGACGCGCTGTGCCCGGGATAGACGGTGGTGTCGCGCGGCAGCTCCATCAACGTGCCCATGATCGAGTCCTTGAGCGCCTGGTAGGTGTCGTGGCCTGGCGCACGCACGCCGCCGACCGAGTCGCGGAACAGCGTGTCGCCGGTGAAAACGGCGGCCACCGGACCGTCGACGAGGAACGAGAGCATGCCCCGCGTATGCCCGGGGGTGTGGAGCGCGTGGATCGAAAGCGCCCCGGCGACGATCACCTCGCCGGGATCGATCGTGCCGGTCACGTCTGCTACCAGCTCTCGCTCGAGCGGATGAATCAGCACCTCGAGCCCCGGCCACTGGCGCACCAGCGTCGCAACGCCCGCGACATGGTCTGCATGGTGGTGTGTCAGGAGGATGTGGCTGGGCGTGACTCCATGGCGGAGTGCGGCAGCGATCAGCGGCTCGACCGGCGGCCCGGCGTCGATCACGACCGCGCCGCCGCCCGGGCCGTCGAGGACCAGATAGCAGTTCGAGTACAGCGCGTCGTTCATCGAACGCTCGACGATCATCGCGCGGTCCGAGCGAGCCCGAAGATCAGCGGGACGTCCCTAAACTCTGAGCCATGGGGTTCCTCCACACTTGCTACAGGATCACAGACATCGATCGTTCGGTGGCCTTCTACCGCGCGCTCGGCTTCGAGGAGGTGCGCCGGATGCCGATCCGCGACGAGGCGATCAACGTCTTCATGTCGGTTCCCGGCGACGGTCCCGAACCACGGCTCGAGCTGACGTATAACTTCGGCGTCGAGCACTACGAGCTCGGCACCGCCTACGGGCACATCGCGATCACCGCCGGCGAGCTAGACGCCACCCTCGAGCGCCTCGCGGGCCTGGGAATCGAACCCGAACGCGCGCCGTACACCGTCAGCGAGGGTGGCTCACGGATCTGCTTCGTGCGCGATCCGGACGGCTACCGGATCGAGTTGATTGAACGCTCGGCAGAGAAGGACCGCTGAGCCGGATCAAGCGCAAGCGCGCCGTGACGACTACAGCTTGTGAGCCTTGACGGCCGTGCCGTAGGCGCACATCTCGGTCCACGTCGAGCCGAGCTCGGAGGTGTCGAAGCGAAACGCGACGACGGCGTTTGCGCCCTTGCTCTCCGCCTCTTCGACCAGTCGCTCGGTCGCGTGCGAGCGTCCGTCGGCGAGCATCTTCGTCATGCCCTTGAGCTCGCCGCCGACGAGCGACTTGAGGCCGGCGCCGATCTGCGAGCCGAGGTTGCGCGAGCGCACCGTGAGGCCGAAGACCTCGCCGATCACCTCCTCGATCTCGTAGCCGGGGAGATCGTTCATCGTGGAGATCAGCATCGCGGACCGAACCCTATTCCTCGATCGGATCGCCGGGTCGGGCGGGCGCGCCGCCTGGGTAAGCGGGAACCACGAGCGGCTCCTTCGCGATGACCTCCTGCTCGATCTCGTCCTCGATCCCGAAGGCGGATCCGTCGCAGTCGATCCGAAAGCGCTTGGGCGCGACGCGATCGTCGGGGAGCACCGGAACGCCCCAGAGCTCGTCCCAGCCGAACAGCTCGTAGTTGCCAGGGTTCAGCAGGATCGCCCGTGGTGCCAGCGGGCATGTGCTCGCGTGATGGTCAAGGCCGCGTCGGATGAACGCCAGCATCTCGGCTTCGAGCGAGGGCATCACCGGTCAATTTAGTGGCTCGGCGGTGCTGCCGTGGGCGACGAGCGTCGCGTAGTGGCCGGAGCGCTCAATCAGCTCCTCGTGCGTGCCGCGCTCGACGATCCGGCCCTGGTCGAGCACGACTATCTGGTCGGCGTCGCGGACCGTCGAGAGCCGGTGGGCGATCGTGATCGTTGTCCGGCCCTGGGACAGATCGTCAAGTGCCTGCTGGACGGCGTACTCGGTCTGCGTGTCGAGCGAGCTCGTCGCCTCATCGAGCAGGAGCACGGGCGGGTTGCGCAGGATCGTGCGTGCGATCGCCATGCGCTGCTTCTCACCGCCGGAGAAGCGGTAGCCGCGCTCGCCGACGATCGTGTCGTAGCCCTCCGGCAGCGAAGCGATCAGGTCGTGGATTCGCGCGGCGCCAGCAGCCGCCTCGATCTCCTCGTCGGTCGCGTCAGGTTGCGCGAAGCGCAGGTTCTCGCGCACCGACGCGTGAAACAGATAGGTCTCCTGCGAGACGACGCCGACCGTCGCGGCAAGCGACTCGAAGGTCGCATCGCGCACGTCGACGCCATCGATCGTTACCCGCCCTTCCTGCGGCTCGTACAGACGCGCGACGAGGTAACCGAGCGTCGTCTTGCCGGCACCGGTCTCACCGACGATCGCCGTGCGCGTCCCAGCCGGGACGACGAGACTGACGTCCTGCAGCGTCCATGACGAGTCGGGCGTATAGCGGAAGCCAACGTCCTCGAGACGAACTTCACCGAGCAGCTCAGCCGGCCGCAGCTCCACGGCGCCGGGCCGCTCCTCGATGTCGACCGGCAGGTCGAGGTACTCGAAGATCCGGTCGAACAGCGCGAGCGAAGCTTCGACGTCGGTTCCGACGGAGAGCAGCTGCGCCATCGGGAAGAGCAGCCTCGTCTGCAGCGTCGTGAAGGCGACGATCGTCCCGATCGTGATCGCCTTGCCGGCGACGTGCTCGCCCGCCAGCCAGTAGACGATCGCCGGCTGGACCGAGAAGACCATGTTGATCGTCGACATCATCCAACGGCCCGCCATCCGCGAATGGACCTCGAGGCCCGCCACGTCGTCGGACTCGGCCGTGAAGCGCTCGGCAAGGTCCTCGCTGCGGCCCATCGTCTTGCCGAGCATCATTCCCGAGACCGACAGCGACTCGGCAACGAGCGCGGAGATGTCGGCAAGGCCTCGCTGGAGGCGCATCGTGATCGCGCGTCGCTCACGCCCGACACGCCGCGTCATCCAGACGAACAGCGGCAGCAGCCCGAGCGAGATCGCCGCCAGCTGCCAGCTGAGCAGCGCCATGACGATTGTCGTCGAGATCACCGTGGTCGCGTTCTGAGCGATCGTCGTCGCCGTGTTGGTCGCGACGTTGTCGATCCCGCCGATGTCGTTTGCAATCCGCGATTGCACCTCGCCCGCGCGCGTGCGCGTGAAGAACGCCATCGACATCCGTTGGAGGTGGCGGTAGACGGCGACGCGCAGGTCGTGCATGACGCGCTGGCCAACCTCCGTCGAGACGTACGTCTGTACGACGCTGAGCGCGGCCGTCGCGATCGCGATCGCGATCATGCCGCCCACCAGCTCGGTCAGCAGCGTCGTCTTGTGCTGCAGGATCCCCTCGTTGAGCACGTCGCGCAACAGGAACGGCGAGATCATGCTCAGCCCCGAGGAGATGATGATCAGGAGCAGGACCCAACCGAGCTGCCAGCGGTAGGGAGCGAACAGCCTCACGATCCGGTGCGTATCGCGCTCGCGAGCCGGATCCATCAGCGCTGGTGGCGGCTCGCCGGAGGCGCCTGCGCGTCGCCCGCGACCCCGACCGCCACCGAACGCGCTCGCGCCATGCCCGCCGCTCTGGCCCCAGGCGCTCATCGCCGCTCCACGACGAGGCGCTCGAGCACCGCGAGCGCCTGCTCCAGGGTGTCGCGATCGTCATCGTGCAGCGCGGCGAGGGCACGCGCGAGGTAGGCATCGCGCCGCGTGCGCGTCTCGCCGAGGAGCGTGCTCCCAGCCAGCGTCACGCCGACTCGATAGGAACGCCCATCGCAGGGGTCCGCGGCGCGCTCGACGAGGCCGCGACACTCGAGCATCGCGACAAGCCGCGTCGCAGTCGGGCGGCGAACGTCCTCGAGTCGTGCGAGCTCACTTGGCGTCAGCGGACCGCGGCGCCCGATCACGCCGAGGGCCGAGTCCAGTGCAGGGGGCAAGCCGCTCGCCGACTGGCGACGCAGCTGGCGCGAGAGCCGCACCACGACGCGCCGAAGACGCACCGGAAGCTCTACGTCGCTGCTCGTTTGAGAGATGATCACCACGATAGTTAGCTGTGCTAACCATATCAATGCCGTGTCGCCGACTCCGCGACTGCCGACGCCGTAGCCTGTGCCGTCGATGGAGCTCAGCCCAGGGATCATCGCGCGCGGCCCGTGGCGGGAAGACCAGGTTCACGTCAGCTGGAACGAAGAGCTCTTCGAGCCGCCGGCGGTGGCGGCGCGCGCTGCCGATCAAGCGATCAAGGAGCTCGCCGCGCGCGGCTCGCCCTCGCACGACGGGATGAGCATGCGGCTCGTCGACCTGCGCGCGAGCGCTACGGCGCTCGAGCTCGAGCTGCAGCCGATCCGTTGGGCGCTTCGCCTCAGCCCGACCGACGCGCTGCAGAGCCTGGCGGCGATGTGCGCGGTGCGGGCCGCCGACGGCCGCTGGCTTGCCGGCCGCCGCGCGGACTGGCTTGCCTCCTGGCCAGGACGCTGGGCGCTCGGCGCCGGCGGCTCGGTGGACCCGGGCGAGAGCCCGGTGCAGACACTCCATCGTGAGCTCGCGGAGGAGTGGTCGGTGCGCGCTCAACAAATGACGATCGAGGCGCTGCTGCTGCTCGAGCAACGCCTCGTGCTCTTCATCGGCGTGGCGTGGCTCGCACCCGACGCGCGGCCGGTGGCCGATTCGGAGCACTCGGGCTACGCCTGGTGGCCGCCGCAGCCCGACCGCTGGCCATCCGAAGCGGACGGCGACGTGCGCGAGATGGGCCTGCTGCTCGCGTCGTGATCACATTCAAGAACCTCGAGCGAGTGTCGTTCACCCACTCGATCATCTACACAGCCCTACTGATAGTTGCGTTCGGCTTTCACAATCCCCAACCCGAGACGGTGATACTCGGCTTCAGCCACGGCATCCTGTGGATCGCGATGTCGCTCGTCTGCCTCTACGCGGCGCGCCGGCGCATCCTTCCGCTGCGCATCGCAGTGGCAGTCGCGGTACTCGGCGGAATCGGGCCCTTCTTCGGCAGCGCAGAGTTCGTGCGCGAGACCCGCCGCCGGGCGCGCCGGGCAAGCCCGGAACCGCCCGAGTCCAGCCAATCGCCACGCTAGAGTGCATGTAATGGCCGTCGACACGACGCTCCAGGTCGTCATGCCGAAGATGGGGGACTCGGTCGCCGAGGGCACCGTGCTCGAGTGGCGCAAAGCCGAAGGCGATCCGGTCGACGCCGACGAGACGATCGTCGAGATATCGACCGACAAGGTCGACGCAGAGGTAGCGGCTCCCGCGAGCGGCACGCTCGTGAAGATCCATGCCGCCGAGGGTGACAGCGTGACCGTCGGCAGCGTGCTCGCGGAGATCGCGCCCTCGAACGGCTCAGACCCGGTCGCGGGCGACGTTCCGCCGCAGCAGGACGGTGAGCCGGCGGTCGTCGACATCGTCACGCCGAAGGCCGGCGAGTCGGTGACCGAGGGCACGATCCTCGACTGGGCGGTCAAGGTCGGCGAGCGCGTGAAGGCCGGGCAGACGGTCGTCGAAATCTCGACCGACAAGGTCGACGTCGAGCTTCCGGCGCCCGCTGACGGCACAATCACAGAACTGCTCGTCAGCGCCGGTGAGACCGTCACGGTGGGCCAGGTAATCGGTCGGATCGAATCCGGCTCCGCCGGCTCCGATCCGACCGTCGCCGAGGCCGCGCCCGCCGCGCGGGAAGCTTCAGCAACCAGTCAGCCCGCGTCCAACGGAGCGAAGGCATCGCCTGTTGCGCGTCGCGCCGCGCAGGCGCACGCGGTCGACCTAGGCGCGCTCGACGGCTCCGGACCCGGCGGCCGCATAACCAAGGCCGACGTCCTCGAAGCTGCCGGACGACCCGGGCCGGTGCAAGCCGGCACGGCGACGTCGACGTCGACGTCGACGGCTATCAAGGGGGGCGCCGCGATGCTCGTCCGCTACATGGACGAGAGCCGGAGCATCCCGACCGCCACGAGCTTGCGCACGATCGCGGTCGGCACGCTTGACGAGCGGCGCCGCCAGCTCAAGGACGCCGGCAAGAAAGTCTCCTTCACGCACCTGATCGCCTACGCGATCGCTCGCGCTGGGACCGAGCTGCCGGTGATGGCAAACCACTTCGCCGAGGTCGATGCGGTTCCCCACAGGATCGACGACGGCGCCGTCCATCTCGGCTTGGCGGTCGACGTCGAGAAGAAGGACGGGTCGCGCACGCTGATGGTCCCGGTGCTGCGAGACGCCGGGCGCCAGCCGTTCGATGCGTTTCTCGCAAGCTACGACGCGCTTGTCGAGAAGGCGCGCACGAACGCGTTGACCGCCGACGACCTGGTCGGCGCGAACATCACGCTGACAAATCCGGGAGGCCTCGGCACCGGCGCGTCGATCCCGCGCCTGATGGCCGGCCAGGGCACGATCGTCGCGACCGGCGCGATCGCCTACCCGCCCGGCCTCGCGACCGTCGGCGCCCAGATCGGCGCCGAAAAGGTCATGACACTGACCTCGACCTACGACCACCGCATCATCCAGGGCGCTGAATCTGGTCGCTTCCTCGCCCGTGTCGAAGGCCTGCTGGCCGGCGATGACGATTTCTATGGTGGCGTCTTTGAAGCGCTGGGCATCGAACTTCCCGTGCTTGCGCCCACCGTGCCCGCCGCGGCGCCCGCACCCGCGCCGGCGCCGGCGCCGCCGAGCGAGCAGCTGCTCGAAGCCGTGCAGGCCGCCGATTCGCTGGTCGCGGCACACCGCACGTTCGGTCATCTCGCAGCGCGCCTCGATCCGCTCGGCTCACCGCCGGTCGGCGATCCCGCACTGGATCCGGGCCCGCTCGGCCTGACGCCGGAGATGATGCGCCAGATCCCTTCGCGGATCCTCCACATCCACGTTCCCGGCCGCACCCTCGCCGAGGCCTTCCCCCACCTGCACGAGACCTACTGCAGCACGATCGCCTACCAGATCGAGCACATCGGCTCGCATCGCCAGCGCGCGTGGCTACGCCAGGCGATCGAGAGCGGCGAGTTCCGCAAGCCGCTGTCACCGGAGCGCCAGCGCGAGCTGCTCAAGCGCCTGATCGAGGTCGACGCGCTCGAGCGCTTCATGCACAAGGCGTATCTCGGCCAGCACCAGTTCTCGATCGAGGGCCTCGACATGACGGTGCCGATGCTCGACGCGATGATCCGGCTCGCCGCGGCGGGTGGCGCCGAGGAGGTCGTGATCGGGATGGCGCATCGCGGTCGCCTCAACGTGCTCGCGCACAACCTGGGTCGCAGCTACGAGTCGATCTTCGCCGAGTTCGAGGGCGCGACCACGATGGATGCGATCACGACGAAGCCACAGGGCGGGACGGGCGACGTCAAGTACCACCACGGCGCGCAGGGCGCGCAGCGGATGGCCTCCGGCCAGCTCGTGCGCGTCAACCTGGAGTCGAACCCGTCCCACCTGGAATATGTCTCGCCGGTCGTGATGGGCGCGACGCGCGCGGCGCAGACGACGAGCAATGGCGCGCGGATCGTGCAGTCGGTAACGGCCGCCGTTCCGATCGTGATCCACGGCGACGCGGCGTTCCCCGGCCAGGGCGTGGTCGCGGAGACGCTCAATCTGCAGGCACTCGATGGCTATCAGGTCGGCGGCACGCTGCACCTGATCACCAACAACCAGGTCGGCTTCACGACCGACCCTGACGATGGGCGCTCGACGCGCTGGGCCTCGGATCTCGCGAAGGGCTTCGACGTGCCGATCATCCACGTCAATGCCGACGACGTGGAGGCTTGCATGTCGGCGGTCGAGCTTGCGTTCGCGTTCCGCTCCGAGTTCGGTCACGACGTCCTGATCGACCTGATCGGCTACCGCCGCTACGGCCACAACGAGTCCGACGAGCCTGCATATACGCAGCCGGAGATGTACGAGACGATCAAGGCGAAGCAGCGCGTCAGCGAGCTTTGGGCAGATCAGCTAGTTGCACGCGGCGTGACGACGCGTGCCGAGGTCGACGCACAGGATCAGGCAGTCTGGGACGTTCTCACCGAGGCGCACCAGGCACTGAAGGCAAAGATCGCGTCGGCGACCGAGAGCGGCGCCGAGGACCAGCCGAGCGGCGAGTACCGCCTCGACAGCACGCCCTCGCCCGGCGTGAACACGGCAGTCGCAGGCGCCGTACTCGCGGAGCTGAACGAAGAGCTACTGCGGATTCCGGCCGACTTCACGGTCCACCCGAAGCTCGTGCGCCAGCTCGATCGACGCCGCGAAGCGCTCAAGACAGGGATCGGCATCGACTGGGCGCACGCCGAGGCGCTCGCCTTCGCTTCGCTGCTGCGCGAAAGCAAGCCGATTCGCCTGACCGGCCAGGACAGCGAGCGCGGCACCTTCAGCCAGCGCCATCTTGTCCTGCACGACGCGCGCAACGGGCAGGCGCTCTGCCCGATCCAGAGCCTGCCGAGCGCAAGCGCGCCGTTCGAGCTGCACAACAGCCCGCTGTCCGAGCTCGGCTGCATGGGCTTCGAGTATGGCTATAGCCAGGAGTCACCAGAGACGCTCGTGCTGTGGGAGGCCCAGTTCGGCGATTTCGTCAACAGCGCGCAGGTGATCGTCGACCAGTTCATCGCCTCGGGACTAGCCAAGTGGGGCCAGACATCACGCCTCACCCTGCTGTTGCCGCACGGCTACGAGGGCTCGGGCCCGGAGCACTCCTCGGCCCGACTCGAGCGTTTCCTGCAGCTCGCAGCCGAAGGGAACCTGCGCGTCGCGAACCTGACGACGCCGGCTCAGTATTTCCACCTGCTGCGCGAGCAGGCGCAGACGATCAAGCAGCGCCCGCTCGTCGTGATGACGCCGAAATCGCTGCTGCGCTTGGCACAGGCACAGAGCACGCTCGCGGAGCTGACCGACGACCAGCTGCACGGCGTGCTCGCCGAGCCGGGGATCGACGAGTCCAAGGTCAGGCGGCTGATCCTCTGCACGGGCAAGATCTATTACGACCTCGCGACCCATGCCGACCGGCCGGCCGCCGAGCAGATCGCGATCGGCCGCGTCGAGCTGCTCTACCCCTTCCCCGAGCAGGAGGTTCGCGACCTGCTCACCCGCTACCCGAACCTGCGCGAGGTCGTCTGGACCCAGGAGGAGCCGCGCAACATGGGCGCGCGCGCCTACATGTCCCAGCGGCTACGTCAGATCATGGACGACACCGCGCTCGAGTTCGCCTACATCGGCCGGCCCGAGCGCGCGAGCCCAGGCGAGGGCTACCCCGCAGCACACGCGATGGAGCAGAGCCGGATCGTGCGCGCCGCGCTCGACATCTCCCAGCCGGTCTCGCAGTTCCCGATGCTCTTCCCGGGCGAGCGGTAGTGGCGTCGCGGCTTTTCTAGAGCCGGCTCCGCCGGCTCTAGAAAACCGCTCCTTTGGCCCTGGACTAGTGCGCGGGTGGTGGGGCGCACCCTTTGCGGCAGCACGCCATGTTTCTTCAGACCGCAAACAGCTTCAGGTCCGGTTCGCGGGTGCCGCGGAGCTCTTCGAGGGAGACCTCGACGCAGGCGATGCCGCGGGACTCGGCGAGGACGCGTGCTTGGGGCTTGATCGTCTGCGCCGCGAGGACGCCGCGGCAGTCCGCCAGGGGCGCGTCGAGTCGGATCCGCTCGAGGTAGCGGGCGAGCTGCTCGACCGCCTCGATCGTGCCGACCCGCTTGATCTCCACGGCGACCCACCCGTCGGCACCGTCCCGGCACATCAGGTCAACCGGTCCGATATCGGTCGGCCACTCGCGACGGACGAGACGGAAGCCCTCGCCGCAGTGGACCGGGCGCTCGGCCAAGAGCTCCTGCAGGTCGCGCTCGACACCGTCCTTCTCGAGCGGGACGCCAAGGTCGGCATCGTGGGTCATGTCGGCAAGGACTTCGTCGATCGTGATCTCGAGCAGCTCCGACCCCTTCAGCTTGCGCACCTCGATCCGCGTCGGCGGCTCTCCCTCGATGTCGATCGCAGTGGGGGCGGACATCCAGTTCAGAGGCTTGTAGCCACCGCTGTCGGCGTGCACGAGGACCGAGCCGTCTGCCTTGAGCAGGAGCAGGCGAACCGCCGGCGGCAGCGTTGTCGAGAGGCGGCCGCTGTAGGCGACGGCGCAGCGGGCGACGATCAAGCGCACCGACGAAAGCTATCCCGGCGGTCCGACGGCGCGGTCGCGGTTTCTCTCAAGTTGCGGGGTTCTCGGCGGCGCCAGGCGCCCGCGGTCGCAAATTGCGCGCGCGGAGTGCTGGACTCCGACCGGCGCGCTGCGTAGCTTTCCCGTCGCTATGAACATCGAGACCTCCCAGCGCGACCCACTCGCCGGCGCCTGGGAGGCCCGCCGCTTGAACGAGAGCATCCTCTGCACGCTCGTGGCACGTGAGTGGCGCTGGCGTGGACGGTCGGCAGTCGAGCTCGCGCTTGGCCCGCGACCGGAGTGGCGACGCGAATCCGCCTGCGGTGCGTGGATCACCGAAGAGCGCGCCGGCCAGCGGCTGCGCGCGCTCGAAGAGCGTCTGCGCGAGGCCGAGCGCACGGTGCATGACTGCACGCCGATCGAAGCCGTTCCGACACCGCGACTGCGCTACGCGCTCGTCGCCCACGCGTCTGCGCTTGCCAGGCGCGGTAGCCGTGATCATCCGGAGTGCCTGCGCGCCGAGGCGCGCGTGCTCGAGGCAGAGGCTGCCGTGCGCGAGCAACTCGGAAGCGGTAGCGCGCAGACCGTCGTTGCGGATCTCCGGATCGCTGCTCTGCGGCGCCGCTGGGAGGCGGTAGAGCGCTCCGAGCGCGCCACCGCAGCGCAGCGCGCGCTCGCCTTCAGCCGGCTCGTCGAAGCGGTGAGCCCCGAGATCCGCGTGCGGCGCGTCGCGCCCAGCGCGGAGCCCCGCCTGACGCCGCGTTAGCCGACCGAGCGCCAGGCCGGGGGCAGGGCGCGCTGGCGCGCTTCGAGCATCCGGTCGCGCAGATCGAGCACCTCTTCGCCCGCACCCAGCTTTAGTGCGGTCTCGCAGGCGTCGAGGCAATCACTCATGCGATCGGTGCGCGCGAGCGCGTGCGCGAGGCGCGCCCAGGCGTCGGTGGATTGCGGGTCGAGCCGCGTGGCCGCCTCGCAGGCCGAGACCTCACCGCCGAGGTCACCGCACAGCGACGCGGCAAGAGCCAGGTCGAGCAGGCCCTCGACGCTCGGGCGCAGTGCCTGAGCCTTACGCAAAGCCTCCGCCGCGCCGGCCGGATCGTGCAACCCGAGGCGCAGCCGCCCGAGCCGCTCCCACTCGCGGGCGTCGCCAGGCGCACGCTCGGCGGCGCGCGCGGCCGCCTCCGCGGCGAGGTCGATCGCGCCCATGTCCTCGTAGATCCGCGCTGCGAAGCGGTGCGCGGCCGGCCGGTCGCCGTCGACGCGGGCCCAATCCCGCACGGCGCGACCCGCCGCCTCGAGATTGTCGGCTTGCCAGAACGCGAGCGTCATCAGGCGCAGCACGTTGACGTTCGTCGGATCGGCGTCGCGCGCGTAGATCAGACGCTGCGCGGCAAGTGCATAGTCGCCTTCGGCGAGGGCGTGAGCGGCAGCCGTCATGAAGCGTTCGAGACGATCGGCGCCGGCATCCGGCTTGGAGAAGTCGACGAACCGCAGGCTGCCAGCCGGCACCGTCCGGACGCCGTGCGCGAACAGCACTCGCGCCCACTGCTGGACCTCCTCGCCGTCGCCGCTGAAATAGATACCCGTGACGCTGCCGACGCCCCATTCCGGGTAGCTCATGCAGCGGGCATAGCGGTGCACGACCGAGTGGTCCGGCAAGCGACTACCGAACGGATCGTGCTTGGCGCGATCCGCCGCCGCGTTGCGCGCGCGCTCGGCCTCCTCGTAGGCGCGCCGACCCTCCTCCTCGCGAGCCTGCCGAGTCGCCGCCGCAGAGGCCTTGACCGCGCCGGCGGTGATCCGCCCGCCGCGCGAGCCCTCGGCGAGGCTCTCGAGCTCGTCCGCAGCGTCGTTGATCGCCTGGAGATGGCGCTGATGCTCATACGCGCGACCGGGTGGGGCGATATCGGGATGCCAGCGCTTGGCCATCCGCCGGCGGGCAAGCCGCACGTCGCGCACGCCAAACGGCGGCTCGAGCTCGAGCAGCAGCATCGCCTGCTCCAAATCGAAGACGTTTGCCATCAGCCGATCACGTTAGCTGAAGGCATCGGCTTCCCCCGTATGCTGCTTAGCGTGCCCGGCGAATACATCTTCCAGACCCACAAGCTCGGGAAGGTCTACCCGCCCGATCGCAAGGTCCTCGAGGACATCTCGCTGTCGTTCTACTTCGGCGCGAAGATCGGCGTGCTCGGCTACAACGGCGCCGGCAAGTCGAGCCTGCTGCGGATCATGGCCGGGCACGAGCGGGATTTTCGCGGCGACGCGCAGCTCGCGCCAGGGGCAAGCGTCGGCCTGCTCGAACAGGAGCCGGCGCTCGACCCCGCCAAGACAGTGCGCGAGAACGTCCTCGAGGGCGTCGGTGAGCTCGTCGCGCTCGTCGAGCGCTTCAACGAGCTGGCCGCCAACTACTCCGAGGAGACCGCTGACGAGTTCGCACGCCTGCAGGAGCAGATCGATGCCGCGGATGCGTGGAACCTCGAGGTCATGGTCGAGCACGCGATGGACGCGCTGCGCTGCCCACCCGGCGACGCGCGCATCGAACCGCTCTCGGGCGGCGAGCGCCGCCGCGTCGCGCTGTGCCGGTTGCTGCTCAGCCAGCCGGACTTGCTGCTGCTCGACGAGCCGACCAACCACCTCGACGCGGAATCGGTCGAGTGGCTCGAGCACCACCTCGCCGAATACAAGGGCACGGTCGTCGCAGTCACCCACGACCGCTACTTCCTCGACAACGTTGCAGGCTGGATCCTCGAGCTCGATCGCGGTCGCGGCATCCCCTACCAGGGCAACTACTCGGGCTGGCTCGAGCAGAAGCAGGCGCGCCTGGCACAGACCGAGAAGCAAGAGCGAGCGCGCCAGCGAACGATCGCCGCCGAGCTCGAGTGGGTGCGCACGAACCCGAAGGGGCGCCAGACGCGGAGCAAGGCGCGCCTTGCGCGCTACGAAGCGCTGCTGGCAGAGGAGACAGACGTCAAGCTCGACGAGGTCCAGATCCACATCCCGGCCGGTCAGCGACTCGGCGATCTGGTGATCGAAGCCAAAGACCTGCGCAAGGCGTACGACGACAAGCTGCTGTTCGAGGACCTCTCCTTCTCGCTGCCGCGCGGCGGGATCGTCGGGGTGATCGGCCCCAACGGCGCCGGGAAGACGACGCTGATGCGCCTGATCACCGGCAAGGAGGAGCCTGACGGCGGTGAGCTGCGGATCGGCGAGACCGTCGAGCTTGCCTACGTCGACCAGTCGCGCGAGGCGCTCGACGACTCGAAGTCGGTCTGGGAGGAGATATCCGGCGGCCAAGACCAGATCAAGGTCGGCGAGCAATGGATGAACTCACGCCAGTACGTCGCCTCCTTCAACTTCAAGAGCTCCGACCAGCAGAAGCAGGTCGCGAAGCTCTCGGGCGGCGAGCGCAATCGCCTGCACCTTGCGAAGCTGCTGCGCAGCGGCGGGAACGTGCTGCTGCTCGACGAGCCGACCAACGACCTCGACGTCGACACGCTGCGCGCGCTCGAAGAGGCGCTGCTCACCTTCGCCGGCTGCGCGGTCGTCGTCTCGCACGATCGCTGGTTCCTCGATCGTGTAGCGACCCATGTGCTCGCGTTCGAGGGCGACAGCCGCGTCACCTGGTTCGAGGGTAACTTCGAGGCCTACGAAGAACACCGCCGAGCGCTGCTCGGACCGGAGGCCGACCGCCCGAAGCGGATCAGCTACAAGCGGCTGCGAGCGCCGGCCGCTTGAGCTGGGTGGTGTGGCCGCGCGTGCGTGGCCGGCGCTCTCGCCGGCTTTAGGCGCGTCCTATGACCCCAGGCGCGCATTCGCAAGCAACTCGGGCAGCGAGTGGGCATCGGGGAGAACGGCGTCGGCGTGCACGAGCTCTGCGGAGTCGTAGGGTCCCGTTGCCACCGCGATGACGCGCAGGCCGTCGGCGCGAGCGCAGGCGATGTCGAGTGGCGTGTCGCCGATGACCACCGTCTGCTCGCGCGGATAGGGCTTTGACGCGGTCCCCGCTCGTGCTCTTGCGATCGGGCCGAGCAGGTCGCGCTGCTCGGCGTCCGAGCCGAACGCTCCCTGCCTGGATGGGAAGTAGTGCCCGATGCCGGCGCGCTCGAGCTTGGTGCGCGCGATCGCCTCGTAGTTGCCGGTGAGCAGCGAGAGCTTGATCGCTGGATCCGCCGCGAGCGTGGCGAGTACCGCTGGAATGCCGGGGGCCAGGTTGGGCTCGAGGCTCGCCGGGCACAGCAAGTCGAACGCCGTGGCGCAAGCGGCGCGGAAGTCCTCGAGCGACGCGTCGAAGCGTCCCTCCGCCAGCCCGCACGCCGTCGCGAGATCACGCGCGATTTGGGTGTCGGTGCGGCCGGCCGCCGAGACGCGGTGCGCGCCGGGATCCTCGATGCCGTAGACGGAGACCAGCGCACCGAGAAGCGCGTGGCGGTGCGGCGCGCTGGCGCGGAGCAGCAGCGTTCCGTCGATGTCGAAGAGAAGGAGCGTGCCGGCATTCTCGCTGGCGGCGCCGAATATCCGTCCAGTGCCCCCTCCAGGAACGCGCTGACCGGGCGATCTCCCGAGAGGCACGCGCGCACGCTCGCCGGCTCGACAGGCGGTCGAGAGGGCTTTTGCAAACTGCATGAACGGGCGCGGGCGGCCGAAAAAGATGGCAATGCGCGATGTCGATCACCGCTTCCACGCGGGCGCTAAGCGCCTGCTGTCCGCGTGCACTCGCGCTGGCGACGAGCGCGGCGACTCGTTGATCGAGGTCGTGATGGCTGCGCTGATCGTCGCGCTGCTTGCCGCCGCCGTGTTCACGGGCTTCAGCGCAGTCGCGAATATCCAGGGCGCCGAGCGCCATCAATCGGTCGCGATCAGCCTCGCCGACCAGGACGAGCAGCGCCTGAGCGGACTGTCGGTGCAGGAGCTTGTGGCGAGCGCGAGCGGGTCCTGCACGAGCACGGCCCCCGCCGACGGCAACGGCTGCTACACGCAGACAATCGACAACGTGACCTACACGGTCACCTCGACGGCCAAGTTCTACTCGGCTTCGAGCGGCTCGCTCTCATGCTCGACCTCGGGCCCGGCGGCCAGCGCCGACTACATCGCGACCACGTCCGAGGTGACTTGGGAGAGCGGCGGCAACGACAGGCGCGCGCCGGTCGAGGAGCACAGCCTGATCACGCCGACGAGCGGCGGACAGATAGTCGCCTCAGTCCTCGACAGCACCGTCACGCCACATATCGGCGTCTCTGGCGCGACGGTGACCGTGACGGGCCCCGGGACCAGCACGGCGACGCAAACGGCCACCACCGACATGAACGGCTGCGCTGTGTTCGTCGGCGTCACAGCCGGCAGCTACAACGTTTCTCTAAGCCTGCCGAGCCCGTACCTCAGCTACGGCGGAACCACAACTACATCGGTGAGCGTGACCAACGGCGGAACCGGTGAAGCGAGCTTCACGGCAGCCCAGGCCGCGACCGCCAATGCGACCTTCCAGACGACGGTGAACGGCGGCCAGCCGACCGCAATCCAGTTCGACACGTTCTCGCTAGGGGCGACAAACCAGACCCCGGTCATGACGTTCGGCACGGCCGGCACCTACGCGAGCCAGGTCAGCACGGGTGCAACGCTCTACCCGTACTTGAGCGGCTACGACGCCTATGCCGGCACCTGTACCGCCGATGACCCGGGCTCAACCCACGACACGGCCTTTAGCCCCGCAGATGGCGGCACCGTCACGGGCGCGATCAGCGTGCCCTCGATGCTGCTCGCGCTCAGCACACAGAGCCCGGGCGGTACCCAAACGACCAACGTCGACGACACGAGCTCTTCGATCACCTACGCCCAGGGCAGCGGTTCGAGCAACGGATGGTTGTCGGCGAGCGGGCAGTCCTGGACCTCCGGCGACTACGACAACACCGAGAGCTACAGCGACATCGGCGGTAACTACGCGACGTTCACCTTCAGCGGGACGGGCATCGAGTGGATCACCTCGCTTGACAGCAATCACGGCTACGCCGACGTCTACATCGACGGCACGCGTGTCAGCCAGAACGTCAACCTCTATGCCGCGAGCAAGTCCTACCAGCACGTCGGGTACTCGACGAGCAGCCTCAGCAACGGCACGCACACGATCAAGATCGTCGTCGACGGGTCGCACGCCTACGGTTCGAGCGACTCATTTGTGCCGATCGACGAGTTCATCGTCACGGCGCCGGCCACGGCTGTCACCACGCCGGTCTCCGCGTGGCCGAGCGGCTGGACGATCTACAGCTACGACTCCTGCTCGACGCCGGTCGAGCGTACGGTGGCGACACCGACGCCGATCGACCCCGCAGGCACCTGGCTGACACCGGTCTACGCCCCCTACGGCAACTCGGTGCAGGTCTGCGTGGCAAACACGACCACCAACACGAACACCGGCACCGTGCCCTCGGGGTCGACCCAGCTATCCAACACCGACCTCACCGGCAGGACCACGACAGCGCTGGTACTGCCCACGACATCTACCGCCACGAACTCCAACGCGGTCTTCGCCAACTCCGGGGCCTGCCCGGGATGAGCAAGCTGCTCGCACGGCTGCGCGACGAGCGTGGCTTCACCCTGATCGAGGTGCTGATCGCAACAATCGCCGGCCTGCTCGTCGCGGGGGCGGCGCTTGCGATCCTCGCCACCTCCTACCAGATGCTCGCCAATAACGCCGATCGCGTGGACGCCAACCAGCAGGGCCGCACCGCGATGCTCGAGATCGAGCAGCTGCTCAACTCGAGCTGCGTCGCGGGGCTCGGCGTCTCGCCGATCGTCGGCGGTAGCTCGGCCGGATCTGGCGCGCCACCGAGCGGCGCCAACTCGATCACGTTCCTCAGCTCGCAGAGCGACCTGCCGACGACGCTGCCATACGAGGAGGTCGTGTCGCTGAGCGGCTCGGGCGCGCTCCAGCTGCAGACCTACACAAACCCGAGCGGCTCGGAGCCTGACTGGATCTTCCCCACGACCGCCACGACGACCGCCACGCTCGTCAGTCACGCCGGACTGGTGCCAGGCACCTCGGCGATATTCCAGTACTACCCCTACAACTCCGACGGCACCGTTTCAAGCAGCGCAGATCAGCTGGTCGGCAACTACCTGCCCACCTCGAGCGCAGAGACAGTCGCCGGCGTCAAGATCCAGTTCGAGGCCGCACCCACCGACGGCGTGACGCGGGCGGGCGGCAACGTCGACTTCTCCGATCAGGTCAACCTGAGCTTGACTCCTGCGTCGAGCACGGGCAGCTCGTCGGGAACCCCGGAGCCATGCACGTGATCGCCCGCCGAACGGCTGAGCGCCTCGCCGGCGAGCGCGGCTTCAGCATGGCCGTCGCCGTCTTCGTGATGTTCGTCTCGTCGCTGCTGATGTATGCCGCCGTTGACGCGGTCACCGGCGACGTCCTACCCGTTCGGACCTCGCTTGATCAGAATCGCGCGCTCCAGGCAGCGTACGCCGGACTGTCGGCCTACCGCCAGCAGCTGCAGCTCAACTCGCAGTACTGGGATACGTGCCCGACCGTGACGAATGCGACCGTCCCGGGCTCCACCGACGACAACGCGACCGAGTACTACAGCTACTTCGAGCTGCCGGCGACGACTGCGCCGAGCAGCGACGACAAGTGCGACACGTCGGATCCAACCGGCACGCTGATCGAGGGCAACAATGTCGCATCGGGCTCGTTCCGCGTCGAGGTCACGGGCTCGTCGGGCAAGATCTCGCGCACGATCGTCGCGGAGTTCCGCCCGCCGTCGTTCCTCGACTACGTCTACTTCACCGACTACGAGATGCCGGATCCGGCGCTCGACGGGTCAACCTGCTCGAGCTGGCTTACGGCCAACGGCTACACGGCGACCACTCCTCCCTATTACTGGACGATCAAGAACGGCTCGATCGTTGGGCCGAGCCGCAACACCGCCTGCGGGTCAATCGAGTTCGTTAGCCAGGACTCGCTGCTCGGCCCGATGCACAGCAACGACGAGCTAGAGATCTGCGGCAGCCCGACGTTTGGGCGCAGTGGCGAGGAGCCGCCGGACGCGGAGGAGACGCCGGGCACCTACGCAGCTTCAGGCTGTACCGACAGCGCCCAATTCAAGACCCCCTCCGGGCAGCCGAACACGAGCGCCGGCACGCTCGCCGTGCCCCAAGACGACTCGTCGCTGGTGCAGATCGCGGACGGGGGGAACTCCTCGCTGACGAACGGTTGCTCCGCGACCGCCGGCTGCGTGTTCACCGGACCGACGCGGATCGTTCTGAACGGCTCGAGCATCACGGTCACGAACGCCTCCTACATGAGCGGCAACCAGACGCAGCTAACAGCGGGCTACCCGACCAACGGCGTGATCTATGTCCAGGATGGGTCGGGGAGCTGTCCCGCCTACAGCAACGGGTCACCCGCCTACCCGACCAGCGGCGCCTGCGGCAATGCAACGGTCTCCGGGCCGTACACCGAGTCGCTGACGATCGCGAGCGCCAATGACGTGATCATCAATGGCAGCCTCACGACGGGAATGGACAGCAGCTATGAGCCGACCGGCAACGATTTCCTGGGGCTGATCGCGAACGATTTCGTGCGCATCGCCCATCCCTGTGGCGAGCAGGGCGTGCCAAGCTACATCACGGACCAGTCCAATCCAACGGTCGACGCGGCGATCCTTGCGGTCAACCACTCGTTCATCGTCGATAACTACAACTGTGGCTCGGCGCTCGGAACCCTGACCGTGGATGGAGCGATCGCCCAGAGCTTCCGCGGCGCGGTCGGCACGGCCGACGTCAACGGCGGCACGTCCTCCGGCTACCTCAAGCAATACGAGTACGACGGCGCCCTCGCGGACGAGTCGCCGCCGTACTTCCTCAACCCGACCGGCGCCAACTGGGACCTGGTGCGGGAAACGGAGTGCGACACGCGCTGCTGATTGCGCTGGGCGGCAACAAGCTGCTCGCATAGGACCCTCGTTGCGCCGGCATCGTCGGCGTCGCCCCACCTCTACGCCCGGACTGTGCGCCGGGGCTGCCGCGCCGTCGTCGGCGGTCGCCCAACTCAGAGGATCGGCATGGGGCGCCGATGAACAACTGGATGCTCGATCCCGCAAGCCGTGCGCGCGCGTACCGCCCCGGCGGGCGGCGCTTCGCGGCGCGGGCAGCCGGAGAGGCCGGGGACACGATGATCGAGGTGGTAGTGGCAACGCTGATCGTCGCGCTCGTCGCGGCGGCGATCTTCACCGGGTTGAGCTCGGTGGCGGACATCTCGGGCGCGCAGCGCCACCAGGTCCAGGCGAACGCGCTCGCGCAGCAGGACGAGGAGCGCCTTCGCGGGCTGAACGTGACGACGCTCGCGGCGACAGAGCCCTCGAGCTCCGGGTGCACGACGCTGGCAAACGCCGCGGCGTACGGCAACGCGTGCTACACGCAGACGACCGACAACGAGACCTACACGATCCAGTCGACCGCGACATTCGTCTCGGCGGCAAACGGTGCCACCTCGTGCTCCTCAGGCGGCACCGCTACCGCCGACGACATCGAGACCGCCTCGTCGGTCACCTGGGGCAACGGCTCCAATGATGGGCGCAAGCCCGTGATCGAGCACAGCCTGATCGCGCCACCTGCAGGCGGCTCGCTGATCGCCAGCGTCACCGCCAGCAGCAGCTCCCCGATCGCCGGGGCCACCATCTCGGTCGCAAGCAGCTCAGGGGGAGGCACGCAGACGATCAACACCGACAGCAACGGCTGCGCGGTATTCGGCGGCCTCGCCGACGGCTACTACACCGTGAGCGTGTCCGACAGCGGCTACCTCGCCGAAAACGCGAGCCAGTCCTACGACGTCGTGCCGGGCACGACGACGACGGCCAGCTTCAACCTCGGCCTGCCGGGGACGCTCACCGCCAACTTCACGACGGCGGTGCTCGGCGTCTCGAAAGCGATCCCCTGGGACACGTTCTCGATCGCCGACTACGCCAACAACAACGTCGTCCCGTTGCTCGGACCCTACGGCACCGTAGCCACCCTTTCACCGCCCACGACCGCGACCGTGAGCTCGGCCAGCCAAACGCTCTACCCAACGACCTACTACGCCTACGCGGGGAACTGCACCGCCGATGACCCGGGAGCGACCATCGATCCGACCGCGACCGTGCCGGCCGCTAGCACCCAGGCCAACGGCGCCACCGTCACGGTGACGGTCCCGTCCGTGCTGCTTCAGCTGGAAACCACGTACCACACGGTACTCACGCAATTGACGACGCCAACGTACGCGACTCTTCCCTACACGGTGTCCACGTATGACTCGTGCCCGACGGCCGTGTCCCGCGTTACGGGCAAACCAGCGGCGACAACCGACAGCGCCTTGACCAACGGCTGGACGACGGTGTACCCAGTCCCTGCGCCGTACGGCGCATCGATGCAGGTCTGCTTTTACAACGCGACGACGAACACAAACACCGGGGCACTGCCGTCGGGCTCGACACAGATCTCAAACACGAGCATGAGCGGGTCGACGGCCACCACGCTGCAGCTCACCACGACGAGCAGCGCCGTAGGGGCAAATGCAGTGTTCTCAAACAGGGGTGCGTGCCCGTGAGCCGGCATGAGCGCATCCGCGACGAGCGTGGCTACACCCTGGTCGAGCTGCTCATGGCAACAATCGGCGGGCTCCTCGTCGCCGCGGCGGCACTTGCGATCCTCGTGACATCGCTCCAATTCTCGATCAACGACGGCGACCGCGTCGACGCCAACCAGGAAGGCAGCGCGGCGATGGAGCGGATCGTGCAGGCGCTCAACTCGAGCTGCGTCGAGGGCGCCGGCGTCTCGCCAATCGTCGGCGCCACAGGCGGGACGGGCCTGACCGGCAGCACTGGAGCCGCCGTCAGCTCGAGCGGCACCCTGACCTTCTACAGCTCGCTCTCGGACGCGCCGACGATCACGCCAAACGAGATCACGATATCGCTGAGCGCGGGGCAGCTCGTGATGAAGACCTATCAGTACTCGAGCACGCTCCAGGGCTATCCAGCCACGCCGACGACCACGGCCGTGCTGCTCTCGCACGCCGGTGCGACGTCAGGGCAGGCACTCTTCACCTACACCGCCTACAACCAGACCACGGGCGCCTTGAGCAGCGGTCTTACAGGGACGCCCACGCTTGGCAGCACCGGCGCAACCGAGACGGCCGCGGTCGGCGTGAACTTGAGTTCGCAGCCGAGCAACGGTGACAGCGCCGTCGGCGATTCGGTCGACCTCAACGACGCCGTCACGCTGCGCCTCACCTCGGCCCCCAATGGCACTGCAAGCGGCAGCACCGGCTCGACCGTACCGACGCCATGCTTGTAGGAATCCGACGGCCCCCGGCGCGCGACGGTGAAGGGGGCTTCTCGCTGATCGTGGCGATCGTGGTGCTGGCGGCCTCGTCGCTACTGCTCTTTGCCGCAATCGACGCAATCACCTACGGCAGCGGAACGACACGCAGCGACCTCGATCAGAAGCGCGCGCTACTCGCCGCCGAGGCCGGGCTGTCCGCCTACGAGCAAGCGCTCAACAACAACCCGAACTACTGGGAGACGTGTCCCGGGCCGGGCGGCGCGACCGGCGTGACGAGCGTGACCGGCGTGACCGGCACGACGGTCCCGGGCTCGACCGACAGCGGTTCGACCGAGACGTACCGCTACGCGAACCTCGAGGCGACGGGCGTCACGACCGGCTGCAGCGCGGCCTCGCCGATATCGTCGATGGTCCAGCAGAGCGGCGCCGCCGCCGGCACGTTCCGCGTCGAGGTGACCGGCACGTCGGGGCCGACCACAGGGAACGCGGCAGCATCGATCAGCCGCTCGATCGTCGCGCAGTTCCAACCGGCCAGCTTCCTCAACTACGTCTACTTCACGAACTACGAGGACGAGGATCCCGCCTACGCGGGCGGGAGCGAAACGCCCGCCTTGTGCGACGTATACGCCTGGGCCGGTCGCAGCGCCACAACTTGCCCGCCGATCTACTTCGCCTCCGGCGACTCCGTCAACGGCCCGATGCACAGCAACGACGACGTCGCGGTCTGCGGCGCGCCGACGTTCGGACGCCAGGCAAGCGACGCGATCGAGACACCGAACAATCCCGTCACCGAGGCGAACGGCAGCTGCACGGGACCGGTCCACCTTGTCGGAACCTGGAATGCGAGCGCAGGCACGCTGCCGCTGCCCGCGGACGACACCCAGCTCCTGCAGGTAGCGGACGGCAACAACGGCACACTGGCCGGGACCAGCACGTGTCCGATCACGGGCGCCGGCTGTGTCTTCAGCGGCCCGACGACGATCGTGCTCGACGGACCGACGTCGGGGACCAACTACATGACGGTCACCAACAGCCTCTTCAACGGCGGCACCGCCACGAAGGTGGCCTTTCCATCAAACGGCGTCGTCTACGTGAACGGCTCCTACTGCACCTACACCCCGTTCGGCACCGAGAACCAGCTCTATGGCGGCACAACGCTCGACACGACGAGCGGCGACACCGACAACGCGGGCTGCGGGGACGCCGTCGTGTCGGACAACCCCTCGACCTCCAGCTGTACGGGCACCACGCAGGTCAGCGGCGTCTGCCCCTACACGCAGTCCCTGACGATCGGCAGCTCAAACGACATCATCCTTGCCGGAAACATCACGACGACGACCACGACCTCCGCATGCCCCGGCGGTGCGTCGAACTGCCCGAGCGGCACGGCGCTGCTCGGCCTCGTCGCCAACGATTACGTGCGCGTCTTCCACCCGCTGGGCAGCGCGCGCAACACCAACGATGCCGCCTTCAGCTGTCTCGCGGGGGTGACGGGCGGCGGTGGCAACACGAACGGCACTGGATCACTCATAAACCCGGTGATCGACGCCGGGATCCTCGCCGTCAATCACTCGTTCATCGTCGACAACTACGACTGCGGCCTCACCAGCGACACCGCCAAGAGCGGCGGCGGCTATCCCCTCACCGCGCTCGGCTCGCTCACGGTCAACGGCGCGATCGCGCAGAACTTCCGCGGCCCGGTCGGCACGCTCAACCCGGATTCAACGCCCGGCACCGGCTATTCCAAGAACTACAACTACGACCAGCGCTTCCTGGCGCTCGAGCCGCCCTATTTCCTCAACCCGGTGAATGCCGGGTGGTCGGTCGACCGCATCACCGAATGCGGCACCAGCTGCTAGCCACACGCGCGGCTACTTCGTTGCCTCGAGTCCCTCCATCACGCCCTCGAACGCGGTACGTACGCGGGTGACGGCGCCGGCAAGGGCGGGGCGCAGCTTCTCTACCGCGTCGGCGTCGCCGTCGTTGCCGGCGGCCTCGATCTGCTCGAGGACGCTCGCCAGCGCCGTCGCGCCAAGCGTCGCGCTGCTGGACTTCATCCTGTGCGCGGTGCGCGCGACCGACTCGAGCTCGCCGCCGGCGGCGGCCTGCGTGATCTCGTCAGCCTGCGGGTCGAGCTGCTCGAGGAACAGTCGGATGATGCGTGAGAGGGCCGCCGAGCCGCCGACGTCCTCCTGGAGTGCCGCCAGCGTCGCGCGGTCGATCCCGAAGTCCTCGTCGGGGGCACTTGGGACGAGCTCCTGTGGGTTCACGCCGCCCACGCCCTCCGGCTGCTCGCGCGAGGCGAGCACCGCGCGCTCGATCGCATTTGCAAGCGCCGCAAGCGTCACCGGCTTCGGGACGAAATCGTCCATGCCCGCGTCACGACAGCGATCGTAGTCCTCGCGCATCGCGTTCGCGGTGACAGCCACGATCGGCGTGCGTTCACCGCCGCTCTCGCGCGCACGGATTGCGCGCGCGGCCGCGTAACCATCCATCACGGGCATCTGGCAGTCCATCAGGACGGCGTCAAAGCCACCCTGTGCCAGCGCTTCCAGAGCAGCCTGACCGTTCTCCACCGCGCTCGCCACGAGCCCCAGGCGGCCCGCCTGACGCAGCAGGACCTGCTGGTTGACAGGGTTGTCCTCGGCGATCAGGACCCGCAGGCCGCGCAGCACGGCGGCAGCCGGCAGCCCGTCGTCGACGGCCGGAGCCGCGTCCTGCGAATGATTGACTCCGGAAAGGGCGTCGTACAAGCGCGATTGCTTGATCGGCTTCGCGACGACGGCATCAAATGTGCCGTCCGGGCCGACCGCGGAGTCAGGGAGCCGGTCGCCGATGTCGAGCAACGCCACGACGAATACACCGTCGTCGCCGGCACTCTCGCGCAGACGCGCGGCGAAGACGCCGCCACCGTCATCGTCGGGGCTGAGCGCCACCAGTGCGACGTCGAACGCCTCACCGGCCGGCGCCGAAGTGCAGCGCCTGAGCGCGTCCTCGGGTGACGCGGTACGCGTCGTGATCATGCCCCAAGCACGCAGATAGCGATCGATCGCCTCGGCAGCACTCGCCGTCGATTCGACGATCAGGACGCGCAACGGGCGCGCCTGCGACATCGGCCCGTAGGTGGGCCCGGTAGCGCGCTCGGGCACCTCGAACGGAACGGTGAACGAGAACGTCGAGCCACGGCCGACACCGGAATCCACCACCAGATCACCGCCCATCAAGCGCACGAGGCGGGAGGAGATCGCGAGCCCCAAGCCCGTGCCCCCGTGCGCACGGGTGGAGCTGCCATCGACCTGAGTGAACGGCTCGAAGAGCTTCTCGAGCGCGTCAGCCGGGATCCCGATCCCAGTGTCGCTGACCGCAAACTGGACACGCGCGTGACCGTCGTCGGACGGCTGGAGCTCGGCACGCACCGCCACCTCGCCCTTGTCGGTGAACTTGACGGCGTTGCCGACAAGATTGACGAGCACCTGGCGCAGCAGACGGGCGTCGCCGCGAACCGCCGAAGGCGCGCGCGGATCGACGAAGCACGACAGCGCGAGCCCCTTGCGGCGAGCCGGTACCGCGACGATGTCAGTAACGCCCTCGACGATCGCCGCCAGGTCGAACTCGATCGACTGACTGTCGAGCTTGTCGGCCTCGATCTTAGAGAGGTCGAGGATGTCGTCGATGATCGCGAGAAGGTCGTGTGCTGAGGTCCGCGCGATCGTCGCAAGCTCGCGCTGATCGTCAGGCAAATCCGAATCAAGGATGAGATCGAGGCTGCCGATGACACCGTTCATAGGAGTGCGTATCTCGTGGCTCATCGTTGCCAGGAACTCGGACTTGACGACCGACGCGCGCAGCGCTGCGTCGCGCGCATCGGCAAGCCGCCGCTCCGCCGCACGCCGCTCCGTCACATCCCGAATGAAGGTGACAAACATCTGATGCCCACCAGCTTCAAGCGAGTCGATTGTCGCCTCGAGCGGGAACTCGCTGCCGTCGCTGCGCTGCCCCGTGCCAGTCAGCCGACGGCCGCGAAAATGCTTCGGATCGCCCTGCAGCCGCTCGATGATCTGCGCCCAGACCTGCCGGTCGCGCCACGGGATGAAGCTCTCGAGCTTCTCGCCGATCGCGGCTCGCGTCGTCTTGTAGAGCAGCTCGGCGGAGCGGTTGAGCTCGACGATCGCGCCCTGCTCGTCGAGCATCAGGATCGCGTCGACGCTCGCCGCCATCACGGCGCTCTTCATCTCCTCGCTCGCCTTCAGCGCTGTCTCAGCCGCTCTGGCTTCGGTGATGTCGCGCAGGACGAGGCAGACGGCGAAAAGCTTGCTGCTACCGGCGCGGTACATCGGCGCGGCCGTCGCCTCGAGCCAGCGCATCTCGCCGCTTTCGGTGACGATCCCGCTGAGCGCCGCCGTCCGCTCACCGGTTCGCAGCGTGACCTGCGATGCGAGGGTCTCGGGCGTCTCCGGGGTACCGTCCTCGCGCAGGACACCCTTCGCGAGATCCTCCAGGGACATCGAGCGCCGCATCTCCAAGGTCAGCCCTGTGATCTCGACCGAGCGCTGGTTGCAGTACAGCGGCTTGCCATCGAGGCCGTAGACGACGACGCCCTCAGCCATCGTCCCGAGCATCGCCTCGGCGAGCTCGGCGGAGATGACCGACTCGGCCAGAGTGCTCTTTGCGCTGCGCGGACGTTGACGGGCGCCGACGGCGTTCGCCTTCGCTGGACGGCTCGCGGCTCTCGGCTTGGCGGGAGTCATCGACACGACAATAGAACGGCTATCCGGGGACGGAAGACGACTCGAACAATCGTCCAGGCAAGGACCTCACCGGCATGACTTCGCCGCGGCGACTGCGCATCCTGCTCGTCGAGGACGACGCGATCTTTGCCGCGGTGACGGCAGAGGTGATGCGTGAGCGGGCCCTCGTCCGCTGGACGCCGACCGCCGAGGCTGCGCTCGCCGCCGCGGGCGAGAAGGACTGGGACCTGATCATCACCGACATCGAGCTGCCGGGCATGAGCGGCCTCGAGCTCGTGATGAAGATCAAGGCCTCGCAACCGCACGTAGCAACACTGATCCTGACCGGACACCGCAGCTTCGACAACGCGGTCGAGGCGATCCGCGTCGGTGCCGACGACTTCCTGACCAAGCCGGTCGATCGCGCGACGCTGATCGAGAAGATCGACGAGCTCGCCGCGCTGAGCGCGCGACGCAAGGCGGCAAGCAGTGCCACTGTGCTCGCGATCGGCGCGCACCCGGACGACATCGAGGTCGGCTGCGGCGGCACCCTGCTCGGCCACGTCGCGCAAGCCCACGAAGTCGCCGCGCTCGTGCTCACCGGCGGCGAGGTCGGCGGCGTGCCGGCCGAGCGGGTTCGCGAAGCCGCGCGCGCAGCCGAGCTGATGGCTGTGCGCCTCTTCCATCTCGAGGTCGGTGACGGCAAGCTCGGCGACATCGACGCCACCGCGCGGGAGATCCGCCGCGTGATCGACGAGGTCCACCCCGACACGATCTACACGCACAGCGCGCACGACTTCAACCAGGACCACCGCAACGTTCACGAGGCAACGCTCGCCGCGGCGGCAGATGTGCCACGGATCCTCTGCTACCAGAGCGCATCGAGCACCGTCGAGTTCCAGCCGAGCCGCTTCATCGCGGTCGACGAGTACATGGACCGCAAGCTCGCCGTGATTCGCGCCTACACCTCGCAGGTCCGCCAGCGCCGCTACCTCGACGCCGAGCTCCTGCGCGCGACCGGCCGTTACTGGAGCCGCTACGGACAAACCCGCTTCGTAGAGCCGTTCGAAGTCATACGCGAGACCTCCCCCAGCGTCGACGGCGAGTCCGACGAGGAGACGACTGCGGCGGCGGCCGCTTTGCTGGAGGTTGATTCGTAGCCGCGCGGGCCGCCTTCCTCGTCGGCCTTCAACAAGGGTGGTGGGAGGGCTGCGTACCCGCGCGACGGTGCGGATCGGGCGGCCTCGCTCGTCGTGCGCGGCGTTTGAGGGACTAGTCGCGGGCGGCGTCGAGAGCCGAGGCGGAGCTCGCATCAGGCGCGGCGCACGGTGGCACCGTCGTTTGAGCGCGCGACGCGCGCAGCGCCCTTGTGAAGAGGGGCGAGGACGGCGGCCCGCGCGCCTGCGAGCCAGGGGCCGCCCGCTAAGCCGCCGCCGCAGCCGCCAATTGGCGCAGCACGTACTGGAGGATGCCGCCGTGGCGGAAGTAGGTGGCTTCCATCGGAGTGTCGATCCGGACGCGGGTTGTGAAGCGCTTCGAGTCGGCCGTTACCTCGGCCGTCTTCGGGAGCTCGCCTGCAGCCAGCGGGGCGGCGAAACCGGTGATCGTGTAGATCTCCTCGCCGCTGAGACCGAGGGTGGCGGCGCTCTCTCCGTCAGCGAACTGGAGCGGCAGGACGCCCATGCCGACGAGGTTCGAGCGGTGGATGCGCTCGAAGCTCTCGGCGATCACCGCACGCACACCAAGCAGGCGCGACCCCTTCGCGGCCCAGTCGCGTGAGGAGCCCGAGCCGTACTCCTTGCCGCCGAGCACGATCAGCGGGACACCCTCCTGCGCGTAGCGCATCGCGGCGTCGTAGATCGCGAGCTGCTCGCCATCGGGCAGGTGGTAGGTGTAGCCGCCTTCGGGAAGCGGCGCCCGGCCGTCTGCACCGAGTCGGTTGCGCAGGCGAATGTTGGCGAACGTGCCGCGCATCAGCACCTCGTGGTTGCCGCGCCGCGAGCCGTACGAGTTGAACTCGGACGGCTCGATGCCGTGCTCGCTGAGGTAGCGGCCGGCAGGACTGTCGCGCTTGATCGAGCCCGCGGGCGAGATGTGGTCGGTCGTCACCGAGTCGCCCAGCAGCGCGAGCGCGCGGGCACCGGCGATGTCGCGCGGCGGCTGCGGCTCCACATCGAGCTGCTCGAAGAATGGGGGGCGGCGGACGTAGGTGGATTGCTCGTCCCAGGCAAACTGGGCGCCGCTCGGCGTGTCCAGTGCCTGCCAGTGCTCGTCGCCGTCGAAGACCTCCGAGTAGCGCTTGCGGAACATGTCCGACTGAACGGCCTGATGGATCGTCTCGGCGACCTCGCCCGGCGACGGCCAGATGTCGTGCAGGTACACGGGCCGACCCTGACCGTCCTCGCCGAGCGGGTCATTGACCAGATCGATGTCCATCGTGCCCGCAAGCGCGTAGGCGACGACGAGCAGCGGCGAGGCGAGGTAGTTCAGCTTGACGTCCTGATTGATCCGCCCCTCGAAGTTGCGGTTGCCCGAGAGCACCGCCGCGACCGCGAGATCGCCGTCGTTCACGGCGGCGGAGATCTCCTGCGCGAGCGGGCCGGAGTTACCGATGCAGGTCGTGCAACCGTAGCCGACGAGGTTGAAGCCGAGCGCGTCGAGCGGCGCCGTCAGGCCGGCGCGGTCGAGGTAGTCGGTGACGACCATCGAGCCCGGCGCGAGCGAGGTCTTGACCCACGGCTTGCGCTTCAAGCCACGCTCGAGCGCGTTGCGCGCCAGCAGGCCGGCGCCGAGCATCACCGACGGGTTCGATGTGTTCGTGCAGCTGGTGATCGCGGCGATGACAACGTCGCCGTGGTCGAGCTGCACCTCGGAGCCGTCGGCCAGCGTCACCTCGACTCCCCGCGCACGAGCCCCGTTCGTGCCGTTCGCGGGCGCGTCACTCGCGGGGAAGCTCTCGATCTCCGCCTCCTGGGTGGGGCTCTTCACGTAGCTCTCGAGCGCGGTGTGGAGGCTCGCCTGCGCCGCGCTCAGCGGAATCCGGTCCTGCGGGCGCCGCGGGCCGGCGAGGCTCGGCTCGACATCGCCGAGGTCGAGCTCGATCGTGTCGCTGAAGGCGGGCGCGGGCGAGTGCTCGTCGTGCCAGAGGCCCTGTTCATGAGCGTAGGCCTCGACGAGCTCGATCTGCTCGGAGGGCCGTCCGGTCAACTCGAGGTAGCGCAGCGTCGCGGCGTCGATCGGGAAGATCGAGACGGTCGAGCCGAACTCGGGCGACATGTTGCCGATCGTTGCGCGGTCGGCGATCGGCAGGCCCGCGATACCGGCGCCATAGAACTCGACGAAGCGGCCAACGACGCCCTTTGCGCGCAGCAACTCGGCGATCGTCAGTACGAGGTCGGTTGCGGTAGTCCCGTCACGCAGCCCACCGTGAAGCTGGAAGCCGAGCACCTGAGGAAGCAGCATCGACATCGGCTGCCCGAGCATCACCGCCTCGGCCTCGATACCGCCGACGCCCCAGCCGAGAACACCGAGGCCGCCCACCATCGGCGTATGCGAGTCGGTGCCGACGAGCGTGTCGGGATAGGCCTGCGGTACGTCGCCATCCTTGACGAAGACCACGCGCGAGAGGTACTCCAGGTTCACCTGGTGGCAGATGCCGGTGTCGGGCGGAACGACGGCGAAGTTCGCGAAAGCGCCCTGACCCCAGCGCAGGAACGCGTAGCGCTCACGGTTGCGCTCGAACTCGCGCTCGACATTGATCTTGAACGCGTCGGGCCGCGCGAAAGCGTCAACCTGAACCGAATGGTCGATCACCAGCTCGGTCGGCACGAGCGGGTTGATCTGCTGCGGGTCCCCACCGAGCGCGAGGATCGCGTCACGCATCGCAGCGAGATCGACGACGCCCGGGACGCCGGTGAAGTCCTGCATCAGCACGCGCGCGGGCATGAAGGCGATCTCCCGGCTCGGGTCCGCCTGGGGGTCCCAGGTCGCGATGGTCTCGATGTCAGCGGCGGTGACGGCGCCGTTGCCTTCGGTGCGCAGCAGGTTCTCGAGCAGAACCTTCAGCGAAAACGGTAGGCGCGCAACGTCGAAGCGATCCTGCAGGGCATCGAGGCGAAAGATCTCGAACCGCCGGCGACCGACCTCGAGCTCGGCGCGTGCGGCAAAGCTGTCGACTGGCACAACGGGAATTATCGCGCAGGCAGCCATCCCGGTCGCCGCAGCCGCCGGATAGGCTGCCGCGGGAGTGGTCGACGGAACCGCAGCAGAGCGCGCTTGAGCGCCTGGGAGATAGTCGCGATCCTTGCCGCCGGCTTGGCGGCGGGAACGATCAACGTGGTCGTTGGCTCGGGCACGCTGATCACGTTCCCTGTGCTCCTGGCGTTCGGCTTTGCCCCCGTCACAGCGAACGTCTCCAACACGCTCGGCCTGGCGCCGGGCGCACTGACCGGTGCCTACGGCTACCGGCGCGAGCTGGACGGTCAGTGGCCGCGCACCCTACGCCTCGCGAGCGCCTCGTTCGTCGGCGCGATCCTCGGTGCGGTCGCGCTGCTCGCGCTGCCCGCCGCGGCATTCAAGGCGATCGTGCCGTTCTTCATCATCCTCGCGCTGATCCTGATCGTCACGCAGCCGTGGCTCAGCGGCCTGCTGGCGCGTCGCGTCGAGCACGAGCAGCGCAAGCCGCATGCAGTTCGCCCGTTGCTGCTCGGCGGCGTGTTCGTGGCCGGCGTCTACGGCGGCTATTTCGGTGCCGCGCAGGGCATCCTCCTGATCGCGATCCTGTCGTTGGGGCTGGGCGAGGGCCTCCAGCGCGTCAATGGCGTCAAGAACCTGCTCGCCGGGCTTGCCAATCTCGTCTCGGGGATCGTCTTCGCGTTCGCGGCGCCGCACGTCGACTGGACGGCAGCCGGGCTGCTCGCGGTCGGCTCGATCAGCGGCGGCATCCTCGGAGCGCGCTACGGGCGCCGGCTCGAGCCGAACGCGCTGCGCGCGCTGATCGTCGTGGTTGGAGTCGTCGCGGTGGTGCGACTGGTCTGAGCGCTAGGCGCTGCCCCAGGACTCGAGGCGGGTGCGCAGGGCGCCGAGGAAGCGGGCAGCAATCGCGCCGTCGAGCGCGCGGTGATCCCAGGAGAGCCCGAGGATGCAGATCGGGCGAATCGCGACCTCGTCCTCGACCGCGACTGGGCGCCTGACGATCGCCTCCACGTCGAGGATCGCGACCTGCGGCTGGCTGATCACCGGGGTCGCCATCACCGTGCCGAACTGACCCGGGTTCGTGATCGTGAACGTTCCGTCGGCGAGCTCGTCGGGCGCGAGCTCACCGGCGCGGGCGCGCTGCGCGAGGTCGCGGATCGCGCTCGAGAGCTCGAGTACCGAAAGGCGCTCCGCCGCCGGAACGACGGGAACGATCAGGCCGCCCTCGATCGCGACGGCGATGCCGAGATTGACGGTCTCGTGGCGCACGAAGCGCTCGCCGTCGAGCCAGGCGTTGAGGTCCGGGTACTCGACGAGCGTCTGGAGCGTCGCCTTGGCGACGATCGGCAGGGCGGTCGTGCCGATCTCCATGCGGGTCCGCTCGATCGCCGAGAAGTCGATCTCGATCCAGGACGTGACGGTCGCGGCTGTGTCGAGCGAGCGCTTCATGTGGGCGCCGATCGAGCGACGCATGTGCGTCAGTGCGACCGGGGCCGGCGGCTCGTAGCGCGCCGCGACCTTGTCCACGTCGGCGGCGTCGATCACATCCTGCTTGCGGACCCGACCGCCTGCACCGGTTCCCTTCACCGTCGCGAGCTCGACGCCGAGATCCTGTGCCAGCCGGGCGACGACCGGGGAGACGGTCGCGCTGTCGCCGGCCGGCGAGCGCACCCCGAAGGCCGCGTCGAGGACCGTCGCTTGCTGCGCGGCGATCGCATCGGCGCGCGCCTGATCGGTGAGCACCACCGCGATCACGGTTCCGACATCGATCGTCTCGCCCTCCTCGACGAGGATCTCGGCGAGCGTGCCGGTCGCCGGTGCGGGCAGCTCGGACTCGATCTTGTCGGTCGCGATGTCGCAGATCGGCTCCTCGTAGACGACCGTGTCACCCGGCTGCTTGCGCCAGCGCACGATCGTTCCCTCGACGACCGAGATGCCGAGCGCCGGCAGCAGCACCTCGACGCGTGTGTCAGTAGGCAAGGAGCTCCTCGCAGGCCGCGCGGATACGCTCGACGCTCGGCAGGACGGCGCGCTCGAGCTCGGGCGCGAACGGGATCGGCACGTCGGGCGTCGCGACCCGGATGATCGGCCCGTCGAGATGCTCGAAAGCACGCTCGGCGATCAGCGACGAGACCTGGGCACCGATCGCACACGTGTAGTTGGCCTCATCCACGATCACCACCTTCGAGCAGTCGCGCGCCGCGGCGAGGATCGCCTCCTCGTCGAGCGGCTCGAGCGAGCGCAGGTCGAGCAGGCGGATGCTCGCGCCGTCGAGCTGCTCGATCGCTGCCAACGCCGCGTGCACCATCGCGCCGTAGGCGATCACCACGAGATCGTCGCCGTCGCGCACGGTGCGCGCCTCGAACGGCGTCTCATATGAGCCCTCCGGTACCTCGCCGCGGACGCGTCTGTAGAGGCCCTTGTGCTCCATGAAGATCACCGGGTTCGGGTCGGCGATCGCCGCGAGCAGCAGTCCCTTCGCATCCTCCGCGGTCGACGGCGCAACCACCTTCAGCCCGGGCGCATGGGCAAACCACGCCTCGGGATTGGCCGAATGGTAAGGACCTCCCGACACACCGCCGCCGCTCGGCAGGCGGATCACGATCGGCGCCGCAAGATCGAGGCGGTAATGCAGCTTGCCGGCGACGTTGACGATCTGATCGAAGCCGCAGGCGACGAAGTCGGCGAACTGCATCTCGCAGACCGGGCGCATGCCGACGATCGCCGCGCCGACGGCACCACCGACGATCGCCTCCTCGGAGATCGGCGTGTCGATCACGCGGTTCGGACCGAACTCCTCGAACAGCCCGGCAGTCACCTTGAACGCCCCGCCCATCACGCCGATGTCCTCGCCGAGGAGGAAGACGCGCTCGTCGTCGCGCAGCGCGGTGCGCAGCGCATCGCCGATCGCCTCGAGATAGGTCAGCTGCAAAACCCGCTCCAGTGCGCCACGCCGGGCCCGAGCGGCACCGGCTCGCCGGTCGCGTAGACACCGGTGGTCGCACTCGCCGGGTCCGGCGCGGGCATCGCGAGCGCCGCCTGCGCAGCGCTCGCGACCTCGGCGGTAAGCGCCGCCTCGATCGCCGCTACATCGACCCCGAGCTCGACGAGGCGCGCGCGCTGGATGTCGAGCGGATCGCGCTTGGCCCAGGACGCGAGGAGCTCGGGCGGGACGTAGCGCGTATCGTCGTGCGCGCCGTGGCCGTGCATGCGCATCGTGCGCGCCGCGATCAGCGTCGGCCCGCCGCCGCGCAGGGCGCGCTCACGGGCCTGGCGCGTGACCTCGAAGACGGCCTCGACGTCGTTGCCATCGACGCTCTCGCCATAGATCCCGTAGGCGGCGGCGCGCTCGAGCGGGTCGACCTTGAACTGGGCCGTGCTCGGCGTCGAGTAGGCGAAGCCGTTGTGCTCGAGCACCATGATCAGCGGGACGCTCTGGACGGCGGCGAAGTTGACCGCTTCGTGCCAGTCGCCGACGGACGTCGCGCCGTCGCCGAAGAAAGCGAGCGAGCAGCGGCGCTCGTCGCGCAACTTGAACGCGAGCGCCATGCCAACCGCGACCGCGAGCATGTCTGAGAGCATCGAGGTCATCCCGACCACGCCGCGTGATGCCTCACCAAGATGGACATTGCCGTCGCGGCCGCGGCCGACGCCCTCGGCGCGCCCGAGGTAGTGGGCGAGGATCGCAAGCGGCGTCGTACCGCGGACGAGGTGCGCGCCCATGTCGCGGATCAGCGGGCAGACGGTGTCCGCCGGGCCGAGCGCAAACGCCGCGCCGACGCAGGTCGCCTCCTGGCCGCGGCCGTCGTAGAAGGAGCCCGAGACCCTCCCCTGCTTGTAGAGGCTGAGCCCGCGCTCCTCGACCGCGCGCTGCAGGGCCATGAAGCGAAACAGGGCGATCCGGTCCGAGAGCTCCAGCTGGGGCGCCACGCCGGCGATACCTGTGATCTCGGTCTCGTGCAGAGTGCTCACGAACGCGGGCGATCGTAGCGCTCAGACCGCCGCAAACGGCGAGCGATCGAGCTCGTAGACGCGACGGATCGCGTAGAGCGTGGTGCGCTCGGCGGCCGGGCGCCCGGCGCGGTGGGCGGCGCCGACGAGGTCGCGCGGGTCTAGCTTCACGCCGTGATAGGAGCCCGCCATGCGGCTGATCGACTCCTCCATCAGCGTTCCGCCGAGGTCGTTTACGCCCCAGCGCAGCGACTCCGTCGCGGCATCGAGGCCCATCTTGACCCAGGAGCTCTGGAGGTTGCGGATCGAGCGGCCGAGCGCGAGACGAAAGACGGCGGTGTGCTTGAGCTTCTCCTGCGTCGAGAGCTCCTCCACGCCATGCGTGCGCCCGAGCAACGTCTGAAACGGAATGAACGAGAGCGGCACGAACTCGGTGAAGCCGCCGGTGCGCTGCGCGAGCTCGCGCACGACGCGCATGTGCTCCGCCAGCTCCCAGGGCTCCTCGATGTGGCCGAACATCACCGTCGCAGTCGAGCGCAGGCCGATCGAGTGCGCTGCCTCGATGATCTCGACCCAGCGCGCGACGGGCAGCTTGTTCGGCGAGATCCGCTCGCGCACGCCGTCGTCGAGCACCTCGGCAGCAGTCCCCGGGACCGAGTCGAGACCGGCGGCGCGCAGACGCTCGAGCACCTCGACCGGCGGCAGGCCGGAGACGTCGCACATATGCGCGATCTCCATCGGCGAGTAGGCGTGAACGTGGACCGCCGCGGTCTCCTTGATCACGCGCAGCCACTGCTCGTAGTCCTCGAGCGTCCAGTCGGGATGAATGCCCGACTGCATGCAGATCTCGGTCGCACCGAAGTCAACGGCTTCGCGCACCTTGACCTCGAGCGCCGCCCGGTCATGCTCGTAGGCGTCCGGCGAGCGGCGGCTCTGGCCGAAGCCGCAGAAAGCGCAGCCGACGGTGCAGATGTTCGAGACGTTGATGTTGCGGCAGACGACGAACGTGACGGTCTCGCCGGCGAGCTCGCAGCGCAGCTCGTCGGCAGCCTGGCGAATGTCCTCGATCGCCTCCGGGCGCGTCTCGGCAAACAGGGCGGTCAACTCCGGCTCCTCGAGCAGTCCGCCCGCACGACCCTTGCAGACCGCACCAGAGACAAGGTCGCGGCGAATCGCCCGGTCGGAGCGTCGCCCGCTGCCGCGGCGCGGGATGAACGACCAGTAGCGGGCCTTGATCACGTCGAGGACGGCCTGGGACTGCCACTCGGGGTCGATGAAGTCGGAGTAGACGCAGAGGCGCTCGGTCAAGGCGACGGCGTCGCGCTGAAGCGTGCGGCGCACCTGATGGGGCGAGGGGAACGGGTGCTCGGGAGAGATGTGATCGCCGTTGGCGGAGAGGCCGCCGAGGTCGGTGGCGCCGGCACGAACGAGCTCGGGCCACCAGTCGGAGAGGTTCGGCGGAACCTGGATGCCGACCCCCGGGAGCAGCTCGCGCGTGGCGGCGACGAGCTCCGCCAGGTCCGCGATCGAGACCTCGCAAGCCCAATCGGGGAGCGGCAGGCTCGGGTGGCGGCCGATGCCGGTGCGCCAGTAGCTCTCCGCCGCCGCAGTCGCGAGCTGCGCAGGCTCCTCGCCGTAGTAGCGGCGGTGGGGAACGAAGTTCTGCAGGATCAGCTCCTGGATGTGGCCGTGCTCGCGGTGCAGCTCGGCGAGCTGCTCGAGCGCGGCGATGCGGTCGGCCGGTGTCTCGCCGATCCCCACGAGGATCCCGCTCGTAAACGGGATCCGCAGCTCACCGGCATCGCGGATCGTCTGCAGCCGGAGTTGTGGATCCTTCGTCGGGGAGCCGGCGTGCGCCGCCAGATCATCGCGCAGCGACTCGAGCATCAAGCCCTGCGAAGCGGTCACGTCGCGCAGCCGGGCGAGGTCGCGGCGCGCGAGGGCGCCGAGGTTCGTGTGCGGGAGCAGGCCACGCTCGAGCGCCCGCTCGCAACACCAGACCACGTAGGCGACGAAATCCTCGAAGCCGAGCTGCGTGAGCTTCGCCGCGAGCGCCGGATGGTGCGCGGGATCGTCGCCGGTCAGGATCAGGAGCTCCTTGACGTTGCGATGGGCGGCATGGTCGAGCAGCGCCAGAACCTCGTCCGGCTCGTGCAGGTGCGCCTTGTGGGTGGCGAAGGCGCAGTACTTGCAGTGCGAGACGCAGGTGCGTGAGAGCGAGAGCGTCAGGTTGCGCGAGAAGGTGACCCTTCTCGTGGGGCCAGCCGGGGCAGCTGCGTGCTCTGCGTCGGTCATGTCTCGCGATCCCCTGGCGAGGCCGCCCGTCGGGGCTCGCCGCTGAAGTAACCGTAGCGACCGCGGAAGAACACCAAGGGCTCGACGTCGTCATCGCTCGCCTCGAGCCGGAGGACCGCGCCGACGACGATCAGATGGTCGCCGGCCTCGTAGACGGCGTCCGGCGTGCACTCGATCCACGCGACGGCGTCGTCAAGCGCCGGGCCGGCCTGGCGCTCGTGCCAGGCGACGCCGGCGAAGCGGTCGACGCCGCGCTGCGAGAAGCGACGGGACATCTCCTCCTGGTGGGCGGCGAAGATGTTCACGCAGAACGCGCCCGTCGGTTCGATCTTCGGCCATGTCGTCGAGTCCTTCGCCGGGCAGAAGAGGATCAGCGGCGGATCGAGCGACACGGATGTGACCGAGTTGCTCGACATACCCACCGGCCCGCCGGAGTCGTACGCGGTGACGACCGTCACGCCGGTTGGGAGGTAGCCGAGGACGTGGCGAAAGCGCTCGCCGTCGATCTGCGGGCCGCTGTCGCGCACCATTGCGAATGACGTTACCCCACGGCGTGGCCCGGCTCGTGGACTCTCAACGCACAGGGTGGAGGTACTCGTAATAGGTGACCGGCACGGCGTACGCGGCGTAGCCGGCGATATCGGAGCGCGTCACGTTCTGCGTCGGCAGCTCGAACAGGTTGATCCAGGGCGAGTTGGCGTCGACCAGTGCAACGATCCGCGTCAGCAGTCCGGTCGTGGGGGTGCTCGCGGGCGTCGTCGCGAGCTTGCGCAAGAGCGCCTCGAGCGCAGGGTCGTCGAAGCCGAAGGCCGCAGCCGGACTCGCCGGGTCGAGCGTCGTGCTGTAGTCGGTGAGCAGCGCGAACGGCGCCCCGCCGATTGACGGCGCAATGTCCTCGATCAACGAAGTCAGCTGGTGCGAGGCAGCGAGCGCGAGCGTCTGGTCGTCGTCGTAGCCGACCTGCGGCTCGAGCGTGATGCCGATCAGGGCCAGCTGGTGGGTGAGCAGGTAGAGCTCCTCTCCCTGGTTGCCATCGCCAAGGTCGAACGGCACCGAGACCTTCAGCGTGAAGCCGTGCCGGTAGCCCGCGGCGGCGAGCAGCGCCCGCGCGGCGGCGAGATCGTAGCCGGCGGGCTGAACCTGGCCGTAGGCGCGCGGCAGCGCGAGCACGTCAGGCGTTGCGTAGCCACCCCAGGTCTGGCCCGCAAGGTCCGCGCGGTCGACCGCGAGGCTGATCGCCGCCCGCACTGCCGGCTTGCGCAAGGGCCCCTGGGTGACGTTGAGCAGCCAGGACTCGACCGCAGGTCCGTTCTGGAGGATGCCGGCGTGGACGTGGCTAGCCCAGCCGAACTGGGTCGCGCTCGTGAAGTCGTCCCATGCCAGACCGCTCGTGTGATCAACGGTTCCCGCGAGCACCGCGTTGAGCCGGTCACCGGAATCCGACATCTGCTCGATCTTCACCTTGCGGTAGTACGGATGCACCCACGAGTAGGGGTTGGCAAGCAGGACGATCTGCTGGCTCTGCTGGAACAGCGCAACGTAGTAGGCAGCGAAGGTCGCCGAATTGGTCTCACCCCACTGCTCAGCCCATGGATCGCTCGGCGTGGCGTGGGCGCGCAGCAGCTGGCGGTCGTAGATCCCGGCGCCGTACCAGGAGAGCACGCCGAGCAGGAACGGGCTCGGCGCCGTCACGTTGATCCGCACCGCGTATGCACCGAGAACCGTGACCGGGTTGGCACGGTCGATGTGGGCTAGTGAAAAGAGGTACGGCGCGGCTGGTGAGATCGCGAGGTCGCGATCGATGCTCCAGGCCACGTCGGCGGCGGTGAAAGGGTCGCCCGTGGGACCACGCACGCCGTGGCGCAACTGGAAGGTCGCGTCACCGTCGGGCGCGATCCGCCACGAGGTCGCGAGGTAAGGGACGACTGCATCCGCCGGCGGGAGCTGCGCGTTCGGGCCGGGCGCGACGCCGCGCGGACGGACGAGCTCGCTCGACCAGCTCGGCACGATCGCAGCCGCAGCGGGACCCGGGGTCGCCGACACGTCCAGATCGCCGGGCAGCGCCGCGACCGCATCGATGAACGTGCGACTACGCGGGATCGAAGCGCCGGCGGCATGCGACGCGCCGCACCCGGCGAGCAGGAGCATCGCGACCAGGACGCCGGCGCACGCGCGCACCGGCGCACGGCGTTCAGGGATTCCGGTGCTCAGACCGACCCGCCTCGACAGCCTCGAGGCCCTCTCGCATTACGCGCTGGAGCTGGCCCTGCGCGGCGGCAAGGCCGCCCGGATCGCCGCCGGCGCCGCGCAGGATCCAGGCGATGCCAACCGCGAGCACGCCGCCGACGACCGGGCCCACGAGGTAGGGCCAGAAGTGCACGAAGTCGCCGCGGATCAGGTCTGGGCCGAACGAGCGCGCAGGGTTCATCGACGCGCCGGTCAGCGGGCTCGACCAGAGCCCCGCGAGCGCGATGTAGCCGCCGACCGCGACCGCCGAGAGCGTGCCCACGTTCTGGGCCCGCGAGGCTGTGCCGAGGATCGTGCTGACTAGGCCCACCGTGAGGACCGCCTCGATCAGCATCGCCTTCCAATCCGCGACGCCGGGGCCGGGGAGCGTGGCGCCGACGCCAGCCGCGCTGCCGATCACCTTGTCGACGAACAGGCAGGCGAGTGCCGCCCCGACCAGCTGGACGACGATGTAGCCGGGCACGCGGCGCCAGGGAAAGTCGCCGCGCAGCGTGAAGCCGATCGTCACCGCGGGGTTTAGGTGCGCACCGGAGACGGCACCCATGAAGAGGATGATCGCCATCACCATGAGGCCCGGCGCGGTGACCGCGGCCGCACGACTCACAGCGCCATGGCTGGTGGCCGCGACGACCGCACCGCCGGCGCCGACGAGGACGAGCAGGAAGGTGCCGAAGAGCTCGGAGAAGAGGCGTCGCCATTCGAGCGCGACGTTGTCGAAGTCGAGCGTCGCCGGGAACTCGACCCCGAGCAGCGCCCGGCTGCGCGCCGGCCGCACCGGCGAGCTCAGCCCGCCACCGTCTTCCTGGCGCCGCGTGCTCATCTACCCGAGCCGAATCTAGCCGGTCCGCAGGCGGCGTGCGGCGCGAGGCTTGCGCGCCGACGGCCCGTCGCCAAAGCCCTCAGATGGACGGATGATCGATCTGCAGGCAGTTCCCGTTCGCGTTTGACAGGCGTTGCGTCTGCCCCTACCGTCGTCTGCTGGGGGACCGGCGCACAACGTCCGATAAAGAAGGGCATGCAGATTCACCCGAGCAACCGCACGCCGCGGGCACGTGCCCCGCGTTCGCGCTCAACGGCGCTCGTGCTCGCCACGACAACGATCGTGCTGCTCCTCGCCGCGGGATCCGCCGGCGCGAGACTGGTGAGCCCGACGCTCAAGCCGCTCGTGACCCGGGACGCTCACCTCGAGCTCGTCCATCTGCCACCGTTGCTGGCGCTGGTGCATCGCCACCGGGGTCGCGACTACAGAGCACCGGCGGTCACCGTCGCACCGCAAGCCACCCAGGTCGCCCCCGGCGCGTTCGCACACTTCAGCGCGAGCGCGATCGGATCGCCCCACCCCGCGGCGCACTGGCAGATCTCGGTCGACGGCGGTAAGCATTGGCGCAACATTCCCGGCGCCCGCGGAACGCACCTCTCGTTCATGGCGCTGATCGGCCAGAACGGCGACGAGTTTCGCGCCGTATTCGTAAACAAGCGTGGCAGCGCGCACACTGCGCCGGCGCTGCTTTCGGTGGTGTCCGGCAACAGCGCTCCGCTGCTGGTGACCCAGCCGTCGAGCGAGACCGTCGCGAGCGGCGCCACCGCGTCGTTCACCGCCGCCGCGTCCGGCGACCCGGCGCCGACGGTGCAGTGGGAGATCTCCTACAACGGCGGAGGGTCGTGGAGCGCGATCGCGGGTGCGCAGCAGGCGACGCTCTCGTTCGTCGCCAGCTCGCTGCTGAGCGGCGACGAGTTCCGCGCTGCGTTCACCAACGCGGTCGGATCCACCGTCAGCGACGTCGCAACCCTCACGGTGACAGGCTCGGTGTCCGACGCGCCAACGATCACAGAGCAGCCGCAGGACGCCAATGGCCCCGCCGGCCAAAGCGTCTCGTTCACGGCATCGGCGAGCGGAACCCCGGCGCCGAGCGTCCAGTGGCAGGTCTCGACCAACGCCGGTCAGAGCTGGACGGCGATCAGCGGCGCGACCTCGGACACGTACTCGTTCACCACGACTGCGGGCGAGAACCTCTACGAGTACGAGGCCGTCTTCAGCAACTCCGCCGGCTCGGCGACAAGCGAGCCAGCCGTGCTGGGCGTCGGCTACGAGCTGGCGCAGAACTGGTCCGGCTACGTCGCCAGCGGCAGCGGCCCGTACACGGCCGTCAGCGCGACGTGGGTGGTGCCGAGCGTGAACTGCTCGAGCGGCGGCGGCGACACATACTCGTCGCAGTGGGTCGGCATCGACGGGAACAGCGACTCGACCGTGGAACAGGACGGGACCTACGCCGACTGCGACGGAACCACGCCGAGCTATGGCGCCTGGTACGAGATGTTCGGCGACGATGCCGTGCAAGGCGGCGCCCAGGTCAACCTGACCGGGTGCACGGGGGTCCCGAGCTGCACCGTCGAACACGGCGACTCCCTCACGGCAAGTGTCTCAGTCAACGGCAGTGGCCTCTGGACGCTCAGCGTGCGGGACACGACCGCGCCCGACATCTGGAGCTTCAGCACGACGGTCTCCTGGACGGCACCGCAAGAGTCATCGGCCGAGTGGATCGTCGAGCGCCCCGAGTTCTGCAACGAGTCGGGCAACTGCCAGCTGACGCCGCTCGCCGACTTCAGCACCGTCCAGCTGACCAACGCGACGGCGAGCACCAGCGGCGGTCAGCAGTCGATCAACGCGCTCGGCGGAGTGCCGATCGAGATGATCAGCTCCGGGACCGACGGCACTCTGCTTGCCGAGCCCGGGGCGCTCGACGGGACCGGCGAGATCTTCACCGACACCTGGTACGCGAGCAGCTAGGGCAGCTACCCGTCTTCGGCGACGGGGGTCGCGGCGTCCAGGTAGGGGTTGAGGTAGCGCGCCGTGATCTTCGCGACGCGGTCCCAGGTGGGCTCGGTGGTGAGCTCGCCGGCGAAGCCACGATTACCCGTGAAGCGGGCGCTCAGGTAACGCGGCTCGCGGCCGGTGAGGAGCACCGCGTGGATCTCGGGCGGCCCCTCCTGCGCAGGAACCTGCGCGCCTGCCAGAGCGGCAATCGACGCGGCCGCGGCGTCCGCCTGCTGCGCGGCGAGGCCGCCGAACTTGAGCTCGAAGTCGATCGCGTCGCCGGCGGCCCAGACCCCCTCGACACCCCGCACCCGGTAGTCGCGATCGACCGGAATGAATCCATGCTCGCCGCCCGGCAGACCGCGCACAGCCGGACCGAACAGCTCTGGCAGAGCGATGATCCGACTCGCCTTGAGCGTGCGCGCCCCCGGTGTCATCACAATCTCTCCGCGGTCGGGCACCTGCGCCTGCACGCCCGTGATCAACCCGATTCCCGCCTCGTCAAGGAGCGACGCGACAGCGTCGCTGACCTCCGACCCGAACAAAGAGACGGGGCCCGGCTCCGGTGTGACGACCGTCAACTCGACCTTCACGCCCATGTCGTGGGCGCGGGCGGCGGCCATCAGCGCGAGCTCGTAGAGCGGCAGCGGCCAGCCCATCCGGGCCGGAGCGACGAAGGCGACGCTGCGAACGTAGCCCTCCTCGATGTCCTGCACGATGCCGTGCAGGACATCGTCCATGTGCCTGTCGTCGAGCGTCGCGACGTGGGCGAACGGCTCCTTCACGCGCGCCCCCAGGGCGAGTAGCAGTGCGTCGTAGTGCAGCTCGTCGCCGCCGGCCGTGTGCACGACGTGCTGGTCGGCGTCGACGTAGGCGAACTCGTCGACCGTGAGCTCGGCCCCGACCGCCTGGGCGACATCGGCGACCAGGTAGCGCTCGGCGCGCGCATAGGCGAACGGCTCGCGCACGCTGAGCGGTCGGTAGCCGAACGTGGCGTTCGGGGCCAGCAGTCGCAGCGCGACGCGCTCGCCCGCCAGCTCGCGTAGCGCGAGCGCGCCCTCGAGCGCGGCAACGCCACCACCGGCGATCACGACCGCAAGTGGCTGCCCGGCGCTCATCACTGGAGACTATGGCGCATCTGAGTCTGCGGCGACGGCCGACTTTGGTGCGACTCTTGCGGCTAACTACTGAGCCGCGAACGTATTCCCACCCAAGTCGCCGGTGACGCGCGCGCGATAGCGTGCAGCGGATGAGCGTCGAGGAGAAGGCGGCCGGCGAGCGCGCGATCAGGATCGTCATCGCCGACGACCACGCCGTCGTGCGCAGCGGGCTGCGACTCCTGCTCGAGGCGGAAACGGACTTCGAGGTGGTAGCCGAAGCCGGCGACGTCGAAGCCGCGCGCCGCTACGTGCGCGGGCACCATCCCGCCGTCCTCGTGCTCGACCTCAACATGCCCGGCGGCTCGAGCCTCGAAGCGATTCCGACGATTCGCACGGAATCCCCCGACACGCAGATCGTCGTGCTGACGATGCAAGAGGAGCCGGCATTCGCGCGCCAGGCGCTCAGCGCCGGCGCGACCGGCTACGTACTCAAGGAGGCCGCCGACGCGGAGCTCGTCGAGGCCGTGCGGCGGGCCGCGGCCGGTGAGACCTACCTCAATCCGACGCTCGGCGCGCGGATCGCGCGCGAGCCGCCGCCCGGGCCCCCGGACGACCTCAGCGAGCGCGAAGTCGAGGTTCTGCGGCTGATCGCGCTGGGCCACACGAACTCTGAGATCGCCGAGCAGCTGTTCCTCTCGGTGCGCACCGTCGAGACACATCGCTCGCACATCCAGCAGAAGCTGCGCGTCTCATCGCGCGCAGAGCTCGTGCGCTACGCACTTCAACGCGGCCTCGTCACCAGCGAAGACTGATCAAAACGGCGCACCAGCGGGGTGCCCGTAGTTGCCCACAGTCAGATCGCGGACCCAGCCCCGATGGCGGCTGGGCGCCGTCCTGGTTCGATAGCTCGACACGATGGGCAAGTCACCGATCACGCATCCGCACCCCAACGGCGCGACAAGCGAGTCCGGCTGGCTGCGCAGCGTACCGACGACACTGATCGAGGTCGACGGACAGGCGACGATCAGCATCCTGCTTGCAGATGATCACGCGTTCGTCAGGCGCTCGCTGCGGGCGCTGCTGGACTCCGATCGGGCGCTCGAGGTCGTCGGCGAGTCAAGCGACGTGCAGGTCGCGATGAGAGACGTGGAGGCGCACAGCCCACACGTGCTGGTGCTCGACGTCGGGATGCCGGGCGGCTCGGTCCTCGCCGCGATTCGCGAGCTCCGCGCCCGCGCCCCCGAGACAGCCGTCGTCATCACGACGATGCTCGACGATCCCCGTTTTGCGCGCGAGGCGATCGCCGCGGGCGCGCACGCCTATGTGCTGACCGACACCGCCGACCGCGACCTCCCGCTCGCCGTGCGCGCCGCGGCCCGCGGCGAGAGCTTCGTCTCACCGGAGCTCGAGCAGCTCCTGCGAATCTATGACAAAGGCCCCGACGGGCTCAGCTGCCGCGAGGTCGAGGTGCTACGGATGATCGGCCTCGGCTACACGAACACCGAGATCGGCGACCTGCTGGCACTGTCGGTCAGGACCGTCGAGTCACACCGAGCGAGCATTCACCGCAAGCTCGGGCTGACCACACGAGCCGAGCTCGTACGCTACGCGCTGCGCCGGGGGCTGCTCGCGCCCGAGCTTGCGACCGACAGCGCAGCCCGCTGATCCAGCGGCAGCCAAGCCGTCACCGCCGTTCCGCCATCAGAGGAATCGATCGCGAGCTCGCCGCCCGAGACTGCGACGCGTTCGTGCATGCCGGTAACACCGAAGCCGGCGGTGCGCTCGGCGATGTCGAAGCCGCGCCCGTCGTCTGAGATCGCCAGGGCGAGCCGGCCGTCCTCGATGCGCACCGCGATTGACACGTTCTTCGCGTGCGCGTGCTTGGCGATGTTCGTAAGCGCCTCCTGGATGACGCGGTAGACGGTCGCCTGCAGGTCATCGTCGAGCTGGGCTTCGCTGTCGAGGTCGATCTCGCTGGCGATCTCGAGACCGTTGACCGCTCGATGGCGCTCGAGCAGCGCCTCGACCGCGGCGGCGAGGCCGAGCTCGTCGAGCGCGGCAGGGCGAAGCTCCGTGATGATCGCGCGCAGGTTCGTGATCTCCTGCTCGATCTGCTCGACGGCCTGGCTCGTCGCATGCGTCAAGGCTTCGAGTGAGCCGACGCGCCGTGCGGAGGACAGCAGCACGCGCAGCCCACCCAGTGCCTGCAGCGTCTCGTCGTGCAGCTCGCGCGCCCAGCGGCGCCGCTCCTGCTCGGAGGCCGAGAGCGTGTCGCGCAGGCGCTGCTTCTCGACGCTCTGGGCCATCACGACCGCGGTGGCGGCGCTGGCGGCGAAGGCCTTCATCGCGCGCTCGTCCTCGTCGGTGAACGGCTGCGCACCGGGGTTACGGTCGAACGCCATCAGGACGCCGAGTGGCTCCTCGCGGTAGGTGAGCGGCACGATCAGGGCCGTGTGCGCATCGGGTACGCCGATCCGGTCGGCGCTGATCAGCAGGCGAGCGCTGACGTCGTCGATGCGCTCCGAGCGGCCGCGCATCATGACCTGTCCGGAGGTCGAGCCCTCCACCGGGAGCCGGTGGTTGCTGCGCTCGCCGTGCCCGGCAAGCGCAGCGACCGCCAAATCGGTGCCCTGGCGCAACAGGATGACCACGCTGCGCGCCTCGACGAGGGCGCGGCCACGCTTGACGATCATCTCGAGCGAGCGTTGAAGATCCACCTCGGCGCCAACTGCGAGAGCGACGGCCTGCGTCGCGCGCAATCCGGCGACAGCCCGCTCGAGCTCGATGCGTTGCGCCTCGACCTCGTGGTAGAGGCGCGCGTTCTCAACGGCGATGCCGGCCCACCGAGCGAGCACGACGATCGCCTCCTCGTCGGCCTCGTCGAACTCGCCGTCTTCCTTCTCCGTCAGGTAGAGGTTGCCCCACGCCTCGCCGGCGATAAAGACGGGCACGCCGAGAAACGTCTCCATCGGCGGGTGCCCCATCGGGAAGCCGTAGGACGCGGGGTGCTCGCCGACGTGAGCGAGACGCAGCGGCTTCGGATCCTCGATCAGCACGCCGAGCACGCCGCGGCCGCGCGGCAGATCGCCGATCCGCCGCTGGGCGTCTTCGTCGATCCCGACTGTGAGGAAGCGCTCGAGCTCGCTGCGATCCGCGTTCAGGACGCCGAGCGCTGCGTATCTGGCACCCGTCAGCTCGCAAGCTGCGTCGAGGACGCGACGCAGCAGCACGTCGAGATCAAGCTCCGAAACAATGAAGCCACCAACATCGATGAGCGTGCGCAGACGGTCGGTGTTGAGCTTCTCGTGGATAGCAGTCCTCAGGGGGTATCCGTGACCCTGACCATACACCCGACAGGTGCTCGTTCGACTGGAAGTACGGAGGAGTCCCTACGGAATCGCGCGCGGCGCCCCCAGCCTGCGAACGCGCCGTAGGTTGCGGCGCCAGTGCGATCCGTAGTTCACACGGATCGGCTGGACGGCCCGAGCCCGATGGCGCGGGCCGTCCAGCGGCGGATCATCCTCGCATGGGCCAAACGACCCACACTCAGGCGCGGGCGAGCGAGCGCCTCTTCTACGACCGGGATACGCAGCTCACGCGCACCGATCTCTGGGCTTGGACCGACGCCGTGCGGCGCGTCGAGTCGCCGGCCGGTGCCGGCGGCGCGCGAGCTCAGCAAGACTTGCTGAAAGCGATGTGCGACCCCCAGCTCTACGGCGAGGGCCGCGGCACCGCGGTCGAGATGCGCGAGACTCACGCCGCTTGGACCTTTCTCGTCGGCGAGAGCGCGTTCAGGCTGAAGAAGCCCGTCGTGCTGCCGTTCCTCGACTACGGCAACCTCGACGCGCGGCGCCTGATGTGCAGGCGTGAGATCACGCTCAACCGTCCGCTAGCCGGCGACATCTATCGTGACGTCCGGGCAGTGGTGCGCCGCGGCGGGCGCTTCCAGCTCGTTGACGACGGCGCCGCGGACGCCGTCGCCCACGTCGTCGAGATGCGCCGCTACGACGAAACGCGGACGCTCGCGGCAACGCTCGCGAGCGGGCGCATCACAGCGAGCGAGCTGGCCGCTGTGGCGAGGCGCGTAGCGGACGTCCACGCCGCTGCGCCTGCCCGCCGCCACGACCCGGAGATCCTCACCCGACTCAAGCACGCGATCGACGGCGACCTCGAGCTCCTGCTGGCCCACGACCAGCTGTTCGAGCCGGCGCGAGTGCTCGCCGCACAGCGCTTCGCTGACGCGTTCCTCGCGGGTCATGCAGCCCTGCTGCTCGAGCGCGCTCGTTGCGGAAACGTCCGTGAGTGCCACGGAGACCTGCGTGCGGTACACGTGCTGCTCGGCGAGGAGATCCGGATCGTCGACTGCGTGGAGTTCGACGACGAGCTGCGTGAGATCGATGTCGCTGCGGACCTCGCCTTCCTGGCGATGGACCTCGCGGCGCACGAGCGGACCGACCTCTGCCAGCTGCTGCTCGACAGATACCGGATGGCGGGCGGCGATCCGGGGCCCGACGCGCTCGTCTGGTTCTATGCCGCAACGAAGGCGTGGACCCGCGCGAAGCTGAGCGCGTTGCTTGCAAGCGACGCACACGCGGCGCCTGGGGCACGCCGAGCAGCCGCCGACGAGGCCGGCGAGCTGTTCGCGCTGGGAGAGCGGCTCTCGTGGCAGGCACGCCTGCCGCTCGCGCTGATCGTCTGCGGGCCGCAGGATTGCGGAAAGTCCGCGCTGGCAGGCGAGATCGCCACCCGATCGGGGCTACCCGTCGTCGCGCCGGGCGAGGCGGGCACCGAGGGCGTCGACGCCGACCGCACCTACCGGGAGCTGGGAACGCGGGCGGGCGAGCAGATCGCAAAGCGCGGCGGCGTGGTCGTCGATGCGACGTTCGGAAGGCGCGACATGCGCGAGGCGTTCGCAGAGGCCTTCGGCGAGAAGCGACCGGCGCTCTTCTGTGAGTGCTGCGCGCCAGTCGACGTGCTCGAAGGGCGCGCGCGGACGCGGCCGGGCGGCGACCCCCATGCGGCTGAGCGGTTCGACCCGCTCGAGAGCGACATCGAACCCGCACACCACTTGATCCTACGCACCGATCAGTCGCTCGCCGAGCTCTACGGCGATCTGGTCGCGATGCTCGACCGTCATCTCGCTCGCGCCGACGTCGCGAGCACCACCACGGAGGTCCCGGCGTGAGCCAGACAGATGTCCATCAGGTAGACCCCGACGCGCCGGCCGAGCCCACCGACGGGATCGACGTTGCACTACGCGACGGCTCGACAGTACGCGTGCGACCCGTCCGCAAGACGGACGAGGAGCGCATCGCGACCTTCCTCAGCGGCCTATCGGAGCGCTCACGCGTGCTGCGCTTCTTCTCCGCCGGTGCCGACCTGGCCGACCAGGCGCGGCGGTTTGCGACGCTCGATCCCGAGATCGACTACGGGCTCGTCGCAACAGCGGGAGCGAGCGGCGAGATCGTTGGCCACGCCGGCTACAACGGCGAGAGCAACGACTCCGCCGAGGTCGCATTCGCGATCGGCGACGCCTACCAGGGTCGCGGTCTCGCGACGACGCTGCTCGCCCACCTCGCCAGCCACGCGCACGAGCACGGCATCACGACCTTCAGCGCCCTGACGCGTCCGGACAACCACATGATGATCGAGGTCTTCCGCGAGAGCGGCTTTCCGGTCGAGGTTCGCTCCGGCGCCGACATCGTCGCAATCAGCTGCCCGACCGAGCTGGGCGAAGCCGGCTGGGAGCGTTTCGAGCAGCGAGACCGGATGTCGAGCGTCGCCGCCGTCGACGCGATCCTCGCGCCGAAGTCGGTCGCGCTGATCGGCGCGTCGCGCCGACGCGGGACGGTCGGTGGCGAGATCCTCCACAACCTCGTAGCGAACAACTTCCAGGGTGTCGTCTACCCCGTCAACCCGACGGCGAGCTTCATTCAATCGATGCCCGCATACGCGTCCGTGACCGACGTGCCGACGCGGCCCGACCTCGCGGTGATCGCAGTGCCAGCCTCGGGCGTGCTCGACGTCGCACGCGAGTGCGGCATCGCCGGCGTTCGCGGGCTGGTCGTCGTCTCCGCCGGCTTCGCCGAGGTCGGCGGGGAGGGCAGCGAAGCTCAGCGCGAGCTGCTCGAGATCTGCCGCGCCTACGGCATGCGGATCGTCGGGCCCAACTGCATCGGCGTCCTCAACACCGCGCCGGACGTGCAGCTCGACGCAACCTTCATACCGCTCGCGCCGCGTCACGGGAGCGTCGGCTTTCTCTCGCAGAGTGGCGGGCTCGGTATCGCGATCGTGCAAGCGGCCAATCGCCTGCGCCTGGGACTCTCGGCGTTCGTGTCCGTCGGCAACAAGGTGGACCTCTCGGGCAACGACTTCATCCAGTACTGGGAGCACGACCCGAACACGAACGTGATCCTGCTCTACCTCGAGTCGTTCGGGAACGCGCGGAAGTTCTCGCGTGTCGCCCGCCGCGTCGGCCGCACGAAGCCGATCGTCGCCGTCAAGAGCGGGCGGTCGGCAGCCGGCGCGCGCGCGACCTCTTCCCACACGGGCGCGCTGCTGGCGACCTCCGACGTGACAGTCGACGCGCTGTTCCGTCAGTCGGGAGTGATTCGCACGGACACGCTCGGCGAGCTGTTCGACGTCGCGATGTTGCTCTCCTCGCAACCGGCCCCGCGCGGCCCGCGAGTGGTCATCTTCACCAACGGCGGCGGCCCAGGCATCCTCGCAGCCGACGCGTGTGAGGCCGCAGGTCTCGAGGTCGTCGAGCTTCCCGAGAAGCTGCGCGAGGAGCTGCGCGCGGTCCTGCCGGCCGAGGCCTCCGTCACCAACCCGATCGACGTGATCGCGACGGCAAGCGCCGACGCTTTCCGCCAGGCGGTCGAGACGGTCGGCCGGGCTGACGTGGCCGATGCCCTGATCGTGATCTACGTCCCGACGCTCGTAAACGAGCCGAGCGACGTCGCCGCAGCGATCTCCGCGGCCTCCGAGCAGCTGCCCCCCGAGCTACCGCTGACTGCGGTGTTCATGGTCGAGGAGGAGCTCGAGCTGCACCGCGGCGAGCAGTCGATCCCCCGCTTCGCCTTCCCTGAGGATGCGGCACGCGCGCTGGGCCACGCGGCGGGCTACGGCGCCTGGCGCAACTCCCCTGTCGGAGAGATCCCGAGGTTCGCGGACTGCCGCCCCGACGAGGCCGCCGCGGTGATCGCGCACGCGCTCGGCACCGGCGCGGGCTGGCTCGAGGCGCAGGACGTCGCCACGCTGCTGGACTGCTACGGGTTGCGGACTCCCGCCGCTCGATTCGTCGCCGACAGCGAGGCAGCGGCGCTGGCTGCAGCCGAGATCGGCGGCACCGTCGCGCTCAAGGCGATGGCTCCCGGGCTCGTGCACAAGAGCGACGTCGGGGCTGTCGCGACGGGTCTGCGCCCCGCGCAGGTCGCACGCGCCGCGAGCCGCATGACCGCCTCCGTCGAGCAGGCCGGCTTCAAGGTCGACGGATTCCACGTGCAGGCAATGGCGCCGCACGGCGTCGAGCTGATCGTCGGTGTCGTCCAGGACCGTGCGTTCGGACCGCTGATCGCGGCCGGCGCCGGCGGCACCAGTACGGAGCTGCTCGGCGACGTCCAAGCGCGCCTGACGCCGCTGACCGACCTCGACGCACGCGAGATGCTGCGCTCGTTGCGACTTTTCCCGCTGCTCGACGGCTACCGCGGCGCGCCACGCTGCGACGTCGCCGCGCTCGAAGAGTTGCTGTTGCGAGTGAGCGCGCTCGTCGAGGACCACCCGGAGGTGGCCGAGATGGACCTGAACCCCGTGGTCGCGCTACCCGAGGGTCCGCTCGCGATCGACGCTCGCGTCCGCCTGGAGACGCCCCCGCCACTACCCGTGAGACCATCAGTCAAGGCATGACCGAGAGGGAATAGATGAACACGCTGACCGACCGCCAAGAGACTCAGGCCGCTGGACCACTGACGCCCGATGAGCTCGAGCTGATCGACCGCTGGTGGCGCGCCGCGAACTACCTCGCGATCGGCCAGATCTACCTGCTCGACAACCCGCTGCTGCGTGAGCGGCTCAAGCCCGAGCACGTCAAGCCTCGCCTGCTCGGCCACTGGGGCACGACACCTGGCCTGACGTTCATCTACGCCCACATGAACCGGGTGATCAAGGCGCGCGATCTCAACGCGATCTACATCACCGGGCCTGGACACGGGGGGCCGGCACTCGTCGCCAGCACCTACCTCGAGGGGACCTACAGCGAGGTCTATCACCGCATCGGCCACGACGAAGAGGGTCTGCGCAGGCTCTTCCGGCAATTCTCGTTCCCCGGCGGCATTCCAAGCCACGTCGCGCCCGAGACACCCGGATCGATCCACGAGGGCGGCGAGCTCGGCTACGCGCTGGTCCACGCCTACGGCGCCGTGTTCGACAACCCGGACCTGGTCGCCGTCTGCGTCGTCGGCGACGGCGAGGCGGAGACCGGCCCGCTGGCGGCGAGCTGGCATTCGAACAAGTTCCTCGACCCGCAGCGCGACGGCGCCGTCCTGCCGATCCTCCACCTCAACGGATACAAGATCGCCGGGCCGACGATCCTGGCGCGAATCCCGGAGAGCGAGCTGCGCGCGCTGCTCGAGGGTTACGGCTACGCGCCGCGCTTCGTCGAAGGCGACGATCCGGCGACGATGCACCAGCTGATGGCTGCGACGCTCGACGAGGTGACCGCCGAGATCGAGGCGATCCAGCGCCGGGCACGAGTCGAGGGAGTGACCGACCGTCCGCGCTGGCCGATGATCGTGCTGCGTACGCCGAAGGGCTGGACCGGTCCGAAGATCGTCGACGGGCTGCCCGCAGAAGGCAGCTGGCGCTCGCACCAGGTGCCACTCGCGGAGGTGCGCACAAACCACGCACACCTGGCGCAGCTCGAAGAGTGGCTTCGCTCCTACCGGCCCGAGGAGCTGTTCGACGAGGGCGGCGCGCTCGTCGCGGAGCTCACGGCGCTCGCACCCGTGGGCGACCGGCGGATGGGCGCCAACCCGCACGCCAACGGCGGGATCCTGCTGCGCGACCTCGAGCTGCCCGACTTCAAGGATTACGCGGTCGAGGTCTCGTCACCTGGCACGACCTCGAGTGAAGCGACGCGCGTCCTTGGCACCTACCTGCGCGACGTGATGCGCGACAACGCCGACAACTTCCGTGTCATGGGGCCCGACGAGACGAACTCGAACCGCCTCGGTGCTCTGTTCGAGGCAACGAACCGCACGTGGGAAGCAGAGCTGCTCGACAGCGACGACCATCTGGCGCGGGACGGCCGCGTGATGGAGGTGCTCAGCGAGCACCTCTGCCAGGGCTGGCTGGAGGGCTACCTGCTGACCGGCCGCCACGGTCTGTTCAACTGCTACGAGGCCTTCATCCACATCATCGACTCGATGTTCAACCAGCACGCGAAGTGGCTGAAGGTGACGCGTGAGATCCCCTGGCGGCGCCCGATTGCATCGCTGACCTACATCCTCTCCTCGCACGTCTGGCGCCAGGACCACAACGGCTTCTCGCACCAGGACCCTGGCTTCATCGACCACGTGATCAACAAGAAGGCCGAGATCATCCGCGTCTACCTCCCGCCGGACGCGAACACGCTGCTGTCGGTCACAGACCATGCCCTGCGCTCGCGCCAGTACGTCAACGTGATCGTCGCCGGCAAGCAGCCCCAGCTCAACTACCTCGACGCGGAGTCGGCGGTGCTGCACTGCACGCGCGGACTTGGGATCTGGGAGTGGGCGAGCAGCGACGCGGGCGATGAGCCGGACGTGGTGCTCGCCTGCGCCGGCGACGTCCCGACGCTCGAGACGCTCGCGGCCGCGGCAATCCTGCGCGAGCGCCTGCCCGACCTGCGGGTCCGCGTGATCAACGTCGTGGACCTGATGCGCTTGCAGCCCGCCAGCGAGCATCCGCACGGGCTTCCGGACGGCCAGTTCGATGCCCTGTTCACGACCAACCAGCCGGTGATCTTCGCCTACCACGGATATCCGTGGTTGATCCACCGCCTCACCTACCGGCGCAGCAACCACCACAACCTGCACGTCCGCGGCTTCAAGGAAGAGGGCACGACGACGACGCCGTTCGACATGGTGATGCTCAACGACCTGGACCGCTTCCACCTGGTGATCGACGTGATCGATCGCGTGCCGGGTCTCGGTGAGCGCTGCGCCCACCTGCGCCAGGAGATGGAGGACACGCGCTTGCGCTGCCGGGCCTACACGCGCGAGTACGGCGACGACCCGCCGGAGATCCGCGACTGGGTCTGGCCGACCGTCGTCTAGCGTGCGCGTCCTCGTTGTCAACGCGGGCTCGAGCACGCTCAAGCTCGCGTTGATCGGCGATCGCGACGAAGTCGCCGGCCAGCGCCTGCTCGAAGCACCGTACGGCGACAGCGAAGTACGCGCAGCGGTCGGCGAGCTCCCTGGCGCTGAGGCGGTCGGACATCGCATCGTCCACGGCGGCGAGCGCTTCACCGCTGCGTGCCTGATCGACCCAACGGCGACCGAAGAGCTGCGCCTGCTCAGCGAGCTTGCGCCACTGCATCAGCCGCCGGCGCTCGCGGCACTCGAGCTCGTCCGCGCGGCGCTGCCGCAGCTGCCGGCCGTCGCCTGCTTCGACACCGCGTTTCACGCGACCCTGTCGCCGGCGGCGCGGACCTACGCGCTGCCCGAGGCCTGGCGCGAGCGCTGGCCACTGCGACGGTTCGGCTTCCACGGCCTCTCGCACGCCTGGGTCGCGCGGCGCGCAATCGAGCTCGTGGGCGCCGCCGCTTCGGCACGGATCGTCAGCTGCCATCTCGGCGCGGGCGCGTCGCTGTGCGCGATCGCCGATGGGCGCTCAGTCGACACGACGATGGGGTTCACGCCGCTCGAGGGTCTCGTGATGGCGACTCGATCAGGCAGCGTCGACCCCGGACTCGTGCTCTGGCTGGCAGACCGGCTTCCGCGTAGCGAGATCGCGAACGGCCTCGAGCGCGAAGGCGGCATGCTCGGGCTCGCAGGCAGCAGCGACATGCGCGAGGTCCTCGCGGCCGCGCAGCATGGCGATGAGCGCGCCACGCTGGCACTCGACGTCTACAGCCACCGCCTGCGCGCTGCGATTGCCGCGATGGCGGCCGCGCTCGGCGGCCTCGACGTGCTCGCATTCACCGGCGGCGTCGGCGAGAACGCGCCCGCGATACGGGCCAGAGTGGCGGCGGGGCTCGGCTTCCTCGGCGTCGCGCTCGACGCCGGCACAAACGAACGAGCGCGCGAGGATGCGAACGTCAGCGCGAGCAACGCCGCGGTTCAGACCGTCGTGATCAGCGCGCGCGAGGACCTCGAAATCGCCCGTCAGACGCGCGCCACCGTGCCGTCGCGCAGCGAGAGGACCTCGTCGAAGTGCTCGAGGCCAACGTCGCTGTGAGTGATCACGAGCACGCCGCGGCCGCCGTCACTGCCGGCGATGTCGCGCATGATCGCCGCGGCCGTGTCGCGATCGAGGTGCGCGGTCGGCTCGTCGAGCACGAGGAATCGGGCGCCGGACAGCAGCGCGCGAGCGAGCGCGACGCGCTGGCGCTCGCCGCCGGAGACGAGGCCACCGCCCTCGCCGAGCATCGTGTCGAGACCGTCCGGCAGCGAACGCGCCCAGGTCGCTGCGCCGGCAGCCGCGAGTGCCTCCCAGATCTCCTCGTCCGTCGCCTCGCGTCGAGCGAGCAGGATGTTCTCGCGCAGGGTCGTGTCGAACGCGTGAGCGTCCTGGGCGTCGAGCACGACAGCCGAGCGCAGATCGTCCTGTCGTAGGTCACGCAGATCGACGCCGCCGAGACTGACGCGGCCGGCGTCGGGATCGCGGAAGCGGACGAGCAGTTGCGCGAGCGTCGTCTTGCCGGCGCCGCTTGGACCGAGCAGCGCGACGTGGCGCCCGGCGGCGAGGTGCAGGCTCGCGTCGCGCAGGATCCATGGCTCGTCAGGCCCGTAGCGCAGCGACACACTCTCGAGCAGCAGGTCGCCGTCGGCGGGCAGGGCGAGCGGCGCCGCGGGGTCGCGCACCGCCGGCTCGCGTGCGGAGAGCTCGTCGAGGCGCCGCGCAGCCTCGGCACAGGCGCTGAGCCGCCGAGCGGCGAGCTGAAGCGGCTGCAGGCCCTCGAACGAGGCGAGCACCAAGAACGCAAGCGCAGCGACGAGGACGCCGGCGAGCAGGCCCGCGTGGACTGCCGGCACGACCGCGAGCAGGACCGCGACGACCGCAAGGCCGGAGAACATCGAGCCGAGCGCGGTACTCGCGCCGGCGGCCAGCCCGTCGCGGCGGGCCAGCGTCGCGAGACGCGCGTCGGCGGCGTGCAGCCGCTCGATGCGCTCACCGGCGCGACCGGCGACGGCGAGCTCAGGCGCGCCGGCGATCGTCTCGACGAGCTCGGCGCTGAGGGCCGCGCGCGCCGGCGCCTGGCGGCGGCCCGAGACGGCGGTCAGACCTGCTGCGAGCGCCGGCACGATCGTCGCCGCCAGGAGCAGGCTGACGAAGACGACGGGGCCGGCAGCGGGCAGGAAGAGCCACGCTGTGACCGAGGCGCCGCAGATCACGAGCGCTGCGGTGACGGGCGGCGCCAGCGCCCTCAGGTAGAGGTCCTGGAGCGTGTCGACGTCGCTGACGAAGCGCGCGAGCAGATCGCCGGAGCGGGGCCCGCCGAGCTCGCCGGGAACGAGCGGAGCGAGCCGCCGGTAGAAGAGCGCGCGGGTCCGCCCCAGCAGACGCAGCGCCGCGTCGTGCGAGGCCAGCCGCTCGCCATAGCGCAGCAACGAGCGCGAGATCGCCAGCGCGCGTACCGCGACGATCACGCCGCTCAGCGACAGGATCTCGGGACGCTGCGAGGCGCGCGAGATCAGGTAGCCCGAGCAGATCATGAGCGCGGTCGCCGCGGCCACGGCGCCAAACCCGAGCAGTACGGACAGTCCAATGCGCCGGCGCTCGACGCGCCCTGTGCGCGCGGCCGCGAGGAGACTGGACGCCGCGCCGCTCATGCCGCCAGCACGAGCCCGTTGGCGTCCAGGCGGAGGGTGCGCTCGGCGCGCTCGCCGAGCGCGACGTCGTGGGTTATCAGGAGCGTCGTGCGCCCGCTCGCGGCGTCAGCCAGCGCGGTCCCGAGCGATGCCGCGGTTGCGGGATCGAGGTGCGCGGTCGGCTCGTCGAGGACGAGTAGCGGCGCACCGCGCAGCAGCGCGCGTGCTACGCCGATCCGCTGGGCCTGTCCGGCCGAGAGGCCACGACCGCCCTCGCCGACGACGGTTCGAAGCCCGTCAGGCAGGGCATCGATCAGCTCGGCCAAGCCGGCGGCCGCCGCCGCGTCGCGAATGCGGCGCGCGCTCGAATGCGGCGCCGAGAGAGCAACGTTGTCCGCGATCGTGCCGGCGAAGATCCGCGTGCGTTGCGGCACCCAGGCGAGCTGCGAGCGCCAGACATCAGGATCGAGGTCGCAAAGGTCGATGCCACCGCAGGTGATGCGGCCGGCACGTGGGTCGGCGAGGCGCAGCAACAACGCCGCGATCGTGCTCTTCCCGACGCCGCTGGGCCCGAGCAGCGCGGTCGTCAGGCCGGGCCCGAGCTCGAAGCTCAGCTGCTCGAGCACGAGCTCCCCCCGTTCGGGGTAGGCGAACGAGACGCGTTCGAATCGGACCGGCTCGCGCGCCGGGTCGGGCACGCGCACAGCGCGGCGCGGTGGCGCCGCGAGCGCGGACGGCGCATCGAGCACGGCGAAGATCCGTTCGGCCGCCGCCATCGCGTCGGTGCTCGCATGGAACTGCTGTCCGACCGCGCGCAGCGGAGCGTAGAGCTCGGGTGCCAGCAACAGCACGGTGAGCCCGGTCTGCAGTCCGAGATGGCCACCGTCGAGTTGGACGCCGATCGTCGCGGCGACGAGCGCAGTGCCGATCATCGCGCAGAGCTCGAGCACGAGCGCCGAGAGAAAAGCGATGCGCAGCGTGCCCATCGTCCCGACGCGGTAGCGCTCGGAGACGATCTCGATCTTCTCGGCCTGGGCGGCCTCGCGGCGGTAGGCGCGCAGCGTCGGCAGGCCGCTCACAACCTCGAGGAAGTGGCCGCTGAGCAAGCTCAACTCGCGCCAGCGCGCGCGCGCCTTCGCCTGCGCGCCCTTGCCGATCAGGACCATGAAGCCGATCAGCAGCGGAATCGTGACCGCGAGCACGATGTCGGCGACCAGGTCGAGCCGCACGACCCAGACGAGGATCGCGAGCGGCACGGCGGCGCCGAGCACGAGCTGTGGCAGGTAGCCGGCGAAATAGGCCTCGAGCGAGTCGACGCCCTGGACCGCGGCGGCCGCAAGCTCACCCGTGCGGTCATCCGCCCGCTGGATCGGGGAGCGGACGAGCAGCTGCTCGACGACCCGGGCACGCAGCTCGGTCATGACGCGCGTCGCGCCGATGCGCCCTGTCGTCTCGAACGCGCCGGCGGCCAGGCCGCGGACGACGATCACGCAGGCGAGCGCGATCAGCGTGCCGGCAAGTGGAGCGAGCGTCACGTGGCCTTGCGCGGAGAGAGCGATCACGTGCGCGAGCAGCGCCGCCTGCGCGACGATCGCGACGGCCGTGACGATCCCCAGCGCCGCGGCGACGCGCAGCTGCGTCCGGGCTGCCCGACTCTCAGCCAGAAGGCGGCGGTCGACCCTGCTGGGGCTGCCGCCGGCCCGAGCCATCAGCCAGTGGCCGTCGGAGCTCCGCTCGACCCGTCGCCGCCGGCCGGATCGCCGCCCAGCTTGCGCTGCAGGCCGGCGAGCGGGGTCGCCTCGCCGGCGAAGTCGCTGGCGCCGAGCCGCGCACGGAAGACCCAGTACGTCCAGCCGGTGTAGGCAAGCACGATCGGCACCATCACCACGGCGACGACGGTCATCACGGTGAGCGTGTAGGAGTGTGAGGAGGCGGTGACCAGCGAAAGGCTGAACGCGTGGCTCGTCGTCGACGGCAGCGCATACGGGAACAGCTCGAAGACGAGGCTGACGAAGAGCAGCGCGATCGCGCCCGAGAGGAGACCGAACGCCGCGACGTCCTTGCGGCGCTGGACCGCGTAGGTTGCGGCGAGCGCCGCGAGCCCAGCCAGCACAGCGGGCACCTGGGCCGAGATCTTGACCGGGCCGTGCGGTTGGTCAAACGCCGTCCAGGCGAGGAAGCCGACGAGCAGCAGCGTCGCGACCGGGCTCAGCCGCCGCGCGACTGCGCGGGCGCGATCGGTGAGCTCACCGGTCGTGCGCAGCGCAAGGAAGTTCGCGCCGTGCGTAAGGAACAGGCTGAGCGTGACGAGCCCGCCGAGCAGCGCGTAGGGGTGCAGCAGATCCCACAGCGTCGCCGTGACGTTGTGCGCAGCGTCCATCGGGACGCCGTGGATGATGTCGGCCCAGCCGACACCCCAGAGCAAGGCCGCTCCACCACTGCCGATCACCGTCGCCCACTCCCAGCCGGCGCGCCAGCGTGGCGAGTCGTCCTTGCCCCAGAACTCGAAGGAGACGCCACGCGCGATCAGGCAGAGCAGGATCAAGAGCAGCGCGAGGTAGAAGCCCGAGAAGAGGCTCGCGTACCAGCCGGGGAAGGCGGCGAACGTAGCGCCCCCGGCGGTGATCACCCAGACCTCGTTGCCGTCCCAGACCGGACCGATCGTGTGGATGATCGCGCGCTTCTCAGCCTCGCTGCGCCCGATCACGCGCAGCAGCGCGCCGACTCCGAAATCGAAGCCCTCAAGGATGAAGTACCCGACCCAGAGGACTGCGATCAGACCGAACCACAGTGTTTGGAGGAAGTCTGGGGTCATCTCAGTAGGCCAGCAGGAGGTCTGGGCGGCTGCCCTCGGACTGCTCGCCGTCAGGGCCGGGCGGATCGTCGGACGGTCCGCGCTTGATCTCGCGAATGAACAGGCGCGCGCCGACAGTGATCAGGAAGCCGTAGAGCAGGACGTAGGCAGCGAGCGAGATGACGATCGAGGCGAGCGAAACGTCAGGCGAGTTGGCCTGGCTCGTCTTCAGCAGCCCGAAGACGACCCACGGCTGGCGCCCAACCTCGGTGAAGATCCAGCCGCTCCAGTTGGCGATGATCGGTAGGAAGACCCCAACGAGCGCAGAGACATAGAACCAGCGTGGCATCCGCTCGAGCCAGCCGGGCCGGCGGCTTGCGACCACGCCCACGAAGGCGAGCAGGAACATCAGGATCCCGGCGCCGACCATCAGGCGGAAGCTCCAGTAGGTCACGCCGACCGGCGGCATGTAGTTTCCCGGACCGTATTTCTTCTGCTCGGCCGCGTTGATCTGGTTCATGCCCTTGACCGTCCCGTTCGGATTGAGCGTCGCGATCAGCGACTCCAGATCGGGGATGCAGACGTCGGCGCTCAGCCTTTTCGGGTGGGCAGTGAAGCTGGCGGTGGCGAAGAGCGAGAAGCAGGCGTGGTCGCTCGTGTTGTAGAGCGCCTCGGCCGCCGCCATCTTCATCGGCTGCTCTTGCTCGAGCAGGCGTCCCTGGCCGTCGCCGAAGATGCCACTGAGAATGACCGCGACAAGCCCGATCGGCAGCGCCATCTTGGCCGAACGGCTGAAGATCTCGACATGGCGCTTGCGATAGAGCTGCCAGGCCGAGATTCCGACCACGAGCAAGGCGGCGGTGGTGAAGGCGGCGAAGATCACATGCGGGTAGGCGAGCCAGGCCGTCGGGTTGAAGAGGACGGCGAAGATGTTCGTCAGGTAGGCGTGGTGTGTCTTCGGGTCGATCTTGTAGCCGACAGGGTGCTGCATCCACGAGTTCGCAACGAGGATGAAGTACGCCGAGAGCGTCGTGCCGATCGCAACCAACCAGGCGCTCACGACGTGCAGCTTCGGGGATATGCGATCCCAGCCGAAGATCCAGACACCGACGAAGGTGGACTCGAGGAAGAAGGCGATCAGGCCCTCCATCGCGAGCGGCGAGCCGAAGATGTCGCCAACGTAGCGCGAGTACAGCGACCAGTTCATCCCGAACTGGAACTCCATGACGATCCCTGTGACGACCCCGATCGCGACCGAGATCAGCATGAACTTGCCCCAGTAGCGCGTCATGCGCAGGTAGATCTCGTCGCGCGTGCGGTACCAGCGCGTCTCGCAAAGCGCAACCCACGCCGTCAGGCCGATCGTCATCGGCACGAACAGGAAATGGAAGATCGTGGTGATGCCGAACTGCAGCCGCGCAAAGTCCAGTGCGTTCACAGTAGGCGACTGTAATCAGCCTCCGTTTGGGCGCCCATCGGCGCTTACCCGCCGGGTAGTTGTGGGTTTCCCGCAATCAGCGGAGCGCCGGCGACTCCGTAGAAAGTGCTGAGTTGGTGGCGCCCGTAACCCCGATGGCGCCGAGGCAGCTCGCGGCTAGCTTTGAATCGAACTTACCTAGCTAGGAGTGATGTGTATGTCAGTACGGGTTGCAATCAACGGGTTTGGTCGCGTCGGTCGGTGCGCGCTGCGCGCGGCACACGGGCGCGAAGAAGAGATCGAGATCGTCGCCGTCAACGACGTAATGGACGTTCCGACGCTGGCGCACCTGCTGCGCTACGACTCGGTCTTCGGACGTTACCCCGGCAAGGTCGAGGCCGGCGAGGGTGAGCTCGTGATCGACGGGCGCGTGGTTCGCGTGCTAGCCGAGAAAGATCCGGCGGCGTTGCCGTGGGCCGAGCTCGAGGTCGACGTGGTGATCGAGTCGACCGGCAAGTTCCGCACGCGCGAGAAGGCCGCCGCACACCTCGAGGCCGGCGCGCGCAAGGTGATCATCTCGGCACCGGCCAGCGGTGGCGAGCCGATCGACGGCACGTTCGTACTAGGCGTGAACTTCGACGAGACCTACGATCCCGAGCACCACCACGTGATCAGCAACGCGTCCTGCACCACCAACTGCCTTGCCCCGGTGGCGAAGGTGCTGCACGAGGCGGTCGGCATCCGCCACGGACTGATGACGACGATTCACGCCTACACCGCCGACCAGAACCTGATGGACGGCCCGCACAAGGACCTGCGCCGGGCGCGCTCAGCCGCTCTCAGCCTGATCCCGACATCGACCGGCGCCGCCAAGGCGCTCGGGCTCGTGATCCCAGAGCTCGAAGGACGACTCAACGGCTACGCGGTCCGCACACCGGTTCCGACCGGCTCGCTCGTCGACCTGACGATCGAGGCCGAGCGCGCGACCAGCGTCGAGGAGGTAAACGCCGCCTTCCTCGCCGCCGCCGATCATGGAGCACTCACCGGAATCCTCGCCTACACCGAGGATCCGATCGTCTCCGCCGACATCGTCGGCTCCTCCTATTCGTCGATCTTCGATTCGAAGCTGACGGCGGTCAACGACAAGACCCAGGTGAAGGTCGTCGCCTGGTACGACAACGAGTGGGGCTACTCGAGCCGCCTCGTCGACCTCGCCGCGCGCGTCTTCGTTCACGCGCCCGTCGCCGCGTAGGCAATCGCTGCGTGCCGGCGGCCGGATGCTTGCGAGCGATCCGGCCGCCGAGCGCGAGCTCGCGGAGCCTGTGCAAGTTGCGCGGTTCCTTTGTCGTTAGCCGCACCATGCGAGGCGCGTCGGCGCCCGTAGTCCTCCGCAACCGAAACCGGAGCCCGGACTGACCGCTGAGAGCCTGCGGCCAACTACGGAGCTTGCGCGCGGGGAGCGCCTGATGTGACCGGGCAGGAGCGGACCTAGGCTGGGTTTGTGTTTCAGGTGAGAATTCATGGACGCGGTGGCCAGGGTGTCGTGACGGCAGCCGAGCTGCTCGCCCATGCCGCGTTCGCCGACGGCTCCGAGACCCAAGCGTTCCCGAGCTTCGGCTCCGAGCGAATGGGCGCACCGGTCGTCGCCTTCTGCCGCATCGACGATCACCGCATTCGCCTGCGCGAACCGATCGCCGAGCCCGATGCGGTCGTCATCCAAGACCCGACGCTGCTGCATCACGTCGATGTCTTCGGCGGTCTCGTCGAAGACGGCTACGTCCTGATCAACAGCGCGCGAAGCATCGCGGAGCTGGGGCTCGAGGAGCTCTACGAACGCACGCGCTCGGAGCGCGTCGTGAGCGTCGCGGCGAGCGAGATCGCACGCGAGCACACCGGCCGCCCGATCGCCAACGCAACGCTGCTCGGAGCCCTCGCGGGGTTGACCGGTTGCGTGTCGCTCGACTCGCTCGAAGCGGCGATCGGCGTGCGCTTCCGCGGCGCGGCCGCCACCGGCAATGCCGCCTCAGCGCGCGCGGCGTTCGCGATCATCGAGAAGGAGGCAGCAAATGTCGTCGAGCCTGCGTGAGCAGATCGAAGGCTCGCAAGCGATCGCCAACGCGATCGCCTGCTGCCGGCCGGAGGTCGTCTGCGCCTACCCGATAACGCCCCAGACGCACATCGTCGAGGCTGTGTCGCGCATCTCCCGGGCCGGCAAGCTCGGCAGCTGTGAGGTGATCAACGTCGAGTCGGAGTTCGCCGCGATGTCCGTCTCGATCGGCGCCTCCGCCGCGGGTGCGCGGGCGTACACGGCGACAGCCAGCCAGGGCCTGCTGTTCATGTGCGAAGCGCTCTTCAACGCGTCAGGGCTCGGCCTGCCGATCGTGATGACCGTCGCCAACCGCGCGATTGGCTCGCCGATCAACATCTGGAACGACCAGTCGGACTCGATGGCGATGCGCGACAGCGGTTGGATCCAGATCTACGCGGTCGACAACCAGGAGGCCGCGGATCTCCACGTGCAGGCGTTCAAGATCGCCGAGCAGCTCTCGGTCCCGGTGATGGTTTGTGTCGATGGCTTCGTCCTCACGCACGCGCTCGAGCCGGTCGCGGTACCGACCCAGGAGGCCGTCGACGAATTCCTGCCGCCGTTCGAGCCGCGCCAGGTGCTCGACCCCGCCAACCCGATGACGATCGGCGCGATGGTCGGCCCCGAAGCTTTCACCGAGGTGCGCTATCTCGCCCACCTGCAGCAGCTGGAGGCGCTCAAAGTGATCCCGCAGGTCGCAGCCGAGTTCGCCGAGATCTTCGGTCGTAACGCCGGCGGCTTCCTCGAGGGCTACCGCAGCGACGATGCCGACACGATCGTGCTCGCGCTCGGCTCAGCCAACGGAACGCTCGCCGAGGTGGTCGACGAACTGCGCGCCGACGGCGTCGCCGTCGGGTCGGTCGCACTCAAGACCTACCGGCCCTTCCCCTTCGAGGCGGTGCGCGAAGCGCTCGCCGGCGCGAAGCGCGTGATCGTGCTCGAGCGCGCATTCGCGGTCGGAATCGGCGGGATCGTCTCCGCCGACGTCGCGCGCGCCGTCGCGGGCCTCGACATCGATCTCCAAACCGTCATCGCCGGTCTCGGTGGACGCCCGATCACGCGGCGCTCGCTGCGCGAGATGATCGAAGGCGAGCTTGGCGAGCTGACCTTCCTCGACCTACGAACAGACGTCATCGAGCAGGAGCTGGCCGTATGAGCGCCAAGAACGGGAAGACCGCACCTCGCGCACCTGAAGCGACGCCCAATGTGCCCTTCTACCAAACGGGCACCTTCGCGGTGGGCGGACGGCTGCTCGACGACGGCGCGCGCTCGGTTCAGTCCGATCCGCATCGCGCGAACGCGATCACGAAGGGCCACCGCGCCTGTCAGGGTTGCGGCGAGGCTCTCGGTGCACGCTACGCACTCGACGCCGCGCTGCGCGCCAGCGACGGGCAGTTGATGGCGGCAAACGCGACAGGCTGCCTCGAAGTCTTCTCGACCCCCTACCCCGAGACCGCGTGGCGGCTGCCGTGGATGCATTCGCTGTTCGGCAACGCGCCTGCAGTCGCCACCGGGATGGCAGCCGCGATGCGCGCCAAGGGGCGTAGCGAGGTACGCGTGATCGGGCAGGGCGGCGACGGCGGCACCGTCGACATCGGCTTCGGCTGCCTCTCGGGGATGTTCGAGCGCAACGACGACGTGCTCTACATCTGCTACGACAACCAGGGGTACATGAACACCGGCGTACAGCGCTCCGGTGCGACGCCGGCCGCAGCACGAACGGCAACCACCGAGCCGATTGGCGACCACCCAGGGAACTCGTTTGGGCAGGGCAAGAACGCGCCGCTGATCGCGATGGCACACGAGATCCCCTACGTCGCGACAGCGACTGTCGCCGAGCTGCGCGACCTCGAGCACAAGGTCACGCGGGCGATGGAGTTCCGTGGCGCCCGCTACATCCATGTACTCGTCCCGTGCCCGCTCGGCTGGGGCTCACCGACGAACGAGACCGTGCGGCTCGCGCGACTTGCAAAGGAGACCGGGCTGTTCCCCGTCTTCGAGGCCGTTGACGGCAACGTGACAGCGGTCTCGCACATCCGCCGCAGGCTGCCCGTCGAGGACTACCTGCGCGGGCAGAAGCGCTTCGCGCACCTTTTCGCGGGCGCCGGGCGGCCCGACATCCTCGCGCTGCTTCAAGGCGAGGCCGACCGCAACATCAAGCGCTTCGGCCTGCTCGACGAGGGCGACGGCGCGGTCGAGATGGATCTTTTGGAGGCGCTCACGGGCGCGGAGCGAGGTGTCTGATGAGTAGCTCGGCGAAGCCCTTTGCGATCACGCTCGAGGTCGGCTCGAGCCTCGCCAATCGCACCGGCGATTGGCGCACCGAGCGGCCGGTCTACGTGCACAACCTGCCGCCGTGCAACCACGGCTGTCCCGCCGGCGAGGACATCCAAGGCTGGCTGTACGAGGCGGAGGCAGGCGGCGCGGGCTATGAGCGCGCCTGGCGCCACCTCGTCGCGAGCAACCCTCTGCCGGCAATCATGGGCCGCATCTGCTACCACCCCTGCGAGACCGAATGCAACCGCGCCCAGCTCGACGAGGCGGTCGGCATCAACTCGGTCGAACGGTTCCTCGGTGACGAGGCGTTGAAGCACGGCTGGGACCTCGGCGCGCCCGGGAAGCCGACCGGCAAGCGCGTGCTGATCGTCGGCTCCGGCCCATCGGGCCTTGCCGCCGCCTATCACCTCGCGCTGCGCGGTCACCAAGTGACGATCCGCGAGCAGGCCGAGCAGTCCGGCGGCATGATGCGCTACGGCATTCCCGCCTACCGGCTGCCGCGCGAGATTCTCGACGCTGAGATCGAGCGGATTCTTGCGCTCGGCGTGACGCTCGAGTGCGGCGCGGCCGTCGAGGACCTCGAAGACGCGATCCGCGAAGGCGGATTCGACGCGACCTTCCTGGCGGTCGGCGCGCATGTCGCCAGGCACACGGAGATACCGGGCGGCGCGGCATCGCACATCGTTGACGCAGTTGAGCTCCTGCACGAGCTCGCCGACGGCGAAGAGCCGCCACAGCTTGGACGGCGGGTCGTCGTCTACGGCGGCGGCAATACGGCTATCGACGCCGCACGCAGCGCCAAGCGCCTCGGCGCGGCCGACCCGATCATCGTCTACCGGCGCACGCGCGAGCGGATGCCGGCGCACCCGAGCGAGCTCGCGGAAGCCGAGGCCGAGGGCATCGCGTTCCGCTGGCTGACGACGATCACAGGGGTCGAAGCGGGCCAGCTGAAGATCGAGAAGATGGCACTCGACGAGAGCGGCTACCCGCAGCCGACGGGCGAGTACGAAACGCTCGACGCCGACTCAGTGGTGCTCGCGCTCGGACAGGACGCCGATCTGAGACTGCTCGAAGGCGTCTCCGGAATCGAGATCGCGGATCACGTCGTCAAGGTCGACGATCAGATGATGACCGGCCACCCCGGCCTGTTCGCCGGCGGCGACATGGTGCCCTCGGAGCGCACCGCCGCGATCGCGATCGGGCACGGCGGTCGCGCCGCACGGTGCATCGACGGCTACTTGCGAGGCGAGACGACCCCGCGCGATCCCGACCGCCCCCTCGCCGGCTTCGACGCGCTGAACACCTGGTACTACAGCGACGCGCCGCGAACGCTGCGCCCGCAACTCGAGGACGTGCGTCGCCAGAGCACGTTCGAGGAGGTAGTCAAGGGGCTCGACGAAGGCTCGGCGCTGTTCGAGGCGCGCCGCTGCCTGTCGTGCGGCAACTGCTTCTCCTGCGACAACTGCTTCGGCGTCTGCCCCGACAACGCCGTCATCAAGCCCGGCGTCGACGGCGAGCTGTACTCGTTCGACTTCGACTACTGCAAGGGCTGTGGCCTGTGTGCCGTCGAATGTCCGTGCGGGGCGATCGAGATGATCCCCGAGGAGATCTGAGCGATGCGCGGCGCAGACGTCAGGCGATGGCGTCGCGCCGATGTAACGCCGGGCTCGCCGGGCTCGCGAAGCCTTTCTGCCACCGCCGCTCTCGCCGATGTCGCGCCAGCAGCCCTGGCGCTGCTCGGCCCGCCGGCGCCGGCGGCCACAACTGAGCACTCGCCGTTGGAGCGAGTCTGATCAAGGAGCGACGATGAAGCAACTCCACGACGTCCCCACGGGCTCGTCCGAGACACACAAGGAAGCACCGACGAAGTACGTCTACGACTTCGCGGAGGGCTCGCGCGAGATGCGCGAGCTGCTCGGCGGCAAGGGCGCAGGCCTTTGCGAGATGACGCGCCAGCTTGGCGACGACGTGGTGCCGGCCGGATTCGTCATCACGACCGGAGCCTGCGTCGAGTACATGCGCGCAGGCAGCGAACCGCCGGAGCTCGAGGGCCAGGTCACCGCGGCACTCGCGCGCCTGGAGGCGAAGGTCGGCCGGCGCTTTGGCGATCCTGCCGACCCGCTCTTGATCTCGGTTCGCTCCGGTGCCCGCGAGTCGATGCCGGGGATGATGGATACGGTCCTCAACCTCGGCCTCACGGACGAGTCGGTGCAAGGCCTGGCGCGCGCAACGAAGAACGAACGCTTCGCTTGGGACTCCTACCGGCGCTTCGTCCAGATGTTCGCGAACGTAGTCCGCGGCGTCTCGACAGAGAAGATCGAAGGCGCGATCGCGCAGGCGAAGAAGGAGCGCGGCGTCCAGCTCGACACCGAGCTCGATGTCGACGCGCTGAAGGAACTGACCGCCGCATTCAAGGCGCTGTTCCGCGAGCAGACGGGCGAGGACTTCCCGCAGGACCCAGGCATGCAGCTGCAGCAGGCGATGCTTGCCGTGTTCGACTCCTGGATGGGCGCGCGTGCGGTCGCCTATCGGCGGATAAACCAGATCCCAGCCGACTGGGGCACCGCGGTCAACGTGCAGCAGATGGTCTTTGGCAACCGCGGCGACCACTCGTGCTCGGGCGTTGCGTTCAGTCGCGACGAGGTCACAGGCGCCCCTGAACCGTCAGGCGACTTCCTGATCAACGCCCAGGGCGAGGACGTCGTCTCCGGTGTGCGCAACACGCAGGAGCTGAGCGAGCTGCGCACGGCAATGCCGGAGGCCTACGAGAAGCTGACCGAGATCATGCGCAAGCTCGAGGGTGTCTACGGCGACATGCAGGACACGGAGTTCACCGTCGAGGAGGGGCGCCTGTACATGCTGCAGACGCGCAACGCGAAGCGCCCCGCTCAGGCAGCCGTCCGCTTCGCCGTCGACGCGGTAAGCGAAGGCTTGCTCGATAAGGCGGGCGCGATCAAGACGATCGACGCCGGCTCGCTCGACGCTCTGCTGCACCCGACATTCGACCCGCACTCGAAGTTCAACGTGCTGGCCCGCGGCGTCGCGGCGTCACCGGGGGCGGCAAAGGGAACGATCGTTCTCAGCGCGCCGGACGCGATAGCGGCTGCGGAAGCCGGCGAGGCAGTGATCCTCGTGCGTCCGTTCACCGAGGCCGAGGACGTTGCCGGCTTCTTCGCGGCGCGCGGCATCCTGACGAGCGAAGGCGGGAAGGCCTCGCACGCGGCGCTGGTCGCGCGCGGCATGGGCCGCCCGTGCGTGTGCGGCGCGAGCGCACTGCACATCGACCTCGACGAGGGCACGATCACGGTCAACGGGACGGTGCTGCACGCCGGCGACAAGATCGCTATCAACGGCTCGACGGGTGAGATCACGACCGACGACGTCGTGCTCATCAACCCGGAGATCGATGCCAACTTCGACACCGTGCTCGGCTGGTGCGACGAGCTGCGCACGCTCAGCGTCCGCGCAAACGCGGACGTGCCGGAAGACGCCCGCCGCGCGCGGGGCTTCGGGGCGGAGGGCATCGGCCTTTGCCGCACCGAGCACATGTTCATGGCAGAGGACCGCCAACCGAAGATGCGGGCGATGATCATGGCCGACACCGAAGCGGAGCGCCTGTCCTGGCTGGAGAAGCTGCTGCCGCTCCAGCAGAGCGACTTCGAGGGGCTGTTCGAGACGATGGAGGGCCAGCCGGTCACGATCCGCCTGCTCGATCCGCCGCTACACGAGTTCCTCCCAAGCGAAGCCGAGCTCGTCGAGGAGCTGCGCGAGGCGGCTAACTCCCACCCGGAGCGGATGGACGGTCTGCACCACGAGCTGGCGCGGGTACGCGAGCTGTCGGAAACAAATCCGATGCTCGGAACGCGCGGCTGCCGGCTCGGCATCCTCTACCCCGAGATCTACGAGATGCAGGTCCGCGCGATCATGCGCTCCGCACGCGCCGTTCGCGAGCGGACTGGCAGCGCGCCGCACTGCGAGGTGATGATCCCGCTCGTCAACTTCGACCGCGAGCTGACGCTGATGCGCGAGCTCGTAATCAGGGTCGCCGACGCGGAAGGCATGACCCTCGGCACGGATTACACGATCGGCACGATGATCGAGCTGCCGCGTGCGTGCGCGGTCGCCGACGTGCTGGCGAAGAACGTCGAGTTCTTCTCGTTCGGGACGAACGATCTGACCCAGACGACGCTCGGCTTCTCGCGCGACGACGTCGAGGGCGCGATCGTGCCGCAGTACATCAGCGAGCGGATCATCACCGTCTCACCGTTCGAGACGATCGACCGCGATGGCGTGGGGATGCTGGTCAAGATGGCCGTGACGAAGGGCCGGGAAGCGAACCCGGAGATCGAGCTGGGTGTCTGCGGCGAGCACGGCGGCGATCCCAAGTCGATCGCCTTCTTCGCCGAGGCGGGACTCGACTACGTGTCCTGCTCACCGTTCCGCGTGCCGGTCGCCCGCGTAGCAGCGGCCCAGGCAGCAATCGCGAAGTCGGACGCAGCAAAGAACAAGTAGGGAGCGCTGCGACGCGCTCGAGCGCTTGCCGGGGCTCAGCTCGGTGAGCGCTCGAGCGGCTCGACCGCGCGCGTCGCGTCGATGTGCACGAGCGCGTCGAACTGGTCGGCGAGCGAGGCGTTGAAGTAGTGGCTCGCGCGCTCACGGTCGGGCCTGTAGATGACGCCGATCGCTCGCTCCAGACGCTGCTCGCGCAGCGCATCGCCCGCCTCGCCGGCCCCCAGCGGGCACAGCAGGAAAGCCGGCAGGTGAGTCTCGTGGAGGAGCGCCTCGTGGCTTGCCGGTAGCGCGGCGCGGACATGCTTGCGCTCCGGCGCTCCATCCCAGCCCGAGGCGGCGGTGACGCTACCGATGTAGGTCGTGAAGCCCACGCTGACGACCTCGTCGCCGTGGCGTTCGCGCAGCAGCTCCCCGAGGTTGCGCTCGCCGCGATCGACCATGTCTGTACGACGACCGTCGCCGACGTGCGAGTTGTGAGCCCAGACGATCACGCGCGTGCCCTCGGCGCGAGCGTCGAGGTCCTCGAGCAGGCGGTCGAGCGTGTCGGCCAGGTGCAACTCGCGCAGGTTCCAGGAGCCCGCGCGCTCACCGAAGATCGTGCGGTAATAGGCGCCGGCCTCGAGCTCGGAGGCGGCGTCGCGCTGCGCAAAGAAGTGCTCGTCCGCTGGATCCATACCGTCCGCGTAGAGGCGCTCGGCGACCTCGCGACGCAGGCGTGCAAGCTCGGCGACGACGTCGTCACGACCACTCTCGCCCATGTCGCGCAGTACCTCGCGACCATAGCCGGCGCTGTCCTCGGCGAACGACTGCAGGCACTCGTAGCGGGCCCTTGCAGTCTCTGCCCCGGCGACGTCGTGAGCGCGCATGAAGGCAATCACCGCGCCCGTCGCGCTCGATAGACCGTAGAGGTCGAGGCCGTAGAAACCGACCTTGCGGGCGCTCGAGTGGGCGCCGAGGTTGTGGCTGTGAAGCCACGAAACGAACTCCGCCATGTCGACGTTGCGCCACATCCACGATGGGAAGCGCTCGAACCCCCGCAGCGACTGCTCCGCGTCCCGGTCGCCACCGACACCGTGCGCGTAGCGGTTGACGCGATAGGCGTCTGCCCACGATGCGGCGATCGTCACAGCCGAGAAGTTGAGCTCTGTGATCAGGCGCTTGGTGATGCGCGCGCGCTCGCGGTAGAACTCATGCGAGCCATGGCTCGCCTCGCCGAGCAGCACGATACGTGCGTCCGCAACGCGCTCTAGCAGTGCGTCGTAGTCGCGCCGGTCGCCACTCAGTGGATGAGCGGCGAGGCGCAACGCCGCGAGCGCTGCACGGCGCTGCTCCCCGGCGGGCACTGTTGCCGCGGCGGCCACCTCACGACCCCGCAGCGACGAGCGCTCGCGAGTCGGTCGAGAGGGACGCCGCGAACCAATCGCACGCGAGAGCTCCGACGATCTCGAGCTTGCCCGGCTCGCCGAACAGGTGGCTTGCGTTGTCGACGACGACGAGCCGGTGGGGCGCGTTCAGCAGTCCGGCGGCCTCGCGATTGAGCCGCAGCACCTCGTGGTCGAGACCGCCCACGATGAGGAGGGTCGGCGACCTGACCGCCATCAGACAATCCGCAGCGAGATCGGGCCTACCGCCGCGCACGACGACCGAGCGCACTGCATCGCCGACCCGCACGGCGGCTCGCAGCGCCGCCGCAGCACCCGTGGAGGCGCCGAAGTAGCCGATCGGCAGGCCCTGCGTGGCCGACGCCTCGAGCGCCCAGAGAGTGACGGACTCGAGGCGCTGGGCGAGCAGGACCGTGTTGAAGACGCAGTCGCGGCGGCGGGCTTCGGCGTCGTTGACGAGGTCGACCAGCAGCGTCGCGAAGCCCGCTTCGCCGAGCGCGGCGGCAACGACGCGATTGGCCGGGCTGCGCCGGCTCGAGCCGGCCGCGTGCGCAAAGATCACGAGCCCCGTCGGCTCGAGCGGCATCGCCAGCTCGCAGGCGAGCGCCGCTTCCGCGGTCTCGATCACGACCTCGCGCCGCAGCGGCGGATCGGCGCGCTCGGCCGCCTGCACCTTGTCCCGCGCAAGACCGATCAGCCGGACGACCTCCCCGTCGCTGACCGGGGAGAAATCCTCGTACCAGGCGCCGACCGCGATCAATTCGCGGGGCACCGTGTGACAGACGAGCTCATCCGCCTCGTCGGCGAGCAGCCCGACGGACCTGCGTGCGCCGACCGGAACGGCGACGATCACCTTCGCTGCGCCCAGCGCACGCACCGCGCGCACAGCAGCGATCCCGGTGAGCCCGGTGGCGAGACCGTCATCGACGATGATCACGCAGCGGCCGTCGAGATCGATCAGCGGACGGTCACAGCGATAGCGGGAAACGCAGCGGCGCAGCTCGCTCGTCTCCCGCGCAACGGTGGCGGCGAGCACGCCTGAGCTCATGCCTGCGCGGCGCGCCGAGAGGTCGTCGAGGATCGTCGTCCCGTCTTCGGCGATCGCCCCGACGGCGAACTCCGGATTGCCCGGAGCGCCGAGCTTGCGCACCGCGAGAACGTCCAGCGGGGCGCGCAGCGTACCCGCAACCTCGACCGCAACGGGGACGCCGCCGCGCGGCAGCGCAAGGACGACGGGACGCTCGCGGGCAAAACGCTCGAGGAGCTGGGCAAGGAGCCGGCCGGCCTGCCTGCGGTCGAGAAACATGCTTGAATCGTCACAGCCGCTCGGGCGTGCGCCATCCGCGTCGCATCGCGCCACGCTGCGGCTTTCCACGCAGGGCTCCTCCGGGAGAACTACGGTTGCATCTTGCTCGGCGTGGCCGCGCCGTGACGGCTCGGGTGCGGGGCTGAGGATCTGGACTGCGGTTGGTATGCGCAGCACGGGTCTTCTGCCAGCGGGTCGCCGTGAGCCGAGTATGCGCGGGCACGCGAGCCGCCGCAAAGCTCGCGCCAAGGGCAACGGCCGCAGCGCCCGTGGAACTCGGCGGCGCGGATCGCGCGAAGCAGTGGATGTTTGCGATACACGTCCACGAGACTGTCCTGGCGCACATTTCCGAGCTCGAGCGGCAGGAAGCCCGACGGAGTGATCGTCCCGTCGTGGCCGACGAAGATCACGCCGCGACCGTCGCGGGTGCCCTTTGTCTGGGCGCGTGCTTGACCGCGCGGCGAGCCGAGCTCGGCGTTGAGCGCTGCGTTCAACTGGCGGTAGAGCCCGCCCCGGGGGGCCGCACCACCGGCCGCCCGGAGGGCGACGACGCGGCGGAAGAACGGCGCCTCGACGGTCCGCACGATCACGCCGTGGCAGGACGCATCGAAGAGGAAGTGGCAGACGTGCTCGCACTCCTTCGCGCTGAGCTCCGCGAGCCCGGCGCCGCGGCCCGTTTGAACAAGGAAGAAGAGCTCCCAGATCGATGCGCCTGCCTGCTTCGCGAGCCGGAGGATCGCGGGGAGCTCGAGAACGGTCGCCTCGCTGACCAGCGAGTTGACCTGCACGGTGATCCGCTCCTCGCGCAGCATCCTGATCGCCGAGAGGGTCTGCTCGAAATGACCGGACACGCCGCGGATTGCGTCGTGGACATCGGACGAGGCGCCGTCGAGACTGATCGATGCAACCTTGACGCCACGCTCACGCAGCTCGGCGACGCGCTCGCGCGTCAGCAACGGCGTCACGCTGGGCGCGAGCGCCAGCGGGATGCGCAGGCCCGCCGCGCGCCGTGCGAGACGGTCCAGATCAGCCCGCATCAGCACATCACCGCCGGTGGCGATGAGAACCGGACGCGGCATCCCGAACGCGGCCAACTGGTCGAGCAGATGCTCCCCCTCCGCCCGCGACAGCTCACCCGTGAGCGGCGCCGGCATGGCGCAGGCACGGCAATGCCGGCAGGCCAGCCCGCAAGCCCGCGTCGTCTCCCAGAACACGAGGATCGGCCGTTGATCGAAATCCACCCGCCAAGCGTGGGCGCACGGCGCCGTCACGCAATCCGGGGAAAGCCGTACTCGACGGGCGGTCGATCCGCGATCCTCAGATCAGCGCACCGTTCGGGACGTAGAGCTCCCAAGACCCGACCGCGCCGCGCGTGTAGATCGCGCCGCGCCGCTCGAGCGGCAGACCGCCGGCAAGGAGTACCTCCCGAGCCCAGAGCTGGTGCTCGCCGATAAAGCTCACGAGGAACTCGCCGCTGCCTGCTCGGCTGAGCACGTGGGTCATCAGGTCGCGCGCCGCAGGCTCGGTCGTTGCCGCAAGCGTGACGAGCCGCTCGCTGGTCGCGATCGCGTAGCCGGTCCCGCGCCGGTCGTCGACGAGCCAGAGCTCACGCTCGCGATCGCCCAGCCAGAACTCGAGATCTGGGCGGCGGCGATGCCCGCGCGCAGCCTGGTCGATCCGGTCGCAGAAGTCGAGCGCCTCCGGACCGGCACGCGTCACGCCGCGGCTCGGTGCCAGCGCACCGCGATCGACGCGCCCCTTCGCCTCCAGCGCGGATCGCGGCTCGTGCCCGGTTCGGTCGTACAGATGCCGGGCGCGTGGGTCGTCGGAGGAGATGATCACGCGCGCGTCGCCGGCCCGCGCGTAGCCGAGCGCACGCTCGATCAGGGCCGCCCCGACACCGTCGCTCTGGGCGGACTTTGCGACCGCCAGCAGCGACAGCGCCCAGAGCGACCCGCGGCGCATCGCGAGCGAGACTCCGATGATCTTTCCCCGCGGGCCGGCGGCGATGAATGCGCCAGCGGGGTCCGTGCGCAGCAGATGCCGGAAGCGCCGCTCGAGGAACCCCGTGACACGCGCAGCCGCGATGTCGAAAGCCTCGCAGTGAACGGCGATCGCGGCGTCAAGGTCCGCGTCTTCGATGCCTCTGATCGTGAGCACTGCGTCGCAGGCTAGACCTGCGACGCCTGCCCGTGTCCTACGGGAGCGACGGGACTCGAACCCGCGACCTCCGACGTGACAGGCCGGCGCTCTAACCGACTGAGCTACGCCCCCGGGGGGAGCAGTGAGTATGGCAAGCGCGCGGCCGGCGTGATGGCCGACGCATCGCGCGCACCGGGAGGCGCACCTAGCGGCGAAGCCGCGGCGGTCAACCGGGCGGGCGTTCCATAGACTGGCGGCGAGGTCGATGCGGTGGGCGTGAACAGCGAAGCGACTCCGAGCCCCCTCGCCAATCTGCGACGCGCCCTTCGCGAGCTCGACCGCCAGGACAAGCTCGCGCTTACCCTGATCGCCGTCTGCGTGCTCGCCGGCGCCGTCCTGCGCGCGCACGCGATCGGTGGCAACGATCGCCTGTCAAGCGACGAGCTCGGCTACATCGGCAACGCAGACAAGCTGCTCGACCTGTCCGGCTACGGCAGCTTTCACTGGGCGCCGGGGACGCCGATCCTGTTCGCCGCGGTCGCCTGGCTCACGGGGCACGGCGAGATCTCCGCGGTTACCCACTCGCACGGGATCGCTCAGTACACGCAGTGGCTGGTCGAGGTCGCCACGCTCGTGCTGGTGGCGGTCGTGGCGTGGCGGCTATCAGGACGCTGGACCGCGCTGCTGGCGACCGCTGCGCTCGCGACCTACGGCCCGCTGATCGAGGTGACACGCACGTATCTGAGTGAACCGCTCGGCGGCCTGATGCTGGTCGCAATGGTTGCTGGCGCCGCGTGCGCGCGCACCCGCGATTGGCGCTGGCTCGTGGCCGCCGGGTTCCTCGCCGGTCTCGCTTGCCTGGCGCGCGAGGACTTCCTTCCCGGCCTGATCGTCGTGATCGTTGCGCTCGCGATCGCGCCGCGTGGCAGGCGTGCGCGCGCCGCCAGGCGCGCCGCAACGTACACGGCCGGCGCACTGATCGCACTCGTTCCATGGACAGCATTCGCCTCGGCGGAGCAGCACGGGCTCGTGGCGATCACGACCGGCGGAAACGACTCGCTCTTCATCGGCACCTACCTTCCTGGCGACGGTTCGCAGTTCCAAACCGTCGCGGCGTTCAAGGGCGCCGTCTGCCGCCGCTTCCCAAAGGAGTGCGACAGCCCGCCGGGCGACGCGGCCCCGATGTTCCAGCTGATCGCCGCCGAGCACCCCGGCGACTCGCGTAGCCAGGCGATCACTGCAGCGGTGTTCTCGAACCTACGCAAATACGCGCTCGGCAGGCCGTTCGCGTTCGCCGGATTGCTCGCGCGAAAGCTCTGGGGTATGTGGGCAACGCCGTGGAGTGGCGGCAACGGCACGGCACTCGCCCCGACCGGCGTCGATGAAGCGTTCGATCTGACCGCCGTTGCCCTGGCCTGGCTTGGCCTGGTCGCGGCCGTGTGGCTCTACCGCCGCCGCTGGTCGATCATCGTCGCAACCGCCGTCCTGCTGATCGTGGTGTTCTTCAACGATTGGTTCGGGCCGCAACCACGAGACACGCTGCGAATGACGCCGCTGCTCTTCGTGGTCGGGGCGGCAGGACTCGCCGGCCTGGCACAACGCCTGCGGCTCAGGCACTCCGCAGCTCCGTAACGGCGCCGGCCAGGGCTCTCACAACGGCTCAAGAGGGTGGCTGGCAGCGTCGATAACGGGGCTAAGCCTCTCTGCGCGCGGCTAGCCACGCGCGAGAGACAGGCACCGAAAGGACGATGGTTCAGAACAGCATGGCTCGCGGACCCGAAACGACGCGCGAGATCGTCGCCAAGCAGCTTGGCGACGCGGACGCGGCCGACGAGGCGCTCGCTCTAGCACATGAGTTCCTCGCCGAGACCCTGCGCGCGAAGGCAGAGCTGCTGGCGCAGATGGGCCACGAGATTCGCACGCCCCTGAACGGGATCGTCGGCCTCGCCGAGCTGCTGCTGGAAACTGAGCTGACCGCCGAGCAGCGCGAGTACGCCAACGCAACAATGAGCTCGGCAACGACGCTGGCGGTCGTCATCAACGACCTCCTCGACTTCTCGATGCTCGAGGCCGGAGCGCTTGAGCTGAACGTCGGCACGTTCGAGGTACGCCACCTGCTCGACGGGCTGGCGCTCGCGGCGCCGACGCGGGCACGCGCCGCGGGCATCACGATCAGCGCCACGGCCGATGACGAGGTGCCGGTCGCAGCTACCGCAGACGGAAACCGGATCCGGCATGTCCTGCGCAGGCTGGCGGCAAGCGCGATGGGGCTTGCCGAGGAGGGTGAGGTCACCGTCGTGGTCTCGGTACTCGAGCAGAGCGCCGAGCGCGCGACGCTCCGTTTCGCCGTCACCTACAACGGTGGCGAGGCGCTTGGCGACTCGCTCGAGTCGCTGCTTGATCTCTACACCTACACGGCCGCTGCAAGCGCCGCGCAGGACGAGACGGCAACCGGGGTCGGCGTTACCGTCTGTCAGCAGCTGGTAGATCTGATGGGCGGGCAGATCGGCATTTCCGGCGCGGATTCGGATGGCACGACCCTCTGGTTCACCACACCTGTAGGCCTCGCGGGCGCAATCCCGTATCCGGAGGAGCGGGTGCGGACGGCACCGAAGCAGGCGGAGCGACCGGCGCGGGCGACGAATGGGACCAGCCCGGCGTCGGCGCAGGCCAGGCACAGCGAGGACGACGGCGTGCCACGCCTCCTGATCGCCGACGATGACCCTGTGAGCCAGCTCGTGCTGACGCGTCAGCTGGAGTCTCGCGGCTACGTGGTAGACGTCGCGAGCAACGGACGCGAAGCGATCGAGCGCTACGGGAGCGAGCGCTACCGGGCGATCTTCATGGACTGCCAGATGCCCGAGCTGAATGGCTACGAGGCGACGAGCGCGATCCGCACCCAGGAAGCCGACGGGGTACATACGCCGATCATCGGAATGACGGCGAGCTCACGCGAGTCAGACCGCGAGCAGTGCTGCCTCAGCGGCATGGACGACTACATCGCCAAGCCGCTTGACCAGGCGAAGCTCGACGCCGCGCTGGCGCGCAGGCTCCCGGTCTACGACGCGAGCGACGAGGACGCGGATTCGAGCAGCAACGCCGACGCGCCGTGCGACGACGCGCGGGTGCCGCTGCTCGACCGGTCCGTTTTGACAGACGTCTTCCGCCACAACAGCGAATCGCGCGGCTACCTGATCGGCGTGTTCGTCGAGGAGTCGCGTGCACGGATCGAGCAGCTGGCCGCGGCCGAGGCGCTCGGTGACGCGACGGCGATGGAGCGGCTGGCGCACGCGCTGAAAGGGAGCGCAGGCGCGGTCGGGGCACGCCGGCTGGAGCAAGTCTGTCGCAGCATCCACGAGGCGGTCACGACCGGGCGAGTCGATCAAGCAGCCGCCGAGCAGCTGTCGCTCGAGCGCTGCTTCGCGAGCACCTGCGAGCTGCTGCGAAAAGGCTGTCCCGAGCTCGAGGATCGCGAGCTGGCGCTGCGCTAGCGCGGTCGGCTCAGCGGCGGGGCGGGGGGAGGCGGCCCGGTCGAGCCGCGGACTACGAGCGACGGCGCCAGGAAGATCTGGCAGGGCTCCTTGGTCGGCTCCACAAGACACTGCAACAACAGGTCGGCCGCCGCCGCACCGACGTCACGCGCAGGCATGCGAACCGTGGTCAGCGGCGGCTGCAGGCGGCCGATCAGCGCGATGTCGTTGAAGCCCACGAGCGAGAGATCCTCTGGGCAGCGCAGCCCAAGCTTCGCGAACTGCTCGTAGCAGCCGAGCGCGAGGAGATCGTTTCCGGCGAACAGCGCCGTTACCGTGGCGTTGCGGCCGAGCAGCTCGGCGCAGGCACGCATCCCCTCCGATTCCGTGAACGCGCCGGCGAAGGAGACCCGCCGCTCGTCGACGGGCAGGCCGAGCGCCCGCAGCGTCTCGAAGTATCCGATGCATCGCTGGTGACCGGTCGAGGTCGCCTGCGGGCCGGCAACATGTCCAATCAGGGAATGCCCGAGGTCCGCGAGATGCTCGACGGCGAGGCGCGCCCCGGCACGGTCATCGACCCCGACCATCGGCAGCGAAGCGTCCTCGAGGCCGCGGTTGACGAGCACCACCGGCACGCCGCTCGCTGCGGGGTCTGTCAGCGCCCCCGCGTCGAGTCGCGCCGTCGCCGCGATGAAGCCGTCAACCTGGCGTGCGCTCATCGTCGCGAGGGCCTGCTGCTCGCGCTCGGGCTGGTTGTCGGTGTTGACGATCAGCGTCGTGTAGCCCGCCTCATCCAGGCGATCCTCGATCCCACGCAGGATCGGCGGGAACAGCGGATTCGTGATGTCGGGGATGAGAACGCCGACCGTGTAAGAGCGCTTTGTCTTGAGTCCGCGCGCCATCGGGTTGGCTTGGTAGCCGAGCTCCTGCGCCGCGGCAATGACGCGGATCGCCGTCTCGTCCGTCACAAGAAAGCGGGTCTCAGGGTTGAGCGCCCGCGAAACCGTCGCGGGGTGCACCTCGGCAAGGCGTGCGACGTCCTTGATCGTTACGGCCTGACGCACGCGGCTCATTATGCAGCCGTCACCGGGCCGCCGGCAAAACTCTGGCGGGGCCGCCGGGCGTGCCCGGAAACCCCGTTGCTAGTCTTGCGCGCACGACGCAACGAACACTGAGAAGGGACTCGCGTGTCAGAGAAGACGGTCGGAAGAAACAGAGTCGGGAGCCTCTCCCCGCTGCTCTTCATCCTGGCGCTCGGCGCGATCGTCTTCGGCGTCATCCCGCTCGCAATCGGCGAGCCGGACTATGCGATACCGGCTGCGCTCCTGTTCTGCCTGCTCGCGTTGCTGGCAACAACCGAGTCCCTGCTCGCGCGCCATCAGGCCCGCGGGTTCGTCGAATCCGAAGCGACCGAGCTAGACGGCTCGCTGCCGCTGATGACGGTCGAGATCTCAGATCCGTTTGGCGGCGAGGATCACGCGCACGGCGTCAGCTTGCACGATCTCCCGCCTGGCCATCCCGCGCGTCGCGCGCTGCGCGAGGCCGCGCAGGCGAAGACCTGAGCGCCGGCTCAGGTACCGCCCCTGGTGCGCGAGGTCTTGGGAGTCAGGTCGCGGACCGGCTTACGCGTCTTGAGCTGGTAGACGGCGGTGTAGCCGACGTCGAAGCCGTGACGCGCGGCCCGTAGGTACAGCCGCCAGACCCGCAGGCGCTCGATCCCGGCGAGCCGCTCGGCCTCATCGAGGTGCTGGTCGAGCCGGTCGTGCCAGGCGCGCAGAGTGTCCGCGTAGTCACTCATGAATCCTTCGACGTGCTCGGTGTAGAAGTGCGCGCGCTCGAAGGCGAGCTGGGTGCGCGAGAGCAGCAGCGGGTGGCCGTCGGGAAACACGTAGCGCATCGTGAACTTATCGGCTGTCGGGTCCTCCTCGGGACGCATCAGGCTGATCGCGTGGTTGAGCACGAGGCCGCCGGGCTTGACCATGCGGTAGAGCGTTTGCGCGTACACGTCGATCTGGGACTCGCCGACATGCTCGGCCATCCCGATCGAGGCGATCGCGTCGAACGGCTCGTCGGCCAGCTCGCGGTAGTCGGCGACGCGGATCTCGACACGGTCTTCGAGACCGGCCTCCCGCACGCGGGTCCGCGCGAGCTCGGCCTGCGGCGGCGACAGGGTGATGCCGGTAACGCTGACGCCATGCTCACGCGCCGCGTGGATCGCGAAGCTCCCCCAGCCACAGCCGACGTCCAGCACACGCTGGCCTGGCGCGAGCTCGAGCTTCTGCGCGATCAGCTCGAGCTTGGTCCGCTGGGCCTCTTCGAGCGTCGTCGCCCCGCGCGAGAAGACCGCACAGCTGTAGGTCATCGACTCGTCGAGGAACAGCGCGAAGAACTCGTTCCCGACGTCGTAGTGGTAGCGGACGGCGGCCGCGTCGCGCTCCGGGCTGTGGCGCTCACCGGTGAGAATCAGCTCGGTGCGAGGGCGGCGCGGGATCCCGCCGGGCACTGCGGCGAGCGCCAGCGTGGCAAGCAGCCGCGCCTTGTCTCTACTCGTCAGCTCCGGTGGCTGCCAGTCGTCGACGACGATGAACGCCGAGTCGAGGTCATCGCAGTCGAGCGAGCCTTCGACGTAGGCGCGCCCGAGGCCGAAGACCCCGGGTGCGCGGAGCGCGTGCGCGACCGCCGAGGCGCGCTTCACGTAGAAGGTCGGCGCTCCGGGCTCGGTTGCCGCGAGCTTGGTGCCGTCCCACATCTCCAGCGCGAACGGGCGCTGCGGGAAGACGCGAGCGAGCTCACGACAGAACGGTGCGCATACGCGTATCAGCGCCACGGGCAAAGCCTAATGGGAGCGAGGGCGGTCGGGCTTGCCGGCCCCTCCGGCTACTAGCCCGGAGTGGCCGCCGTGTCGAGTCCGCCCACGCCAACCAGCTCGACTTGCTCGGATTGCAGCTGCTCGCGCGATGCCCGGACGAAGACGGCGACAACTATCGCGGCGAGCAGCATCAACACTGCGCTCACCGTGAAGGCGGTGGTGTAGCCGTGGACGGCTCCGAGCGATGCGGCGGCGAGCGAGTGCGCATGCGTCGCCAGATAGGTCGCGGTCGCGGTCGCGGCGACGGTATTGAGGAGCGCAGTTCCGAGCGCGCCGCCGACCTGCTGGGTTGCATTGACGAGCGCACTCGCGACGCCCGCATCCTGCTCGTGTACGCCAATCAGGGCCGTGCTGCTCATCGGGACGAAGGTCATTCCCATGCCGAAGCTGACGATGATCTCCGGCGGCAGGACGCCCCCCACGTACGTGCTGTGTACGCCGAGCCGGGTGAACAGGAGCAGCCCGACCGTCGCGAGCGTCAAGCCGACGACCATTGGCAGGCGCGGACCGATCCGCGGCAGGAGCTGGCTTGCGACGCCGGCACCGAGGATGATCCCGCCGGAGAACGGGAGGAACGCGAAGCCTGTCGTGAGCGCCGAATACCCGAGCGTCTTCTGGAGGAAGTAGGTGAGAAAGAGGAACGTGCCGAGGAGCGCGCACCCGACCAGCAAGGAGGCGAGGAACGAGCCGCCACGGTTGCGCTCGAGAACCACCCGGAGCGGGAGAAGGGGATGGGCGACGCGCAGCTCGACAACGACGAACGCGGCTAGCGCCAGCGCCGCCCCGATCAAGAGCGCGAGCGTCTCGGTCGCCCCCCAGCCGTGGGTGCTGGCGATGGTGAACCCGTATACGAGCAGGAACAGGCCGACGGTAGAGGTCGCCGCGCCCGGAAGGTCGTAGCTATGCCTGACCTCTGCCTTGCTCTCGCGGATGTAGTGCACCGCCGCGAAGGCAGTGGCGACCGCGATCGGGACGTTGATCAGCAGCGTCCAACGCCAGGAGGCGAACTGAGTCAGGATCCCGCCGAGCACGAGGCCGATCGCAGCGCCGCCGCCGGCGACTGCGCCGTAGACACCGAACGCCTGGGCGCGCTCGCGCGCCTGCGTGAAGGTCACGGTCAACAGCGACAGCGATGCCGGCGCCATGACCGCGGCGAAAGCTCCCTGGACCGCGCGAGCGCCGAACAGCATCGCCTGATCCTGGGCCAGCCCACCCAGCGCCGACGCTGCGCCGAAGCCGATCAAGCCGATCACGAACATGCGCCGGCGACCGACATAGTCGGCGATCCGTCCGCCGAGCAGCAGCAGGCTTCCGAACGCGAGCGTATAAGCGCTCAGCACCCACTGCCGGTTGGCCACCGAGATGTGCAGCGCGTGCTGGGCCGATGGCAGGGCGACGATGACAACGGACGCGTCGAGCACGATCATCAGCTGCGCGATCGCGATCACCCCGAGCGACCACCAGCGGCGCGGATCCGGACCGTCGGCCAGCTGGGGGTTCTTAGATGCCAGGGTGTCGGTTGCCATCGGCTTGCTCCTTGGTCGAGGTAAGGCTATAATCGGAGCGGTAGTTCCGGTTGTGCAGGAAGTATACGGAACTCGCGTTCCGCTTGTCAATACCCAAATTCTGTGAGCAGACGGTGATCGCGGAGCCTGGCAGCAAGCAGGTCACGGAGGCCGCAGCACGAGCGGACGGCGAGAGCGCGCCAGCGAGGCCGCTGCGTGCGGATGCTGCGAAGAACCGGGAGCGGATCCTCGCGGCAGCGGAGGCGACTTTCACCGCGGACGGCGTGTCGGCACCAATCGACGCAGTAGCCCAGCGCGCCGGTGTCGGTGTCGGGACCGTCTACCGGCATTTCCCGACGAAGGAAGCGCTGTTCGAGGCGATCGTCACAGCGCGCCTGCACGAGCTTTGCGAGACGTCCAGGGAGCTCGCCGCGAGCGAGGAGCCGCAGGAGGCGGTGTTCTCTTTCCTGCGGGAGTTCGGCCGCCAGGCGTCGGCGAAGCAGGACCTGTTCGACGCGATCGATGCCGCCGGGCTCGACATCAAGTCATCCTGCGCCGCCAGCGTCGAGGAGTTGACGCGCCAGATCGACCTGCTGCTCGAGCGAGCGAAGGCGACCGGCGCCGTGCGAGACGACGTCGCGACAGACGAGGTGATGAACCTGATCGCCGGCGCCTGCCACTCAAAGCAGGACGATCTCGTCTGCCAGCGGATGGTCGAGATCGTCTGCGACGGGATACGCAGGCCCACTGTCGCCAGGTAGTTGCGTGCGGCGCGCCTGATTTCAAGCAGGCGCTACGGCGTTCTGAGTGCCGTCGCGGGCGTCAGCCGACGGGGCGCTCAGCCGGCGCCGCAGGGCGCTGCTAGCCCGCGTCGCGGCGTCTCGCAGCTCGCCGATCTGCGCGTGCGCGAGGATCCCGTCTCCCTCATCGCCGAGCTCCAGCCGCTCGCAGCAGGCGCGCAGCCTCAATGCCCCGAGCGTTGCACTGCTTCCCTTCAGCTTGTGGGCGACGCGTCGCACCTCGCCACGATCTCCGCGCGCGAACGCGGCACCGATGTCGGACACACACTGCTCCTGCTGAACCTCGAAGGCAGCAACCAACGCCGCGCACTTCTCCGCGGTGAGCGTGTCCCTGATCCGCATGATTGTCACCTCGTCGAGGACGCCCGCCCCCTCATCGAGTGCGTCAAGCGCGTCGGTGCCGCCATCGGTTGCCCCGGTCGCGGGAGCGGCCCGCGCGTCAACCGGGACCCAGCGCCGGACGATCTCCTCTAGCGCCTCGCGGCGGACCGGCTTGCTGATGTAGTCGTCCATCCCAGCCGCAAGGCAGCGTTCGCGGTCGCCCGGCATCGACAGAGCGGTCATCGCGATGATTGGCACGCGTCGCCCGCGCTGGGCAGCGCGGATTTGGCGAGTCGCCTCGAAGCCGTCGAGGCCGGGCATCTGGCAGTCCATGAAGACCGCCGCATAGTCCGTGCTTGCCGTCATCTCGACCGCTTCGCGGCCGTCCCGAGCCACGGACGATCTCAGCCCTAGCTCGACGAGCAACGCCTCAGCCAGCATCCGGTTGATCTCGTTGTCCTCGGCAAGCAGCACGAGCAGTCCGCGATCGGACTGAGTGCGCCCCTCCGTTGCCGGCGCTAGCCGCGGGAGTCGGCCTGTGAGCGCGTCGGCGATCGCATCGTGGATCGCCGCCTGGCGAACCGGCTTTGTCAAGACGGCCGCTATGCCGATGACTTCGAGCTGTGCCCGCTCGAGCGGCGCCGAGCTGAGAATGACGACCTTCAGCGCGCCAAGAGCGGGGCGCGCACGGATCTCGCGCAAGAGCTCGACGCCGTTCATCTGCTGCATGTCGAAATCGAGGACGACGAGCTCGAACGGATTACCTTCACGCGCCGCGCGGTCGAGCAACTCGAGCGCGGCGCTCGGCCGGTCGACGCTCTCGCAGGCGGCCGTCCAGGACCTCAGGTAGCCCTCGAGAATCGTCTGGTTGGTCGCATTGTCGTCGATGACGAGGATCCTGCGCGCCTCGAGATCGGCTTGCGAGCGAACGGGAGAGAGCGGTCCGCAGGCAGCCGGCAGGACCGCCGAGAACCAGAAGACGCTTCCTCCCTGCTCGCGTGGCTCAGCACCGATGCTCCCTCCCATCAGCTCGACGAGCCGGCGCGAAATCGCCAGCCCAAGGCCGGTTCCGCCGTACTGACGCGTTGTCGACTGGTCGGCCTGCGCAAACGCCTCGAAGAGACCCGCGGCCTGCTCCCTGTCAATTCCGATGCCGGTATCCGCGACCGAGAACTTGAGCCTGCCGCCAGCAGAATCGGTGACGCGCAACGTGACCTCGCCGGCAGCTGTGAACTTGACTGCGTTCGAGAGCAGGTTGAGCAGGACCTGGCGCAGGCGGGACCGGTCGCCGTGCACCGCCAACGGGAGCCCGTCATCCACCCAGTGATTGATCTCGAGGCCCTTGGCGTGCGCCTGGCCCGCCAGCATCAGCGTGGCTTCCTCGACGAGGCGACGGAGATCGAAGTCCGTCGGGTCTAGGTCGAGATGCCCCGCCTCTATCTTGGAGAAGTCGAGGATGTCACTGATCACGGCGAGAAGCGCCTCGCTCGAGGCGCCGAGCGCATCGACGTAGCGGCTCTGAACGCTGTTCAGCGGCGTGCGGCGAAGCAGATCCGCCATCCCGATCACCCCGTTCATCGGTGTGCGCAGCTCGTGGCTCATGCTCGCGACGAACTCCGACTTCAGGCGCGAGGCCTCAAGCGCTCGCTCCTCGCTGGCGCGTAGCCTGTCCTCCATCGTCCGGCGCTCGGTCACATCCTTGCCGTTCGCATAGACGAGACCACGCTCGTCGGCCGCCGTGGCAGTCCAGAGGATCCAGCGGTAGGAGCCGTCCTTGCAGCGATAGCGATTCTCGCGCTGCCCCACGCCCACGCCAGCGACCAGTTCCGCGAATCGCAGCTTGCTCAGCTCCGCGTCATCTGGGTGGACGAGATCGTTGATCGGTCGAGCAAGGAGCTCCTCGACCGAGAAGCCGAGCATCCGCGCGAGCGCCGGATTGACCCGCGCGTAGTAGCCGCTGGCGTGGGCGATGATCATCGCGTCGAGGGAAACGTCGAAGAAGCGATCGATATCCGACCGCGCCTCGCGCAACGCAGCTTCAGCTTCGCCTTGCGCCTCCTCGCGCTTGCGCAGGACGAGCGTGCAACCAAGCACGATCAGCGAGAACACCACGGCCATCGACCACGCGAACAGAGCGAACCCGTTGCGCGCGTCATACGCGCCTCCGGTCGCGCCCGCCAGCGCGAGCGCGCCAAGCAACACCGGCGCGATCAGCGCCGCCGGCAGCAGCCTACGCGTCAGCTGCCCGGCCGCGCCGCGATGCACAAGCGTCAGCTTGAGTCCGCGATCAATCCCGATGACAACGAGTGCGCAGGACAGCAGGATCAAGATCAGCAGCGACGGCAACGCCATGCCCGTGAACGTCGAGATGGCCTGCGGCGTGCTCGCACGGTAGAGGTAGCCGATGGCTGAGAGCAGCGTGGACGCCAGCGTTGCGCAAACCAGCACACGGTGCGCGCGCTGCTGGCGTGAGTCGAGCGTGAGCAACGCCCCAGCGAGCAGAGCGAGCACCACAGCGGTGTGCGCCGCGACCTGGTCCGTGACGACCGTCCGGACCGGGCTGACCGGGAAGAGCCGTTGAATTCCGAGCGAGACGCCAAATGCCCAGTCGACAACCGCGACGGCTGCCAGGACCAGCACCCCACCGCACAGCAGCACCGTCCACCGCCTTGCACGGCGAAGCGCCACGAGCGCCGTCGCACCGCCAACGCTCGCGACGGCCGCAGCCGTACTCAGCTGAATCGCCGAGACGGACAGGCCCAGCTCGGCCAGGCCGCCGTTGCCGATCGCCCATCCGATCGCGACCGTCACACCGATCGCGACCGCGAAGAGCCCGGCGAACAGCGGCAGCGATTGCCACACCCGCGGGACGCGAACCTGCGGGCTCTCGGCCGGGTTTCGTTCGGGCGCTGCAGATCCGTCGCGAAAGCTCACGGGCTAAGCCGTTGGCCGGCGCAGCGGTGTCATCAGACGCGAGCGCGGCAACTGCAGGCGCTCAACCAGCTCCTGCGGATCGCCGGCTGCGGAGCCGCGACTGCGGCGAGATAGGGAGGGCGACCCGAGCAGCGAGAATCTCACTTGTTGTGCACCTTCCCCATCGCCCTCCTGGCGGCATTACATGAATCGGCGGACCACGGCGAGCGTCCGCGACGGCCACGTTGGCGCGCCAGGAGCGGCACGGTCTCAGGCCCTGGGCAGTGCAGCTGCAAGCCGCCTAGTACCCGCAGCTCGGTGCTCTCCTCCACGACAGTCGGCCCTCCGGGCAGACGTGAGAGCAAAGCCAGCGGAGGGGGGGCGGAGAACGCTCGCGGCCCGAGTGCTCGCGTGTCGGCGTGCGACACCAGCCAGCCCCACCATGAATCCGGGGGCGGACATCGGGCAAGACGCCTGCGCGCTTCAGCGACGGCGGCCCTTGGGGTTGCGAGGCTCGCACCATGACATCTACATCCCCAGACTCATCCTCATCGCTTCATCCTGGCGCCGACGGGCTCCTCACCCGCATCGTGCGGGGCGCGTGCGCCAGCGCCGCTCGGCGGCCGCGGACGACGATCGCACTATGGCTCGCGCTGCTGATCGCCTGCGTGGCCGCCGGAGCGCTTGCCGGCACCAAGCAGCTCAGCCAGTCGGGCGTTGGACAGTCGGCGCGCGCGAGCGCGCAGCTGAGCGCCGCCCGGCTGAATCAGCCGAGCGTCGAAGACGTGCTGATCGAGTCGGGCTCGCCATACGAGACGCGCGCGGCAACGCGTGCGCTCGAGCTGCGGCTGCGCGGCCTGAGCGCCGCCGTCGCTTCAATTGACGGTCCGTCGCAGTCGGCGGCGCTGGCGCGTGACGGCGGACGCGTGGCGCTCGTTCAGGCAACGCTGACCGACAGCGGCACAGCTACAGCGGTCGAGCAGGCTGTTGCGCGCGTGCGTGCGAGCTACTCGGGAACAAGCCTGCGCGAGAGCGGCGACTCGAGCCAGCAGCAGCAGGCAGACAGCGAGGTCGCGAACGTCCTTGGGACGGCCGCGATCATCTCGCTGCCGCTGACGCTCGTGATCTTGCTGCTCGCGTTCGGGTCGGTCCTCGCGGCGCTGGTGCCGCTCGGGCTCGCGCTGACGACCGTCGGGGCGGCTCTCGGCGGCCTCGGTGTCATCTCCCAGATCGCGCCCAACTACAGCTCAACATCGTCCGTCGTCCTGCTGATCGGCCTTGCGGTCGGCGTCGACTACTCGCTCTTCTACATCCGCCGCGAGCGAGCGGCGCGCGCCGGCGGAGCAGCGAGGACGGGCGCCCTCGATATCGCCGCAGCGACGGCGGGACGCGCGATCCTCGTCTCGGGGACGACGGTCGTGCTCGCGCTCGCCGGCTTGCTGTTGACCGGCACCGCAGTGTTCACCTCGATCGCGCTCGGCGCGATGCTCGTCGCCTCGATCGCGATCGTCGGTTCGCTTACGGTGCTGCCGGCAACGCTCGCGCTGCTCGGCGACCGGATCGAGCGCTGGCGGCTGCCGTGGCGGCGCCGCGGGCGCGGCAGCTCCAGCGTCTGGCGGGTTCTGGCTAGCGCCGTCACCGGCTCGCCCGCGGTCGCGCTGATCACCGCGGTCTGCCTGCTTGGTGCGCTCGCCGTGCCAGCCATGGGGATGCACACGTTGCAGCCAGCCGACGGTTCTGACTTCCCCTCGAGCGTGCCCGCGGTTGCGGCCGAGCAGGCGATCGAGCGCGCGTTCCCGGGCGGCGTCACTCCGGGCGATCTGGTCATCACCGGCCACGGCCTGCGCACCCCGGCTTCGCGTGACGCGCTCGCGCGCCTCGGCCAGGCGGCGATCCAGGCCACCGGCGGCGCGGGTCGCGTGACGGTGACGGTCGCCCGCGACGGTCACACCGCGCTCGTAGCGGTTCCAATGCCGATCGCGGGCGCGCGCGCGACGCACGCGCTCGCCGCTCTGCGCACGCGCGTCAGCTCGCTCGCCGGGCGGCTGCTGCCCGGTGCGCGCGCGCTAGTGACCGGGGACGTCGCCGGGAACGCCGACTTCTCCCACCAGCTCGGCTCGGCGACGGTGCCGATCGTCGCGATCGTGCTCGCGCTCGCGTTCCTGCTGATGCTCGCCGCGTTCCGCTCGGTCTGGCTCGCGGGCGCGGTGATCGCGCTCAGCCTGCTGTCGGTCACCGCGGCGTACGGCGTGATGGCCGCGGTCTTCCAAAACCACTGGGCGCAGGGCCTGCTCGGGTTCACCTCGATCGGCGCGATCATCTCCTGGATCCCGCTGTTCCTGTTCGTGATCCTGTTCGGACTCTCGATGGACTACACGGTGCTGATGCTCGAGCGGATGCGTGAGGGTCGCCGTGCCGGTCTTGACCCGCGCGCAGCCACAGCCGAGGCACTCGTCAACACGAGCGGCACGGTGACGAGCGCGGCGATCGTGATGGTGGCGGTGTTCTCGGTCTTCGCGGCCTTGCCGACGCTCGACTTCAAGGAGATGGGCGTCGGCCTGGCGGTTGCGATCCTGCTCGATGCGACGATCGTCAGGGCGATCGCGCTGCCGGCTGCCGTCACGTTGCTCGGCGAGCGCTGGCGCGTTCCGGCTGACGCTCGCGGCGGCGGACGGCCCGCGCGCGAATGGGATGATGTCGCGCCGGCCTTCGAGGCGCTGCCGAGCATGAGCAATGCCCGCTGAGGATCCCCCCAAGGCCGCCAACCGCGGACTGACGCTCCACGTTGGCTTCGCCGCACTGCTCGGATGCGTGGCGACGTTGATCTGGGGCGCTAGCAGCGGGACCTCCCACTACTACTGGCCGGTCTGGGTGTGGCTGGGCGTCGGCCTGACGCTCGGCCTGCACGTAGCGGTGATGATCGCGCGGCGCGCGCCCACTGCCCGTCGCGCGATCGCAGTCCACGCGTGGCTGACCGCACTGCTCGACGTGGCGGTCCTCGGCACTTGGCTCGGGGCCGGCGGTGGGGCGTTCTGGGCCGGCTGGCCACTGATCGGCCTGCAGGCTCTGCTCGCCGCGCACGCACTGGTCGCGTTCCGCGACAGACTGCCGCCACTCGAACGAGCGCGCGAGCTCGAGCAGCGCGTCGACGAGCTGTCGCGAACTCGGCGTGGCGCGCTCGACGCCCAGGCCGCCGAGCTGCGGCGTATCGAGCGCGACCTCCATGACGGCGCGCAAGCAAGGCTCGTCGCGCTGAGCCTCCAGCTCGGGCGCGCCGAGGAGCGCCTGCACGGCGACCCCGAGGCGGCCGAGCTCGTGCGCCAAGCACGCGAGGAGGCAACAGCGGCGATCGGCGAGCTGCGCTCGCTGGCGCGCGGGATCGCTCCGCCGATCCTCACCGACCGTGGTCTCGCGGCGGCTGTCGAGGCGCTGGCCAGCCGCGCGCCCGGCGAAGTCGCAGTGACAGCGGACCCGGGCGCACGCGCGCCGGTTGCGGTCGAGACGGCCGCCTACTTCGTCGTCGCCGAATCACTGACGAACGTCGCCAAACACGCACCAGGCGCAAGCGCCACGGTCTCCATCGAGCGCACAGATGATCACCTCATCGTCGAGGTCGCAGACGACGGGCCCGGCGGCGCGCGCAGCGACGGCTCCGGCCTGACCGGACTGCGCCGCCGCGTCGAGGCGCTCGACGGCAAACTGACGCTGACGAGCCCGCTCGGGGCAGGCACGACAATCCACGCGGAGCTCTCATGCGAGTAGTGATCGGCGAAGACAACGCGCTACTGCGCGAAGGTATCGTGGCACTGCTACGCGAGCACGACATCGACGTCGTCGCGCAAGCCGAGGACGCCCCCGGTCTACTGCGCGCGCTGAGCGCACACAAGCCGGACCTCGCGATCGTCGACGTGCGGATGCCGCCCGACTTCACCGACGACGGCCTGCGCGCCGCGATCCAAGCGCGCCGCCAGCGCCCCGAGCTAGCCGTCCTCGTCCTCTCGCAATACGTTGAGCCCGCCTACACCGCCGAGCTGCTCGCGAGTGGCGAGGCAGGCGTCGGCTACCTCCTCAAAGAGCGCGTCAGCGAAGTGCGCGAGTTCCTCGAGACCATCACGCGCGTCGCCGGCGGCGGCACCGCACTCGACCGCGAAGTGATCACCGAACTCGTCCGCGCCCACAGCGGCACGAGCGGCGGCGAGGGCGCGCTCGCGGCGCTCACCCCCCGCGAGCGCGAAACGCTCGCGCTGATGGCAGAAGGCCGCTCCAACGCCGCGATCGCGCGAGCAATGGTCATCACCCAAGGCGCCGTCGAGAAACACGTCTCGAACGTCCTCGCCAAGCTCGACGTTCCCCAAACCGACGACGACCACCGCCGCGTGCTCGCCGTGCTCGAGTTCCTGCGCGCCGGAGCGGACTCCTAGCCGGCGCTCACGCATAGCCCCAGACAAGTGCGAGCCAGACACGCACAGCGCCGGCCCCACCGGGATCGCGGAGCCGGTTCCAGCATCTCGCCTACAAGGCATTGCGGCTGGGGCCGACGGCCTACAGCGCTAACGCCCTGCTCGCCGCACCGCCTCTGCCGCACGCGCGGTCCGGGCAGCCGGAGCGTCTCACATCTCTCCTGCGTGGTCAGCTGCCGCGATGACCGGAGAACGACACCGTCCCGGTGTCGCACGCCGGCACTGCCTGGCCGGCCTGCTCGGGGAAGAGAGCTCGTAGCGTGCCCGTGACGCTATTGCCGGTGATCTCGAGCGTGATCTTCACGTAGGTCCCGGCTGCGATCGTGCCTTCTGTAACGCTTAGTTTGCCGCTCTTGGAGATCGCGCCCTGCGGGTAGTTGAGCACGCCGCCACCCGTCTGTCCGTTCGGACAGGGCGCCGGAACAGACGGGTAGGTGTCGCTGTAGAGGCAGCGCGTGGCCGGGTTCTTCACGCAGTGCGTCACGACCTTGAACGTAAACGCCGAGCCCTGAGACGTCACCGCCGAGTAGATGCCCGTCTTCACACCCAGCGGGCTTGCCCAGGCGGCACTGGCGCCGACCGCCACGAGCAGCCCAACCACAGCCAGGAGCCGGAAGCATCGGTTGCGTCTCAATGACACGGCGCGCACGCTAGCGATCCCCGCCGCGTAGCCAGGCAGCCCGCAGGAGCCAACCAGCTCGGCGGCTGCCAATCGCGCCAACGGGCAGCGTGGCGGTGTGGCGGCGCAATCGCCGCATTCGAAGCGAAGCAGCGACCCGCCTCAGCTGCTCGAAGCGGAACGCCTCGCTAGGGCTACAAGTTGTTCTTGGACCAGTAGTCATTGAAGGTCGTGGGAGAGGTCGGGCAGAGCGTTGCGCTGACTGTTCCTTTGAACGCGACGACGAAGTCGTTGAATTTCTTTCCTTTGACCGCGCTGGCGGGCTTGAAGGTCCCGTCGATCGTGATCGTCCCAGCAGGTTGGGTGACGCCGGCGGTCTCGTCTGGCGCGAGGTAGGCCGGACCGGAGTAGGAGAACTTGCGACCGTTGATCGGGAGCGTCAGACCGGGTGGCAGATACACGACCACGAAAGCTGCACCCGGGTTGAGGCCCTCGGCTTCCTCCGCGGGATCGAGGTCACAGGCGAGCGCGGCCGAGGCGATGCCGGCGGCCGTCGCCTTGTCCGACACTTGCTTGCCGCCGTCGATGACTGACAGCTCGACGAGGGCGCTACCTGAGCTGCTGCCCAGCGGAGCGTAATAGCCAACGCGCGGCGCGGAACCGCCAGACGCCGCCGACGTGCTCCAGATCGTGTCCTCCGTGTTGGGCGCGACACAGACCAACGTGCTCACACAGGAGATTCCCATCGCGTAGTTCGCTACAGGGTCAACGGGCGCGGGCGCCGACCACGAAAGCAGCGGCGTGGTCGCCGATGCGCTGCTCGCCCCGATCAGCGCGTCGCCGAGGCCCGCGGCCGCGAACCCAGCGAGCAGGCCGGCGACGATCAGACGACGACGCGCAAAACGACCATCCTTGAGACACACGTGCATTGAGGTCCTCCGCCCTTCGTTGGTCCAGCCGATCGCGCAAGGCTACGAGCGCGCCGTTAGATCAACGTCAGACGACGCGAGGGCCGACGCGGGGCGGGCGGACAGCGCGAGTGCGGAGCACGTCAATGGCGGTTGCTGGCGCGCTCGCATCTTGTGGGGAAGCGAGCATGTCGCCGCGCCGACCAGCGACCAGCCGGTGCGCGTGGTGACAGGCGGATCTGGGATGCCGCTGTGCGGGGGAATACGGCCGGGGAACATCACCGTCTATGTTCGGTGGGCGGTCGCTTTGCAGCTACTTCCCCGATGGGCGGTGCTGGGCTCGAACCAGCGACCTCCTGCTTGTAAGGCAGGCGCTCTGACCAGCTGAGCTAACCGCCCGTGCGCGCAGCGGAACGCGCATCAATCTAGCGGGCTCGGAACGATCAGCTTGGCGTCATCGTGTAGGTGACGGTGACGTCGGCCTCAACCGAACAGCTGTCGCTGGAGTCGGCGGTTACCGCCCGGATCAGCGGCCCGTGGTGGGTCTTGTGCTTGGAGGGCGTGGTGGTCGCCTTTGCCGTGCCTGGAGCGAAGAGGATCGCGCTCTGACACAGGTCGCTCGAGTCGGATGTCTCGGTGACGTTCGTGATCGGCCCGAGCGTCGCGCCGACCTGGCTTGCGATGAACGTCGCCTTCTGCCCCGCGTCTGTGAGCGCGCCGCCGAGAGCCGACTGGTAGGTCGAATCGGCGGTCGAGGTGGGAGAGCCGGTCGGGATCGTGATCGTGTCGCTGCCGTTGACGACGATCGTGTCGGGCGCCGCGGTGCTCGTCACTCCCGTCGTCCCGGTCGCGCCTGTCGAGCTGTCGGCCTCGGCGCTGCCTAGCTGGCCGGCGCCGGCGCCGAGCGCCAATGCCGCAATGGCGATGAGAGCTGTCCGCGGTCTGTTCACTTTTGACCTCCTGTCGTTTATCGATCTACTACTTCTACGACCGCCGAGCCGCTTCATCACAGCGATTGCGTCGAATCGGGACAATGGTTTTGTGAGCCGCTCCGTCCTGTTGCGAGTCGCGTTGGTGCAGACGCTGCTCGTCGGCGTCCTCTCGGTCGCGCTCGCGGTCCCGCTCGGCGAGTCGTTCTTCAAGCGGTGGGGCTGGATCGTCGGGCCGGTCGCCTGGATGGCGTGCTCGCTCCTGACTGCGCGCGTGCTCGACCTGCCGCGGTGGCGCACGCTTGTGGGAGCGGTGCTCGCGGGACTGCCGAGCGTCGCACTCGTGCTGCTGGGCGAGCACACGGCCGGCGACGTGGTGGCGATCGTCGCATTCGCGTTCTGGTGCGCCTGGCGTGCGCCGCTACCGCTGGCGGTCACGGAGCGCTGATGGAGCTCGGGATCGAGGGCAAGGTCGCGCTCGTACTCGGCGCCTCGCGCGGAATCGGTCGGGCTGTCGCCACGCAGCTCGCAGGCGAGGGAGCGCGCGTCGCCGTGGCCGGTCGCTCAGTCGAGCGGCTCGCGCAGCTTGCCGGCGAGATCGAAGCGCTGGCGTTCGAGCACGACAACGCGCAGGTCGATCACGCGCCGACGCTGATCGCAGCGGTCGCCAAGGCGCTCGGGCCGATCGAGATCCTCGTCACGAACACCGGCGGGCCGCCAGCCAGCGCCGACCCACTCGCCAACACGCCCGACCAATGGCAGCAGGCCTACGAGACGCTTGTGCGCGCGCCGCTCGAGCTGATTCGCGCCGCGCTGCCTGGGATGCGCGATCACCGCTTCGGCCGGATCGTCAACATTGCCTCTTCGGCTGTGCGTGAGCCGCTCCCGGGCATGATGCTTTCAAACAGTCACCGGGCAGCGACCCTCGCCGCGTTCAAGACACTGGCACGCGACGTGGCCGCAGATGGCGTCACGGTCAACAGCGTGCTGCCGGGCCGGATCGCAACGGAGCGTATCTACGACCTTGCCGGCGGCCGTGAGCAGGCGGAGGCAGCCGCGCGTACCGAGATCCCGGTTGCGCGCCTCGGAGCGCCCGAAGAGCTGGCCGCCGCGGTCACCTTTCTCTGCTCGGCTCGAGCGAGCTACATCACGGGCGTCGCGCTGCTCGTCGACGGCGGGCTGACCCGCCTCGTCTAGCCTGTACGAAGCGGCGAGCTGCCGTGCGAGCTCGAGGATCCGCTGGGCCGGGCTAGGATGCGGGGAGTACCCCCAGGGGGAATCGAACCCCCGCTACGGCCGTGAAAGGGCCGCGTGCTGACCGCTACACCATGGGGGCACGCAGCGAAAGTCTACGCGCCGCGACGAGCGCACACCTGACGAGCAATGTAGGAGGCGGAGCGTGACCACGGCATTACAGGGCGTCTTCCTCGCACGCCACGGCGAGACGGACTACAACGCGCGCCGGCGCTTCCAGGGGCTGCTGCCGATCCCACTCAACGAGACCGGACAACGTCAGGCCCAAGAACTCGCTGAGCTTGCGGTGCAGTACAAGTTCAGGCGCCTATGGACGAGCCCGCTCGTGCGCGCGCGGCAGACCGCCGGTGCCGTCGCGGCGCGGATCGGGCTCGAGCCGGTCGAGGACGTGCGTCTCGTCGAAACCGACACGGGCGATTGGACCGACTGCTGGTTCGCAGACATCGAGGCCGAGCATCCCGAGGAGATGGCAGCGTTTCGTCGCGCCGCGCCAGACTTCGCGTTCCCCGGTGGCGAATCGTTCGCCCACCAGACAGATCGAGTGATGGCTGCGCTGAGCGATATCGCGGCCGAAGAAACGCCAGCGCTCGTCGTCTGCCACGGCATGGCGATCCGCCTCGCGCTCGCCGCACTCGGGCGCCCGGCGGAGCGAGTAGCGAACGCCGCCCTCATCGAATTGTGAGAGCTGGAAAACTGAGCCGGCGCGGCTAGCTCATCGGGTAGAGCACCGGACTTTTAATCCGGCGGGCTGGGTTCGAGTCCCAGGCCGCGCATCGGGATGAGTGCCTGCAAAGAGCCGAGATTTATGGCCCTGCGAGGACGCGGGCTGGCAAACGGGGTACCAAATAGGTACCGACGCTCGTCACAGGGGTTCTCGGTCGTGGGCGAGCTCGGTAGCGAGCGCGCTGGTTCGTGCGCTCTCGCTGTTTCGTCAACGCGGGAGTGGTCGCAACGGTTCGCCTTCACGCCGCGAAAGCGACAACGCGTGACGGGCTGGGCGTGCCTCTTGTCGCCGGCTCACGGCGACTGTGATCCGCGTACATCGCGAGGGAATCGTGATCGTCGTCGGTCTAGTTGCAGTTGTTCCGGGCTATCGCGATCATTATCGGAGCCGCGCGCCGTCCGTCGCGCGACCTTGGCGTCGACGGCGCTATGGCAGCAACACCGTGTCGACCAC
>JBEKKS010000005.1:0-347364 GCA_050010595.1 Solirubrobacteraceae bacterium
CTATGGCAGCAACACCGTGTCGACCACCGCGCAATACGACTGTGCGGTGCAATGACCGAGATCACACGAGGAGAGAGATGACGATCGCATGGGATGTGCCCGGACTTCCGTTCACCGTCTCGCCGTCGTCTGAGGAGGCGTGGAGCGTCGAGAAGGCGACTGCGACGGTGACGGGCAGAGCTGCCGCGCACAGTGACATCTTCATCGACCCGGGATCGGCCAACCAGCTCAATGCCGAGTCGATGCTCAATGCCGCGACGCTGCTTGGCGTCCCCCCAGACGGCGACTTCCAATTCAGTGCTCGCGTCACCGTCGAATTCGCCTCCACTTTTGACGCCGGAGCGCTGCTCCTGTGGATCGACGAGCGCCACTGGGGCAAGCTCTGCTTCGAGTACTCGCCCGACCCCGAACCAATGATCGTCTCGGTCGTGGCCCGCGGCGCCGGAGACGACGCCAACGCTTTCACCGTCGAAGGCCGGACGGCGTGGCTACGTGTATCTCGAATCGATAACGCCTTCGCCTACCACGCCTCCCTGGATGGCAAAACCTGGCGGTTCGTCCGCGTCTTCAACATCGACCACGGATCGACGACCCCCGCTTCAATTGGCTTCGAGGCACAATCGCCGACCGGTCACGGCTGCGTTGTCACGTTCGACGACATCCAGTTCACGCGCGAGCGCCTACACGACCTGCGCTCCGGCTCGTGACCGCGTGAAGGAATAGCCCGCCAACTGTGCGTCCTCTGGGCGACAGCGGTAGCGGGCGGCGATCTCCGCGCGCTCCTGCTTGGCGCGGACAGCAGACGCCCACCTGCTTAGCACGCTGCTGGCCACCTCACCAGCGACGAGTGTCGCCCGGGGCGCAAAACCGTCGCGCTACGCCGCCTTGATGTCGCTTCCGGCGCTCGGGGCTGACGGGCGGGTCAGTCGGCGGCGGGTCCGAGGAGCCGTTCGACGAGGACGCAGTCTTTCCATTGGCCGTCGAGCTTGCCGTGGCGGCGCTGGATGCCGACCTCGTCGAAGCCGGCGGCGCGGTGGGCGGTGAGGCTGGGTGCGTTGTCGGTGAAGACACGGCTGGTCAGCTTGTAGAGGCCCTGTCGTTCTGATTCGGCGGCTAGTTCGGTGAGTAGCGTCCGGCCTAGTCCGCGTCCGCGCGCGTTGGGGTGAACGTACACAGCGTGTTCTCCGACGCCTTGGTAGACGCAGCGGTCTGAGTAGGCGGCTGCGCGCGCCCAGCCGATGACCTCGCCGCCTTCGACTGCGACGAGGAACGGTTGGCCGTCGGTGGCCCAGCTTTGGATGTCCTCGACAGCGCGCGGCGTAGTCTCGAATGTCGCGACGCGCTCCGCGATCCCGGCGTTGTAGATGTCGGCGACCGCGGCGAGATCCTCGACCTGGGCCAGGCGGATCGTCAACGGGTGCGGCGTGACGCTCGTCACGAGGACTTGCGTGCTCGGATGATCGCGGCGTTCGCGTGCTCGTGAACCGCGTGCGTGGGGCGGATCTCGATCTTCTGGAAGCCGGCGTCGTTGAGCGCGGCGCGAAACTGGGGCTCTGTGAGTGCGCCGGCGACGCAACCGGTCCACGCGGCGATGTCGTCTTTGGTCTCCTCGTCGAGGTCGGAGTCGGCGATCACGTCTGAGACGGCGAAGCGCCCGCCCGGGCGCAGCACACGGGCGGCTTCGCGCATCACAGTGGACTTGTCGGCGGCGAGGTTGATCACGCAGTTGGAGATGACGACGTCGACCGTTGCGTCCGGGAGCGGGATCTGTTCGAGGTAGCCCTTGAGGAACTCGACGTTCTCGACGCCCGCCTCGCTGGCGTTGGTGCGTGCGAGCTCGAGCATCTCGTCGGTCATGTCAAGGCCGATCGCCTTACCCGTCGGTCCGACGCGCTTGGCGGAGAGCAGGACGTCGATGCCGCCGCCGGACCCGAGGTCGAGGACTGTCTCGCCCTCATGCAGTTCGGCGACGGCGGTGGGGTTGCCGCAGCCGAGGGAGGCGAGCTTGGCGGTGTCGGGGAGATGTTCGTGGTCGCCGAGGGCGTAGAGCGCAGCGCCGAAGACCTCGCTGCCGCCGTCGAAGGTCTCGCTCGGCGCGCAGCAGCCGCTGCCAGGATCGCTGCTCGCGACCTGTATGGCGGCCGCGGCATAGCGCTCGCGCACCTGCTCTCGGATGTCGCCGGCTGGGGTTTGGGGGCTCTTGCCGGCTGAGCAGTCGCAGCCCTCGGCGTGGCTGGGGTCGCAGCACTCGGCCTTGGCGCTCGGCTCGCAGCAGCTCGCCTGCGCGTCGGGTGCGCAACAGGAGTTCGCGGTCGTCTCGACAGGGGTGCTCAGCTCAGCCATGCAGACAGCTCCTCCAGGGCCTCGGGGATCACGTAGTAGTAAGCCCACAGGCCCGGGCGCTCGCAACCAACGATGCCCGCTGCGCGCAGAACCTTGAGGTGGTGCGACACGGTCGGCTGCGCGAGGTCAAACAGGGGCACGAGCTCGCAGACGCACACCTTTCCCGCGTGCTTTCGCAGCACATCGACGAGCTGCAGGCGAACCGGGTCACCAAGCGCCTTGGCGATGTGCGCCATGCGTTGCGCCTGTTCGCGCTCGATGTCCGGGTAGACCACCGGCTCGCAGCACGGTTCGCCGGGCAGTCGCTTGGTCTTCGGGGCGAGTTCCAAATCGACGCTCATCTATCCACTTATATCTATTGAACTCGCTAATGTGGCAACTATCCCTTGACAGGGGGTAGATATCGTGGGACAATTTACCCATGCCGCCAGTCAATCGAGATCAACCGAAGCGCGCCGAGTCCTCGTCCTCTCAGTTCTCGCTCATGGAGTTCATGCGCGAGTTCCCTGACGACGCTACCTGCCTTGAGTGGCTTTGGCGCAACCGTTACTCCGACGATGGATCGCACGCTGAGTGCCCGTCGTGCGAGCGCGTGCGCAAGTTCCACAAGGTCAACGATCGGCCGGCGTGGGATTGCGACTCGTGCGGCCATCACATGCACCCGTTGGCGGGAACGATCTTCGAGAAGTCGTCCACGTCGCTTCACCTTTGGTTCTTCGCAATCCACCTCATGACTAGCACTCGCTGCGGAGTGTCCGCCAAGCAGCTTGAGCGCGAGCTTGGCGTGACCTACAAGACCGCGTGGCGCATGGCCAACCTGATCCGCAACGAACTCATGACGCCGGACGACGAGCTGCTGTCCGGTGACGTTGAGGTTGACGAGACATGGATCGGTGGGAAGCCGCGCGCCGCTGACATTCGCCGCCACCAGGCAGCGTCGCGGCCCAAGCAGGCCGCGCGCAAGTGGCGCGACACCGGCGACAAGAAGACCCCCGTGTTCGGCGCGGTCGAGCGCAAGGGACGGATCAGGGCCGTGGCGCTGCACGACAGTAGAGATCTGAAGGGCGTCGTCGCGACCCACGTTCTCCCCGAGTCCGTGATCTTCTCCGACGAGTTCCCCGCCTACGTCGGCCTGCACCGCACCTATCGCGGCCACCATCGCATCCGCCACAAGGAACACGTCTACGTGAGCGGAGACGTCCACACGAACACCATCGAAGGGTTCTTCGGCAACCTGAAGAACGGGCTGCGCGGCACCTACCATGCCGTCTCCCGCAAGTGGTTGCAGTCGTACCTAGACGAGTTCACATGGCGGTACAACCACCGCCATGATGAGCGCGCGATGTTCCGGCTACTTCTTAGTAGAGCCGCTAGCGGGCGGTGACGCCTTCGGCGTGGCGAGCTTCTTGAGGTTCGCAAAGAACTCACCGCGCTTCGGGATCGGGACCGTGAGTCCCTTCGGCGTTTGCTCTGTCTTCGGCCTGTCGGGCATCGATCTCCAAGGGTAGCGAGTGGACGAACCTTCCTTGATCGGCATTCGCCGCAGGATTGATCGCGCACAGTCCAAATTGGACGATCTCAACGCGGAAGTCGGTCCTTGGATCAAGGACGAGTCCAACGAGCTGCGGGGCGAGGTACACCCCGACACGGGCAAGTTCGTCGGGTACATCGATCTCCGTGGCGAGCCGCCAATCGACTGGAGCATCGAGGTCGGCGAGATCGTCCACAACCTGCGCGCGTCTCTGGACAGCCTCGTCTGGTTGATGGTGCCCAGACGCCGACGCACCATTCGCACTTGCTTTCCGATTCACACTGACCCGGACGAGTTCGCGTGCGCCGTCACGCTGCCCGCGAGAAAGAGGCGTCCCGGTCCCCTCACCGGGCTCGACCCCGCATCTGCGCCATTCGCATTCATCGAGGCGGCCCAACCGTACAACGGACCGCACGGGGCGGAATACCACCCGCTGTTCATCATCCGTGAGCTTTCCAACGAGGACAAACACCGCACCATCCTCGCGCGCACCATAGGCATACCAACGAGCGATGGTAAGCCGGTCATCAACTTCTTCACGAACGATCTCGAAGTCATCCGCGAGAGCGTCTGGCTCAAAGTCGATGGGCCGGTAATACAAGGCGCACCAGTCATGGGCGGCGACGTTCAGATCACCGGGAAGAACCCGCAAATGAAGGTGGAAGCCGGTCTTCCCTTGAGCGTAGCTTTCGGGAAGCCAATGCTTGTTGTGAGCGGGCTCGCCCAAGTCGTACAAGAAACGCGACGCCTCATCGAGGCCATCGCGAAGATCGCGTAGAGCCGCCACCGTCTCAGCATCCGCTTGCCATGCCGGAGGAAGTCTACCCCCGGTCATGGGATAGTTGCCGCTAATGTCAATTGATAGCGTCCTGGTCGCGTGACCTACGTACTGTTCGTTTGCAACCACAACGCTGGGCGCCCGCAGATGGCGCAGGCGTTCTTCGAGCGTGACGCACCACAGGGCGCTGAGGCCGAGTCGGCTGGCACCAATCCGGGCGAGCGCGTCTGGCCCGCAGTGGTCGAGGTGATGGCCGAGGTCGGGATCGACATCGCCGATCGCAGGCCGAAGAAGCTGACCGTGGAGATGCAGCAGCGCGCTGACCTGGCGGTGACGATGGGTTGCGGCGACGCCTGCCCGTATGTCCCGACGACGGTCGAGGACTGGGATCTTCCGGACCCTGCGGGCCGGCCGATCGACGAGATCCGAGCGGTGCGCGACACGATCGAGGCACGCGTCAAAGCGCTGATCGCCAGCAGGCTCGCTGCCTAGGAGGAGGAGCGAGACATGAAGTACTGACGTCTGTGCGAAGAGCATTGTATTACGCTACTAAAGCGTAATGCAATGAGTGTTGCAAACCGACCCAGCCGTTCGATGGCCCGCGACCCGCAAGGGATCGATCAGTACCGTGCTGCCGCCGCGTTGCGGTCGGCGCTGCGCCGGTTTTCGCATGCCAGTGAGCGCATCCTCGGTCTGTGTGGGCTGACTGGCGAGCGCTACGAGCTGTTGCTTGCGATCAAGGTTGCTGAGAACGAAGTCGAGCGCGCGACGGTGTCGGAGCTGACTGTCGCGCTCGGGCTTGCGCAGAGCAGCGTGACGCAGCTTGTTCGCCGCGCCGAGGACGCTGGGCTGCTGCGCCGTGAGGTGTCAAGCACGGATGCCAGGGTGCGCTACCTGCGATTGTCGTCGCAGGGCGAGCGTCGGCTGGCCGAGGCGGTAGCCGCACTGGGCGAGGAGCGCGCGCGACTCGCGGACGTGCTCAGCCGCCAATGAAGGCGGTGCCCGCCGGCGACGCGGGATCGGTGCCGGCGCCGTCGCGGGTGCCGCTGGTCGGGGCGGCGCGGTCTTGGCTTGGTGGTGCGCGGCTTGGGCTTGTGGCCATGGCGCTGCTGGTCGGCGCCGGTGCCGGTCTGGGTGCTGCCGGGTTCAGGTGGCTGATCTACGCGTTCACATGGCTTGCGACGGGGCATGATCAGTTCGGCCAACAGGGGCATGTTGGGAGCTTGCACCTGCCGTGGCTCGGGATTTGGTTTCTGCTCCTGATTCCTGTGGTGGGCGGCCTGTTGTACGGACCGCTGATCCAGCGCTTCGCGCGTGAAGCGCGCGGCCACGGGGTGCCGGAGGTGATGCTCGCCGTCTCCGAGAACGGCGGGCGGATCCGTCCCCAGGTGACTGTGGTCAAGGCGCTCGCCTCGGCAATCACGATCGGGACTGGCGGATCGGTCGGCCGCGAGGGTCCGATCGTGCAGATCGGCTCCGCGCTGGCCTCGACCCTCGGTCAGCTTGTTCGGATGTCGGAGACTCGGCTGCGGATCATCGTCGCGTGCGGCGCGGCCGGCGGGATCGCCGCCACCTTCAACGCGCCGATCACCGGCCTGTTCTTCGGGTTCGAGATCATCCTGCGCGAGTTCTCGCTCGATGCTCTGTTTGCGACCAGTCTGGCCGCTGTGACCGGAGATGTCGTCAGCCGCGCGATCTTCGGCTCGGCGCCGTTCTTTGCGCTCGTCCCGCACGGGCTGACGGTGAGCAGCGACAACACCTACCTGCTCTGCGGGGTACTCGCCCTCGCGGTTGGGCTAATCGGGTTCGCGTTCAAGGCGTTCCTATACAGGCTCGAGGATCTGGTTGACGATCTGTGGCGCGGGCGCCCGGAGTGGGCGCGACCCGCAGTCGGCGGCCTTGCGCTCGGGCTCGTACTACTTGCGCTGCCACAGATGTACGGCGTCGGCTACCCCGTGATGAACGAGGCGATCGCTGGACACGTCGTGTTCGGGCTGCTGATCGTGTTCATGCTTGGCAAGATCCTCGCCTCGAGCCTGACGCTCTCGATCGGCGGCTCCGGCGGGGTATTCGCACCCTCGCTGTTCATTGGCGCAATGGCAGGCATGGCGTTTGGAACGATCGGCCACGAGTTGTTCGGGTCGGCGATCGGCCCGCCGGCGCTCTACGCGATCGTGGGGATGGGCGGTGTCTTCGCCGCTGCCGCGCAAGCCCCGCTGACGGCGATCGCCAGCGTCATCGAGATGACCGGCAACTTCGGGCTGACGCTTCCGGTCATGCTCACGTGCGCGATCGCGGCAGCCCTCTCGAAGCAGCTCTCCTACGGCAGCGTCTACACCGAGAAGCTCCTGCGCCGCGGAATCGATATCGAGCGGCCGCGAGCAACCAACGTGCTGCAGGCCCTGACCGTCGCCGACATCATGCAACCCCTCCCGGCTCTCGCCCGAACTGACCGGCACGACCCGGGACACGGCGTTGCAGACACCGTCAGCGTCAGCGACGCACAGTGGGAGCGACTTGTTGGCCCGGTTGTCGACAGCAGGCAGGTGCAGGTTCTCTTCGCTGACGAGTCGCTCGCGCAAGCGTTGCGACAACTCGTCCTCTACGGCCACGCCGGCCTGCCCGTCCTCTCCAACGACAGCCACGACCTGCTGGGCTGGGTCACCCGCCAGGGAGTGCTGCGGACCGTCTCGAACAAGCTCCACGAGTCAGCCGCCGAGATCGAGCGCGGAGCGCTCTCCGCCGACTTCACGGACCACGACCCAGAAGCCATAGCCCACACGCCCAGCTCGCCGCTGGACGGCTACAAGATCGTCGAGATCGCGATCAGCCCCGGCACCCCGGCCGCCAACAAGCAGGTCAGCGAGATCCCCTGGCCCGCCCAGTCGCGCGTCGTCGCGGCAACCCGCGGCCGAGAGATCGTCCCGCTGCACAGCGACACGCGACTCCAAGCCGGCGAGCGCGTCATCCTCCTCACACCCAACAGCCAAAATGCGACACAGCCGAACAGTCAATGACACCAGGTCAGGCGAGAATGCCCTTCGCGGCGGCAGGCGAACCGTGCCCGGCTGCGGTATGACGGTGGAGCGGCTGTGGGGGTAGCGATCGCTGTCCCGCTGTTCGCACTTGCGCTCGCGGTCACGTTGGCGGCATCGGCGACCTTTGCGCGGCGCCTTGACCGGCTCGGCGCACGCTATGGCCTCTCGGAGGTATCGATCGGGCTCTTGACCGCGATCGCGGCCGACAGCCCGGAGGTGTCCTCCGCCCTGATCGCGATGCTCAAGGGAGCCCATGACGCGAGCGTAGGTGTGATCGTCGGGTCCAATACGTTCAACCTCGCCGCGATGGTGGGAGTGAGCGTCCTGCTCGCCGGCAGCGTGCAGGTGCCGCGCAAGACGCTGCTACTCGAGGGGACGGTTGTCCTGGCCGTCACGGCGATCGTTATCGCCCTTCTGGTCGGCTGGCTGCCTGCGAGCGCTGCGGTCATTCTGCTGGCCTGTGTCCTCACGCCCTATCTCATCCTCGTCATCGGTGGCTACGAGCTCGCACGCCGCCTGGGCCTCAGGCTAGTTGCCGGGCTGGTCCTAGAACCCAACGACCCCGGCGGCGACCGCCACCACGACCGGCACGCGATCGGTGAATTCACGACGCACAAACAGCTCACGCTGATGCTCGTCGACCTTGTACTGATCGTCGGTGGAAGCCTCGGAATGGTTCAAGCAGCGCTCACGCTCGGCGACCGCTGGGGCGTCGCGTCCGCCCTCGTCGGGGCACTCATCCTCGGCCCGCTCACCAGCCTGCCGAACGCGCTCACCGGCCTGCGCCTCGGAACGACCGGACGCGCCGCCGCGCTCGTCACCGAAGCCTTCAACAGCAACACGATCAATCTGGTCGCCGGCATCGCAATCCCGTCGCTGGTCGTGACACTCACCGTCAGCTCGCCCAGGAACCAACTCGATCTTGCGCTACTTGCTGCGGCGACGATCGCGACGGTGGGGCTACTCGCGGCCCGCCGCGGGATGCGAAGACCAGGCGCCATGACCATCGTGGCCTTGTACGCCGCGTTCGTCGCCACGACGCTGAGCTAGCCGCCGCGCAAGCGCACGGACTGCGTACAGTCCGGGCAATTCCACGTTTAGCGTCGCCGGTCGCCGGCACGCGCGGCGACGAGCACCCAGCTCGACAAGCTCAGCGTATTCGGCATCGGTGACCTCCAGCCGAGCCGGCGGCTCACGGCACGAAGTTGATGTCCGCGGCTGGGATGATCTGCAGCTGCTCTTCGTTGCCGGCGACGTAGGCGACGGCAGCGGTGGCGGCGCCGATTCCGGCGACGACGGGGTCGCTCGCGGCGCTGGAGACGCCGAGCCCGGTGGCGAACGGCGTGGTCCAACTGGTGCCGGCGTTGGAGCTGTATGACACCACGACACCACGGCTGTCAGTCCAGCTGGCGTAGATGCCGCCGTTCGAGTCTTGCGAGAGGCTCAGCGCATCCGCGCCGTCGAGGGTGTTGAGCGTTTCGTCGGAGACGAGAACCGGCGATCCAAACGTAAGCGTTCCCGAATTGAACGCGCGGTAGTACACGCCGTCAGACCCTGTGCTGACCAGTCCGGTGCCCTCGTCCTCGAGAATTCCGATGCCGCTCGCGCCACCGGCGAGCACTGGCGCTTCCGCGGTGCAGTCGAGTGGCTTGAAGTACGACGACCCCCAGCTCGTGGTGGCTAGTGTTGCCGTCGTGCGAACCGCAGCTCCGTAGCCGCTCGCGTAGCTCGTCCCGGACGGACAGCCGGTCGGGTCGCCTGAGTCGTCGCCGACCGCGACAGCGAGATAGCTGCCGGCGTCGGGGATGATCGCGAACTGGCTGCCGGTGGTGTCGAGCACGTCGCCGAAGTCGCTGGTCGAATCGATCGTCGGGATCGTCACCGGTGCCGGGGTGGCGAGCTTGAAGTCGGTCACTCCGTTCCCGAACGGAGCCGAGTTGCCGGCCTCGGCGATGTAGCCGCTGCTGCCGAGGGCGACTGCGCCCGCCCCCGGCATGTACCCGACGGTCTCCGACACCAGTTTGCCGCCGTTGTCGACGGCGAACGTCCCTCCGGCCGCGGGGGCGCTCCACGCGATCACGCCCTCGGGGTTGGAGTAGCCCGCCGGCTCGACTGCCGCCGTCGCGCCCTGGCTGTAGGCAAGCACAACCGGCGCGCCTCCCAGCACGACGACCTGTGGATCGGCGTAGCTCGTGGCTGTCCCGCCGATCGCGTCGCTGAGCAGCTGCGGCCCGCCATGGCACGCGGTCGCGCCCGAAAGCAGCGTGCAGACGTAGACGCCCAATCCGTTGTCTGCCGTCCACGTGACGTAGGTGTCGCCCGACACGGCGTCATAGGCCACCTTGGCTTGACTGCTGCCCGCGCCGAGCGCGATCGGCGCCGGGAGAGCCGGCGCGGTCGGCGCGGTCGGTGGCGCTGGTGGCGCTGGTGGCGGTGGTGGGGGCGGCGCCACTATCGCGGCGACATCCCGCGTCTCGGCCTGATCGAGCATCGCGTCGGCTTGCACGAACCCCGCGTTGCCCGTTTCGGCCACGTCGAGCTCGCATGCCTCCTGCGCGTCCCCGTTGGCGAAGTCGTGCTTCGCACAGACCTTCTGGGCCTTGTCGAACTTGCCGAGGTCCTTCTTGATCAGCGCGGCGAGTGCGGCGAAGGCGCCGTCGGAGCCTTTCAAGCTGAGTGCGTGCAGATCACCCGGACGTGTCGAGCGAAACAGCGACGCGCGCTTGCTCGTGATTCGCCAGCTCTGCCCGAACGCGCCGTAGAGCAACTGCGTGTTGGTGCCGACGATCGCCGACGCTGGGTAGACGGTTCCCGCGCGCGAGGCGAACTCGCTCTGGGCCGGGACCCCCGCATCGCCAAGCAGCCCGGTGAGGTGCCCGAGCCGATCAGGCGCGACAGTGATGTCAGCCCACAGCGCCGCCACGAGGTGCGAAAAGCTCGGGCCGTTGACCGAGTTCTGCAGCTTCACGATCGTGCCATCAGGCCAACGGGCCGTGGCGTCGTTTCCGCTGACCGCGAGCGAACCACCGCCCTTGAGCGAGTGATTCCCGTCGCCGACGCGGTGGCGGTTGACGTATGCCGCGATCCGCCCGATGCCGGTCGCATCAACCTCGACCGTCGCCTCGGCGTCGCGCATCGCAATCTCGGTATTGACGGCGACACCCGTGTGCCCGATCTCGTGCTGGCGTACCTGAATTTGCAGGTCGTCGGTTGTCGACTCGAGCAACGTGTACTGGCCCGCTGCCTGGAAATCGAAGAGGTCGCCCTCGAAGTCCACGAAATGCGGATCGCCACCCGAGCTAGCCTGCATGCCGCCGTTGTTGCCGCCGTTCTTCGTCATCGGGGTGCAGTACTCGCTCAGCGAGTGGTAGGTCACGGTTCCGACGTTGCGATCCGGGCCTGCGCCGATCCCAAGGTAGGAGTCCGGTCCGGGCACGAGCATCGTGCTCGGTGGTGGCGAGCCGGTGTCGCCAGCCGGGCAAACGCACGGCTTGGTCTGCAGGCAATACCACGCGCCGTCGAGATTTCGGTAGTCGTGCACAGCGCTCAGTAGAGCGCCGGAGGGGATCGTCACCTCGACCAGCGGGCCGGGCCCGGGATCGATCTCATATTGGGCCGTTGAGTACGCGTCCGCGCCGACCATCGTCGAGTTGTGGATCGCCGTCGGCTTCGCCTGGAGGTCCGCCCGCTGGGGGATCGCGGGGCTTTGCATCGCCCAGTCCGTGACGGTCGGTGAGCTGTGATTGAACACGCTCGAGCCCCACGATTCGAGAAAGAACGACTCCGAACCGCTCACCGCCGCCGCGTATTCGGCCGCGTTACCGCTCGCACTGAGAATCGTCTGGACGTTCGGCCACAGCCCGACGATGTCGGCGACGTGGTCCCAGAACACCGCTGCGTCATAGCTGCGGGAGAAGAGACTCCTGTCGGGGTGAGCGAAGTAGTCATCGAGACCCGTATACGCGCCCGAAGACGCCGGCTGTGGGTCCACGCTGAGGGCCGCCCAGTTGGCCAGGCCCTCCTTGATCCAGTTCGCCTCGTGGGCAGAACCACGGGCGAGCGCGAACTCGTAGCAATGGAACACCTCGTGTGCGATCTCAAGCGACATAACCTCGGCTGGTCCCTGCCAAGTGCTCTGCGCGACACGCACGCGGCAGTACGGGCCGTCGTCGTTGTATTGCGCTGCGTCGGTCGGGCTGTTCACCGGGTAGGAGTCGGCACCGGAGGGGCCCAGTGGACCAGCCGGCAACTCCCCGTCTTCGCGTCCGGCAACGATCAGCCAGTGGATCGGGGTCGCGCCGCCCAGCGATATCGCGTTGATCGCACGCCCGATACGCCCCGGCTCGGCGTAGGCACTCGCCCACTGATCGGCGATGCCCTGGATATAGGAATCCGGATGGAACTTAGGGTCGCCGTAGGCCGCGTGCGCGGTTGCCGCATTGGCCAGCGACACCCCGAGCACCAACATCACCACCGCGCGCCGAAGCGCCGACAGCGCACTGCCACCGATCGCCGCGCCGCGAATCAGGCCGCACCCACAACACGATCGTACAGTGCGTACGTCAGATCGGCGGGCGCTCCTCGAACGTGACTGCGAGACTCCCTGCCGACTCCGGGGATTTCGGATGCTTCGGCGTATGGTTGTTGATATGGGCGTAGGCGGTCCCGGCATCAACCCTGGTCAGTTTCTTCTTGGCGGAGCGGTGGAGCAGCAGTATCTGCACGACCGCCAGGGAGAGATCGAGCCGGGCGCTGAGCACCGTGTGAAGGCGCACGACAACAAGGAACGTCGTCGCGGCGTGCGCGCTCGTCTGTGGGCGCGCGTTCGCGGCCGCCGCGCGGGGCGCGGCGATCGCACCTGAGGCAGTCCATGCGGCTCGCTTGATGGGCCGGCGAAGCGGCGGCCTGTCAGTTGCGCGTGACCGCTACGTTCGCGCTGAAGGACTCGAAGGGTTGTTGGGGCGCACCCGATGGGGATTCGTGGGGGCTGGCCTGCCACTTCTGCCAGGCGCGCGAGAGCGGCGCGGTGACAGTCGCCGTGCCGGCGCCAACGGCACGAAATGCAGTGACCGTGACAGCCTCTGTGGTGACGAGCGCCGGGTATTTGCAGATCGGCACGCGCACGAGGACCGCGGTGTTTGAAGACCTTGGGGTCGGCCACGGAAAGGAGCTTGGCGCGGGCTCGATCTCGGCCGGCTCCTCCAGCATCACGTAGACGACCTGGCCTCGATCCACCGTGAGGCTCACGCCGTTGGCGAGATCGCTCCCCGAAGGGGTTAGTGAATCCTTGTCGCGAGGCAGACAGCTCGCCCGCGGGCGAGCCACGACGTCAGCGTGAGGCGGGGCCGATCGACGCGGCGAGCTGGAGCGTGAGCTGGCGGCGCCCGTGCCACCGAGCGCCGCAACCCAGCACGCCACGAGCACGGCCACCTTCACGCTCACAGCCTGTCACATCCGCCCAGGAGTCTTTACGCCCCGTGCGCTGTGGATCCGGCGCCGACCGTGACCGTGCGCTAAGCGGCGAATCACTGTGGACGCCGGACGCCGGACTCGTCGAGGTGGGCGAGCAGATCGAGTGGATCGTCGTACACGCGGTAGGCCCCCGCGCTGATCAGCTCCTCGCGGCCGTAGCCGCCTGAGAGCAGGCCGATGCCGAGCGCCCGCGCTCGTCTGGCGGCGAGCAGATCCCACACACTGTCCCCGACGACCATGCAGTGCTCGATGTCAGATCCGACCTGCGCTGCCGCGGCGAGGAACAGGTCCGGGTCTGGCTTGGCGTGGCGGACCTGGTCGCGGGTGACCAGCCGCGTCTCGGCGGGCAGGCCGAGCATCGCGAGCGAAAGCCGTGCGTAGCGCTCTGGCCCGCTCGTTGCGATCGCCCATTTGACGTCGCGCTCGCTCAGCGTCGCGAGCAGCTCGGCGGCGCCGGGGAGCGGCCGCACGCTGTCGTAACTCTCGATGAAGGCGTCCTCGTGTAGCCGCTGCAGCGTGGCGACCATCTCACGGTCGAGCTCCATGTCGAGCTCGCGCGCGAGCGCGTCGACGAAGAGCCCGCCGCTCATCCCGATTCGCCGATGGATCCGCCACACCGGGAGGTTGATGCCGACGCCCGCGAGCGCGGCGCGCCATGCGACGACGTGCTGGTAGACGCTGTCGACCAGCGTGCCGTCGAGGTCGAACAGGAACGCTGGCTCGGTGCGGCCTGCATCGTCCACGCAGACGATCTTCTCACCTTGCCGGCGTCCTGACCGATCCGGTCAAACGGTCCGCCCCCGCGACGCAGCTCAAGGAGTACGCCGACACGCGTTACAGCGCTGCCGGGTGATTACCATCGCGGGCGTGCTGGTGGCAGTCGCGCACGCGAGCAATGAGCCCGAGGCCGCGGTGATCCGCGCTCAGCTCACGGAGGCGCACATCCCCAGCGTCACAAAGGGCCCGCGCACACCGCAACTCGGTGCGTCCGGTGCGTGCGCAATCTACGTCGAAGATCGGCTCGCCGAACAAGCGCTCGCGATACTCGCGACGCCGGAATTCAGCGATGAAGAGCTCGCGCGGCTCAGCGACGAAGCGGGCCGCGAATACGACATCTAGCTGCCTGGCCGACGCGCGGCTCCGTGCTCAGCCGGCGAGCGCGGTCGCTTGAACTCGCGAGCCGGTCTCGACCCAGGAGCGCACGATGTCGCGCATCGAGAGGATGCCCACGACCTCTGACCGGTCGAGAACGATCAGGTGGCGGAAGCCGCCGGCTGTCATCGCCTCGGCCGCGCGTTCGAGCGGCCAGTCCGCGGCCGCGTAGACCACGTTGCGGGCGACGTACTCGCCGACCAGTGCGAGGTCGATGTCGCCGCCCTCGCCGATGCATCGCAGCACGTCGCGCTCGGTGATGATTCCTGGGCCGGGCAACGCCGGGTCGAGCACCACGGCGGAGCCGACCTGGCCGCGTGTCATCCGATGAGCCGCCTCGCGCAGCGTGTGCGACGTGCCCACAGTGATCTGCGCAGCGCTCATAGCCTCACCTACGGTCATCGCGACCCTCCGTTCGGTCTGTCAGTGGAGTCGTTGCCCTGGAAAGATCGTAGCAATTGCCACGAGGGCTGGCCGTGCCGGACGCTCGCGAGGTCGAGCTCCAGCCGAGCGACCAGCCCGCCCAGCCGAACCAAGGACCTTCGCTCAGGCGGACTGATTCAGTGCTCAACGGCAATCGCGATCAGCAGGACCGCCACTGCCGCGCCGATGAGCAGGAAGGGCAGCAGCGCGAGCAGCCAGCCAGGCACCTGGCGCGGGCGGCGCGGGGCTTCGCGCTCCCCCTCCGATGCGATCCACAGCTTCTCGTACCAGTCGCGAACGTCGGTGAGCCATGGCGGTAGCCGCATCAGATCGGGAGACTCTCGCATCTCGTCCAAGCTGCCGCTTGGCGCGACCGCCCCACCCGTAGCCCTCCTACCCGGTCACCTCTTCGAGTTCCGGGCAAAGCAGCGTCCGGATCTCGAAGCGCGAGATGCGTGCGTTCAGGAGGCCTGTGCCCGTCGCGCGGGGGACAGCCATTTGCCGATGGCATCAAGCAGCATCGCGGTATCAACGGGCTTGGAGATGTAGTCGGTGGCGCCGGCGGCGAGGCATCGTTCGCGCTCTGACCCCGCCGCCTTGGCGGTCACGGCGATGATCGGCAGATCGGTCCACTGCGGCATCTTGCGAATCGCGGTCATCGTCTCGTAGCCGTCCATGTCGGGCATCATGATGTCCATCAGGACGAGGTCGACGTCAGACCTCTGGCTGAGTACCGCGATTCCGTCGGGCCCGCTTTCGGCAGGGACGACGGTGACCTTCCCGCGCTCGAGCAGCGCGGTCAGCGCGAAGCGATTGCGGAAGTCGTCGTCAACGACGAGCGTTACGGCTCCGGACGCCGAGCCGGCGTAGAACTCTCTCGTGCGCGCGGCGCGTCGCTCGTCTTCGGTTTCAGCGGCAAGGGCGGCCAGTCGCGGCGTGACACGGGCGCCGTCGCGCTTCGCGTCGAGGACGTGGACGACAGGCGGGTCGGCGAGAGGCGGAGTGACATCGATCGAGGCCGGCGGCTCAGGGACCGGCTGAAGCACCAACTGAAACCCGCCGGCGACCTCGTCCAGCGGGGCGTCAGCTGCGATCTGCGTGCTACGCCCACCATGGCGATGCGCGGTGATCGACGCGTTCAGATCGTTGGAGAGGCTGTGGTCGTCGATGCCCTTGCGCAGGTAGGTCATGGCGCCGGCGTTCAGCAGGTCGATCATGTCGCCGACCGTCTCGTTGACGGACAGGATCACGATCGCGGTCTGCGGTGCGCGCTCGCGGATCTCAACGGTTGCGCGCATCGCGCCGCCCCCGGGCATGCTCATGTCAAGCATCACCACATCCGGGTGCTCGGCCACGACAAGTGCGATCGCCTCTGCCGCGTCGGCGGCGCAGCCGACACACTCGAACCCGTCAGCGAGCTGTGCCTCCAGCAGCGCGCGCACAAACGGATCATCGTCAGCGATGACGATCCGCTGGCGCCCACTCGAGCGGCCTTGCTGCTCATTAGACAGCGCTGCTTTCATGCTTGTCCCTTCACCTGGGGGCGGGAGAGGAAAACGGTCCGCGCGAACCGACGCTTGTGGGCTCGATCGGCGCTTGCCCAGAATCCCTATCGGCAAGCACGCCTGATCGCGTAACACCGGTCCCGCGGCACCTGTCACGGCGCCGTCTGGGCGCCGGGAAAGGCCGCTACCCAGGCGGTTGGGCTCGCTCTAGCGGTTCGACCAGCTCGCCGAACAGGCTGTCGAGCGTCTTGCGGGGGTCCGCTGTGAGTCCGGTGTGCACTTCAGAGGTCTGGATGACCGTGCTCGACGGCGCGACGAGCCAGCCGAAGCGCTCGGACGACGGCAGCGACGCGATCGGGCCTGCCGCCGGGTCGCCCTCGGCAACTCTCAGGATCGCCTCCAAGCTCTCGCGTATCTGCTGTACAGAAACGTCGGCGTCCAGTGCTCGTAGGCGCGCCTCGTCCAGCGCGACCAGGCCTGCGAGGAAGTCGCGTTGCCGGCAGAAGAGGATCACGCCGGCGTTGATCTGCTCACCACGCTCAACGCGCGGGACGACTCGTACGATCGCGTAGGAGAATGGGTCACGCTTGGGATCGGGCACGCTCGGCCTCCTGCGCAAACACCGCGGTTTCTACACGAAGCGCCAGGTACTCAACGTAGTCCTCGACGGTAACGCCCGCGAGCCAGCCGGTCGGGACCAGCGCGACGACCGCCTCGAGGAGCGCGCGATCAACCAGCGGAGCCAGCCGCTCATGCGCCTCGAGAATCGATCCCGCGTGAGGCAACAGCACGTGATCGGCAATCTGGGTGAAAGGTCGCGGAGCGTGCTCCATGGGAATCAGGCCGGTGTGCTGGAGATACAGCGCGGCGCCGTGATCGATCAACCACAGCCGGCCGTGCCAGAGCAACAGGTTTGGGTTCCGCGCGCTGCGGTCGACGTTCGTCACGAGGGCATCCAGCCAGACGATCTCGGCTGCAAGCCCGCTGTCGGGCTGCCACGGGCCGGCCGAGGCGTAGGCGAGCGCGCCGGGCAGGAAGTCAACGCCAAGGTTCGCGCCCGCGCTCCCGGCGATCAGCTCCTGGATCTCCGGATCCGGCTCCGCGGCGGCCAGGGCTGGGGCGACCTCGACGGTCACCAGTTCCGGTACGAGCAGCCCGATCCGCCGCGCCAGCTCGCCGACAATCACTTCAGCGACAAGCGCGAGCCGGCCCTGTCCGGCGCCCCGAAACTTCGTGACGTAGAGGCCGTCGTCATCCGCCTCGAGCAGACCCGGTAGCGACCCGCCCTCGCGCAATGGCGCGACGTAGCGCGTCGCGACAACCCGACGAAGACCCACTGGAGCCGACACGAGCGAGGACGCTACTAGCAGGCGCGCGACAAGCTCGTCAGCCGGCGTGGCGGTGGTTATAGAGGTGCCTTGCCCAGACGTAGGAGGCGAGGGCGATCCCAACGCTCCACGCGATCGCGCCGACGGCGTTCCCACCGATCGACGTGCCGGTCAGCAGCCCGCGCACGGTTTCGGTGACCGGCGTGAAGGGCTGGTATGTGGCGAACTGCCGTAGTCCGGCCGGCATCGTGGCCGTCGGAACGAACGCGCTACTGAGGAACGGCAGGAGGGTCAGGAACATCGGGGTGTTGCTCGCGGTCTCGACGCTTTTTGCCGCCAGCCCCAGGGCCGTGGCGAGCCAGATCAGCGCGAGCGTAAAGAGCAGCAGGACGCCGATCGCGGCCAGCCAGTTCGCCGGATCGGCGGTGGGACGAAAGCCGAGGGCGATTGCCACGCCGAGGACGATGGCGATACTGGCCAGGGCTTGGATGACGCTTGCCAGCACATGCCCCGTGAGGACGCTGACGCGAGCGATCGCCATCGTGCGAAACCGGTCGATGATGCCGCCCGTCATGTCCATCGCGACGACGATCGCCGTGCCCTGAACGGCGGCGGCCACTGTCATCAGCAGGATCCCGGGGGTCAGGTAGTTGAGGTAGCCGGCACGGCCGTTGTGGCCCGCGGCCAGGCCGCGGGCGAGCCCCGCCCCGAGTTGCCCGCCAAAGACGTAGACGAAGAGCAGGAGGAAGACGATCGGCATGCCAACCAGGAGCAGCGTCATCGACGGGTAGCGTCGTAGTCGCCGCAGGTTGCGTCGCAGCATCGTGGCCGAGTCGGTGACCGTATAGCCGAAGGTGCTCATGGGGTCGTGGCAGAGTGGCCGGTGACGGCGAAGAAGACGTCGTCGAGGTCAGGAGTGTGGATCGACAGCTGCGCAGCCTCGACGCCGGCGTCGTCGAGCCGGTCGAGCACGCTGCGCAGCGCGGCGACGCTCCCGTCGCTTCGCACCTGCAGGACAAGGTCGTCCTCGTCGTGGACTGCGCCGTCGAGCGCACGCTCCGCCGCGCGAAGGGCGGACGGGGCCCTGAACTGGATGCGGATATGGCCGCCCGGCAGGCGCCGCTTGAGCTCGGCGGGCGCGCCCTGCGCGACGATCCGGCCGCGGTCGAGGACGGCGATCCGGTCAGCGAGCTGGTCGGCCTCCTCCAGATACTGGGTCGTCAGGAAGATCGTCACACCGCCGGCGTTCAGCTCACGAATCGCGCTCCACATGGTGTGGCGACCGCGCGGATCAAGCCCTGTCGTGGGCTCGTCGAGGAAGATCACACGGGGCGAGCCGACGAGCGTCATCGCGAGATCCAGGCGGCGGCGCATTCCGCCCGAGTAGGTGGCAACGGGCTTGGCTGCCGCGTCCGACAGTTCGAACGCGTCGAGCAATGCGGCCACGCGCCGGCGGCCGGTGCTGCGATCGAGATGATTCAGATCGGCCATCAGGTGAAGGTTCTCCGCGCCGGTCAGCAGCTCGTCGAGGGCCGAGAACTGTCCGGTCACGCCGATCGCGGAGCGAACACCGTCCGGGTCCCCGGCAAGGTCACAGCCGGCGACGCAGATCTGCCCGGCGTCCGGCGCGATCAATGTGGAGAGGATCCGCACCATTGTCGTCTTCCCCGCCCCGTTGGGCCCGAGCAGTCCGAAGATCGTGCCCGTCTCAACGCTCAGATCGACGTTGTCGAGCACCAGCGTCTCGCCAAAGGACTTGGTCACGCCCGAGGCCACGATCGCCATCGCGTGGTCCGCGTGACTCATGATCGGTCCGCCCCGTGAGCCGTATCCGGAAGGACGCCGGCGGCGACCAGCGCTGCGCGGCGCTCTGCCCACTCCTGCTCCATCAGCGGAATGCGCTCCACGAGGAACTCGCCGAACGCCGACATCTCCAGCAGCACAGCTCGTCGCTCCAACGTGGCATCGCGCACCACCTCGAGGCCCTCGCGCGCCAGCTCGCCCAGTTCCTGGTACTCGGAGACGTCGAATCCAAGCGACCGTGGCGAGGACAGGTCGATCCGCACGCGGTCCATCCGCTCGCCCGCGGCCCGGTACCGGCGAACAACATGCAACGCCTCCACGGTCTTGACCGCTTGAGCGATTGCACTTCGAGATGCCAGCAGGGCCTCGGCGAGCTCGGCAATCGTCGGATCGGGCGGATCGCAGACCGCCAGATACCCGAGCAGGCGGCCCACCATCGGCGGAAACGCGTAACGGCGCGCGTAGAAGCGCCCCATGTGATCCGCGAAGGTGATCTCGGCATCGGTCGGCACGCCGCGCACCATACACAGATCACGCAGATAACACAAATCTGTGTTATCTGCGTGATCGACGCGATGCGCGAGGTTGGCAGCGACATCGCTTGTCGCCGAAAGCCTTACGGGCTCGAGCGTCCCGTCCCCGAGACGCGCTCAGTCCTCTCAGGGGCCCGGGCGTCAGAATGCGTCGTCTGGCGCGCAAGCGTCTGCGCAACCACGCTCACGCGCATCGGCTTGCTGATGTAGTCGTCCATCCCGGCGGCGAGGCATTTGGCCCGATCGCCGTCCATGGAGTGCGCGGTCATTGCGATCACGGGCAGGTGGTCGTGTCCATTCTCGCCGCGTCGAAGCGCCCTCGTCGCCGCATAGCCGTCGAGACCCGGCATCTGGCAATCCATCAACACCGCCGCGTATGACGTCTGCTCGATCGCGTCGAGCGCAGCCTGCCCGTCGGCGACGATGTCCGTCGCGTAGCCAAGCGTCTCGAGCATGCGCGAGGCGATCATCTGGTTGACCGGGTTGTCCTCGGCAACCAGGATCAGCGGCGGTGCACCGTCCGGCCCTGACACCGCGCATGTGATGCCGTGGTCGACAGGCTCGAGCGATGGCTGCTCGGCCGCGTCCGTCGCGGGCAGCGTCAGCTCGAACCAGAACGAGCTGCCCTTGCCCGGCTCGCTCGCGGCACCCATCGTGCCACCCATCGATTCGATCAGTCGCGCCGAGATCGTCAAGCCCAGGCCGGTCCCGCCATACCGGCGCGCAGTCGAGTTGTCGGCCTGGGTGAACGGTTCGAAAAGACGCGCAAGCGCATCAGCGGCGACCCCGATGCCCGTGTCCTTGACCTCCACTCGCAGCTTTGTCAGCTCGCCGGCAGGCACGCCCGTCGCGATCACGGTGACCTCACCGGCGTCGGTGAACTTCACCGCATTGGACACGAGATTCGTCACCACCTGGCGCAGCCGGGCGGCGTCACCTCGCAGCCACACCGGCACGCGTTCGTCGACCGCGACGTTGAGCACGACACCCTTGGTTCGCGCCGCCGTCATCAGGATCGAGGTTGCTTCCCCGATCGTCTCGCGCAGCGAAAACGGCCGTTCGTCGAGCTCGATCTTGCCGGCGTCGAGCTTCGAATAGTCGAGGATGTCGCCGATCACGAGCAGGAGCCCTTCGGCCGCGGTTCGGGCGACGTCCGCATACTCTCGCTGCTGCGTGTCGAGCTCGGTGCCGAGCAGCAGCTCGGTCATGCCGATCACGCCATTCAGCGGTGTGCGCAGCTCATGACTGACTGTCGCCACGAACATCGACTTGGAGTTCGATGCCTCGACTGCGTCATCACGGGCGATGGCGTTAGCCTGCGCAGCTCGTCGCGCCTCGGCGGCGCTCGCATGCAGGACTGCGACCTTCTCCCGCGTGACGCGCTCGAAGGCGCTACGCGCCGCGAGCGAGCGAAAGTAGAAGAAGCCGAACAGTACGAGGAGAATCAGGATCGCGACGACGGTCGCGACTTTGGTCCTCAGTTCCTCGCTGTTGGCGAGCTTGGCGTCGGCGCGGCTGATCTTGGCGAGCACGCCCGCCAGGGCGGCGAAGTCGGTGGTCAAACGCGCCTGTAGCCTCGGAACGAGCATTTGCGGCTGAACGCCCGGCGCGGGCCGGCCCGGTGCGGGCCCTCCGCCGCGTAGAGAGAGCCCAAGAATGCTCGTGATCGCCGGCTCGATCTTCGCGAAGTCCGCGCGCCCGGAAGCAAGCAGGCGCGCCGATGCACCGGTCTGTCCGTGCGGCGCGAGACTCCGCAATATCAATGCCTCGTCCGCCGCGATCTTGGCTTCTACCTTGGCCCGAGAGCCGCCGACTCCCAGATCCGCGTCGAACGGTGCTGACTGCAGGTTTGTCAGCGCCGTCGTCACCGTGCTGATCGTCAACTGCTCCTGCCGGCTCGAATCGGCATTCGCGACAAACGTCCAGATGGCGGCGATCGCTGCGAGCGCGAGAGCGCAAGCGATTGTCGGAACGAGCAGCTTGGTTGTGGGTACGCGTGAGATCGAGATCTAGATGCGCATCGACGCAGCGGCCCGCAAGCATGAAGCGGGAGGCGTGCAGCGCGTCAGGGCAGGCCCGCTCAGCGGGCAATCGGCGCTCCTCTAAGCTGCAGCCTGACCGCGACCAGGTGGAGGAATGATGGAGTACCGGCAACTAGGACGATCGGGGCTACAGGTATCGACGCTCACGCTCGGAACGATGGGATTCGGCGGCGCTGGGAAGTTCAGCGACGTCGGGCAGATCCCGCTCGACGGCGTGCGAGCGCAGATCGACATGGCGCTCGATGCTGGCGTGAACCTGATCGACACGGCTGACGCGTACTCCGACGGAGCATCCGAGGAGCTGATCGGACGCGCGCTCGAAGGGCGGCGGGACCGCACGCTGATCGCCACGAAGGCGCGCTTTGCCACAGGGACGGGGCCGAATGACGAAGGGCTGTCGCGCCATCACCTGATCGAGGCCTGCGAGGCGAGCCTGCGACGCCTTCGCACAGACCACATCGACCTCTACCAGGTACATGAATGGGACGGGCTGACACCGCTCGAGGAGACGCTTGGCGCGCTCGAGCATCTGCTCGATGCGGGCAAGGTGCGCTACGTCGGCTGCTCGAACTTCGCCGGCTGGCAAGTCATGAAAGCGCTCGGGATCGCCGACCGGACGGGACTGCCGCGGTTCGTCAGCCAGCAGATCTTCCTCTCGCTCGAGGAGCGCTCGGCGGAGTACGAGATCGTTCCCTGCGCGATCGACCAGGGCCTCGGCCTGCTGATCTGGAGCCCACTCGCGGGCGGCCTGCTATCGGGCAAGTACCGGCGCGGCGAGCCGACGCCGCCCGGCTCGCGCCGCGCCGGTGAGTGGACCGAGCCACCCGTCTATGACGAAGAGCGTCTCTACGACACGGTCGAGGTGCTGCTCGAGATCGGGAAGGAGCATGGCGTCTCGGCGGCGCAGGTCGCGCTCGCTTGGCTCCTGGCACGGCCGGCTGTAACGACTGCGATCGTGGGAGCACGCACACCGGAGCAGCTCGCCGACAATCTCGCCGCGGCGTCGCTCGAGCTGAGCCCAGCCGAGCACGCGCGCCTCGAGGCCGTCAGCCGGCCCGACCTGCTCTATCCGTTCTGGCATCAGCGAGACGCCGCCGGGGCGCGCCTCGGCGAAGCAGACCTGTCGCTGATCCGCGATCACACGGCTCAGTAAGAGTTCTGCCAAGCGCGCAACCTCCGCGCCAGCCAACAGTTTCCTTAAACGATGGCGTGCCGCACCGGCACGAGGCAAGGACGAGGAGGTAAAGATGCGAGCGATTCGCACCCGCTCAGGGATCGTGAAGCTCGGCGCGGTCGCCGTGCTGTTCCTGGGGGTTGGGGGTGCCGCATACGCGGCGCAGAGCAGTCCGTTCATCGGGCCCGCCGGCAACATCAACAGCTGCGTCGCCCCGCACGGCGGCTACGCGAAGGTATGGCCGCCCGGCCATCGCTGCTCCGGCGGCTGGCTTCCGCTCGCCTGGGCCGCAGCGGGAGCGACCGGTCCTGCCGGTGCCACAGGCGCGACCGGCGCGACCGGACCGCTCAACCCCTCGGCGGCGACGGTCAACGGGCAAGCAGTCACCAAGCTGCTGCTGAAGGAGCCCACGCCAGGCTCAGGCACCACGACGGCGACGCTCTACGGCACGGATGGCCTGACGATCCTCGCTGACTGCAGCAGCTCCGGCAGCGCCAGCCTCGTCGCGAACGGGCCCTCGAGCAACGATTCCGAGCTGATGTTCAGCGGCTCCGGAACGACGGGCGCATTCAACGGCCAGTCCGACACTCTCGGCTCGGCAAGCAACGAGCCGCTCGGCCCCGCCGGGTCAGGCAACGTGTCGTTCTCCTACGCGAGTAGCGCCGGCAGCGTGCTGACCGGCACGATTGGCTACCAGAGCGGGACGGCGTTCGCGAGCTACAGCGGTTGCGCGTTCTTTGGCGACGTGACCTCAGGCTAGCGGCGGCGGGCGGCGGCCGGCGGCGCGCTCCGTGTGGAGTAGCGCCGGTGGCCGCCGCCCTCGCCGGCTTGGACATGCGGCGCGGCCAAGGGAGTCCGCGTTTACGGCTTGCGAGAGTTCCTAAATGCGGTGTGTCGACTCGGTACTTATCACCGTTTCATGCTGCTGTCATCGGCGTAACGTACGCCCATGGTTGAGAACACCCCACAGGACCGCACCGACCAGATCGTTGCTGCGATCCGTAGCCACTGGAAGGGGAATCAGCGCTGTCCCCTGTGCCACTCGAACAAGTGGACGCTCGGGGAGCTCAGCGCGATCCCATCATTCGACGAGCCGAACGTGGACTTCGGGTGCGTGCACCCCACGGTGCCAATTGTTTGCCTTGTTTGCGGCAACACGCTCCTGTTTAACGCGATGGTTCTCGGCATCGTCTCGGAGCCGAATCAGCCAGGAACGCGGCCGCTGGAACTCGACTACGTCCCTGTCGCGGAGGGGAAGTGAAGCCTGCAGGGGAACGGTCAAGCCTGTTCAGCAGATGCGCGGCAGTGGGTCGCCGGCGAGCGTGTCGACGACCCGTGAGCCGCCGAGCGTCGTGTCGAGGATGACCATTCCGGAAGGCGCAGGGCTCACCTCGCCGATCACCGCCGCTTCGACCCCAAGCGGGTGAGAGCGCAGCGCGGCCAGCGCTGCCTCGCTCGCATGCGGTGCAACGATCGCGACGAGCTTGCCCTCGTTGGCGACGTACAGCGGGTCGATGCCAAGGATCTCGCAAGCGCCGCCGACGATCGGCCGCAGCGGCAGGGCCGACTCTTCGATCACGATCGCGCAGCGCGCATCGCGGGCGAACTCGTTGAGCGTGGTCGCGAGGCCACCGCGCGTCGGGTCGCGCATACAGCGCACCGACCCGCCACAGGCGTCGAGCAGCGTAGCGACGAGCTCGTGCAGCGGTGCCGTATCGCTTTCGATCGCGCCTTCGAGCTCGAGCTCACCGCGCGCGACCAGCACCGCCATGCCGTGGTCGGCGATCGTGCCAGAGAGCAGCACGCGGTCGCCGGCGCGGATCTCAGACGGCCCGAGGCGCAGGCCCAGGGGCAGCAGGCCGACGCCGGAGCTCGTGATGTAGAGGCTGTCAGCCTTGCCGCGCTCTACGACCTTCGTGTCCCCGGTCGCGATCGGTACGCCGGCGGCGCTCGCGGCCTGGGCGAGCGAGGCGATGTAGCGCTCGAGCTCTGCGACCTCGAGGCCCTCCTCGAGGATCAGCGCCACCGACAGCGCGAGCGGCTTCGCGCCGGAGACGGCGAGATCGTTGATCGTGCCGTGCACGGCGAGCTTCGCGATGTCGCCGCCCGGGAACGTCGGCGGCTTGACGACGTAGCTGTCGGTGCTGAAGGCAAGGCGCTCGCCGCCGTCGAGCGAGAGCACCGCGCTGTCGCCAAGCGGCTCGAGCAGCGGGTTGCGTAGAGCGGGCAGGAGAAGCGCCTCGATCAAGGCTTGGGTAGAGCGTCCGCCCGCCCCGTGCGCCAGCGTGATGCGCTTGTCGAGCAAACGGCGCGAGGCGCGCTTGCGGCGAGCCTCGATGCGCTCGAGGACCTCGCGCTCCTCCATCAGCCGCTTGGCGTGGCGCTGCGCGTGCGGCGACGCTCGAGCCGGCCGTAGTTGTAGTACGCGGCGCAGGCGCCCTCGCTCGAGACCATGCAGGTGCCGATCGGCCGCTCCGGTGTGCAGGCGGTGCCAAAGACCTTGCACTCCCACGGGCGCAGCACGCCGCGCAGCACCTCGCCGCACTGGCAGGCAGGCGGATCGGCGACGCGCGCGCCGGGCAGCGTGAAGCGCCGCTCGGCGTCGAAGGCGGCGAACTCCTCGCGCAGCTTCATCGCGCTGCGCTCGATGAAGCCGAGTCCGCGCCACTCGAATGTGTCGCGCAGCTCCATCGTCTCGTGGATCGCGGCGAGCGCCCGCTCGTTGCCGGCGGCGCTCACGACGCGCGCGTACTGGTTCTCGACCTCGCAGCGCCCCTCGGTCAACTGGCGCATCAGCATGTAGATGCTCGCCAGCACGTCGAGTGGCTCGAAGCCGGAGACGACGACGGGCTTGGCGTACTCCGCGGGAATGAACTCGTAGGGCGTCGTCCCGATCACCGTCGAGACGTGACCGGGCCCGATGAATCCGTCGAGCTGCAGATCGGAAGCGTCGAGGATCGCGCGCAGCGCCGGCACGACGACGACGTGGTTGCAGAAGACGGAGAAGTTGCGGACCCCCTCGGTGCGCGCGCGCAGCAGCGTCAGCGCTGTCGAGGGGGCGGTCGTCTCGAAGCCGATCGCGAAGAAGACGACCTCGCGATCGGGGTTCTCGCGGGCGAGGCGCAGCGCGTCAAGCGGCGAGTAGACCATCCGGACATCCGCGCCTTGCGCCTTCGCGTCGAGCAGCGAGCCGTTGGTCGAAGGCACGCGCAGCATGTCGCCGAACGTCGTGAAGATGACCCCCGGCTCCTGCGCTATCGCGAGCGCGTCGTCCTGGCGGCCCATCGGGATCACGCAGACCGGGCAGCCGGGACCGTGGACGAGCTGGATCTCAGCGGGCAGCAGGTCCTCGATCCCGTGGCGGTAGATCGCGTGCGTGTGGCCGCCACAGATCTCCATCAGCTTGTACGTGGTCCCCGCGACGGCGAGCTCGGCGATCCGCTCGGCGAGGCCGGCAGCGATATCGCCTGAGCGGTACTCGGTCACGTGCTTCATGCGCGCTGCTCCTGCGGGCGAGCGATCGCGACACCGGCGTGACAGAGCAGCTGCTCGCCCAGGCGCACCGGCTCGACGAGCTCGACCGCGACCTCCTCGCGAGCGCCGCCGAGCTCGATCACGGCGTTCTGGCCGCGCAGCTCGATCACGCGCGCGAGGACGGCGACGTCACCGCAGGTGATGCAGCCGCACGAGTCGGTCACTGGATCCTGCTCGCTCGGAGCTCGTCGAGCTCCTGCTCGTAGGGTGCGCCGAGCGTCTCGAGCAGCTCGCGCGTGGCGAGCGCCTCCGACTCGTCGATCCGCGCCAGCGCGAAGCCGACATGCAAGAGCACCCAATCGCCGATCGCGAGCTCTCCGTCGAGCAACGCGCAGTTGACCACGCGCCCGACGCCGGAGACATCGACCTTCGCCAGCTGGAGCTCGGCGTCGATCAGCTCAACCACCTGTGCGGGGATCCCAAGGCACATCGCTACACGCCGCCCCCGGCCGCCGCGACCGCGGCCTGCCCGTAGCTGATGCCGCCATCGTTGGGCGGCACGCGGCGGTGGCTGAGCACGCGGAAGCCGCGCGAGCGAAGTCCGCCGGCCACGCTTCGCAACAGGCGCACGTTCTGGAAGCTGCCGCCGGAGAGCACGACGGTGCGCGGGCCGCCGGCCGCCTCGCAGGCAACGATCGCCGCCGCCGCGACGCCCTCGTGGAAGGCGGCCGCGATCTCCGCGGGACGCCGCCCGGCGAGCAGGTCGTCATGCGCCGCAGCGACAAGGTCGCTGCCATAGATCAGCTCGCCCGCGATCCGGCAAGGATAGGGCGCCGCCCGCGTCGACCCGGCGAGCTCCTCGAGCAGGACTGCTGCCTGGCCCTCGTAAGCGGCGTGCTCGCAGCCGCAAACGAGCGCTGCGACCGCGTCGAACAGGCGCCCCATGCCCGAGCTGAGCGGAGCTCCGGTGCGCAGGCTCTGGCGAACCAGTGGCCAGCGCTCGAACGGGACGGGCCGCCCGGCGCGTTCGAGATAGGCGCTCGCGATGCGCCACGGCTCGTGGATCGCGGCCTCGCCGCCCGGCAGCGGCACCGCCTCGAGGTGGGCGACTCGCTCGAAGCGCTCGAGGTCACAGCGCAGCAGCTCGCCGCCCCAGAGCGTGCCGTCGGTGCCGAGACCCGTGCCATCGAAGATGAGCGCGAGCGCCTCGCCCTGCTCGCCGTGCTCGGCAAGGCAGGCGGCGGCGTGTGCGTGATGGTGCTGGACCCTGACGAGCTCGGCGTCCTGCTCGAGCGCCCAGCGCGTCGAGGCGTAGTCCGGGTGAAGGTCGCACGCGACAAGCTCAGGCGTCAGCGCGAGCGCCGCCAGCGCGAGCTCGACGTCGGCGGCGAAGGCGCTGCGCGCCGCCGGCGCGTCGAGGTCCCCGAGATGCGCCGATAGCCAGGCCCGCGAGCCCTGCGCGACGCAGAACGTCGCCTTCAGCTCGGCACCGGTCGCGATCAGCGCTCGATCGGCCGGTCGCGGCAGCGCGAGCCAGTCGGGAGCGTGGCCGCGCGAACGGCGGATCGGGAAGCCGGCGCGCACGACGGAGTCCTCGCAGCGACGGTGGATCGGCCGGTCGTGGTCAAGAAACGCATCCGCGACCGCACCGAGGCGCGCTCGCGCGTCCGCGTCCTCAACGCAGATCGGCTCATCGGTGAGGTTGCCGCTGGTCATCACGAGCGGGCCGCCGAAGTCGGCGAGCAGCAGGTGGTGGAGCGGGCTGTAGGGGAGCATCACGCCGAGCCAGCGGCTCCCGGGCGCAACCGACGCCGCGAGCTGGGCGCCAGCGCGCCGGCGCACGATGACGATCGGGCGCGCCGGCGAGTGCAGCAGCACCCGCTCGGCCGGACCGAGGCGGACGAGCAGCTCGGGCTCGCTCGTCATGACTGCAAGTGGCTTGGCCTCGCGGCGCTTGCGCTCGCGCAGGCGCGCAACCGCCGGCTCGCTCGTCGCGTCGCAGGCGAGGTGGTAGCCGCCGAGGCCCTTGACGGCGAGAATCCCGCCGTCACGTAGGATCGCCACCGCCTCCTCGAGCGGCATGCGCAGCGCCGGCCCGCAGTCGGGGCAGCAGATCGTCTCGGCATGGTGGCGGCGATCAGCGGGGTCCTCGTACTCGCTCCGGCAGCGCTCGCACATCGCGAAGCCGGCCATCGTCGTGCGCGCCCTGTCGTAGGGCAGGCCGGTGACGATCGTGAAGCGCGGCCCGCAGTGGGTGCAGGTGATGAACGGGTGGCGGTAGCGACGGTCGGTCGGGTCGAAGAGCTCGCGGACGCACTCGGAGCACGTGGCTACGTCGGGCGGTAGCGGCGTCGCGCCCGCGCTTGCCACGCCCGTGCTGGCCCGAATCTCGAAGCCGCGCGCGCCGATCGGCGCCAGGCGCGCGACCTCCACGGTCGTGACGCGCGCGAGCGGCGGCGCCTGCGCAGCGAGCGCCGCGGCGAATCGCTCGAGCGCCGAGGGGGTGCCCTCGACCTCCGTGATCACCGCCTCGCCGTCGTTGCAGACGTGGCCCGCGAGCTCGTGGTCGCGTGCGAGCCGGTGCACGAACGGCCTGAACCCGACCCCCTGGACGACCCCTGTCACGCGCACCCGCCGACGCTCGAGCGGCGCGGGCGCCGCGCTCACCCCGATACCTCGACAGCGGTCAGGAGAATGTCCTGTGCGTGCTCGTCCTCGATGTCGGGGATCTCCTCGATCTCGAGGCGGGCGCCCTGCGCGCGCGTGCCGATCGCGGCCTGCTCGAAGTGCTCGCGCAGATGGTCGGGCGAGATGTGGGCGAGCGCGCCGAGCTGCAGGTGGACGGCGGTGACCTGCGTCGCCTGCTCGTCGTCGGCGACGCCCTCGATCTTGCGCATGATGTCTGCTAGCAGTGTCAGCTCGTGCATCGTCGGTCAGGCCTTTGGCCTTCCCTCCTCTGGCTGGATGCGCTCTTGCTGGACTTGTTGCACGAGACTCTCGATTGCTGCTGCGACTCGCGGGGAGAGCTCCTCGCCGGCGTTGAAGCGCTCGCCTTCGATGCCGTAGACGATCAGCTTGCGGGGTAGGCGGCCGAGGGCGCGGCCGAGCTCGATCGCCTCGCCGAGGCCGACAGCGTGGGTCGAGGGCGCACCGCCGATCTCGGCCGGGAGCGGTTGGTCGCTGGCGTCGATCCGGTGGATCGTGCCGGGGGTCGCCCCGGAGCTGACGGCATCGACGAGGATCGCTGCAGGGGCACCGTCCCAGACGTCGAGCAGGGCCACCGGCTCGCCTTCGGACTCGCGGACGTCGAAGGCGTCGGAGCCTTGGAGGCGCCTCGCCACCTCGAGTCCGGCGCCGTCATCGCTGCGGTAGCGGTTGCCGACGCCGATCACCAGCATCTCAGCTACGGTCGATCTCGAGCTTGAGGAAGTGCGTCGCGCAGGAGATGCACGGATCGTGGTTGCGGATCGCCTGCTCGCAGCGCAGCGTCAGCTGATCGTCGGGCAGCTCGATCCCGTCGAGCACCACGGCGCGCAGGTCCTCCTCGATCGCGAGCTGGTTCTGCGAGGTCGGCGGAACGATCTGTGCGTCGAGGATCGTGCCGTCCTCGTCGATCTCGTAGCGGTGATAGCAGAGCCCGCGCGGTGCCTCGCTGGCGCCGTGACCGACGCTGCGGCGCGGCGTCACCTCGACGAACGGCGCATCCGGCTCCTCGTAGCGCGCGATCAGATCGATCGCCTCGTCGATCACCTCGACGAGCTCGACCGAGCGCACGATGATGCTCTTGAAGGGGTTGTTGCAGCGCTCGCCGAGGCCGGCGTCACGGGCCGCCTCGCGCGCGAGTGGGCGCAGCCGGTCGCTGGAGAGGTTGTAGCGGGCGAGCGGGCCCGTCAGGTAGCTCTGGCCGTTCAGGCGTGCGTGGAGCGCGTTCGAGTGCTGCACGTGCTCCTCGACGATGTGCACGCCGAAATGCGTTACCGGGAAGCGCAGGCCGCCGGCCGTCTCGATGTCTCCGCGGTCGATCGGATACTCCTGCGGGTCGCTCAGCGCAAGCAGCTCCGGGGTACGTTCGATGTCGGAAAAGTCGAGCTTGCTCGCCCAGTCGACGGTCGCGAGGGCGATCTCGCGCACCGCTTCGAACTCCTCGGCCAGCGCGCGTACCTCGGCGCGGCGCGGTGACTTGTAGAAGCCGCCCACGCGCACGTTGACCGGGTGGATCGCGCGGCCGCCGATCGTCTCCAGCACCGAATTGCCGAGCTTCTTCATCCGCAGTCCCTGCTCGACGATCTCGCGATGATCGTGCGCCATCTCGACGGCCCCGGTATAGCCGAGGAAGTCCGGGGCATGAAGCATGTAGATGTGGAGCGCGTGGCTCTCGATCCACTCGCCGCAGTAGAGCAGCCGGCGCAGATCGCGGATCGGCCCGTCGTCGATCCTGACCCCGCAGGCATCCTCCATCGCCCGGACCGCGCTCGTCTGGTAGGCGACAGGGCAGATGCCGCAGATTCGCGCAGTTATGTCGGGGGCCTCCATGAACGAGCGACCGCGCAGCAGCGCCTCGAAGAAGCGCGGCGGCTCATAGATCCGCAGCTTCACGTCGACGACCTCGGTCCCGTCGAGCTTGACGTACATCGCTCCCTCGCCCTCGACCCGGGCAAGGTAGTCGGTCCTGATCGTGCGGGACTTAGGTGTGCTCATAGCGCGTGCTCGTTTCGCGGAACGGCTCCTTGGCCGCGTTGTAGGTCCTGTAGATCCGCACCAGATCGCGATCCTCGAGCCCGCTCCACGTGTTCAGGGATTCCGTGTTGGGGGTCTCCATCGGCCCGTAGCAGCCATAGCAACCACGGTCGTAGCTCGGGCAGATCGCGCCGCATCCGGCGTGCGTCACGGGCCCCAGGCACGGCGTGCCGTGGGCGACCATCACGCAGACGGTCCCGCGGCGCTTGCACTCGACGCAGACGCTGTGCGCGCGCACGCGCGGCCGGCGGCGGTGCAGCAGCGCGCTGATCACCTCGAGCAGCTGATGCTTGTTGATCGGGCAGCCCTGCAGCTCGTAGTCGACGGGAACGTGCGCGCTCATCGGCGTCGAGGTCGCGAGCGTCGTGATGTACTCCGGCGTCGCGTAGACGATGCGCGTGTACTCCTCGACATCGGCGAAGTTGCGCAACGCCTGGATCCCGCCGGAGGTAGCGCAGGCACCGATCGCAACAAGGCTCGTCGAGCTGGCGCGGACCTCACGGATGCGCTCGATGTCGTGCTCGTTGGTGATCGAGCCCTCGACGATCGACAGGTCGTACGGCCCGGCGACCTCGGCAGAGGTCGCTTCGAGGAAGTACGCGATGTCGATCTCCCCGGCGATCGCGAGCAACTCGTCCTCGCAGTCGAGCAGGCTGAGTTGGCAGCCGTCACAAGAGGAGAACTTCCAGACTGCGAGCTTGAGCTTTGCCGGCGCAGCCATCACAGCTCCCTGATTGCGAGCCATCGCTCGACCTCAGACCAGCGGTAGACGGCGCCGTCGCGACAGACCAGCGTGGGCCCGAGCTGGCAGTGACCGCAGTGACCGATCCCGCACTGCATGTTGCGCTCCATCGAGACGTACATCCGCTCCGGGCGCATGCCTTCGTCGAGCAACGCGGCGGTGACGAAGCGCATCATCACCTCGGGGCCGCATGACATGCCCACGAGTGCTCCGGTGCGGAGCTTCGCGAGTCGCAGCAGGCGCGTGACTACGCCGACGTGGCCAAGCCATGTCGGGCCCGCACTATCGACCGTGACGAAGACCTCGACGCCCTGCTCGCGCCAGGCGTCGTACTCGTCTGTGAACAGCAGCTGGTCGGGAGCGCGACCGCCGTAGAGCACGACGATGCGCCCGTAGCGCTCGCGGCGAGCGATCAGCGAGAGGATCGCCGGGCGTAGCGGCGGCAGACCGATGCCGCCGGCGACGATCAGCACATCCGCACCCTCGGCGCTGTCAACAGGCCAGCCGGTGCCGAACGGACCGCGCACGCTGAGAACCTCGCCGGGCTGCGCCGCACAGATCGCTTCGGTTGCAAGCCCGACGGCGCGCACCGTGTGCACCAGCATCTCGGGGCGGGCTGGGTCACCACTGATCGAGATCGGTACCTCGCCTGCACCGCGTGCCGCGAGCATCGTGAACTGGCCGGGCGTGAACTCGAACGGCTCGCCGCCAAGCGCGCGCAGCTCGAGGGTCCACACGTCGTAGCTGTCCTGGCGCTTTGCCAGGACCTCAAACGGCGCCGGCACCATCGGGCCGACTGCTTGCATTTCAAGCGGTGACGCTGTCGCGACCATAGACGTCGATCAGTTGTAGACGGGTGGCCTGGAGGCGGTCGATCAGGTTTGCTGCGAAGCGCTTCATCAGCTCGTAACCGAGCTCGTGGTCCTCCTCGCACTTGTCGCGCAGGCAGGTGCCGTCGAAAGCAACGAGGCTCGACTCCTGGACTGTGCGCCCGTCCATCGCCCAGCGGTGGGGCGCGAACAACCAGGACCAGCCGAGCACGTCACCTTCACCAAGCGTCTGGATCTGCAGCGCGCCGCGGCCGGGCGCGTTCATCTCGAGCACGATCATGCCGTGGCGGATCAGGTAGAAGCGCTCCGCGGGGTCGCCCTCGCGCAGCAGCAGCTCGCCGGCCTCGTAGTGCTCGTTCACGGCGCAGCCCGCGATTAGCTTCAGCTGCTCGTCCGACAGCCCCTGAAACGTGGGCGACTCGACGATCAGCTCATCAATTGTCCGCATGCGGCGCCTCCTCGGTTGCGCGAATCGCCGCGACCTCTTCGGTGATGTCGATCCCGACCGGGCACCAGGTGATGCAGCGGCCGCAGCCGACGCACCCCGAGGTCCCGAACTGGTCGAACCAGGTCGCGAGCTTGTGGGTCATCCACTGGCGGTAGCGCGAGCGCGTGGAGTTGCGCACGGCGCCGCCGTGGATATATGAATAATCAACGGTGAAACAGGAGTCCCAGCTCTGGGTGCGCTCCACGTGCTCGCCCGTGAGGTCGGTCACGTCCTCAACGGTCGTGCAGAAGCAGGTCGGGCAGACCATCGTGCAGTTACCGCAGGTGAGGCAGCGGTCGGCGACCTCGTCCCAGCGGGCTGCCTGGTAGTTGCGGTAGAGCAGGTCCTTGATGTCGGTCGTGTCGAGCTCGCGGCCCATGCTCGCCGCTGTCTGCTCGTGAACCGCGCCGGCAGCCGCGGCCTCATCCTTGGTCGCCCGCGAATGCGGGAGCTCCTCGAGCACATCTGAGCCGCGTTGCGAGCCGACCTCGACGACGAAGTAGTGGCGCTCGGCCTCGATCACCTCGGTCAGCGCGAGGTCGAAGCCGCTCTTGGCTACCGGACCCGTCTTCATCGAGACGCAGAAGCAGGTGCCGCCGGCCTGCGCGCACTGGACCGAGACGATGAACGCATCCTCGATGCGGCCGCGGTCGGCCGGGTCGGGATGGCGGCCGCCGAGCAGGACACGCTCGAGGACGCTCATCGCCGAAAGCTCGCAAGAGCGCGCGCCGATCAGCGCATAGCGCTTGGTCTCCTGCGGCGCCTCCACCTCGGTCAGCTCGCCGCTCGGCTGGAGCTTTGCGCGCCAGACGACGACGCTCGAGGGGAGCTGGAGCTGCTTCCAGGATTGCGGCCCGACGGCGTAGCCGAACAGCGCCTGATCCTCACGCGCGAGCAGGCGATAGTGGCCGCCGTCCTGCTCGTCGCGCAGGCCAACCGGCATGTCCTTGGTCGAGGCGATCTCGTCGTAGACGATCGCCTTCTCGCGCACCGTCGGACCGATCACCGTGTAGCCGCGTGCTGCGAGCACCTCGAGCAGTTGATCGACAACGGGACGCTCGATTACATGCAGCGGTGCCACGGCCTCAACTGTAGCCCTAGAGTCCGCCGACTGGGCGCTCGGTGACGTGGAGCGAGGCCACAGGCGCAACTCCCGACCTAGGCCGCACCGAGCGCAGTCGCCGCGAACAGCAGCGAGATGTGGAAATTCCTCCAGGCTTGCTCGGCGGCCGCGAGCGCGCGGTAGTGACGGTCGGCGATACCGCCGACGCGGACGTTGCGGCCGGGATCGAGCGGGTGGCGCCCGAAGATGTCAGCACGCATCAGCGTGACCTCTGGCGCTGTCACGACGTGCATCTCGTCGCCGGTCGGCTGGTTGCGCTCGAGCGCTGCATCGACCGCCGCGTTGAGGTAATCGAGCTCGTAGGCGACGCCAACCGTCTCCGCGCCCTTGATTGGCAGACCCGGCACGCGCCGCTGCACGTCTTGGGTGTGGCGCGTGTGGCGCTCGAGCACGTCACCAAACAGCGCCGAGGCGTGAAAGTTGAACCATGCGCGATCACTGGCCACGACGGAGCGCTCCGGATCGTCGCCGATGCCGATCGCGCAGACCCGCCGCTCGCGGTCGTAGGGATGCGATCCGAAGATCGTGGTCAGCGTCAGCTCGCGATCACCGAGGCGGATCAGCTGCGAGTCGGTGTCGTCGGGCTTGTTGCCGGCGAGCAGGTTCTCGACAAGCGGCTTCGCGTACTGCAGGTTGTAAGCGACCGCTGCCATCTCGGCAAGCGGCCCGGGAACGCGATAGCTGACAGTCGCCGTGTGGAAGATCGCGTTCCGTGTAGTCATTGTCATACACGGTCGCACCTCGACCGGTCCCGCCGCAACGCGGCGCGGCCCGTTAGTTCGTCAGGGTTTGTCCGCAGACGCGAGGCCTATTTGTGACAGCTGACACGCACCCGCCGGCTCGAGCAGCGTGGCAGCGCGGCGCAGGCGTCCCGCGTCGAAGCGGCCGAGGAGCTCGCCCGGCATGATGCTCGCCCCGGGAGCTAGGAGGCCAACACTCGCGGCAAGCCAGCCGACGAGCGCCGGCGCGCTCGCACCCGCGCCGTGCCAGTCGGCCAGCGTGACGGCTCCGTGGCGTTTCGCGAGCCGGCGGCCGTCTGGCCCGAGGATCAGGGGCACGTGGGCGTAGCGGATTGGCGGCAGACCGAGCAGTCGCGCCAGCAGGACCTGGCGGGGCGTGCTCTCGAGCAGGTCGTCGCCACGAACGACCTCGTCCACGCCCTGGTCGGAGTCGTCGACCACGACCGCGAGGTTGTAGGCGGGGACGTCGTCGCCGCGCCAGAGGACAAAGTCATCGACCGGCCGCGACTGCGCGCCGTGGAGCAGATCCTCGAACTCGACGATCGCGCCGCAGGCATCGAGCCGCCACGCCTTCGCGCGTGAGCTGCGCTCGCGCTGCGCGCGCTGAGCTGCAGTCAGCTCCCGGCAGGTGCCCGGATACGCGCCCTGGCGGTCCTGCGCGTGTGGCGCCGAGGCCGCGCGGCGCACCTCCGCACGCGTGCACCAGCATGGGTAGGCGCGGCCAGCGCGCCGCAGCTGCTCGAACGCCTCGCGGTGGCGATCGCGGCGCTCGCTCTGGCGCAGCGGCACGCCATCCCAGTCGATCCCGATCGCGCTCAGGTCCTCCAGCTGGCGGCGCTCGTGCTCGGCCCGCGAGCGCTGGGGGTCGAGATCCTCGATCCGCAGCAGGAATCTGGCGCCCTGCGAGCGAGCGAAGAGCCACGCGAGCAGCGCCGTGCGCAGGTTGCCGAGATGCAGCGGCCCGCTGGGGCTCGGCGCGTAGCGGCCATCGTGCTCGCTCACAGGCGCAGCATGCCACGCCTGACTGCGCCTGCCGCTACAGTCGATCGCGATGCGCACAGGGGCCTGCCGGGGGACTGACTGTGGCACTACTTGACCCCGACTCGCTGGCACAGCACACCGATCGCCTCTACCGGGCCGCGTGGGCGTTGTGCGGCTCGCGCGTCGAGGCCGAGGACCTCGTCCAGGAAACGTTTGCGCGCGTCCTCACGCGTCCGCGCATGCTGCGCGGTCAGGACGAGCTCGCCTACCTGCTCCACGCCCTGCGCAACACCTTCCTGAGCGGGCGCCGCACCGCAGCGCGCCGCCCGAGCGTCGTCCCCGTGCCGATCGAGGACCTGCCGCTCGGATCGCGCAGCACGGCGGGCGAGCCCGAGGCCGCCTACGCCGCGAGCGAGTTGCTCGGCGCGATCGCGCGGCTCGACGAGGATTTCCGCTTTGCGCTGATCGCGGTCGACATCCTCGGCCTGTCCTACCGCGAGGCGGCCGTTGCGCTCGGGACGCGCGAGGCGACAATCACGACCCGCCTCTACCGTGCCCGCCAGCGGCTCGTGCGCCAGGTCGACCCGCTGGCCCAACGCGTCGCCGAGCGGGAAGGAAAGGCACCAAGCGGGCGTCTGGAGGATGTATGAAGTTGCGCCGTAATAGCGATCCCTTAAACGCAGCCGGACTCACGCGGCTGGCCGACGGCACCGCGCAGGGCGCCGAGCGCGAGGCGCTCGAGCGTGCAGTCGCCGGCTCGCCGGAGCTCGCCCGCGAACTTGCCGAACAGCAGCGGGCGGTCGAGCTGCTGGCCGCGCTCGACGTGAAGGCGCCCGAGGCGCTGCACGCGCGCCTGCGGACCGTCGAAGAGCGCCCGGCGCGACCGCGTCGCCGTCACACGACGACGCGTGCCGCCGTCATCGCGATCACCGCGCTCGCGATCGCAATCGTCGCGCTGGCGCGCCCGACGCACCAGCCGGAGGTTCGCAGCGTCGCGCCGCTTGCGCTCGACGCGGCAACGCTGCCGGCGCCAACAGCTCACAACCACACGATCCTCAACGTGAAGGTCGACCGGACCGCGTTCCCGAACTGGGACTGGCGAGGCTGGCGCACGAGCGGCTCGCGCCTGGACAAGCTCGATGGTCACATCGTCGAGACCGTCTACTACAGGGCCGAGGGCTACGAGCGAATCGGCTACTCGATCGTCGGCGGCGCGGCGCTGCGACTCGGCTCCGTGCAGCGGACACTGCGCCGTGGCGGTGTCAGCTATTCGGTGCTCGCCGACGGGCCGGCCCGCGTGATCACCTGGCTGCGCGACGGTCACACCTGCGTCCTCGCGTCCCGGCACGCCACGGTTGGGACGCTGCTAGCGCTCGCCGCCGTCGCCTGACCCGTCAGTCGGATAGCGTGCGGGCCATGCCCAGCGGGCAAGCCTGCATCGATGGCGTCCTGACCGCGCTGGCCGACGCGAAGATCTCGGTCACCGACGAAGGCCTCGTGCGCGGCGACGGCATCTTCGAGGTGATGCGCCTCTACGACGGCGTGCCGTACGCGCTCGACCGCCACCTGGCACGGATGGAGCGCTCCGCCGCCGGGCTGCGACTCGAGCTCGACATCGCCGCCGTGCGCGCGGACGTCGAGCTGATGCTCAGCGTCGGCGAGCTCGACGACGAGATCCTGCGCGTGATGGCGACGCGCGGCGGCCGGCGAATCCTGCTCTTCGAGGCGATGCCCGAGCTCCACGACACGTGCACGCTGGGCCTGCTCACCTACGCCCCGAGTCGCGTGCTCGACGGCGTCAAGTCGCTGTCGTATGCGGCGAACATGCTCGCCGGGCGACTCATACACGAGCGCGGCTTCGACGAGGCGCTGCTGATCAGCCCACACGGCCGGGTGCTCGAGTGCCCGACCGCCTCGTTCTTCGCAGTTGACGGCGATGTCGTGCGCACACCGCCGCTCTCCGAGCACATTCTCGATTCGATCACGCGCGCGACCGTGCTCGAAGTGGTGGACGTGCGCGAGGAGCCGATCACGCGCTCGGAGCTCGACACGATCGATGAGGCGTTCATTGCGTCATCGATCGCCGAAGTGCTGCCGGTGGCGCGGATCGAGCAGCGCGAGCTTCCGGCGCCGGGCCTGCGCACAACCGAGATCGCGGTGGCTGTGCGCGCGGCGATCGCGGCTGCGACCGCGCGCTGATGCGGGTCGCGACAGTCGTCGGCAACAGGCCGCAGTTCGTCAAGGCGGCCGCCGTGTCGCGACCGCTGCGTGCGCGCCACGAGGAGATCCTGATCCACACGGGCCAGCACCACGACCCCGAGCTCTCGACCGTCTTCTTCGACGAGCTCGGCGTGCCGACTCCCGATCACTGGCTCGGCGTCGCCGGCGCGGGCAACGCCTCACAGCTTGCGCGCATGCTGCGCAAGCTGGCGCCGCTGCTCGCGCAGCTCGCGCCCGACGCGGTGCTCGTCTACGGCGACACGAACTCGACGCTCGCCGCCGCGCTCGCCGCGGCCGACGCCGCGATCCCGCTGGTTCACGTGGAGGCGGGAATGCGCTCGTTTGACCGCACGATGCCCGAGGAGCGCAATCGCGTTCTCACCGACCAGCTCGCGCGCCTGCTGCTCTGCTCGACTGCCGCCGCCGCCGAGCAGCTGCGCGCGGAGCAGGCGCCGGGTGAAGCGATCGTCGTCGGCGACGTGATGGTCGACGTCGCGCTCGCGACGCGCGAGCGCAGCATGGCAATCGCCGACCGGACGCTCGCGGGGCTCGATCTTCGACGTGGCGGCTACCTGCTTGCGACCGCTCATCGTGCGGGAAACGTCGACGATCCGCGACGGCTCGAGGCGCTCGTAGCGCTGCTCGAGGCGCTCGAGCAACCGATCGTCCTGCCGCTGCACCCGCGCACCCGCGCACGCCTGCGCGCGAGCGGCCTGCTCAGTCGAGCCCAGCGTGCCGCACAGATCACCGCGCCGCTCGGCTACCTCGAGTTCGCAGCGCTGCTCGGGAATGCGCGCGCGGTCCTGACGGACTCGGGCGGCGTCCAGAAGGAGGCCTACCTCGCCGGTGTCCCTTGCGTCACGCTGCGCGCGCAGACCGAATGGACGGAGACCGTCGCGGCCGGCTGGAACACGCTCGTCGACCTCGACGCGCAGATCGCCCGCGAGGCACTCGCACAGCCGCGGCCGGCGAGCCATCCGCCGCTCTACGGCGACGGCAACGCGGGCGAGCGAGTCGCCGGCGCACTCGACGCGCTCGGAAGCTCCTTGCGCATGTAGATGCCGACGGGCGAGCTCAGGGCGGGGTCGTAGCACGGCAGCTTCCGTGCGACGGGAGAGGTGAGCGGCTCGGTCCTGACCTCGACCGCCGCGCTCAGCGCGACGTCAGGCGGCGACGCCGGTCCGTCCGACGAGCGTGTCGGCACCAAAACCCGTCCAGATCGTTTGCTCGCGCCCGGGGCCGACGCTGATCATCGCGACCGGCACGCCGACGAAGTCAGAGACGTACTGGAGGTAATCGCGCGCCGCCGCGGGCAGCTCGTCCTCGCTACGGCACTCGCCGATGTCCTCGCTCCACGCCTCGAGCTCGGTGTAGTCGCCGCGGGCGTGGTGGAGCACCGACTGGTGGTAGGGGAAATCGTCGAAGACCGCGCCCTCCTCGCCGAGGTAGCGCGTGCAGACCATCAGCTTGTCAAACCCGGAAAGGACGTCGAGCTTCGTGATCGCGAGCGCCGAGAGGGTGTTCAGTCGCGCCGCGTAGCGCAGCGCGACCAGATCAAGCCAGCCGGTCCGGCGCGGACGCCCGGTCGTCGTGCCGTACTCGGCGCCGCGCTCGCGGATCCGCTCGCCGACCTCGTCGTCGAGCTCGGTCGGGAACGGGCCCGCGCCGACGCGGGTCGTGTACGCCTTGCACACCCCCCAGATCTCGTCGATGTCGCGCGGACCGACGCCGGCGCCGACGCAGGCCGCGCCCGCGACCGGGTTCGACGACGTGACGAACGGATAGGTGCCGTGGTCGATGTCGAGCAGCGTGCCCTGGGCGCCCTCGAACAGCACGAGGTGGCCGTGCTCGAGCGAGTCCCAGACAAGGCGCGTCGTGTCGGCGATGTACTCCGCAAGCTGGCGCCCGTAGGTCAGGTATTGCTCGGTCATCGCGTGCAAGTCGAGCTCCGGGTTGAGCTCGTAGGGGCGCAGTGCGAGGCGATGCGGCTCGAGCGCGGCGGCGATCTTCTTCTTGAGGATCCGCTCGTCGAGCAGGTCCTGGACGCGGATCCCAAGCCGCGAGGCCTTGTCGGCGTAAGCCGGCCCGATGCCGCGCTTCGTCGTGCCGATCTGCAGCTTGCCCAGGCGCGCCTCCCCAGCCGTGTCGAGCAGCCTGTGATAGGGCATGATCACGTGCGCGTTAGCCGAGATCTTCAGGCCGCTCGTGTCGACGCGCTTGTCGCGCAGCGCGTGGATCTCGCCGAGCAGCACCTCCGGGTCGACGACGACGCCGTTGCCGACGTAGCAGCGCTTACCCGGGTAGAGGATCCCCGACGGGATCAGGTGCAGCTTCCACTCGACCCCGTCGCGAACGATCGTATGGCCGGCGTTGTTGCCGCCCTGAAAGCGCACGACAGCATCCGCTCGCTGAGCGAGCAGGTCGGTGATCTTTCCCTTGCCCTCATCGCCCCACTGGGCGCCGACAATCACAATCCCTGGCATCGCCTTACAGACTAGCTGCGGGACCCGCTGCGGGACCCTCCGCGAGCTCAGGCAATGAGGCCAAGCGTGCTGGTCGGGTCTCCTCGCCGCTGGACGCGCGGGCGGTGTGGCCTACGCTCGCATTCAGGCGTAGTCCGTGCACTTGCGGGCGGTTGGAGCTGCGCCGTTACGCCCGGGCAGCTGGCGTTGCGCGCGGATCCACTCGCGAGCGGGTACGCGGCGTACGACAGAACCGGCGCAAGTACCCGCGCCACGCGCGTCCAGCCGCGAGGAGGCCTGCCGCGCGAGCGTTCGCGACGCGCGAACGCTTCTAGGCAGGCCCCGCAGCCACAAAGCCCGCCTGGCGTGCGTCGGCGCCGTAGAAGCCGAGCAGCTCGCAGGAGCCCTCGAGGCGCGAGGTGATCCGCTCGCCGAGCTGCTCGCCGAGCTCGAGTGGACCGAGATTCGAGGTCAGGATCATCGAGCGCTGATCCTGGTAGCGCGCGTTGACGATCGAGTAGAGCTGCTCGAGCACCCAGTCGGTGCGATGCTCGGCGCCGAGGTCGTCGATGTGCAGGAGATCGGCGCCGGCGAGACGGTCGAGGAAGTCGATCACGCCGCCGGCGTCGATCGACTCGCGGATCATGTTCAGCAGGCGCGGGCACGAGTAGATCGCGACCGAGCGGCCCGCGTCGATCGCGGCGCGCGAGACGATCATCGCGAGCGCCGTCTTGCCGGTCCCGAAGCCGCCTGTCAGCCACAGCCCGCGCCCCGCGTCGAGGTTCGCATCGATGTCGCGCACGAACGAGCGCAGCTCGCGCACCTGGGTTGGGAAGCGCCGCTCCATGTCGATCACATCCGAATGCTCGAAGGAGATCGCGCGGTAGCGGCGCGGGATGCGGGCCTCGAGCGAGCGCACGTGCGCCGACGCGATCCGCGAGCGCCGGCAGCGGCAGTCGCGCGCGACAGACGTCTCCTCGTCGACGACGAAGCCCGATCCATCGCAGATTCCGAGCTCGCAGCGCGGCTTTTCTGAGCCTGGGGCGATCACTGAACCCAGGATAGATTGGCCGCCGGGTGCATCCGTACGCAAACCGCGAGTTTGCGCCGTATGTTCTGGGAGTGAGCGAGCTGCGCTATCCCGATCCGCCACTCGCCGACGAGATCGTGCTGCTGCGCCCCTGGGCGACGCTCGACGTGCCCGCGGCGCTGATGGCGCGCGACGAGCCGACGATCGAGGGTCTCCCGTGGCCGGCTGACGCTCGCTACACGCAGGCCGACGCGCGCCGCTTCTTCGCCGAGCAGGAGGACGCCCGGATGCGCGGCGAGGAGGTCCACTTCGCGCTCGTCGAGCACGCCAGCCCGGAGACGGTACGCGGTGGCTGCTCGCTCTACGGGGTCGATCCCACCCACGGCCGCGCAGCGGTCGGCTACTGGCTCACGCCGGCTGCGCGCGGGCGCGGCCTCGCGACGCGCACGACGCTGCTGCTCGCGCGCTTCGCCTTCGCCCAGCTTGGCGTGGCGCGGCTCGAGCTGACCTGCGGGCCCGACAACAAGGCCTCCCAGCACGTCGCGGAGCGCTGCGGCTTCACGCGCGAAGGACTGCTGCGCTCGCACATCCCGTACAGGGGCGAGCGGCGCGACACGGTCATGTACAGCCTGCTGGCCGGCGAGTTGCCCTAGAGCGCGCGCCAACTAATCGCGCGAATAGCTCATGAAGCGCGGGTACTCGGGCAGGAACGTCAGCGTCACCGTGCCGAGCGCGCCGTTGCGGTGCTTGGAGATGATCAGGTCGGCCTCGCCGGGTCGCTCGGAGTCCTGGTTGTAGTAGTCGTCGCGATAGATGAAGACGACGACATCGGCGTCCTGCTCGACAGCGCCCGACTCGCGCAGGTCCGAGAGCAGCGGGCGCTTGTCGGTCCGGGCCTCGACGCCGCGGTTCAGCTGGGAGAGCGCGATCACGGGGACGCCCAGCTCGCCGGCGAGCAGCTTCAGACCGCGCGACATCTGTCCGATCACCTCGGCGCGGTTCTCGCTGCGCGACTCGGCGCGCAGGAGCTGGAGGTAGTCGACGATCACGAGGCCGAGGCCGTCGGGATGCTGGGCCGATAGGCGGCGGGTCTTGGCGCGGATCTCGAGCAGTCCGATGTCGGAGGAGTCGTCGACCCAGAGCGGCGCCGCGGCAAGGCGCGAGCTCGCCTTGACGATCTTGGGCCAGCGCTCCTCGCTGACGCGGCCCTTGCGCAGCTCGTCGCCCTTGACGCCGGCCTGAGAGGCGATGAAGCGCTGGGCCAGCTCGGCCTCGGACATCTCGAGCGAGAACAGCGCGACCGGCTTGCCGAAGGTGATCGCGGCGTTCTCGGCGATGTTCGTGACGAGCGACGACTTGCCCATCGACGGACGCGCCGCGATCACCACGAGGTTGCCGGGCTGGAAGCCGCCGGTGATCGCGTCGAGGTCGGCGAAGCCCGAGGGCGTGCCCGTCAGCGCGGTGCCGGAGCGCGACAGCTCGTGCAGCTTGTCGATCTCGGTGTGGAGGACCGAGGAGATCGAGCGGAAGTCCTGCTGGCTCTCGTCGTGTGCGACCTCGAGCACGAGGCGCTCGGCGCGTTCGACGACCTCGCGCGCTGCCTCGCGACGGTCGAGCACGCTGGACTGGATCTCGTAGGTGGCTCCGAGCAGGCGCCGCAGCAGCGCCGTCTCCTTGACGATCTGGGCGTAGTGGCGGAGGTTCGCGACGTTCGGGACCGCGCCCGAAAGCGCCTCGACCACCTCGGCGCCGCCGGCGCGCTCGAGCGTGCCGGCGCTGCGCAGCGCGTCGATCGTGGTCAGGACGTCGATCGGCTCCGAGCGCTCGTAGAGCCCGAGCATCGCGCCGTAGATCAGCTCGTTGCGCAGGTTGTAGAAGTCCTCGCCGCGCAGGCCCTCCTCGATCACGAGCGAGTACATCGTGCGCTCGGAGAGGAGGATCGCGCCGAGCACCGACTCCTCCGCCTCGATGTTGTGCGGTGGCGCGAGCGCCTGCGCGACCTTCAGCTGCGGCTTCTCGGGGATCCGGGCGGGCGTGCTCACGAGGCCGTTCACGCTACGTTGCTCCGCGCGACGGCGCGAGCGCCATTCCCGCTAGCGCCGCGCGAAAAATCTCGTGCCGGGATACGAACACACGTTCGAGCTTAGGGGTGGCAGCGGACGCGTGCGCCGGCTCAGGCGCCGCGTTCGACGCTTTGCTTGAGCCGGGCGAGACGCTCGTCCCAGCGCGCCTCCGCCTCGCGAATCCAGCTCGCCGCCGGCGCGAGGGCATCGCCGCGCAGGCGGTAGCTGACCTCGCGACCGCCGCCGGCGGGAGCGCGCTCGAGCATGCCGGCGTGATCGAGCGCCGCGAGGTGCTTGGCGACCGCCTGGCGGGTTATCGGCAGGATCGCAGCCAGGCTCGGGACGCTGACCTCGCCGTCGCGCAGCAGCGCCTGGACCACGTAGCGGCGCGTCGGATCGGCGAGCGCTGCGAAGACCGCGCCGATCTGCTCGTCGCTCACGCCGCGACGAGGGCGAAGCAGGCCGCCAGCGCGGGCAGCGGGAAGGCCGGAACGCTCTCGGTGACGATCACGCGTGAGCCGGCGGCGACGCGCAGGACGTCGATCTCGACTCGCGTCGGCGGCTGCGCACCGTCGGACCAGTGCCAGACGAGCCGGTGCGGCGCGTCCGCCTCGACGATCTCGATCTCGCGCGCCGGCTCATCCAGCCAGCGCTCCCGGTGGTCCTCGTCGACGAGCGCCTCCCAGACGTCCTCCGGCGGAGCCTCGACCTCGATCTCGCGCGAAACCGGCACCTGCACCACCCGTCCTCTCTCTTTGACAACCGTTAGGTTGCTATTGTCTGTGACAACCGATTGGTTGTCGATCTGAGGAGGATAGCAATGACACTGGTGCCGATGGTCGTCGAGCAGAGCCCGCGCGGCGAGCGCTCGTTCGACATCTACAGCCGACTCCTGAACGAGCGGATCATCTTCCTCGGGACGCCGGTCGACGACAACGTGGCGAACCTCGTGGTCGCGCAGCTGCTGCACCTCGAGTCGCAGGACCCCGACAAGGACATCTCGCTCTACATCAACTCGCCGGGCGGGGTCGTCTACTCGGGCCTCGCCGTCTACGACACGATGCAGTTCATCAAGCCCGACGTCCAGACGATCTGCTTCGGCGTCGCGATGTCGATGGGCTCGCTGCTGCTCGCCGGCGGCGCGCCCGGCAAGCGGATGGCGCTGCCGAGCAGCCGGATCCTGATCCACCAGCCCTCCGGCGGCTACCAGGGCCAGTCCTCCGACATCGAGATCCACGCGCGCGAGATCCTCGAGCTGCGCGAGCACGTCGACCAGATCTACGCCCGCCACACGGGCAGGAGCGCCGCGGAGGTCCACGAGGACATGGACCGCGACCGCTACTTCACCGCCGAGCAGGCGCGCGAATACGGCCTGATCGACAACGTCATCTCAGCGCACGAGCTGCGCCGGAGGGAGGCGGGATTCGCACGAACCGGCAAGGATTAGCGGATGGGTGCATGCACCCATCCGTCCGGGTGGCGCATGCGCCACCCGGCGCCTCGGCGCATGCGCCGAGGCGTACTACGCAGCGGTGACGATCGTCTTGACCGTCGCCGTCACGCCGGGCACTACCTCGACGACGACCATGTAGGTGCCGATGTTGCGGATCGGCTCCTCGAGCGCGACGCCGCGGCGGTCGAGCTCCATGGCGCGTGCCTCCTTGATCGCGTCGACGATGTCCTGCGGCGTGACCGAGCCGAACAGGCGGCCGTCGTCGCCGGCCTGCTGGGCGATCGTGAGGACCGTGCGCGAGAGCAGCTGGGCGGTCTCCTGGGCCGCCTCGACAGCGTGCTCGGCCGCGCGCTGGGCCGCGGCTGCGCGCTGGCCCGCGGCAGCGACCGCGCCAACGGTCGCCGGCTGGGCGAGCTTGCGCGGCTGCAGGTAGTTGCGCAGGTAGCCCTTCGAGACCTCGACGACAGCGCCGCGCTCGCCGAGCTCCTCGACGTCCTTGAGGAGAATCGCCTGGGGCATCGTCCTAACGCTCGCGGTCGCGGTCACGGTCGCGGTCGCGACCGCCGCGGCCGCCCTCGACGGCGCCCTCGTTGACGTAGGGCAGCAGCGCTAGCTCACGCGCGCGCTTGACGGCGCGCGCGATCTGGCTCTGGTGGCGGCGGCAGGCGCCGGTGATCCGGCGCGAGCGGATCTTGCCCTTCTCGGAGATGAACTTGCGCAGGGTCGCGACGTCCTTGTAGTCGACCTGCTCGATCTTGTCGCGGCAGTGCTGGCATGGCTTGCGCCGCCCGCTGGACATCCCGGCGCGCTTCTCGCGCCGCCGGCCGGGCTTCTCCCGCGCTGCTCCTCCGCCTCGCTGCTTTGCCATGTGGTCTCTGCTCGCTCCTAGAAGGGGATGTCGTCGTCGCCAACGCCTACGGCGCTCGTCGCCGGCTGGAAGTCGCGATCGTCGACCGGCACGTCGCTGATCGGCGATCCGCCGGCCGCCGACGCCGTGAAGCCCCCGTTCTGGGAGTCATCGCGGCCGCCGAGGAATTGGACGGAATCAGCGATGATATCGACTGCCTGGCGCTTGTGGCCCTCCTGGGTCTCCCATTCGCGCCATTCGAGGCGGCCCTGGACGGCAACCGGGCGGCCCTTGGCGAGGAAGCGCGCGCAGTTGTCGCCCTGCGCTCCCCAGACCTTGACGTCGAAATAGTTGGGCTTGTCCTCCCACTCGCCGGTCGCGTTGTTCTTGCGCCGGGTGTTGACGGCGACCCGCAGGTCGCAGACCGAGGAGCCGCTCGGCAGCGCCCGCAGCTCGGGGTCGCGGGTCAGGTTGCCGGTGATCACTACTGAGTTGATGTTGCTGGCGGCCATTTGCACGCTCCTTGAAGTTCGCTCGCCTTCCGTCGCTCCAACTGTAGAGAGCTGACCGGTGGGGCAAGCGCTCTTACGCCGCTGTTTGCGCCGTTCGCTGCTTTCTCAGGAGGCGGCTGGGACCGCTTCGGCGGCCTCGGCCGGCGCCGCCGGCGCATGGTGGGCGCCGCGCGGACCGTGCTCGGGTGCCGCGGGCGTTCCGGGCGCGAGCTTGATGATCCGGTGGCGGACCACTGCGTCGGCGATCCGCAGGTTGCGCTCGAGCGCCTCGATCAGCGGACCGGGAGCGTGCAGCTGCAGCAGGTGGTACTGAGCCTGCTCGCGGTGCCCGATCTGGTAGGCAAGCGGGCGGTCGCCCCAGTTCTGGTCGAGCGTGATCTCGCCGCCGCCGGCTTCGATCTGGCTGCGGACGTCCGCGATCGCCTTCGTACGGTCCTCGTCCGTTGCAGCAAGATCGAGCAGCAGCACGAGGTCATATGTAGGTGGTGCGGCGGACAAGACAGGCGATGATAGACGAACACGGCCGGCGCGCAGCCGCAGCTCGAGCGCGCGAGGCGGCCGGTCGGCATCGATAATGCGGTGGCGATGGTCCTGCTCTGGCTCATAATCTGGTTCCTCGCCGGACACGGTGCACTGAAGCTCGACCCCGTGAACGCCTGGACCGCAACGCTGATCCTCGCGGTCGGACTGGACCTCGGCCGCACGCGCAAGGCCTCCTGGCGCCGCGGGCGCAAGTAACTAGCTCGCCTGCGCCTTGGCCTTCGCCCCGATGTCGGACAGCTGCTCGTCGATCCAGTCGCCCGGGTCGCGTGCGGTGACGATCGCCTGCAGGCCCGCGAGACGCCGCGCCCGCTCGGCGCGATCCATCGTCAGCGCTGCGTGGATCGAGTCGGCGAGCTCCTGGATGTCGAACGGGTTGACCGACAGGGCGAACTCGCCTAGCTCGTCGTGCGCGCCCGTGTTCTCGGAGAGGATCGAGACGCCCGCATTCTCGTTCAGCAGCGGGCCCTCCTTCGCGACGAGGTTCATGCCGTCGAACATCGCGTTGACGAGCAGCACGTCGTAGTGCTTGTACGACGCGAGCGCCTCGTCGAGGTCGTCGCGCAGCTTCAGCTGGATTGGCATCCAGTCCGGCGTTCCGTGACGGTGGTTGACGACGGCGACGAGCGCCTCGATCCGCTCCAGATACTCGGCATACTCCGGCACGTCGGTACGTGACGGCATCAGCTGGGCAATGAACGTGACGCGTTCGGCGAACTCCGGGTGCTGCTCGAGGAACAGGTCGTATGCGGTGAAGCCGCGCAGCACGTTCTTCGAGAGGTCCGCCCTGTCGACTCGCAGGATCATGTGATCGCGGCGGCGGCGCTCCAGCTCGTCCTCGAACTCCGCGACGCGTGGCGAGCGCGCGCTCGCACGCGTCGCCGCATGATCGATCGGCAGCGGGTAGGCGCGGATCCAGACCTCGCGCCCCTGCCAGCGCACTACATCGTGCGACCAATCGACCTCCGCGCCGACGAGCTCCTCGCAGCCGAGCATGAAGTTCTGCCGGTACGCGTTCGTGTGAAAGCCGATGATGTCGTTGGCGAGCAGCCCGGCGTAGAGCTCCAAGCGAATCCGGGTCGGCAGCACCCGCCAGGCATCGGGCTGCGTCCACGGGATGTGGATGAAGTGATGCAGGAAGACGTCGGGCCGCGCGCGGCGCACCAGCTCAGGCAGCGTGTAGAGGTGGTAGTCGTGGACCATCACGACCGGGTCCTCGACATCGACGATCTCGTCGACGACGGCGCGCGCGAGGTCCTCGTTGACGACGTTGTAGCCGAACTCGAACGCCTCGATCTCGTTGCGGCGGATGTCAGGCGCGTTCGAGAGATCCCAGAGGTAGTGCTGGATGAACCACAGCATCGGGTTGGCGAAGATGTTGTAGAAGCGGTCGTAGGCGTCGGGATCTGACTCGACGAGGCGTACGAGGTAGGTCCCGCCGGCGGGGGAGCGGACCTCGAGCGGCCGGTTGCCGTTGCGCGCAGAGGCCGCAGCGTCGTGCTCGGTCATCGCCGAGGCGACCCAGATCACCTCGCGATGCGACGCGAGGCCGGTCAGCGCTGTGACGAGGCCGCCGCCGCCGCGCGAGGCGGATCCATCCGCCTCGAACGTCACGGGCCCACGATTCGAGACGAGTACCAGTCGTCGGCGCGGTTCGCTCACCATTGCCGACGATAACGTGTGTGCGGCGTCCCGGGAAGCCGCTAGGACTCGCCGGGCAGCGTCAGCGTGAAGACGCTGCCCTGTGCGTCGGATGTGACTTCGAGCGTGCCGTGCTGGCGCTCGGCGAGCTCGCGCGCGATCGCCAGGCCGAGGCCCGCACCACGCGTGCCGTCGGCGGTGTAGAACGGCTCGAAGATTCGCTCCACGACGCCGGTCCGGATGCCCGGCCCGCGGTCGGTGACGCGCAGCCGCACGGCGCCATCGCCGTCGGCAACGGCGACCGTGACGGGCGTACCCGTCGGGGTATGCGTGATCGCGTTGTCGATCAGGATCCGCAAGATCTGGGCGACGCGCTCGGGATCGACGAGCACCCGCAGCGGCTGATCGGGCAGCGAGAGGTCAAGCTCGGACTCGTGCAGCGCAAGCGCCGGAACGAACTCGCTTGCGACGGCACGCGAGAGCACCCCGAGGTCGGTCGGCGTCGGCTCGAGCTCGACCGAGCCGGCCTCGAGGCGCGAGAGGTCGAGCAGGCCGGTCGCGAGCCGGCCGAGCCGCGCGACCTGCTCACGCACCTGCGTCAGGAACGCGCGGCGCGTCTCCTCGTCGAGATCCTCGTCCTGGATCAGCTCGAGGAAGCCGCCGAGCGAGAAGATCGGCGTGCGCAACTCGTGCGAGGCGGTCGCGATGAACCGCCGTCGCGCCTGCTCGAGCTGGGAGAGCTGACTCTGCATGTTCGCGAGCGCAGCCGCCAGGCGCCCGAGCTCGTCGCTCGAATCGACCTCGAACTGCGCGCTCAAGTCGCCTTGCGCGACACGCTGCGCCGCATGCTCGAGGCGCAGCACCCGCACCGTAAGCGCACGCGCGACGAGCACCCCGAGCAGCAGCACCACGGCCAGCGCGATCGCAGCGGCGACGAGGATGCGTGTCCGGATCAGGACGACGTCCGAGTGCACGTCGCTGAACGTGACGCTGTAGACGAACACGTATTCCGTGTTCTTCACCGGCACTGCGACGGCCCCAAAATTCGAGCTGTAGGCATGCTCGTCCCGCTTGCCAGCTGCGAAGGCGTTGCTCGCCGCGGCGTAGATGTCCTGCGACGCAGTCTGCGTCGGGTAGACGAGGTCCGGAGGTCCGACGCCGCCGTTCGCGGACTTCGTGAATTCGAGCAGCGTGACCGACTTCGCACTCGTCCGCTGAGCGAGCGAGCTGGCGATCGAACTGGCGTCGTTTGCGTACCCCAGCTGACGCGCGTTAGCTGCGGTGCGCGCCACCTTGTAAGCAGCCTCGGCTCTGCGCTTCTCGGCAGCAGTCTCGTGTCGCCTCAGCTTCGGCGGCGGCACTCGCTGGGGATGCTGCAGCTTGCTCGTGTAGCGCGCGAGCTTCTTCGCGTTGCTGGCGGCCTGCAGGCGGACGGTGGCCGCGAGATGCCCAACGTCGTTCAGCTCCTGCTGTTGCAGACGCGACTGCAGCGAAGGCACCGCGTAGACATAGACAACCGCGACAGCGATCAGCGTGATCAGGAAGAAGAAGATCGCGAGGCGAGTGCGGATCGAGCCGAGGAACGCCCTGGCCCGTCGGCGGAGACGCATCGCTAGTCGTCGCGGAAGCGGTAGCCGACGCCGCGCACCGTGTACAGGTACTCGGGTTCCTTCGCGTCGCGCTCGATCTTCTCGCGCAGGTGGCGGATGTGAACGTCGATCGTACGCGGATCGCGGTAGGCGTAGTCGCCCCAGATCTGCTCGAGCAGCTGCTCGCGGCTGAAGACTCGCCCCGGGTGGCGCGCGAGCGTCGAGAGGATCTCGAACTCGACGAACGTGGTCCGCACCAGCTCGCCGCCGAGCTTCACCGTGCGCTTCGCGAAGTCGATCGAGAGCTCGGCTGAGACGAGCGGCTCAGCGCCCTCCTCGGCCGCGGTCTGCGCCGCCGCCGCACGCATCGACGCCCGTCGCAACGCCGCCTTCACGCGGCTGCGGAACTCGCGCATCGAGAACGGCTTGGTGATGTAGTCGTCGGCGCCAAGCTCCAGGCCGAGCACCTTGTCGATCTCCTCCGCCTTCGCCGTGAGCATGATGATCGGCACCGAGCTCGACGCGCGCAGCTTGCGGCAGACCTCGAGCCCGTCGACGTGGGGCATCATCACGTCGAGCACGACGAGGTCGAACTCGGACTCGGCGAAGCGATCGAGCGCCTCGCGACCGTCCGCGGCGCGCACGACGTCATAACCGTCCTTGCGCAGCGGATACGAGAGAAGCGTGAGGATCGACTGCTCGTCGTCGGCGAGCAGGATCCGTGCAGGGCGCTCGGCCATGTTTCCTCTTACACAAGCGTAGCTGTGGTGGCCGGCGGCGGCTGCGGTGGCCGGGGGCGACGCCGGCCCCTGAGTCGGATCCGTCCCTTGCCGGCCATCCTCGCGGGCTGAACGCGCGTGGTGCGGGGACTTGCGCGGGGTCGGTCGGACGCCGTGGACTTCGGTGCGCGTGGATTTGCGTGCAACGCCCGCTGCCCGCGAACGGGCGTGGCGGGGGGCGTGGCGGTCCGACTCCACTCGCGCGCACGTGCACGGAGGACGCCGGAACGCGGGGGTAGGCCGACCGCCCGCGTGTAAGCTCGCGAGGATGGCCGGCCCACGACGCGGATCGACACCCCCCGGCCCGTAGGCCGGCCACCGCAGCGTGCTGGACCTCCGGCTGTTTCGCGCGAGCCTTGTGCCGTTCGTCGTCGTGCTTGCCGTCGTCGCGTTCTCGGTCGGCCCGCTTCCCGGCGCGCTGACGAGCTCGGTGCCGCCGGCGAGCTTCGACGGGGCCCGCGCCGCGACGACGCTGCGGACCCTTGCGGCGGCTTTCCCTTCGCGCCCGGCGGGCTCGGTGGCCGACGACGCGCTCGCCGCACTCGTCGCCCGGCGCCTGCGCGGCGACGGCCTCACGGTCCGCATGACCTACGCGCGCGCCGCCACGCTCGACGGCGCGCGCCGGACCGCGACGGTGATCGCAACGCAGTCGGGTTCGGGAGGCGCTCCGCTGGTCCTCCTGGCGGCGCGCGATGGCGACGGCGCCGCTGCCCTCTCGGGAACCGCGGCATTGCTCGAGCTTGCCCACGACCTCGCCGGTAGCGGCGGCGCCTCGCGCACGCTCGTGTTCGTCTCAACGAGCGGCGCGGTGGCCGAGCTGCGCCGCCCGGTCGCGGCGGCGATCGTGCTCGGCGACCTCGCGGGCACCACTGCCGTCCACCCGTTCATCGTCCCGTTCTCGAACACCGGCAGCGCGAGCCCGCTCGCGCTCCAGCAGACGCTCGTGGCAACGCTCCCCGGCGACCCGGGCCGGCCGTCGCTGCTCGATCAGCTCGCCGAGTTCGCGGTACCGCTCGCCCCCGGCACCCAGGCGCCGCTGCTCGATGCCGGGATTCCCGCGGTCCTCGTCCAGCAGAGCGGGCAGGCAGGCCCGGCCGCGACCGAGCCGGTCAGCGGCGCGCGCCTCGCCAGCTTTGGCCGCGGCGTTCTTGCCGCGATTGCCGCGCTCCAGTCGAGCCGCCTGTCCGGCGCAGGCACGCGCGACCTGTCGCTCGCCGGCGACCGGCTCCCGGGCGGCGCGGTCCGCGCGCTGATCGCGGCGCTGATTCTCGCCGCCGCGCTGCCGGCGCTCGACCTGTTCGCGCGCGCCCGCCGCCGACGAGTCGCGCTCGCCCGCTGGCTCGCCTGGTTGCTTTTGTGGGCGGCGCCGTTCGGCGTGGCCGTGCTCTTCACGAAGCTGCTCGCGTTGTGCGGCGTGCTCCACACCGTGGCAGCGCCGACGATCGGAGGCACCCACGACGTGGGCGCGCTGCTTGCGACGCTCGCCGTCTTCGCAGTTGCCTGCGCTGCCCGGCTGAAGCTCGTTCGCAGGCCCGTGCTCGATGCGAGCGGGGAGAGCGCGGGCGCGAGCGTCGTCGTGGTCGGCGTCGCAACGTTACTGGCGCTCGCCCTGTGGATCGCAAACCCGTATACCGCCGCGCTGCTCGCGCTCCCACTCGTCTTCTGGCTCGTCCTGCTCGCGGCCGAGACCGAGCGGCAGCGCACACCGCTCGCGGGCGCGCTCTGGCTCGCGCTCTCGCTCGTCCCGCTCGGCGGCGTGCTCGCGGTCGAGGCACTCGCGCTCGGCCTTGGCCCGCTCGCGTTCGCCCACACCTGGCTGCTCGTGTTCGCCTCAGGCCAGCTTGGCCCTGCGGACTTCGTCGCGGTCTCGCTCGCCGGCGGCCTCGCCGCCGCGCTCGCCCAGCTGCTGATCCACCCTGGCGGACGGCCGCTGACCGACGAGGTGAAGGTCACGATGCGCGGCCCGATCACCTACGCCGGGCCAGGGTCACTCGGTGGAACGGCGTCGGGTTGGGCCGCAGGGGGGGGTGGGGCCCCGAACGCCCCACCAACCATTGGTTTAAGGGGGGGGGCGTGGGGCCTTCGCGGACTTCGCCGATCACCGTGAACGGGGCGACCGCTTCGGGTGGGATGCAGGCTAGGAGCTCGTAGTCCTCGCCGCCGGCAGCGGCAAAGCTGGAGCCGTCGCTGCCGAGCGCCTGGGCGACTTCGGTGACGCCCGGGGTGAGTGGCAGGAGGGTGAGATCGATGTCGAGCAGGACGCCGGATTGCTCGCCGACGATTGCCGCGTCGTTTGCGAGCCCGTCTGAGAGGTCGATCATTGCGTGGGCGCCGAGCGCGGCGAGCTGCTGGCCCTCGGCGAGGCGAGGCGTCGGGGCCATGTAGCGCTCGAGCAACTCGGGCGCGTGCACGCCGCGCTGCGCGCGCCCGTCGAGCAGCGCGAGCCCTGCCGCGGAGCCGCCGAGCTCGCCCGTCACGCAGATGCGGTCGCCGGGCAGCGCGCCGCGCCGGCCGACGATCGCGCTCTCGTGCGGGGCCCAGCCGACGACCGTCACCGCCACGAAAGCTGTCGGTGAGCTGACGATGTCGCCGCCCGCGATCGTCGTCTGAGTCTGCGCCGCGAGGTGCTCGGCACCGCGCATGACCGCGAGTGCACCGTCGCTGCCGAGCCTGTCGCTGACTCCCAGCGACAGGTATGCCTCGCCGCTGCGCGCCCCCATCGCGGCGATGTCCGAGAGCGCGCCGGCGAGGGCGCGTGCTCCGATCTGCTCGCCCGACATCCAGGCGAGGCGGAAGTGCACCTCGTCAACCATCGTGTCACTCGAGACGACAGCGACGCCGCTGGCACGGACGACCGCCGCGTCATCGCCGATCCAGCGCGCGATCTGCCCGCCGCGCGGCTCGAGCGCCGCCTCGATCGCCGCGATCAGGGCGCGTTCGTTCAGCGGTGGCGGTAGACGATGCGCGCGCGGTCGAGGTCGTAAGGCGACAGCTCGACTCGCACCCGGTCGCCCGGGAGGATCCTGATCCGGAAGCGCCGCATCTTGCCCGCGACGTGTCCGAGCACGACATGCTCGTTGTCGAGCTTCACGCGGAACATCGCATTCGGGAGGGCTTCGATGACCTCGCCCTCAAACTCGATCTTGTCTTCCTTCGGCACTCGTTCGCAGCCTAAAGCATCGCCGCAGGGCCCGGCATCGCGCGTGAGCGGCAGCAGCGGGCCATCCAGTCCGGTGAACTAGGTCGCGCCGGTCGGTGGCGCCGCGCCGCCGCCCGTGTTTGTCGGCGGCGTCGGCGTCGCGGGCGGCGTCGTGGGCGTCGTCGGCGTCGTCGTTGTGGTGGGCGTGCCGCCGCCGCCTGCTGCCGTCTGGTGGTGGTGGTGCTTCTTCGTCGGCGGCGTGTAGCTCGCGAAGCCCAGCTCCTGGTAGTGACCTTGGAATGGGACATAGGTCATCGGCGGCGCCTTGGCGAAGGCCGCGCAGGGCGGCGTGGCGAGCGTCTCCATCGTGTCGTGCCAGATCTCGGCCGGGAGCAGGCCGCCGTATTGCGGCTCGCCCTGGACGTCGTCCATCGGGACGTCCCCCTGCGGGTAGCCCATCCAGACGACCGACGTGTAGTTAGGCGTGAAGCCGTCGAGCCATGCATCAACGAGGTTCGTCGTCGTCCCGGTCTTCGCGGCGCTGGGGCAGCCGATCGCGCTGAGCGTCGCGGTCCCGCTGAGCACGTTCTGCTCGAGGATCTGCTGCTCGACGGCGTCGGCAGCGCCCGAGAGGACCTTGACGCGCGCCGGACGGCCCCAGCTGCGGTCCACACGCCCGCTCGGGAAGACGACCTTCGTGATCGCGATCTGCTTGTTGCGCCAGCCGCCGTCGGCGAGCGTCGAGTACACGTTCGCCATCTCGAGCGGGCTGACGCCGTAGGTCAGGCCGCCGAGCGCCTCGGCGGGGTAGCTGTCGAGGTGCGTCGTGACGCCGAGCTTGTAGGCCATCGCGGTGACGGTGCGCTCGCCGAGGTCCGCGGCAAGCTGCGCGAAGACGGTGTTATCGGAGGCGACGAGCGCCTCCTCGATGTTGAGCGGCGCGTCAAGGTTGCCGCCGCCGTCGATCGACACGGTGTAGGTCGGATATTGCGCTCCGAGCCAGCCGGCCGGCAGCGTGTGGGAGAGGTAGTCGGTCGTGAACGGGTCGATGCCGCGCGAGAGCGCGTCAGCGAGGACGATCGCCTTGAAGGTCGAACCGGGCTGGCGCAGGATCTGCGTCGCGTAGTTGATCTGGTTCTGCGGGTAGCTGCCGGTCTGTGCCATCGCGAGGATGTGGCCGTCTTGCGGGGCCTCGACGACCTCGGCCGAGGCGGGGTCGCCCGGGTCGACCAGAACGTGGCGGATCGCCCCTTCGGCGAGGTCCTCGATCTTCGGCTCGAGCGTCGTGTAGACCCGCAGGCCGCCGTCCTGCACGACCTTCGTTCCATAACGGTGGTCGAGCAACGTCACGATCCAGTTGAAGAAGTAGGGGTCCTTTAGCGCGGCGTAGCCGCTGCCGCGGCGCAGCTCGAGCGGTGCGTGCTCCGCAACCGCAGCGCGCCCGGCACTGATGTAGCCGAGCTGGGCGAGCTTGGCGAGCACCTCGTTGCGCCGTTGGGTCGCCGCGGCGGGGTACTGGAACGGGTCGTATGACGAGGGCGCCTGCGGCAGGCCGGCGAGCAGCGCCGCCTGCTCGAGCGTGAGCTTCGACGCGGGCTTGTCGAAGAACATCTCGGAGGCCGCCTGTACGCCGTAGGCCTCCTGACCGTCAACGGTGCCGTACGGGACGTTGTTGAGGTAGTCGGCGAGGATCTCGCCCTTTGACATCTTCTGCGAGAGCCGCTCCGCGATCACCGCCTCCTTGATCTTGCGTTCAAAGGTCTGCTGGTGGCCGAGATAGAGGTTGTCGGCAAGCTGCATCGCGATCGTCGAGCCGCCCTGCACGGTCTTGCCGGTGACCAGGTCGGCGACCGCGGCGCGAATGATCGACGGGAGATCGATCGCGCCTGTCGTGTAGAAGCGCTGGTCCTCGATCGAGATGGTCGCGACCTTGAGGATCCACGGCATCTGCGAGGCGGGGATCGGGATCCGGATCGAGCTGCCGGGAACGATCCCGAGCTCTTCGCCGTTGGCGGCGTAGATCACCGAGCTCGTCTGCTGCTGCACCGGCTTGAGCTTCCCGAGCGAGGGAATCTGGTTGGCGACCGCAGCGACGTAGGCGACAGCGAGCCCGACGATGACGGCGGCCGCCGCGAAGCCGGTGAACGCGACTGCCATCACTAGTCGAGCGGGATCGCTACGCCCTTTACGCCGGCGACGCTGTCGTTCGCGTGAGGTCATCGCTCGAGCCGCTTGGCTCGTGATGATTGTGGCACAGCGTCGACGGCCGATCCGGCAGTCGCCGCGCCCTGCGATGATCGCTGCAGATGCACCCTGAGCGGATTTCGCCGCCTCGCGCAGTGTTCCTCGACGCGCTTGGCACGCTGATCCGGATGGACGATCCGACGGCGGCTCTTTGCGGCCTCTTGGCCGAGCGCCACGCAATCAGGATCGAGCGCCCCGACGCTCGGCGTGCCCTGCTCGCGGAGATGGTGCACTACCGCGGCAACTGCGTGAGCGCTCGCGACCGCGAGACGCTTGGCGCCCTGCGCGCCCAGTGCGCGGAGATCATCCGCACGCAGCTGGCCCCCACCGTCGATCGGCTCTCCGCTGCGGAACTGTTGGCAACGCTGCTCGACGCGTTGCATTTCGAGCCGTTCGCCGACGCGGCGCCGGCGCTGCGACGCTGGCGCGCCGCCGGCCTGAGCACCGTTGTCGTCAGCAACTGGGACGTCTCGCTGCATGACGTCCTCGACGCGACCGGGCTCCGACCCCTGCTCGACGGCGTCGTCTGCTCGGCCGAGGTCGGTCGCTCGAAGCCGGATCCGGCTGTCTTCCGGGCGGCGCTAGAGATTGCCGGCGTAGAGCCAAGCGAGGCGGTCCATATCGGCGACAGCGCCGAGGACGACGTCGCCGGAGCGCGTGCTGCAGGCATTGCGCCAATCCTGCTGAGGCGGGACTCGACCGGGCCGAACGGGCCGGTCGATGTCCCGACGATCGTTAGTCTGGGCGAATGGTGAACGGCGCAGCGAGCGAATCCAACGGCTGGAATCCCTGGTTTGCGCCGCTCGCGCTGATCGTCTCGGTGGTCGCAGAGACGATCGTCGGCGTCGTCGTGCTCGTTGTCGGACTCGGCGGACACGTGACCCAGGCGCAGGCGAACAATCCGCCACCGGCGGTGACCGATGTCTCGACGGCGCTCGGCGAGATCTGCTTCGTGCTCGTCGCGCTGTGGCTCGCCGCGTGGGGCACCGGCCGGCCGATCCCCGCGCAGTTCGGCTTGCGACGGCCAAATATCTCGCTCGCTCGTGCCGCGGCTGCCGTCATCGTGGGCTATCTCGCGTTCTTGCTGCTTTCGGCGCTCTGGACCGACCTCATCAAGACCGGCGCCTCGGAGAAGTACCTCGTCAAGGACGTCGGAGCCCATTCCGGGATCGCGGGCGTGCTCGCATCCTGTCTCGTGCTCTGCGTGATCGCGCCGTTCTGCGAGGAGTTCCTCTTTCGCGGCTTCATCTTCGGTGCGCTGCGTAACTGGCGTGGACCGCTCGTCGCCACGCTGATCACCGGGATCCTGTTCGGCGCGGTCCACGCCGGCTCGGCGCCTGCGGTTGATCTGGTGCCGCTCGGCGTGCTCGGCATGATCCTCTGCGGGCTGCGCCAGCTCACCGGCTCGATCTACCCCGGTATAGCGCTGCACGCGTTCAACAATGTCGTCGCGCTCGTCGTCAATGCCGGCTGGAGCTTCGCCGCGTTCTGCGCTGTGCTCGTCGGCTCCTTCGCGATGATCGTCGCGCTCGTCGCGCTCGGCCAGCGCAGCATGCGCCTGCGGTTGGTGTGAGGGCGGTGGACGCACACGAGACGCTGATCGCCGAGCTGCGCGAGCACGCACTCGTGATCGGCGATGTCGTCCTGACGAGCGGCAAGCGCGCCTCGTATTACGTCGACGCCAAGCGCGCAATCCTCCTGCCGCGGGGCTTTGCCGCGCTCGGCAAGCTGCTCGCCGCACAGGCGCGCGCGTGGAACGCCACCGCCGTCGGCGGCATGAGCATTGGCGCCGACGCGCCCGCGTGCGCGGCGCTCGCCGGCGGCGCCGACTGCAAGGCGTTCTTCGTGCGCAAGGACGTCAAGCAGCATGGCCTGAGCCGCCGGATCGAAGGCCCCCTGCTCGAGCCGGGCGACCGCTGCATGGTCGTCGAAGATGTCGTCAGCACGGGCGGCTCGACAGTCGCCGCGATCGCCGCGCTACACGACGCCGGTCACGAGATCTGCGGCGTCGTCTCGATCCTCGACCGCCTGATGGGCGGCCGCGAGGCGATCGAGCGCGCGGCCGGCGCCCCCTATCTGGCTCTCTCGACGATCGACGACGTCTACCCCGACCGCCCCCAGTGACTGAGCCGACCGTCGCTCAACCGGGCTCCATCTCCTACCTGCACATTCCCGCAGCCGACCCCCGTGCGGTCGGCATCTGGAACAGCCCGTAACGCGTGGCTGTGCGCCCCACGGTGAAGACCGCAGTGGCCGGCTAAGCAACCGCTCCGGCCTGTCGCAACGCGCGATCGGCGGTCGCGCGTCGCGGTGGTCGGCGGCGCCCGTTAAGGTGCGTTCAGCGTGGATCCGCCGCGAGTCCCGTTCTCTGTGGTCGCCCTTACTGTGGTGGCGGGGGTGGCCGCGTGCGCGATCTTTGTCGGCGCCCTAGCGCCTGCCGTGCTGGGAGGTCTTGGCGCCTGGGCCCTATTCGTTGCCGGGGGATTTGTACTGGTCGCGTCCCTCGCGGCGCTGTGGGTCATTCAGCACCGACGCGATCACACCCTCTGGTAGCCATCGCCGATCCGCTCCCGAACGAAGAGAAGCGCGCCGCGCAGGCAGCTGCTAACCAGCCGCGCTCGCACTGCGCTGCGAGCGGAGTGCGACGGCTAGCGTGTCGCGGCGCGTGACTACAGGCGACTGGCCGCAGTCCGTCCAAGCGATTCTTCGACGGTCAGCGCGTTGGCGACTCCGGTGGCGAGGACAGTCACCTCGGTGCCGCTCTTCCACAGTAGGAGCGTGGGCCCCGCAGCGGAGTATGCGTCGCTGCCAATCCCGCTCACGTGAACGACCGGACCAGGGTTGGACTTCGCGCTCAGATCGAACACTGTGCGCGTTAGGCCGCGGACCAAGACGGTCAGCCGCTTCCCACCGCTCGCGTACGTGCAAGCCTCGTAAAGGCCAAGCTTCTCCGGCGTGCTGGCCGGCACGGTAACTCCAAGCGCCTTCGTAGCGTTCGCGGCTGTGACCAGCGCGCACGGGCTCTTGACACTCGCTCCGGCCGGAGCAGCAGCAACGAGCGCAAGAAAAGCGACGAGCACGACGATGCGACGCATCCACGACTCCTATCTGAGAGAGGCCCCCCGCGATCGCTCGCGGCCGTTGCGTTGCCGTCCTGCCGGACTGCGCGCGAGAACAGCGCGCCGAGCCTACTCGATGAACGACCCCGCCGTTCGGATCGGCGGTACCGCGACCCCGCAAGGCCACCGAAGCAGCTGCGGCGATTGCGACGATCCAGGCTGAGGAAACCTGGCGACGCCATGCCCCCGCCAGGAGTCGAACCTGGATTTGCCGCTTAGGAGGCGGCCGTCTTATCCATTGGACTACGAGGGCGCAGCCCGCAGGATGTCACTCTTGCTCGTCGGCGTAGAGCGATTCGCGTGCCAGCTCGTCACCGCCGGCGGAGTAGAGACGTACCTCGAGCAGCTGCCCGTCGAGGTCGTCTGGGGCGACCAGGGTGAAGCGGTCGTCGGTGAGCAGGCACTCGTCGACTGTCAGCTCGCCAAGCTCGGCAGTTGCGACGGCGCCGCCGGTGACCAGCGCGCGGCCCCAGACCAACGTCATCGAGGCGACGCCGGCATTGACGCCGCGCCAGCCGCCGATTACCTCGTCGCAGATGTCGAGCTGCCACTCGGGATTGCGCTCGGCTGTCTCGTCGGTGTAGTCGGCGTAAGCGGCGAAGTCGGTCGGCTCCGCTCCGCCGACCGGCACGGAGTACATCACGTAGCCGTAGACCTCGAGCCCCGTCGGCGTTGCCGCGGTGACCGGGACGTAGGTGTAGCCGTGCCAGCTGCGGTCGGGGAAGAACGAGAGCACGCCCGGCTCGTCGACGCCGTCGAGACGCTGGACGGCGTCGAGGAACTCCGCCCGCAGGCGATCGGCGAAGCGCCCGTGGGGCGTCGGACCCTGCGGCGGCTCGGCGACGTAGCGCGGCACGATCTGGCCTGTCGGCGGCATTGCGTCGCTGAGAATACGCGACCGTGCGGGGGCGCAGCTGGGTGCGTCAGGATGCGACCGGCTCCGGCTCCACTTCCGGCGCGCCCAGGCCGGCGGCGGCGTAGGCGTCCACCATGTCGAGCGTCTCGGCGGCGAGCAGCGCATGGGCGAGTGCATCGAGCTGCTCGCGATGGCTGCCCAAGAGGTCGGTGGCCTGCGCGTGCGCGTCCTCGACGAGCCGCGTGACCTCCTGGTCGACCAGGCGTTGTGTCTCGGGCGAGGTTTCGCTCACTCCGGGCAGCCATGGCCCGGCGCCGTCACTTGGGAGCACCGCGACCGGTCCGATCTTCTCGCTCATCCCCCAGCGCCCGACCATCTGACGCGCGATCTGCGTGAGCTGTTGGATGTCTGACTCGGCGCCGGTCGTGATCGTGCCGAAGACGACCTCCTCGGCGACGCGCCCGCCGAGCGCGACGACGATCTTCGCGTGGAGGTCCTCGCGGGAGTAGCTGACGCGGTCGGCGTCGGGCGTCGAGAGCGTCACCCCGAGCGCCATTCCGCGCGGGATGATCGAGACCTTGCGCACCGGGTCGGCGCCCGGCGTGAGCATGCCGATCAGCGCGTGCCCGGACTCGTGGTAGGCGGTCCGCTCGCGGTCGGCCGGCGAGAGGATGATCCCGCGTGGGGCGCCGAGCATGATCTTCTCGAGCGATTCGGTGAAGTCGGCCATCTCGACCTTGTCGTGGTCGCGTCGGGCAGCGAGCAGCGCCGCCTCGTTCGCGAGATTCGCGAGGTCGGCACCCACCATGCCGGGCGTGGCCGCAGCGAGCCCGTCGAGGTCGACGCTCTTGCCGAGCGGGATGCCCTTCGTGTGCACCTCGAGGATCAGCCGCCGGCCAGTGCGGTCGGGCGGCTGGACGGCGACGCGACGGTCGAACCGCCCGGCGCGCAGCAGCGCGGAGTCGAGCACGTCGAGGCGGTTGGTGGCTGCGAGCACGATCGTCGCCTCGGTCGGCTCGAAGCCGTCCATCTCGGTCAGGATCTGGTCGAGCGTCTGCTCACGCTCGTCGTTTGCGCCAGTCACCGATGCCGAGCCCTGGCGCGAGCGGCCGATCGCGTCGAGCTCGTCGATGAAGACGATCGACGGCGCCGCGGCGCGCGCCTGGGTGAAGAGGTCGCGCACGCGTGAGGCGCCGACGCCGACGATCGCCTCGATGAACTCGGACGCCGAGATCGAGAAGAACGCGGCGTGCGCTTCGCCGGCGACCGCGCGCGCGAGCAGCGTCTTGCCCGTCCCGGGTGGCCCGGAGAGCAGCACACCGTGCGGCATCCGCCCGCCGAGGCGTGCGTAGCGGGTCGGGTCACGCAGGAAGTCGACGATCTCCGACAGCTCCGCCTTGGCTTCGTCGATCCCCGCCACGTCGGCGAACGTGACCGGGATGTTCTGCGGGTCAACGCGGCGTGCGCGCGAACGGCCGAACTGGCCGAGCGCCCCCATCCCGCCCCCCTTTGCGGCGCGGCGCATGAAGAGGACGATCAGGCCGACGATCAGGAGCGTCGGGCCGAAGCCGAGCAGCAGCTCCTCGAGCACCGACTCCGTGCTGGTCGGCGAGGTCGCCACCACTTCGACCTTCTGTGCTTCGAGCTCGGCCGTCAGCTGGCCGTTGTTCCAGAACTCAGGCACCTGTGTCGCGAACAGCGTCGTCTGCGTCTTCGAGCTCGCCGGGTAGCGCTGCTTGTGCTTGAAGGTTCCCGACACGGCGTCGGCCTTGGCGCTGATCGACTTGATCTCCCCTGCATGCAAGTCGGCGAGGAAGGTGCTGAACGGCACCGTCACGCGCGTCTGTCCGGCCGGCTGCGCGAGCAGCAACGAAAGCCAGTTGAGCGCGAGCAGACCGACCACGAACCAGAGGAACCAGCGACTGCGGTGCGCTGGTCGCGCCGGCGGTGCGCCGCGACCGTCGGGCGCCGGCGAGACGTGCCAGCCGCGCTTGTCGCGCCCGAGCGGGGGGTGCGGCGGTCCTGGTGGGGCGCTGTCGCCGTCGGCGGCGAGAACGACCGCTTGCGGGTCCTCAGACAACTCTTGCCCCCGGGACCTCGAGTGCCGCCCCGATCGCGCCGCCGAGGTCCCCCAGGGCGACGAGATGCACCTGCGGCGGGCGGTGGTCCGCGAACAGGTGCGGCGCCATCGCCTGCTCGATTCGCTCGACGTATGGCTGGCCAAAGCGCACGCCGAGGCCGCCGCCGATCACGACCGCCTCGACGTCGATCAGGTTTATCGCCGAGGCGATCCCGGCGCCCAGCGCGGCGACCGCGCGATCGATCAGCTCATGCGTGAGCTTGTCATCGGCCTTCAGTGCACGGTCCCAGATGCTGCTCGTCAGGCGGTCATGTCCGTGCTCGCGCATCAGCTCGAACAGCACCGTGTCCTCGCCCTCCTCGTGCAGCTTGCGAGCGCGCAGCTCGAGTGCGCCGCGGCCGGCGTAGGCCTCGACGCAGCCGAACCGCCCGCACGTGCACTGGCGCCCGTTCTCGCGGATGACTGTGTGGCCGATCTCGCCGGCGCCGCCGCGGCCGCGCCACAACTTGCCCTCGAGCACGACGCCGCCGCCGATCCCAGTGCCCCAGAAGACGCCTAGCAACGAGTTGTAGGGCCGGCCCGCGCCGAGCGCCAGCTCGGCGCTAGTCGCGACGGCAACGTCGTTGCCGACCGCCACCGGCACGCCGAGCTCGGCCTCGAGCTTCGGTCCAAGCGGAAACGTCCCCGTCCATCCGGGGAGATTGCGCGCGCTGGTGACCGTGCCGGCCTGCGTGTCGATGATCCCCGGCGAGCCAACGCCGATGCCGGAGAGTGCCGCGGTTTCGACTCCCGCTGCCGCGACCGCCTCGCGCATCGCGACGGCGATCGCCGTGGCGACGTCTTGCGGTCCGCCGCTTCTCGGCGTGGCAGCTCGGGCGTTGCCGAGCACGCTGCTCGCGGCATCGACGACGATCGCCTCGATCTTCGTCCCGCCGAGGTCGACCCCGCCGCGGAGCTCTGTGCGCGCCGCCATGTCCAGCTTCAGGTTACCCACCAGCCTCGAGCTCCAGCAGCAGCGTCACGGGACCGTCGTTTACGAGCTCCACCTGCATCATCGCCCCGAAGCGCCCGCGTGCGGCGCCGAGCAAGTCGCAAAAGTGCTCGTAGAGCTCGCTCGCCAGGGGCGGCTCCGCGGCCATGCCAAAGCTCGGCCGGTTGCCGCGACGCGTGTCGCCGTAGAGCGTGAACTGGCTGACGCAGAGGATCTCGCGTTCTCCGAGCGGCTCGTTCATGCGACCCTGCTCGTCAGCGAAGATCCGCAGCGCGCCCACCTTCGCCGCAAGCCGCCGTGCGTGCTCGCGGTCATCGCCGCGGGCGACACCAAGGAGGACGAGGAGGCCGGGCCCGATCGTGGCGATCGTCTCGCCCTCGACAGTGACGCTGGCGCGCGTGACGCGCTGAACGAGAGCCCTCATATTGCGCGCAGCTCGGCGGCCGCGAGCTCTGGCGCGACGCTGTTGAGGTGCACCCCGGTGCCGAGCTCGAGGCCGGCCAGGCCCGAGAGCCGCGGGAGGATGTCGATCCGCCAGCAGAAGTGCTCGGCGCCACGCGGCGCCGTACGCACCCAGAGGTTGAGCGGGACGCCCGGGCCGTGGCGCCGCGCAAGGCGTGCAAGCGCGTCGTGCAACATCGCGGCGCCGCTCGGGCCGTCGTCCTCGAAGCGCAGGCGCGGTCTCCGTGGGGCGATCATCAGCTGGTAGGGCAGCCAAGCCGCGAACGGAGCGGCGAGCACAGTCTCGTTATCGATCGCGACGATCCGCTCGCCGCGGCGCACCTCCTCCTGGATCAGGTCGCCAAGCAGGTTCCCGCCCATCGTGCGAGCCGCGTACGCGGCGAAGCGCTCGCGCTCGCGCGCGATCTGTGCCGGTACGAACTCGAGCGCGTAGAGCTGCGCGTGCGTGTGCGGAATCGACGCGCCGCCGGCGTAGCCTTCGTTGACGCTCAGATGCAGGCACGCAGCCTGCGCGTGCGCTCGCATCCGCTCGCGCCAGGTCTCGACGGCCTCGTGCAGCTCGCTGTCGTCGAGCTCGATGAGAGCGGTGACGGGGCGCGGCGAGTTGACGATCACCTCGTGCGCGCCGGCGGCCGGTAGCCGGGTGAAGAGGTCTGGCTTGGCATCGCGCTCCGGTTCGGCGTCGGCCTGCTCGAGCGCCGGGTAGAGGTTGTCGAAGACGCGCACGCGCCACCCGCCGTCCGCCTCGTGCGCCGCGTAGAGCTCCGGCGGCGTCATCCGTTCGTTACCGGGGGCGAACGGGTCCTCGGCGTCCTCCACTGCGTGTGTCGGCCCCGCCCACGCGAACGGGCGCTCCGCGCGCGCCGGCGCGACGATCGTTCGCAGCCCGCTCAGGGGGTCGACGCGGATCTCAGGCACTGGCGTATGCGCGGATGTCGTGCTCGAGTGAGGCGGCCGAGAGGTACGGGCCGTAATGGAAGTAGACGAGCTTGCCGCGACGGTCATAGAAGTAGGTGACGGGCGCATAGCCCGAGCCTGCAGCCGAGATCATGCGGTCGACCGACCACGAGCGGTCGTAATAGCTGGGGAAGCTGAGCGGGTGCTTGGCAAGCCAGCTGGCGCCGGCGCCGTCACCGACGTCGTCGCCGATGAACGCGACCGTCTTGCCGAGCAACGGAGCGACACGCTGGAAGATCGCAAACTCGGCCTGACAGTTGTCACACCACGACGCCCACGCATTCACGATGACCGGATACCCGCGCAGCGAGCGCAGCTCGCGCTCGAACGCCGAGGTGCCGCCGGGCAACAGTTTGTTGCGCTCGACGTAGAGCCCGGCCAGCGGCGCGGGCGCGCCACGATAGTCGGCAGCCAGAGTCCCAGCGCTCGGCGCAGCATTCCGGACGCTCCCGGTTCCGCAGCCGGTCAGGACGAGCGCAGCGACGACTGAGCCGGCAAGGCCTTTTCCGTACCTCACGTGCGCTATCTTCCCCTATGTAACGCGGACGCCTACCTGCTTGGCATCCCCCGCGACCGGCCAAACGCCGGGACGCCGAGTCGTTTCGATCGCCTCAGCGACGCCCCTCTCTTAAACCGTTAGAGCCATTCATGGCCGAATCGATTTCAGTGGCTACCACTGCACCTCCGAGCGATGCCGACATTGCTCGCGCCGAGAAGTTCACGCGCGAGCCATTTGTGCACCCCGGCGAGGATCCGGTCCTGGCGCTCGCGCCGGGAACGCCGCGCCGCCGGGCGCTCGACCAAGCGCTCGCCGAGCTCGACTCGGGCCTGACGGTTCCCTCCCCCGCCTGGCGGCGCGACTTCTCGCTGCTGCTCGGCCTCGAGCGCGTGCTCTCCGAAGAGGAGCCGAAGCTCGCCGACAAGACGCTGCTCTCCGCACACCAGGTCGACGCGCTCTCCGGCACGCTGACGGCGCTGCTGGCAGAGGCGCTCGCACGTACGAACGGCAGCGCCAACGGGAATGGCGCCGCGACGCGCGACGTGCTCGCCGATGCGCAGATCCTGGGAGTCGAAGAGGACGAGGAGGACGAGGCCGACGAGCAGGTGGCGGGCGCCACCGAGGAGCCATCGGACGCGATTGAGCCGGAGGACGAGGAGGACGAGTCCGCTCCCGACGAGGACGACGACTTCTTCGACGATGAGGACTTCTCCAGCGCCCCGGCCGATGAGGACGAGGACGAGGACGACGAAGACGACGTTACGGCCGAGCTCGAAGCCGAGCTCGATCGTGCCGAGGCGGAGGCGGAGACCGCCGACTGGGACGAGGAAGCCGACGACGACATTCCGCCCGACGAGGAGCAACTCGCCGAGCAACCGGAGGACCCGAACGCCGCCAAGCGCTTCTGGTTCGAGCACGCGACCGGCGCCGGCAAGACTGTCGCCGCGCTCGGCTTCGTCGAGGCATCACGCACCGGCGGCATCCTGATCCTCACGCACCGTCGCAACCTCGTCGACCAGTTCCTCGGGGAGTTGCGCGACCGCGGCTACAAGAAGCGCATCTCACGGCCGCTGCTGCTCGGCGAGGACAGCACGAACGGTCCGGTAACCGTCGAGACCTACCAGTGGTTCGTGCGCAACGCCGGCCACATCTCGAGCGCCTACTCGATCGTGATCTGCGACGAGGCGCACACCGCGCTCGGCGAGAAGACCTCCGCAGCGATCCGCAACTGGACCGGGCCCGTGTTCATCGGCATGACCGCGACCGGAGCGCTGATCGCGCGCCATGTCACCGACCTCTTCCCGACCCAGACCTCGCGCTTCGATCTCGCGCAGGCGGCGCGCCGCGGCGTCATCTCGCCGTTGCGCTGCGTGCGCATCCCGCCCGGGCCGGGAGTGCGAACGATCGCCAAGGTGCCGTTGCGTCGCGGCGAGGTCGACACCGAGTTCGACCAGGAGATGCTGGCCGAGCTGCTCGACCAGACGCCGTTCAACGTCGCCGTCGCGAGCCTTTACAAGACGCGCTTCAACGGAGTTCCCGGCGTCGTCTATGCAGCGGGCGTGCGTCACGCCTACAACCTCGCCGAGTCCTTCCGCGCGGAAGGACTCAAAGCGCAGGCCGTGTCGGGTGAGACGCCCAAGCGTGAGCTGGCGAGCATCCTCGCGCGCTACGAACGCGGCGACATCGACGTCCTGATCAACGCGCAGCTGCTGGCCGAAGGCTGGAACTCGCCGCGCGCGACCGTTTGCGTGCACCTCGCGCCAACCGCCTCCAAGCGCATCTACCAGCAGCGCGTGGGGCGCGTCACGCGCCGCCATCCGGGCAAGGAGGCCGGCCTCGTGGTCGACTTCGTCCACCCCGCCACCAAGCACGACGATCCGGTCGTCACGCTGCATTCGCTGCTCGACCGCGACGTCTATCGCGGCGGCGCGATCGTCGTCGGGCCGGTGCGTCGTGGCCGCGGACGGCGGGTGCGCGTCGAACGGCGCGTGCTGCCGGTCTGCGCCGAGCCGGAACGCCGCGCCGAGGTCTTCGAGCGCGAGCTCTGGCGGATCGCCGTCGAGCATCTCGACTACGGCGAGCAGCATGTCTGGGCCGCGCTCGCGGGGGCGCGCGTCCAACCGAGTGGCTGGCGCCGGGCGCGCGCGATGCTGCACTTCGATCGCGACGGCGAGCTGCGCCGCCGCTTCCTGATCACCGCCGTCCAACGCAACCGCAATCCGCAACTGCGCTTGAAGGCGCTCGCCGAGATCGCCGCCGCACGCGACCCGGACGCGTTCGACACGGCGATCGACATCATCGGTACCTGGAACCGGGAGGAGCGCCGCGAAGGCGCGAAGATCATCCTCCAGGCGATGGTCGACAAGCGGATCGGCAGGCGCGACCAAGCGAACGCCTGGATCTGGCGCATCGCCGAGTACACGCGCGAGATCCACGAGGAGTACGCAGTGCAACGCTGGCCCGAGACCAAGCGCCTGCTTGGCCTGCTGGTCAACTCCTCCGGCGCCGCGCACGCCCGCAACGCGCGCCGGCTCGTGCACGCGTCGCGCAAGCAGGATCGCCGGCTCGCGGCGGCGTTGCTCGCCGCCGCGCTCGCCCACTCACCAGAGGCAGAGGAGGTATTGCGCGGGGCGCGCACGCGTATGGCACGCAAGCCGCCCGCGCTCGCCCGGGAGCTTCTGCGCAACTTCCCCAAGCGCCGCGGACGCGGCAAGCGTCGCCGCCGGCGCGGCCCGAGCGATGCAGGCGCGGGCGTCGAGGCCTCACGCAACGGGGCGGGCTCGCACGAGCAGGTCCCGGCCGAGACGCAGCGCAACAGCGCCGAGGCGGCGCGGCAGCCCACCGGCGGCGTCGACTAGCTGGCCGGTGGCGCGGCCGGCGTCTCGCGCCCGTTGCTTGCCGTCTAGATCACCTGGTGCTCGAGCAGGTGCACCTCGCCGGCGTCGAGCGCCTGCGTGACGCCGCCGCCGGAGTCGATCAGCAGGCAACCGGCGTCGTCGATGCCCGTCGCGACGCCCGCACCGCCATTCCAGGCGACTCGCGCGCCGCACAGCGCGTCGCGGTCGCGCCAGGCGTCGAGCACCTCGGCCGCGGGTGCGCCAACCCAGCGCTCGAGTGCCGCCAGCAGCCGCTCGAGCATCGGCTCGATTGCAGTCCCGTCCATCCCGAGCGTCCCCGCGGTGGCTTGCAGCGGCGGCGGCAGCTGCGCGAGGTCGACGGCCACGTTGATCCCGATCCCGAGCACAGCCCAGAGCTCGCGCGGCCGCGCCTCGACGAGGATGCCGCTCACCTTGCGCCCGTCGAGCTGGACGTCGTTCGGCCACTTCAGCCGCGCCCGCTCACCGACCGTCTCGGCAACGGCGACGCCTGCGCGAAGCGAGAGCTGCGCCGGCGGGTCACGCAGGATCAGCGAGCAGAGCAGCGCGCCACCGGGCGGCGCCTCCCAGCGACGGCCGTTGCGGCCACGGCCGGCGAGCTGTTCGCCGGCCGTGACGAGCGTTCCGTGGGGAGCCCCGGCGAGCGCGAGCTCGCGCGCGTCACTGTTCGTCGATCCTGTCTGGCGGCGATGAACGCGCGGCGTGCCGAGGGTCATCGAAAGTGCAGCTTCGCCATGTCGTCGACCGCAACCGCGAGACGCTCGGCAGCAGAGCCTCCGTTGACGGCGAGCGCAAGCTGCCCGCGCGAGTCGACGTAGACGACGAGCTCGCCTTCGGCGACGTCGGCAAAGGTCGCGCCGACCGCTACCTCGCGGCGCTCGCCGGCGATCTCGACCACGACCGGCGCGCCGGGGTCGGCACCCTGCACGAAGACCTGACCGGTTGCGTTCAACGCCACGTTGCCGTAGCCGTCGATCGACAGGACGCGGGCCACGAGGGTGTAGGGATGGCTGACCGCCTCGCCGGGTGCGTCACCGTCGTGCGATGCGACGCCGGCGGCGGACCCCTCGCCACGTGGCTTGCGACTGCGCTTGCCGGACCCGGCGCCCTCCAGGCGCGGGAGCGTCACGAGCCCTTCGGGGTCGATCGGCTCGCCGAGGGAGGACAGCGCAACGCCGTCGGCAAGCGCCGCCGCCACCGGGGCGAAGATGTCGCGTCCGTGAAACGTCGCCGAGATCGGCGTCAGCGCCTCGCCCGAAGCGCCGATGTCGAAGGCGTCGAGTGCGCCGCCGAATGCAGCGGCTGCGGCCAGCAGCAGCCCGTTGTCGGGGCCGACGAGGAAGCGCGGCTCGTCGCGCGCGACGAGCGCGATCGCGCGGCGCTCGGTCCCGACTCCGGGGTCGATGACCGCCAGGTGCACGCCGACGGGCGTGAATGGGAGCGCCGCGCGTAGCGTCAGCGCGCCGGCCCTGACGTCATGCCGAGCGATCCCGTGCGTGATGTCGATGATCCGCGCGGCCGGGCAGCGCCGCGCCATCACCGAGTGACAGACGCCGACGAACTCGTCGCGGTAGCCGTAGTCGGAGAGGAACGTGATGACCGGCACCCGCCGGTGTCGCCGCGTTGGGACCGGCGCTTTTACGGCCATCACGCTGTACCCGCGGCAGTGGACGCGACGTCGTCGACGAGCGCGTCGACGACACCGGGGATGTCGTGGCGGGTTGCCTCAACGTGCGGCTCGAGGCCATGCTCGCGCAGCGTCGCGCTCGTAACGGGACCGATCGAGACGATCCGCGTCGCGGGTCCCGGCTGCGCCTGCTCGAGCAGAAAGCGCACCGTGGAGGAGGAGGTGAACGTCAGGTAGTCGGCAGCCCCGAGCGCCAGCGCGCCCGCTTCGTCGACCGGTTCGGCAACGGTGTCGTAGAGCTCGCTGACGGTCACCTCCACGCCACGCGCGCGCAGCCCGTCGACCAGCGTGTCGCGAGCGACAGCGGCGCGAGCGACCAATGCACGACGCGCAGGCACCGTCGCGTCGAGCGCCTCGAGCAGGCCCTCGGCGACGAAGCGCTCGGGCACGACGTCCGCGCGGATCCCGTGATCAGCAAGCGCGGCGGCGGTTCCGGGTCCGATCGCCGCGACGCGCAACCCCGCGAGCGCGCGCGCGTCGAGGCCCCGCTGCGCGAGGCGCTCAAACAGCAGCTCCACTCCGTTCGTGCTCGTCAGGCAGAGCAGATCGAAATGCGCGAGGTCAGGCAACTCGACCTCGCGTGGCACGATCCGAATCGCCGGGACCTCGATCACGCGGGCGCCGAGCTCGCGCAGGCGCGAGGCGAGGGCGCTCGCCTGCATGCGCGCCCGCGTCACCGCGACGCTCAGGCCGGCAAGCGGGGCGGGGCGCAGCCAGCTGAGCTGCTCAGCGAGGCTCGCCACCTCGCCGACGATCGTGACAGCCGGCGCGCGGACGTCCTGCTCGGCGGCCGCCGCGACGATGCTCGAGAGCGTCGCGACGATGGTCCGCTGGTCGGGATAGGTGCCGCGCTCGACGATCGCTACGGGCTGCGCGGGCGGGCGGCCGGCCGCGATCAGGCGCTGCGTGACACCGGGCAGCTGGCGCACCCCCATGTAGAACACGAGCGTGCCGGGAAACGCTGCGAGCGCGCCCCAGTCGAGCGTCGATTCCGGCTTGGCGGGATCCTCGTGCGCGGTGACGAGCGCAACGCCGCTCGCAAGGCCACGATGGGTCACAGGGATACCGGCATATGCCGCCGCCGCGATTCCGGCCGTCACGCCGGGCACCACCTCGAAGTCGATGCCTGCCGCGCGCAGCGCGAGCGCCTCCTCGCCACCGCGTCCGAAGACGAATGGGTCGCCGCCCTTCAGGCGCACGACCGTATTCCCCGCGCGCGCCTGCTCGAGCAGCATCGCGCCGATCAGCTCCTGATCGACCGACGGGCCGCCACCCTCCTTACCGACATAGCGCAGGTCCGCGTCGGCCCGCGCGCCGCTGAGCGCCTCGGGCGGGATCAGGCGGTCGTAGAGGATCACGTCGGCAACGGCGATCAGCTCGATTGCCCGCGCCGTCAGGAGTCCCGGATCGCCCGGGCCGGCGCCGACGAAGTAGACGCGTCCGACACTCATCCGAGGAGCTCCAGCGCACCGACGTTGCAAAGCCGCGCGGCAAGCTCTCCGGCGAGCTCAACGGGATCGCCCCCAACCAGCGCATCGCGCACCCACGCCGAGCCGTCAGCCCGGCCGACGAAGGCGACAAGCTCGAGCTCGCCTTCCGGGAGCGTACGGGCGTGCGCGCCGATCGGCGTGTGGCATGTAGCGCCAAGTGCCCGGGCGAGCTCGCGCTCGGCGCGCAACTCGCGCTCGGTCGCGGGGTCGCGCAGCGCTTCGATCGCTGCGGCGACGCGCGCCTCGCCGGAGCGCGCCTCGATCGCGAGGGCCCCCTGACCGACGGCCGGGACGAGTTCGTCGAGCGGCACTCCCGGCGGGCGACCGAGACGCTCGAGACCCGCGCTGGCCAGAACGATCGCGTCGAGCTCACCTTCGCTCAGACGGCGCAGGCGCGTGTCGATGTTGCCGTGCAGCGGGACGACGTCGATGTCGTCGCGCAGTGCGAGCAGCTGGGCGCTGCGGCGCAGGCTGCTCGTGCCGACCTTCGCGCCGCGCGGCAGGTCGGCGAGCGAGCGAGCTCCGCAAAGCGCGTCGCGCGCCTCGAAGCGCTGCGGGCTCCCCGCCAGCTCGAGGCCCGGGGCGAGCTCTCCCGGGACGTCCTTGGCCGAGTGCACCGCGAGGTCGATCTCGCCGGCGGCGAGCGCATCCTCGATCCTGTCCACCCAGCGGTGCTTGTCGCTGTCGGGCCCGCCCTCACGGTCACCGCTCGGTGTGAGCGTGACGAGCTCGACCGGCTCCGCGATCGCCTGCGCCACGAGCGAAGCCTGAGCGAGCGCGAGCGGGCTGCCCCGTGTCCCGAGTCTAAGGGGCGGCTGGGTGCGAGCGCTCACGCGCGCTTGTCGGCACGCAGCTGGCGTACCTCGCCTGACTGCGGCGCTGCTGCGTCCTGCTCCTGCGCGGCGGCCGCCTCGCCCTCGAGCGCGAAAAGCTCGCGCAGCAGCTCGACCGCACGATGACCGCGCCCTACCTCGAGCGCCTTGAGGCGCAGCGTCGGCTCGTGCAACAGGCGTGCTGCGACCGCGTGAGCGAGCGCGTCGATGCGCTCGCGATCGGCCGCCGACGCTGACTCCCAGCGGCTCGCGTTCTCGGCGAGCAGCTGCTCGACGATCCCCTCACCGCGCCTGCGCAGCGCGGCCAGCGTCGGACGCACATCGAGCTGCCCGAGCCAGCCGGCGAAGCGATCGATCTCCTCGGCGATTACGGCCTCGGCGCGGGGGATATCGGCAGCACGGCTCGAGAGATTGCGCGCGACGACACCCTGCAGATCGTCGATGTCGCGCAGCGTCACGCCCTCGAGCTCACCGCACGCGGGCTCGATGTCGCGCGGAACCGCGATGTCGATCAAGAGCAGCGGACGCCAGTTACGGTGCGCCATGACGAGCTCGAGCTCCTCGTAGCCGACGATCGGATGCGGCGAGGACGTGGAGGCGAGCACGATGTCGGCGGCTGCGAGCTGGTCCGGGAGCTGCTCGAGGCCGACGACCGAGCCGCCGAAGCGCTCGGCCATCGATAGCGCGCGGTCGGCGTGGCGGTTGGCGACGAAGATCGTCCGCACGCCGCGCTGGGCGAGCGCCTGCGCGGTCAGCTCGCTCGTCTCGCCGGCGCCAATGATCACTACATGGCGACCCGACAGCTCGCCGAGCAGCGAGTCGGCGAGCTCCACCGCCACCGACGAGAGGCTGACGTGGGCGTCGGCGAGCGCGGTCTCGTTGCGCACGCGCTTACCGGTGTGCAACGCCGCAGTGAACAGGCGGTTGGTCAAAGGTCCCGTCGTGCCGGCGCTGAGCGCCGCTTCGTAGGAGCGCTTGACCTGGCCCTGGACCTCGTGCTCGCCGAGGATCATCGAGTCGAGGCCCGCGGTCACGCGGAACAGCTGACGCGCAGCGTCGCAGTTGCGCGGGGAATAGCTTCGCTCGGCGAGCTCGGTCGGTCGGATCCCCGCATGGACTGCGAGCTGCGCGAGCGCGACACCCTCGGCGGCCACCGGATCGGCCCCCACGAGGTAGAGCTCGGTGCGGTTGCAGGTCGAGATCACGACCGCCTCGGCCACCTCCTCGCTGGCGCAGAGCGCGCCCGTGAAGCGGATTGCCTGCTCGTGCGTGAGCGCCGCCCGCTCACGCAGTGCGACGGGCGCAGCCTTGTAGGAGATGCCGAGACAGAGCAGCTCGTGATGTGACTGGCTCATCGGTGGCCGTTCTCCTCGCCGCCATCGGCAGCCGAACGGCGACGCAGCTCCTCGGTCAGATCGCTCAGGGTGCGCTCGTTACGCGTCAGCTTGGTCGCCATGATCGCAACATAGATCAGCACGATCAGGAAGAAGGCGATGTACGCACCGGCGACGTACGGGCCCGCGGTATGGAGCGGTAGCGGGGCCACTAGACCCCGGTTCCCGTCAGTGATGGCGCCGCGCTGCGTCGTGCGGGGGGCTCGTCGGTCTGCTCGGAGAGCAGCGCGCGCAGGGCGCGCAGCTGGGCGGCGACATGCTTCGCCGTCATCTCGAAGCGCCACAGCGTGATCCAAAGCAGCGTGATCGATACGAGCGCGAGATAGAAGACGACCTGCATGCGGCCTGGCAGGTTGCCGGAGACGTTGTCGAGCGTACGTGGATGCACGTAGGCGGGTCCAGCGCGGACGATCGCGAAGCAGACAGGCACGAACACCCCTGCGGTCACCGCGAAGACAGAGGCATAGCGCGCTTGACGCTCCGGATCCTCGATCGCGAAGCGCAGCGGCTGGTAGGTCGCGTAGAGCAGCATCACGAGCAGGAAGGAGACGAGCGTCGGGTCATCCCAGACCCACCAGTGACCCCAGGCGCCACGCGCCCAGATCGAGCCGGTGATCAGGACAGCCACACCGAAGATCAGCGAGATGTGGATCGCGACATAGGACCGCATGTCCCAGCGCGCATCGCGCGTGCGCAGGTGCATGAGCGCCATCAGGCCCGCGGCAACGAAACCGCAGAGCGTGGCGATCGCCAGCGGCACGTGGATGTAGAAGATCTTCTGCAGGAACCCGAGGTAGGCGTCGTTGGGCGCCCAGTAGAGCGCCGCGGCGAGCGTTAGGGCCACGGCACCAGCCGTGACCAGCGAGAGGGGGCGCAGCCCCTTGCCGTACACCGGATCAGTCCTCCAGGAGGAAGTCGAAGAGGGCGAACGCGATCAGCCCGAAGAGCGCATCATAGAGCGCCAGAATCACAGGCCAGCGCACGCCGACGCCCGCCGCCCGCGGGTAGTCGAAGAGCGGCGCACTCCAGCTCGCCGCGCAGAGCAACACTGGGACCAGCAACGGGAGCGACATCAGCGGTCCGAGCAGGTCGCGCGCCTGGGTTCGCACCGCAAGCGCGCCGACGAGCGCGCCGATCACGGCGATGCCCAAGTCGCCGAGCGCGAGCGCGCCAAGCAGGCCCGGAAGTGCCTGCCAGAGCGAGGGCTCGAGCAGCAGGATCGCAAACGCCGGGAGCGCGATCAGCTCGAGCACGACGAGGTAGGTCAACAGCACGAGCACCTTCGCGACGAGCATCGTGCTGCGCTCGGCGGGGGACAGCAGGAAGGCGTCGAAGCCGCCCTGCTCGGCATCGGCGACGTAGATCCGGTTGGTCGCAAGCAGTGCCGCCAGCAGCAGCGTCACCCAGAGCACGCCGCTTGCGAGGTTGCCGGCGAGCGCGTCCACGCCGAGCCCGAAGTGAAACAGCACGAACGCCGTGACCGAGAACAGGCACATCGCCGGCAGCGACTCGAACGTGCGCAGCTCGAGCCGCAGCTGGGCGCGCAGCAGCGCCACGACGACCGCGGAGCTGCGCGGGCGGCTCATGCGTAGAGCCGCCCCAGCGCGGCCGCGTCGACCTCCAGCGGCGGCGCGACGAACTCGACGCGCCCGCGCGAGAGGCCAAGCACGAGATCGGCTTCCTCGAGCGCGGCGCGCGGGTCGTGACTGACGAGAATCCGGGTCTTGCCCGTCGAGCGGCCAATCAGTGGCTCGACGCGCGCACGCGCGCTCGGATCTAGGTTCGCGTAGGGCTCGTCCAGCAGCAGCAGATCGGGTTCGTGCAGCAGCGCACGGCAGATCGCTGCACGCTGGACCAGGCCACGCGAGAGCGTGCGCAACGGCTCATCTGCGCGCCGCTCGAGCCCCGCGAGCTCGAGCACCTGCGCGCTGCGCTGCGCGCCGACAGCATGCAGCGTGGCGTGCAGGCGCAGGTTCTCGCGCACGGTGAGGTCGCGGTAGAGGAGCGGCTCGTGCGCGAGCAAGCCGATCCGGCCGGACACCGCCCAGCTCTCTGCCGGTAGCGCATGCCCAAGCACCGAAAGCTCGCCCGCATGCGGGCGCAGCAGCGTCGCGAGCAGGCGCAGCAGCGTCGTCTTGCCGGCGCCATTCGGACCGAGCACCGCGAGCGTCTGACCCGACTCGAGCGTGAGCGTTACGTCCGCGAGCGCGACTCGCTCGCCATAGCGACGCGTCAGCCCGCGGAGCGCAAGCGCGCTCTCCGGCTGCGGTTGCGCCGCTACCCCCAAACCTCCGCGGCGGTCTCGACGATCAGCGCGAGCTTCGCGCGCTGATCGTCGGCGGTCAGCTTGTTGCCCTCGACCGTCGAGGAGAAGCCGCACTGCGGTGACAGGCAGAGCTGTTCGATGTCGACGTAACCACTCGCCTCCTCGATCCGCCGCTTGAGCGCGTCCTTGTCCTCGAGCTGACCGCGCTTGGTCGTGACGAGCCCAAGCACGACCTGCTTGCCGGGCGGGACGAAGCGCAGCGGCTCGAAGCCGCCCGAGCGCTCGTCGTCGTACTCGAGAAAGAATCCATCGACCTCGAGCTCGTTGAACAGGGCCTCGGCGACGAACTCATAGCCGCCCTCCGCCGCCCACATCGACTGGGCGTTACCGCGGCAGAGGTGCGTTGTCACGGCAAGGTCGGCAGGTCGTCCTGCAAGCGCGCGGTTGATGTTTGCGATGTAGCGCTCGTGCAGGTGCTCGGGGTCGCCGCCGATCGCGGTGATGTGCTCGCGCTGGGCCGGGTCGTTGACATAGGCGAGGCTCGTGTCGTCGAGCTGGAGATAGCGGCAGCCGAGCCCGTAGACGCGACGGAGCTCGTCGTTGTAGGCCGCGGAGAGGTCGCTCCAAAAGTCTTCGAGGTCCGGGTAGACGGCGGGATCGATCGCCGAGTTGCCACCGCGGTAGTGGACCATCGACGGCGACGGAATCGTGAGCTTTGGCGTGACGCCCTCGCCGGCGACCTCGCGCAGGAAGCTGAAGTGCTCGCCGAAGATCGTCTCGCCCAGCTTCACCTTGCCGCTGACGCGCATCGCCGGGGGCGCGTAATCCCAAGTGTCTTCGTCGTTGCGAAACTGGACGTGGATCGACTCGCCCTCGACCTGGGTCACGCCGCCGAGGCTGTAGATGAAGTCCATGTGCCATGAGCCGCGGCGGAACTCGCCGTCGGTCACGCTCTGTAGCCCGACATCGCGCTGCATCGCCACGATCTCACGGATCGCCGCGTCCTCCGCCTCGCGCAGCCCCGCGTCGCTCAGCTGGCCCGCGGTGCGCTGTGCACGCGCGTCGAGCAGCGCCTTCGGGCGCAGCAGGCTGCCAACGTGGTCGGCGCGGAACGGCGGCTCGGTGCGAGCTGACATCAATGGCTCCTTCGCTCGGGGAGCGCCAACATAGCGCGCGCGGCGCGCAGCGCGGCGTTCGCACGACGCGCCCGAGCTGACGCTAGGATGCACTGCATCCAAGCCGGAGGACGCGAGTAGTGCCGCACCCAAGCTGGTCAACCTGGACGATCGATCCGCTCGTGATCGCGCTCGTACTCGGCGCGGCCTGGTTGTACGCGACCGCCTACAGGCGGGCAGCTCGCCTGGCCGGACCGGAGCGCCGCCCGGGCGTCGGGCACTGGCTGCCGTACAGCCTCGGGCTTGCGACCATCGCGCTTGCCTTGATGTCGCCGATCGATGCGATCGGCGACGGCTATCTGCTCTCGGCGCACATGCTTCAGCACATCCTGCTGCAGGACGTGGCTCCGGCGTTGATCGTGCTCGGGCTCCGCGCGCCGATCCTGCCACTCGGGCTCGGCAAGTGGGGACTGCGCCAGGTTGCACCGGGCGGCACGCTCGGACGCGTGATCGCGTTCGTCACGAGCCCGTGGGTCGCACTGCCGGCCTGGGCGCTCGCCACCTGGGTCTGGGCAATCCCGTCGATCTTCGACTACTCGGCCGGGCATCCGGTCGTGCACGCACTCGAGCACGGCACGCTCTTCTACACGGGCCTCGCGATGTGGTGGCTGATCATCGACCCGCTGCCCTCCGCGCGGCGCGTGCCGGGCCCGCGGCGGCTCGCCTACCTCGGCTTCACGCGACTCGCGAGCGCTTTCGTCTGCGTTCCGCTGACCTGGCTGGCCCATCCCGAGTACGCGCGCTACGTCGCGGCACCGCACCCCTACGGGATCAGCGCAATCACCGACCAGCACCTCGCGGGCGCCGGCATGTGCTTCCTCGAGTTCCTGATCCTCGGGATTGCGATGGCGGCGACCTTCCTCAGCTTCCTCAGCCGTGACGAGCGGCTCGCCGACGCGAACGATCGCGTCGGCGGCGGCCTCGCAGCGCGCTAGTAGCCTGCGCCCTTCGTCTTGCCGGTCTTGGTGATCGGCGAGCCGTTGGTCCCGATCACGTACCAGGTGCCTCCATCGGCCTTGACCGCTTGCCCGGCCGTGTCGCCTGACCCCGTGTCGAGGACGTACTCGTAGAGCGGGTGGCCGTCGTAGGTCACCTGCTCGGTGCCGCCGCGCTTGATCGTCCCGAGCTCGCTCGCCTTCGCCGAGCCCGTGGCCTTGGGCGATCGGCCGGTCACGAGCGCCGGCCAGTACGTCGCGCACGAGCCGCTGCAGTTCGACTTGTTCTTCTTGTCGGCGCTGAAGACATAGAGCGTGTGACCGTTGCTGCCGACGAGGATCGTGCCCAGCCGCGTCGTCGTCGTACCAACGGTCGCCACGGAGGAGGCCGCGACCGCGGCGCCCGCACCGAGCGAGAGGCCGGCGATCGCCAGCAGCGTTGGGAGCTTTTTCATCGATTCCTCCAGAGTCTCGTTTGTCTTCAATGCCTGCTCTAGCGCGGCTTCGCCTCGCCATGGCGCTCGAGCCCATCATCGGGGATCGGCTCCCACGTCGCGGCGTAGTCGACGTACTGGCGAAAGCTCGGCCGCACGCCGGGATCGCCGTCGAACGCGCCCATCCGAACACTCAACCCCGCGTGCGTCTCCGGGTTGCGGCTGAAGATGTGCGAGCCGCAGACGCTGCAGAAGCACTTCTCCGCGCCGCCCTCGGGGTGCCAGCAGCTGACGAGCTCCTCCCCGGCGAGGAAGCGCAGCTCGATCCCGTCGAGTCGCGCCTGCGCCGAGCTCGCGCCGCCGGTCCGCTTCTGGCAGCGCGTGCAGTGGCAGTAGCCGGCATGCTGCGCCGGCGCGCTCAGCTCGAAGCGGATCCGGCCACAGCCACAGCTGCATGACGTCGAGGGTTCGGCCACGGACCCTAAGTCTAGGTTCCCTCCCCGCCGGGCGGGTCACCCCGGCGTCGAGACGAGGATGGCCAGTAGGACCTCGGGTCGTGACGTGAGCTACCGCGACCCTGCAGGCCACAACTGGGAGCTCGCTCAGCCAGTGGCTTGACCGGCGCCGCCGCGTGCGCCGAGATCGCGCAGCACCACCCCGGCCGCGCGCGCGCCGCACATGCCGTGCACGCCGCCTCCGGGCGGCGTCGAGGCGGAGCAGATGTAGAGGCCCTTGACCGGAGTCCTGTAGGAGCGCAACGCGATCGTCGGGCGAAAGATCGTCTGGCGGATCGTGTTCGCGCCGGCCCCGATGTCGCCGCCGACGTAATTCGCGTTATGTGCCTCGACATCCGTCGACGAGGTCGCCGTACGCGCGATGACGAGGTCGCGGAACCCAGGCGCGAAGCGCTCGATCTGGGCCTCGATGCGCTCGGTCATGTCGACCGTCGAGCCGCTCGGAACATGGCAGTAGGCCCATAGCGTGTGGTGGCCCGCCGGGGCGCGGGACGGGTCAGCGACACACGGCTGGACGACGATGCAGAATGGGCGCTCGCTGTGGCGGCCCGCTGTCACGTCCGACTCGCTGCGCGCCACCTCCTCGTAGGTGCCGCCGACGTGAACCGTCGCCGTCTCGCGGCAGGCCTGCGCGGTCCACGGGACCGGGCCGGAGAGCGCCCAGTCGAGCTTGAAGATGCCCGGGCCGTAGCGGTAGCGGCCGAGCTCGCGGCGGTAACGCGACGGTAGCCGGCCGTCGTCGAGCGCCAGCAGCTGACGCGGTGTGATGTCGAGTAGCGTCGCGCGCGCGGCCGGCAGCTCGGCGAGGCTCTTCACCTCCTGGCCGGTGTGAAGCTGAGCGCCGAAGCGCTCGAGCTCAGTGGCGAGGACATCGACGATGCGCGCGCTGCCACCCTCGACGACCGGCCAGCCCACCTGGTGGGCGAGGATTGTCATCACGAGGCCGAAGCCGCCGGTCAGCGGCGCCCGCAGCGGTCGCATCGAGTGCGCCGCGCAGCCTGCGAGCGCGGCGCGAGCGGCAGGTGTCCGAAAGATCCCGGCAAGGAGCGACGCCGGCTGCACGCCGTAGGCGCCGAACAGGGCCATCGCCGGCGGCGGCAGCGGCCATGGGCGAACCGGACCGAGTGCGTTGGGGATTATCTTCTCGGCTCGCTTGACGAGTGGACCAACCAGGCGCCGGTAGGCGCGCTCGTCCGCGCCGAGCGTCGCGGCCGTTTCGGCAACCGAACCGAAGACGGCAGCCGCCTCGCCGTCGTCGAGCGGGTGGGCGAAGGCGACGCGCGGGGTCCGCAGCGGAATCTCGAGCGTGCGGAAGAACGGCGAGGCGGCGGCTAGCGGGTGAACCGCCGAGCACACGTCGTGTGCGTAGCCGGGAAGCGTGAGCTCCGAGGTTCCGCAGCCGCCGCCCAACGCATCGGCTGCTTCGAAGACCTCGACGGAGAGTCCAGCGCGCGCGAGCGTCAAGGCTGCGGCCAGGCCGTTCGGGCCTGAGCCGACGATCACTGCGTCGCTCACAGTGCGAGCACGCCCCCCTGGGCGGCGACGATCGTGTCCGGCAGACCTGCCGCGAGCGCGTCCAGCTCCGCGTCGGTGCGCTCCGGGCCGTGGTGGAAGAGGACCGGCGTGCGCGCGCCCGCGCGGGCCGCGAGTGCGACCACGTACTCGGCGGCGGAATGGCCGCGATCGCCATCCGGGCTCGTCAGCTCCGCCCGCGTGAGCGTCGCGTCGTGGATCAGCCAATCAACGGCACGCGCGAGCTCGAGCGCCGCCGGATGGTAGGCGCCGAGGCCGTCCTCGCCGGGACCGAGCTGTCGCGGCCCATGGTCGGGCATATAGGCGAGGGCGGTGCGCTCGTCGCTGATGCGATAGCCGAAGGCGCGCCCACCGCGGTGGGGTATCTCACGAGCCAGGACGGTGAAGCCCTCGATCTCGTGCTCGCCCTCGCGGAGCGTCGCGAACGTCCAGTCGCCGCTCAGCTGCTTCGGCGTGATCGGGAAGTGGGGCGGCGACATCGCGCGCTCGAGCAGCGCCTCCGCGTCGGCAACCGGCGGCACAGGCTCGGGGTAGTAGAGCGAGGTGCGCGCGTCGTCGCGGTCGGCCGAAGCGAAGAAGGGCAGGCCGTTGAAGTGATCCCAGTGCAGGTGGCTGTAGAGGATCGTGCCCTGGAAGGCGGCGCCGGCGAGCAATGCCGGGACGGTACGCACGCCGGTTCCGGTGTCGAGGATCAGCGTCGGGCGCTGTGCCCCGTCGCGGACCAACGCGACGCAGGAGGTATGGCCGCCGTAGCGGACGAACTGGGGCCCGGGTGCCGGGGTCGAACCCCGGACCCCGCAGAGGTGGACGCGCACGCGTCCAGACTAGTGGGTCACTAGTTGTCGTCCTCGCGGCGATGACCGGTCGCGAGCTGCTCGAGCGCCGAGCGATCGAGCTGGCCAGCATGGACGGCTGCGACGCGACACCGCGTGACCGCGATCAGGCTCGACGTGCGCCCGCCCGCCTCGAGGTGGGCGCGCTCGCCCAGCATCGCGCCCGGGCCGTATTCGGCCAGGCGCTTGCCGTCCTTCTCGACGCGCAGCACACCATCGAGGATCAGGAACACCTCCGAGCCCGCGTCACCTTCGCGGACGAGCGTCTCGCCGGGCTTGAGCCGTCGGTACTCGGGCTTGCCGTCCATCAGCTGCGCCGAGAGCTGACGCTCGAGCGCTGTCTCTACCACCGTCACAAGCGCCTCCGAATCGCGGTCGCCCCACGGCGTGTGCGGTCCGAACGAGACGCGCCACCACTCCTTGAAGTTCGCGAGGCCCGACTTCAGAATCAGGCTGCCGTCGCCGCCGTAGACCCAGTGGCGAGGGAAGCGGCTCGCGCCAGTCACGTCCGCCTCGATCTCGCCGTCAGCGTGCAGCGTCAGGCAGAGCGTCGTCCAGACGAGCGGCGCGCTCCACTGGATGAACGGGGCGCGGCGAACCCGGCGCGGCGCCGGCACGCCGGTGCGGCCCCCAGCAGTCTGCACGAAGCGCACCCAGCTCTCGCCGACCTCCGGCTCCTTCTTGATGTCCGGTAGGCCAACTGCTTCGAACGTGCGCGCCATCGGCCCAACCTTCACCGTGGTCGCGCCCATCCGCCGGCCGCCCTCACTGCCGTAGCTCGTGATCTTGCCGGTCGCGTCGTCGACCTCGATCCACGCCTGCAGGACGTTCGCGAAGCGGAAGCGGTCGTTGATCCGCAGATCCTCGAGCTGCTCGTCGGTGATCGAGTCAGGCGGCGGCGGATCGTAGTGCGTGAAGCCCGCGTCGAACGACAGCTTCATCACACCCTCGATCGCCTGCGAGGGAATCCACGAAATTGAGGTGATCGCACTCTGGTAGCGCACGGCCCGCCCCCTTGTTGCGCCCTGCCAACGTCCTCGAAGCGCGGCGAAGCCTAGCACCCGAGCCGCGAACCCGGCCGTCGTAGAATCGGTCGCGAGGGAGGTCCAATCGACGCGAAAGGACCACGATGGCAAAGGTTTTGTACACGGCGCGGGCACACGTCACGGGCGGGCGCGCCAATGGCCACGGGCGCAGCGAGGACGGCCAGCTGGACGTGCAGCTACGAGCACCGACCGAGATGGGCGGGGAGGGCGGAGGCACAAACCCCGAGCAGCTCTTCGCTGTTGGCTGGGCGGCTTGCTTCGAGAGTGCGCTAGGCAGCGTCGGGCGTCGCCACGATGTGGAGCTCGGCGAGGTTGCGATCGACTCGGAGGTTTCACTCAGCCCGGACGGCAGCGGCGGGTTCGCGCTCGCGGCCGCACTCGACGTGACACTGCCCGCGATCGGGGATGGCGCGCAGGCCACAGCGCTCGTGCGCGAGGCGCACTCGATCTGCCCCTATTCGAACGCGACTCGCGGCAACATCGAAGTGGCGCTGACGGCCAACGGGACGCCGGTGGACTAGCTGGTTGACCTGCGCCCGGCGTGAGCGGACGCGGCGGTCGGGTGATGCGCGGCGCACGGTGCGCGGCAGCGCCGTATCGACCATCCAGCGGACGCTCGAAAGGAGCTGGCCTAATCGTTGAAATTTCGCGCCCCCGCGTTGTCCGGCGTCGATCCCTGACACATACGCCCGACCGACGCAAGAGATCAAGCACCGGGTCGCGCCGGCCTGAGGAACGCGCTCGCGCGGACCTGGGTCGTCCTGGCGCTCTGCGCGCTGCTCGGCTTCAACGCCGCGCTGTCGCTCGCAGCCGCGTCCCCGTCGCCGGTCGGGGCACGCCTCGCCCAAGCGAAGCCGGAGGGCAAGCGCACGAGCTCATCGGCCTGCAAGAGGGGCTACGTCAGAGAGACGCGGACGATCCACGAGGTTGTCCACCACCACAAGGTCAGCTTGCGCGTAACGAGCTGCGTGAAGGGCGGCTCTACCAAGGGAGGCGGTGGCTCATCCGGTGGCGGGTCGGGCGAGCCAGGCAGTGGTAGCGGTACCGGTGGCGGTGGCGGTGGTGTGAGCGCCGCGAGCGGGCCACCGGTTGCAGTCTCGAGCAGCTACGGCGTCGCGGCTGACAGCAGGCTGAGCGTCGGTGGCTCTGGCGTGCTCGCCAACGATCGCGGTAGCGGACTGAGCGCCGTGCTGATCAGCGACGTGCAGGACGGCACGTTGAGGCTGGGCAGCGACGGAACGTTCACCTACACGCCGAACACCGGCTTCGTGGGCACGGACGAGTTCACCTACAAGGCGGTCGACCGCTACTTCAACAGCTCGAGCCCGGCGACCGTGTCGATCAACGTCACCCCAATCGTTGACGGCGCGAGCTACTCGACGAGCTCCGGAACGCCACTCGCGGTGTCTGCCCCGGGGCTGCTCGCCGGCGCCGTCGGCAGCGGGCTGTCGGTGAGCGTCGTCTCCGGCGCCAGCCACGGCAACCTCGCAATGCAAAGCGACGGGGCGTTCACCTATACGGCGACCCCCGGGTACGTCGGGAGCGACAGCTTCAGCTATGAGGCGACCGACGCCGCCGGCGGTGTCTCGAACGTCGCGGCGGTGACGATCAATGTCGGTGCCCCCAGCCCGCCCGAGGTCACAGCGCAAACATTCAGCGGCGAGATCGCCAACACCGCGCTGCAGGTGGGCGGCACGCGCGGCGAGGGACCCGAGGTGTTTCTCGCGAGCCAGACCGCGCTGAGCGGCGACACGGACCCGGGCGGGGGCACGCTCACGACGAGCGCTGGAGTGATCGTGACCGCCAACGGCGGCAGTGTCACGATGGCCTCGAACGGCACCTTCACCTACGACCCGCCGGCCGGCTTCGAGGGCCCGTCCGACAGCTTCAGCTACACGGTCGACTCGAGCGACGGCGAAAGCTCGCAGGCGAGCGCGACGATCGACTTCGCGAGCGGACGCGTCTGGTACGTGGACAGCGCCGCCGGCGTCGAGGGCAGCGGCACAAGCGCCTCGCCGTTCGAGACCCTGAGCTCGGCGAGCGCCGCCGCGGGCTCCGGTGACGTGATCTTCCTGATGAGCAGCGGCACGAGCTACGCGGGTGGGATCGCGCTCGGCGCTGACGAGACGCTTGACGGGGCGTCCGCCGGGCTGGTCGTCCGCGGCGAGACCCTTTTTGCGGCTTCGGGCAGCACACCGACGATCACGAGCGGGAGCGGCGCCGGCATCACGCTCGCCGACGGGGACACGGTGGCAGGCGTCGAGGTGGCGGGCACCTCCGGTGCCGGAATCGTGGCGAACGACGTCGGATCGTTCACGCTCGCCGCGAGCGTCAGCGTCAGCGACGCCGGCGGTGACGGTCTCAACATCAGCGGTGGCAGCGGCACGATCACCGCGGCTTGCGCGATCGGCGGGTCGGCCGGCCACTCGGTCGCCATCGCCGGCCGCACGGGCGGGACGGTGACGCTCAGCGGGACGATCGACGACGAGGGCGACGGCGTCTCGCTGACCAACGACACGGGTGCCACGATCAGCTTCACCGGAACCGTTGACGCGAGCACCGCGACCGAGCCTGCGTTCGTCGCGACCGGCGGTGGAACGGTCGAGATGAGCGGAGCCACGAGCACGCTGGCGACGACCACTGCTACCGCGCTCGATATCGCCGGCGGAACGACAATCGGGAGCGGCGGATTCGCGTTGCAATCGATCTCGGCGAGCGGAGGACAGGCGATCGTTCTCGACGGGACCGGTGCGAGCGGCGCATTCGCGGTGACGGGCAGCGGCGGTGGCGCCGATTCCGGCGGCGTGATCGAGGACTCCACGGCGATCGGCGCCAGCACTGGAGCGCTGTCGTTCACCGACACCGGATCAGTGGCACTGGCCAACATCGAGATCGAGAACAGCGAGGGGAACGCGATCTACGCAGACGACGTTGCGTCGCTCACGCTCACCGACAGCGCGATCACCGACAGCGCGGCGAACGGGCTCTTCTTCACGGGCGATGGCACGGTCCCGTCAACCTTCGACATCGAGGGGGACGCGTTCAGCGGGCAGGCCGACGACGCGCTCGACCTTCAGCTCGAAGGCAACACAACGGGCTTGATCCGCGAAGACACCGTCGGCGATGGGTCCGCCGGATCCGGCTCGAGTGGCGGGGACGGCGTCGAGATCACGAACAACAGCGGGGTCGTGGCGGCCGAGCTCGAGGCTGACACGATCGAGAATGTCGCGGTGGGCTACGGGCTCAGCGCGCTGGCCAGCGACGGTGGCGAGCTCGACCTGACCGTCAAGCAGAACGACATCGCGCCGGCGGGCGCGGGAGGCGCGACCTATGACGCCGGCGGAGGCACGGGCACGAGCACGCTCTGCCTGAATACGAGCGGGAACACGGAGACCGCGGCAGCGTCGGGAGCCACCGCCGAGAGCGTCGCGCAGACGGACGCGAACGCCGTCTTCGAGCTGGAGGGCTACGAGGGCTCACCGACACGCGATGACGAAGCGGAGAGCTTCCTCATCGGCCAGGAGAACTCGCTGACCGGCGGACCGGGCGGGGCACAGGCGCTTGCGAGCGCGAACTCAGCCGGCTTCACGTCAGCGACGTGCTCGCTGCCACCCGGCGGCGGTGGGGAGACCAGCTAGCGGCGATCGGCGTTCAGCCGCGGACGAGTGCCGCGGCGTGTGCGAGGAACGGCTCCGCGTCGATCCCGCGACCGGTTGCCTGCTCGACGAGCGGCTCCGTGTCGAGCCGGCGACCGTAGCGATGGATGCGCTCGCGCAGCCAGTCACGGATCTCTCCAACCTCCGCACGGCGCAGCGCATCCTCCTGCGAGCCGAGATCGAGCTCGAGCTGCTGCCACAGCTGCGCCGCGATGACGGTCCCGAGGGCGTAGCTCGGGAAGTAGCCGAACAGGCCCGCGGACCAGTGGATGTCCTGGAGGACGCCGACGCCGTCATCGGGCACCTCGACGCCCAGCAATCTGCGCATGCCGTCGTTCCAGGCCGCCGGGAGATCCTCCACGCTCAGCTCGCCGCCGATCAGCGCGCTCTCGAGCTCGAAGCGCAGAACGATGTGCAACGGATAGGTGACCTGGTCGGCCGAGACGCGGATCAACGACGGACGCACCTGGGTGAGCGCGGCGAAGAGGTCGTCGGGCTCGAGCGCGTAGCCGGCCGCCGTGAGCTCGCCGGCGATCACGGGCGCGAAGCTTGCGCTGCAGCCGACGTGGTTCTCCCACAGCTTGCTCTGCGATTCATGGATCGACATCGACGCGCCGCCGCCGAGGTTGGTGCGTTCGAGCTCGGGAGCGATCTGGCGCTCGTAGAGTGCATGGCCGAATTCGTGGATAGCGCCGGTGATCGAGTCGAGTCCGCGGTTGTCATAGCGCGTCGTGATCCGCGTGTCGCGCTGGCTGAGCGACTCGCTGAACGGGTGCGCGGAGACGTCAACGCGCCAGCCCGCGTCGCTCACGCCGATCCGCCGCAGCGTGCCGCGGACGGCGGCCTGCTGCGTCTTGACCGGGATGTTGAGAGCCGCAAGCCTGTCGGCGCCCTGCGGCGCGCTTTCGATCAGCGGCGTGAGGCCCTCAGCCAGACGCGCGAACAGCGTCTGGATGCGATCGCTGCGCAGGCCAAAGTCGTAGTCGTCGAGCAACGCGTCGTAGGGGTGCGCCGTCTGGGGGAAGCAGGCGGCGTAGCTTTGCGCCAGCTCGACGTTGCGCCGCAGAGCCGGCGCGAACGCCGCAAAGTCTGCCTCCTCGCGCGCCGAGCGCCAGGCGACCTGCCCCTCCGCGGCGGCCTGCGACTGCTCACCGACAAGCTCGCCCGGCACGCGGCGCTGGCGGTCCCAGTCACGGCGCGCGATCCGCAGGACGTCACGGTCCAGGTCGTCGAGCTCGTTGCCGTCGGCTTCAAGCTCGTCGAGCCACTCACCGACCTCGTCGGCGGTTGCGAGTCCGTGGGTCAGGCGGTCGAGCGCCGCGAGCTGGTTCGCGCGCGCGGCCGCGCCGTCACGCGGCATCATCACCTGCTGGTCCCATGAACCGAGCCGCCCGAGTGCAGACAGGTCGCCCAACTCGGCCAGCCTGGCACGCAGTGCTTCAAGCGCCGGCATTCATCGCGAACACTACGCGTCCGGCTGCGCCGATGCGGCTCAGGAGGCGCTGGCGACTGCTTCCCGCTCCCGGAGAGGGGCGGCCGCCCCGTCCTTCGGGGCAGCTGAAGGGAGTAGTCTCGTTCGTGGAGGGCACATGTGGGGTCTGCCCCGAGCGGGCGCGCAGCACGGCCTGACTTCTGATTTTCGCTTTTGAGCCTGGAGCTCTTACCGCGTGCAAGGTCAGTCATCCGGTCCTCGCCTCTGAATCGCGGCGCAACGACGCCGGCGCTGATCGCTGGCGTGAGCGTCACCATCCCGGCGTCACTCAGTGCTGGGAGCGGGTGCACAGCGTGAGCGGCCATCCCAATCGTGGTGGCGCCGACAACGCGCGGGGCTATCTGCGCCGCAGGCGCGCCATCGCAGGCCTTGCGGTTGCGCTGCTTGCGGCAGCAATCGCCTCCGACCGCCTCGACCGCGCGTTCTGGGCGCACAATCCGCTGCTGACAAACCTCGCCTCGAGCCTTGTCGTGGTCGCTCTGTCTCTCGCCGTCTTCAACGAAGCGCTCGAACGCCGGCGGCGGCGCGACTGGAGCGTGCTCGCCCAGTACGTGCTGTTCGAGCTGGTGGGCACAGCCCGCCTCATCTGGACTTCGCTGATGGAGATCCTGGGCCTGATGTATGCGGGCGAGGAGAACGAGGCGGCTCTCACGGTCGGCGCGCGCACGCTCCAAGACACGCCGCGTGTAACTACTGCGATGCGCGAGCTGCTTGCCGATCCCGAGCGCCGCCAGCACCTGCACGGGCTCGTTGCGCGCCTGATGCGTCGCAGCGACGAGGTGCTCGGTCGCTGGGCCGGTGTGCTGCTCAACTCGGCCGCCTATACCGTCGTGATAGATCGCCACGTCGAGCTGTACAGCCGCCTCGCATCGGTCGGCAGCCTGCTCGAACACTTCGAACCGACCGACGATGATCCAAAGCGGCGGCGCGTCAGCCGCAGCAGCCCGATCGTCGAGCTGCACGGAAATCTGGACGACGACTGGCTGAGCCTTAGCCTCGTGACGATCGCCCAGCTTGCCGAGACGCTCGACCAGAGCTCGCTTCGCCTCGCACTTCGCATCGTTCCCGCGGAATGGTGGGCTGGACGCGCACGGTCGGCCGGTACGCCCGACTCTGCCCAACCCCTACCCGGCACGTCTCGGCCCCCGGTGGCCTGAGCCGGCTTTGCGATCGTTTCGGCGATCGGCGGCCTGTCGACATCGTTTGACATGCTCGTGGCCGCGCGGGCGCTCCAGGGAATGTTCGGCGCTCTCCTGGCGCCATCCGTCGAGGCGGCTCACGCCAGCGCGGCGAACGATGGGAGTAGCCGTTGCGCAAACCCGGCGGGATCGCCGCGCCTCCAGCCGGGACTCGTAGCTTCACCGCCGCTCTAGATCGTCGATCGATCAGGTCACGCCGGGCATGACTGATCATGCCGAGGTCTGCGAAAGACGCTCCGAGCCCGCTCCTCAGCCGACCGAGGCGGCTGATTAGCGAGCTCTTGTCCAGTGGAGCTAGGGGGACTCGAACCCCCGACCTCCTGGGTGCGATCCAGGCGCTCTCCCAACTGAGCTATAGCCCCGCGGGGCGCCGATACTCGGCGCAGGCTCCGAGCAGTCTAGTTCAGCTGCCGCCACGGTCGCAAAGCATCCGGTCTGGGGACGGCGTTACGCTGTCGCGATGAGCGATCTCGACCAAGCAATTCGCGAGCACTTGGCGCTGAAGCGACTTCATGGCGCCGACCCGAGCGAAGTGGCGCGACAGGAGCAGGAGGTACTCGGCGAGTCCTCAAGGGAGGATTCAGCCGCTTTCGCCGTCCCATATTCGCCCGGGGGCCATGCCGACTTCGAGGAGTTCATTCCCGCGGCAGCTGTGGAGGAGCCTCGTTCTCGCGAGGAGCTTGTACCCCCGACAAACGAATATGCCCGTGCGCGACTGCGCTCCTACCTCGACGGCGGCGAGGCGACGCAGGAGTACACGATCGATGACCGGACCGGCTGGTCGGCCGGTCCAGCTTGGCAGGGCGGCGCAGCCTAGCTGCGCCGCGTCCGGCTGACAGGGGCGCTGCCCCACCGAGTAGGCCGTTCGAGCGCTCGTCAGTGCGTCGCGGCTGATTAACATCTAACACGCGGGGCCATAGCTCAGCTGGGAGAGCGCCTGCTTTGCAAGCAGGAGGTCGGCGGTTCGATCCCGCCTGGCTCCACTAACAAAGAGCCTGTAAAATAGCCACTTTTGTAAGCGGCGCGGGAACATAAAGATCGAGATGTTCCCCAGCCGTGTTCCCCAGGTCCCAGCCGGCGTCCCCAGTGCCCAGGCGCTCGACGGGCCGTGTTCCACGTTTCGTGTTCCCTGGACCGCGCGGCCAGGCTGTGGTGGCGACCCCGCCCGTGCGTGCTCCTGGGCGGGACCGGTAACGAGCGGCGATCTCCGCCGGCTCCTGCTAACTATCCAACTCAGTAGTCGGGCTCCGAAAGCACGGCGCCACTAGTAGTGGCTCAGTACGGGCTGGCCGCGGCGCCGAGCGCGAGGCGGAGCGATGTCAGAGCAGCGCAGGTCGGGCGATGCGTGCCAATCACTGCTTGCTATCGCGAACTTATTCTGACCACTGAGGAATTTCCCCACGTTGGCGGGCGGCGCTTGTGGTAGTTTGGCCGCACGCTGTTTAGGCGCTGTTGGAGCCTGTTTGCTTGACGTGGCTCGCGGGTGCTGTCGTGGCGACCTTTTTTTGTTGTGTGCGTTGGTTGATTGGGAGGTTGCCGTGTTGTCGCGCGAGGGACTGCGCAGTTCGTTGCATGGTCGGGGCGGCGCGGCGCGGCGTGGCCGGGGCGGGCGCGGTGTGGTGTGGCGCGCGACCAGGTTGCTGGTTGTGGTCGCGGTGGTGCTGGGCGTGTTTGCGGTTGCGGCTGCGGCTGCTGGTGGTGGCCCGGCGCTCCCGTGTGGCTCGTCGTCGGCGAGCGCCGGGGTGGTGTGCGCGCCGGAGGCGTTCGTCGCCAACCGGACCTCGAACTCGGTTACGGTGCTCAACTCCTCAACCGGCGCGGTGGTGACGACCCTGACGACAGGGTTCTCGCAGCCGTCCGCGGTGGCGGTCACGCCGGACGGCAAGACCGCCTACGTCACGAACCTGGGCGGCACCACGGTGACGCCGATCACGGTCGCGACGAACACGCCGGGCAGTCCGATCACGGTCGGCAGCAACCCGTCCGCGGTGGCGGTCACGCCGGACGGCAAGACCGCCTACGTCACGAACCTGGGCGGCACCACGGTGACGCCGATCACGGTGGCCACCAACACGCCGGGCAGTCCGATCACGGTCGGCAGCAACCCGTCCGCGGTGGCGGTCACGCCGGACGGCAAGACCGCCTACGTCACGAACTCGGGCAGCGGCACGGTGACGCCAATCACGGTGGCCACCAACACGCCGGGCAGTCCGATCACGGTCGGCAGCAACCCGTACGCGGTGGCGGTCACGCCGGACGGCAAGACCGCCTACGTCACGAACGAGGGCAGCGGCACGGTGACGCCGATCACGGTCGCGACGAACACGCCGGGCAGTCCGATCACGGTCGGCAGCGATCCGGAGGGGGTGGCGGTCACGCCGGACGGCAAGACCGCTTACGTCGCGAACCTAGGTGACGGTACGGTGACGCCGATCACGGTCGCGACGAACACGGCGGGCAGTCCGATCACGGTCGGCAGCAACCCGTACGGGGTCGCGGTCGCGCCGGCGCCGCAGACCGTGTACGTCACCAACTCAAGCTCGGGGACGGTGACGCCGATCGCCGTCGCGACGAACACGGCCGGCACCGCGATCGGCGGCTTCAGCGGCCCGCACGGGGTCGCGGTAACGCCGGACGGGCAGACCGTCTATGTCGTCAACAACGCGGGCTCGGTGCAGGCGGTCAACGTCGCGACGGGCGCCCTCGAGGGCGCCGCGATCAACGTCGGCAGCGCTCCGCAAGGGATCGCGATCACGCCGGACGGGCAGACCGCCTACGTAGCCAACGGGAACTCGAACACGGTGACGCCGATCACGCTTGCGAGCAATCCGTCGCACGACACAGTGGGAACCGCGATCCCCGTCGGCAGCGAGCCGCGCGCGATCGCGATTACGCCGGACGGGCAGACCGCCTATGTCACCAACCAGGTCTCGGGCACGGTGACACCGATCACCGTCGCGACCAACAGTGCCGGCACCCCGATCACCGTTAGCGGCGGCGCCTTCGCGATCGCGATTACGCCGAACGGACAGACCGCCTACGTCGCGGCCGGGACCTCGGTAACGCCCATCACGCTTGCGAGCAATCCGTCGGACGACACGGTAGGAACGGCGATCACCGTCGGCAGCGGCGCGAACGCCGTGGCGATCACGCCGGACGGGAAGACCGCGTACGTCGACAACGACAGCCCGGGCACGGTGACACCGATCAACGTCGCGACGAACACGGCCGGCACGCCGATCACCCTCGGCGGCAGCACGGGATTCGCGCTGGCCGTGACGCCGGACGGGAACACCGCCTATACCACGATCAATGCCGACGCGGCGGTGCCGATCAACCTCGCCACGGGCGCCGTCGGCACGTCGGTCACCGTCGGCACCAACCCGTACGGGGTGGCGATCGTGGGTCCGTTGGAGATTGGGAATGATTCGACGTTGCCGCAGCAAGCGGTGGGTACGCCTTATTCGCAGCAGTTGTGGTCGGTGGCGGGGACTTCGCCGTTTACCTATGAGGTGACCAATGGGTCGTTGCCTGCGGGCTTGACTTTGTCGAGTTCGGGGTTGATCTCGGGGACGCCGACGCAGGTCGTGAATGCGAGCTTCACGGTCGCGGTGACGGATTCGAGCAGCGAGCGGCGGGTTGCGGTGAAGGCGTTCACGTTGAACGTGACGGACACGTTGACGGGGATTGGGTCGTTTCCGACGGGGATGGCTGTTGATAACGCCTCAGATCAGGTTTGGGTTGCTGCGTCCGGTTCGAATCAGGTGACGACGATCAACGCGGCGACGAACGCGCCGACGGTCGGCTCGCCGCTGAGCGACCCGAGCTCGAGCCTCAACTTCCCGGCGAACCTTGTTTATGACCCTGCGAACACGACGTTGTTTGCGGCGAACTTCTTTGGTGGCGGTTTGACCGCGCTGCAGACGGCGGGCGGCAGTTCGCCGGCGAGTCCGATCACGCTTGCGGGGTGTGCGGAGCCGGCGGGTGAGACGTTGATCTCGGGGAGCGTGTATGTGGCGTGCGGGACGAGCGGCCAGATCTATGCGGTGAACGCGTCGAGCGGCGCGACGAGCGAGTCTGCGGCTCTTGGTAGTGGCGCGATCACGAGTGGTGTCGCTGATAGCGGTACGCCGGTCAGTGCTGGTAACCCGGATCTGGTGCTGGTCGCTGACGCGAGCGGCGCTTCGCTGCTTGACGCGGTGAACCCGACGACGCTCGCGCTCGACGGGACACCGGCTTCGTTGCCGGCCGGCGCGACCGCGGCGACTGTCGCGGTCTACCAGAGCGGGTCTAACAGCGTTGCGAATACTGCGTATGTCGCGGATCCGGGGACGAGCCAGGTCAGCATCGTCGATATCGAGAAGAACGCGGACGGCTCGTTCAAGGGGTTCGGAGCGCCTTCCACCGTGCCGGACGTGCCGGCGGGGTGCGTTCCTTATGGTGTTGCGGTTGGGCCTGAGAACAACACGCTGGTGGTGTCGTGCTCCGCGCTCGGTGAGGCGCTGGTCTATGACATCAGCGACATCGCTGGCGGGACACCGGACGCTCCGGTGCTGCTTGAGACGATCCCGGTCGGCAACACGCCCGACGAGGTCGCGATCGCTAACGGCGGCAATACCGGCTTGGCGTTCATCTCAAACGAGGCGGATAACACGGTGTCGGTGATCGACCCGCCCGTGAAGAGCACGGCCGCGGTGATTCCGCTAGCGCCGTCAGCGCCGGGTTGGCCATCGAGCACGACACCCTCAGCCCCGGGCGCGGCATCCCCGACGCCAACCGCGACCACACCGGCCGTCGCGCCGGGCAAGACGAGCCCGCTCACGATCAAGAAGAAGGGCCACGTGAAACACAAGAAAACAAGGAAACACCGCAAGAAGCACAAGGCCGCTCGTGATCACACCTCGCTCGCACTGATCCGTGCGCAGGCTCGTGTTGACCCGCTGCTTGCCCCGGTCAACGGGCACACCGTCCGATGAGCGCCCCCGAGAAGAGCACCGGCCAGAACACGCCGCCTGCCGGTAGCGCTGGCCAGCGCGAGGGTGTTGGTGGGTATGAGCCGCCGGCGATCACCTTGCTGGGGACGCTCGCGGAGTTGACCGAAGGTCACAACGCCGGCATCAACTCCGATCTCACGTTCCCCGCATCGGGCGTCGGCACGCGCTACTAGACGACGAAGGTAGTTGTGAGCTCGTGATGGCATGCTCGACGCCGATCACGGGCCGGGCGGCCGTCTTGAGCGCGGTAGAGCGAGCGACCGGTCGCGTGTTCGGCGCTGATGGCGAAGCCCTCGAGCTTTCGCGAGGAAGCGACCGGCCCCTGGGTCCGCGGGACGCGATCGAGCGCTCGGTCGCGCGTGCGCTCGAGCGCACACCATGCGCCGTCAGCTTCTCGGGCGGCCTTGATTCCTCGACCGTCCTTGCGGTTGCGGTGAAGGTCGCGCGAGCGCGCGGCCTGCCCGAGCCGGTGCCGGTCACGCTGCGCTTTCCTGGCGTCGCGGACGCGCGGGAAACGGACTGGCAGGAGCTCGTGATCGCACAGCTCGGCGTGAAGGACTGGGAGCGCGTCGAGCTGGCCGGCGAGATCGATCTTTTGGGCGAGCTGGCGTGCGCGGGGCTGCGCGAGCACGGGTTGCTGTGGCCGGCTAACGCGCACGCGCACGTGCCGGTGTTCGAGCGTGCGCGCGGCGGCAGCGTTCTCACCGGCTTGGATGGTGATGGCCTGTTTGGTGGCTGGCGCTGGCAGCGCGCCCAAGCCGTTCTCCAGCGCCAGACGTGGCCCCGCCCGCGTGACGTGCCGCGGGTCGCGCTCGCGCTCGCACCGCCGTCTTGGCGGCGCACGCGAATGCGCTCAGCGCTCGCGCCCGACCTCGAGTGGATCACCGAGCCCGAGCGCGAGCCGATCATCCGGGCGGTGCTCGACGACGCGGGCGCTACCCAGCCAAGGCGCTGGGCGGCGCGCGTTGCCTGGTACGCGCGCCGCCGCTACCTGAGCGTCGGTCTGCACAGCCTCGACCTGCTCGCCGCTGACCGCGAGGTCCAGATCACTCACCCGCTCGCCGACCGCGCGTTCCTCACAGCACTCGCACGCGACGGTGGACCTGCCGGCTACGGGACGCGTCGCCAGGCGATGAGCAGTCTGTTCTCAGACCTGCTGCCCCCGGCGCTCCTCGAGCGCACAACGAAAGCAGTGTTCGACCAGCCGCTCTGGGGCTCCAGCGCTCGCGCGTTCGCGGCGTCCTGGAACGGCGAAGGACTCGACCGCTCACTGATCGACGTCGACGCGCTGCGCGCGCACTGGCAGCTCGCGACACCAACGCTATGGTCAGCGACCGTCCTGCAAGACGCCTGGCTCGCCGCTCAAGCCAGATAGTCGAGCAACAGATCAACGCCAGCGGGCAGGCCAGCCAGGCCGCGCGGACGGGTCAGCGCGAGCATCGGGACACCGACCAGGCCAAGGATCACCGACGGATCCGCCGTGCTGCTCGGGACGCTGCGCTGCGCCGCCAACAGCCCGAAGCGCTCGCGCAAAGCAACCTCGCGCAACGACAATGCCTCGCCCCAGGCGAGCACGACGATCGCCCGGACCGCCACCGGCCCCACCACCGGGTCGAGATCAACGCGCAACCGCTCGTTGCCACGGACCGCCACCGACCGTACAGCCGGCACATCGGGCCGCACATCGACGCATCGCGGCCCGACCAGCGCCCGCTCCGCCTCAAGCACCACCAGATCGTCGCTCAACACACCCACACCGCGCTCGCCAGCCAGAAACGCGAGCGTGCTGCTCTTACCCGCCTCGCCGGCCCCAAGCATCAACACAGCACCATCGCCCACGACAAACGCGCCCGCGTGCAACGCCTCACGCCCCGACCACGCCCACACCAGCCCGGACGCCACAGCGAGATACGGATGCAACAAATCCGCTGCCGACACCTTCCGAGGAAAAGTGAAGCGCGCCACGAGCTCACCACGATCGATCCGCAACCGCCCCCCATCCAACAACCGCAAACTCGCGAAATCCTCACTCAACACATGCGGCGAATCGTCAACCCGACCGACCATCGAAACGACATCCAGCCGACCGGCAGCAGCCGACTGCGACACCAACCACCGCTCCGCGCCGTCAAGCCCGCCAACCCGCAGCCCATACGCCCCCAACCCAACACTCGGCTGCCCAGCGATCCCGACGCCAGCCGCCCCGCCACACCCATCAACACCGCCCACCACCCAAGCCATCATGACCGAAACCAACCACACCGACGGCGTCTGAGCCGCCGATGGCGGTACGGTGCGTTTCACGGCGTAGGCCTCCTTCGTTGTCTTGCAGGACATGAGGGAACCTACGCCGTCAACTTGACAGCACCCGACGGCTATTTACAGCACTACTGGGACGCGACCCCGCGCCCCATCTCGTGACCACTTTCGCGTGGTTGGGAGCGTCTGGATCGCCGCCGGTCGCTATTGCAACGGACAGTTTGCAGGAGCCCGTGGCGATGGCCACTCGCTACCGCTTGCGCCCACGCTGAGGACGCGCTGCTACGGAGACTGCGGGGCTCATAGAGCGGCCGTTCTCGATCGCCTCGCAGCTCCGTCGCTACGTCTTGCAGCCGGCCGGGGCCGAGCAGTCCCTCGCGTTTGAGGCCGTCACGGCTGGGCTCCCGGTCTGAGCCGGCGCTCAGTTAGGCGGGCTCGCCAGGGGCAGGTCGAGGATCATGGCTGTCACGGGCTGGCGGTTGGTGGAGTACTCGCCAACGGCGATGTAGCCGGTGCGGGTCGCGGTGATGTCGATGGGGGAGGGAACCTGTCCTGTGCGGCCCGCGTTCGCGGGTAGCGCGAGTTGCCTGCCGGCCTCGCAGATTCCGTTATGTTCGTAGTCGACGAGGCCCGCGCCCTCGTCGCGATCCTCTCGCCAATATTGTCCCACGACCGCGCAGTTGCCTGGGCTCTGGCAGGCGAGGGAGAGGATGTGTGTGCGTCCAGGGTTTCCGGCTGCGCGTATTGGCAGGGCGTTGGGCGGGTCGCTCAGGATCTGCGGTCCGCCCCAAACGCCTGACGTCTCCTGGTAGAGGAGCGCGTAGCCGTTGCCGTCTTTGTCCCCGAAGTTGCCGACCGCCGTGCAGTTGTTGGCGGCGGGGCATGAGACGGCGGCGATCGATCCCTCCCACGCACCGGCCGAGTGCTCGGGGAGCGGGAGGATGATCGCTCGCTTCCAGACGCCGTTTGACTCGGCGGCGATGATCGGTAGGACGCGCTGGCCGACTTGTGCGCCACCGGCTGCGACGCAGGAGCGAGCGCTAGCGCACGCGACGGTGCGGACGCTCGACGTGTTGGCTGCCGCGCCGCGTGGCGGGGCAATCGTGACGATCTTCTCCCAACGCCCGTTGTCCTCGATCGCCACGGCGCTGCTGCCGTACTCAAGCGGTGCGACGCAGTCCCCTGGGCCGGTGCACGCCAGCTGTCCGAGGTACGTCTCGCCGTCGCGCTTGAAGCCGGTGGTGAGTGGAAGCTTCACGAGATCAGCCCGTCCCCAGAGCATGCCTGTGGCGGTCGCTGCCACCGACCCATAGGGTTGACTATCTGGGGAGATCAGATCGGCGACGAGGGCACAGTCGCCCGCCGCACGGCACCACACCGACCAGCCCGCTTCCTGCTGGTGGCTCGAAACCCCGGCGGGCGGGAGGATCGGCGTCGCGCGCTGCCAGTGCCCAGCCACCTCGAAGATCGCCATTGCACGCATCAAAGACACCACAGACGGGCCGGTCGGTCCCGTGTAATCGGTGCTGCCCACGGGGGGTGCCAGGTCAGCACGGGCCGTCACGGTGTACGAACCCACTGCAACACAGCTACCAGCCGACGGGCACGCCACCCCAGTCAGCTCGACCGCAGGATCGCGCTCGGCACCCTTCGGCGGCGCAACCTCAAACGCCGTCCCGACCGTAACTTGACCCCTAGTCAAGTTACGCACTGCCGCCACGCGTTCACCGCGTTCAGCCGGGCCCTGGAGCGAGCTCGCGATCGGCACCACAACCGCGAGCAACGCCAAGCCCACGCCGAGCGAAACCGCCCACAGGACGTAGCGACGACGAAAGCGAAACACTCACCGCAGCTATCGGCAAGCCAACCCCGCCGCTAAACAGACGACCGCTGGCTCTCGCCATCGCCCACGAGCACGACTCTCCGCCAGCCGCCGCCCGACGCGCTGACGGGACCGGCCACGTTCTGGCACGAGCCGCTCCCACTCCGCCGCGTCCACGCCGTTTGAAAGGCCGACAGCACCGTGCAGACAATACGCACTACTCGTGCAACTAATGCATCCACTGCAGTAGATGCAGTAGGATTGGCCCCTGTCTTACGCCCCGTTATCGCGTGCCGCGTACATCGCGAGCCTCCCGACCCTCGCTGATGCCGCGACGTTCATCGGCCAAGATCCCTCGGGTGTGAGCCGCGCCGTCAAGCGACTCGGCATCGAGCCGGTTGCCTGGGGACACCGCGACAAGCATCTGGCGATCGCCGACGTTTTGCGCCTGGCGATCCATGCGAAGCGGGCCACACCGGAGGAGGTCGCCGACCGCCTGCTCGCGTGGGCTGACCGCTACCACCTTCCAATGGTAGGAACGTTCAAGGCCGAGATCGACGCGTTTTTCGCCGCCGCCCGTGAGCCGCCGACGCGAGGCGACGAGGCCTTCATCGCCGAGCTGCGCGCGGCACTTCCCGAGCCGTGGGCCGAGCGCGCCGAGTCGATCTACCGCGCTCACGTTGCGAACATCAGGTAGCTAACGGAGCATGTGGGGCGTAGCGGTCGGCTGCGGCCGCGCGGGTAGCTGCGGGCGTCGGAGCCGTAAAGGGCACCCCTTCGGGGCGGCCTTCGGCCGGTCCTGGCGGACTGCCCTTGACTGCTCCGCCGCCCTTCGCTGGCTTGGCTCTCAAGTCGGCCCGGAGGGCCGACTTGAGGGGGAGGAGAACAGCGAGGTGCGGTGCTAGGCGGCTTGCAGCTCGTGGAGGTCTGCCGCTTCGACCGCGACGCCGATCACGGGGCGCGCGAACTGAGTGTGCTCGGTCGCGCTGGCGAAGACGGTGCGTGCGCGCTCGAATGCGTCGTAGCCGTCCTCGGCCTCGACAGCGAACGTGACGTCGATCGTGCGGGCTTGGAGGTCCTCGCCGACGATCGGGCTCGCCTGCGCGTGGCCGGCAAGGAACGCGTCAAGCAGCGCGTCAGCATCGCCGGTGTCGCCGGTGTGGTCCAGGGTGATGGTCGCGACGTATTCCATGGCTAGCGTCCCTTCCAAGTAAAGCCCATCCGGCGCATCCGCGCCACATATGGAGCGAGACTCCCACCCGGCGTCGACGGCAGCGTGACGATGCCCTTGCCGTCCGGGGAGTAGGCCTTGTAATGACCGCCGCGACCGTGCTCGATCCGCCAGCCTTGGCGCTCCGCCTCCTCGAGCAGCTCTTTGAGATCCTTACGGCTCGCCATCAAACCGACGGCGCCGTGGCCGCCGACGCGAGCTCACTTGGCGCGAATGCTTCGGCGAGCCGTTGCGCGTCGTCGGCTTGGCTTTTGGCGTGTAGGTAGCGGGCGGTTGTTTGGATGTGGGAGTGGCCCATCCATGATTGGACTTGGACCAACGAGGCGCGGTTCACGGCCATCGAGCCGAAGTAGTGGCGTAGCGAGTGAAACGGCAGCGGCCGCAGGCCGGCGCGGCGTGCGGCGGCGTCGTAGCGGCGGCGCAGCGCGCTCGCGTCGAGGTGGCCGCCGAGCGTGCTCGCGAACACGGGATCCTCGTCGGCAGTGAAGTGCTCGCGTTGGCCGAGCCGAGCGAGGGCTTGCGCGACGTCGGGGACCATCGGCACGCTGCGGACCTTGCCGCTCTTGGGGGTGACGAGCTCGCCGTAGCTGTAGTTGGCGCGCACACGGATCGCCTGGCCGGGGAAGTCGATGTCACGCCACCGCAGCGCGACCAGCTCACCTCGCCGGAGCCCGGTCATCGCGGCGGTCAAATAGATCGCAGCGTCCTGCTCGCTCGCCGCCGCACGTGCCAGAGCCTCGACCTCCTCGCGGCTATAGAGGTCGTAGTCGCCCGAGTAGCGCACGTGTTGGCGCTCGATGCGCGCGGTCGGGTCATGGTCCATCCAGCCGCTCCGGCGCGCGTGCGTGAGGATCGCCCGCGTCACCACCAAGAGCCGCTCCGAGGTCCTGCCGTAGGGGAGCTTGTCGTACCAGGCCTTCAGCTTCGCTTCGCTCAAGTCGCGCAACGGGCTCGCACCGAACGAGGCGCGCCCGTAGCGCGTCTCCCGGGTCTCACCGTTCTTGGCCGGGAGCAGGTACGCGTCGAGCATCTGCCGGTAGCCCTTCAACGTCGAGCGCTTCAGGTTCCTTCTCGTCTGTCCGTGCTCGAACCACGCCTCCGCAGCGTCAGCGAACGTCACCGGAGCGCCGTCCGCTCGCCGCGCTGACGGTCGCTTCGCCGCCTCGTGCTCCAACAACCGTCGCAGCTCCGCCTCCGCTTCGCGCGGCGTCAGATACGACCCGTCCGGTTTCGGCCCGTCGCCGGCGTGCCAGATGACCGCGCCGCGCGCCGTACGCCGGCCCGAGCTCCTCACCCAGGCCGGCCCGAGCACGCGCGAGTGCTTGCCGTCCGCATCCCACCAGAACGCGCGCCAACGACGGCTCCCAGCCTTGCCGATAACCTGCAGATGCCCGTTGGCCGCAACCTCCTGCTTTTCGCCCACGCCACCAGTGTAGACCCCCGTGTTCCGGGGCGTGTTCCCCAGAGTGTTCCAACCTCGGAGTACTCGAACGTACTTGAGCGTACGTGAAAGTAGCTAATAGCAGGGAAAAGGACTGGGGAACACGAAACTCGGGTAGCTTTGCAAGCAGGAGGTCGCCGGTTCGAGACCGGCTGGCTCCACTGGGGAAATAGCTGCAAACGGGGCACCCTTGCGAGCGGTGCGGAAACGAAAGCGGCATCACCCAGGACCGAGCGCGCCGCTTGACCCGGGCCGCGACCATCGCCGGTAGGGGACCCAGGTCGGCCCGCCGGGCTGACCTTCGGGTACGGAATGGCTCCCAGCGGCCATATCGATGGTTAGCGTACGGCTCACGCGACTGCCTTTCGCACGACGCCGTCACGCGACGGGCTCATCGGGAGGCGACTGCTTTCACAGACAATGGGCTCCAAGTTGCTTTACGCCAATGCTATTCTTGTAAAGAAATGAGTCGTGTCTCGAGCAAACACCAAGTCACGATCCCGGTCAGGGTCCTGCGAGCGTCCGGCCTCACTGCCGGCGACGATGTGGTCATCCGGGCCTCAGGCCAAGGTCGCATTGAGGTGGAGCGGGCAGACGATCTGATCAGTCGTTACGCGGGCAGCCTGCCGCGCGGAACCTACCCGCCGGGGCACCTCGACGAGCTTCGCGGCGAGTGGCCCGAGTAGCGCTCGACGCCGACGTCCTGATCGCGTTCCTCGACGCTGCGGACGACCAGCACGAGCGCGCCGTGAGCATGCTTCGTCCCCATCTGAGCACGGCAGAAGAGATCCTCGTGAGCGCGAGCGTCTACGCCGAGGTGATGGTCCGCCCGCTGGCGCGCGGCATTGAAAGCAAGGTCGACGAGTTCCTCGCGGCGGTCAACGCCACCGTCGTCGCGATCGACCGCTCGACAGCTCGCCTCGCGGCACAGCTCCGCGCGCGGCACCGCGGCCTACGGCTCCCCGACGCGCTCGCTCTAGCGGCGGCACTCGCCGGCGACGCAGAACTCCTTACGCTAGACCACGGGCTCGCTCGAATTGCCACACGCGAAGCAACGTCCTCCTGACGCGCCAAGCAGCCTTGCTTCCGCAGAAGCGCCTGCCATTGCCTCCGTCGACTGATCAGGGATGCCGCGCGCGTTGTTGCGCGCGTACGCCTCGCGCGAAACCCAGTGCTGAGGTCGCGCGAGAGTAGGCGTCTTGCTTTCCACGGCGCAGCACGGTCGGCTACGGTCTCGCCGGGTGGAGTTGAAGCGGCGCATCGTTGATCGAACGGGTGAGTTCTTGCTCTTCGCTGTGACGCCGCCGCGGCTGACGAGCGGACCGCGTAAGAGCAAGGAGATTGCCGAGGTCACCCTTGCGCGGCTGCGGCCGGTGGGGATCGACGGCCTTGTCCTCTACGACATCGATGACGAGAGCGACCGCAATCGCGACGAGCGGCCGTTTCCGTTTCTGCCCACGATGGACCCGGCCCAGTACCTCGCCCGCGACCTGCCGGGCCTGGACTTGCCCGCGGTCGTCTACCGCGCGGTCAGCAAATACACCGAGGACGGCCTGCGTTCCTGGCTCGCAGACCAGGATCCGGCGCGAGTCCTATCGGTTTTCGTCGGTGCCTCCTCCCGCGAGAAGACGGTCGGGACCTCACTCTCACGGGCCTACGAGCTCCGAACTGAGGTGCGGCCGGAGCTGCCACTCGGCGGTGTGGCGATCCCCGAGCGGCACGCGCGCACGGGCAAGGAGCACCTCCGACTTCTCGAGAAACAGTCTGCGGGCTGCTCCTTCTTCGTCACTCAGGTCGTCTACGACGTCAACGCGGCGAAGGACCTGGTCTCGGACTATCGCTACGAGTGCGCCGCCCGCGACCTCGAGCCGGTGCCGATCGTCTTCACGTTCTCGGTCTGCGGCTCGATGAAGACACTGGAGTTCTTGCAGTGGCTCGGTGTCGACGTCCCACGCTGGATCGAGAACGATCTACGACATGCCGACGACACCCTCGTCGCGTCCTACGATCAAGCTCTGGCGAGCGCCGTCGAACTAATCGCGTTCTGTCGACGCGTCGGCGTTCCATTCGGACTCAACATCGAGAGCGTCTCGATCCGCAAAGTCGAAATCGACGCGTCGGCGCGCCTCGCTGCCCGGCTACGAGCCGAACTCCGCCGATAAGAGCCGGACCGGCTTCCAGTTTGCGCCGACAAGCGGACTCGGGCGACGGGCGCGGATGATGTATTCGATGTCGCCGCCGCCGTGTGGCCGGCCGGCATCGAGCTCTCGCAACGCTTCGACACTCTCGTTCGCAGCACCCAAGGGGGCTCCGGTAGGCACGCACCGCTCACGGTCGATCTGGAATACTTAAGTAGATGCTTAAGCAATATGGGGCCACTGACAACGAGATCGACCTCCTGTTTCAGGCTCTCGCGGACTCGAGTCGGCGGGCGATGGTCGACCGTCTCACTCGCGGGCCTGCGTCGGTGAGCGAGCTCGCGCGCCCGTTCGCGATGTCGCTCCCCGCAGTCGTTCAGCACCTTCACGTGCTCGAGGCCAGCGGCCTCGTTCGCTCACAGAAGCTCGGAAGGGTTCGCACCTGTTCGATCGAGCCTGTGGCGCTGCGGGCCGCAGAGCTCTGGGTCACCGAACGACGAACCGCTTGGGAGCGAAGTCTCGATCGCCTCGGCGAGTTTCTCGGCGAGCAACCACACCCAGCAGCAGAAGGGAGCGCAGAGTGAGCCATGCAGAGCAAAGCGGACGCTCGACGGTGCATTCGACGTTTGTGATCGAGCGGACCTACGCCGCCCCGCCGCGGCTTGTCTTCGACGCCTGGGCAGATCCGGCCGCAAAGACGAAGTGGTTCGGGCCGCCGGAGAAACCCGAGGGGGCCTATTCGCTCGAGTTCCGGGAGGGTGGCCACGAGCACCTCTCCATGGCGACACCAGGCAACGGCCCTGTCTACACCTACGACGCCAGATACCAGGACATCGTGCCCGGGAAACGGACCGTCTACGCCTACGACATGCACCAGGACGAAGATCGGATTTCCGTCTCGCTCGCCACGGTGGAAATCGACGCAGCCGGCGAGGGTACGCGCCTGACGCTCACCGAACACGGCGTATTCCTCGACGGACACGACACCCCAGCCCAGCGCGAACACGGCACCAACGCGCTGATCGACGCGCTTGGCGCTCATCTCGACGGCGGAGTCGTTCGGGGACCGGAGAGCAGTTGATGTGAGCAAGCTCAGGCTGACGATCACGATGTCGCTCGATGGCTATGTCGCAGGTCCCGACCAGAGCGAGGAGAACCCGCTCGGAGTGGGCGGGATGGAATTGCACGCGTGGTTCTTCCCGCTCAAGGAGTTCCGTGAGATGCACGGCGAGCACGGTGGCGAGACCAACGCCAGCTCTGCGGTAGTCGACGAGCGCCGCGCAAACATCGCCGCCACGATCATGGGACGCAACATGTTCGGCGGCGGCGGCGGACCGTGGGGCGAGGATCCGTGGCGAGGCTGGTGGGGCGAGGACCCGCCATACCACCATCCCGTGTTCGTTCTCACGCATCACGCGCGCGAGCCGCTCGAGATGAACGGCGGCACCACGTTCCACTTCGTGACCGACGGGATCGAGTCGGCGCTCGCGCAGGCCAAGGAAGCCGCTCACGGGCAGGACGTCTGGCTCGCCGGCGGCGCGTCGGTGGTCAACCAGTACCTGGCTGCCGGTCTCGTGGACGAACTCGACATCTCGATTGCGCCCGTGATCATGGCCGCCGGCGAACGTCTCTTCCAAGGCCTCGAGCACAGCGCTCTGGGGCTGAAACAGATCCGGGCCGTGGACGCGCCCGGCGTCACGCATATCAAGTACCGGGTCGACTGAGCGGTCGACGAGGCCGCGCATCAGGTCGATAATGCTGTGGCAGACGACCTACGATCATTGCGGTGGCGGGCCACGTTGCTAGCGAGAGCACGGCAGAGCGCATGAACGACGACGAGCGTCAGTTGATTTCCTCACTCGAGGCTCAAGAGGAACGGCTGGTGTTCGCCCGCTTCGACAACGTGGACGCGTGGCGTCTGGGCAGCGCGATGGTGGCGGCCGCGAGCAAGCGGTCGCTGCCGGTCACGATCGACATCCGCCGCCACGGCCAGCAGCTGTTTCATGTCGCTTTACCTGGCACTACGGCTGAGAACGACTCGTGGATCGAGCGGAAGGTGAACGTCGTCAACCGTTTCGCTGCCGCCTCATACCTTGTGGGGCGGCGCCTGGCGGCGAGCGGGACCACGCTAGACGAGGCGCTGGGCGTCGAACCGCTGCTGTTCGCCGCACACGGCGGCGCGTTCCCGGTCCGCATCAGCGAGGTCGGGGTTGTCGGCAGCGTCACCGTCTCCGGGCTGCCGCAGGCCGATGACCATGCCTTCGTGGTCGAGATGATCGAAGCATTCCTCGACGTATGAGAACGGGCGAAGGTCAGCTGCGCCGCCACGCTGACCGCTTAGCATCAAGCACGCGTCGGCGAGCCCGTATCGCGCGGCGCGTCGGTCAGCCGGCGCGCCGCGCTGCGATCACGGCGAGCCGGTGGTCCTTCCACAGGCAGTCCGCGTCGGCGAAGCCGGCTTCGTGTAGCCATGTGAGCTGGTGCTCGACGGATGCTGTCCGGTCGTGGCGCATGCTCTCGAGGGCCGCTTTCCACTCTGCGTCCGTCGTCCCCTGCGCTCGAGCCCGGCGCGCGTGCCAGCGCCCGTAGAGATCGTCGAATATCGCGCTCGGGCCCGCGACCTGCTCGGCGTTGACGAACATGCCGCCGGGCGACAGTGCCGCGTGGGCGCGAGCGAACAGGTGGCGCTTGTTCGCGTCGTCGAGGTGATGGATCGCGAGCGCGCTGACGATCGCGTCCCAGGGACCGCCGTCTGGGAGCGGATCGGCAAGGTCACCTTGCACGTATGCAGCGCGCTCCCCGAACGTCTTGCGGGCACGATCCAGCATGCCCGCCGAGCCGTCCAGGAGCGTGAGCTGGGCGTCCGGATAGGCAGCCAAGACGTGGGCCGCGAGCAGGCCAGTGCCCGCACCAAGATCAAGCACCCGCCGGACATCGCGCCCCGCGAGCCCAACGGCTTCCACTGCCGCCCCGTAGAACGCGTCGAATGACGGGACGACGCGCCGGCGCTCCTGCTCGTAGCCGCTGGCCCTGCCCTCGAAATGCTCGATCGCAGCGTCTGTCATCGCGGACAACTGTACACGATCACGGTTTGCCGCAGTGCACTAATTCGAAGCGCGCGCCCGCCCTATGACGGGCCCCCGGATCGGTGCTCAGGCGGCGACTTCTGCAGCCGCCTCGACGATACGCGCCACATAGTCGCCGGCGGTCTGGCGGGTGGGTTATTTCGGATCCGCTTCGTCTTCCACGCAGGGCATAGGAGCAAGAACAGTCGCTCCCCCACACTGGCGAGACTGACAGGGTCGCCACCACAGTGCCGTCGCGCTTGTAGGTGCTCAGAACGATCGTCTTTGCGCGCCGCAGCGCACCGTACGCATCGTTCGCCTCAACCTGCCCGCCAGCCATCGTGGCCTCCTTCGTCTCTCTCTTTGACGAGACAGCGCACGCTGCCGTGACAAGACGACCACGAACGTGGACGGGACGAACCGCTTGCACGCCGCTCGCGTGACCCACCCTCATCTCATCGATTTCTCAGCGATCGCCCCGAGAGTGGTTTATCTCCGGGTATAGGCTCGCAGCCGAGTCCGATGGCGATTCGAGACAGACGCGGGGCGGGAGGCGGGCCACCACAGGACCGGGAGCCACGGCGGAGGCTCGACGGTCGTGAGCTGAGCGCACGGCGCGCTGACGACCGGCGGCGGCGGTTTCGCAGGCGGCGGATCGGCTTTGGGTTGCTTGCTGCGTTGGTGTTGGTGGTCGTCTACTTCGCGATCTCCTACGCGAACTACATGCTCGCGCCGACGAGCGAGACCTTCTCCGAGCGTTCCGCGGAGTGGGTGCGCAACGACTTGCCTTACGGCAACTGGATCATCGACACGGCCGAGCACTACACAGCGAGCACACCGCGCAAGGGCGGCCCTGGGCTCAAGCGCCTGCCGACTGTCGGGCTCGGCGCGGTACGGCACCTGCCCGCGCACCACTCCTACGCGCCGCCACCGATCAAGCCGGTGTTCGCCAGGCCGCTGCCCGGCGAAGGCGTCTGGCACCGTACGGGCCCATTGGTCGATGGCCAGCCGCCGGTGCTCGTGACGACCTACCGGCCGAGCACGGAGTACCCCTCGATTGTCGCTTACGTTCTCTGGATCGACCACACGCGCACCGACCTCGCCTACTACCCGGGCCGCTATGAGCCACCAAGCGCGGTCGATCGGGGTCCGATGATGGTTCCAGTCGATCAGCGCTACCGGCTGCTTGCCACCTTCAACGGCGCCTTCACGCACGTCGACACCGATAACGGCTCGGCAGTCAACGGCCACACCAACGAGCCGCTGATTCGTGGCAACGCCACGCTCGTCGGCTACCGCGACGGAACCGTGAACATCGTCAATTGGCAGCGCGGCCCGAAGGCGCCGGCGAATATCGCCTGGGCGCGCCAAAGCCTGACCCCGATCCTCTGGGACGGCAAGCTCAACCCCGAGCTGAACATCGACCCGAACAGCGTCCAGTGGGGGTACACCCTGGGCGGAGTTACGTTCACCCCGCGCACCGCCGTCGGCATCGACGCCCACGGCAACGTGCTGTTCGTCGTCGCGTCGGAGGCGACTGTGATCTCGCTCGCCCAGATCCTCCAGCACGTCGGGGCGGTTCGCGGGATGGAGTTCGACATCAACCCCGAATGGCACACGCTGATCACCTACTCGCACAAGAACGGGCTCGGGCCGACGATGGTCGAGCCGCAGCCCCAGCAGTCCCCCGACCGCTACCTGACCCCCGACGACCGCGACTTCATGGCGGTGTTCGCCAAGGTACCCGGGCCTGTCACCGTCCCGTTCAAGTAGGCGCCGACCGGCACGCGCCCACTCCCACGCCAAGTAGTTGGGGGACCGGCTTCTCCTACGCCGAGCCGGCACTGACCTGCGGAACCTGGAGTCGGTCCGACTGCCGGCGCGGTGCCGTTTGAGCCGTTCGCCTCGTGCGTGTAACGTGCGCCTGGCCGATGCGCCTCCGGCACGTGATTCTCGCCGCAACCGTATACCTCGTCGGAGTCGTCGGGCAGTCGGCGAGCGCCGAAGCCGCGTCGACAGTACGGACGTGCGGCAAGGTGATCGCGAGCGGTGGCGGACCGCCCTCGGCGATGCCGAGATTGACGGTGACCGTGCAGGGCGGGTCGGTCGGCTGTGCGACAGCGCGGCAGGTCATCCGCCATTTTCAGAGCGAGATCACAAAGCACGCGCAGGTCGACGGCTACGCCTGCGAGCAGATCAACGTCAGCGGCGACGAGCGCTGCGTGAAGGGCGCGACCGTGATCAAGGGCACCTACCCCGGCTAGCGCAGTCGTCCTCCCGCTGGGAGCGCGCCGCAGGTCTAAGCTGGTCATGATGGCCTACACCAACGCGCAGGCGAGGCAGCAGTTGCTTGACGCCGTGGCATCGGCCACCGACGAGATCGGTGCCGCGCTCGCCGATCTCGGCGAGGCCTACGAGCAGCTCGATGCCCACTCAGCGGATCGGCTGGAGGCCGAGCTGTTTCGCCCGCTGCAGACGGCTTACGGGCAAGCACAGCGTCTGCACTCTGAATTCGCCACGCGGCATGGTCTTCCGACGCGCGCGTTCGAGCCGGCGCACCCACAGGTGCGCGAGCACGATGCCAAAGGCATCATGAACCGGGCCGCCGCGGCCGTCGAGGGCGCTGACGCGGCGCTCGCCACGCTCCAGGACTCGATGCTGCCGGTGGAGGTTGGCGACCCGCCCCTCCGGGCCGGCCTCGAGCAGGTGCGAACCCTGCTCGGCGACAGTCGCCGGCGGACGCGCGAGGTCATCCGCACACTCGGCCGCTAACCGGCCGAGCGCGGCCGCGGGTCAGCTGCCGCGGAGCGTAAGCCGCTCGAGGGCGGCGATCAGGGCGTCGATGTCCTCACGCGTGTTGTAGAGGGCCAGCGAGGCGCGGACGGTCGCTTCGTGGCCGAAGCGGCGGACAGTGGGCTGTGCGCAGTGGTGGCCGGCGCGGACCGCGATGCCCTCCGCGTCGAGCGCCTTGCCGATCGTCGTTGGCGCGATGCCATCGAGGACGAATGCGAGCACGCCCGCCTTGTCTGGGGCCGTGCCGATCAGTTGCAGTCCGGGAATCGAGCTCAGGGCCTGCGTCGCGTAGACGAGCAGGTCTTGTTCGTAGCGCTCGACGTTCTCGATCCCGAGACCGCGCAGGTAGTCGATCGCGGTCCCGAGCGCGACCGCGTCGGCGATGCTGGCGGTCCCGGGCTCGAGCCGCGACGGCGGCAGCTTGTAGAGGGTCCGCTCGAAGGTGACGTCGCGGATCGTGCTGCCGCCGCCCTGCCACGGCGGGATCGAGTTGAGCACGCCGAGCTTCCCGTAGAGCACACCGATCCCGGTCGGGCCGTAGACCTTGTGGCCGGAGAACGCGTACCAGTCGCAATCAAGGGCGCCGACGTCGACCGGCATGTGGGCAATCGCCTGGGCGCCGTCGATCAGGACGCGCGCGCCGTGACGATGGGCGAGGTCGGTCATCTCGCGCGCCGGGAGGACCGTCCCCAGCACGTTCGAGACATGCGCGAACGCGACGATCCGGGTCCGCTCAGACAGCAGGCGCTCATACTCCTCGAGGATCACCTGGCCGCCGTCGTCGATCGGCGCGACGCGCAACCGCGCACCGGTCGCCTGGCAGAGCTGCTGCCAGGGAACGATGTTCGCGTGATGCTCGAGCCAGGTGATGAGGACCTCATCGCCCGGCCCGAGATGGGTCCGGCCCCAGGCGTGTGCGACGAGGTTGATCGCCTCGGTCGCTCCCCGAACGAACACGATCTCCTCGCGCGCGCCAGCGCCAACGAAGTCGGCCACTGTCGTGCGAGCCAGCTCGTAGGCGTCGGTTGCGCGCGTCGCGAGCTCGTGGGCGCCGCGGTGGATGTTCGAGTTCTCGTGACGGTAGAAGCGGTCGAGGCGCTCGATCACCACCGCCGGCTTCTGCGTCGTCGCCGCGCTATCGAGCCAGACGAGCGGATGCCCGTCGATCATCTCGTCAAGGATCGGAAAGTCGGCGCGCACCGCGTGCGCGCCGAGTCCCAGCTCTGTCGTGCCGAGCATGCAGTTGCCCCTAGACGGCGGCGTGCGCGCGCTCCACCTTCGCCCTGACGGCGCTCCCCTCGCTGTCGAAGAGTCCATCAACGGAGAAGTAGCGCTCGCCGGTGTCGTAGGTGAACGTCAGGACAACGCTCCCGTCTGGCATGTCGGGCAGCTTCTTCGCGACCGCCGCAAGCGACGCACCCGAGGACGCGCCGACGAAGATCCCCTCCTCGCGCGCGGCCCGCAGCGCGTAGGCGAACGCCTCCTCCTCGCTGACCTGGATCACACCGTCGATCGCGTCGAGATGCAGGTTCTCGGGAATGAAGCCGGCGCCGATGCCCTGCAGGCGGTGCGGCGCGGGCGAACCGCCGCTGATCACGGGTGACTGCTCGGGCTCGACGGCGAAGGTCTGCAGCGCCGGGAAGCGCTCCTTGAGGACCTCGCTGACACCGCTGATGTGCCCGCCCGTCCCGACGCCGGTGATCAGGTAGTCGATGCGGCCGGGGAAGTCGGCGAGGATCTCCTGCGCGGTGTGCTCGCGGTGGACCTCGACGTTCGCCGGGTTGTTGAACTGCTGGGGCATCCAGGCGTGCGGCGTGTGCTCGACGATCGCGTTTGCGCGCTCGATCGCGCCCTTCATGCCGAGCTCGCGCGGGGTCAGCTCGAGGTCGGCACCGTAGACGGCGAAGAGGCGCCGGCGCTCGATCGACATCGACTCCGGCATCACTAGCAGCAGGCGATAACCCTTCACCGCCGCGACGATCGCCAGGCCGACGCCGGTGTTGCCGGAGGTCGGCTCGACGATCAGGCTGTCGGGGCCGAGCAGGCCACGCCGCTCGGCGTCCTCGATCATCGATAGGCCGATGCGATCCTTGATGCTGCCGCCCGGGTTCGCGCGCTCGAGCTTGGCCCAAACCTCGACGCGGTCGTCAAACAGCCGGTTGATGCGAACGTGCGGTGTGTTGCCAATCGTCTCGATGATGCTGCCGTAGCGCGCCATGGGGCTCCTCAGATGTTGAATTCGATGAGATCGTCGGTCGCTGCGTCCGCACCGCGGCGATCGATGCGGGTTGTCGGTGTGACGACTGAAAAAGGCGGGACGCTGTGCGTCAGCCAGACGTTGCCGCCGATCCGGCTGCCGTGGCCGACGACAGTCTCGCCGCCGAGGATCGTCGCGTTCGCGTAGATGACCACGTCATCCCCGATCGTCGGGTGGCGCTTTGCGTGCTCGAGTCCGCGCGTGACGCGTACCGCGCCCAGCGTGACGCCCTGATAGAGCCGGACGCGGTCGCCAAGCACAGCGGTCTCGCCGATCACGACCCCCGTCCCGTGGTCGATCGCGAACGACGCACCGATGCGGGCGCCCGGGTGGATGTCGATTCCCGTCGCGCGGTGGGCAACCTCGGTCAGCAGTCGCGGGAAGAGCTCCGCGCGTCCATGCAGCTCGTGCGCGAAGCGGTAGGTGGCGATCGCGAGGAAGCCCGGGTAGGCGAGGATCACCTCGTCGAGGCTCTCGGCCGCGGGGTCGCCATCGAAGATCGCTTTCGCGTCGAGCGCCAGCGCCTGGCGCAGCCAGCCAAGCCGCGCGTAGAAGTGCTCGATGACTGCAGCCCGCGCCGGGTCGTCCTCGCCAAGCGCACGATCGAGGATCCCGCCAAGCGCGTAGAGCTCGCCCGCCAGCTCCTCGCGCCCGGCATGCGCCCGCGTCGCGAAGTGCGGGAACAGCAGCCCAAGCGCGGAATAGACGAAGCGCTCGGCGAGCTCGCGCAGGCCAAGCGTCAGCTGATGCTCGAGGTGATCGCCCGCGAGGACCTCGAGCAGGTCGGTGTCGCTCTCGACGGACATCGGGCAACTGATCCTCGTCCACGCCACCTGGTCCGCCATCCGTAATCTCCGGTAATCGGATCCGGATTACGCACTATCCGAAGTCGGTAGTTTGCCGCCCGGCTAACCCCCGAACAGCGTGGCCAGCACGCGGCGCGGGCCGCCGCTGTTGCGATGCTCGCACAAGTAGATGCCCTGCCAGACCCCGAGCGCCAGCTCGCCGCCGGCGATCGGGAGCGTCAGCGACGGACCGAGCAGCGCGGCCTTGACGTGCGAAGGCATGTCGTCGCGGCCCTCGAGCGTGTGCGTCCACATGTTCGTCTCCTCGGGCACGATCAGGTTGAAGTAGGTCTCGAAGTCGCGACGGACGTCTGGGGAGGCGTTCTCGTTCAGCGCCAGCGACGCCGTCGTGTGCTGGATCAGCAAGTGCAACAGCCCGACCTCGACGTCGCGCAGCTCCGGCAGCGCCGCGAGCACGTCGCGCGTGACGAGGTGAAAGCCGCGCGAGCGGGGCTCGAGATCGATCAGGCGCTGGAGCCACACAGGGCAACACGCTAGCTATCGCCGTGAAGTGCGCGCTCCCGCCTTGCAGCGCCGCACAGAAAGATCAGCGTATCCTCCGCCGCCACCGTGCTCGACTCACTGGGTGTGATCGCCGACGCAAGGACGCGCGCCGGCGAGACGTTGGCGCTCGCGTCGCGCCACCTCGACCGCTCGCTCGTCGACGTGCTGGCGATTCTCGGCTTCGACAAGCAGTACGTCTGCGCGCAGGGCTCCTACCTGTATGACGCGGACGGCCACGCCTATCTCGACCTGCACACGGGCGAGGGGTTCGCGAGCCTCGGGCACAACAATCCGAGCGTGCGCGAAGTGCTCGAGGCGACGCTTGCCAGCGAGCTCGTTGACGGCGTGCAGATCCATTACTCGGTGCTCGCGGGAATGCTCGCGGAGGCGCTCGCCGCACGGCTGCCGGGCGAGCTCGACGCGGTGTTCTTTGCGAGCACGGGTGCGGAAGCCGTGGACAGCGCGATGAAGTTCGCGCGCGCCGCGACCGGGCGGCCGCGGCTCGTCTCATGCGAGTCGAGCTTCCACGGGGTGACGCTTGGGCCGCTGTCGATCGTCGGCGACGAGTTCTTCAAGGAGGGCTTCGGACCGCTCTTGCCGGGCTGCGCGCGCGTGCCGTTCGGGGACCTCGACGCACTCGAGGATGAGCTGCGCGCCAGGGACGTCGCCGCATTCATCGTCGAGCCGATCCAGGGGCGGATGGTGACGCTGCCGCCGCCGGGCTATCTCGAAGCTGCGCAGGCGCTCTGTCGCCGCTACGGAACGCTCTTCGTCGCCGACGAGATCCAGACCGGACTAGGCCGGACCGGCAAGTGGTTTGCGCTCGAGCACTGGGGCCTCGAGCCGGACATCGTGACCGTCGGGAAGGCGCTCAGCGGCGGCTACATGCCCGTCGCGGCGATGGTGACCACGCGCGCGATCTACGACAAGGCGGTCGGGACGCTCGAGCGCTGCTACGTGCACCAATCGACGTACGGGCGCAACCGGCTCTCGATGGCGGCCGGGCTCGCGGCGATCCGGGTGATCGAGCGCGACGGGCTGATCGAGCACGCCGAGCGCCGCGGGCGCCACCTGGTCGAGCGGATCGGGGAGATCGGCGAGCGGCATGAGCTGATCGCGGAGGTCCGGGGCAAGGGACTGATGATCGGGATCGAGCTCGGCGCGCCGAAGTCGCGGGCAGCGCGCCTGAACTGGAACCTGATCCACAAGGCGAGCGAAGGGCTGTTCCCACAACTCGTCGTGATCCCGCTGCACCGCGACCACGGCGTGATCACGATGGCCGCCGGGAAGAACGACGTGATCAAGCTGCTGCCGCCGCTGACCCTCTCGGAGACGGAGGCCGACGGCTTCCTCGCCGCGCTCGACAGCGTCCTCGCCGACTGCGCCGGCGCGGGCGGAAAGAACTGGGCGGTCGTCCGCGACATCGCGACGATGACGGTGCGCCGGCGGATGCCGTTCGTTTCACGGTGAGCGGCGAGCGCTGCCTGCTCACCGGCGGGACCGGGTTCGTCGGCGGACACCTCGCCGAACGGCTCGCGGCCGAGGGCTACGAACTGCGTTGCCTTGCGCGGTCCCGCAGCGACCGGAGCCTGCTCGCCGCGCTCGGCCTCGAGGTGGTGATCGGCGGTCTCGAGGATCGCGCCGCGCTCGAGCGCGCGGCGGCGGGGTGCAGCTACGTCGTGCACTGCGCGGCGCTCGTCTCGGACTGGGCGACGGTCGCCGAGATCAGGCAGGTCAACGTCGAGGGGACCCGGAACGTCGTGGATGCCGCGCTCGCCGCCGGCGTAGCGCGCTTCGTCCAGATCAGCACGACGGACATCTACGGCTATCCGGGGGCGGCAGGGATCGACGAGTCCTACGTTCCAGCGCGCTTCGCCAACTGGTACGCACAGAGCAAGCTCGAAGCCGAGGAGGAGGTGCGGGGGGCTGCGATCGAGGCGGTGATCCTGCGCCCGGCGACGGTCTACGGGCCGCGCTCGACCGACGTCGTCGGCGAGATCGCGAAGGCGATCCGCGGCGGCTACATGCTGCTCGTCGACCACGGTCGCGCGAACGCCGGGCTCTGCTACATCGAGAACCTCGAGGACGCGGTGCTGCTCGCGCTGACACACCCGGCGGCCCCCGGCGAAGCGTTCAACGTCTGCGACGGGCTCGAGGTGACATGGCAGACGTTCACCGCCGACCTGGCCCGCGGCCTCGGCAAGCGCCGGCCGCGCCTCAGCCTGCCGTTCGGCGTGGCTCGCGGAATCGGCCACGGGCTCGAGCAGTCCTACCGCGTGCTGCGCCGGGCAACCGGCGTGCGGACCCCGCCGCTGCTCTCGCGCCAGGCCGTCGACGTGCTCGGCGCGAGCCAGGCGTTCTCGAACCGCAAGCTGCGCGAGCGGCTCGGTTGGGAGCCCCGCGTCGACTACGAGAGCGCGCTGGCAGCGACGATCGCGTGGCTGGGCGAGACACGGGCAACCGCCGAGTAACCCACCGTCTACTTGTGCGCGGCTAGGATGCGCGCGCGCAATGTCTACCGCGAGCGGCGACGAGGGGAACGGAGCGTCGGCGCAAGCCACCGAGCTGGACGCGCCGCGCGTCCCACTGACGCGCATCGCGCGTGAGTGGACGCGGATCGGCTTCACCGGCTTCGGCGGTCCGCCCGCCCACATCGCACTGCTGCGCCAGCTCGTCGTCGACCGCGAGGGCTGGATCGACGCGCGCGCCTTCCAGGACGCCAATGCCGCGTGCGGCCTGCTGCCGGGACCGGCGTCCACGCAGCTCTCGATCTTCTGTGCGTACCGGCTTGGCGGACCGCTCGGCGCACTCGTCGGCGGGCTCGGCTTCATCGCGCCGGCGGTCGTCCTGATCATTGCTCTCTCGATGCTCTTCCTCGCACATTCGACGCCGTTGTGGGTCCGCGGCGCGGGCGCCGGCGCAGGTGCCGCGGTCGCCGCTGTCGCCGTCCAGGCGGCGCGCGGACTCCTCGGCCCGAGCTACCAGCAGGTTCGCGCGAATCGCCCGCGCAGCGCGCGCTGGCTCGCCTACCTCGCCGCCAGCGCTGCCGCGGCCGTTCTGATCGGACCGTTCCTCGTGCTCGTCCTGCTCGCGTGCGGAAGCTGCGAACTTCTCGTGCAGCGCCGGCCCACCTCGCTGCGCGCGCCATCGATCATCGTCTTCGGCGCGACGCTCGCACGCGGCGGGCTCGCCTCGCTCTGCTGGACCGCGCTCAAGGTCGGGGCGCTCTCGTTCGGCGGCGGCTTCGTGATCGTGCCGCTGATGCAGGGCGACGCCGTCCATACCTACCACTGGATGAGCAACGCCCGGTTCCTCGACGCGGTCGCGCTCGGCCAGGTAACCCCCGGCCCGGTGGTCGCCACGATCGCCGCCGTCGGCTACGCGGCGCACGGCATTCTGGGCGCGGTTGTCGCCGCGCTCGTCGCGTTCACGCCCTCCTTCGCGTTCATCCTCGTCGGCGGACCACGGTTCGAGCGGATTCGCGGCAGCGCGAACGCGCGGGCGTTTCTCGACGGCGCCGGGCCCGCCGCGATCGGCGCGATCCTCGGCGCGGCCGTGACGCTCGCACTGGCCTTGCACGAGGGGTGGCAGTTCGGCGTGCTCGCCGCGGCGGCGGTGGTGATGCTCGTCCTCGGGCGCGGCGTCGTGATGACGCTCGTCGGCGCCGGCGCGGTGGGAGTTATCGCAGCGCTTGCGGGGGCGCCGCTGGGGTGATCGCCGCGGCATCCGCGTGTAGATGCCCGGCAGCGTCGTGGCTCGCGCCGATGTCGGTGCCCTCGGGGTCCACGCGAGCATCCGCGGCCGCGATGCGCAGACCGCGCAGTCCGAGCAGCGCAGCCCCCGCGCAGATCGCGCAAACGGCAGCCCCCTCATAGAGCGTCGCCCGAACCCCCATCAGCGCGATCAGCGGGGCCGCCGCGACAAGGCCGGTCAGGAAGAAGATGCCCTCGATCATGTCCTTGGTGCCGAAGAGACGTCCCTGGACGCGCGAGGCGACGCGCAGCAGGATGACCTGTGTCTCGGTGACGGCGAGCAGCCCGTTGCCATAGCCGGTCGCGGCGAACGTCCAGGCGGCGAGCGCCACGCTACCGACGATCGCACTGCCAACCATCCCGGCGGCCATCAGCGCGAGCGAGGCGATGTACCGGTTGACGAGCACCCTCAGCGTCGCGTTGCCGCGTCGCGCGACGAGCGTCGTGGCGATCACCATGCCGCCTCCGTAACAGGTGACGAGCGCGGCGTAGTCGCTGCCACTGCCCCGCAGAACGTGCGTCGCGTAGATCGGCTCGCAGACGTTCAGCAGCCCGCCACCGATGACCTGGCCGGCGGAGCAGGCGATCAGCCAGCCAATCCCGGGCGAGCCGAACGCCTCGCGCAGACCCGCCAGGATCCCGCGTGATCGCGCGTCGTCAGCGTCCGCGCCATCCGCGGGCAATGGCGCGATCGGCACCGTCGCGATCACCACGCACGCGACCACGAAGCTCAGTCCGTTGAGTGCCAGCGGAACCGCCAGGCCGGTGATCAGCAGGAGGCCGGCAGCCAGCAGCGGCCCAACGGTCACGCCAATCCAGCGAGATGTGCTGAACAGGGCCGCGGCCCCCTGGCTCGCTTCGCCGGCTACCAGCGTGATGCTCGCGCGCATCGCCGGGCGCTGGAGGGCATTCCCGACGCCGGCAAGCAACGCGAGGGCGATGATCAGCGCGCCGCTCGTGGCGGTCGCGAGGGCGAGGTACGCGGCCGCCTGCATGATGTTCGCGCCGACGATCAAAGCCCGCTTGGAGTGACGGTCCGCCAGTAGGCCAAACCACGAACCGAGCACGATCGCCGGAACGAACTCCGCGAGCAACACCGCGCTGACGCCCCAAGACGTGTGCAGGTGGCGGTAGGTGAGCAGCAGGAGGGCGACGTAGCCGGCGCCCGTCCCGACGCACGATTGCAGCCACGCGAGGATCAGCCGGCGCAGCGGAGCGTTGGATCTCAGCGGCTCGAGCACGGGGCGAGCCTAGCTGGCGCGGTGTCCGAAGCGGTATGGCCTTGCCCGATCCCGGCGCTTAGCTGCAAGGAAGTGCCCAAAGTGGAACTTTGCGCCCGTCTGCATACGTATGCAAGGGCTCTTGCAAGAATGCGCAGAGTTGCCAACCTATGCGTAGGTTTGCGACACTAAGCGTGTCCTTAGTCCCGGAGGGAGATCAAATGCCCAACTTCAAGGATTGACTTCGTTGACACATCGGTCGGCTCGTTCCAGCCGACCATCATGCCTGGCCCACGTCGTCCGAGGCCCCGAATAGCGGAAGTGCTCTGCTAGACGGACTCGGACGCGGGCGTTCTAGGGCCGGCCTAGCGTCCGACTACGCGATGTCTCGCTGCGGTTCGTTAGCTACTTGGGCTTCCACGACACTCGCGGGTGACGGAAGCCAACGCTCGAGCACTTCGTGAAGTACGTTTGAGCGGACCGGCTTGCTGATGTAGTCGTCCATGCCGGCGGCGAGGCATCGCTCGCGGTCGCCGACCATGGCGTGCGCGGTCATTGCGATGACCGGTGTGTGATAGTCGCCGCCGCGTTCGCGGCGGCGAAGCTCCTCAGTTGCCTCGTACCCGTCGACATCAGGCATCTGGCAGTCCATCAGCACAGCGTCGTAGCGCTGCATCGAAAGAGCCTGAAGCGCTTCGCGGCCGTCGTTGACGACATGGACGTGGTGTCCCCAGCGCTCGAGGACGCTCACCGCGACGACGCGGTTTACCGGGCTGTCCTCGACCACGAGGATAAGTGGCGCGTTCGCTGGCGAACGCCGCACCGGAGGCTCGGTGCTCTCCCGCACGATCGATGCGAGGTTCGATGGTGCCTTCGGGAGTGGAACCTCAAACCAGAACCTGCTGCCCGCGCCGAGCTCGCTCTTCGCTCCGATCGCGCCGCCCATCATTTCGACAAGCTCCTTGGCGATTGCGAGGCCGAGACCGTTGCCGCCGTACTTGCGAGTCGTCGAACTGTCGGCCTGCGCGAACGGCTCGAACATGCGATCGACCATCGCCGGCTCGATGCCGATCCCGGTATCGAGAACCTCGAAGCGAACGTGGTTTGCCGTGTCGCTGAGGCTGACACGCACCGTCACGGTGCCTTCCGTCGTGAACTTGACCGCGTTCGCCGCCAGGCTCAGCAGCACCTGGCGTACACGCTTGCCGTCGCCGCGCACGCGCCGTGGCAGGCGCTCGTCGAGTTCGACCGTAAGTTGGAGGTGCTTGTGTATCGCGTCCGGGCGGATGGGGGCACACGCCTGGTCGATCGCGGCGAGCAGGTCGAAGTCACGGACGTCGAGGTCGAGCTTGCCTGTCTCGATCTTCGAGATGTCGAGGATGTCGTCGATGATGGCGATCATGTGCTCGCTCGACTGCGAGACCTGCTCGGCATAGCCACGCTGCTCGCGGGTGAGCTTGGTGGAGAGGAGGAGCTCGTTCATGCCCATCACACCGTTCATCGGGGTGCGGATCTCATGGCTCACGTTGCGCAGGAACGCCGATTTCATCTGTGAGGCGGCGACTGCTTCGTCTCGGGCATGGCGGTAGGCATCGTTGAGTTCCACGAGGCTCTCGAGACGCTGTCGCCGCTCCCGCGCGAACAACCAGACGAGTCCAAGCAACGGAAGAGGAGCGAGCGCCGCCACGGGCGTTCGTTCGACATGCTCCGCTACGAGGACGCCGAGACTCGAGAGTGCAACGTCAACGACGTACGCCCACGCTTGGTCGAGCTGAGAAGCGAGCGACAGCCCAACTCCGACGCAGAACCTGAAAGTGAACGCGGCGGAATCGACGACGATCTGGGCGACGAGCGCCATTACCAGTAGTCCCGCGCCGGCGTGACTCGGCGCTACGCCAGCGAGCTCGAATACTGCCGCCGGACCAAGTGCGAAGCACGAGTTTCCTAGTGTGGCTACAAGTCGAAGCGGGCGCAGCTCGCCGCGCAGAACGTCGGGCGCACGCGAGAGCGTGATGGCAAGCGCTACCGCGATCGGTACGAGGGAGACCGGCAGGACGAAGAGGAGAGGAACGAACGCCAGCTGCGTCGGCGCCATATAGCCGAATGGGGTGTCGATCTTCACGCGCATCGCCACGAGGAAGACCGCGAGACACACAGCGGCCGGGACAAGCGAAAACGCGTGGGGCGGTTGTTCCAGTACGAGCGCTGTTGCAGCCGCGATAAATCCAGCCGCAACAGTGAGTTCGGTCAGCTGCTCGCGCGTAGACATCCTCGACCCCGGCCTGCGCAGGGTCTCGGCCATCGCAGCCTGCTCCTCGACGGTCGGCGGGCCTAGCACACCCCCGATATCGACCCATTCCGGGGGTTTCTTTACGCGTGGGACCGGTCTTCCGACGCGAGACTTAGACGCCCATACGGCGCGCGGACCCCGTGCAGCGGCAGACTGAGCAATCGAATGCAGTCCGACGTCACACGCGCTCGGCCGGCCTCGCGAAGCGGACCGCGGCTACTCGGACGCGAACCGGTATCCGACGCGTGGCTGGGTGATGATCAGCTGTGGGCCGCCTTCGGACTCGAGCTTTGCGCGCAGCCGGCCGATGTAGACGCGCACGTACTCGGTCTCGGTTTCGTAGCCCTGGCCCCACACGCGCCGCAAGAGCTGAGCGTGGGTCAGCAGCTTCCCCCGGCTGGCAACCAGCTCGCGCAGGAGCGCGAACTCGGTCGGGGTCAGGTGGAGCGCCTCGCCGTCGCGACGAACCTGGCGCGTCGCCAGATCGATCTCGAGTCCTGGCGACAGCGCGATGCGCATCGCCGAAGTCTCCGCTCCCGAGGTCTGGCGCGTGCGTCGCAACGTCGCGGTGATGCGGGCCAGGAGCTCTTCGATGCTGAACGGCTTGGTCATGTAGTCGTCGGCCCCGAGGTTGAGCGCCGCGACCTTGTCGTCATCGCCACGCTGGGCCGAGACGACGATCACGCCGACGTTCGAGCGTTCGCGGACCTGCCGGCAGAGCCTGAAGCCGTCGGCGGCGGGCAACATGAGATCGAGCAGGATCAAATCGGGCCGCTCGGCCTCGAGTTGTGACAGGACACGCTCACCGTCGGTCGAGACGATCACCTCGAAGCCGCGAACCGCGAGGTTCGAGCGGATCAGGTCGACGATGCTCGGGTCATCCTCGACTACGAGGATCTTCGTTGGTGGTGGTCGATCAGACGTCGCTGCGCTCACGATCCTCGGCGTAGCGGTGCGAGGCGTCCGGGCCGCCGATCGGGAGACTCAGGCTGAAGCGCGTGCCACGCTTGCGCGCCGCCAGCTCGAGGCGTCCCGCGTGCGCGTCGATGATGCCCTTGGCGATCGATAACCCGAGCCCGGAGCCGGCGTGCGGTCCGTAGCCGCTGCGGCGCGGCTGGAACAGGCCGTTCACCACATCGTCGGGAAGGCCGGCACCGGTGTCGGTCACGGAGATCGCGATCCCGGCGTCGGCTTCGCGGACCGCCTCCACCGCGACGCGGGTGCCAGGCGGGTTGTGGCGTAGGGCGTTTTCGAGCAGGTTCACGAAGACCTGTTCGAGCCTGTCGTGGTCCGCCCAGATCGCCGGCAGGTCATCGGGACAGACGACATCCACCGTGTCGCTGCCAGACGGGGCGACGCACGCGACCGCCGCCTCGATCACGAGCTTGACGTCACACCAGTCCCGTTGCAGGCGCAGCGTCGAGGACTCGATCGCCGAGAAGTCGAGCAGGTCTCCGACGAGCCGATTGAGGCGCGCCGACTCGGCGTCGATGTGACGCAGGAAGCGCTGTTCGGACTCCCCATCCCACGTCACGTCAGCGGCCAGCAGAGTGGATGCGTAGCCGCCGATCGCAGTCAGCGGCGTGCGCAGCTCGTGGCTCAGACGCGAGAGAAACGCGCGCTGGATCTCGCGCGAGCGGCGCAGGGCGCTCGCCTCTTCACGGGCGCGCTCGGATTCCTGTCGCTCGCGCGCGAGCCGCAGCGAGTTCGCTGCGTCCTCGAGCAGCGCCACGCTCCCGGCCGGCGGAATCGGCGCGACCCACTCGGCGAGCAACACATTGTTGCCGCCGGGCGCGGCGAAGCTCACGGCGAGGCAGGCCACGCCCGGCGTCGTCGTGACGCTGGTCGCGCGCCCGTCGCGGCGCTCGTGCGGGCGCAGCCCGACAACCGCTGCGAGCAGCGCCTCCGGCGGCTCCCCGTCATGCTCGTCCGCAGATGTGGCGCGCCACGTTGCCGCGGGATCGGCCTCGACATCGCAGCTGAGCAGCGTGACATGGTCGGCCTCCAGCCCTTGGCGCAGAGCGTGCAGCGCGAACTGCAGGCTCTTCGACAGCGACGCGGGACCCGCGAGCGTCTCGAGCACGTCTCGGATCGTCTCGAGTTGCCGGTTGCGCGCGGTCACCTCGCGCAGTAGGCGCTCGCGCTGGACGGCGCTCGCGGCGAATCCGGCGTAGAGATCCGCGAGGCGCAGCTCGTGCGGTGGCGGGTCACCGATCGACTCGCGGAATACCGTGATTACGCCGAGTAGCCGGTCGTCGCCGATGACGGGTACCGACCACGAGCTGCAGACGTTCGCCTCGGCGGCGAGCGGGCGCCACACCGTCCAATCCGCACTCGTACGGACATCCGTGGCGACGATCGTCTCCTGGCGAGCCGCGGCACGTCCAACCGGGCCGCCGCCATCTCCCAGCTCGAGCTCCGCCCACGCGGCACGCATCGATGCCGGCATGCCGACGTCGGTCACGGCGCACAGCCGGTCGTCGACTGCGAGGTGGATGCACAGCTGGGAGGTCCCGAGCGCGCCGCCGAGCGCCGAAAGGATCAGCGGCAGGCTCGAGGACGGGTCCGTCGTGGCGAGTCGCTCGGCGAGACCTTGCAGACGGTTCAGCTGGCGCCGCGCATATGCGTCGGTCTGCTGCCCGGTGATGAAGGAGATGACATCCTCGGGGCGCGACCGCGCCGGGTTGACTCGTGCCACCACCTTGCCCTGGCGCAGCACGACGATCTGATCGGCGAGCCTGAACATCTGGTCGATGTCGCTCGAGACGAGGAGAATCGTCGTGCCGTACTCGCGGATGTTCGAGGTGAGCTGCTCGAACTGCGCGGACTCTGCCGGGCCCAGCGCTGTCGCCGGCTCGTCGAGCACCAGCAGCTTGGGGTCTCCGGCCATCGCCCGGGCGATCGCCAGCAGCTGGCGCTCACCGCCAGAGAGCGTGGCAACGGCCATCGTCGGGGACAGGCGGATCCCGAGCAGGTCGAGCCACCACTGCGCCTTCGCGTGTCGGCTACCGCGGGAGCTGAACGTAGGCTCGTTGCCGAGCAGGAGGTTGGCGGCCACGTCGAGCGTGTCGCAGTGTTCGAGCTCCTGACGGACCATCCGGATCCGGTGGCGCGCAGCGACCACGCGCGACGGCGTGATTCGCTTGCCCTCATAGAAGATCTTTCCCGATGTCGGCGAGATGTCGCCGCCGACGCAGCGCACGAGCGTCGACTTGCCCGACCCGTTCTCCCCGGTGACGGCGATGATGCTTCCCGGCTCGATCTCGAGGTCGATGTCGTCAACTGCGTGGAAGGAGCCGAAGCGCACGCTGAGGTGCTCGACGCGCAGCAGCGGCGCCACCGTCAGAGCGGGAGCCTCGCCAGACTCAACCGTCGCCTGCGCCATAAGACGGACATTGTGGTCCATGTGGCGAGTCCTGGGCTCGCAAGCGCCATTCAGCCGACCGTACAAAAGCCGGCGCCTCGCATTGGCCCTGGTGGCGCACACGGCGTTTCGTCCGTAGTCGAGAATGTGTAGATGGGCGTGAGCGGGCAGGTGAGCGAGTGCTACGACGAGGTCTTCACGACCTCAGGCGGGCGGCGTGAGCATGCCGAGCCGCTGATCACGGAGCTTGATCGCCTGGGCCCGGAGCGCCTGGTTGCCGCCGGGCAGCTGCGTGACGCGCTCTTCATGCGCCAGGGGATCACGTTCGATCTGACGACCGCCGACGGCGCCGTCGCCGACCGGCCGTTCCCGCTCGACCTCGTGCCACGGATCATCCCCGCCGAGGAGTGGAATGCGATCAAGCGCGGTCTCGCGCAGCGGATCCGAGCGCTCAACCACTTCGTCGCCGACGTCTATCACGAGCGCGAGATCGTCAAGGCGAAGATCGTTCCGTGGACGCTGATCGCCAGCCGCTCGCACTTTGCGCGCGCGGCCCACGGCATCCGCCCGCCCGGCGGGGTCTACTGCCACGTCGCCGGCTGCGACCTGGTGCGCGACGCCGACGGCACCTGGAAGGTCCTCGAGGACAACGTCCGCACGCCGTCGGGGATCTCCTACATGCTCGAGAACCGGATCGCCATGACGCGCCTCGTGCCGTCCCTGTTCGCCTATTACCGGGTGCGCCCGATCGACGAGTACCCCCTGCTGCTGCTGCAGTCGCTGAAGAGCGTGGCCCCCGGGCCGGAAGGGGAGGCGACAGTCGTGGTCTGGACCCCGGGCCCAGCGAACAGCGCCTACTTCGAGCATGCGTTTCTCGCACGCCAGATGGGCGTGGAGCTGGTTGAGGCCTCCGATCTGGTCGTACGCGACGACGTCTGTTACATGCGCACGACCAACGGCCTGTCGCGCGTCAGCGCGATCTACCGCCGTCTCGACGACGCGTTCATCGACCCGCTCGAATTCCGGCCCGACTCGCTGCTCGGTGTTCCCGGGCTGATCCGCGCCTACCGTGCCGGCACCGTCGCGATCGCGAACGCGATCGGCACCGGGGTCGCCGACGACAAGGCGATCTACTGCTACGTGCCGGAGATGATCCGGTTCTATCTCGGCGAGGAGCCACTCCTCGACAATGTCAAGACCTACCTGCTCGACGACACCGAGCAGCTCGAGCACGCCCTCGAGCGCATCGACGAGCTCGTCTTCAAGCCGACCGGCGAGTCCGGCGGGCGCGGTGTGGTCATCGGACCGCAAACCGAGGAGCACCGGCTGCGGGCACTCGCAAGCACGGTCCGCGCGAACCCCTCGCACTGGATCGCGCAAGAGCTGGTCCAGCTCTCGACGGTTCCCACGGTGCAACCCGACGGGTCCCTCGCCTCGCGTCACGTCGACCTGCGACCGTTTGCGATCTTCGGCGAGCAGATCCGCATCGTTCCCGGTGGCCTGACACGCGTGGCGCTCGAATCCGGCTCGATGGTCGTCAACTCCTCGCGCGGAGGCGGCTCGAAGGACACCTGGGTGCTCGCCGACGGTGAGGAGCCCGCGCTGCCGGAGCCGAGCGGCGGTACGCCGTTCACGCCGCCGTCGCTGCCCGATCTCCGCCTCGGATCCTGGACGGGGCAGGCTCAGCAGCAGCAGCAGCAGCAGGCACGAAGCCAGGACTGATGCTCGCGCGGATCGCTCACGAGCTCTTCTGGCTCGGGCGCAACATCTCGCGCGCCGAGCACACAGCGCGTCTGATCGATGGCGTCTTTCAGGCCGACGTCCAGGCCTACCACGAGGACCCCTACGGGGTGACGCTGTCGTGGGATGCCGTGCTCGCGATCATGGGCTCGACCGCGACGAGCTCACACGGGCGCGCCTCGCGCGACGAGACGGTCGCGCTGCTTTCGACCGACGACACGAACGTCAACTCGGTAGTCGCAAGCGTCGCCCGTGCGCGCGAGGGCGCGCGCACCGTCCGCGATGTGATCAGTGCCGAGATGTGGGAGGCGATCAACGGATTCCAGCTGGGCCTCGGCGAGGCCGCTATCGGCGTCACCGGCTACGCCGGCCCCTACTCGTTCGTCTCCTACGTCAAGAGCCGCTCGGCGCTCTTCTGGGGCGTCGCGTCGCGCACGATGCTGCGCGACGAGGCCTATTCCTTCCTCGACGCCGGCGGACGCTTCGAGGGCGCGGACATGGTGCTGCGGATGCTGCGGGCGGCGCTCCCCAGCCCAGGCGAGGACGAGACGACAGTGCACAACGTCGCATCGCTGCGCGACGGCCAGGCCCTGGCACTGCTGCAAGCGGTCGGCGGCCTGCAGGCCTACCGGCGCTCGTCGGCCAGCGCACCAAGCGCGGCGGCCGTCGCCGGCTTCCTGCTCTTCACCCCGAGCTACCCCGACTCGGTCGCCGCCTCGGTCGGCGCCGTGCGCGACGCGCTGCTGCTCGCCGACCACGCGCCGCGCAGCTCCGATCCCGTGCTGCGGCTCTCGCGGATCCTTGCCGACCTCGGATTCCGCGCGCGCAGCGCAGCCGAGGGCAGCCTGCTCGCCGTGTGCGAGCAGGTCGGCTCCGAGCTCGCGCTCGCTGACACCGACATCTCCGAGCGCTACTTTGGCGGCGTTGCACCGGCCGAGCGCCTCATGACCACGACCTAGAGCTGGAGCATGCACTTCTCGATTCACTACACGACCGAGTATCGCTACGACTCGCCTGTCACGGACAACCTGAACGCACTGCGGGTCCGTCCGGCGACGACCGCGAGCCAACGCCTCGACGAGTTCCATGTGCGGATCGACCCGGAGACACGGCTCGGGCGCCACAGCGACTACTTCGGGACCGAGGTGATCGAGTTCGGCATCTCGCGACCGCACAGCGCGTTGACGATCGACGTCCGCGCTCGCGTCGTGACCTCCGACCCGACCGCACCGCCGGATCCCGCCTGGACGGAGCTTGCCTCGCCAACGTACCTCGAGGCCGCGGGCGAATACCTGCTGCCCAGCATTCCCGAGCCGTCGGCGAGCCAGCTCGAGGAGTTCAACCACCTCGCAGACGCACCCTCGCCCCTTGGCTCGGCGCTCGCGCTTTGCGAGCACATCCCCGATCGCTTCGCCTACCGCCGTGGCATCACCTATGTCGGCTCGAGCGTCTCCGACCTGCTCGACATCGGCGCCGGCGTCTGCCAGGACTTCGTCCATCTGGGCCTGATCGTCCTGCGCCGCGCCGGGATCGCCGCACGCTACGTCTCGGGCTACCTGTTTGCGGCCCCCAGCGATGGCGGCGATGACTCGATCGAGGTCGACACGCACGCCTGGTTGGAGGTCCTCCTCCCCGGTGCCGGCGGCCGCGGCGAGCCTGTCTGGGTTGGCCTCGACCCGACAAACCGCGCGAGCGCCGGTGAGCGCTACGTGAAGATCGGCCACGGCCGCCACTACGACGACATCCCGCCGATCAAGGGCGTGTACCGCGGCGGCCCGTCGGAGCTGAGCGCACGCGTCGTGATGACGCGGCTCGATCCCGCGACGACAGCGCGCGCGTAGTTCGCCGGCCAGACCCCCGTCACGGCTATCTTGTGCAGCCGATGACGGGCAGTGCGCGACGTTCCCCACGGCGACCTCGCCGCCTTACTGCGAGCCTGGCCGCGATCGCAGTCGCGGTGCTCGCCGTGGCAGGTGTGATCCTGCCGGCCTCCGCGACCGCCGCGGCGGCCGCGCCCTGGTGCGTGCCGAAGACGCTCGACGCCTCGGCCGTGCTCGCGGGCACGCCGCTGCTGGTGAGCCCGTCGCCCGGCTCCTCGGACGCGATGCCCCAGAACCAGATCAGCTTTCTCGGCGCGCCGGCCTCGACGATCGCCGCCCTGACCGTGACGGGCAGCCAGAGCGGCGCCCATCCCGGCACGCTCGAGCCTTACTCGCAAGGCGACGGCGCGAGCTTCGTCCCCGCGCAGGCGTTCGACGCCGGCGAGACGGTGACGGTCAGCGGTAGCTACACGCCGGCGAGCGGTGGCGCGGCCGTCCCGTTCAGCTTCAGCTTCACGGTCGGCACGCCCGACCAGCTGGCCGAGATCCCCGAGACCGGCGTCACGACCGGCGCTCCCGGCACGATCCTCCACTTCCATTCGGCACCGAGCGTGACGCCACCGAACGTCAAGGTCGCGGTCGACACGCAGCAGGCCCAGGCCGGCGGCGACATCTTCTTCTCGGTCTACCCCGGCCCCGGCCAGACCGGTCCCGAGATCATGTCCCCGAACGGACAGCTCGTCTGGTTCGACCCGCTCCCGACCGGCACCTTTGCGACGAACGTCGAGGTCCAGCACTACCTCGGGCAGGAGGTGCTGACCTGGTGGCAGGGCGTCATCAGCCACCACGGCTACGGCATCGGCCAGGGCGAGCTCTACAACACGAGCTACCAGCAGGTCGCGACCGTGTCCGCCGGCAACGGCCTCGCCGAGGATCTCCACGAGCTCCAGCTCACGCCGTCGGGCACCGCGCTGATCACCGCTTGGAAGCCGCTCTACTGCAACCTGGCCGCGGCGGGGGGCAGTGCGTCGGGCGCGATCTATGACCCCGTGATGCAGGAGATCGACGTCAAGACCGGGCTTGTGATGTACGAGTGGGACTCGCTCGACCACGTCCCGCTGAGCGACAGCCACGCCCCAGCGGCCGCAAAGTCGACGACGATCTGGCCATGGGACTGGTTCCACATGAACTCGCTGCAGCTGCAACTCGACGGCAGCTTTCTGATCTCCTCGCGCGCGACCTGGACCGTTTACGACGTCAACTCCACGACCGGTCAGATCGTCTGGGAGCTCGGCGGGCGCCAGTCGACCTTCAAGATCGGACCGGGCGCCGACTTCTCCTGGCAACACGACGCGCGTCAGCTCGGTCCCGATCTCTACACGCTGTTCGACAACGATGGTCCGCCGAGCACCGATCCCGCCTCGCGCGGCCTGGTGATCAAGATCGACCCGACCACCCACAGCGCGACGCTCGCCCACGCCGCCGTTCCGCCGACGCCGATCTACGCGCAGACGCAGGGCGACCTCGAGCCACTCGCGGGCCAGAACTGGTGGCTCGAGTTCGGCGACGTTGGCGAGATGCTCGAGCTGAGCTCGAGTGGCAAGGTCCTCTTCATGGCCCACTCGCCGAACGACACCCAGATCTACCGCGCCCTGCGCTTCCCTTGGAGCGCCCAGCCGGTGACGCCGCCGGCGCTCGCGGTCGACCGACCCACGAGCGGCCCGCTCGAGCTCTGGGCGAGCTGGAACGGCGCGACCGACGTCGCGTCCTGGCGCGTGCTCGCCGGCCCGACCGCGACGGCCCTGACAGCGGGCGCCACGACCCGCGACGGCGGCTTCGAGACGAAGTTGAGCGCTCCCAGCACGGCGGCCTTCGTCGCGGTGCAGGCCCTCTCGGCGAACGGCGCCGTTCTCGCGACATCTGCGCCTGAGCCCGCCTAGATTTTGGTGCGGTCTGTATGACGCGCAAGGTCCGCTCTTCACGTCTGTGCGCCGGCTCGGCTCCGTACTAGCGCTCGCGCTCGCCGCCGTGGCCGGTGCGGTCGCGCTGTCCACGTCGAGCTCGCTCGCGAGCAGCGGCCTGAGCTGGAGCGCGCCGGCCGCCCTGCCGGGCTGCGGCAGCGAGCCGCACGTCGTCTTCCCCTACAGCTACCCGAACGCGCGCAGCGGCGAGGGCGGGATCATCTGGCTCGGCGGCTGCGGCTCGAACACGCTCGAGCTCGCGCCACTCGGCGGCGACGACGAGCCCTCGCTGCCGCGCCAGCTGACACGGGCGGGGGCCGCAGCCGTCCCCTTGAGCGGCCCGCTCGCGACGCTGGGGACGACGCGCGGCCAGCTCGTCGCGGTCGCCGCAGGGGACGGGCAGGCGATGCTGGGCGAAGGCTTCGCTGCCCGCGGGATCGACACGCTGCGTTCACTCGGCGGGTCGGATTCGCTCGTCGCAACGCAGATCGGCTTCATCGGGGACGACGACGTGGCGACCGTCAGCTCAACCGCGGATGGCTACGCGATCGAGCTGCGCGCCCAGCGACATTTCCAGCACCGCTTCGGGCACGCACTGACGCTCGACGTCGGCCGGGTGGCTCCGACCGCGCTCTCGATCGGGATGGACTTCCGCGCCGATCGGTTGGTCGTCTGGGATCAGGCGGGCGAGCTCTATGCCCAATACGTGACGAACGACGGCCAGGTCTCGCCCCGCCAGGCGGTCGGCCCCGCGGGCTACGCACCGCAGATCTCGACGGTCTTGAGCGACGATGACCGCGCATTCGTGCTGTGGACCGACGAGCCGGCACCCGGCAGCGCGGGGACCGCACGCGTGCTCCTCGCGCATTCCGCGGTCGGCCCGCGCTTTCACGGCACGGAGACCCTCGCTGCCTTCAGCGAGCCCCCGACGCTGCGCCTTAGCGCGGGCGCCGTTGCCGCCGAGCGGCTGTCGAGCGAAGGAGTCGCGCTGCTGTGGCCGGCGATGTCGGCTTCAGGCGACCTCGTCGTCGACGCCTCGGGCGCGACGCTGCACGGAATCGTGCCGCCCTCGCTGATCGCGCTGCCAGGCCAGGACGTGCGCTTGGGCGCGGTCGCGACGGGTCCCGACAACGAGATCGTCGCGCTCGTCGAGGTCGCCCCGCGCACGTCGAGCGGCTTCGACACGCAGCGCCAGGCCCTCTACGCGATCCGCTCGAACGTGGTCCACGATCCAGGCGGCCTGGGGTTCGGGACATTGACGCAGCTGACCGCGCCGGGACCGAACAGCGATCCGTCGGTCGCGGTCGACCCTGGCAGCGACACCGCGGTCGCCGCCTGGCAGACGACGCTCTTCGGTACGCGCTCGATCGAGTGGTCGGTCGGCTCGGGAACCTGAGCATGCGCATCGTCGTCGTCGGCGGGGGGATCGTCGGGGTGGCCGCGGCACGCCAGCTCGCGCGCGAGCACGAGGTGACGCTGCTCGAGAAGGAGCAGCACCTTGCCTGCCACCAGTCCGGACGCAACGCGGGTGTCGTGCACGCCGGGCTCTACTACGCCCCGGGCTCATCGAAGGCGCGCCTGTGCCGGCGCGGCGGCGAGCTGCTGCGCGAGTTCGTGGCCCAGCACGAGATCCCCTATCAGGCGGTCGGCAAGCTCGTCGTCGCGCTCGACGAGGGCGAGCGCGAGCGCCTCGAACGCCTGCACGAGCGCGCGCAGGCAAACGGCGTCCCCGGCCTACGCCTGCTCGACGCCGCCGGCCTGCGCGAGGTCGAGCCGCACGCGCACGGCGTCGCGGCACTGCACTCCCCGACGAGCGCGATCGTCGACTTCGTCGCGGTCACCGAGGCGCTCGCCGGGCAGCTGCGCGAGCGTGGCGGCGTGCTGCGCACCGGCGCGGAGGTCCGCAGCGTCGATCGCGACGGCGTGGTTGAGCTCGTCGGGGGCGAGCGCCTGGTCGCCGAGCGCGTGCTGGTCTGCGCCGGCCTTCAATCGGATCGCCTGGCGCGAGCTGGCGGCGAGCCGCGCGCACCCGTGATCGTTCCGTTTCGCGGCGGCTTCTGGCGTATTCGCGCAGACCGAGCCCAGCTCGTCCGCGGCCTGATCTACCCCGTGCCGGACCCGACGCTGCCGTTTCTCGGCGTGCACCTGACGCGGCGGATCGACGGTCAGGTGTGGGTCGGCCCGAACGCGTTGCCGGCGCTTGCGCGCGAGCGCTACTCGCGCTTCGCGCTGAGCCCGCGCGACCTCGCTGAGACACTCGCCTTCCCGGGCACTTGGCGGTTGCTGCGCCGCCACTGGCGCGCCGCGCTGCACGAGCTGGCGCCGGTCGACCCCGGCCGCTACGTTCCCGAGCTCAAGCGCGGGGACCTCGAGCCGGCGCCCGCCGGAATCCGCGCGCAGGCGCTGGAGCGCGACGGGACCCTGCTCGACGATTTCGCGCTCGCCCGCTCCGGGCGTGTCGTCTTCGTCCGCAACGCCCCGTCGCCCGCAGCGACCGCGTCAATGGCGATCGCCGAGGAGCTCTGCGAACGGCTGCTTGCCTGACAGCGGCAAGACGGCGAGGGCCCCGACGGCGAGCCCGCAGAGTGCAACGTAGTAGCTCGCGCCGGCGTCCGCCCCAAGCCCCGTTAGCGTGCCGAGCGCGCCGAACAGGACGTCGAAGCACACCCAGGCGAGGATCCAGACCGCGGCGGGCACCTCGACGATCGAGAAGAAGAACAGCACGAGCCTGACGCTGAGGACCCGCTCGCGTGGACGCAGCGCGAGATAGGCGCCGAGCACTGTCGCGAGCGCCCCTCCATTCCCGACGAGCGGCACGGCCGAGCCCGGCGCGACGGCGATCGCAAGCGCGAGCGTGACGAGCCCGCCGAGCAGGTAGAGGACGAGGAACCGCACGTGCCCGAGCTCGTCCTCGAGCGACCAGCCGAAGACCGCGAGCAGCACCAAGTTGACGATGAGCTCGAGGCTGTTGCGCCCGATGAAGAGCTGGCTGAACGCGGTAACCCAGGTCGGTGGCTGCGAGCCGACCGAGCCGACGACGTGCGGCTGGCCGGTGCAGAGCACCGCCTCGCCGAGCGCCGCGAGCCCGATCGCGCAGTGCCGGCCGTAGTGGGCCCACTCGTAGGGGATCGCGCCCCAGCGCACGATCGTCTGCGGGCCGGGACCGCCGATCAGCGTCCCGCCGGCTGCGATCGCTACGAGGTAGACGACGACGCCGGCGACGATCAGCGCTGCGGTGACGAGCGGTACCCGCTCATGCGCCAGAGAGTCCCTGATCGGGATCAAGCGCGCCGCGGGCCGTCGCCGGCGAGCGCCTGCGGCACGTGCTGGTCTGCGTGGTAGGAGGAGCGCACGAGCGGCCCGGCCGCGATGTGGTCGAAGCCGAGCTCGTACGCTGCGCGCTCGAGCTCCTTGAACTCGTCGGGATGCCAGTAGCGGACGACCGGTAGGTGCGCGGCGCTCGGGCGCAGGTACTGGCCGACCGTCAGCACCTGGACGTCGTGCTCGCGCAGCACGCCGAACGTCTCGACCATCTCCTCGTGCGTCTCGCCGAGCCCCACCATCAGCCCTGACTTCGTCGTCACCAGCTCGCCGCCGAGCTGCTTCGCGTTGGCGAGCACGCGCGCCGAGCGCAGGAATTGCGAGCCCCGACGCGCGACCGGGTAGAGGCGCGGCACGACCTCGACGTTGTGGTTGAAGACGTCGGGCCGCTCGGCGATGACCCGCGCGAGCGGCATCTCCTCGCCCTGGAAGTCGGGCGTGAGGACCTCGACCTGGCAGCCGGGGGCCTGGCGGCGCACTTCGCGGATCACTGCGGCGAATGCAGCCGAGCCGAGGTCGGGAAGATCGTCGCGATCGACCGACGTGATGACCGCGTGGCGCAGGCCCATCCGCGCGATCGTCCGCGCGACGCGCGCCGGCTCGAGCGGGTCGTGCCAGGTCGGCTTGCCTGACTTGACGTTGCAGAAGCCGCAGCGGCGCGTGCAGGTGTCGCCGAGAATCATGAAGGTCGCGGTGCCGCGCTCCCAGCACTCGCCGACGTTCGGGCAGGCCGCCTCCTGGCAGACGGTGTGGAGGTTCTCGCCTTCGATCAGGCGGTTCAGCTCGCGGTAGCGCGGACCACCCGGCGCCGGCACCTTGAACCACGGTGGCTTGCGCGACCCGAGCGCAACCGTGCTGTCGCCGAGCACGGTGTGCACGTCCATCCCGCCGGGCCTGTTGCGTGAGCGCGTTGCCGCCATTGCCGCTAACTCTACGCGGCGCTGAGCGCGCCGATGGCCTGCTCGAGCCGCGCGCGCGAGACGAGCCGCTGGCGCAACCCGAGGGCCTGCGCGAGCTCGAACGCGACGCGCTTGCGCATGCATGGCATCAGCCCGCTGCGCCCCGTCTCGTGTGCGAGCGATGTCATCTGCACGCCTTCCAGCCCGCACGGCACGATCCAGGAGAACGGCGCGAGGTCAGCGTCGACGTTGATCGCGAAGCCGTGCGTGCTGACGCGCCGTTGCACGTGGATGCCGAGCGAGGCGATCTTGCGCTCGCCGACCCAGACCCCGGTCGGCCGCCCGTCGGCGCCGCGCGCACTTACGCCTTCGGCGGCGAGCGCGGCGACGATCGCCTGCTCCATCGTTCGCAGAAACTCCACGATCGCACCGAGCCGGCAGATCGGGTAGCCGACGAGCTGCCCGGGCCCGTGGTAGGTCAGCTTGCCGCCACGATCAACCTCGACGATCTCGATGCCGCGCTCGCCCGCCGGCAGCTCGGTCGCCTCGGTGCGCCGCCCGCGCGTGTAGACGGGCGGATGCTCGAGCAGCAGCAGGACGTCGGGGATCGCGTCAGCTTGGCGTGCACCGCGCAGCGCCTCCTGCAGTGCGAGCGCCTCGAGGTAGGGCACGGTCCCGATCTGCGCAACCCAGAGCTCTGTCACGACACTTGAGGATGACAGACGACTCGCCCCTCACAAGCGCCGCCGGTCGCGGCCAATCGCCCGGCTAGCCGAGCGCGTCGAGCGCGGCGGCCTTGCCGGAACAGTCGTACAGCGTGCCGCTGCTGCTCACCGCGCTCGTGTCCACCGCTTTGCAGGCCTTCGCCGCGGCATCGAGCACCGCTGTTGCGCCGGCCCGCCCGTCTGCCGGCGAGCCGAAGCCGGAGGTGCCGCCCTCGTAGACCCAGCGAATCTGTCCGGAGCGGACCTCGCGCGCGAACCAGGCGATCGTCGGGTCGCTCTCACGGCCCGAGAAGCCGCCGATCCCGGCAACGTTCGCGTCATCGTCGATGATCGCATCGGCGGCGTCGCCCTGGCTGGCGACCGCGATCGTCCCGCCGCCGTGGGCCTTTGCGTACGAGACGACCCCAGCCGGCACGCCGTTGGCCCCGGCGAATCCGCCGCCGCCGAAGCCGAAGCCGCGTGAGCCACCACCAGCACCGAAGCCGCTGAAGTTGCGCGGACCATGGAATCGCCCTCCGCGGCGACCCGCGAACGGGAAGTGGGTGTTGCCCGGCGCCTGCGCTCCGGCGCTCGGCGAACCCGGGCCGAACCCGCCGCCGCCGGAAGGTCCGCCGCCGCCAGGAAACCCGCGAGGACCGCCGCCGCCGAACCCGCCGGTACCGCCGCCCGCGCTGTTATCGGCGGCGGGCCCGCCTGCCGGGAAGGTCCCCTGCGTCGCGTAGCCAAGCGTGTCGAAGGCCCAGATCGTCGGCGCGATGAGCAGCGCGGCGGCCACGGCGCACAGCGCGCCCGCACGGACCCGTGGACTGCCGGCGACGAGCAGCGCCATGCTCGCGAGCGCAGCGACGACGATCAGGGTTGGAACCAGCCACTGAAGCTGCCCCGCGTAGTCGCCGAGGACGACGATCTCGCAGATCACGCCGGCGGCGATCACGATGACTGCTACGAACGGCGGTCCGAGCTTGCCCGCGACGAGCTGGCCGACGCTCGCGCCGGCGAGTGCCGCGACGAACGGGGCCAGCAGTGACACGTAGTAGGGATGGAAGATCCCCTGCGCGACGCTGAAGAGCACAGCCGTGACCAGAAACGAGCCGCCGACGGCGATCAGCCAACCGGTCCGCCGATCGCCGCGGCGCAGACGCGTCGAGGCGAGGATCGCGAGGCCGCCGACGAGCGCCACGCCGAGCAGCCAACCGTCCTGGCCGCCGAGCGACGCGTTCAGCAGCCGCAGCGGGCCGGTCGAGCCGGCGAACACGCCGCCACCGCCGGCGCCGGTCGGTCCGCCCTCCTGCCCGTCGACCCGGCCGAGGCCGTTGTAGCCGAAGATCAACGAGAAGATGCTGTTGTCGGAGGTGCCGGAGATCCACGGGCGGTCGGCTGCAGGCGTCAGCCAGACGAGCAGCGGCCAGGCACCGCCGACGATCAGCAGCGCAGCGCCGCCGGCAAACAGCTGGCGGATCGCACGACGCCAGCCGGCCGGCGCGACCCACAGCCACGCCGCGACGATCCCGGGGACGACCACGAGCGCAACGCCCATCTTCGTCTCGAAGCCGAGGCCGACCATGACGCCGGCCCAGACGATCCAGCGCGTCCGACCGTCCTCGAAGGCGCGCACGACGAACCACAGCGCGGCGACGACGCACAGCGCGAGCAGCGCATCAGGGTTGTTGTGACGCGACATCGCGACGGTGATCGGGGTCGTCGCGAGCGCGAAGCCCGCGACGAAGCCGGCAAACCGCCCAAACAAGCGGCGCACGAGGTCGTAGAGCAGGACGACGGTCACGACCCCGATCAACGCGTCCGGCACGAGGATGCTGAGCGGGTGATAGCCGAACACGCGAACCGACAGCGCCTGCACCCACAAGGCGAGCGGTGGCTTGTCGACCGTCATCACGCCGCTCCGATCGAGCGAGGCGTAGAGGAAGTCATGCCAGCTCGTGCTCATCGAACGCACGGCGGCCGAGTAGTACGTGTTGGCCCAGCCGTTCTGGCCAAGCGCCCAAAGATTCAGGACCGCTGCGAGCGCGACCAGCCCACCAAGCTCCGGCACGCGCCGCAACGCCGCGAGCGTCCCTCCGATGCCGCCGATGCGCCGTCCCGCCGAGGTCGTGCGCCGGAGCTCATGCTCCGCCGGTCCGGCGGGTCGCGGTTGAAGGGCCTGTTTGAAGATCGAGGTCAGCAATCTAATTCGCGCGCCGAGTTGACGCTCGCACAGGTTGGCGACCCACGCTCAGGCGGAGCTGTGCGGATGCTGAGAGCAGCCTAGGGACGCCTGAGCGCTTCAACCTGGGATCGGTGCATGCACCGATCCCCACCTCGGCGCATGCGCCGAGGTGAACTACATCAACCCGGTCTCAGGTCGTGCCGGTCGCGCCAGTCGACGCGCCGCACGGGCCCGGCAACGTCGGGTGGTGGATCACGCCGTTTGATTCGGTCAGGATGACGTGGACGTTCTGCGAGCCGGCGGAGTAGCAGAACTGGTGGCCGTTCTGGATGTTGGCGAAGGCGATGCCCTTGATGATCTGGCCCGGGCCGTTGTAGAGATCGAGCGTGCTGCCGAAGTTCCAGGTGATCGTGTCGGGGCCTTTGAAGAGCGCGCTGTCGGTCTCGCTCGCACAGAACACCTCGCCGTTGTGAAGGACCGGCGAGAGGGTCCAGATGACCTCGCCGACCGCCTTGGCGCTGAACTCCGCCTTCGCCGAATCGGTTCCCTGCGTGCCCTCGAGGTCTCCCCAGCAGGCCCGACGCGGCACGTTGCCGGAGTTCGTCACCGTCAGGCGGTGCGGCCAGTAGGGGATGTTGATCTTGCCGTCGATCGTTCCCCCCGCCGACGGCTGGACCGAGCCGAACGGCACCCCGCCAAAGCTCAGGGCGACAGGGCTACCGGTCGGGTCCCAGTCCTTGCCCTTGTACCAAAGGTCGATCCCTCCGCCGGGGATCGCGATGTGCTTGTCCTCCTCGATCGACGACTTGCCGCTACCGGCGAAGTCGACCCCGGTCGAGTCGCTCGTGACGAAGACGATGTGATCGGCCGGGTGGTACTTGACGCCGAGACCGCTCGGCGTGACAGTCCAGGTACCGAGCTTCGAGAGATTGAGCGTGTAGGTGCCGTCGCTGGCGCTCGTCGCAACCGCCGTGTCGCCGGCGCTGTCGGTCGCGGTCAGCGTAACCCCGGGAAGCGGGTTGCCGCCGCGCGTGACCGTGCCCGAGATCGTCCCGCTGTAGGCGATGCTCGCCGTGAAAGTGCCGTTTGAACCGTTGGAGTCGCTCCAGTTCCCGTCGACCATCTCGAGCTTGCCGTCGTTCAGCTCGAGCGTGGCGTCGTCGTTGGCGACATAGCTGCCCTCGCTCTGCGTGAAGTGGACGGTCGTGCCGAACTCGGTCCCCTGCAACGCGAACGTCCCGCCGTCGCCGGTCCCGGAGAAATCGCCGGTGGCGGTATCCATCTTCGTGATCGTGAACGTGCCGGAATACCCGCCGCCGGTGCCGTAGGTGTCCCAGGTCCCGGTCAGGTTGTACTGGACAGCTGCATGCGCGGTCCCGGCGAACACGAATGCGGCGCAGGCCGCGATCGCGAGCAGCGTCGTCAGCGCCGTGCCGGCGACGGACCGGCGCGAGCGCGCGCTCTCGACAACCTGCCAGATCCTCGCCATCGCCACATCCTCCGATCGAACGCCATGCCAAGACCGATTGCGCGGCGCAAGCTAGTGGCCTGCCGTTAGATGAACGTCACACGAGACGGGCTCCTGCCCGATAATTCGGGCGTGTCGGGCCCGCCTGAGCTCACGGATGACGACCTGGCCGGGGTCCGGGATCCGGATACGTTGCTCGAGCGGGCGTGGGAGCTCGAGCCGTGGGGTCGCTACGGCGAGCGGTCGGCGACGCTCGATGCCCTGGAGCGGCTGATCGCAGGCAGCGAGATCGGTCCCGCGCCGCCGGGTCGAGACTGGCGCCTCGAGCTCCTCGCTGAGCGCGCGATCGACGAGGGCCGGCTACGCCGCCTCGATGAGGCCCTCGCGATCGTCGCCGAGGTGACGGGTGCGGCAGATCCCGAGCAGCATCAGATCGCGCTTGGGCGCGCGATGCTTGCCAGCGGCCAAGCGCTTGCCTGGGTCGGGACCGACGAGGCGACGCGGCAAGCGCATCGCGCTTTTGCGCAGGCCGCGGAGCTGTTTGCGGCGCTCGGCCGGCGGGAGTGGCAAGGCTCGGCGCTGTTGCGCCGCGGCTACTCGGCCTGTTACCAGTACGGCGACCTGCTGGGAGCCGAGGCGCTGATCCGGGAGGCGCTCGAGACCTACCCGCCCGGGAGCATGCGCCTCGCCGGCGCGCTTGGCTCCTACACCGATGTACTGATCGACTTGGGCGAGTTCGACCGTGCGCAGGCCGTCATCGACCGGGCGCTTGCGCTCGCCGAACGCGACGCCATCGCCAAGACCCGGATCGACCTAACGTGGGCGCGGGCGCGCGTGGCGGCGGGTCGCGGCGACGCGCGAACGACCGAGCGGCTGCTACGCGAAGCCGAGCGCGGATCCGCAGGGATGGACTGGTTCGAGACGCACATCGGCCTGTCATTCCTCCTCGATGCCGCGGAGCTGCTCGACCTCGTCGGTGTCAGCGACCAGGCAGAGCGCTACTTCGAGCGCGCCCGCGCGCGCGCCGGCGAGAGCAGCGAGGAAGTCATGCAAACGACCGCCGTGCTCCGCGCCCGGTCAGGCGATCCGGTGCTCGCGCTCGAGGAGCTACAGGAGCTCGCCCGAGGTGACTGGCTCGAGAAGCGCGTGATCTGGCGGCACACGCTGCTGACGGCCTGGGCGACGTTCCGTGCCGGCCGCGACGGTGCCGGCGAGCTGGCCGCACGAGCGCTCGAGCAGGCGGTCGCCTGCGGCAGCGTTCGCGTGGCCCAGGCCGGCGAGCCGGATATCGTCACCGCGCTCGCGCCGCTGGCCGAGCGTGCGGGCTCACCGGTTGCACGCGAGCTGCTGCTCGACGGCCGTGGGCTGCTCGTCCGGCTGTTCGGGACACCGGCGCTGGTCGCGGCCGACGGCGCGACGCTCCCGCTGCCGCCGGGCATGCCCGGCGAGCTGGTTCGAATGCTCGCGCTTCACGAGCACGGACTTGCACTCGAGGTCGTACTCGAGGCGTTCTTCCCGGATGCCTCGCCGCCCGTCGCACGCCAGCGACTGCGGCAGGTGCTCTTGCGCCTGCGGGCTGCCGCCGGTGATGTGATCGTGCGTGACGGCGAGACGCTGCGGCTCGTTCCAGCCTGGGTTGACGCGCGCGAGTTCCTGGCAGCGGGCAACCGCGTGCGGGCGGCAAGGGGACCCCGAGCTGTGCGCCTCGCGTACGCGGCACTGGCCATCAGTACCGGTCCCCTGCTGCCCTCCGACCCGTACGCCGCGTGGGCCGAGGAAGCTCGCGAGCAGGTCCGCTACCGTCACCTCGCGCTGCTCGATCTCGTCGCCGCCGACGCGACGGCCCGCGGCTCTCACCAGGAAGCGTTGACGGCGCTGGAGGCAGCGCTCGCAGAGGAACCGGACGCCGAGGATCGCCGTGCGGCGATGACCACGCACATCCAGGCGCTGCGCGCCGGGCGCACGACGACCTGACGGCGCCGATTCACGCAGAGGCGCAAGCGCTACCGCGTGCGCAGCGTGCGACCAGCAACCGCCGGCGAGAAGGCGGTCCAGAGAAGCCGTGCCTCCTCGATCCGCGCCTCGCCCACCAGGACGCGCTCGCCAACGCGCACCGCGGGAACATCGCTCACGCCGAGCGCGATTGCCTCGGTGGTCGCTCGCTCGAGCTGCTCGCGCACGCTGCGCGTCGCTACAGCCTTGAGGATCGCGTTCGGGTGAATCTCGCAGGCGGCGCCCGCGATCAGCACGTTCTCCTCGATGCTCAGCGCGTTACCGCCTGCGAATGCCTGGCGGAACGCCGCCAGCGCGAACGCAACCCCCTTGCCGATCTGCTGCGCGTAGGTCGCTGCGAGCATCGCGAGCTCGCTGTCGAACGGAAACTGGGCCGGCCAGACGATCGGCAGCAGACCAAGACTCGCCGCCCGCAGCTCAACGCTCTCGCGCGCAGCGAGCATCTCGGTCTCGCAGCGATACGCCTCAAAGGACTCCGCCCCCGGCAGCTCCCGCGCAAGGACCGGCTGCCACGGGCAAGGCCCCGGCACAGTCGCGAGCACACGCTCAGCCGCGAGGTAGGCCTGCGGGCTCGCAAGGTCAAAGTAGAAGGAGGCTGCGGGGCCGGCCGCGCCCTCTGGTGATGGGGCAACGGCTGCGGGGCCGGCCGCGCCCTCTGGTGATGGGGCGACCCGTGCTGGGCCGGCCTCCTCGCTGCTGAACACGCGCATAGTGTGGAGCACCGCGCGTCCTGGAGCTGCGTAAGCCGCCTACTGCGGTGCGGATGCGCACCAAGCTACTGAGCGCGTACGGTGCGCATTGGCGCGTGCGAGTACAGCCGCGAGGAGGCCCGACCAGCACGCAAGTGCACACCACCGCGCTCCCGCGGAGGGCCCCCGCAGCCGCCCCCGCAGCTACTCAGCCGTGGATCAGCCAGCCGTCTGCCGCGCGGTTGGCTTCCATGACCGCCTCGGACAGCGTCGGGTGGCCGTGCACGATTCGCGCGACCTCGGCGTAGCCACCTTCGAGTGAGCGCACGTTGACGAGCTCCTGGATCAGCTCGGTTGCCTTGACGCCGACGATGTGGCCGCCGAGCAGCTCGCCGTAGCGGCTCTCGCCGACGACCTTGACGAGTCCGGTGCGGTCGCCGTAGACGGTGCCGGCGCCGACTGCGCCGTAAGGGACCTTGCCGACCACGACCTCGTAGCCACGCTCGCGCGCCTGAGCCTCGGTCAGGCCGAAGCTCGCGACGTTCGGGGTGCAGAAGGTTGCACGAGGAATGTCCTCGTGGACGAGGGGATGCGTCGGCAGGCCGGCAGCGGCCTCGACGGCGATGATGCCCTCGTCGGAGGCCTTGTGGGCGAGCGCCGGGCCCGCGACGAGATCACCGATCGCGTAGACGCCTTCGCGCGAGGTTCGTTGCGCTCCATCGACCGCGATCAGGCCGCGATCGTCGAGCGTGATGCCGGCAGCCTCGAGGCCGAGCGCCGCGACGTCCGGACCGCGTCCGGCGGCGATCACGAGCCAGTCGACTGTCACCTTCTCCTCGCCGAGCGTGAAGGTCACAGCCGTCTTCGTGCTCTTGACGTCGGCGATCGGCGTACTCGTGTGGACGTTGATGCCCTGGCGCTTGAGGCCGCGCTCGACGAGCTTCGAGATGTCGAGGTCCTCGGTCGGCAGGACGCGGTCGAGGACCTCGAACAGGTAGGTCTCGCTGCCCAGGCGTGCATAGGCTGAGGCGATCTCGCTGCCGGATGCGCCGGCGCCGACGACCGCGAGGCGCGCCGGAAGCTCGGCGAACGCCCATGCCTCCTCGGTGCCGACGATCCGTCCGCCGAACTCGATGCCGGGCAGTGCGCGCGGGACCGAGCCCGTCGCGAGAACCACCGTCTTCGCGCTCAACACGTCGTCGCCGACCTTGACCTTACCGTCGCTCGTGAGTGAGGCCTCGCCCGGGATCAGCTCGATCTTGTTCTTCTTGAAGAGGCCGCCGACGCCGCCCGTCAACGTCGCGACGACTTTGCCGCGCCGCTCCATCACGGCCGCGAAGTCGACCTCCGGCGCCGCGACCTTGATCCCGAACTCGCCGGCGTCGCGCACCTCGCTCAGCACGTCGGCGGAGCGCAAGACGGCCTTCGCCGGGATGCAGGCGTAGTTGAGGCAGCGCCCGCCGACGGCGTCCTTCTCGACGACGGCTGTCGCCATGCCGAGCTGTGCAGCGCGAATCGCCGCAACGTAGCCGCCCGGGCCGGAGCCGATCACGACGCAGTCAAAGCTTCTTTCAGCCATTCCTACGTACCCTAGCGAAGCGATGGATGACGACGACCTCGAGATCGCACCCGGCGTGCGCGTGCCGCTCACAGAGCTCGAGCTGCGCACGAGTCGCTCCTCCGGCCCGGGCGGGCAGCACGCCAACGTCACCGCCTCACGCGTCGAGGCGATTTTCGACGTGGAACGCTCCCAGGCCCTCCCTGAGCCGGCGCGCGAGCGCCTGCTCGAGCGTCTCGGGCCGCGCGTGAGCGCGGTCGCCCAGGACGAGCGCAGCCAGCTGCGCAACCGCGCGCTGGCGATCGAGCGCTTGCGCGAGCGGCTCGCCGCAGCGTTGCACGTCGACCCGCCGCGACGCCCGACGCGTCCGAGCCGCGCCGCGCGCGAGCGCCGCGCGCAGGCCAAGCGCAGCCAGTCTCAGCTCAAGCGCTCGCGCCGCCCGCCCGACGGGGACTAGCTGCTCGCCCGCCCGGCATCGCGGGTCACCGCGATCCGTCCCATGACGCGGATCAGCTTCCAGAAGAGCCAGCCGCTTGGCACGAGGACGCCGATGCACAGAGCGACGCCGGCGAGCGAGCGAGCTTCGATCAAGAACAGCGAAAACGCGAGGATGATCAGCGTCAAGAGAACTTCGAAGAGCAGGACGGCCCAGTAGCGCGCCAGCAGCATCCCGACCGCAAGCAGCCCGATGAGGGCGGTGAAGGAGAGCACGCCCGGGCCGGGATGCTTGCCCGAGATGGTCGCGCCGGCCACGTAGGCGATCAGGTTGCCGAGCGCGAGTGCGCTCGCGACCACGATCGCGGCGATCAGGCCGAGCGGCCGTTCGCCGGGCGCGAGCGGCGTGAGCTCGGCTCGGGCCTGTTCGTTGCGCAGCTCGCTGCGCGTCATCGCCGGCGCCTCGCTCACCGCCGCCGACGGCCTGCTCTTGCGGCGCCTAGGCGTCGACAACGTCGCGCAGCGCTCGGGCTGCAGCTCGTGGGTCGGCGGCCTCGCCGATCGCCCTGACGACAGCGATCCCGCGCGCGCCCGCAGAGACGACCGCTGCGGCGTTCGACTGGTCGATCCCGCCGATCGCGAAGAACGGCACGCGGGCGTGCGCGGCGGCGTAGCGGACGAGCTCGAGCCCGACCGGCACAGACTCGGGCTTTGTGGGGGTCGCAAAGACTGGACCGACGCCGATGTAGTCGACGTCGAGCGCCGCGTCGATCTCGGCCTCGGAGTGGGTCGAGAGGCCGACGAGGCGATTGGGTCCGACGATCGCGCGGGCCTGCGCAACCGGCATGTCGCTCTGACCGACGTGCACACCATCGGCGTCAACCGCGGCGGCGAGCACCGGGTCGTCGTTGACGATGAACAGGGCTCCCGCGGCACGACAGCGATCGCGCAACGGCGCGAGCTGCGCCGGCGTCGGCTCGGGCGAGCGGGCCTGCACCACGTCGACGCCGCCGGCGAGCGCGGCGTCGAGCACGCGCTCGAGCGTCGCGACATCACCGACCAAGTAGAGGCGCTTGTCCAGCGGCTTCATCGCCTCAAGTGTGCCAGCATGAGGCACGTGGAACGGCGGGACGTGATCGTCGTCGGCGGTGGGGTGATCGGCCTGGCGGTCGCTTGGCGCGCAGCGCAGCGCGGCGTCGACGTGACGGTGCTCGAACGCGACGGCTTTGCCGGTGGCGCGTCGCACGCGGCGGCCGGGATGCTGGCCCCGATCGCCGAGGTCGACTTCGGCGGTGCCGGCGAGGCGCTTCTCTCACTCGGCATCGAGTCCGCCGCGGCCTGGCCCGCTTTCGCTGAGGAGCTTGCCACTGCGGCCGGCGAGCGTTCGCCCCTGCGCATCGACGGAACGCTCGTCCTCGCGCGCGATCGCGACGAAGCGGAGGCGCTCGAGCGCCAGCTTGCGCACCGCCGGCGACTCGGGCTGCCGGTCGAGCGGCTGCTCGCCTCGCGCGCCCGCCAGCTCGAGCCCGCGCTCGTGCCATCACTTGCGCTGGCGCTACACATCCCGAGCGAGGCGAGCATCGACCCGCGCTGGGTCACCGACGCCCTGCTCGTCGCGTTGCGCGCGACCGATGCGAGCTTGCGCGAGGGGACCGCCGTCACCGCACTCGAGCGTGAGAGCGGCCGGGTCTGCGGCGTCGTGCTCGCGAGCGGCGAGCGCCTCGCGGCAGATCACGTCGTGCTCGCAGCCGGCGCCTGGTCGGGCGCTCTCGCAGACGTTCCGATACGGCCCGTGAAGGGACAGATAATGCTGCTACGCGACCCCGACGGGGCCGGCTTGATCACCCACACGCTCCGGTTCGAGCACGGTTATCTCGTACCGCGTGCCGACGGCGTCTACGTGCTCGGTGCGAGCGCCGAGGAGCGCGGCTTCGACGTCACGATCACCGCACGGCCGCTGTATGAGCTGTTGCGCGACGCCTCGGAGCTGATCCCAGCGCTACTCGACCTCGAGGTCGTCGAGATCACGGCGGGCCTGCGCCCCGGCAGTCCCGACAACGTGCCGCTGATCGGCGCGGCGCAGGAGGACGGCCTGATTCTCGCCTGCGGCCATTACCGCAATGGGATCCTGCTCGCGCCGCTGACCGCCGAGCTCGTGCTCGCCGCAATCGCCGGCGAGCAACTGCCGGAGGTCGTTGCGCCTGGGCGCTACCGTGGCGGGGCGGTGGTTGCATGATCTATGTCAATGGAGCTGAGCAGCCGGACGCTGCGAGCGTCACCGACCTGCTCGAGCGGCTCGGCCTCGGCGCGCAGCCGCGCGGCGTCGCGGTCGCGCTCGACGGCGAGGTGCTGCCACGCGCGCGCTGGCAGTCGCAGGCGCTGCGTCCGGGCATGCGCGTGGAGGTGGTAGGTGCAATTCAGGGCGGCTGAGCGCGTGACCGATGCGCCACTCGTGATCGGCGGCCACGAGCTGCGTTCACGGTTGATCCTCGGCAGCGGCGGTTTTACGAGCCTCGATCTGCTCGCGCAGGCCGTCGAAGCCACCGGGACCGGGCTCGTAACCGTCGCGCTGCGACGCATCGACCCTGCGGCGCGCGGCTCGCTGATCGACGTGCTCGACCGTCTCGGCGTCGCCGTACTGCCGAATACCGCCGGCTGTTACACGGCGCGTGACGCGCTGATGACCGCAAGGCTCGCCCGCGAGGCGCTGCAGACGGACTGGATCAAGCTCGAGGTGATCGGCGACGAGCGCACGCTCCTGCCCGATGCGCCGGAGACGCTGCTCGCGGCCGAAGGGCTCGTCGCCGAAGGCTTCGTCGTGCTGCCGTATACGACCGACGATCCGATCGTCGCCAGGCGCCTTGAGGATTTGGGCTGCGCGGCGGTGATGCCGCTCGGCTCGCCGATCGGCAGCGGTATGGGCATTGCGAACCCCTACAACATCGCGCTGATCTGCGAACAGGCCGGGGTCCCCGTCGTCCTCGACGCAGGCATCGGCACTGCATCGGATGCCGCGCTTGCAATGGAGCTTGGCTGCTCGGCAGTGCTCAGCGCGAGCGCGATCTCGCGCGCCGAGGATCCCGTCGCGATGGCCGGCGCGATCGCGGACGCGGTCGCCGCGGGCTTCGCGGCACGCGGCGCCGGACGCATCCCGCGGCGCCTCTACGCGAGCGCTTCGAGCCCATCCGCGGGCATGCCCGACCTCGGATGAGCGCCGCCACGACCGCCCACGCCGTGCTCGCCGAGCGCTGGCACGCAGCCTGGTGCGGTCGTGACCCGCACGCCTTCATCGAGGTCTGCGCTCCCGACCTGCACTATGAAGACCCGCTGACCAATCCGCCCCTGTATGGCGCTGCCGCGCTCGGCGCCCATGCTCAGCGCCTCTGGCGTGCGTTCCCCGACGTGGCGATGGAGGCGAGTGGCGAGGCCCTCGGCGACGCGCGGTTCGTTGCCCTACCGGTCCGTCTGCGCGGCACGAACAGCGGCGCGCTCGACGGCCTGCCGGCAAGCCATCGCGAGCTCCTAATTCACGCTGTCTGCTGGTGCGAGCTCGACGTCAGCGCCGAGCGGCTCTGGCGCGTGCGCACGTTCTTTGACGCACACGCCGCCGCCGTCACGCTCGGCCTGCTGCCGCGACCGGGCTCCTGGCGGCGGCGCGCAGTCCTGGCGCTACAGGGCTACGGCGTTCTCGGCGGCTGAGAAGTGGCGATGCGCTAGGTTGGCTAGGTGGCCATCGCCTCGCACACGCTCGGTCGCACAGGGGTGCAGGTGTCGGTTCTTGGATACGGCGCGATGGAGCTGCGTGGGGCGCCGCGCGGACCGCAGATCGATGATGCCGACGCGGGTCGGCTGCTGAACGCCGTTCTCGACGGCGGGATCGACCTGATCGACACGTCGATCGACTACGGGCGTAGCGAGGAGCTGATCGGGCGCTTCATCGCCGAGCGTCGGGACGAGTACTTCCTCGCCTCAAAGTGCGGCTGCCCGCTGGACCCCGATCCGAACGCGCCGCAGCCGTATCCGCACGACTACGGCGCTGGGAACGTGCGCGCCGGCGTCGAGCAAAGCCTGCGGCGGATGCGCACCGACCACCTCGACCTGCTGCAGGTTCACATGTCGCCGACGCGTTCGCAGCTCGAGGCCGACGACACGATCGCGACGATGTTCGCACTGCGCGACGCGGGCAAGATCCGTTTCGTCGGGATGTCGGGGATCCTTCCGAACCTCCCCGACCACATCGCGATGGACGTCTTCGACGTCTTCCAGATCCCCTATTCCGCGCTCCAGCGAGAGCACGAGGACCTGATCACCCGGGCGGCCGACGGCGGCGCAGGCATCCTGATCCGCGGCGGCGCCGCGCGCGGGGCACCGGCCGACGACAAGGGCTGGACGGTTGCGCCGATCGGTATGCAGGCGCAGGAGTCGGAGCGACGCTGGCAGGCGGCCGGCATCGAGGAGCTGCTCGACGGCATGAGCCGGTTCGAGTTCGTCCTGCGCTTCACGCTAAGCCACCCCGCCCTGTCGAGCACGATCGTCGGCACGGCCAACCCGGCGCACCTCGCCGCGAACCTCGACCTCGCCGCCAAGGGTCCGCTGCCGGCGGACGTCTACGAGGCGGCCAAGAGCCGTCTCGACGCGCCATCCTAGGCCCGCGACCCCTACCCCCTAACGTGTCCTGCTCGCCATGACTCGACACTTCCTCACGGGCCGAGAGCTCACATCAGACGAGCTCGAGGCGCTGCTCGCGCGCGCAACCGAGCTCAAGCGCGCGCCACACAGTTCGAACGCGCTCGCGGATCGGGCGGTCGCGCTCGTCTTCGAGCGGCCATCGACTCGCACGCGCGTCTCGTTCGAGGTCGGTGTCGTCGAGCTCGGCGGTCATCCTCTGATCCTGCGCGGGGACGAGATGCAGATCCAGCGTGGCGAGGCGCTGCGCGACACCGCACTCATACTGGCGCGCCACGTTGACGCTGTCGGCGTGCGCACCGGCCCGCAAGGGGCGGTCGAGGAGCTTGCCCGGTACAGCGAGATCCCGGTCTTCAACATGCTCACGACCGAGCACCACCCATGCCAGGCGCTCGCCGACCTGCTGACGCTGCGCGAGGCGTTCGGCAAGCTCGAGGGCCTGCGCCTTGCGTACGTCGGGGACGGCAACAACGTGGCGCGTAGCCTGGCAGTGCTCGGCTCGCTCGCGGGCGTCGAGGTCGTCGTTGCTTCGCCGGAGGGGTACGAGCTGGAGGCCGAGTGCGGCGCGACTCTGGTCCGCGATCCGATCGAGGCGGTCAGCAGCGCACACGCGGTCTACACCGATGTCTGGGTCTCGATGGGCGACGAAGCAGAAGCCGGCGCACGCCGGGCGGCGTTCGCGGCTTACCAGGTCGATGACGCGCTGCTCGACCACGCCCTGCCGGAGGCGTTCGCACTGCACGACCTGCCGGCGCATCCCGGCGAGGAGATCACGCCGGAAGTGCTCTACGGGCGGCGCCAGAGAATCTGGGACCAGGCCGAGAATCGACGCCACGCGCAGAAGGCGCTGCTCGAATGGCTCCTGCAGTAGAGACCCGCAGCCGGCCGAGCGTCGGCGACGAGCTCGAGCTGCGGATCGACTCGCTTGCGTTCGGAGGCGCGGGCGTCGCGCGCCACGAGGGCTACGTCATCTTCGTCGAGGGCGGCTTCCCGGGTGACCGTGTCCGCGCCCGCGTACACCTGCGCAAGCGCGCCTATGCGCAGGCGCGACTGACCGAGCTGCTCGAGCCCGGCCCCGATCGCGTTCCCGCACGGGCCGACCATCCCGGAGCGCCGTGGCAGGAGCTCGCCTACGAGCGCCAGCTGGAGGCCAAGCAGGCCCAGGTCGATGACGCGTTGCGGCGCATCGGCCACCTCGACGGGTTCACGCTGGCGCCGATCGTGGCAGCGACAGAGCTGTGGCGCTACCGCAACAAGCTCGAATACTCGTTTGGCGCCGGCGAGAGCGGCGAGCTCGCGCTCGGCTTTCACGCTCCCGGCTCGTGGGAGCGGATCGTGGCGTTCGACGACTGCCTGCTCGCCAGTGAGGCGAGCAACCAGGCGCGCCGCAGCGTGCTCGAGTGGTGCCGCGAAGAAGGCCTCCAGCCGTTCGATCGCCGCGAGCGGACCGGCTTCCTGCGCAACCTGATCGTCCGTGAGGGCCGGCGCACCGGCGAGCTCCAGGTGCGCCTGGTCACGGCGCCCGGCGAGCTCGACGGCGACTCGCTTGCTCGGGCAGTGCCGGTCGCAAGCCTCTTGTGGACGCGCACCGACGCGATCGCCGAGACCAGCCAGGGCGGCCAGACGGAGCTGATCGCCGGCACGCCCAAGATCGCCGAGGAGATCTGCGGCCTGCGCGTAGCGATCTCGCCGGAGGCGTTCTTTCAGACGAACACCGAGATGGCGGAGCGTCTCTACGCGCTCGTTGGCGAGGCGGTGGAGCTGGCGGGCTGGGAGCGCGTCTTCGATCTCTTCTGCGGCACCGGCACGATCGGCCTCAGCCTCGCGGGACACTCAGGGTCGATTCATGGGCTCGAGATCGCGCCTGACGCGGTCGCCGACGCGATCGCAAACGCGCGGGCAAACGAGATCACGAACACGAACTTCTACGCGGGCGATGTGCGGCTCGCGCTCGGCGAGCTGACCGGGCGCGCCGGACGGCCCGACGTGCTCGTCGTCGACCCGCCGCGCGCCGGGCTCTCGCAGAAGGTAGTGCGCCGGATCATCGAGTGCTCGCCGAAGCGGATCGTCTACGTCTCGTGCAACCCGACGACGCTCGCACCGAACGCGGCGCAGCTCGCGCAGGCAGGCTGGCGCCTCGAGCACGTGACGCCGCTCGACATGTTTCCGCAGACGCCGCATATCGAGTGCGTCGCGCTGCTGCGCCGATGATCGCCGCGCGGATCAGCGACGGCGCGGTCGCGGCGGCCGACTATCCCGACCCGCAGCCGGGCAAGGGCGAGGTAGTCGTCGGCGTGCGCGCGGCCGGGCTCAACGGCGCAGACATGCACCAGCTCGCCGGACGATACCCGGCGCCGCCCGGCTCGCCGCCGGACATTCCCGGACTCGAGCTTGCCGGCGAGGTCGTGGCCGTGGGCGCGGACGCAATGCGCTTCGAGCTGGGCGCGCGCGTCATGGGAATAGTTGGCGGGGGCGCGCAGGCCGAGCTCACAGCCGTCCACGAGCGGCAGTTGATGGCGGTCCCCGACAGCGTCGACTGGCCTGCAGCGGGGGGCTTTCCCGAATGCTTCACCACCGCCCAGGACGCGCTCTTCTCCCAGTGCGAGCTCGGCCCCGGTGAGCGGCTGCTCATCAATGGCGGCGCCGGTGGCGTTGGTAGCGCGGCGATTCAACTCGGTGCGCTTGCCGGTGCCAGCGTCTTTGCGACAGTGCGCGACGCGAACCTGCGCGACGCGGTCGCAGACCTCGGCGCGACGGCTCTAGCGCCCGACGAGTTCGCCGACCACGGCCCGTTCGACGTGATCCTCGAGCTGGTCGGAGCGCCAAACCTGCCGGGGGACCTGCAAGCGCTCGCACCGCTCGGGCGGATCGCGGTGATCGGCACCGGCGCGGGGTCGCACGCGGAGCTCGACCTCAGCGTGCTGATGGCCCGCCGCGCGCGGATTCATGGCTCGACGCTGCGCTCGCGCGCGCTCGAAGACAAGGCGGCCGCGGCGCGCGCCGTCGAGCGCCACGTGCTGCCGGCGCTCGCCGCCGGCAAGTTGCGCGTCCCGATCGCCGCGACCTTCCCCCTGGCGGACGTGGCCGGCGCCTACGAGCGGTTCGCCGCCGGCTCGAAGCTCGGCAAAGTAGTCCTAGTGATCGGCTAGATAGATCTCGGCGATCGGGGTTGCCCCGGTCAGCCGGCGCGTGCCCCGCGCGGCGTAGAACCAGGTCGTGCGGGTGCCGCGCGTCAGCGCGCAGCCGCGGTTGGCAAGGTTGCAGCGCGCGTTCGGATAGGCCTTCTCCACAGCCGCGACGCTGCTGCCGACGTGGATGCCCGCGAGCGTCTGGTAGCGGGCAGCCTCCGCTTGCGTGGCGCCGTACTGGGCGACGATCTCGAGCCCGACGACAGTCAACCCGGTCGGGTTGGTGTCGACCTGAAGCGCGCCGTAGATCCACTCGGGACCGGCGTAGGGTCCCAGCCTGCCGGGCCGGCCGATCGACGCGATCACCTGTGGCGTGCCCTCGCCAAGGGTCACCTTCCCGACCGAGTGGCCGGGCACTATCCGGTACCCGGTCGGCTCGCTCGCGAGCGCAGCCGCAGGCAGGGCAGCAGCGAGTCCCAGCAGCACGAGCAGTAAGCGCATCCGCGCAGCAGCCTAGTGGGTCGCCGCGGTAACGAGCTCGCAACAGGATCGTTACGTGGCGGTCACAACTGGGAGGGCCACTGACCTTAGCTTGGCCACTAGCGTTCGCGGCCGGGGGGGTCGTTGGCCGCGGAGCGCAAACGATCAGGAGCCGCCTTGCCGAGAGGACCGTCGTCGCCGCTTCCAATGCTGGCGCTCAGCCCGCCGCTGGCACGCGCCTCGGGAGCGGCACCGCTCTGGGCGATCGTGATCGCGATCGTCGTCGTCGTGATCGCGTTACTGGTGATCTTCGCCCCGACGCGGGGCCGCCGCCGCGATCAGTAGGGCGGCAGCTCGGCGTACCACGCACCGAGCGCGCGGAAGGCGCTCCAGAAGGCGCGCTTGGTGTGCTCCTCGTCGAGTGCAACGTCGATGTTGGGAACGAGCAGAGCTGCCATTTGCGGGCTCAGCTCCTGAACCTCGCCGACGATCGGCTCGAGCGGGCGGGCGAGCGGCAGTTCCAGGTCGCCCAGCGCCTCGAGCGCGTCCTCGCCCATCGCGACGATGATCTTCGGCGAGACGATCGCGATCTCCTCAGCCACGCGGGCGATGCAGCTCGGGTCCGCCAGCGTGGTGTCAGGGACCGGGCACTTGATGAAGAGCGTCCCGTAGACGGCGAGCGGATCGATCTGCAGGCGCCGCAACGACTTCATCAGTGCGTTGCCGGAGCGACCATAGAACGCAACCCCCTCCTCGATCTCCGAAGGCCGTGGCGCGTACTTGACGAGCATGATGTCGGCCTGCGGGTGACCGGAGCCGAGAACCGGCATCAGCGCGCCGCGCGGACACGCGTCGCACTCCTGGATCTCACGCGAGAGCGAGTTGAGCTCACGGATCGCGCGGTCGAGGTAGCGCTCGCGGATCTCATCGTCTGTGACAGGCATCGGCCGGAATGACTTCCCTTCACCGCCGGCTTGTCCTTGGGCCTGCATCAGGACTTGCGCATCGCGCGGCGCACGCGACGCTCTCGCCGGGCTCGTCGCGCGGGCGCCGGTGTGGCCTTCGTCTCGATGAACTTGAGCGCCTGCACGTAGAGCAGACTCGTCGGCTTGGTGATGATCGTTGCGTCGCGCAGCGACGCGAGGAACTCCTGCGGACCGTCGAAGTCGCGCATCCGGACACGCACCGAGCCAAGGCCGGCGGCGACATGAGCGTCCGACCCGGCGGCGGCGGTGAGTCTGTACTTGGCGGCAAACCGCACAGCCTCCTCGTTGAACGAGCTGATTGCTACGCGCGGGTTGAATACCTCGATCGCGTCGATCTCGTCAAGGATCCCGAGCAGATGCTCGTAGTCGGGCACGGAGTGCAGGCGATCGAACGGGTGGGGCACATAGACGACGCCGCCCTGACGGCGGATCTCGGCGACCGTCTGCTCGAGCGTGAGCCCGCGCGGGATCCGCTCGGAAAGGAACAGCCCGATCACCTCGCCCTGGCTCGCGGTCTTGACCTCCTCGCCGACGATCACCTTGATACCGCTGGCCTTGGCCAACGCGTCGAACGCACCCGATACCTCGTTGTGGTCCGTGACCGCGATCGCGCCGAGACCCTCGGCCTTTGCCGTCGCGAGCAGCACCTCGACCGGCGTCGCACAGTCCGGCGAGTGGTCGGTGTGCATGTGCAGGTCGACGTCGATCAACTGTCGCGAGCCGCCGTGGGGTCGCGACGCCGCCGCGCCGGTGTCGGTCCGCCGGCGCGCGGCGAGCTCGCCGTAGACGGCCTCGAGATCTGCAGCGACGCGCGCCCACGACAACCGCTCACGCTCGTTCGCTCCTGCGCTTGCAAGTCGTGCCCGCAGCCCGCCGTCCGCGATCAGTCGCGTGAGCTGCGCGGCCAGCAGCTCGACATCGCCGGGGTCGAACAGAAGCCCGCGCTCGCCCTCGCCAAGCACCTCCTCGTAGACGCCGATGCGCGCCGCGACGGGGACCGCACCGGCGCCGAGCGCGGCGAGCGCTAGCCCAGGGGCCGGCATCGCGCCGCCGGAGGCGAGCACCACGATGTCGGCACTCGCCAGCAGAGCGGCGCGGTCGACGTCGCCTGGCGCGACAAAGCGCACGCGCTGTGCGAGCGCGGAGCGCAGCGGAACCTGACTCGACAATCCTTTTGCGCTCAACACGGTCGCGCGCCAGCCGTTCTGCCCCGCGATCCGGCGCAGCGCTCGCAGGAAGCCGCGCAGCGCAGCGCGCTCCTCCTCCTCGACGTAGACGATATGGACAAGCTCGCCGGCTGGTGCCCGCTCGAGCAGGTCGGCGCCGGGCATGATCACGCGGTAGTCCGCGGGGAAGTGCGCGTTCATCACGGCGGCCGTCGCGCGGTAGCTCGCGATCCGCGCGTCGAGTCGGCCGAAGAACAGCTCGACGAATCGCCGTGCCACCTGCGTCGAGACGATCCGCTCGGCCGGGGTGTGGAAGCTGCCGACGTTGAGCGAGCGCGAGTGACGTAGGGCTGCGCTAGCGGCGCTTGGCGCGAACGGCTCGTGGACGTGGACGAAGTCGAGCGGCAGCGTCGCGAAGAGCTCCTCGAGCGTGCGCGCAACATCGACCGGCACCGCTACCCGGGCGTCGGCGCGCCCGACCGGCAGCACCTCGCCGGCGGCGAACAGCGCCGGCCCATCGCCTCCCTCCCCCCAGAGCCGCGTCGGATCATCGCGCGCCTCGCGCAACGCGCGGCGTGAGCTGGCCGCAAGGCGGGCCGATTGCGACGGCGCGACGATCATCACGCGATGCCCACGGCTCGAGAGCTCGCGCGCGACGGCGTCGATGTAGCAGTTCAAGTCGCCACCGGCCTCCCAGGGGTGAGGCGAGACGTGGACGATCTCGAACGGCACGCCTGGAGGATAGACCGGCCCGCGCCGCACCCCCTGCGGGAGCGTCAGCCTACGGGGGCGTCTACGTGCTGGACGGCGGCGCGCTTCGGCTTCGTGCCCGGCGCCCGCGCGTACTTGTCGATGAAGGCCTCGGTGTCAGCGCGCGCGATGTGATCGGGGCGCTGACGGTGCGGCGACTTCATCAGGTAGGAGCTCGGGCCGTCGAGCTGCCCGGAGATCCCGTGGTTGAGGGCGAGCTTGGCGCAGCGGACGGCATCGATCACGATGCCGGCCGAGTTCGGGGAGTCCCAGACCTCGAGCTTGAGCTCGACGGTCAGCGGGACGTTGCCAAACGCCTCGCCCTCGACGCGAATGTGCGCCCACTTGCGGTCCGTGAGCCACGGGACGTAGTCCGACGGGCCGACGTGGACGTCGTCGGCGGGTAGCTCGTGGTCCATGATCGAAGTGACCGCGTTCGTCTTGGAGATCTTCTTGGACTCGAGACGCTCGCGCTCGAGCATGTTGTAGAAGTCCATGTTGCCGCCGACGTTCAGCTGCGAGGTGTGGGCGATCGAGACGCCGCGGTCGGCGAACAGACTCGCCAGCGCACGGTGCACGATCGTCGCCCCAACCTGCGACTTGATGTCGTCGCCGATGATCGGCAGGCCAGCCTTCTCGAAGCGCTTGATCCAGTAGTCCTCGCGGGCGATGAAGACGGGGATGCAGTTGACGAAAGCGCAGCCCGCCTCGAGCACCTGCTCGACGTACCACTTCGTCGCCTGCTCGGAGCCGACCGGCAGGTAGGAGACGACCACGTCGGTGTGCGTGTCGCGCAGGATGCCGACGATGTCGGCGGTCTCGCCGGGGGCCTTAGTGATCTTCTGCGAGAGATACTTGCCGAGCCCGTCGTGGGTCATGCCGCGGTGCACTGGCACGCCGAGCTTCTCCGGCACCGCAGCGAACTTGATCGTGTTGTTCTGGCCCGACCAGATCGCCTTGCCGAGATCCTTGCCGACCTTGTCGGCGTCGATGTCGAACGCGGCCGAGAACTCGACGTCGCGGACGTGGTAACCGCCGAGGTTGACGTGCATCAGCCCCGGGACGCGCTCCGCGGGATCCGCATCCCTGTAGTACTGGACGCCCTGCACGAGCGAGCAGGCGCAGTTGCCGACGCCGATGATCGCGACCCGGACCTTGTCCTGCTGGTGGCGGGCGCCGCCGTTAGCGGATGCGCCGTTCTTCTCGATCTTGATGCTCACGGTGGCTGCTCCTCTTTGGCCTCGGGTCGCGCGCGTCTCTGCCAGTGAGGATACAGACGGGCATCGCGCAGCGATGCATAGCGGATACATCATATACACTAAAAGTTATGCTCAATCTCTTCCAGGTCGTGGCTGATCCGACCCGGCGCGGGATCCTCGACCTGCTGCGCGAGCGCGAACGCTCGGTCGGCGAGCTCGTCGAGCGCTTCACGCTCACGCAGCCGGCGGTCTCGCGGCACCTACGCGAGCTGCGTGAGGCGGGCCTCGTCAGCGTGCGCCGCGACGGGCAGCGGCGTGTGTACGTCCTGCGCCCCGAGCGCCTGGTCGAGATCGCCGAGTGGGCGGATCGCTTCCGCCGTCCCTGACCGCGGCGCTCAGGCCGGCGGCGAATTGCGCAGCGCGCTTCGCACGTGCCAGATCCTCTGCGCCACCGTGAAGGCGCTGAGGCCGGCGAGTGCATACACGGCGCCTGCCAGCAGCGTGAAGTGGGCGATCCCGGCGCCGCGTGCGAAGACGAGCCCCGCCGAGAGGATGACGACGCGCACCGGACGCGTTGCCAGCCCGACCTTGCACTCGACCCCGAGCGCCTCCGCCCGAGCTCGCGTGTAGGAGACCATCAGCGAGGCGAGGACCGCCACCACGACGGCTGCGGTCGCGAGCTGGTCGTGCTGGCGCGCGAAGGTCGCGGCGACCGCCGTCAGCACGATCCCCTCCTCGATGCGGTCGAGCGTTGAGTCGAGGAATGCGCCGAATGGCGTTCCCTTGCCGGACATGCGCGAGTAGCGCCCGTCGAGCGTGTCCATCGTCGAGCCGACGATGAAGGCGATGCCGCCGAGCAAGAAGTAGCGCTGCCAGACGAGTGCGGCGGCGACCACGTTGAGGGCGAACCCGGTGAGCGAGATCGCGTTCGGCGTCAAGCGCGACTCGATCAGCGCGTTGCGAACAAGGTCGCGTCGCTCGCTCGCGCGCGGGCCTCGCGTCCGGCGTTCACGCTGTGGACGCGGTGGGGTCGCCTGCTGCGTGCTCACGAGGTGGCGACGCCCGTCGCCGACTGGGCGGCGGCGCTCGCGGACTGGGATGCGAACGCCGGCGGCTGGGTGACGAACGCCTGCGGCGCCGGCGCAAAGGCCACCGCCTGCGGTCTGAAGGACCAGATGTGCGGCCGCCGCCGTGCGAGCGCGTAGGCACCAGCGGCGGCGATCCCAGCAGTCACGAGGCCGAGCACCGTGTCGATCAGGAAGTGGTTCGCGGTGATCACCGTCACGAAGGTGATCAGCGCCGGCCAGAGTGCCCACCAGACGCGCGCCAACGGGTTGCGGACGATCCGCACGAGGGTCCAGCCGATCATTGCCGCACACGCGACGTGCATCGACGGCACCGCGGCGTAGGGGTTGACGAGCGCGTTCGAGATCGCGTTGTTCTGGCTCGAGGTGTTGGTGACCTGCGAGACCGTGTCGACGAAGCCCCAGTTGGGCAGGAACCGCGGCGGCGCCGTCGGGTAGAGGGCGTAGCCGAGCAGGCCGATCGCCATCGCGATAAACAGCATGTTGCGCACGAAGTAGTAACTGTGGTTGTGGCGCAGGTAGAGGTAGGCGAGCAGGCCGAAGAGGATGTAGCTCTGAGCGGAGATGTAGAGATAGGTCGCGAGAACCATCAGGAGATGGCTGCCGTAGGCCCAGCTCTGAATACCCGGCTCGACGAAGATGTGCAGCGAGCGCTCGAACGAGATCAGTTGGTCGGCGTGGACGAAGGCGAGCGCGCTCGAGCCGTCGATGGCGCCTCCGACAAGGCGATAGGCGATGTAGGCGCCGGTGAACATGCCGACCTGGCGCAGGGCATCGCGCCAACCCTTCGGCAGCATCCGCTCGATCCAGACACGAAGGGCTCGCAGCATGTCGGCCCATCCTAGCGGGCGCGCGGAGATGCGGCGATCGCTACCAAGCGGCGAGGATTAGGGCGTGAACAAGGGTTCTTGGCAGCCGCCGGGGCGCGCTCGCATAGCTCGAATCCGCGCCCGGCTGCGCGAGCTCTACGGAGTTCCCGCGGCGCCGCCGCACGGAGCTCCGCTCGACGAGCTGATCCTCACCGTCCTCTCCCAGAGCACGAACGATCGCAACCGCGATGTGGCCTTCCTGGCGTTGCGCGACCGTTGGCACGGCTGGGAGGGCGTCCGCGACGCGCCGCTCGCGGCGGTCGAGGAGGCGATCCGCCCAGGCGGGATCTCGAAGGTCAAGTCGGTGCGTATCCAGGCGATCCTGCGGGCAATCGGCGAGCCGCTCAGCCTCGACTGGCTCGCCGACGCGCCGGTCGCGGAGGCGCGCGAGTACCTCTGCGGACTGCCGGGCGTCGGCCGCAAGACGGCCGCCTGCGTTCTCCTCTTCAGCTTCGGGATGCGCGACGTCCCCGTCGACACGCACGTCTCGCGCGTCGGAACACGGCTGGGACTGCTGCGCCCGGGGGCCGCGTTTCCCGAACAGCACGACGAGATGCTCGCGCTGACCCCCCCGGGTGCCGAGCTCGAGCTGCACCTCAACCTCCTGCGCCACGGGCGCCGCACCTGCCACGCGCGCGCGCCCGCCTGCGGCGACTGCGCGCTCGCGCGAATCTGCCCAAAGGTCGGGGTCTCCTGATGTCCTTGGGGGTAGGGTGCCTGACGCTCTGCTCGCCGGGACCCGACCCCGCCCGGGCGCGCAGCCCGTATGCGGTCCTATAGCGCGGGGCGGCGACAATCGCTCGCGCCCACGTGAAGCCCGGCGAGGACGGTCGCCGAAGGCGGGGCGCCGCAGCCGCCTTCAGCCGGCCAACGGTAAGACCGCAAAGGCGATGACGCAGTACATGACGGAGGCGGCGAGGAGGACGAGGATGTGGAAGATCTCGTGGTAGCCGAACGTGCCCGGCCACGGGTTTGGGCGCTCGAGCGCGTAGACGACGGCGCCCGCGCTATATGTCAGGCCGCCGAGAATCAGGGCCGTGACCGCGAACCAGCCGATCGACCCCGGTAGCTGGGTCATCGCAGCGATGCCGGCCCAGCCGAGGGCCATCCCGATGATCGAGGACGCCCATTTCGGGTGGCTTGGCCAGGCCAGCTGGAGGACGATGCCGCCGAATGCGCCGGACCAGGCAATGATCAGCAGCACGGTCGCCAGCGTGCCGTGCAGCGCGAGCAGCGCGAACGGCGTATAGGTCGCGGCGATCAGCACGAAGATCATCGCGTGGTCGAGCCGGCGCATCCAGCGCCGTGCGCTCGCCCGCCAGTCGATCCGGTGATAGAGCGCGCTCACGCCCAGGAGCCCGGAGACGGCAGCCGCAAAGACCGCCGCGCCGAGCAGTGCACGGCCGCCGCGAGCCGAGGTGATCAACGCGCCGCCCGTCGCCAACGAGACGAAGAATCCCCACTGGTGGAAGACGCCTCGCAGGCGCGGCTTTTGCGGCGCTAAGCCGTGAAGTGCGTGGCTGCTGCTACCGCCCACGCCATCAAATAAAGCACTTAGTGGACGGCGGCGGCGAGCTTCGAGTGCTGGCGCTCGCGGTCCACCGCAACGACGTTCCAGACGAGACCGAGCTTGGATGCGGTGAAGATCACCCAACCGGACGGGTCGAGCTCGTACCAGCGCAGGCCGTGGTAGGCCGAGCGTGGGAATGCATGGTGGTTGTGATGCCAGGCCTCGCCGAGGCTCGGGAGCGCGAGCCAGAAGACGTTGCGCGACTGGTCGCCCGTCTCGAAGCGCTGCTGGCCCACGAAGTGGCAGATCGAGTTGATCGACCAGGTCACGTGATGGACGAGGAAGATCCGCACGAGGCCCGCCCACAGGAGCGCCTCGAGGCCGGCGCTCAGCGTGCCACCCCAGGCGTAGCCCGCGGCGAACGGGATCAGCAGCGTCGCCCCGACGATCCAAGGGAAGGCCCTGTGGATGGCGCGCATGCCGCTGTCGCTGTAGAGGTCGGGGCAGTAGCGGCGCTTCTCGGCGCGCCCGTTTGACTCGAAGAGCCAGCCGATGTGCGCGTGGTAGAGGCCGCGCATGACGCCCGTCACGCCCGCGCCGTGATCGACGTGGGGGGAATGCGGGTCACCTTCCTCGTCGGAGAACGTGTGGTGCTTGCGATGGTCGGCGACCCAGGCGAGAACCGGGCCCTCGACCGCGAGCGAGCCCATGATCGCCAGCGCGTAGTGGACAGGCTTGAAGGTTTCGAAGGCGCGATGGGTGAGATGGCGGTGAAAGCCGATCGTGACGCCGAACGCGCTCGTCAGGTACATGACGGCGAAGATCACCACGTCTCGCCAGTGCAGGAAGGAGCCCCAGGCGAAGATTGCCGCGAGCACGGTCGCGAGGAACGGAATCACGACGGCGGCGATGTTCACATTGCGGTCAAAGCGGGACATGACGAAGGAGAGTACCTTTGGCGGCAGCAGGTTTCTTGGTAGCGGGTCAAGCAAAACGGCAAGAAGTTGTGATGATCGAACAAGATTTGCCGCTCGACCGCCCTTGGCAGGCCCTCGACCCCGCGGTCGGAGTGATCATCGAGCCGGCCTTGGGTGAGATCGCCGAGCAGATCACCGCCGCGATCGCGTCCGAGATCACCGAGTACCGCGGACCGATGGAGGGCTCGTTCGGGCGCGGCGTTCGCAGCGCGATCGACGGCGCGCTGCGCGAATTCGTTGACCTGCTCGGACGCCCTGCGGGGTCGGGCGAGCGGCCGGGTCGCACCGCCTACGTGGCGCTCGGTCGTGGCGAGTACCGCGCGGGGCGGCGACTCGACGCGCTGCAGGCCGCCTACAGGCTCGGGGCGCGCGTTGCCTGGCGGCGGATCTCGACCGTCGCCCGCGCCGCCGGGCTCGACGGACCGACCCTCTCGCTGCTCGCGGAATCGATCTTCGCCTACATCGACGAGGTCTCCGCCGACTCCGTCGAGGGCTACGCGAGCGAGCAGGCAGCGAGCGCCGGCGAGCGCCAGGGCCTGCGCCAGGCGTTCGTGCGCCAGCTTGTCGCGGGTGGCTTCGATGCGGGCGAGATCGAGCTTGCCGCACGCGCCGCCGAGTGGGAGGTCCCGCGGCGGCTCGGCGTGCTCGTCGCCGAGCACCGCGACGCCGAGCGTCTGGCGACGCGGATCGGCGGACACGCGATCGGCGGACGCGTCGAGGACCTCGCCTGTGTGCTGATCGCCGACCCCGACGCCCCAGGGGCGCGGGCGCGCGTGGCGCGCGCGGTCGAGGGCCGGCTGGCAGCGCTCGGACCGACCGTTGCGATCGCGGGCGCCGGGCGCAGCTGGGCGCGCGCCGCGCGCTGCGCGCGCCTGTCCCAGCAGGGCGTGCTCCCGGCCGAGCGGCTCGTCGTCTACGAGGAGGCGCTCGGGGCGCTGGCGCTGTTCGCCGACCCGGAGGCGCTCGGGGAGCTCGCGCGCGATCGGCTCGCCCCGCTCGCCGGCCAGACGGTCGCGGCGCGGGCGCGACTCGAGGCGACGCTGCTCAGCTGGCTGCGCTGGCAGGGCAGCGTTCCCACCGTCGCCGCCGAGCTGCACGTTCATCCCCAGACCGTGCGCTACCGCCTGGAGCGTCTGCGCGAATGCTTCGGGGCGCAGCTCGAGGACCCGGACGCGCGCTTCGAGCTCGAGCTTTCGCTGCGCGCCGGGCGCACGCTCGGTGAGCCAGTACAGTTGCCGTAGCGGGGCCAGATCTACACCGAGAAGGAGAGCTGATGCTCATCCGCCGCCGTTCCGCAGTTCTGTTTGGTGTAACGGGCTCGCTCGCCCTGGCCGCCGTCCCCGGGGCCTTCGCTGCAGCGCCAGTGAACCCGCCCGTGGGCACGCCGAACATGGCGCTGATGGTGCTCCAACCAAGCGACCTCGCGCCCGGCGCGGACATCACCGCGCAGCGCTATGTCTCCCCGGCGCACGGCTTCAGCGCCGAGTACGCAAGCGTGCTGAGCGGCGCGACGACGACCGACGGGACGAAGTTCGACTCGATCGAGGACGATGTCGCGCTGGCATCGAGCACGATTACCGCGAGCAACCGCGTGGCGCTCAGCCAGACGGTGTTCTCGACGGCGCCGGGGCGACGCGGGTTCATCAAGGTATTCATCAAAGCCGCCGGCAAGAAGGCCGATCTGAAGGCGAGGAACTTCACATTCGCGCCGATGGTCAGCGCCGGGACCGGCGCCAACTCCTACGTGGAGATCGTGACCATCGCCAAGGAGGGCCAGAGCATCCAGGAGGGATTCGTCGGGTTCGCAGATGGCGACACCTACGCCGCCCTCGTGCTGATCGCCAAGACGGTTCCCCAGCCCGACGCGCTCTCACTCGCCCAGACCGTCGATGCGCACATCCATGCGGTGCTCGGAACGGGGACGACCGGGGCATCCGGCACGACCTAGCGCTTTGCGCCCGCGAGGCCTGGGCGAACCGCGATAATCGGCTGTCCTGGCCCGCACCGAACGAGGGAGGTCGATGCTCTACCGCCGCGCCGCCGTCCTGCTGTGCGCCGCCACCGCACTCCTAATCCCTGAGGCGGCGGGCGCCGCGGTCACAACGCCCCCGGCCGACACGCCGAACCTCGCATTGATGGTGCTCCAGCCCGCTGACCTCCAGCCGGGGGTCCGTATCGGCGCGCAGAACTACGTCACACCGCCGCCCGGCTTCACCGCCGAGTACGGCAGCGCACTGACGGGCGCGACGAGCACAAGCGGAACCAAATACAGGCTGATCCAGGACTACGTCGCGCTCGCGCCGAGCGCGACCGTCGCGAACGGCTTCTACACCGAGCAGCGCGCCGCGTTCACGTCGCACAGCGGGCGCCGGGCGCTGGTTCGCGCGCTGATCAAGGAGGTCGGCAAGAACGCCGACCTCAGGTCACGCAACTTCAAGTTCGGACAGGCGACGAGCCCGGGAGTCGGCAGCAGCTCGTTCGCCGAGACGCTGACGATCAAAGTCAAGCATCGGAGTGTGACCCAAGTCCTGCTCGCGTTCGCGGACGGCGACGTCTATGTCGGCCTCGCACTCGAGGCACCGCCGGGCGAGCCAATCCCCGCGAGCGACCCGATCGCTCTAGCGACAGCAATCGACGCACACGTGCACACAGTCACAGCCGCGACCGGCGCAACAGGCTCGACCGGCCCGTCCGGGTCGACCTAGCGATCCGGCCACGATACCCGCGCCGCATCGCCCCACCCCCACCGCAGCCTGAAGCAGGGCGAGGAGCCCGGCCCAGAACGCCACCGCGACGGCACCCGCCCGCGCGGCCGGGCCCGCAGCCGCCCGCAGCCATTTGACCCGGCCGAGCAAATCTACTATCATCCGACTCAGATTTTTTCGTAGAGCGCAAAGGAGTGGTAGCTAAATGGCAAAGACCATCGGAATCGACTTGGGCACGACGAACTCGTGCATGGCCGTCCTCGAGGGTGGCGAGCCGACGGTCATCGAGAACGCCGAGGGCGGCCGTACGACGCCGTCCGTCGTAGCGTTCACGCAGTCGGGCGAGCGCTTGGTCGGCACCGTCGCGAAGCGTCAGGCGGTGACCAACCCGCAGAACACGATCTTCTCGATCAAGCGCTTCATGGGGCGCAAGGAGAACGAGGTCTCCGAGGAGGAGTCGATCGTTCCCTACAAGGTCGTCGCCGGCCCGAACGGCGACGCGCGCGTCGAGGCGGCCGGGGAGACCTACTCGCCGCCGGAGATCAGCGCGATGATCCTGCAGAAGCTGAAGGCCGATGCCGAGGCCTACCTCGGCGAGACGGTAGACGCCGCCGTGATCACCGTCCCGGCGTACTTCAACGACGACCAGCGCCAGGCGACCAAGGACGCCGGCAAGATCGCCGGGCTCGAGGTCAAGCGCATCATCAACGAGCCGACGGCAGCCTCGCTCGCGTACGGGCTCGACAAGGAGTCAGACCAGACGATCCTCGTCTTCGACCTCGGTGGCGGCACGTTCGACGTATCGGTGCTCGAGATCGGCGACGGCGTGTTCGAGGTCAAGTCGACCGCGGGTGACAACCACCTCGGCGGCGACAACTTCGACAAGGCGATCGTCGACTGGCTGGTCAGCGAGTTCAAGCGCGACCAGGGCATCGATCTGAAGGCCGACCCAATGGCGCTTCAGCGCCTCTACGAGGCCGCCGAAAAGGCGAAGATCGAGCTGTCGACGACGCAGGAGACCCAGATCAACCTGCCTTTCATCACCGCCGATCAGAGCGGTCCGAAGCACCTCGACACGCGCCTGACGCGGGCAAAGCTCGCGGAGCTGACGACGCCGCTGCTCGACCGGGTCGTTGCGCCTGTGCGCCAGGCACTCGACGATGCGAAGGAGAAGGGCGCGGCGAACATCGATCACGTCGTTCTCGTCGGCGGCATGACGCGCATGCCCGCCGTGCAGGAGAAGGTCAAGGAGCTGACCGGCAAGGAGCCGCACCGGGGCGTCAACCCCGATGAGGTGGTTGCCGTCGGTGCCGCGATCCAGGCCGGCGTGCTCGCGGGCGACGTCAAGGACGTCCTGCTGCTCGACGTGACCCCGCTGACACTCGGAATCGAGACCAAGGGCGGCGTGTTCACTCGGCTGATCGAGCGCAACACGACGATCCCGACGCGTAAGTCAGAGGTCTTCTCGACCGCCGAGGACAACCAGCCCTCGGTCGAGATCCACGTGCTGCAGGGCGAGCGCGAGATGGCGAGCTACAACAAGTCGCTCGGCAAGTTCCAGTTGACCGGCATCCCGCCGGCGCCGCGCGGCATCCCGCAGATCGAGGTCGCCTTCGACATCGACGCGAACGGGATCCTGAGCGTCTCGGCGAAGGACCTCGGTACGGGCAAGGAGCAGAAGATCGAGATCCGAGCCGGCTCCGGTCTCTCGGACTCGGAGATCAAGAACATGGTCTCCGACGCCGAGACCCATGCTGAGGAGGACCGCCGGGCGCGCGAGCTCGCAGAGGCACGCAACAACGGCGAGAACGCTGCCTACCAGGCGGAGCGACAGCTCAAGGAGCTCGGCGACACCGTCGACGCGGCCTCGAAGGAGCAAATCGAGAACGCGGTCAAGGAGCTGCGCGAAGCGCTGAGCGCCGAGGACGTGACGACGATCCGCGAGCGGACCGACGCCCTCAACCAGGCATTCCACAGCGTCTCTGAGGCGATCTACGAGCGGGCCGCGGCCGCCGGTGGCGCGACAAACGGCTCCGCCGGCAGCGATGACGGCTCGTCGTCTTCGGACGAGGACGTCGTCGATGCCGAGGTCGTCGACGAGCAGACCCAGTCCTAGTCATGACTGAGCAAGACGCCGGCATCGAGGGCGCGGCCCTCGGTGCCGCGGAAACCCAAAATGGCGAGCCGCCGGTGCCCGCCGTCGAGGACGCGGTCGACCTCGCGAAGGACGCCCGCGCCGAGACAGAGCTCGAGCTGGATGTCGAGCAGCTGAGCGCGAAGGCGGCTCAGCGGGACGAGTTCTTCGGGCTCGCCCAGCGGACACAGGCCGACTTCGAGAACTATCGCAAGCGGATGGCACGCGAGCTCGAGGGCGCGCAGGCGCGCGGCATCGCGCGCCTGGCAACGGAGCTCGTGCCCGCGCTCGACAATCTCGAGCGCGCGATCACGGGCGCCTGCGCCGCGGCGGTTGTCGACGAGCAGCTGATCGAGGGGCTGCGACTGGTGCAGCGCGAGCTGCTTGCAGCGCTTGGACGCGCGGGCATCGAGCCCTACGGCGAGGCGGGTGAGGCGTTCGATCCCGCTTTGCACGAGGCCGTCGGCCACCAGCCCGTCGAGGGCGCGAGCCCCGGCTCGGTGGTCGAGGTCTACCAGCCCGGCTACAAGCTCGGCGGGGCGGTGATCCGGGCGGCACGCGTGATGGTGGCCGCCTGAGCGAGTGACGGGCTGAGCGATGGCAGCGACTAAAGACCCCTACAGCGTCCTCGGCGTCGACCGCAAAGCGTCGGCAGCGGAGATCAAGAAGGCCTACCGCAAGCTTGCGCGCCAGTACCACCCGGACCGCAACCCGGGCGACGCCAAGGCCGAAGCGCGCTTCAAGGAGATCGGCGAGGCAAACGACCTCCTGAGCGATCCGGAGAAGCGCGCGGCTCACGACCGCGGCGACGGGCTGTTCGGTGGCGCTCGCGGCGGCGCGCATCCATTCGCCGGCGGCGGCTTCGACGGCGGCTCGTTCGGCGACATCCTCTCGAACCTGTTCGGTGGCAGCGCCGGCCCTACCGGCGGCGGGCGGCGCTCGGCGCGTCCTGCGCCGGCGCGCGGGCGCGACCTCGAGGCAAGCCTGCAGATCAGCTTCGACCAGGCGATTCAGGGTGCCCAGGTGCCGCTTGCGGTCCCTACCTCGGTCCGTTGCACGACCTGCGGCGGAACCGGCGCGAAACCGGGTACGAAGCCGATCGTCTGCCCGCAGTGCGGGGGCCGCGGCATCGAGTCGCAGGGGCAGGGCATGTTCTCGATCTCGCAGCCCTGCTCGCGCTGCGGCGGCAGCGGCGCTGTCATCGAAGACCCGTGCCCGACCTGTCACGGCAGTGGCGCGACGCGCTCGGTCAAGCGCTACCGCGTGAACGTGCCGGCGGGCGTGCGCGACGGCAGTCGCATTCGTCTTGCCGGCAAGGGCGAGCCGGGCCAGAACGGCGGGCCGGCGGGCGACCTGTACGTGATCACGCACGTGACGCCCTCACCAGTCTTCAAGCAGAAGGGCGAGCACCTCGAGGTCGAGGTCCCGATCAGTGTCGTCGAGGCTCTGCGCGGCGGCGAGATTGAAGTCCCGACGCTCGCCGGCCGCAAGCGCCTGCGTGTCAAGCCCGGGACCAAGCACGGCACTGTCCAGCGACTGCGCGGCGCCGGACCGCCGAAGCTAAACGGCCAGGGCAACGGCGACATCCACTACCGCTTCGTAATCGAGTTGCCCGACGAGCTCAACGACCAGCAGCGCAAGGCGGTCGACCAGCTCGCGAAGACGATCGGCGGCAACCCCCGCCATGAGCTGTTCGAGGCGCTCGGGCAATGAGCGGCGATGGCGCACCGCAGCGACGCGCGCGCACGACGCGCGTCGAGGTCGCAATCGACCGCGGCGTCTTCATGATCTCGGTCGCCGCCGAGCTCGCCGAGATGCACCCGCAGACGCTGCGGATGTATGAAGCGCGCGGCCTGATCGAGCCCTCGCGCTCACCCAAGGGCACGCGCCTTTACTCGCAGGAGGACGTTGAGCGCCTACGGCGCATCCAGCAGATGACGGTCGAGCTTGGGCTGAACCTGGCGGGCGTCGAGCGGGTGCTCGCGCTCGAGGCCGAGCTCGACGCGGCACACGCACGGCTCTTGGAGCTCGAGCGTCGCGCCGAGCAAGCGCGGGCCGAGATGGCCGCCGAGCTTGACCGCGTGCGTCGCTCGTTCAGCGCCGACATCGTTCCGTACGGCGGCGCAGCCTCGACCGAGCTGGTCCGTAGCGCCGACGCGCGATCGCCCTTCAAGCCGCGCGGCCGACAAGGTCGCTAGATCCCACGTCCGCCGCTGCGGGCGGCGCGCTATCTACGCCGGAGAGCCCGGCCGCCGCGCGGCGCGCCGCGTGGGTGGCGATCGCGTCCTGCAATCGCGGCGCGAGCTCAGGCACGGCTATTCCCTTGCGCAGGAACGACACGGCCCCGGCCTGCACGAAGCGCAACACGGCCTCACTCGTATCGTCGGAGGTCAGCATCACGACCGCGGTCTGCGGCGACTCGCGCGCGATGCCTCGAGCTGCGAACAGTCCACCGCCAGGCATCTGGATATCGAGGACCGCGACGGCCGGATGGTGCTCGCGCGCGAGGGCTACCGCGGACTTCGCGTCGGCCGCGGCGCCGACGATCGAGAACTGCGGCTCCAGCTGGTGGCTCAGCATGATCCGAACGACCTCGTCGTCGTCGGCAAGCAGAAGCCCGGGCAGCAACTGCGCGTCGCCGATCCCATGCGCGTTCGCCGGGGCTCGGGCACCCGCGAGGATGCGCGCGCGCCGCGACCGCGCGCGATCGGCTGCGCGGTTGCCGGTGGGGCTCGCGAACCGCAGTGCTCTGATGCTCTGGCGGATATCGGCGATCGAGATCATGCCGACAGGCGATTCCTGGTGGTCGATGACGATCGCGTGCCCGACTCGAGCGAAGGACGGCAAGTCCAGCAGATCGCCGACGACAAAGTTCTCCTCGATTCGCAGCGACGGATCGCAAATGGTGACCTCGCGGACGAGCGTGTCATTCCGATCAGGTACAGGCACCGCTTCGGCGGCACCGATCGTGGCGATGCCGAGTAGCTTGGCGCCGCCGTCGACGACCGGGAAGGCCGTGTAGTGATACGGCAGGAAGAAGCTGTCCGCCGCCTGCTGAACGCTCAGCGCATCGGGGATCGAGATGACCGATCGCGACATCATCGTCGCGACCTGCAACAGCGACGAGTCCCCGTGGAGCCGTGCGTGCTCCGCCTCGGCGCGGCCGCAAGCGACCAGAAACACTGCGATCGCCACGAGCCAGAGCCCGGCCGCGGTGCCGAGGACGACTACGACGCCACCAAGGAGCCCGAGCAGATAGCCGAGGTAGCACCCCGTGCCCGCCGATCGCTCGGTGGCACGGTCGAAGCTGTCGCCGCGCCGCCAGAGCACGGCGCGCAGCACGCAGCCGCCGTCGAGCGGAAACGCCGGCAGGAGATTGAACGCCAGCAGCGAGGCGTTGACGAGCAACTCGTACTCGACGAGCGCGTGGAGCGCCGGCGAATGCCAGTCGACCGCGAACAGCGCAAGCGCCGCGCAGGCCGTGAATACCGCGCTGACCGCGGGCCCGGCAGCGGCATAACGCAACTCATCGCGCGGCGCGCGCGGGCCGTGCCCGAGCCTCGCCACGCCGCCCAGTAGCCAGAGGTCGATCTGGACGACCGCGATGTTGTTACGACGGGCACCGATCGCGTGTCCGAGCTCGTGCGCGAGGATGCTGACGCACAGCAGCAGCGCAGCCGCGAGGCCCAGAGCGTAGGACTCGACCGGACTTGTTCCGGGCGCGTGGGCGGGGAAATAGCTGGCGCCCAGCGACCAGGCCACGAGTACCAGCATCACGAGCCACCAGACGCTCACACAGACCGGGATGCCGGCGATGCGGGCGATGCGGAAAGAGCGACCCGGCACGATGTCCGCGCGCTAGCTGGTGGAACCGGTCCGCGGCAGCTTGCGCTTGTGCCGGCCAGCGTGACGTACGTGGACCCGCTTGTGCTTCGCAACGCGCGAGCCCGACTTGCCGGCGGTGACGCCGGCGACGTAAGGCGCGCTGTCCGCGAGGGCTGCCGGCAAGGGGATCGTGCCCTCGCTCAGCGCGGCGGCACTGAACACGCTCCATGCCGGCTTGGGCCCTGCGTCGGCGCCGTCGTTTGTCGTGTAACGCAAGCCGAGCTGGTCATCGCGCGTAGTCAAGGAGCTGTTGTCCGCCAGGTCGTACCAGATCACCGGTCCGATGTTGTCGGCCACGCGTGCACCGCCGGTCAGCAACGCGAAGAAGCCTTGGAGGCCGGCAGCGATCGTGGTCGCCGGCTCGTTCTGGTCTGACCACCCGATCTCGGTGACCCAGATCTGCTGACGTGGCGCCCCGTTCGGACCGGGTCCGGTCGCGGCGACCACATCACGCGCTGTCTGATTGATCAGCGCCAGCGCATCGCTGGCGAGCTGCGCGGCGCTGGCGCCGGTCGCATCCGTGTAGGGGTGTACCGCAACTGCGTCGAACGCATTCGCGTTGCTTGCCGCGAGCGTCTTGATCATCGTTGCGGGATCGATGAATGACGGCTGTCCATCGGCGACGAAGACGAGTCCGCCGACCACCGCGGCGGCGTTTGGATCGACGCTGCGCAGCGCGTCACGGGTCGCGGCGAAAACCGTCGCGTAGCCGCTCGCGGAGGCGGTGCCGCCCCACCACCAGCCGTTGTTCTCCTCGTTCCAGATCTCCCACGCCTGGATCGGGTGCGGTGTGCAGCCGCAGGTCGGCCAGAACGTGCCGTTCGGGCCGTAGCGCTTGGCGGCCGCTGCAGCGAATGCCGCGAACTCGGAGATCGATGGACTGCCCGTCGCCGTGGGGGGCACAGGCACGCCGCTGTTGTCGAGGTCGATGAGCACTGGCAGGAGCGTCATCCCGCGGTCGGCGAGCGCGCCGACGAGCTGGTCGTAGCTGAGCCCGGAGCACGACGCCGAGGGGCTGGAGAAGTCAAACGTGCCCGTGTTGTTCGGGTCGACGCAGTTGAGCTGCATGCGCGCGCGGTACAGCGTCACGCCGGCGTTCGCGGCGAGCGTCAGATCGGCGGGGCCGTTCCACGCCTGGTTCGGCAAGAGGATGCCGTCCGAGCGGATGTCGTTGACGCCGACTGCACCGATCAGCCCGTAGACCACGGTTGCCGCGGCGGCGAGCGCGATCGCCGAGACGCCGAGACGGCGGCGGATCGTGCGCAGCCCGCGCAGGCCACCCGTCGTCGCAGTCTGCGTGCGTGGATGACCGGTTTGGGCGCGTGGCACCGCCGGCGCAGCGATCGACGCCTCGAGCTCGGTCAGTAGGACTTCGCCGCTGATCGTGGTGTCGTCGATCGAGCAGGCGCTCACGCGCGCGCGAACGCTCTCGACGCGGCCGGCGACCGGGATCTCGATCCGCTCGACCAGGCGCTCGAGCTGCCTCGCGACGAGCGCAGGATTGGTGGTGCCCGGCAGCAGAACGCCAAAGCGGTCGTCGGCGACGCGCGCGATCACATCGGTATCGCGCAGGCGGCGGCTCAGCGCGTCGGCGATCGCCACGAGCATGTTGTCGCCGGCGTCGCGGCCGTGGGTCTCGACGAACCCGGCGCAGTCGTCGATCGTCAGCAACAGCAGCGCGGCCTGCTCGTCACCGCGTCGATCGCGGCCGATGCTCTGCGAGATCTCGCGCACGAAGGTGCGGCGGCTGAGCAGCCCTGTCTGGGAATCGGGTGGAGCAGCTCCGGCAAGGCGCTCGGATAGCCGCGTCAGCTCCGTGACGTCCTCGATCTGCACGAGATACTCGACCTCCGCGTCAGCACCGCTGCGCGAGATCGTTACGAGCCCGACGCCGCCCTCGCCGCTGGCCCGCACGAACTGCTGTCGCCGACGGGCCTGGCCGGCCGCCTCGTATTGGAGCAGCGCGGTCACCCCCGCGCGCGTCCGCTCGCCGGGGGCGAAGTCCAGCAGGTCCTGCAGCGAGCCTGCCAGCAGCTCGGCCTCCGAGCGCCCGCTCAGCTCGCAGAGGGCTGGGTTGACGCGCAGCCAACGGCCGTCGGCCGCGACGAAGCCGACACCCCAAACCGCAGAGTCCCACGCAGCCTGCATTGCGCGGTGCTCGTCGGAGAAATGATCGTGGCCGCCCATCCGTGTCCTTTCCCTGCCGCGACCGTCTCGCGAGAGCATCCGTGCGTGTGTAGCTAGCATCGGCGTGGCCCGGACCAATGCTGAGGCGAGCGATGACCCTCGACGGTTGGTCGATGCGGGCCTGCCCGCATGTCCGCATCGGTGCCCGCCCTGCACCGGGGACGACGTCCCGTCTCGAGGCGGCCCGGCCGCCTGCTCTGGTAGGACGGGGAGGTGGATGCAACACGAGCGCCGCGCCGTGCGTGGCTGATCCTCGGCCTGGGACTCCTCGCCTATGTCGCGGCCGTCTTCCAGCGCAGCTCGCTCGGCGTCGCCGAGATCGAGGCCCAGCGGCGCTTTGGCACGAGCGCCCTCGTTCTCAGCCTGTTCAGCGTCCTGCAGCTGGGCGTCTACGCCGGCTTCCAGATCCCCGTCGGCGCGATCCTCGACCGCTTCGGCTCGAGGCCGCTGATCGCGGCCGGCGCCGTGATCATGGCCGGCGGCCAGCTGATGCTCGCGACGGCCCACACGATCGGCCTCGCGATCGCGGCGCGCGCGCTGCTCGGCCTCGGCGACGCGATGACGTTCATCTGCGTCCTGCGGTTGATCTTCATGTGGTTCCCGCCGCGTCAGGTACCGGGGCTGATGGCTCTCACCGGCATCATCGGCCAGTTGGGCCAGATCGCCGCGGCCTACCCGTTGGTGGCACTCCTTGCGAGCCGCGGCTGGAGCACCTCGTTCGAGATCGCGGCGCTGATCTCACTCGCCGTGGCGATCGCCTGCGCCGTGGGGATCCGCAGCGCACCGGGGCACGACATCGGCTCGGCCGCCCAGCACGGTGCGGGGCTGCTGCGGGAGGGCCTGAGGCGCGCTTGGCGCGAGCCGGGGACGCGCCTGGGCCTCTGGACGCACTTTGTCACGCAGTTCTCGGGCACCGTCTTCGCGATGCTCTGGGGCTACCCGTTCCTCGTCGTCGGCGAGCACCGCAGCCCCGCCGAAGCCGGTCTGCTGCTGGCGCTGCTCGTCGTCGTCTCGATGCTCGCCAATGTCGCCGTCGGCCAGACGATCACCCGCTGGCCGCTGCGCCGCTCGGCACCAGTGCTGGCGATCGTCGGGTCGACAGTCATCGCATGGACCGTCGTGCTCGCCTGGCCGGGCCGCGCGCCGTTCGGCCTGCTGGTCGTGCTCGTCGTCGTCCTGGCAACCAACGGACCGGGCTCGATGACGGGCTTCGACTATGCCCGAACCGAGAACGAGGCGGAGCGGATCGGTTCGGCGACCGGGATTGTGAACGTCGGCGGCTTCTCCGCATCGCTCGCAGTGATCCTGCTCGTCGGGATCATCCTCAGCCTGAAGAGCTCCGGCGGGCCCGACAGCTACACGCTCGGCGACTTCAAGCTCGCGTTCACCGTCCAGTATGCGTTCTGGGCGATCGGGACCGCCGGCGTGCTGCATAACCGTCGCGCCCTGCGCGCCGCCCGCGGACTCGAGCTCGACCCGCTTCATCGGGCGCTCGCGCGGCGCTGGCGCGGGCGCGAGCGACACTCGTAGAGCCACGGAGACGCTGGACTTTGAACGTAAATCTGCTACGATCGCACTTAGATTTCTATGCAGCCAGACCGCTTCACGATTCGCGCTCAGGAGGCCCTCGCGGGGGCGGTTCGCATCGCGCAGGCGCGCGGTAACCCGCAGGTCAAGCCCGACCACCTGCTCGCCGCGCTGCTCGAGGACGCTGACGGGATCGCCGTCGCGATCCTGCGCAAGCTCGGCGCGGACGTCGGCGCGATCAACACCGGGCTCGAACAGGCGATCGCGGCGCTGCCGGTGATCAAGGGCGCGACCGCGGAGGCACCACCGATTTCGAGCGAGCTGGCGGCGGTGCTCAACACCGCCGACGGCGAGGCGCGCGCGCGCGAGGACGACTACGTCTCGACCGAGCACCTACTGCTCGCGATCGCGGCCCATCCCGGCAGCGCCGGTGACGTGCTGCGCGCGGCCGGCGCCGAGCACCAAAGGGTGGTCGACGCGCTGAGCGAGGTACGCGGCAGCCACGGCGTCTCGAGCCGCAGCCCCGAGGACGCCTACCAGGCACTCGAGCGCTACGGCCGCGACCTCACAGCGGAGGCCGCCGACGGCAAGCTCGACCCGGTGATCGGCCGCGACCAGGTGATCCGCCGCGTGATCCAGATCCTCGCGCGGCGCACCAAGAACAACCCCGTCCTGATCGGCGAGCCCGGCGTCGGCAAGACGGCTGTCGTCGAAGGCCTCGCCCAACGGATCGTCTCGGGCGACATCCCCGAGTCGCTGCGCGACCGTCGCGTGATCGCGCTCGACATCGGCTCGCTGCTCGCCGGCGCGAAGTACCGGGGCGAATTCGAGGACCGCCTCAAGGCGGTGCTGAAGGAGGTCGCCGACGCCGCGGGCACGGTGATCCTCTTCATCGACGAGCTGCACACGATCGTCGGCGCCGGCGCCGCCGAGGGTGCCGTCGACGCGGCGAACCTGCTCAAGCCGATGCTCGCACGCGGCGAGCTGCGCGCCGTCGGCGCGACGACGCTCGACGAGTACCGCAAGCACATCGAGAAGGACGCCGCGCTCGAGCGCCGCTTCCAGCCGGTGATGGTCGAGGAGCCCTCGGTCGAGGACACGATCGCGATCCTGCGCGGCCTCAAGGAGCGCTACGAGAACCACCATGGCGTGCGCATCCAGGACAGCGCGCTGATCGCCGCCGCCGAGCTTTCGAACCGCTACATCGCGGACCGCTTCCTGCCCGATAAGGCGATCGACCTGATCGACGAGGCCGCGTCGCGCCTGCGGATCGAGATCGACTCGCTGCCGACCGAGATCGACGAGGTCGATCGCCGCATCATCTCGCTGCAGATCGAGCTGACCTCGCTCGCCAAGGAGACCGACGACGCCTCCGCCCAGCGCCGCGCCGCGCTCGAGTCCGAGCTCGCCGAGCAGCGCGAGCGCTCGAGCGCGATGAAGGCGCAGTGGCAGTCCGAGAAGGACGTGATCGGCGACATCTCCGGCACGAAGAAGCAGCTCGAGCAATTCCGCCAGGAGGCGGAGCGCGCCGAGCGCGCCTCCGACTTCGCGCGCGCCGCCGAGCTTCGCTACGGCACGATCCCCGAGCTCGAGCGCAAGCTCGCCGAGCGCGAGGACTCGGCCGCGACACCCGGCCAGGCGGTCTTCCTCAAGGAGGAGGTCGACGCCGACGACGTCGCCGAGGTGATCTCCAACTGGACCGGCATCCCGCTCACGCGCCTGCTCGAGTCCGAGGTCCAGAAGCTGATCCACATGGAGGAGCGCCTGCACGAGCGCGTCATCGGCCAGGACGAGGCGGTCGAGGCAGTCGCCGGCGCGATCCGCCGCAGCCGCGCCGGCCTCGCCGACCCGAACCGCCCGATCGGCAGCTTCCTCTTCCTCGGGCCGACCGGCGTCGGCAAGACGGAGCTGGCCCGCGCGCTCGCCGAGTACCTCTTCGACACGCAGGACGCGATGGTCCGCATCGACATGTCCGAGTACATGGAGAAGCACAGCGTCTCGCGCCTCGTCGGCGCGCCCCCCGGCTACATCGGCTACGAGGAGGGCGGCCAGCTGACCGAGGCGGTCCGCCGCCGGCCCTACGGCGTGATCCTGCTCGACGAGGTCGAGAAGGCGCACCCCGACGTCTTCAACACGCTGCTCCAGGTCCTCGACGACGGCCGCCTGACCGACGGCCAGGGCCGCACCGTCGACTTCAAGAACGTCGTCCTGATCATGACCTCGAACATCCGCGTCGAGCCGCAGGACATCCGCAGCGCCCTGCAGCAGTACTTCAAGCCCGAGTTCATCAACCGCCTCGACGACATCGTGATCTTCGAGCCGCTCAGCCGCGAGCAGATCTCAGAGATCGTCCTGCTGCAGATCAAGCGCGTGACCGCCCAGCTCGCCGCGCGCGGCATCGCCCTCGAGCTCACCGACGACGCGCTGACACTGATCGGCAACCTCGGCTACGACCCCGTCTACGGTGCCCGCCCGCTCAAGCGCGTGATCCAGCGCCAGCTCGTCGACCGCCTCGCGGTCGGGCTGCTTGACGGCACCTACCGCGACGGGCAGACCGTCCGCGCCGACGCGCTCGGCGGCGAGATCGTGCTGAGCGTCGCGCCCGCGCCCGCGCCCGTCACCTGAGCTGTTGACATTGACGCCCCCGGCGCATGCGCCGGGGGCCGGATCGGTGCATGCACCGGGGATGTGTGCGCTGACAAACCAAGGCGGCAGGAAGTCCGCCACGGCGCGCGAAAGCTAGGAGGACTCGATGAGCGCTGACGACGCCGGCCACGACTGCTCGGAGCTGCGCGACTTCCGCGTCAGTTTCCCTGGGCCGTTCACGCAGAATCTCGTCGCGGTTGATGGCTGGTCCGTCCCGTTCCTGAGCGCGAGCTTCCGCGGCGAGGACGGCGTGCGGGTCATCTTGGATGACCGCATCGGAATCGACCTGAGCGTCGGCGAGGCCGAGCGCCTACTTCCGTTTATCGCTGACGCCGTGGCCGTTGCGCTTGGCTACGGCGCCCATCCGCGACAGGGTGGCCCCGACCTTCCGCCGCGAATGCCGCACATGGCACCGCGGCGGGTGGTCGAGTCGCAACTGCTGCCGGGCTAGAACCTCGGCAGGTCAAGCAGGTTGTTCTCCGGTGTGTAGTCCGGCTCGGTCGTGATGTAGTCGCCCGACCCGCAGTGCGGACAGCGCGCGACGATCACGCGGGCCGACCGCACGCCCGGCGCAGCTGTCACGTAGACCGCTTTGTAGTTCAGGATGAACCTGATGACTTGGGCGCGGGTTTCAATGGTCCCGTCGCTTAGGCGCACCATCGCAATGTGCGGGTAGCGGTGTCCGGGCGATTGCTCGGTCCGAACGGCAGTGATTTGAAACATCGGCGAAACCTCCTTGGGTTCCGTTTGGCTTGGTGTCCATGTCCAACGAGCAGACGCACCGTGTCGCCGGGCAGGTGGCACCGAACGTCTGTTTGGGACGGTAGACGCCGACGCGGACGGTACGTTGTGGCTGGCTGGTTCCTCTACCCAACGGAAACGCTAGGGGCCGTTCCCTCGCCGGGCAAAGCTTCGGGGACGGCCCCGTCAGCCGCCTGACTTCAGCCGTTCGAGGCTCCCTCGCCAGCGATGAAGCGTCTGGCGACTGACGCCCACGAGCCGCGCCACCTCGTCGAGCGGGATGCCCGCCTCGGTCGCGCGAGGGACAACATCGACGATCGCTTCAAGGTTTGCGCCAGCCTCGGCCTCCAAGCGGCTGCGCTCTGAGCCGAGCCGGATTAGCTCATCCTCGATTGCGCGCCTCGCCTCGATGTCCGGGGGGAGATTGGTCATAGCCGAGAGCGTAACAGATCTTGACATAGAACGTCAATGTCGGTTACAATCCCCGTATGTCGATGAGCGTGCTCCAGCTAGCCGATCAGCTTCGTACCGAAGCTGACGCCTACCATTACCTAGAGCAGCTGCGCTGGGGCGATCGTCCGGTCTGCCCGCATTGCGGCTCGGTCCGCCAGCCGTATTTCCTGACCCCCGAGAACGGGCATTCGCGTAAGACCCGCACCGGCGCGAGCTCGCAGCGGCGCGTCTGGAAGTGCGCCGAGCCGGGTTGTCGTAAACAGTTCTCCGTGCTGACCGGGACCGTCCTGCACGGGACCAAGATCCCAGTCCGGACGTGGATGTTTGTGATCTTCGAGATGGCGTCGAGCAAGAACGGCGTCTCTGCTCGCGAGATTGAGCGCAAGTATGGGTTGACGCCTAGGACGGCGTGGTTCATGCTCCACCGAGTCCGTGAGGCGATGAAGCGCGAACCTTCGGTTGAGCCGTTCTTTGGCCGTGTCGTGGCCGACGAGACTTGGTACGGCGGACGCCACAAGAACCGTCACGCGAGCGACAAGCGTCTGCGCGGTAAAGGGATCGTTGACAAGACGCCGATCATGTCGCTCGTCTCGCGCGAGACTGGCGAGGTGCGCTCACGCGTAGTGCCGGATGTCAAGGTTGACAACCTACGCGCCGTGCTCATCGAGAACGTCGACCCGAAGCGCACGCACCTGCACACGGACACAAGCGGTCCCTACCGTGGGATCGGCGAGTTCGCCTCGCACACGATGGTCAACCATCGCATCGGCGAATACGTTCGCGGCGACGTGAGCACCAACCAAGCCGAGTCCTACTTCGCTCAGTTGAAGCGGTCGCTCGACGGCACGCACCATCACGTCAGTCGCGAGCACCTACACCGCTACGTGGCCGAGTTCGATTTCCGCTTCAGCACGCGGGATCTCAGCGACACGGAACGCACCGTCCGGGTCGTGGCTCAGGCTGGAGGAAAACGACTCACGTACAGCCAGGCAGGTTGATGCCAGACGAAAGCGAAAGCCGGCGCCCGCCCGACCTTGAGCTAGAGGTCGGCGTTGGCGTGCCCGTGGAACTGCGGCAACTCGTCAATGCATCGAGCACGTTTGCAGCGTTTATCAACGAGGTCGCGGAAAGCTACACGGGCATCCCGCGGCCCCTGAAGTGGGTCGTGGAGGTCAAAGAGGGGAGCGTTCGACTGCCGCTCCGGGGCGAGCCGATTCGCTCCAACCTAAGCCCGTCCGTTACTCACGACATCTCGGAGCTAATCACGTTGGGCCTCGCGCAACTGACCGAGAAGGCGGTGCGCCCTGACCACTACTCCGACAAGGCGCTAGAACAGCTCCGGCAGCTGGCCAGGATTTCGAGCGACGACTTCCCCATCGGGGTGCGGAATGGCCGTGAGAGGCACACGCTTTCGGCGCAGCTCGCCGTCAACGCCGAGAAGATCCTCGGCGGAACCCGCCAGAGCTTCGGGACCGTTGAGGGCCGACTGGAGGCCGTCAACGTTCACGACAAGAACGAGTTTGGTATCTGGCTCGCAAGCGGCGCGCACATCACCTGTCGGTTTGGGCGGTACGTCACGCTCGACGAGGTGCTCGCAGCTGTAGGCAAGAGGGTCGCCGCTCGCGGCACGATTAGAGCCAAGGTTACGGGCGAAAAGCAGTCGATCGAGGTAGAGACCCTCAAGGTCTTGGGCGCTACGCCAGTGGCGGCCGATGATGTGCGCGGCATTTTCAACGGCCGAGAAACGACGGACGACGACTGGTGAGGTATCGCTACTGGGATGCGTGTGTCTTTCTCGGCTGGCTCAAGGCGGAGCCAGACAAGCTCGCGGCGTGCCAGGCGGGCATCCGGATGGCCGAGCGCGGCGAGCTAACCATCATCACCTCCGTTCTTAGCCTGGCCGAGGTGCTCCGCCTGAAGGGAAACGACCCTATCCCGGTCGCAGACCGGGAGGCGGTACGCGCCTTCTTCGAGAATGACTACATCAGCCTGTATGAAGTCGACCGCACGATCGCGGAGAAGGCGCAAGATGTCGTCTGGAATCACGGCGTCAGGCCCAAGGACGCGATCCACGTCGCAACGGCACTCTCAACGGCGACCACCATCACGATCGAGCAGTTCGACACGTTCGACACCGGCCTGATTGCCCTGAACGGGCAGATCGGCGCGCCAGCTCTCACTATCGGCTTGCCAAACCTGCCGGAGGCGATGTTCTAGTGGCCGACGACCGAGACGACGAGAAGCTCGACCGCGACACCAAAGTCAAGATCGACGCTCCGTTCAACGAAGCGCTACGGACGCTGCTGAACACTCCGCCGCCGGAGGCCGACGACAAGACACCCGAACGCGAGCCAGCGCAGCGAGGGCCGCGTCGGCACAGGTAGCACGGGAGACGGGAGCCGGGAGCTGCCCAGCTATCGCGCGCCGTTGTCAGTACCGCACGCGTTGCAGACCCAGTGGAGGGCCTTGTCGCAGCTTGAGCACTCTTTGAACTGTTGTCCACCTTCCATGCCCGGAGACGATAGCGCCTTGGTTTGTCAGCGCACACATCCCCCATGCACCGATCCGCCGGGGGGCGCATGCGCCCCCCGGAACAGCATCTGCTCAGGGTAGGAACAGCATGCCCTGCGGCGCGACGGCCGGGCCGTCGACCGTCAGCGCTGTGATCTGGCCGGTCCACGGATCGATCTCGCCGAGATAGTTCGCCGGATAGCCGGGCGCGGGGCAGGTCGCGGGCGCGCTGTTCTCGTCGCACGGCGTGACCGCGGCGACGACGCTGCCGACCTGGAACGGCCCGGTGATCCTGTTCACCGTGTCGCGGCCGTTGTCGGTCGTGTAGATCGCGCCCTGCGAGTCCGATGGCCAGGCGGTGTCGTCGACCGACGCGGAGAGGTTGAGCACGGACAGGCTCTGCCACGGCGTGCCGGCGGCGTTGACGAAGATCTGCTGCTGGTCGCCCTGGCTGGTCAGCATGAACTGGCCGGCGAAGCGCGGCGCGTAGAACGGCACGTCCTCGTTGGAGTCGGGATCGGTCAGGCCGAGCGTCACGGTCGAGCCGCTGCCCGCCCCGATGTTCGCGAGGCTCGCCTTTGCCTCGTCGTAGAAGAGCGGCTTGACGGTCGCGATCTGGGTGGCAGGGTCGAGCGTCGCCGCGTAGACGGCGGGGTAGGTCGGCTGGGGGGCGCCGGCGCCGGTCGTGCCCGGAGCGGAGGCGCTGATCAGCGTCATCCCGTCATAGAAGGAGATCGCGTCGGTGCCGCCGTCGTGCGGCAGCGTCTCGCTGTAGGCGTAGTGAGTGACGGCGCCGCTCCACGGGTTGATCACGTAGAGGCTCGAGTTCGCGTCCTCGTTGACCGTGGCGTAGACGAGGCCGTCGTAGGGGTCGGCGGTGACGCCGTCGGCCTTGCCGAGGACATCCCACTGGGCGAGCGCGTGGCCGCTCAGGTCGAGCTCGACGATCGTGCTGTCGAGGTTGCCCGAGGCGCTCGCCTGGCCCTGCGGCCCGACGCCGTTCTGGAAGCCGACGAGGATGTGTCCGGCGACGTAGGAGATGTCATCGGGGTCTGCGAGCGGCTCGCTACCCCCGGGAATCTTGTGCCTGAGGCTGGCTCCGTCGAAGAAGACCTGGTTGGTGAAGACGTTGGCCGGCGGGGGCGACGGGAAGGGGCGTTGAAAGCCGTGGGCGAGCGCGCCCGTGGCGCTCAGCGCAAGTAGCGTGGCCGCGGCGAGCGCGGCTGTGAAGGTGCGGCGCATCCGAATCCTCCTGTCAGCTGGACGGCCCAGAGCCTAGGCCCGCGCTCGCGCTCAGATGCGACGATCCGGTGAAGCCGAGCGGCGGGAGCCCGCAGGCGCCGGCTACGCGACAGCCCGCTGTTCGAAGCGCGCGGGCCGCGAGAGCGTCCGGCGGACGGGGCAGCGCTCGAGCCGGTCGTAGACCGCTGCACGCTGTGCGGCGGTCAGGCCACGATCACCTCGAAGCTCGTAGACATAGGCCGTCTCGCGCTCGCTGCGCTCGAGCTCGACGCGAACGCGCAGTCCGGGCGCTTCGATACCGAGCTCCTCGAGCGCCATCCGCGCAGTGATCGCCATGCACGTCGCGAGCGCGGCCTCGAGCAGCTCGTGCGGGCGCATGCCGCCGCGCCCGCCGCGGCCCGCCTCGAGCGTGTCGGCGCGGCCCTCGACCGCGCCGGCGCGAAAGGCGGTCTGGTAGGGGGTGGCGAGAGCTTCAGCCTCGACCATCGGCAGCTAGACGGCGACCGCGTCCCAGTTGAGGCGCACGTACTCGAGCACGAGCGGGTCGCCGAGCTCGCGCTCGATCTCGTCGATGAACGGAGCGCGCAACTCGTCCGGGAGCCGTTCGAGGTAGGGCGCGAAGATCACCGTTTCGAGGAACTCGCGCGGGCGCGGCGGCGTCGTCGGCTTGGGCTCCAGCCAGCACGCGCTGACCGCAAAGCCGGCTGCCTCCAGGCGCGCGCGCGTCCGCTCCGGGCTCGCGTAGTGCCAGAGATCGCCGATCGAAGCGAGGTGCTCGGCGTAGGGCGCGCTGCTCGCGAGCTGTGCCCCCAGCGCCCGCGCCCGCTCGATGTTTCCCTCCCCGCCGCATTGCGCGACGAACTGCGCCCCGGGCGCAAGCGCGCGGCGGATCGCCGCGAACAGCGTCTCGTGATCGAAGATGTGGTGGAAGGTCGCAGTCGAGACCGCGGCGTCGAGCCGCTCGTCGAGCGAGAGCTCGAGCAGGTCCTGGCAGATCACCCGCACGCGCCCCGGGTCCAGTCGCTCGCGAGCCTTGGCCGCCATCGAAGGTGAGCCGTCGACGGCGACGACGCGCCCGCGCGGCAGACGCTCGAGCAGCATCTCGGTGACGCGTCCCGTGCCGCAGCCGGCATCGAGCACCGCCTCGTCGCCACGCAGCTCGAGACGCTCGAGTACCTCCGCGCCCCACTGCTGTTGCGGGGCCGAGATCGTGTCGTAGCTCGCCGCGTTCCAATCCCGTGGTGGCATACGATCGTACGCTATCACGTACAGCTGTCGGGAGGCGCGTCCCCCCGCCGGCCACCGGTCGCGCTAACCGGCGGGTGCAGCCGAGCCTGCTGCGTCCGCTTGTCGCTGCGTCGACGCTTCACTCGCGTCGAGGATCTCGGCCTTGTGTTTGTACAACTCAGCCCACTCTTCGAAATATTGCTGGTTTTGACGCCTCACCCAACCGATGAACGGCTCCGCTCGGTCCCACATTTCAAGCGCGACGTACGCGAGAGTCCGGTTGGACAGTTCACGATCGAGGAACCCGGCGTTGTACTCGGTAGCGACTTGCTCGTAAAAATTCAACACCAACTGGACCCTCGCCCGCTTATGCCGCGACAGACCGTCCCAGTGCGATTCGCCGGCTGACATGTCAGTGGCAAAAGCCTTGAAGACCTGCGACGCGTCGGCGCTCATCTCGACGAAGCTGCGGCTGTAATACGTGCCCAGGTGGTCATAGACCCGTCGTCGCCGCTCGATCAGCCGCTGTTCACCGATTTGAGCGTTAATCCCTTCAGCTGCGATTCTCACCGAGCGCTTGGCCGTGACCCCAGCCCAGACCGCGGCGGCGACCAGCAGGAGCGTTGCGCTCGCCAAAACCACGGTGGCAATGTCTGCGACACCAGCAAGGCCGAGAAACCCAAGCATTCAAATCCAAGCCTAGATTTGACGTTGCGGGGAGTACCATAAGTGAGGATGGTTCCGATGCCAACACCTGATCCCGCGCCGCCCCCGCGGCGTTAGGAAGCGGAGCGCCGAGGCCTCACGGGGAGCCCGCTCCCGGGGCCCCGAGAGGGATCGTTCGGCAAGCAGGCAGCACGGCAGGGTGGGCTGGTCGTTCGTTGCGGCAGCCCCGCAATCGCTTGTGGCGCAGGCGCGGGCCTAGGATACGCACGCGATGAAGGTCCTGGTTGTCGGCTCCGGCGGGCGCGAGCACGCGCTCATCCATGCGCTCCACCGCTCGCCGCAGCGGCCGGAGCTGCTCTGCGCGCCGGGCAATCCGGGGATCGCAGCGAGCGCGCGGATTCTTGAAGTCGGTGCCGAGGACATCGACGGCCAGGTCCGTCTCGCACGCGACGAGCACATCGATCTCGTCGTCGTGGGTCCCGAGGCGCCGCTCGTCGCGGGCCTCGTCGACGCGCTGGCCGAGAACGGCGTACGGGCCGTCGGACCGACTGCAGCAGCCGCGCAGCTCGAGGGCTCGAAGGAGTTCGCAAAGCGCGCGATGGCCGGGGCCGGCGTGCCGACGGCGTCCTGGACCGCTGTGCAGACAGTCGAGGAGGGCCTCGCCGCGATCACCGGCTACCCGGTTGTCGTGAAGGCGGACGGCCTGGCGGCCGGCAAGGGCGTGACGGTGGCGCCGGACGAAGCGACAGCGCGCGCCGCACTCGAGGATCTGCTCGTGCAGCGGCGCTTTGGCACCGAGACCGTGATCGTCGAGGAATGCCTGGTGGGTGAGGAGCTCTCGCTCTTCGCGCTCTGCGACGGCGAGCGCGCCGTCCCGATGACGCCGGCGCGCGACTACAAGCGGATCTTCGACGGCGACCGCGGCCCGAACACGGGCGGGATGGGCTCGTTCTCGCCGGTCCCCGGCATCGAGCAGTCGCTGGTCGCCGAGATCATCGCCCAGGTACACCAACCGGTCGTCGATTACATGCGCGAGCGCGGCACGCCCTTCCGCGGCGTCCTCTACGGCGGACTGATGCTGACGCCGGCCGGCATCCGGGTCATCGAGTTCAACGTGCGCTTCGGCGATCCCGAGGCGCAGGCGCTGCTGCCGCGCTTGCGCTCGGACCTGCTCGACGCGCTGGTGCGCACGACAGCGCCCGCCGGGCTCGCCGGCTACGCGCTCGACTGGTCGGCCCAGTGGGGCGTGATGGTAGTCCTCGCGAGCGCCGGCTATCCGGAGAGCCCGCGCGCCGGCGACGAGATCTCGGGCCTCGAGGACGTGCCGTCCGCAGTCGAGGTCACGCACGCCGGGACCGCGCTGCGCGACGGGCGCCTCGTCACCAGCGGCGGACGGGTGCTCGGCATCGCCGCGCTCGGCGACGATCCGGCCGGCGCCCGGCGCTCGGCGTATGCTGCGGCCCAGATGATCTCGTTTGCTGGGAGGCAGATGCGCACCGACATCGCCGAGCGCGTAGCGGCGGCGGGCGCGTGACCAGCGAGCCGCAGCTAGCCGTCGTCGCGACGCAACCGGGCGATGGCCCGCCGCTCGTCGGCATCCTGATGGGCTCCCAGAGCGACATGGACACGATGCAGGGCGCGGCAAAGGAGCTCGGGGACCGCGGCATTCCCTACGAGATCAACGTGATCTCGGCGCACCGCCAACCCGACCAGGTTGCCGAGTACGCACGCAGTGCCCGCGGTCGCGGTCTGCGCGTGCTGATCGCCGGCGCGGGACTCTCGGCGGCTCTGCCCGGCGTCGTCGCCGCCCACAGCGACCTCCCCGTGATCGGCGTGCCACTCTCGAGCCGCCTTTCCGCCGCCGGTGGACTCGACGCGATTCTCTCGGTGATCCAGATGCCGCCGGGCGTCCCGGTCGCAGCGGTCGGGCTCGACAACGCCCGCAATGCGGGCGTCCTCGCCGCCCGCATCCTCGACACCGCGTTCACGTCGGGCGGGCGCCCGACGGCCGTCGCTTAGAAGGTCTTTCAAAATGAGGGTGGCGCCGGAGCGATCCAGGACCAAGCTGGGCGACGCACGGTGCCGCAGCAGGGGAGCAGCGTTCCCAGCAAGGTTCCGGGTGGCGATCCGGCGCGTCGGGCGCGTGCGGCGATAATCCACCTGTGATCTCCCGCTACACCCGCCCGGAGCTGGGCGCGATCTGGACCGACGAGGCGCGCATGGAGCGCTGGCGTGAGGTCGAGGTTGCCGCGGCGCAGGAGCTCGCGGGCCCGAGCGCTGCCGAGCTCGAAGCGATCGGCACTGCCAGCTTCACGGTCGAGGCGGTGCGCGAGCGCGAGCGGGTAACCGATCACGACGTCGCCGCGTTCGTCGACGTGCTTGCCGCCTCGGCCGGCGAGGCGGGGCGCTGGATCCATTACGGCCTGACCTCCTCGGATGTTCTCGACACCGCGCTCGCGCTGCAGCTGCGCGCTGCGGGCGAGGTGATCCTCGCGGGCGCGCACGAGCTCGTCGCGGCGTTTGCACAGCGGGCGAGAGAGCACGCCGACACGCTGTGCGCCGGGCGCACACACGGCGTGCATGCCGAGCCGACGACCTTCGGCCTGAAGCTCGCCGGCTTCGCGTTTGAGGCGCAGCGCAACGCGGAGCGACTCGAGCACGCGTTCGCCGGCGTCGCGGTCGGCGCCGTGTCGGGTGCGGTCGGCACGCACGCGAGCCATTCGCCCGACTACGAGCGCCGCGTCCTCGCCCGCCTGGGCCTCGCGGCCGAGCCGATCTCGACCCAGGTCGTCGCGCGCGATCGTCACGCCGAGCTGCTCGCCGCGATCGCGATCGCCGGCGCCGGGCTCGAGCGCTTCGCAACCGAGGTCCGCCATCTCCAGCGCACCGAGGTGCTGGAGGCGCAGGAGCCGTTCAAGCCGGGCGAGCAGAAGGGCTCATCGTCGATGCCGCACAAGCGCAACCCGATCGTCAGCGAGCGGATCTGCGGCCTCGCGCGCGTCCTGCGCGGCAACGCGCAGGCGGCGGGCGAAAACGTCGCCCTCTGGCATGAGCGCGACATCTCGCATTCGGGTGCCGAGCGCATCATCCTGCCCGACTCGACGATCCTGCTCGATTACATGCAGCACCTCGCGCTGCGTCTGATCCGCGGGCTCGTCGTCTACCCCGAGCGCATGCGCGAGAACCTCGAGCTCACCTACGGCGCCCTCTTCTCGCAGCGCGTGCTGCTGGCACTCGTTGCAAGCGGGCGCGACCGCGACGACGCCTACCGCATCACGCAGGAGCTCGCCCAGCGCGCCTGGGCCCAGCGGACGCAGTTGCGCGACCTGCTGGCCGGCGACGAGCGCACAGCGGCGCTCGATCTCGACGCGATCTTCGACTACGGCGCCTACACACGCCACGTGCCGGAGCTGCTCGCCCGCCTCGATGCACCTCTCACCTGACCGTCAGCCGCGCACGAAGCGGGCGCTAAAACCGCTGCCCCGCTCGATCAAACCCGTCGCGCTGCAGCGGAACGTCTCAGGCGCCGGCAGCCGCTGCGGGCCGAGCGCGATCGGCACGCCCGCGAGCGTCGCATCGACACTGCTGCCCGTGTAGTTCGCCGCGACGAATGTGAGCTTGTCGCGAAGCGTGCGCGTCTTGTAGATGACGCCGCCCGTAACGACGATCTGGAGCGGCTCGCCGATTAGGCTCCCCGTCAGCGGTTGCGCGCTCGCGTAGCTTGCACGCGCCCGCCCGTGCGCCAGGAAGGTGAGCTCGCGTCCGGCACCGCCCTCGAGCGTGACGAGCATGCCATCGAAGCCGAACTGGTCGCGCTCGCCGAGCTCCGTCCAGGCGCCGACGAGGCACGGGTCGATCGCGCCACCCTGACTCGACGCGGAGCTCGCCGCCGGCAGGAGCACGAGCGCCACCACCGAGAGAGTGGCGGCCCGACGCAGGCGCGCCCGATCGGTCAGGCCTGTGCACTGCACGCTCCCACCGTAGACCTACTGGAGCGTGATCGTCCCCGCGCCCGGCGCGCCACCCCGTCGAGGGCTCGAATCCAGCGGCGGTGTCATTTAGAGTCCACCGCGTGAACTCGGTCGCCGACTTGGCGCTGATCGCCTCCGGCAAGGTCCGTGAGATGTACGAGCTCGGGGATGGCCTCCTGATGGTCGCCTCCGATCGCATCTCGACCTACGACGTGGTCCACCCGACGCCGATTCCCGGCAAGGGGAGCGTTCTGACCGGCATCTCCGTGTTCTGGTTCGATCTGACGAAGGACATCGTTCCCAACCATCTCGTCTCGTTCGACGAGGGCGTCCCCGACGACGTTCGCGGCCGGGCGCTTGCGGTGAAGCGCCTGCGCATGGTGCCCGTCGAGTGCGTCGTGCGCGGCTACATCACCGGCTCCGGCTGGAGCGATTACAAGCGCACCGGCGGGATCAGCGGAATCGAGCTACCGGCAGGCCTGCTCGAGTCCGAGCAGCTCCCAGAGCCGATCTTCACCCCCTCGACCAAAGCCGAGGTCGGCCACGACGAGAACATCGACATCGACGGCATGGTCGAGCTGCTGGGTGGCGACAGCGAGCTCGCCGCGCGCGTCCGCGAAGTCTCGATCACCGTCTACAGCCGGGCAGCGGAGCACGCACGCAGCCGCGGCATCATCCTCGCCGACACCAAGTTCGAGTTCGGGCTCGACGCCGACGGCACGCTGACGCTCGCCGACGAAGTCCTGACGCCCGACTCCTCCCGCTTCTGGCCCGTCGACGGTTACGAGCCAGGACACGGCCAGCCGAGCTTTGACAAGCAATACGTCCGCGACTGGGCGGCCGACTCGGGCTGGGACAAGACTCCGCCCGCGCCGCCACTGCCCGACGATGTCGTCGCGCGGACCCAAGCGCTCTACCGCGAGGCCTACGAGCGCATCACCGGCGAGCCGCTCGAGGCATGGCTCGAGCGCAGCGGCGCGAACTAGCTAGCACGCATTGCGCAGCAGGATCGCCCGGACCGCCTGCCCGCCGCGGTGGACGCTCGCGCTCACGGCGACGGCCGTCGCCCTGGCCGGCTGCTCGATCTCGTTGAGCGCCTCGAACCTGCGCGCCTGGCGCGTGCCATCCGCAGCGATGGAGCCGACGCTTCGAGCCGGCGAGACCGTCTACACGAAATCCGGCCGGCTGCACCTTCGCATCGACGACGTCGTCATCTTCCACCCGCCGCGCGGCGCGACGCGCGGCGGCGGCTTGGGCGTCTGCGGCGCGCCGCGGCGTACCGGCACGCTCTGCTCGCGACCGTCGGGCGGCCCGAGTGGCGTCTTCTACATCAAGCGCGTGGTCGCGCTCGGCGGCCAACGCGTCGCGATGTTCGGCGGCCACGTCGTGCTCGACGGTGAGGTCCAGTCCGAGCCGTTCGCCCGCACCGCTCAGTGCGTCCTCGCGGCGATCTGCAACTACCCGCAAACGATCACGGTCCCGCGGGGCGACGCCTTCGTGCTCGGCGACGATCGCGGCAGCTCGGACGACAGCCGCTTCTGGGGCCCCGTGCCGGTCTCCTGGATCATCGGCGTTGCCGAGATCTGCAACAGCTCGCGCAAGCACTGCCGCGCCGTGAGCTGAGCCCCTGGCCCGCTCGGCGAGCGTCTAGCCGACGAGCCCGCCCGCGTACTCAACCGCCGTCGCACGCTACATCGTCGCACGCCACTAGCATGCAAGGCAAGTGCACGCACGCATCCTCGTCCGTCCGAAAGCCGGGATCCTCGACCCCCAGGGCGCGGTCACCGAGCGGGCGCTTTCCCAGCTCGGCTTCGCCGGCGTCAGCGAGGTCCGCATCGGCCGCCTGATCGAGCTCGAGGTCGCCGATTCCGACGCGCTGCCGGAGATGTGCGAGCGCCTGCTGGCGAACCCGCTCATCGAGGACTACGAGATTCTCAGCGCCGAGTGAAGTTCGGCGTAATCACCTTTCCCGGCAGCTGTGACGACGTCGATGCGCAGCTTGCGTGCGCGCGCGTCGGCGACGTCGTCGCGCTCTGGCACGGCGACCGCGACCTCCAGGGCGTCGACGCGGTGATCGTCCCGGGCGGCTTCTCCTATGGCGACTACCTGCGCGTCGGCGCGATCGCGCGGTTCGCGCCGATCATGACCGAGGTGATCGAGTTCGCACAGGCCGGCGGTCACGTGATGGGGATCTGCAACGGCTTCCAGGTGCTCTGCGAAGCGGGCCTGCTCCCCGGCGCCCTGCTGACCAACGCGAGCGTGCGCTTCGTCTGCCGCCAGGTCTCGCTCGAGGTCGTCAACCCCGACACCGACTTCACGCGCTCGCTCGAGCGCGGCAAACGGCTGTCGATCCCGGTCAAGCACACGACGGGCCGCTACTACGCGCCCGAGCGCGAGCTCGACCGGATCGAGGCCGCCGGCCAGGTCCTGCTGCGCTACGCGCCAGGTCAGAACCCCAACGGCGCCCTGCGCGACATCGCGGGCGTGATGAACGAGCGCGGCAACGTCTTCGGCCTGATGCCCCACCCCGAGCACGCTGTCGATCCACTGACCGGCTCGGCCGACGGGCTCGGGCTATTCGCATCCTTGCGTGACTCGCTGTCCTTTGTTGGGGGCGGTCTGTGAGCCTCGCGGCCGCCGCTCTTCACGAAAAAGCGCGTGAGCTGGGTCTCTCGCAGTTCGAGACGCAGCGCATCCTCGAGCTGCTCGGGCGCGAGCCGAACGAGGTCGAGCTGGCGATGCTCTCGCTGCTGTGGTCCGAGCACTGCGCCTACAAGCACTCGAAGCTGCTGCTACAGACCCTCCCGAGCGAGGGACCGCGGCTCCTGATGGGTCCCGGTGAGAACGCGGGCGCGATCGATGTCGGCGAGGGCTGGGCGATCGCCTTCAAGGTCGAGTCGCACAACCACCCGAGCGCCGTCGAGCCGTTCCAGGGCGCGGCGACAGGCGTCGGCGGCATCCTGCGTGACATCTTCGCGATCGGCGCACGGCCGATCGCCTCGCTTGATTCGCTGCGCTTTGGCGAGCCGACGAGCGAGCGCTCGCGCTACCTGCTCGACCGCTGCGTTGGCGGGATCGGCCACTACGGCAACTCGATCGGCGTGCCGACGATCGGCGGCGAGGTCTACTTCGAGGGGCCCTATGAGCAGAACTGCCTCGTCAACGCGATGTCGATCGGGCTCGCGCGCGCAGATCGCATGATCCGCTCCGCCGCCGCCGGCCCCGGCAACCTGCTGGTGCTGTTCGGCGCCTCGACCGGCCGCGACGGGATCGGCGGCGCGTCGGTGCTCGCCTCAGCCGAGCTCGGCGAGGGCGACGAGGCCAAGCGCCCGAGCGTCCAGGTCGGCGACCCGTTCTCGGAGAAGAAGCTGATGGAGGTCTCGCTCGAGCTGCTCGACCGCGACCTGCTCGTCGCGCTGCAGGACCTCGGCGCCGCGGGCCTCACCTCTTCGGTGCCGGAGATGGCGAGCAAGGGCGGCGTCGGGATCGACATCGACCTCGACAAGGTGCCACTGCGCGAGGCCGATATGGAGCCGTTCGAGATCATGGTCTCGGAATCTCAGGAGCGCATGGCGGCGATCGTCGAGCCGGCCAAGCTCGAGCGGGTCCTCGCGGTCTGCACCCACTGGGAGACCACCGCGTCGGTGATCGGACGGGTAACCGACTCCCAGCACATCCGCGTCTACTGGCGCGGCGAGCTCGCCGGCGAGCTGCCGCTGGACGTCCTCGTCGACGGCTGCCCGCTCTACGAGCTGGCGCCCGAGCGACCCAGCCAACTGCTCTACCCGCCACCGCCCAGGGTGCTGGACAGCACGGATCCGGACACCATCCTGCTCGCTCTGCTGGCGAGTGCGAATATCGCCGACAGGCGATACTTGTACGAGCAATACGACTGCATCGTCCAGTCGCGGACCGTCGTCCGCTCAGGCGCCGGCGATGCGGCGGTGCTCCTGCTACCGCACGGCGGTGCGATCGCTGTGGCGATCGACTGCAACGGCCGCCGTGCTGGTGCCGACCCGTACCGCGGCACGATCGAGGCGGTGCTCGAGTGCGCGGCGAACCTCGCCTGCGCCGGCGCGGAGCCGCTCGGCCTCACGAACAACCTCAACTTCGGTAACCCGGAGAAGCCGCACATCGCCTGGCAGCTGACCGAGTCGGTACGCGCGCTCGGCGACGCGTGCCGGGCGCTTGCCGTTCCTGTCACCGGCGGCAACGTCTCGCTCTACAACGAGGGCGCGCAGGGCCCGATCTACCCGACGCCGGTCGTCAGCCTGGTCGGCGAGCTGCCCGACCCGACGCGCGCGGGCGGCCTCGCCTTCGCGCGCGAGGGGGACGCGATCGCGCTCGTCGGCGACTTCCGGCCCTCGCTTGCCGCGAGCGAGCTGGCAAAGCTTCGTGGCGAGCCGCTGCCGGGAGAGCTTCCAGGGCTCGACATCGCCGCCGTGAGGGCGACCCACGCGGAGGTGATCGCGGCGGTTCGCGGCGGCCTGCGCGCACACGACATCGCCGAGGGCGGGATCGCCGTCGCGCTCTCCGAATGCTGTCTCGCCGCGAACCTCGGCGCTACGGTCGAGCTCGAGTCCGATGACGAGGCCGCGCTGTTCGGCGAGGGCGCCGGCGGCTTCATCGTCTCCGGCCCTGCCGGCGAGCTCCCCGGTCGGATCATCGGCAGCGTCGGCGGCGATCGCCTGCGAGTCGGCCCGATCGACCTGCCGCTCGAGCGTCTGCGCGAAGCGCACGCCGCGCTCGCGACGCTGTTCGATTAGCCCTATAGCGCCGCCGGCTCGGTGGGGACCGGGCTCTGCGGGGTGCCGAGTTGGCGCCGTAGTTCGACTTGGGGGATCAGCCACGCGGCAAGGAACGCGACCGCGGCGATTGGGATCGCGATCGTGAAGACCGTTTGGATCGACTGCGCGTAGGCCGCGGCAACGCCGTGGTGGACAGCGGTCGGGAGCTTGTCGAGCAGCGCCGGTGTGATGTTGGAGCTCGAGAAGCCCTTGGGCAGGGTCGTGTGGCCGAGGTGCCTGGTGAGGTTGCCGACGAGGACGTTGGAGAAGATCGCGCCGAAGATCGCCGTGCCGAACGATCCGCCGATCGAGCGGAAGAACGTCGCGCCCGAGGTTGCGACGCCAAGCTCGCTGTAGGGAACGGCGTTTTGCACGATCAGGACAAGCACCTGCATCACGCAACCGAGACCGACGCCGAGGACGAACATGTACAGCGACGCGACGATCAGGCTCGTTCCGACCCCGAGCTGGGCGAGCAGCGCCATCCCGATCGTCATCAGCGCCGTCCCGGCGATCGGGAACACGCGGTAGCGGCCGGTCCGGCTGATCACGATGCCGGACCCGGTCGAGCAGACGATCAAGCCGACGAGCAGCGGCAGCAACTGCAGCCCGGAGCTGGTCGGCGACTCGCCGTGCACGATCTGGAAGAACGCCGGCAGGTAGGTGATCGCGCCAAACATCGCGAAGCCGACAATGAAGCCCGTCACGCTCGTGCTCGAGAAGCCGCGGTTTGAGAACAGGTGCAGCGGCAGGATCGGCTCGAGCGCACGCCGCTCGATCGACACGAACACGACCAGCAGCACCGCGCCCGCGACTGCCAAGGCGACCATCCCGGTCGACCCCCACGCATAGGTGCTGCCGCCGAGGCTCGTGAACAGCACCAGACACGACACCGACACGATCAGCACGACAGTGCCGAGATAGTCGATCACGTGATGGATCCGACTCAGGCGCCCCGGTACCTGGACCGCGATGATCGCGAGCGCGACCGCCCCGATCGGAATGTTGATGTAGAAGATCCAGTGCCACGACAGCTGGTCGACGAACACGCCACCAAGCAGCGGCCCGATCACGCTCGCGACACCGAACACCGCGCCAAACAATCCCTGATAGCGGCCACGCTCGCGCGGCGATACGACATCGCCGACGATCGCCTGCGCCCCAACCATCAGGCCGCCGCCGCCCAGACCCTGCACCGCCCGGAACGCGATCAACTCGGTCATCGTCTGGCTCAGCCCCGACAGCGCCGAACCCGCGAGGAAGATCACGATCGCCGCCTGAAAGAACCGCTTGCGCCCGTACTGGTCACCAAGCTTGCCCCACAACGGCGTCGACACCGTCGCCGCGAGCAGATACGCAACAACCACCCAGGCCAAATGCGAGGCGCCATGGAGATCCGCAACGATCGTCGGCAGCGCCGTCGAGACGATCGTCTGGTCAAGCGCCGCCAGGAACATCCCGGTCATCAGCGCGCCGATGATGATCAGCACACGCCGCTGACTGAGGCCCGCGACCGGCGCGCCCTCCACGACGACGGCCGGCGACTCAGTCACAACCCCGCCAGGGTGTTGCGCCGCGGGGAGGCCGTCGTGAGGGGTCTCAGCCAATGAAGGACTTGATGTCCTTGACGAGCTTCTCCTCGATCTCGAGGTTCCACGCCGTCTCGGCCACGTCCACCACGAGGAACACTTCCCCGAGTACGAGGGTCTCGATTGCTGCTACCTCGAGATCCTTCAGCCACTTGCCGACGCCGACGCGGACCGTGAAATCGGCTGGGCTACCCTCGATCGTGATCGTCAATGCCCGGTCCGCGTCGATCACGCCCGCCAGGAAGCCGCCCTTCTTGGCCTGGACGACGGCGCCCTGCTCGCTGGGTGCTGACTTCTGTAGCTTGAAGCCGTCGTTCTTGAGGTACTCCTCGATGTGTGACTGAAGTGCACCGAGGTCGGTGCCCTTGCCCTGGAAGTGCTCCTGCTTGTCTCCGATCATCCCTGCCTCCTTGGTTGCGCTGCTCAGTGCGCTTCCTTTCGAGAGTAGCGGTAAGCCGGCGCGCTCCCGACCGAGAACCGCGACTCGCGGGCGTCGTGCAGGAGCCCATCAGCAATCCGTCTGCCGTTTAGCCAACATTTCTCCGTTCCCGCCGGCGCTTGCCGATAACTACGCCGAGTCCCTCGGGATCACAAGCTATGTCCGTCAACGCAATCGGCAACCACCCAGGCTGGGCGCCCACCCCCGGCGAGAGCAACTGGCAGAACGTGCTTGACGCCTCCGCCGACGTGCTTGGCTTGAGCCCGAGCGCCGTCAGCCAGCAGCTACGCGCCGGCGGCACGAGCCTCAGCTCGATCGCGCAACAGCAGGGCGTCTCCGCGCAAGCGCTCACGCAGGCGATCGCCGGCGCCCTGAGCCCAAGCACCCTGGCGAGCACGACAAGCGAGCAGCAGAGCCAGGTCGCGCAGCGGATCGCGCAGCGCACCGGCGGCGGCCAGGCCCGCTACAGCGGCGGCGGCGTCGCCGACGAGCTGGCGGAGTTCGACGACGCCCAGGTCTCTGCCAGCGCAGGACCGGCACCCCAACTCGCAAACGCGGCAACGACCTACGCAGCATCAGGCGCGACGAACGCACCGGTGCAGAGCGGCGCCGCGATCGACGAGCGGGCCTAGCTTCACCGCCAGGGCGCTAGTCGCGCAACGGCCTCGTCGATCACATCTCGCGCGGGCCGTCGAAGTCCGGGTAGCCCTGGCCGAGGTTGACCGCGCCCCTTTGCGCTGCGAGCGCGGTAATCGTCGGCGGCGCGCTCGAGGCTGCGGATGATCGCGCACGCTGCGCGCTTGCGGCGTCCAGATCGGCCCCGACACGACACCCCTCACTGGTAGGCTTCTTGGTGCGGCGCGCACGCGATGCGGTGGGTCGCTCCTCTCTGATGAGTTCATCGTCCAGCAGCCTCGATGCGCGGGACGGACCGCGCGATGAGTGTGGCGTGTTCGGGGTCTATGCCCCCGGGCACGAGGTGTCGAACCTCGCTTTCTTCGCGCTCTCGGCGCTCCAGCACCGCGGCCAGGAGTCGGCCGGGATCGCCGCGGCCGACCGTGGGCGCCAGATCATGACCCGCCGCGACCTCGGCCTCGTCAGCCAGGCGCTGACCGCAAACGACATCGTCTCGCTTGGCGGTGAGCTGGCGATCGGTCATGTGCGCTACTCGACGACTGGCTCCAACGCATGGGAGAACTCACAGCCGGTGCAGCGCGCCGCCGGCTCGCGTGGCAATCGCCGCGAGCTCGCGCTGGCCCACAACGGCAACCTGATCAACGCGGTCGAGTTGCACAGCGCGCTGCGGGCGCAGGGCGTCAGCTTCGCCTCGACTTCGGATTCGGAGATCATCGCCGCGCTGATTGCCTCCCACCCGGCGGAGCGCATCGAGGACGCTGCGATCGCGGTCATGCCCCAGCTGCAAGGCGCTTTCTCGACGGTCTTGATGACCAAGGACCGGGTGCTCGCGATGCGCGACCCGCTCGGGCTGCGACCGCTCTCGATCGGCCGCCTCCCCCCGCTCGCCGACGGCGGTCCGCCGCGCTACTGCATCGCCTCGGAGACTTGCGCTTTCGACATCATCGGGGCCGAGCCGGTCCGCGATGTGCGGCCCGGCGAGGTCGTGACGCTCGACGACGATGGCCTGCACTCCTTCCAGGCGGTCGAGCCTGAGCGCGAAGCGTTCTGCGTCTTCGAGTACATCTACTTCGCCCGACCAGACTCACGCTTCAACGGCACCGCGCTTCAGGTGGTGCGCGGACGGATGGGCGAGATCCTCGCGCGCGAGGCGCCCGTCGATGCCGACCTCGTGATCCCCGTGCCCGACTCCGGCAACGCCGCCGCCCGCGGCTATGCGCGCGCGTCCGGGCTTCCGCAGGACGACGGCTTCGTTAAGAACCGCTACATCCAGCGCACGTTCATCCAGCCTGGCCAGCAGCTGCGCAAGCAAGGGCTGCGGATCAAGTTCAACCCGCTGCCCGAGGTGGTCGGCGGCAAGCGCCTGGTGGTCGTCGACGACTCGATCGTGCGCGGCAACACGACCGCCCAGATCGTCCGCATGCTGCGGGACGCCGGCGCCGCCGAGGTTCACCTGCGCATCTCCGCGCCGCCGATCAAGCACCCCTGCCATTACGGCATCGACATGTCGACGAGCGAGGAGATGATTGCCCACGGCAGCAGCGTCGAGCAGATCGCGGCCAAGCTCGGCTGCGACTCGCTCGCCTACCTCTCGATCGAGGGGGTCTACGAGGCGATCGGCCAGCCTCGCTCGCGCCACTGCGACGCCTGCTTCACGGGCGAGTACCCGCTCGCCGGCACCGAGACGGCGAACGGCAAGTACGCGCTCGAGTTGCCCGTCCTGAGCGCTGCAGGCCCGGCGTAGCGCACCTCCAACGCGACCGGCTCGCCCCCCGGCGAGCCGCACCGTAAATCACGGCGCGCGCACCGCGAGCAACGTGCAGTGCCCGCACCCGCCAGCCACCGGCGTACGCACCCCTGGAGCCACCAGGCGACTACCCGCCCAACGCTCCCGCCAAGCCAGCGAGGAGGGCGGCTCACCAGGCAGCGCGATATTCCCCGCTCCCTAAGCCGACCCCCGCAGCCGCTAGCTTCCGTCCCGTGAGCGATGACCTACGCAGCGCGCTGCAGGCCCACTTTGGCCACGACGACTTCCGTCCCGGGCAGGAGGAGGCGATCCGCGCCGCGCTCGCTGGCCGCGACGTCCTCGCCGTGATGCCGACGGGCGCCGGCAAGTCGCTCTGCTACCAGCTTCCAGCGCTGCTGCGCGAGGAGCTGACGATTGTCGTCTCCCCGCTCGTTTCGCTGATGGCGGACCAGGTCGCCGGCCTACCGGGGCACGCGGCCCTGATCAACTCGCAGCGCGACATCGCCGACAATCGCGCGGCGCTGGCCCGCGTTCGCGGTGGCGATCTGCGCCTCCTCTATGTGGCGCCGGAGCGCTTCGCATCAGCGGGCTTTGTCGAGGCGTTCGAAGGCGTCGCGGTTGGCATGTTCGTGGTCGACGAGGCGCACTGCGTCTCGCAGTGGGGCCACGACTTCCGTCCCGACTACTTCGAGCTCCCGGCGGCGGCGCGTGCGCTGGGCGCGCGCCAGCTCTTCGCCTGCACCGCGACCGCGACACCGCGCGTGGCCGGGGATGTGATCGCGCGCCTGGGAATGCGCGACGCGTTGCGCGTGACAACCGGGTTCGATCGCCCGAACCTCTCCTACGTAGTCGTCCCGGCGGCAAACGACGCGGACCGCGAACGGAGGATCGCCGGCGTGCTCGCCGATCCCGCGGCGCGACCCGCGATCGTCTATGCGGGTACCCGCGCGCGCAGCGAAGAGCTCGCGCGCTTTCTCGAGGCGCGCCTGCGGGTGCCGGTCGCGGTCTACCACGCGGGGCTCGAGCGCGAGGCACGCGCCGAGGCGCAACGACGCTTCATGGCCGACGAGGTCGAGGTCGTCGTCGCGACCAACGCGTTCGGGATGGGGATCGACAAGCCGGACGTACGCACGGTCTGCCATGCGGCGGTACCCGAGTCGCTCGAGGCCTACTACCAAGAGGCGGGCCGTGCCGGGCGCGACGGCGCTCCGGCGCGCTGCCTGCTGTTCGCCGCCAAGCGCGACAAGGGCCTTCATGTTCACTTCATCCAGCAGTCCTCCTCGGGCGTGGCGCGCAACACGCGCTGGGCCCAGTACCGCGCGATCTGGGCGTTCGTCGAGGCCTCGACCTGCCGCCGCGAGCAGATCCTGCGCCACTTCGGCGACCCGCGGGCGGTGCCGCCGACAGTCCCTTGCTGCGACGTCTGTGTGCCGTCGTCGCGGCCTGCGGCCGCAACTCCTCAGCTTCAGGCAATGCGCGCACGCCGAGCAAGCGCCCCATCATCAACGTCGCGCTCACGCCAACCAAGCGCGAGCTCCCGGCCGGCGCAGGTCGAGCTCGCAGAGCTCGACCAAGCAATCGTCGAGGTGGTCGTGAGCGCACGTCCCGCGGTTGGCCGCACGCGCACCGTGGAGATCCTGCGTGGCGGGCGCTCGAAGTTGATCGCACAGAACGGCTACGACGATCTCGACCTCTACGGCGCCTACGCCCATCTATCGAGCGCCGACGCGCTCGCGCACGTCGATGCGTTGATCGCGCGCGGCGTCCTGCGCTCGACCGGTGGTCGCTTCCCGAAGCTCGCGCTCGCTCGTAGCTAGGCGCCGCTCGCGCCTGCCGTCCCCGTGGCGGCCGGCGCTCGATATGCTCGACCGATCGCGACACGGACGAACAAGGCAGCTAGCGCCGACCAATTCGCCCCGGTTGCGCCGGGCGAAGTTCGGGTTCGTCGCGCGCTGCTCTCGGTCTCCGACAAGCGCGGAATCACGGACTTCGCGCGCGGCCTCGCCGAGCTCGGGGTCGAGATCGTCTCAACCGGCGGTACCGCCCGCGAGCTGCGCGCAGCCGGCATCGAGGTCCGCGCGATCGACGACTTCACCGGCTTCCCCGAGATCATGGACGGCCGCGTCAAGACGCTTCACCCAAAGCTCTACGCCGGCCTGCTCGCGGTCCGCGAGAACCCCGAGCACATGCGGCAGGCCGCCGAGCAGGACGTCGAGTTCGTCGAGCTTGTCTGCGTGAATCTCTATCCGTTCGAGCGCACCGCCGCGCGCGCCGACTCGACGGACGCCGAGATCATCGAGAACATCGACATCGGCGGCCCGACGATGATTCGCGCAGCTGCGAAGAACCACGCATACGCAGCGGTGGTGGTGCGGCCGGAGAGCTATGACGCTGTGCTCGAGGAGCTGCGCGCGTCGGACTCGCGCCTTTCGCTCGAGACGCGCACGAGCCTGGCGGCCGAGGCGTTTGCGGCGACCGCGCGCTACGACACGGCGATCGCGCGCTGGTTCGCGGAGGGGGAGGCCGACGAGTTCCCGCCGCTTCACGTGCGCGCCTACGAGAAGGTGGTGGACCTCGTCTACGGCGAGAACCCGCATCAGCGCGCCGCCTACTACTCGCTTGCGGGCACGCGCACGCATCTGCTTTCGATGGTGCGCCAGCACCACGGCAAGCAGCTCTCCTACAACAACCTGCTGGACCTCGACGCCGCGCGCCGCCTCGCGGAGGACCTCGCCAGCGCGCTGACGCACGGCGCCGGCGCGACCTGCGTGATCGTCAAGCACGGCAACCCGTGCGGCGTTGCCGCCGGCGACAGCGGCCTCGAGGCGTACACCAAGGCGTTCGCCTGTGACCCGCTGAGCGCCTATGGCGGCGTGATCGTGCTCAACACCCGGATCGACCGCGAGCTGGCCGCGGCGCTGCACGAGCAGTTCATCGAGGTGCTGTTCGCGCCCGACTACGACGACGACGCGCTCGAGGTGCTGGCGCAGCGCAAGAACATCCGCATCCTCGAGAAGGGCGACCGGCGCGCAGACGCGGGCGAGCCGGAGTTGCGCCAGGTGGCGGGGGGCCTGCTCGTCCAGGATCGCGACGTATCTTCCGAGGCTCGGGAGGAGATGACCGTCGCGACCTCGCGCAGCCCGAGCGAGGACGAGTGGGAGGACCTGCTGTTCGCCTGGCGCGTCTGCAAGCACGTCCAATCCAACGCGATCGTGCTTGCCCACAACCTCGCGACGGTCGGCATCGGCGCGGGTCAGATGAGCCGCGTCGACTCGGTGCGCCTCGCAGTCGAGAAGGCCGCACCAGGTTCGCTGCCCGGCGCAGTGCTCGCTTCAGACGCCTTCTTCCCGTTCGCCGACGGCCCGGCGCTCGCTGTCGATGCGGGCGTCGTCGCCGTGATCCAGCCGGGCGGCTCGATTCGCGACGACGAGGTGATCGCCGCCGCCGAAGAAGCCGGGGTTGCGATGGTCCTGACCGGACGGCGCCACTTCCGCCATTAGGCGCTGCGGTGGCCGGCCTGCGGCCCGCCATCCTCGCTGGCTTGATTGCGCGGTTTGCGTGTCGCAGGCGCTCGCTCGGTAGCGACCAGCTCGCGGGTGCGGTCGATCGGCCGCGCCGGCCTTGACAAGAAAAACTTCGGCGCCTAATGTTTGGCGCCGAACTGTTAGGTGCCTGCGGATGGGAGATGTAGATGGCTGAGGCTGCTGAGCAAACCGACCGGATCGAGCCCTGGGTTTGGCGGATCGCCGGCGTGGTCGTACTCGGGTCGATCATGTCGATCCTCGACACGACGATCGTCAACGTCGCGCTGGCGACCCTGCACGACGACCTTCACAGTCCGCTTGCAGACATCCAGTGGGTGATCACCGGCTACCTGCTCGCGCTCGCCGTCGTGATCCCGCTCAGCGGCTGGGCCTCTCGCCGGTTCGGCGCCAAGCGCATCTACCTGACGTCGATCGTCCTCTTTACGGCCGGCTCGGCGCTCTGCGGATTTGCCGGATCGACTACGACCCTGATCCTCTTCCGCGTCCTGCAGGGCATCGGCGGCGGCATGATCATGCCGGTCGGCCAGATGATCCTCGCCGGCGCTGCCGGCCCGCGAAGGATGGGTCGCGTGATGGCGATCACGGGCGTGCCGACGATGCTCGCGCCGATCATCGGGCCGACCGTCGGTGGCCTGCTGATCGACACAGCAAGCTGGCGCTGGATCTTCTTCGTCAACGTCCCGATCGGCATCATCGCGACGTACCTGGCGGTGCGGCTGATCCCGGCCGCCGAGCGCGACCGCAGCCACGCACAGCCGCTTGACCTGATCGGCTTGGCGCTGCTCGCTACGGGACTCCCACTCCTGACCTACGGCCTGGCCGAGATCGGCACCACCGGCACGTTCAGCTCGCCGAAGGTACTCGTCTCGATCCCGCTCTCGCTCGTCCTGATCGCGGCATTCGTCTTCCATGCGTTGCGAGCGAAGGTGCCGCTGCTCGACCTCAGCCTCTACCGGCGCAACACCTACGCCGCAGCCTCGGCAGCGATGTTCTTCCTCGGCGGCGCACTCTTCGGCGTGATGATCGTGCTGCCGCTGTACTTCCAGAACGTCCGCCATGAGAGCGTGCTCGACACGGGATTGCTGCTCGCACCGCAGGGTGTCGGGATGGCGATGATGATGCCTGTGGTCGGGCGGCTGACCGATCGCGTCGGCGGCGGCCCGCTGGCGATCATCGGCGTGGTCATCACCGCCCTGATCGGCATCCCGTTCGGCCTGATCGGCGCCCACACCTCGCTCGTCTTGCTCGGCATCGAGCAGGTCATCCGTGGCGTCGGCATCGGCTTCGCGTTCATGCCGGCCTACATCGCGGCAATGGCTGCCCTCGATCGCAGCGAGCTGCCTGACGCGGCGCCGCAACTGAATGTGCTGATGCGCGTCGGCGGCTCACTCGGCACCGCAATCCTCGCCGTTGTCTTGCAACGGACGCTGACGGCGGCCGGCCCACGGCCGGCGATCGGGACCGTCGCCGGCGCTTACGGGACGGCGTTCTGGTGGGGCGCCGCAATCATCACTGTGGCGATCGTCCCGTGCGTCATCCTCATGCGGGCCGAACGCAGCGCGCGCCGAGCGCGACGCGATCAGAGAGGCGATGGTTCCGAGCTGGCGCCACTGGCGGAGGCCGCATGACGCCGGCTGCACCGTCGGCGCTCGAAACCGAGCGAGCTGCCGCCGCCGAGCGCTTCGCGCTCGCGTTCAAGCACGCCAGTGCTGCCGTGCGCCGCTTGCGCGGACGCGATACGCACCGCCACGGCGAGCTGAGCTACGCCCAGTTCGGGCTCCTTTTCGGTCTCGCTGAGCACGGGCGGCTATCGGCGAGCGAGCTGGCCATGCACGCCGACGTTGCGCCGGGGACCGCTACCCAGATGCTGGACGGCCTCGAGGCGGCCGGCCTGATCGAGCGTGAGCGCAGCGAGCGCGATCGGCGCCTTGTGATGGTGTCCCTGACGCCGCATGGAAGCGAGCTCGTAGCAACGCGCAGAGCTCTCTACCAGGGCTGCTGGGCGGACGCCCTCAGCGAGTTCGGGGCGGACGAGCTGCTGACCGCCGCGGCAGTGCTCGACAGCATGCGTGCCATGTTCGACCGCCTCGCCGCCGCCGATCCGACTAGCCCGACCTGAGCGAACCGCCAGAATGGTGGCGTGAGGCATGATCGCCATTTCACCCTGATCGAGGCCCGCGGCGAGCTTGCTTGGGTCGCCAAGCACCTCGCGGCGCTGCGCGACGCTCACGCCCGCTTGACCGACGAGGACACGCGGCACGCGCTCGCCGGTGGCTCGGCCGGCAACGGTGGCGGCGCCGCCGGAAAGAAAGTCGGCGTCGCCTTCCTGCAGATCCAGGCCGAGGTGAGCGCGTTCGACGCGCGCGGCATCCTGCTGCGTGACCTCGACCGTGGCCTCGTCGACTTTCCGTCGCTTCGCGACGGGCGGGAGATCTATCTGTGCTGGGTCGACGGCGAGCCGGACATCGCCTTCTGGCACGAGCTCGACGACGGCTACTCGGGACGCCAGCCCATCTAGCGGTGTCGCGGGAAGGACTGGCGCTGCGCGGCGTCTTTGTCTGTGAACCGCTTTTCATCTACACGGGAGTTCACATGAGACAGCTCAAGCTGCTGGGTGCCGCGACGACCCTGCTATCGCTCGCCGGTGCCGGTGCAGCCTTCGGCAACAGCGCGCACGCAAGTGCGGCAGCGACGATCGTGACCACCAAATCGACCTCGCTGGGGACGATCCTCGTCACCGGCTCCGGGAAGACGCTCTACGCGGACACCGGCGCCTGCACCGGCGGCTGCCTGCAGATCTGGCCGCCGCTAGCGGCCAAGGGCACGCTCAAGGCCGAAGGCCAGGCCAAGGCAGCGGACCTCGGCAAGGCCGGCGGGCAGGTCACCTACAAGGGTCATCTCCTCTACACATTCGCCACCGCGCAGACCGGCACGAGCGGCGAGGGATCGGGCGGCTTCTACGTCGTCAGCCCCAGCGGCAGCCTGGTGACCAAGGCGGCCAAGTCGACCGGTGGCGGATCGAGCACCGGCGGAGGCTGGTAGCGCAAGCGCGACGGGGCGGCTGCGCGCCGCCCCGTCCCCCGGCAGCGAAACCGCCGTGCGATAGCCATACGATGGCCGCATGAGCGGCGTCGCCCAGCGTCGGGCTGTTCTTGTGACGGGCGCATCGCGAGGAATCGGTGCTGCCATCGCGCGGGCGTTCGCGGTCGAAGGCGATCGCGTCGCCGTCCATTACGGTCATCGAGCCGCCGCGGCGCAGGAGGTCGCAGCCGGGCTGGCCGGCGACGGGCACGTAGTGGTCGGCGCAGACCTGGCTGATCCGGTTGCGGTCAGGCGCATGGTCGAGCGCGTGGCGAGCGAACTCGGCGGCGTGAGCGTGCTCGTCAACAACGCCGGCGTCTTTGAGCCGCATCCGATCGATGCGACCGGCTACGAGGACTGGCAGCGAGCGTGGCAGGAGACGCTCGGCGTGAATCTGCTCGGCGCGGCTAACGCGTCGTGGTGCGCCGCCCAGTACATGATTCGCGCCGGCGGCGGCAGCATCGTCAACGTCTCCTCGCGCGGCGCCTTTCGCGGCGAGCCAAAGCAACCCGCGTATGGGGCCAGCAAAGCCGGCCTCATTGCGCTCGGGCAGTCGCTCGCACGAGCGCTGGCGCCCCACGGCATCAGTGTGACGTCGATCGCCCCCGCGCTCGTCGACACCGACATGGCGGCTGAGAACCTCGCCGGCGAACGCGGGCAGGAGCGGCGCGCCGAGAGCCCGTTCGGTCGCCTCGCGACCGCCGAGGAGGTCGCCGCAGCCGTCGTCTTTCTCGCCTCCGCGGACGCCACGATGACGAGCGGGACGGTCCTCGACATCAACGGCGCGTCCTACCTGCGGATGTAGGCAGCAGCTCGCGCGCGAGGGCGCCGCGGTCTACGTGGCGGTCTGGCCGCGCCGCGACACCGCGTCCACGATCACTGCGGCGAGCAGCACGAGCGCTGTGATCATGTACTGGAAGTCGGCCGAGAGGCTCAGCAGACCCATGCCGTTGTAGATCGTCGCGATGACGAGCCCGCCAAGCAGCGCGTGGACCATCTTGCCGCGACCGCCGAGCAGGCTCGTGCCGCCGATGACAGCCGCCGCAACTCCGTAGAGCACCGTCTGACCACCGTCGATGTCGGTGTTCGCACCGCCGGTTCGCGAGTCGAGGATGATGATCGCGGCAGCCGCGGTGAGCCCGGCAAGCGTGTAGGCGAGCACGCGGACCCGGTGCACGTTGATACCGGCACGGCGCGCGGCTTCGCGGTTGCCGCCGATCGCGTACACGTAGCGGCCAAAGCGGGTCCGGTTGAGCAGGAACGTCCACATGACGACGATCGCGATCACGATCGGCACGACCCACGGGACGCCCCTCACGGTGGTGCCGACAAAGACCGCGCGGTTGATGCCGCAGATCGCGACGAGCGCGACGCCGCCTGCGGCCACGGCAGCGATCTTGGCGATCGTCAGGCCGAGCGGCGGCGCGACGAGGCCGCTCGCGCGGCGCTGGCGATCGTGCGTCAGGCTCACGGCGGCAAACAGCACAACGGCGACGGCGAGCACGATCCAGCTGGCCGTGACGCCCACGTTGCCGTTGACGATGTCGTAGATCGTCGTGTTGTTGATCCGGATCGAGCCACCGTTGGACGGGCTCTGGTTGTTGATCAGCCAGATCAGGAAGCCCTCCCAGAACAGCAGGCCGGCCAGCGTGACGACGAACGGGGGGAGCCGCAGCCGGGAAATGATCTGGCCCTGCGCATAGCCGATCGCGGCGGTCGTGGCAAGACCGGCGAGGATCGCCGGCAACCAGCCGAGGTTGATCGGCGGATAGGCGAGGATCGTCATCACCGCCGCCCCGACAGCACCGGAGTAGCCGAGCGAGAGGTCGATCTCGCCGAGCAGCAGCACGAAGATCTCCGCCATGCCGAGCACGACGAACGCGGCTGCCTGCTGCAGGAGGTTGACGAGGTTCAGCGCGGACAGGAAGCGCGAACGCTCGATCTGGAAGATGATGATGATGACGATCAGACCACCGACAACGGGCAGGACCCCGCTCTGGCCGCTGCGGATGCGCTTGAACCACGCCGTCACGTACTCGTTGACGGTCGCGTCAGGGGGCAGCGCCATCAAGTCGCGGTCGAGCGTGACCTGGTCGGCGGCGGTCTCCTCCTCGATCGCGGGAGGAGCGCTGACCTCGCCGAGGTGCGGTATGTCGGTTGGAGTCAACTCAGGTCCTCGCCGCTGTGTCATGGACGCCGTTCTCGCGCGCGCTCAAGACACCCGTCGTCATGATCTCGACGGCGCTCTGGCGGTCATAATCCGAGGCGGGTCCGCTGTGGACGAGCCGGCCGAGGTGAAGTATCGCCACGCGGTCGGCGACCGCGAACACGTCGTTCAAGTTGTGGGAGATCACGAGCACCGCGATCCCGCCGGCGGCGAGCCGCTCGATCAGCTCCAGCACCATCGCCGTTTGCGATACGCCAAGCGCCGCTGTCGGCTCGTCCATGATCACGAGCTTTGCGTCGCCCATTACCGCCCGAGCCACTGCGACGCTCTGCCGCTGGCCGCCCGATAGCGAGCCAACCGGTTGGCGGATCGAGCGCACGGAGGTGACCGAGAGACCGGCGAGCGTCTCGCGGGCGGTCAACTCCATCGGCGTCTCGTTCAGCATGCCGTGCCTGCGAGTCTCCGCGCCGAGGAACATGTTGGCGACGATGTCGAGGTTGTCGCACAGGGCGAGATCCTGGTAGACGGTCGCAATGCCGAGCGTGGTGGCGTCGTGCGGGGTGCGAATGTGCACGCGCTCGCCGTTCCAGCGGATCTCACCGTGGTCGGCCTCGTGGATCCCGGCGATCACCTTGATCAGTGTCGACTTGCCCGCGCCGTTGTCGCCGAGCAGCGCGGTAACGCGTCCCGCGGGCACCTCGAGGTCGACGCCGTCGAGCGCGGTGACGGGACCGAAGTGCTTTGAGATGCTGCGCAGTGAGAGCAGGGCGCCAGAGGTGGCGCTACCCGCCGACGGACCGTCGCTGTCGGGGTTGCTCTCCCGGTCCGCCGAAGCGGACCGGGAGGCTTTCCCTTGCTGCGATTCGGTAGCCGCGTCTGTGGAATCGGCCATCATCGTCCGGAGCCTATAGAACGCGGCTTACTCATTAGTGGATCTTGTACTTCGTGCAGTCCGCTGCGTAGCTCGGGCCCGTGGGCGGCGCGCCGGCGCAGATCTGCGATGCAGGGACGAACTGGTCCTTGACGACCGTCTTCTCGATCGTCGCCGCCGTGACCCATTGCGGGGTCTCGAGCACCGACGGAATCGCGACGTTCGCCACGGTGTCTTGCGTGCTGCCGTTGATCAGGCTCTTCGGCGGGGTCACTCCTGCCCGCAGATACATCGCGAGCGCAGTCGCCGCCTGGGCCTCCAGGAAGACCGGCTTGTAGACCGTTCCGCACTGGTAGCCGCTGATGATGTTCTGCAGTCCAGGAAGCGAGGCATCCTGGCCTGTCGTCGGGAACGTGTACGGCTTGACCCCCTGCTGCTGCAGGTAGGTGATGATCGCGGCGGCCGTGGCGTCATTCGCCGTCAGGGTCGCGTTGGCCGTCGGGTGCGCCGTGAACGCCTGCTGGAACTGCGTCTCGGCCGTTGGCGGATCCCATGTTCCCGCCAGGTAGCCATTGGCTCCTTCGACGTCGGTCCAGCCCTTGCCGTTGAAGTAAGGGTTGAGGACGCTGAAGTAACCCTGCGCGAACTGCGTTGCGTTGTTGTCAGTCGCCGCACCGTGGTTCACGATCACCTGCGGGCTCTTGACTTTCCACTGCTTGACGCAGTCGACGAGGCCCTGACCTTCCAGCGCGCCGACCTTGACGTTGTTGAAGCTGACGTAGTACTTGTCGGTGGTTGCACCGCCGAGCGTCAGCCGGTCATAGTCGATCACCTTGACGCCGGCCGCATTGGCCAGCTTCTCGACCTGGTCGCCGGTCGCCGAGTCCACCGGGGTGATCAGGAGCACCTTTGCACCAGCGGTGATGTCCGACTGGGCGTCGGTGATGAACGTGGAGTCACTGCCCTGTGCGTTCTGCACGATGATCTGGCTCGACGAGAGCCCGGCGGCCGCCATCGCCTTTGCCAGGTACGGTGCGTCGAACTCCGTCCAGCGGGTTGATGAAACCGTGTCCGGAAGGATCGCGGCAACCGAGCCAGTCCCCTTGGCGGCCAGTGGCTTCAGCGCCTTCATCGCCGAGAACGACGTGTTGAAGTCCGCGGAGGTGAGGTTCTTGTACGTCACCGCCGGCGTCTTCGTCGTCGGCTTGGCCTTCGCGGCCGCGAAACTAGTCTCACTCGCAAACAACGAGCCGGTGATTGCTACCGACAGGATGCATGCGAACGCGACTCTGCTCTTTAGCAGAGACATTCTTCTTCCCCTCTCTCTCTTCTCTTTGACGTGAAACGTTGACTCGGCGCACTGCCGCAGTCGCCGCAATCACGGGTAGCTCGAAGTTAGCGCCCGCTACGTGAACACAACATCAACGTTTCGTTCAGTTCCGGAATAAGACGTGAACACGTTCACGTCTTATTCACTCCGGGGCGAGCCGGTAGCCAAGCCGGGGCTGAGTGAGAATCAGCGGTGGGCCCCCCTCGAGCTCCAACTTGGCGCGCAGGCGACGTACGTAGACGCGAACGTACTCGGTTTCGGACTCGTACCCCGGGCCCCAGACGCGCCGCAGCAGCTGCGCGTGCGTCAGCAGCTTGCCGCGGTTGACGACGAGCTCGCGCAGCAGGGCGAACTCGGTGGGCGTCAGATGAAGCTCTGTGCCGTCCCGCGTCACCTGGCGGCTTGCGAGATCCATCTCGAGCCCGTGACCGAGCGTGGCCCGAGTGCTCTGCGCCTCGACCGGGGCGGGGCGCGTGCGCCGCAGCGTTGCCGCGATGCGCGCGAGGAGCTCGTCGATGCTGAACGGCTTGGTCATGTAGTCGTCGGCACCGAGATTGAGCGCCGCGACCTTGTCGTGATCGCCGCCGCGGGCCGAGACGACCATGACGCCGACGCTAGAGCGCTCGCGGACCTGCTTGCAAAGCTCGAACCCGTCCACCGACGGCAGCATGAGGTCGAGCAGGATCAGGTCGGGCTGCTCGGTCTCTAGGAGTTGCAGAACGTGGGCACCGTCGGTCGAGACGACAGTCTCGAAGCCGCGCACCGCGAGGTTCGAGCGGATCAGGTCGACGATGTTCGGGTCGTCCTCTACGACCAGGATCTTCGTCGGGGGCGCGCTCTCAGACATCGGCGAGGTCATGATCCTCCGTGTAGCGCTGCGATGAGTCGGGACCGCTGATCGGCAGCCTCACCACGAAGCGGGTGCCGCGCTCAAGTCGCTCGAGAGTGATCTCGCCGAGGTGAGCGTCGACTATGCCCTTGGCGATCGACAATCCCAGACCGGCTCCGGCCGCGGGGCCGACGCCGCCGCTGCGCGGCTCGAACAGCGCGCTTGCGACCTCCTCCGGCAGGCCGCCGCCGTCGTCGGTCACACTCACCTCGACGCCGTGTTCTTCGTCGCCGGCTGCCTCGACCACAACCCGGGTTCCTTCCGGATTGTGGCGCAGCGCGTTCTCGAGCAGGTTCAGGAAAACCTGCTCCAGGCGATCATGGTCGGCCCAGATCACCGGCAGGTCAGGGTGGCAGTCGACGTCGATGACTGCAGCCTGGGCTGGCGGGAGACACGCGATTGCGACATCGATGACCACCGGTAGCGTGCACCAGTCCGGGACCAACCGCATCGTCGAGGACTCGATCGCCGAGAAATCGAGCAGGTCGACAACGAGGCGGCTGAGGCGGGCCGACTCGGCGCTGATTCGCGTGAGAAAGCGCCTCTCGGACGCGTTGTCCCACGTGACATCAGGCGCCATGAGGCTGGAGGCGTAACCACCGATCGCGGTCAGCGGTGTGCGCAGCTCGTGGCTCAGGCGCGAGAGAAATCCTCGTTGGAGCTCGCGCGAGCGCCGCAGCGCGCTCGCCTCCTGCCGAGCGCGCTCAGATTCTTCGCGTTCGCGCGCCAGGCGCAGCGAGTTGGCGGTGTCCTCCATCAACGCGATCGCGCCGGGCGGTTCGGTAGGCGCCCGCCACTGGGCGAGCAGCAGGCCGGCACCCCCGGGGGCCGAGAAGCGCACGGCCATGCAGCAGTTGCCGTCCGCCGGGACGATGCTTCTCGCCTTGCCGTCCCGCGCATCGCCCTCGAGCATCGTCGCGGCCGCTTGCACCAACCCGGCGGACGGGCCCACGCTCTCGCCGGAGGAATCGACTGCGAGCCAGGTGTCGGCGGTTTCATCGCCCACGCCGGCGGTCAGCAGCGCGACACGCTCGGCCAAGAGACCCTCTCGCAGCGTGTTCAACACGATCGCCAGACCAGCGGCCGACGGAACAGGTCCCGCGAGCGTCTCCAGCACCACGCGGATCGTCTCGAGCACGCGATTGCGTCCGGTGACCTCGCCGAGCAGATGCTCACGCTCGACCGCGCTCGCGATGTATCCCGCATAGAGGTTGACGAGCTGGCGCTCGTCGCTTGGCGGGTGCCCTGGAACCTCACGGAACACCGTGATCACGCCGACCAGCCGGTCCGCGCCCACTACCGGCACCGACCAGGAGCTGCGCACGCGCGCCTGCGCTGCCAAGGACTGCCACGGGGCCCATGCAGGACTCGAGCGGATGTCGAAATCGATCACCGCCTCGCCCGATTGGGCCGCGACTCCCACGGGCCCGCCGGCAATGTCAAACGGTAGGTCCGACCACGCATCGGCCATGGCTGCCGGGAGCCCAAGGGCGCCGGCGACGCGCAGCCGCTGGCCGTCGACGAGATGAACACAGAGCCTGGGCGCCCCGAGCGCGCCGGCGAGCGCCGACACGATCAACGGCAGTGTCGAGGAGGGCTCCGCCGAGGCAAGCTGGTCAGCGAGACCATGAAGCCGACTCAGCTGTCGCCGAGCCGAAGAGCTGACCGGCTGGCCGGAGATGAAAGCCACGATGTCCTCGGGGTGCGAGTCGGCCGGATTGACGTCTGCGGCGATCCGGCCGCGGCGCAGCACGACGATGCGGTCCGCAAGGCGAAAGATCTGATCGATGTCGTGCGAGACCAGCAACACGGTCGTGCCACGCTCGCGAACGATCGCGGTCAGCTTGTCGACCTGGGCCGACTCGTTCACTCCCAGCGCCGTCGTTGGCTCGTCGAGCACGAGCAGCTTGGGCCGACTGGCCATCGCACGCGCGACCGCGACGAGTTGGCGCTCGCCGCCGGAAAGGGACCCCACCCGGCGGGTGGTGTCCATCACATTGATCTCGAGGTCGGCAAGGAGCTGCCGGGCGGCGTCATGAAAGCGCGGCGCCGAGCGGAGCAGCCGCGAGTCCTCGCTGCCGAGCAGCAAGTTCGACGCGACGTCCAGGTTGTCGCACAGGGCGAGGTTCTGCCACACCACTGTGACGCCGCGCCGCGTTGCCGCGGCGGGCGTCGAGCCGATCCGTTCGTTGTCGATGTAGACGTGGCCGCTCGTCGGGACCATGTCGCCACCGATGCAACGCACGAGCGTCGACTTGCCCGCCCCGTTCTCGCCCGCGAGCGCGACCGTCTCGCCCGGGCTGATCTCGAGATCGAGCGCGTCGAGCGCGTTGAACGCGTCGTAGCGAACGCTGAGCGCCTCGACGCGAAGGAGCGGCGCAGTCGCGCGGCCCGCTTGCTCTGTGGGCATGACGGCCATCCTAGACATTGTGCTGTAGGTGACCAAACACGCACGCCGCCAGCGGAAAGCGAGCGCCGACCTAGCCTGGCCTGGCAGGCGAAGGAGCTCCCTGCGCGGTTGGGCTAGATTGTCGTGCGATGCCCCAAGGAAGGGCGGGCGCCGAGGACGTATCGCTGCTCGAGCGGGATCGCGAGCTCGCCGCGATCGACGGTTTGCTCAGCCGTGCCGTGGCGCAAGACGGCGGCTTGCTGCTGGTAGAAGGGCCTGCCGGGATCGGAAAGACGACCCTGCTCGCGTGGGCGCGTGAGCGTGCCAGGCGCGCCGGACTCCCACCCCTCCACGCTCGCGGCGGCGAATTGGAGCGCGAGTTTCCCTACGGGATCGTGCGCCAGCTGCTCGAATCGCCGGTACGGACTGCCACCGCGTCGCGGCGGCGGCGACTCCTCTCGGGAGCTGCAGGACTCGCCACACCTGTAATCGTGGGAGCGCAGGCAGACGAGGAGCCGGCAGGCGAGTTCGCGCTGCTGCATGGCCTGTACTGGCTCGTCGCGAACCTCGCCGCCCAGTCGCCGGTCGCGCTGATCGTCGATGACGCGCAGTGGGCGGACGCCGCTTCGCTGCGCTTCCTGATCCACCTCGCGCGGCGGCTCGAAGGGTTGCCCGTCGCGCTGATCGCCTCGATCAGGACCGCTGAGGAAGGATCTGCTTCGCCGCTGCTGCACGGTCTACAGGGCAGCCCGGATGCGGCCGTCGTGACGGTCGAGGCACTGAGCGACACGGCTGTCGCACGGCTGCTCACGGCCGACTTTGGCCGGCGCCCCGCTACCAGCTTCGTCGCAGCATGTCGCGTTGCCGCCGGCGGGAATCCGTTTCTCGTGCATGAGCTGGCTGCGTCCCTGATCGCGGACGGCATCGGGCCGGACGCGGAGGCTGCTGCGGGCGTCGGCTCCGTCGGGCCGAGCACGGTGGCGCGCGCCACGCTCGGGCGGCTCGGTCACCTTTCCGAAGACGCCGTCGCGATGGCGCGCGCCATCGCCGTGCTCGGAGGCGACGCGACGCTGCCGCGTACGGCACTCGTGGCAGGGCTCGACCCACCGCGGGCAAGCGCCGCTCTCGACACGCTCGTCGGAGCCGGCATCGTGCTCGCGAGCGGCGAGCCAGAGTTCAACCACCCGATCGTGCGCGCCGCGATCTACAACGACCTGCCGCCGGGCGAGCGCTCCAACCGTCACCGGCAGGTCGCCGAGTTACTGGCTCGAGAAGGCGCGGAGCTCGACGCGGTCGCAGGACATCTCCTACAGAGCCGGCCAGCCGGCTCCGGCGACACGATCGCGACGCTGCGCGCAGCCGCGTCCCACGCGCGATCAGTCGGCGCGCCGGAAAGCGCGACCGTGTACCTGAAACGAGCGCTCGCTGAGGGCTGCGAGCGCGAACTGCGGACCGCGCTGCTGCTCGAATTGGCCGCTGCCGAGCAACTCGCTCACGATCCTGCGGCGCTCACTCACCTCGAGGAGGTTCGCGTCGGCGCGCAAGCGCCGCTCGACCGCGCGAGAGCCGCGATCGAGCAGGCAGGGATCCTCGTCTACAGCGGGGATTGGCAACGTCCCAAGGCACTGGTTGAGAGCGCCCTCATCGAGATCGGCGGTCGCGACGCCGCGCTCAGCCTGCGAGCCGAAGGCGTCAGTGCTGGCATGGCGGCTTACGACCCGCGCCTCGTTGGCGATCTCGAGCCGCGCCTGCCCGCGCTGCGCAAGCGCGCGATGCGAGGCGGCGATGCGGCGCGGCCGCTCGCGATGCTGCTCGCCGGCATCGACGCCTCGCGCGGCGAGGCGCGCGAGGATGTCTTTCGCCTGCTCGAGCGTGGCTGGGGTGACGGCCGCGTCATTGACGATGCCGTCGGCCGACAACTGCTGCCGCAAGTTCTCTACGCGCTCGTTTTCTACGACGAGCTCGATCGGGCCCGAGAGATCGTGGATGTCGTGCGCGAGGCTGCCGGAAGACGTGGCTCGATGATCGACTTCCTGATGGCGAGCACTTTTGCGGCGAGCATCGCAGCGAAGGGCGGAGACCTGACGGCGGCGGAGGGTGAGCTTCGCGCCAGCTGCGAAACGGCACTGGAACACGGCATCCTCTTCGCTCTCCCCACTCTCCTCTGGGGTGCGATCGACGTGCTGCTCGAGCGACCGGAGACGGCCGACCTCGGCGCGCTGGCGCCGACGCTCGAGCTCGGACCGATGGAGGAGGTCTTCAGTGGCACGCTGATCCGGTACGTTCGTGCGACGCTGCGGATCGCTGCCGGCGAGCCTGCGGCGGCGATCGCGGACTTGCGCCGGGCCGGCGAAGTTGCCCGGGCGCTTGGATTCGTCAACCCGAACACCCTCCCGTGGCGCTCGGCGCTGGCGACGGCATTGGTGACGGCGGGTAAGGACAGGGACGAGGCACTCTCGCTCGCCACCGCTGAGCTCGCTGACGCGCGGCACATCGGCGTCGCGCGCGGGATCGGCGTCAGCCTCCGTGCACTCGGCCTGGTCGAGCACGACGATCAGCAGCTCGCTCACCTGGAAGGGGCGGTTGCCGTGCTTGCCGGCTCCCCGGCACGACTCGAACACGCCCGAGCGCTGGTCGAGCTCGGTGCCGCGCGGCGCCGCCGCGGGCAGCGCGCGGCCGCGCGCGAGCCGCTGCGTCAGGGGCTCGAGCTGGCGGCGCGCTGCGGCGCGACACGACTTGCCGAGCGCGCGCGCACGGAGCTCACCGCAACGGGTGCGCGGCCCAGGCGCCAGTACACGACCTCGCGCGACGCGCTGACCCCCAGCGAGCTGCGCGTAGCGCGGCTCGCGGCGGAGGGGCGCACGAGTGAGCAGATCGCCCAGATGCTGTTCGTGACGACGCGAACGATCGACGCGCACCTGCAACACAGCTACGCGAAGCTCGGGATCAACTCACGCCGACAACTCGCGGCCGCGCTGGGGGACGACGCGTCCTAGCAAAAGATTGGTAGCGGCTACCAATGCGAGGCGCGCGCGGCTTTTGAAAGGCTCGCGGAAATGGGGGCACAGAGGACCGCTCGGGTCGTGCTCGACCTCGAAGCAGGCGAGCCGATCAGCGGCGTGATCAGCGGCCCGGGCGGTCCTCCCCAATCGTTTCGAGGCTGGCTCGAGCTCACGGTCGTGCTCGAGCGAGTTCGCGCGAGCGACCGGGAGAGCCCAGCAGGCGATGGCGATCGGGCGTCGGGGCGTCGCCCAAGTGCGAAGGAGCACGCGTGATCGGCACGATCAAGAGCCGGAAGGGCCGAGACAAGGCACCACCCGCCGAGGGGCGCCGCCGCGCCACACCGGCGATGGTCGTTTCCTGCACCGCGCTGGTCCTCGCTGCATCGGGCGCCGGCTACGCCGCCGGTGACGGCGCATCACCAACGATCTCCGCCTGCGTGCACCACGCCGGCGGCGGTCTCTACATCGCCCGATCGAAGTGCGCCCGCGGCGACAGAAAGCTCAGCTGGGACGCGGCTGGACCGCAGGGCGCAACCGGATCCGCCGGCGCGCCCGGCTCTCAGGGCACCCCAGGCGCGCAGGGCGCGACCGGCGTGTCCGGTACGCCGGCGACGACGCTGTATGCCCAGGTCGAGTCGAACGCAACGATTAACACGTCGAGCCCCGGCGTCACCGCCGGCTACAGCTCGCCCGAGTTCTTCGTCGACTTCGGCCAGAACATCTCGCACTGCGTTCCGCTCGTGCAAGAGGGCTCCCTGCCGGTCTTCGGCAGCCCCGGCACGAGCGTCGGGGACTCGGCGGGCTACGCAGCGAACGTCGGCATGGCCGGCGCAGGCGTCGGTGAAGGGCCGGGGGGCGAGTTCCCCACTGCCGACACCGTCAGCGTCATCACCTACGTCGGCTCGAGCCAGTCGCCGGCTCCCTTCTACATCGCCGTCATCTGCTGATGCGTGCTCGCGCGCTCGCCAGATACCCCCGCCCGCGGCTCGCGCTCGCGCTTTGCGTCCTCGCCTGCCTCAGCGCAACAAGCGCAGCGTTGCCGGCACTCGCCTCCGCATCCACGCCACTCACATTTGCGAGCTCGCGCTCAGTCTTCGGCGGCTACGGGCAGTTCGGGGTCAGCTGTCCGTCGACTTCGCTGTGCGTGGCAGCCGGAGGTCTCGGCTATCTGTACGTCTCGACCGACCCAGCGTCGGCCACGTCGTCGTGGACGCAGGTCTCGATCACCGGAGGCAACTCCTGGGCCGGTGTCAACGTGCCGATTTCCTGCCCGACATCGAGCTTCTGCGTGGCCGTCAACAAGACGACGGGCGACGCGTACGTGTCGACTGATCCGGCAACCCTCAGCCCGTCAGCCTGGGCCGCGCACTCGGTCGGCGCCAGCGCGGGCACGATCGAAGGCGTGTCCTGCGCATCGACGACGATCTGCGTGGTCGCCACCTACGGCGGGGGCGCATATATCTCGACGAGTGGCGGTACTTCGTGGAGCGCGGTGACAGCGCTCGCCACGAAATACCTCGGGAGCGTCTCGTGCCCGGCGAGCAGCTTCTGCGTCCTCACGGGGTATTCGACGAGCCCCAACGGCCACACGACCTACACGCTCACCAACCTCGCAAACGGAGCCTCGGCGAGCGAGGTCTCGGACACTGGTGCCGACGCCGCCGAAGATCTCGAAGCCGTGTCGTGCGCGTCAAGCGCGCTGTGCGTCGCCGTCGATGGCGGCGGCTACGCGGTCAGCTCGGCGAATCCGCTTGGTGCCTCCTGGAACACGCCGACGCAGACGAGCGCCGACCCGCTGGAGCTTGCAGCCGTGTCGTGCCCGCTGGCATCGATGTGCGTCGCCGTCGGCTCAGGCGGCCAAGCCGTGTTCTCGACGACTCCCACGGGGCCGAGTGCAGACTGGCCGCTCGACAGCGGCTTTGACGGCACGAACCCGCTCGACGGTGTCTCCTGCCCGCAGAGCGGCCTCTGCGTCGCGGTCGACGGCAACGGCTACGAAGCGCTCGCGACCGGTGCGACGCTTGCCGTGTCGCTCGCAGGCACCGGATCCGGAGCGGTTACAGACTCGGACTCCTACATCAACTGCGGCTCCACCTGTAGCGCCGACTACGCAGGGGGATCGCCCGTCACGCTCACCGCGACACCAAGCGCCGGGTCGGTGCTCGCCGGCTGGAGTGGCGGCGGTTGCTCCGGGACCGCCACCACGTGCACCGTCACCAACGGCGCTGCGGGCTCCTCGCAAACCGTCACTGCGACCTTCAGTCCGCCGCCACCAACGCCGGCGCCACTCACCCCGGTGGCAGTGGCGCCCCCGGGCACGACCCTCGCGGACGCGGCGATCCGCCAGAAGCAGCACTCCGCCGTGTTCATGTTCACTGCAACCGGGAGCGCGACGAGCTTCCAGTGCGCGCTGGTGCGCAAGCCGCAGGCAACGCGCAAGCACAAGCATCCGAAGACTCCGGTGCCCTCTTACGGGACGTGCTCCGCGCCGAAGACCTACAGGCATCTGAAGCCCGGGCAATACATCTTCTACGTCGAGGCAGTCGGGCCGGGCGGCATCTCCCCCGTGCCGGCGACGAGGTCGTTCAAGATCGGTTGAGCGGGCCGCTCAGCGACTACCGGATCCGATCGTCTTGCGCAGGCCCGCGAGCGCGTTGTCGCCGAGGCGCTTGAGGACGAGCCCGAGCAGTGGATCGGCGAGGCTCAGCCACCCTTTTAGCGTCAACTCCGCGTCGTAGGTGACTACCGTGCCCTCGGGCGCCGGCTCGAACGTGATCCGGTCAAGCGAAACCGCCGTGGCGTTCTCGCCGCGGAACGTGACAGCGTTCGGCGGGTCGTACTCGACGATGCGGTAGACGAGCGAAGTCTTGCGGCCGAGAACGGAGGCGACGAGGCGGAACTCGGCGCCCTCGCCGAGCGGCCCCCGATCGAGACGCTCACACTCGACGGTGCCTGGATCCCACTCGGGCGCGGTGGTGAAGTCGCTCAAATACGCGAACGCCTCTGTAGCAGGTTGCGGCGTCTGCACGCTTGCCTTGTAGCGGGCCATGAAACCTCCCGGCCTAGCCGAAATGACCCCAGCGGGTGGCGATGATGAGAAGCAGGCCGCCGATCGCGAGAGCGATGCCCGCGACGATCGTTCTAGCAGCGCGGAACTTGAACACGGGGATCTGGGCAGCGGCCAGCCAGATGCCCGCGAGCAGAATGAGCAAGAACCCGACCTCGGCCAAGCGCCTGCCCGTTTGATGCGTGAGCGCCAAGACGAAGCTCATCCTCGATCATTGTTGCGCGCCGCGGCCGAACCGCGCTCGTAGCCTTGCGTGAGCGCGCGCTCTAGGGTTAGCCGATGCCGATCATCCGCGTCGAGATGTGGGAGGGCCGAAACCTCGAGGTGAAGCGCCGGCTCGCGCGCGAGCTCACCGACACGCTCGCGCGCATCATCGATTGCGATCCGTCGACCGTCCGGGTTCTGATCGACGACTACTCGACCGAGAACTGGGCCGTTGGCGGCAGGCTGCGGGCCGACGCGAGCGATCCGCCTCAGCGCTGAGCGACGCTAGCCACAAACGCTGCCCTCGGCGAGCTCCGGCGAGTGAGTGAAGAATGGGCCGTGAAGGAATCGAACCTTCAACCTTGGGCTTAAGAGGGGCTGCTTTGCAGGGCTTTCCCAGCGTTTTCAGGGCTTCTCAAGTGCTCTGAAGTACGCTCGACTACCCTCAGATTCGCTCACCTCGGGACATATTCTGGGACACGAAAATGCGTCCCGGGAGGAGACCCCGCGAGAGCTAGCGGCTAGGCCGCGACGTGCAACGATGAGCCGTACGCGGCCTCACCAGCGAAGTGCCCCGCCTCGTCCTGCGCGACGAGAAAGACGGCATCCGCGGCCGCGGGATCGGCCTCGACGATCGTGCCGAGCGCAGCCACCGCCGCGTCGCGGTCCTCGAATGCGTACATGAGGTTGCCGTTGCTGTCGAAGATCGAGTAGGTCATCGTGCCACGCAGGGTATCGGCGGTCGTTGGTGCGGTGTCCGGCGAGCGATCGAATATGGCGGGATGCCTCTAGCGCAACCGCGTCTCGTCGTGTGGAGCGATCACGCGATCACGAAGGCGTAGATCCTCGCTGTCGCGCGCAGCGACATCGATGCCGTCCTGGATGCTCACGAGCGCCGCTCGCGCAACACTGGCGCGGTCGACTGGTTGCTCCCGCACGGCCGCTACGCGATCGCCTACAACCATCCCACCGATGAAGACGAACTGACCGCGCTGATCGTGACGCTCTGGCGACGCGGCTAGCATTCACTGAGATGAAGCTCGAAGGCCACTACGACGCTCAGGCCGACATAGCCTGGTTGCGCTTCGAGGACTACGACGCTCGAATCGTCGTGGCCGAGGAAGTCGAGTTTGGGCTGCGCGAGCTCGACCCGAAGGATCGGCACGTCGTCGGACTCGAGTACTGGCACGCCAGCCAGACACTCCCTGGCGATCTACTGCGCATGCTGCCAGCACCGCCCGTCGGCGCAGCGCACTAACGCGCGGGCCGAACGGCCCTCGGCGTGGCCCGCCCATTCCCAGACGCGACGGATGTCGGCCTCGGCTATCGCAGGTGTCGCCGAAAAGCGGAAGAGCCTTAGCGGAGTCGGCCCTGGCCGATTCGTCGGCGGCTCAGCGAGACTCGTGTCATTGGGCGGAAGCGGTAGCGACCTGCACGCTTACTGACCACCGTGGAAGCAGTTACGCGAGTCCGGACGCTATCCGCGGCATCTTCGCCCGGCAAGTGGAGCGTCTCGATCCGGGGGGGCCGGAGTAGGGACTATTTCAAAGCACTTGGTTGAAGCCTTCAGGACGGTGTGATTAGACCGGACTCGTAGGCGTAGACGACGGCCTGCACGCGGTCGCGTAGGTCGAGTTTGTTGAGTAGTCGTCCGACGTGCACTTTGACTGTTCCTTCGGAGAGGTGGAGTTGTCCGGCGATCTCGCGGTTGCTGAGTCCTTGGGCGAGGGCTCGCAAGACTTCGAGCTCGCGGCTGGTGAGTACGGTTTCGGCCGGGGAGCGTGGTGGTTGGGTGTCTTGTGAGCGTGATTGGAGTTGGGGCAGGACGGTGTCGAGGAGGCGGCGGGTGGCGGCTGGCGAGATGATCGCGTCGCCGGCGGCTACGGCTTTGATCGCCGCGACTAGCTCATCTGGGTCTGCGTCTTTGAGCACGAATCCGCTGGCGCCGGCGCGGAGCGCGTCGAGGACGTAGTCGTCGATGTTGAATGTGGTGAGGATCAACACGCGGATCTGCGGGTAGGCCTTCACGATCGCTTCGGTCGCGGTTATCCCGTCCCAGCCGGGCATCTGGACGTCCATGAGGATCACATCTGGATGTTGAGTCTTGGCCAACTCGAGGGCGGCACGTCCGTCTTCGGCTTCGCCAACGATTTCCAGTTCAGACCGAGCGTCTAGGAACATGCGGTACCCGAGGCGCAACATCGGCTGGTCGTCGACGAGTGCGACTCGGATCGGCGCGGCTTCCCCTGGAGGCTCGACCGTCACGTCACCGGCGGGAGAGTCAGGCATGCACGTGTTGGCCGGCGGCTCGCGGGCCCGTCGGGCTCGTCGGTGCCGGAATGCTCGCCGCGATCAGCCATCCGCCGTGACCGCTGCTTGGGGCGGGCCCGGCGGTGAGGGTGCCGGACCAGGCCGCGACGCGCTCATGCATGCCGCGGATGCCGTGACCAGCCGTTCGCCGCAGCGCCGGATGCTCTCGCGTCCTCGTCGGCACCGGTCCGGGGCCGACATCGCGGATCGTCAGTAGCACCTCGGCGGGTTGGTACTCCAGGCGCACGCTGGCGGTAGCATGCTCGCCAGCGTGTTTGAGGGAGTTGGTGAGCCCTTCTTGGACGACGCGATAAAGCGTGCCTTCCAAGGCCTGGGATAGCGGGTACGGCTGGCCGGCGACGGTGTAGGCAACTGGTAAGCCCGCATCTCGAACCTGGTCGATCAGAGCGCCGATGTCGCTGAGATCCGGTTGAGGAGACCGGTTTGCTTCGCTGGGGTCGGTGCGCAACACGCCCAGGAGCTGACGAGTGTCAGTGAGTGCCTGCTGACCGATCTTCGCCACGTCTTTCATTACCAGTGCGGCCTGTCCCGGGGTGTCGCTAGCGACAGCCGCCGCCCCGTTCGCCAAGGCAACCATGACCGTCAGATGGTGCGCGAGACCGTCATGCATCTCGCGCGCGATGCGAGTCCGTTCGACTGCGGCAGCGAGTTCTGCGTGCTGGTCACTTTCGCGTTCGGCACGCTCGGCGCGATCCTTCAGCTCGCCGAGGTAGTCGGTACGGATTCTGGCGTATGCACCGAGTGCTCCGGGGGCGATCGCGACCCCTGACAGGATGATGAACGCCAGGGGATACGACGAGCCGACGTAGGTAGGCCAGCGCGCTAGCGCCAAGACGCAGCCGAGTTCGAGCACTGCTGCCCCGAGCAGCACGATGCGAAAGGTGGCGCGATTACCCACCGTGTAGAAAGCGACGAGCAGGGAGACATCGGCGTAGCCAAGCCGCAAACCTAGGATCCACTGCACGAACGCGGCCGCCGCAATAACCATGAACACCGCCACCGGCAACCGCCGCCGCGCTAGCAGCGGGATAACGAGAGCTGCCGTCAACAGCAGTGACTCGACGCCGTGTGGAGCGGCGCTAAAGCTCGCCAGCGCCACAATGATCAAAGGCGGAAGCCAATCCATGACGCGGGCCGGATTCGGCCGCATTCGCGGCTCCCACTTAGCAGCGACGTTCACTGAAGCTCACCTCCGTGCCGCTAGTTGGTTGCTAACGATGATACGTATCGGCTCGCGCGAGATGGCGCCGCCCGCGATGAGCGCAGGTCACGCCGGCCAGCGGGCGACCCCTGCGCAGGCTGGCGCCCGGGCTCACGCGTCTGTTCGCCGAAGCCTGACTGCGGCGGCGACGATGCCCAGTCCGGTCCAGACCAGCAACACGATCACCGACCCGAGAGTTGACAGATGCCCGGGATCGGGCGCGGCGAACAACCCCTCGCCCGCGTCCGCCGGTGTGTACGGGCCGATCAGCCGGTACCAGTGGCTCGGCAGCAGCTCAAGCACCGTCGGCACGACGAACAGGATGCCCACGATTGTTGAGATCCCACCCGCGGTGCTGCGGATCAAGACGCCGAGCGACAGCGCCATGATCCCGATCAATGTCAGAAAGACGAACGCGTCGAACGTCATCTCGAACGCGTGCGGACGGGTGATCGACACGCCATCATGACCGGCGAGGATCGCCTGACTGGCAAAGAACGAAACGAACACTGAGACCAGCGAGGCTGCGCCGAAAACGGCTACGAGCACAACGATCTTGCCCCAGAACACAGGCAACCGCCTCGGCACGACCGTCATCGAGGCGCGAATCATGCCCGTCGCGTACTCACCGCTGATCAGCAGAACGCCCATCACGCCGACGGTAAGCTCGGCGAAATAGACCCCGGTCAGACTGCTCGTAATCGGATCGAAGCTGGCCCTGCTCGACGCGCTCATCGTGTGCCACTCATTAACAGTCACCACCGACTCGATGACGCCGATCCCAACCGTCGCCACGAACATCACCAACAGCGCAATGTAGGTCGACCGCAGCGACCAAAGCTTGGTCCACTCCGAGCAAATAACTCGCGCCTGCGTGACTCGCAGCGGCGCGACGCCCGCTGGCTTCTGCATGTGGGTCGCGGTGCTCATCGACGCGCTCCTTCGATGCCGGCCAACCCACGATCGGACATCTTGCTTGCCTGCTCGCCAGTCGAGGCTTGGTACTCGACGGCATCAGCGGTCAATTTCATGAAGGCCTCCTCAAGTGATGCTCTCTGTGGTGTGAGCTCGTGCAGGCGGATCTTGTGCTCAAACGCGAGGTCGCCGATCTGCTCAGCATCGACCCCTCTCACATCGAGCGCCCCGGCCTCCGAGCTCGTGACAGTGACATCCGGACCAAGCAGCAGCTCCCGCAGCAGCGAGGCGTCGGGAGTCCGGACCGTGACGAGGTCCGTCGAGGCCTGGGCGATGAACACATCGACGCTGGTATCAGCAATCAACCGTCCCCGGCCGACGACGATCAATCGATCGGCGGTCAACGCCATCTCGCTCATCAAATGACTTGAAACGAAGACGGTATGCCCGTCCGCCGCGTGAGCGCGCAGCAAAGCCCGGATCCACTGAATGCCCTCAGGATCCAGACCGTTCACCGGCTCGTCCATCACAAGTGTCTCTGGAGAGCCCAACAGCGCCGAGGCAATGCCCAACCGCTGTCCCATCCCGAGAGAGAACCCACCCGCCCGCTCACGCGCTACGGACCGAAGCCCAACAAGATCAACCACCTCATCCACACGGGACCTCGGGATCCCGTTGGTCTGCGCCAGAGCGAGCAGGTGGTTATAAGCCGAGCGACCCGTATGCACGGCTCGAGCCTCAAGCAGGATGCCGAGTTCGCGCATCGGCGCAGTCGCAGCACGATAGTCGTGCCCATTGACCCGGACCCGTCCCTCGGTCGGCGCATCAAGCCCAGCGATCATCCGCATCGTCGTCGACTTCCCGGCGCCATTCGGCCCGAGAAACCCGGTCACGACTCCCGGGTGAACGGTGAAGCTCAGATCATCTACAGCGACCTTGTCGCCGTAGCGCTTCGTCACATTCGTCAGCTCGATCATCTCGACGCGCCTTCCTAGTTGTCCCCAGACAAGCTAGGCACGCCTCACGAGCTTGTAAATCTGCCAAGCGGCCACACTTCGCAGTCTTCGTATGCCCTTAGACGTATCTCCTCCGGTCGAGCCAAGCAATCATCGCACCATCACCGGAGCACGCGAACGCGGTGCTCGCAAGGCTCGGCTGCCTCGCTGCCGCCGTCGGCCTCAGCTTCTGACCGGCTCCGGCCGTGGACCGTCGGCCACGAAGCCCGCACGCCTCCTCGAACACCCGGGACAGCGAAGGGAGACCTCAGCCGGCGCTCTCTCCGCCTGACATACAGCCTCACGCCTGGTTCGGGGATAGCTTGTGTTGGGCGACAGCGGTAGCGAGCGGGCGGCCTCCGCGCGCTCTCGCTTTCCCGGGGGGAGCGGGAACGTCGCCGACGGCTCGTTTCAGCGCAGTTAGCCGCTGAGCGGTCCGCCTCCGCCGCCGGCTCCGAAGTTGTTGGGGAAGTCGTTGCGCGGGAGCTGCCAGATGCCGTCGCTGTCGCTGATCGGAACGAGCTGTCCAGCCGTGCAGTGGCTGGTAGCGAAGCCGAAGTTGTGCTCGGCCGCATAGCTCGCCGACGCGGTGTTCAACTCCAGTGCCGAGACGCTGCAGCCTGATTGGGACAGCCGCGTGATGAAGAACGCGACACCGTTGGCGACCTGCGAGGTGGTCGAGCCAACGAGCTTGCCAGCCTCCAAGCTGCCAGCCGTGCTCGTGTAGATATCGACCTTCGCAGCTCCCGGGTAGCCGACCACGCCGTAGGCGATCGCGTCACCGCCACCGCTCGGGTCAAGCAACTCCATCTCAGCAGGGTTCGGGGGGCCGACGCACAGACCGTGCGCGACACCGTCGATGATCACACCACCCTCCTGCAACCCGGGCCCGCCCTTCACGCCCTTCTTGGACCACACCGACCAGCTGTGCCCGTCAACGCTGCCCGAGCCAACCCGAATCGCATCAGCCTCCAACGCAGCGATCGACTCCGAACCGGACATCGTCTGCGGACTGCAGCGGAACGAATCAACCCCACCACCACCACTCACATCCGCCGACGGCAACCACCCACTCTTCGTGACAGGAACACCGCCGGGGCCTCTGGTCAGTGTGCTCGGCCCCGAGGACCCTCCGGCCAGGATCACAATCGCCACCACAGCCGCAGCGAGGACGAGTGCCGCCGGCACCAGCAGGCGCAGCCTGAGCGCTTTGCGCGGTGCGGTCGTCACCGAGTTCCCGCTGGTGCTCCCGAGGCCGGCGCCGGGGTCGCCGACTGCGGCCCCGTCCGTGAACGCCGCCTGGGCGATGTCATCCGGGTCGCCGAGCCGATCGAGCACGGCCTTCACCGTCGCCTCGGAGCGGTCCGGCTCGGAGCGTAGAGCGTCCTCGATATGGGCGCGCAGATCCTCGACGATCTGCTCACGCCGCTCCGCCGGGACCCGGCTCAGCGCCTGCTCAAGCCTCTTGAAGTACTGATCAAGAATCGCGTCCACGGCCGGATCATCCATTTGCGCTCTCCTCCTCCAACAGTCCGTCGATGGCATCCCGAAACCGTCGCCACTGTGCGATGAACGCGTCCAGCGCCCGGTGGCCGTCCGGTGTAAGTCGGTAGTAACGGCGTGGCGGCCCCTGAGATGACTCTTGCCAGCTCGTCTCAACAAGGCCGTCCTGGCGCAGACGCGCGAGCAGCGGATAGACCGTTCCTTCGCTTGTCACCAGCCCGTCGGCCTGCGCCAGGGTTCGCGTCAGCTCAAACCCATAGCGATCCCGATCACGCAGCAGCGCAAGCACGCAGTACTCGATCGATCCGCGTCGCAGCTGCGCCATCAGCTTGGCTTCGCCACCAGGTACCGTGCGGCGCAGAATACCAGCGACGGAACTCTAATCCACCCCCGTTTGATGCGCCTTTCGCATGACGCGAGGGACGGGGACGACCTCCGCACTCATGCGGCGCGGCGTAGCGCTGCTGGGCGTGAGCGGTAGCGAGCTGCCTGGCGCGCGCGGTCTCGCTCTCATCTCAGTGCAGTAGACGCGAGAGTGCTTGGCGAGATGTCAACCTGTCGTGCCGCGTGGCGCGGTCGGGTCGTGCGGTGCCGGGGCCGGCTCAGGCCCTTGCGTCAGGCTCGATGGCTGCGAGTTCGATCGCGACAGTGGTGCCGGTCTCGTAGATGCGACCGCGGTGTCCGGGGTAAGGAACAGCGCCTGTCGGCGGGCGCTGTCCTGGCATCACGACCGTGAGGTGCCAGAACGCGATTGCGATGAGCGGATAGCCGTGGAACTCAGCGAACACCTTGAGCGGACAAGGTGCGTCGACACCCGTAGGCCGGCTCGTGCAAAAGACGTCATTGGGTGCGGCGTGGAACAGGCGCCGGTAGATCGGCTCGACCTGCAGCGGTGTCAGCGTGCTTTGCGCGCACACTTCGCCACCGCAGCCGTAGTTGGCCTCGCGTCGGAGACTCCTTGGCAAGCTGATCTTCGCTAGCGCAGCGACGGCACGGTTGAAGCCCTCAGCTTGTTGGCTGTGGCGGTAGCTCTGCCAAGCCGCGGCGCCGCCCGCTAGTGCGCCCAGGATCAGCACGACACCGAGCGCTGTCAGGAGGCCGGGTCGAACCCGTATCCTGGAGTCGGAGCTGCGCGCCAGGTGGCGGTTCAGCCATTCGGCGGCGGCCGCCGTCGCCCGATGTGTCCGCCACGGTGTCTCGGCCCGCGTTGCCTGACGGCTGCGAAGGCCAAGCCCAATCGAAGCCATCACGGCGATTGCGAAACCGAGCCATGCGAGCACCTCGCCGATCACGTAGCGGGTGTCGATCGGCGCGCAATTCGGGCCCCTTCCGACACCACTCTCCCCGAACAGATCCTCGCTGTGGACAGTCGTCATCCACGTGCAGAGGGTGCGCGCCGGCTCCGCTCCACGGGCCACGAGCAGCCCAGCGAAGCCGACTGCTAGACCCACACCAAGGATGGGCAGCGTCCAACCAGGGCGAACCGGGCGAGCGGCGGCGGTAACCACGGACATCACCGCCGTTATCGGAAGACGCCGACGGCACCTTCAACCTCGCGGGGACTCCGTCAACTCTCAGCCCTGCACTGCGCACGACGACGTGTACGAAACACACGCGCCCCGATCGCGGCCCACGTGCCTGCTTCGGAACACGAGCGAGAGCGCGCGATCTGGGTGTGGCGCGCTCCTGCTGTCCGTTTTTGGGGGGAGCTAGCGCTCGGCGGGTCGGGCGAGGGCGCGGTTCACGAGTTGACGATGACGCCGTAGATCGTGGGCTGCCCTTGTTGGAGCGGCGGATATCCCGACATCGACGTGATCAGTGACCGTGAGCCGACCGTTTCGAGGTGGGCCGCCGGGGTTCCGTCGAGGGCGCTCGCGGTGAACGCGGGAGCTATCGGGAGCGTGAGCTCGACTGGGGCTGAGAACGCGGCGCCGGACGCGGCGATTGCGAGCTCCTCGCCGCTATTGGTGGAGGTTGTGCTCGGACCGGCGAACCAGGTTGCGAGTACGTCACCGTTACTGTCGACGCCGACCTCGGGCGGACCCGCGTTCGGGTCAAGCTCCAGCGGGGTACTGAAGGGCTGGCCATCGATGCTCGTCTGGACGAGTGCGGGGTTAGGTCCGTTGCCGCGGTACCAGGGCGCGAGCGCAACTACCTCGCCACCGCCAGCGAGCGAGAACGTCGATGCTCGCGCGTAGGCGATCTTCGCTGGCGAAGCGTGGTCGTCGTGGACCTTGAGCGTCCAGACGGGGTCAGCAAACTGCGTGCCAGTGCCGTAGGGCGTGTTGCCCTGTAGCCAGGCGAGCGTGACGCCCGAGCTCGTCGGCGCAGCGGCAAGCTCCGTGCAGGTACTCCCGTTGCCGGCCGCCGTCGTGTGCACGGCCCCGAAACCGTGGCCCGGCGTGTACTGCGCATACGCGATCCGGACGCTCGAGCTGTACCGGGCGTCCCGGTCTGATCCGGTGCCTTCAAACCAGGCGGCAAAGACTCGTCCGTCGGGCTCGCTGACCGCCACCGGATCCCAGTCGCCGCCCACACCGAACGAATGCACCGGGCCGAAAACTGAGCCAGCGCTCCCCTGCGCCCACATCATCTGCTGCTCGGGAGCGCCAAAGCTGTCAAACACGAGCACGCTGCTGCTACCAGAGGAAGCCAGCGCCGGCCGCGGCCAGACAGCCGGCGGCAGGTTGGCATTCTCAGTCATGACCCGGGCGGTGCTCGGCCAGCTGGCTACAAGCCGCGCTGGGTAGTCCATGCATTCGCCGCTGAAGCTGCAGTGCTGCGCGTAGATCTCATAGCGCTCATGGCTCGTCCCCGCGCCGGTCGAGGTGATCCACGCGACGGTCGCGCTGCTCCCCGCGGCCACGAGCGTTGCCGGGCTCACCGGACAATGCACAAACGGCCCCGGGACGGACCGCCCCGCTGGCGTTGGGATGTAACCGATCCAGGCCTCGGCTATCCCGTCAGGCGCCACCGCGCTGATCTGGGGGCCGGGGCACTCTACGCTGGACGGCTCGGCGGCCATCGTCCACGCAGCACCGCTCCTGGTAAGCACAGAGGACACGATGCCCACCGCGTCTGGATCGGTAGTGAACGCGAACGGCTCTCCAACCGCCAACTGCTGACCGAGCGCGCCGGCAGGAACCGCGAGCAAGACCACAAGAATCAGGGCCAACCGCACCGCGGATCGAACCGCCGATCGCACGACGCGCACACTACCCTCAGGACTCGGGCTGAGCGGATGGGCGGTAGCGAGAGCGGACGGACGACCTCCACCGGCTCCTGCAAATTGTCGGAGGCAGTAGCCGGCGGCTCCCACCCAGATGCTCCAGTTCACGCGAAGGCAGTCACGAGGTAGGCGCGGGTCCGGCGGCTCCTTTCGTAGGCAAAGTGACAGTGCGTGAGCCCCCAGCGCTGGCGCCGGCAGGAGCGAGCGCGGTGGGCTGGTTGACGGTGCGGTCGGACGCTCCGTGCGGATAGTTGCGACTCGCGGGGACGCCCGGGTTCGGGTGCGTCGTTGGTGTGCCGGCTGGTTGTAATGTCGGTGGCATTGGCGGACAACTCCTTGTTGTGAGCGGCAACGAGATTGAACGGTTCGAGCGGGTCTTCAACGAGTGCTTTGACGCGGTGTCTCGTTATGCGGCGCGGCGGGTTGCTGGCGAGGCTGCCCAGGATGTTGTCTCGGAGACGTTTCTTGTTGCGTGGCGGCGCTTCGGTGAGCTGGATGGCGCGCCGTTGCCGTGGCTGCTTGGGATCGCGCGTCGGGTTGCGGCTAATCAGCGGCGTGCGGGTGCGCGGCGTGATGCGCTGGTGCAGCGGCTCGGCCCGGCACCTGTGAGCGAGCCGCGCGTGGAGGACGAGCGGCTGGCTGTCGCGTTGGCGGCGCTTGGTGAGCGCGATCGTGAGGCGCTTTTGCTGGTTGTTTGGGACGGGCTCGATCACCGGGAGGCAGCCCTTGTGTTGGGGTGTAGTACGGGCGCTTTCACGGTCCGGTTGCATCGTGCGCGACAGCGGCTTGCGCGCGAGCTTGCCGAGTGTCAAGCGCCGGCGATCAGTTTGCGCGAGAGCCTCGAGGCGACGTCGTGACTAGTGCCGTGCGGCTAGCGCTGAGACGGCTAGAGGCTGTAGATCCCGCTCGCGGCCAGCGCGCGAGCGACGCCGCGCGTGCCCAGGTGTGGGAGCTTGTCGTGGCTGCGTCCCGCAGGGAATCGCCGACCGCGGCTTGCGGGTTGCGGGAGCGCGTCTTTGCGCGGCTGCGCCGGCGCGTGATCTTGTGCCCGCTGCTGTTGGTGCTGGTTGGCGGCGCGCTCGGCTCGGCGCCTGCGGTTTGCTCGGCGCGTTCGCGTTGCGCGCCGATCCTCACTGCAAAGCCGCCAGAGGCCGCCTTGGGGGTCGTGTTCGTTGCTGTTGATGTGAGTCTCGAGCGACGATGAACCGACCGAGTCGCAAGCAGCAGCGGCTCGCGGCTCGCGAGGCGCGCCTTGAAGCTGAGCGGACCCGGACCGCCCTGTCGCGACGCCGCCGACGCCAGCGCGCTGCGATCGTGACCGTGATCGCGCTCGGAGCAGCCACCGCGGGCATCGTCGTGAGCAGCACGCCACCAGGATCAGCACCCACGGCCGGCACTGTTCGCGCGGTCACTGCCCTGCTGCGCGGCATCCCGGAGTCCGGCGAGCGGCTCGGAACGCCTGATGCGCCAGTGCGCGTCGCCTACTACGGCGATCTGGAGTGCCCGGTCTGCGCTGCCTTCACGCTCAGCACACTTCCAACGCTCGTCCGGCACGACGTGCGCATCGGCAAGGTCAGCCTCAGCTACCACTCGCTCGAGACCGCCACCCGAAGCCCAGAGGTCTTCGTGACCCAGCAGGCCGCGGCGCTAGCCGCCGGACGCCAAAACCGTCTCTGGTGCTACGTCGAGCTCTTCTACCACGAGCAAGGCATCGAAGACACCAGCTACGTCACCCAGCACTTCCTCACAGGACTCGCGCGGCAAGTACCCGGACTGAATCTCGACGAATGGCTCCAGCAGTGCAAGAACCCGGCACTTGCAACGGAAGTCGTTGCCGAAGACCGGGCGGCCGCAGCCGGTGGCCTCGACTCCACCCCATCGCTGGTCGTGACCGGCCCGCACGGCCAGCAAACACTCGTCGGCGACGTCCCCTACACAACCCTCGAGCAAACGATCTCCTCCGTCGCCTGAAACCCGCACGATCAGCTGGGACGCTGTCGCGAATTTCGAGAGCAGCGATGCACGGGAACCATCCGCGCGTTGTCGAGATGCGCGAGATGGAAGCATCCAGCGGGTGGCTGGCAGAGCGGGCGGCTGTCCGGTTCGAGCCGTAGCGTCGAGTTGGTGGAGCGCATAGCGGTGATCGGCTGCGGTGGCGCGGGCAAGACGATGCTCGCGAACGAGCTAGGCCGACGTCTGTGCCTGCCCGTCCTGCACGTCGACGCCTTTTATTGGCAGGAGCGTCCTGGCTTCGGTCGCGTCGAGTCAACGCCCGAGCAGTGGCGCGCGATTCACGAGCAGATGATCAGCAGCGAGCGGTGGGTCATCGACGGCATGAAGTTCGGCGTGCTCCCGCAACGACTCGCGGCCGCCGACACCGTCGTCTTTCTCGACCTCCCTACCTGGCAGTGCGTCTCCGGCGTTCTTAGGCGCCGACTTCGCTACCGCGGCCGGCTGCGCCCCGACCTCGGCGTGTACGACCGCCTCAATCGCGAGTTCATCCGCTGGATCCTCTCGTTTCGTCGCCGCGTCAGACCGAGAGTGCTCGAGTTGCTTGACAGTGCCGACTGTCGCGTCGTGATCCTCACCAGCCGCCGAGAAGCCGGAGCGTTCCTCAACACGCTGCCAACGCACGCCTCCAAGATCGCTGCCTAGCGCCACCAGGGCCGTGACCGCTCCCGCAGAAGCAGCAGCGCGACCGGTCGCGAAGCTCGCTGCTGCTCGGCGCGAATTGGAGCTGCGGCTCGGCTGGGCGCCAGGGACGCGGTGGCTAGATGCTGCCGGTGTTGGGGGCTGGTTTGAGGCGGGCGGCGATCGTGGCGAGCTCGTCGCGACCCAGGTTCTCAGACATAAGGAACACGAACGTGCCGTCGCGCTCGACGTGTGCTTGCGTCTGAGTGCCAGCCCTGGTCACCCGGACAACAGTGCCTTCCTGAGGCAGGTCTTGCCAGCCGTCGCCAGCCATCATCTGGTCGTAGTCCGCCGGGCGGTCGGCTGCCGCCATCTCGATGATTGAGACGCTCTGGTGGCCGTCGTCTGAGCGGTAGTTGAGCCAGACCTGCGCCGGTCGCGGCGGGCGCTCAGAGGCAGCGATATAGATGCAGTGAGGATGCCAGTCAGCCGGTACCCGGTCCGGGATCAGGACCGTGAACGGCGCTAGCTGCTGCGCCTCGATCACCGATACTTGCTCGGGCCGTTGACGCTCCCGGCTTGGCTGGATGGTTTCGCCCGCTGGCGGCTCGAACCGGAAGCGATCCTCAGTGATCGGCTCGTCGAAGGTGATCGCGATCGTTGTGACCTCGCGGAACGGCTCGTCATCGCGCAGCGCGACGACCCGCATCAACACACCAAGCTGCTCATCAACCGAAAGCTCGTAGCGCTCAGCACCGCTCCCGAGCAAATGCAGCCGGACCGACTGCGCCTGGGCGCGAGAGCGACCCAGTCGAGGCAACGCCTCCGCGACGACCACAGGCCGCCCGGCGATCACCGCTCGACCAGTCACGCGGAATCGCAGTAACCCCAGCAGTGGTGTGGGGTCGAGCATGATCGCGAGCTCCTCACCACCGACGCCGAGCCCATGCTCCGGGTCATCCTCGTTGCTGCGAGCCCCCGACACCCGGTCCCAGTTCCACCAGAGCTTCCCGTCGCGAACCAGATAGGAGCCATCGCGCTCCCCGCCCTCAACCTCCTGGCGGTAGCGATCCTCCGACCGCCAGATCCGCACGACCTCCTCACTCGCCACCACCGGCTCATCCTCGCCGGCAGCGTTTGAGCGTCGCGCAGAATGGATCGTGGCAACCCCGTATCCGCTCGCCTTCCTGGCCTCCATGTCGGCGCCGAATGCGGCAAACGACCGCTCGCGATGAACCCACAAGCGATAGGCCACCGCCACCGTCGAGAACGGATCATCAGCCCGATGCAACAACGCAAGCAACGAGCCCAACTCAGGCAGCTCGCCATTCACAGCCGACGCACGGTTGACCACGCGACGAAGCCTACGACGAGCGCGCCGGCAACGAAATAACCAACTGCTCGCTCCTGTTCCCCAGCACAGCGGCTGGAAGCTCCGCCCTCGCCGCGCTACGTCGCTCTCCCTTTCTGTGGATGCAGCCACGTCCGGCCTCGATCACGACGTTGTCGCAGCGCGCGAAACGCGAGCGCCGCGACCGTGCGTACGATCTTGCCGATGCGTTCCTGGGTGCGTGCTCCGGTTGCGGTCGTCGTCGCGGCAAGCGCCGTGACCTGGGCGAGCGGTGCGCTCGCCGCGACGCGCACAACCGCGTCGGTCTATGAGGCGTTCACGTCTCAGGGGGTGATCGTGCCGCGCGTCGAGGTCAAGTCCGGCTCGTGCTGGGAGAACTCGATCGTTCTCGAGCGCGACGACGCTTGGCGCTGCTTCATTGGCAACGACATCTACGACCCGTGCTTCAGCTCGCAGCGCGCGTCCGGTGTGGTCGTCTGTGTGCAAGCTCCGTGGTCCGGCACGGGTATCGAGATCCGGCTCACCAAGCCGCTGCCCAAGCCGTTCAGAGAGCCGGCTCCCAGCACCAGCCTCGAGCCGTGGGGGATCCAGATCGCGTCAGGCCAAGACTGCATCATCTCGTCGGGTATGGGGCCAGCCGCGATCCACGGTCGGAACCTGAACTACTACTGCAGCCCCCACTTCAAGATCGGCCTGTGGGGCTTCCCTGACCGCACGACCCAGCCGTGGACGATCTTCATCGCACCCTTGAACACGACCGCGCTATCGCAGCGCGTCGCGATCCGACACGCCTGGATGTGACGCTCCGAACCAACGGCCCCTGCCGCTTTCCGGTGGAGCACCCAGCGTAGCAACCCTCACGCAGCTCCTCTGCGCGACGAGCAACCGCCCGATCAGCCTGGACCCACGTGCCTGCTTAGGAACGCGAGCGAGAGCGCGCGAGCCGGACGGCCCGCTACCGCTTGCGCCCAGGAGTAGTAACGCATGATGCACAAAGCCCGCGGTTGCAGGCTTTCAATGGGCCGTGAAGGAATCGAACCTTCAACCTTGGGCTTAAGAGGCCCCTGCTCTGCCAGTTGAGCTAACGGCCCGGGCGTGTTTGGACTGCCGCCGGGCGGCGCATTCTAGCGCTGGGCAGCTGCCGGTGCTGCCCGATGCGTCGTTGGCTGCCTCGGTGAGGTCTGTCGTGATCTCCTTGCGGTCGCTCTTCGGAGCGAGCGCAAGCGAGCGAGCCTCCGCGAGCTTGGCTTGAGAAGGCTGCTTGGCGAGGTAGGCGTCGAGCGCGAGCGTGTAGTAGTCGGTGTAGCTCGTGGGGTTGTCCTGCGCGACGATCGCCTCGCCGCTCTCGGCCGTCGGCCAGTCCTCGATGCCGTACTGGCCGAACGCGAACGCCACGTCGGTGGCGAGCGCGCTATCGGGTTTCGCCGGTGAGAGCGAGAGGTAGTGATTCCAGACGCTCTTCAGCACCAGCAGCTCCTTTGCGCCGGCGCTCGTGAAGCCCGCGGAGCTCGTGCCGCTGACGTAATTGGTGTCGGCAAGCTTGTAGACGGCCAGGCCGTAGCTGTCCCAGGCCGCCGCATCGTTCGGCGCGGCCTTCGCGGCCTTCTGCGCCTTGGTCATCGCCCGCTCGTCGATCTTGACCCCGCTCGCGGAGCCGGTGCCCTGCTGGGCGAGCTGGCTCAGCAGTCCGGTCGACCCGGCGCCGCCGCCGACGCCGAAGAGAACGAGGCCGCCACCGATCAACACGGCAAGAAAGCCGTAGAGGACCTGAATGAACCGACGGCGCCCGCGACTGCGAAGGTCAAACAGCATCGTCGTCGCCGAGCGGTCTTGGTGGTGGTGGTGCCGAGGGGGTTGCCATTGCGGGAGTGGCGACAGTCGCAGAATTTGCTCTTGCGCGGCGCCGGTCCCGCAGGTCGAGTATGGCAGAGATGTGGATGCTTATCTCGTAGAGGACCACGATCGGCACCGTCTCGAGGACCATCGTGATCGCATCGCCCGGCAGCAGCGCTGCGATGGCGGCGGCGACGGCCACCGCGATGCGCCGGTTCTTGCGCAGCTGGCGCGTCGTGACGATCTGGGCGCGCGTCAGCGCGATCAGCAGGATCGGTAGCTGGAAGATCGCGCCCATTGCGACGAGGATCAGGGCCGCGTACGGGAAGTAGCTCGACGCCTGCACGATCACGTCGAACTGGCCGGCGTTGAAGTTCAGCAGGAAGTGGGTCGCTGCCGGCAGGACGACGAAATAGCCGAACGCGACGCCGCCGAGCAAGAGGAACGGAACGCCGAGCATCACGGGCAACGCGACCGCCTTCTCGCGCGGACTGAAGGCGGGCAAGACGAACGCGTAGATCTGGAAGAGGAGTACCGGCAGCGCGAGCAGGACCGCGAAGTAGGCGGAGATCGTGACGGTCTGCATGAACGGCTCGCCGACGCCGAGGGTCACGAGCTTCTCGCCGTTGCCCGGGTGGACATTCGCGATCGCGGCGTGCAGCGCCGGCACGAGGGAGGCCGCCGCCTTGCGCACCGAGTCGCTGACCCCGCTACCGGGCGCCGCGACCGTCTTCGCAAAACCCGACACGTCGCTTGCGATCTTCAACAGCGCCTGGCCACTCTGCGACGCGGCGCCCTCGAGGCCCTCGCCCTTCTTGGCCTGGCTGTTGAGGACCTTTGTGACCGGCCGCTGCAGCAGCTTCAGCAGCAGGTGGTTCTGCCAGAAGCACACGCCGAACGCGACGACGAGCGCTCCAAGCGAAACGATCAGGCGGCTGCGCAGCTCGTCAAGGTGCTCGACGAGGCTGAGGCGACTCTCATGTTCGATCGGCCGCAACGCCTTCGCCATTCGTCCACAGCGTAGAGCCTGAGACATGAGGCCGGCGCGCCAGCAATCGTGCCGCGGGCGGGGAATTGCCGGCCAGCGGATTGAGCGTTGCCCCCTCAAGGCTTTGCCCGGGGGTGTCGATATCGCGGACATGGCGAGTGAAACCGATTACGACCCGGACCGCTCCGCAGCGAACCTGGTCTCGAGTGCTGCGAAGCACGCGCACGAGCATGCGTGGCCGGCCGATGACGATCAGGGAACCGGGGATCCCGCCCTTTGGCGCTGCGGCGGCTGTGACTGCGCGTTCGTCCAGCCGCTTGACTGGGACCTCGTCGGCCGCGCCCACTGGCGCGTCACGCTGCGCTGCCCCAACTGCGAATGGATCGGCACCGGCGTGTTCAGCCAGGAGGCCGTCGATCGCTTCGACCGCGAGCTCGATCGCGGCATGCGCAAGCTTCAGTCGACCCTCGCGCGCGTCTCGCGCGCCTGCATGGAAGCCGACATCGAGGTCTTCACGCAGGCGCTCGAAACCGACCTGATCGTTCCCTTCGACTTCTAGAGTCGTCGCGGGCTCGGTCTTCGGCCGACCCGCTCCTCGGCTGCTTGTTCCTCGCCGCGGCGCGGACGCGCAGTGGCTGGCCGGGCCAGCCGGACTGCGATAGCGCTTGGCCTACCTGTAGCGCTCGACGAGGCTGTCGGCGACGAGCTCGAGCGCGCGGCGTTTCTCCGGTGAGCATTCCGGCAGGTCGCGCTTGACCGTGGCGACGAGCTCGAGCGCGTGCTGACGTGCATCCTGCGCCGCACCCGTACTCTCGATCAGCTCGCAGACCCGACCCGCCTCGTCCGGGTCGGTGACCGAGCGCAGGTCTAGCGCGGCGAGCTCGCGCGAGCGCTCGCGGGCGAGGATCAGCGGTAGCGTGACCGTGCCGTCGAGCAGATCGGCGCCGCGGCGCTTCCCGGTGCGCTCAGCGGGACCGGTGACGTCGAGGACGTCATCGAGGATCTGGAACGCGAGTCCGACTGCCCGACCGAATGGGCCCAGCGGCGGTCCGCCGCCGGCCAGCGCGCCGAGCTCGCAGGCGGCGGCAAAGAGGCGCGCCGTCTTGAGCTCGCAGCGCTCGAGGTAGCGCTCGAGCGTCACATCGGCCCGCCAGGCGTCGGCGCGCTGCATGAGCTCACCGCGCGCGAGCGCGGAGGACGCGGACGAGAGCGCGACCAGCTGAGCGATGTCGCCATTGCGGGCAAGCTCGATGAACGCGCTCGAAAGCAGCAGGTCGCCGCTTGCGGTCGCGGCCGCGCGCCCGGCCTGCGCAAAGATCGTCGTCTGCCCGCGACGCAGCGGAGCGTCGTCGAGCACGTCGTCGTGGACGAGCGTTGCCGAGTGGACCAGCTCGACCGCTGCGGCAGCCCGGCACAGCGAAAGCTGGGCGTCGCTGCCAAGTCCCGATACGAAGACGAACAGCGGCCGCAGGCGCTTGCCGCCGGCATCGATCGTCCGCAGCGCGTGGAGCTCCACCGAGGCGATCTCGCGCAGCCGCGCCTCGACCCGCGCCATCGCCTCGCGCAGCGGGTCACCGCCGAGCTCGAGGATCGCGTCGAAGGGCTCGGCGAGCGCTTCTGTCACGAGCCGACCGTCCCGACATGGATCGCGATGATCCCGCCCGCCGTCAGCACGTAGCGAATCCGCTCGAGGCCGGCGTCGGCCATCAGACGCGCGAGCTCCGCCGGGGCCGGGAAGCGACGGACCGAGCTCGGCAGGTAGCTGTATGCCGCGCGGTCGCCGGCGAGCGTGCCAAGCGCCGGCACGATGCGGTCAAACCAGGCGCGGTAGAAGCTCGCGAGCGGCTCGCGCGCCGGCTGCGTGAGCTCGAGGATCACGACGCGCCCACCCGGTTTGACGACGCGCACAAGCTCCGCCAGCCCGCGCTCGAGGTCGGCAAAATTACGCGCGCCGAAGCCAACCGTGGCGGCGTCGAACTCGTTGTCGCCGTAGGGCAAAGCGAGCGCGTCCGCGACCGCGAACTGCGCGCCCGCGACCTTGGCCTGCGCGCGGGCCAGCATCTCCGGCGCGAAGTCGACGCCCACCACCTCGCCGTCCGGCGCGACGGCAACCAGCGCCGCCGCAGCCAGGTCGCCGGTCCCCGTGGCGACATCGAGAACCCGGTCGCCCGGACCGATCGCCGCAAGCTCGATCGCGCGAGCGCGCCAGCGGTGGTGCATGCCCGCCGTCATCACGCCATTCATCAGGTCATAGACGCCGGCGATCCGATCGAACATCGCCCTGACCTGGCCCGGCTCGAGCGTGCCGGACACCGGCTCAGGGCTCATATCGAAGAGCCACGGGTGTGGAAAGTACGCAGGACACGCGACACATTACCTCTGGGCCAGGGCACGCCCTCGCCCAACACCCCGCGCGTCCCAGCGGCGAGGATGACCTCGGCCAAACGCAGCTTCGACCCACCACACGGGTAGGGCCGAGGTCACCGCAGCTACTTGAGGTCTGAGAGGAACGTGGCGATCGCCGTGAATTCCTTCGGCGGCAGGTCCTTGAAAGACGGCATCGGCGCCGTCGGGTTGACCAGCGTGCGCTCGATTCCCTGCAGCGGAATGCGCGACCCGATGTGCGTGAGATTCGGACCCGGCCCCGGGTTTCCGTCGGTACCGATCGTGTGGCAGGCCTCGCAGCCGACGTCCGCCACGGCAGAGCGGCCGGCGTAGAACTCCGAAAGCGCCGCGCCGCCCTCGGCCTGGATCGCAGTCGGCGCCGCAATCGTCTGCTGGGTCGGCGCGCCCGCCTTCGCGCCCTGGAGCGTGAGGAACGCCATCGCGACGATCACGAAGACGAGCGTCGCCATCGCGATCGGGCGGCGCTCCGGCCGGCGCACCGGGCTGCGATCGTAGAACGGCAGCAGGAACAGCAGGATCATCCCGAGCGTCGGGATGCCGATCGTCGCCGCGCCGAGGAAGCCCGGCGGGTGGATCACGCGCAGCAGCTGGAAGAGGAAGAAGAAGTACCAGTCCGGCCGCGGCACGTAGGTCGTCGTCGCGCCGCTCGCCTTCGGCCCGAGCTGCGCGCCGAACAGCAGCGAGAGAACGATGATGATCGCGACCACCAGCACGCCCATCAGCGAGTCCTTCGCGACCGCGTACGGGAAGAACGGCTTGCCCTGGCTCTTCAGGATCGAGTACTCGCGGAGGTACTGCTCCTTCTCCTGCTGGTTCACACCGCCTCCTCGACGAGCGCGGGCTCCTCGGACACGGCCTTGATCCACGGCGGCGCCGTCGTGCCGAGCCGCGCCACGAGGTAGAGGTGCGCGCCGATCATCGCCGCGATAGCACCCGGCACGATCAGCATGTGGATCGCGTAGAAGCGCGACAGCGTCGTCGCGTTGAACTCAGGGCCACCGCGCAGGAAATCGGACAGGTACGGCCCGACGATCGGGCCCGTCCCGTTGATGTTCACACCGACGATCGTCGCCCAGTAGGAGCGCTCGTCGAACGGCAGCAGGTACCCCGTGAAGCCCATCACCATCGTCAGGATCAGCAGCACGACGCCGATCACCCAGTTGAGCTCGCGCGGGTACTTGTAGGCGCCCCAGACGAATGTGCGCGCCATGTGCAGGAAGACGAGCACGACCATCACCGTGGCGCCCCACTTGTGCATGCCGCGGACGAAGTTGCCGAGGAAGACGCTCGTCGAGATGTAGCGGACCGACTCGTAGGCCCCGCCGGAGGCGTCGGGCCGGTAGTACATCGCGAGGAACACGCCGGTGACCGCCTGCGAGAGGAACGCGAACATCGTCGCCGAGCCGAGCGTGTAGAACCAGTTGGTGCCCTTGGGCACCTTGCGGAACATCATCCAGCGCGCAGCGCCGGACAGGGAGGTGCGCTCGTCGACCCAGTCGACGACAGTCTTGCCCGCCTCGCCGGCGTGCTGTAGCGGCGTCGACGGCGCGCCGCGCTGGGAGCCCGGAGGTGGCGGCGGCGGGAGCAGAGCCGGTGGCACCGGCGGCAGCGGCAGCTTCGGCCCGCGACGGCGCGGTGGGCGGGGCGGGGCCTCAGACATTGCCGGGCAGCTTGCGGACGGATGGGCGGGACGGGTACGCGTACTGCCCGAGACCGTCGAGCGGCTCGCCCGGATCGCGCGGCGAGAACGCCCGCAGCTCGGTGTTGACGCTGTAGCGCGGGCCGATCTGCACGGTGCCGCCGTAAAGACGCGTGTAGAAGCGATCGAGCGGGCGCGGCGCCGGACCTGCGGTGCGCACGCCCTCGACGTCGAAGACCGACCCGTGACACGGGCAGATGAAGTGCTCAGCGGCGGGCACCCAGAGCACCGAGCAGCCGAGATGCGTGCAGCGCGAGCTGATCGCTACCCACTGGTTGTACTCGGTCTCCGGCTCGACGTCGACCGCCGGGTCACGCCTGCGGACGTAGACGGTCGACTTGCCCGCCTCGCCGATGCCCGGCGCGATCGTGATCACGACCGGAACATAGTTGTTGTCGGGAAAGCTGTCGGAATAGCCGACGCTCTGCCAGCCGAGCGTCACGTTCTTGAAGACAGGCCCCAGAGCGAACCCGACCGACGGGATCACGATGCCCGCTGTCATCAGCATCCCGGCGCCGTGGACGGTGCCCGTCATGAAGCGTCTCCGGGTGACAGTCTCGCCCTCGAACGCGCCCGGTATGCCGCGGTCGATCGTGTATTTGGACTTGGTCTGCTTACGCGCTGGCGCCAACGATGTCCTCCCGGACGAGCTGGCGTCGAAGAATATCGTCACGCGAAGGCGACCAGAGCCGCGAGCGCCGGGACGGCCTGGCTCGACCCCTCGCGCAGGAGTGCCTTGACCTTCGCGTGCTCGGCGCTGGCTCCGTAGCCGACCGCGCGGGCGCCGGCGAGCCAAAGTCCCGGGCAGAGCTCGGGCAGGCCGCGCGCCTGCGCCAGCGCACACAGGGAGATCACGTCGGCGAGCTCCCCCACCGCCTCGAGGTCGCCGAGCGCCACGAGGCGCTCGAGGCCGAGCGCGTAGAGGCGGTCGCCGGCGAGCAGCGCAAGGTTCGGGTCGCTGTCGTCGAGCAGGCGCGAGCGCCCGTAATGCAGCAGGTAGCCTTCGTAGATAGCCTCGACGAGCAGCTCGTAAGCCTGCGGGTCAGACGCGGCGCGAGGACCGGCGGCGGCCAGCGGACCGGCGACGGGAGCGCCCTCCGGCGCCGCTCGCAACGCACCCGCGAGCGGCTCGCCCTCGGCGCGCACGATCTCGCTCAACAGCACGAGCGTGCTCACGCCCGGAGCGCCTCGCGTGCCGCCTCGACCGTTGCGTCGATCTGCGCGTCGCTGTGGGCGAGCGATGGAAACCAGGCCTCGAACTGCGACGGCGGTGGGTAGACGCCGCGCGCCAGCAGCTCGCGGCAGAAGCGACCGTAGGCACCCGTGTCGGCGGCCTGCGCAGCAGCGAGATCCGCAGGCGGCTGCGCCGTGAAGAACACGGTCACTAGACCACAGACGTCAACCACAGAGACGGGAAGGCCCTGCGCGGCCTCGCGCAAGCCACTCGCAAGGCGCGTCGTGCTCGCCGCGAGGCGCGCGTAGGCGGCTTCGTCGAGCAGCGCAAGCGTCGCGAGACCCGCGGCGACGGCGAGCGGATTGCCCGACAGCGTGCCCGCCTGATAGACCTGGCCCGCGGGAGCGAGCTGGCGCAGCAGCTCGCGCCGTCCGCCGACAGCTGCCGCGGGCAGGCCGCCGCCGAGGATCTTGCCGAGCACGTAGAGGTCGGCGCGAACCGCCGGCGCCGCGCCGGCCCGACCGACGCGAAAGCCGCTGATCACCTCGTCGAGGATCAGCAGCGCGCCGCTCGCGTCGGCGCGCTCGCGCAGCAGCTCGAGGAAGCCGGGCGCGGCGGGCACGAGGCCCATGTTCGCCGCGCAAGGCTCGGCGATGATCGCGGCGATATCGTTGCGCGAGCTCGCCGCCAGCAGGGCATCCGGATCGTTCCACGGGAGGACGATCGTGGTGGCGGTGACCGTATGGGGGACTCCGGGGCTCGCGGGGATGCCCTGGGTGAGCAGCCCGGAGCCGGCCTGCGCGAGCAGCGCGTCCGAGTGGCCGTGGTAGTGGCCGGCGAACTTGATCACTGCATCGCGGCCGGTGGCGGCGCGCGCGAGACGCAGTGCGGTCATCGCCGCCTCGGTGCCGGAGGAGGTCATGCGGACCTCGTCGATGCCAGGCATTCGCCGGGCTATCTCCTCGGCCAGCTCGATCTCGGCCTCGGTCGGCGCGCCGTAGCTGGTCCCGCGCGCGGCCGCTTCGCAAACCGCGGCGACCACGGAAGGGTGAGCGTGGCCCGCGATCAGGGGCCCCCAGGAGCAGACGTAGTCGATGTAGGAGTTGCCGTCGACGTCGACGATCTCCGCGCCCGCGGCATGGTCGATAAAGATCGGGGCGCGGCCGATCGCGCGCATCGCACGGACCGGCGAGTTGACACCTCCGGGGAGGACCTTGCTCGCGCGCTCGTAGAGGGCGGCGGACCGCGCGTCGGGCCGGGCGGTAGTCACCGCGCGGACGATACCCCCAAGGCCACGCCCCGCAGGCACAGAACGAGCAAGCGCACGAGATCTACAGCCGCGCGCACGCTCCAGCAACGATTTTCGGGCTGGGCGGCACGGGACGCCGTCAGGCGTGCCGTGCCTCCCAGAGCCGGAAATCGTCCGTGAAATAGAGCAGGCGGATCTTCTTGAACTCGGTCGAGGAGTAGAGCGTCGCTCGATCGGCGATGCCGGTGTCAAGTGCGATCGCTTCGAGCACAGCGTCGCACTCCTCCTTGGAGCGGCCGTGAGCCATCGTGAAGACCGAGTAGGGCCAGTCCTCGTAGGTCGGACGCTGGTAGCAATGGGAGATCCCGCGGAACGAGGCCATCCGCGGGCCGAGCTCGGCGATCTGCTCGGCCGGGACCTTCCAGACGCCCATGCCGTTGGCCGAGAAGCCGGCGCGCCGGTGGTAGAGGATCGCCGCCACGCGGCGCAGCAGGCCGCGCTCGCGCATGCCCGTCATGTGCGCCAGCAGCGTCGGCACCGCCAGCCCAAGCTTCGCGGCGGCGGGTGCGTAGGGCTCCGGCACGACCTCCATGTCGCCCTGGGTCGCCCGGATCACCGCGACGTCGAGCTCGTCGTACTCGACGCGCTCGAGCGGCGCCGGCACGGGCTCCGCACCAGCTGTCGCGAGCGCCTGGGTGCCGCCCTCCATCTCCAGGTCCATACGGATCTTGAACAGCTTGAGCGTCGGCAGCTGGCGGATCGAGGTGGCGCCCGTCAGCTCCTGCATGACCTCGAGCGTGCCCTGCAGGCCGAGACGCGACTCCCGCTCGACAGCGATCGTGAACCACATGTTGAACTCGTGGTTGCGCAGGTAGTTGTGCGAGACGCCCGGATGCTCGTTGATGATCTGGGCGGCGCGCCACGGGTGCTCGGCGTCGACCTTCGCCGCGACGAGCATCGACTCGTAGCCGAGCGCGCGCGTGTCGTAGATCGGCGTGACCTGGCGGATGATGCGCGCGCGCAGCAGATGCTCGACACGCGCGAGGGTCTCCTCCTCGGTGATCCCGGCAAGCTGCGCGACCGCGCCGTAGGGACGCGCCTCCAAGGGGAAGCTGCCCTGCATGAGGTTGAGGAGCTTGCGATCGACGTCGTCGAGCGGGATCGCAGCGCCGTCCGTGCGGCTGCGAGTCTTCGGTGTCGGGACTACTGCGCGAGCCAACGCGCCGCGTCCTTTGCGTGATAGGTGATGATCATGTCCGCGCCCGCACGGCGGATCGCGGTCAGTGTCTCGAGCACCACGAGGCGCTCATCGAACATTCCCGCGGCGGCCGCCGCCTTGACCATGGCATATTCGCCGCTCACGTTGTAGGCCGCAACCGGCAACCGCGTCGTCGCGCGGACCGCGGCGATCACGTCGAGATAGGCGAGCGCGGGCTTGACGAGCAAAATGTCTGCGCCCTCGGCGATGTCGAGCTCGACCTCGCGCAGCGCCTCGCGGCCGTTCGCCGGGTCCAGCTGGTAGCTGCGCCGGTCGCCGAAGGCGGGGGCTGAGTCGGCCGCCTCGCGGAACGGGCCGTAGTAGGCGGAGGCGAACTTCGCCGCGTAGGCGAGGATCGGCGTATTGGTGAAGCCCTCGCCGTCGAGCTCGGCGCGGATCGCGCCGACGCGCCCGTCCATCATGTCGCTGGGAGCGATGATGTCCGCGCCCGCGCGGGCCTGGCTGACGGCGGCGCGCGCGAGCAGCTCGAGCGAGGCATCGTTGTCGACCTCGCCGTCCGCGGTGAGGATGCCGCAGTGACCGTGGCTCGTGTACTCGCACAGGCAGAGGTCGGCGATGACGAGCACGTCGGGATGCGCGTCCTTGATCGCGCGCGTAGCGAGCTGGACGATCCCCTCGTCATCCCAGGCGCCAGAGCCTTCGGGATCCTTCTCGTCGGGGATCCCGAAGAGGATCACGGCGGGGATCCGCAGGCGCGCGAGCTCTCCCACCTCGGCCACCGCCTCGGAGATCGACAGCCGCGACACGCCGGGCATCAGCTCGATCGGCGCGCCCGTCGAGGCGACGAACAGCGGCGCGATGAAATGGCCCGGCGAGAGATCGGTCTCGCGCACCATGCCGCGCAGCGCCGCGGTGCGTCGCAGGCGCCGCAGGCGCGTGTCGGGAAAGCCCATACCGCTCTGATGGTAGCTGCGCGCTACGCGCGCAGCGAGAGTCGCGCGAGGACGCCGAAGCCTACGATCAGCGCGGCCAGGTGTCCGAGCGCCTCGAGCAGGCTTGGCTGCGACTGATTGATCGCGGCATCGAGCGCCTCGAGCGCAGCCTTGAACGGGAAGACCGCCGAGACGACGCGGATCGCGTCGAACAGGCCGCTCGAGACTGTGGCGGGCGGAACGAGCGCGAGGAAGACGAGCGGGAGCGAGACGAACAGCGCGAAGAGGGATGCGGCGCGGACGTCGCGGACGAGTGCGCCCATCGCGACCCCGAGCATCGCGAAGGCGACGGCTCCGGTGGCCATCGCCGCGAGCCAGAGCGCGACGCGCCCCCAGTCGAGCGGCACGAACAACCCGATCCCTGCGAGCATCGCGAACGAGACTGCCGCGCCGACGATCGCCGCGAGCAGCGCCTTCTCGGACAGCAGCACGCCGCCGGAGACGAGCCCGCGGCGCAGCCGGCCGAGCGTGCCCTCCTCGCGCTCCAGCGCCAGCATGCCGGAGCCGAGCAGGATGCAGACGAACATCAGCGAAACGGCGACAGCGACCGCTACCGCGTAGTCGCCCAGCGGAGTGCGCGCGCCCGAGAGCGTCTGCTGATGCACGCCGATCGGTGCCGCAACCGCGCCGATCACCGACTTCGAGCCGCCGAGGTGGGCGACGGCGATCTGGGCGAAGTTCTCGACTTGGACGACCTTGCGCCGTGTCGGCGACGCAGCCGGCAGATGGGCGGCGACGGCCGCAAGCGTGTCGCGCGCCTGGACGAGGCCGAGGATCTGGTAGCTCGCGCCGAGGAAGTCGAGCCGCCCGCCGGTCAACAACAAGTCGATGTAGCTGTCTGCGACGCGCGAGAGCTGGGCCGCTAGCAGTGCGTTCGCCTGCGCGAGCTTCGATTCGATCGAGTTCTCGACGAGCGACTGGTTGACCGCGTTGCCGTTGTAGATCACCTTCACATACGCGGTCTGCGAAGCACTCGCGAGCTCCTCCGGCAGCTGTGGCGGGATGATCAGGGCCGCGATCGTCGTTCCGTTGCGCACGTCCGCGATTGCCTGTGCCTCGGTCTGGACCGGAACCGGCTGGATCGCCTCGAAGAGCTCCTTTTCGTAGCGCGTCGTGCGAATCGTCTCCGAACCGAGCTGGATCGTTGCCTGACTGGGCGGGATCTCGTTGAGAAACGCGACGCGCGGCGGTGCCGGTGAGCTCGACAGGGCGAGCCCGATCAGGACCGCAATCGCGATCGGATAGATGATCAACAGCGCGACGAGCGCGGGCGAACGGCGGAGGATTCGCAGGTCCTTGCCGAGCAGCGAGCGCATCCCGATCAGCGACCACGCCATCAGTGCCCTCGCTGCGCGAGGAACTCGACGAACGCGCGCTCGAGATCGTGCTCGTGCTCGGCGCCGCCGAGATCCTGTGGCGGGCCGGCGAAGAGCATCTCGCCGTCTGCGAGGACGAGGAGCTGCGCGGCGTAGCGCTCGGCCTCGGCAATGTCGTGGGTCGCGAAAGCGACGCTCGTCCCGCCCGCAACGCGCGCGTTGATGAAGTCCCACAGCCGCGCGCGCTGGCGCGGATCGAGTGACGAGCTCGGCTCGTCGAGCAACAGCACCGCCGGGTCCGCAACCAGGCCGATCGCGATGTTCACGCGCTGGCGGTTGCCACCCGAGAGACGGCCCACCTCGTCGCCGGCACGCTCGCGCAGGCCGGTTTGCTCGAGCATCCGCGCGACGGCGGCTTCGGCGTCGGCGACGCGCTCGAGCTTTGCGAACAGGCGCAGGTTCTCGGCCACCGAGAGCTTCGAGTAGACGGCGCTGCGCTGCGGGACCCATCCGATCGCGCGGGCGGGCGGGCCGCGCAGCTCGCCGGAGCTCGGGGCAAGGCCACCGGCGAGCATCGAGAGGAGCGTCGTCTTGCCGGCGCCGTTCGGTCCGATGATCGCGAGGACCTCGCCGGTGCGCAGCGTGAAGCTGACGTCGCTGACCGCGACGCGCTCGCCGAAGCGCTTAGTCAGCGCGCGCGCCTCGAGCTGGGTCATCCGCTGCCCCGGTAGGGGACGTGCCACGGTTCGAGAACGACGTGGCGGCGCAGGTAGAGGATCGTCTCGCGCAGCACCGCCGCGACGGGCAGCGCGACGAGCGCGCCGACGATGCCGTAGATCGCGTCGCCGAAGAGCAGCGCCAGGATCACGAGCAGCGGATTGATTCGCAGCGCGTGGCTGAAGATCTGCGGCGCGACGACGTGGCCCTCGAGCTGCTGAATGCCGACGAACAGGATCACCACCCAGAGCGCGCTGACCGGGTTCTCGAAGAGCGCCAGGAGCACGGCCGGAATCGCGCCGAGGATCGGGCCGATGTATGGCACGAGCTCCATCACGCCGAAGAACGTGCCGAACGCGAAGGCGTAGGTCCGACCGTCGGGAAAGATCCCGAGCAGGCCGTAGATCCACAGCGCGAGGCCGGCGCCGGTGCCCATCGCGACGCTGAAGATCAGCTGCCCGCGCACGTAGCTCGAGACAGCGTGCTGCAGTCGCGTCGGGTAGTCGTCCTGCGGCGTGCCGTCGCCGGCCGGCAGCCAGCGCCGAGCCAGGGTGCCGATCTGGCGCGCATAGATCAGGAGGTAGACCGACACGACGAAGATCAGGACGAGCGCGATCGCTGCATTCGCGCCGGTCGTGAGGATCCTCGTCGTGAACGACAGCAGCGAGCTCGAGCCCTTGACGATCTTGTCCTTCAGCGTCTGTAGCGCGGTCTGGCCCTGCTTGCGCAGCTTGACGTGAATGCCGTGATGGTTGAAGAACGTCTGGACGTTCGCGAGCTGCTTGTTGGCCTCGTCGACGATCTTCGGAACGTTGTGCTCGAACGCGGTGACCTGGTTCGTGATCGGCTGGGCCAGGGCGTAGCCGACGATGAAGAGCGCGACGAAGAGCGAGATGTACGTGAGCGGGATGGCCAGCCCGCGCGGGAGGCCATAGCGGCGCAGGCGCTCGACGAACGGGTTCAACAGGAGCGCGATCAGCGAAGCGATCGTGAAGACGAGCACGACCTCGCGCGCCGCGCGCGCCGCGACCCACAGGCCGAGCAGCGCGACAAGTAACAGGACGAGCTGCACGCCCTGCGGCACGACGAGCGGCGCGGGCGCCGCCGGTAGCGCGCGCTCGTGCTCGTCCTCGGCGCCCTCAGCGGACTCGCCGGGCGTTCGCTGCTCGGTCGTCATTGCCGCAAACCTCGGGCCGCCGCGCGAGACTCTCCAGTTGTTCGTAGCACCGCTGCTGCCTTCCGCGGCTACAGACTAGTCTCGTGGAGATGGCGGCGGATGCGCGAATCCTGTTCTGTGGCGACCTCGTCGGATCCGCGGGACGGCGCGCGCTGCTCGCGCTGCTGCCGGCGATGCGCGAGCGCTACGCACCGACGTTCGTCGTCGTCAACGGCGAGAACGTCGCGGGCGGGTTCGGGATCACGCCAAAGCTCGCAAACGAGATCTTCGCCGCGGGTGTCGATGCGATCACACTCGGCAACCACGCCTACCGGCGCAGCGAGGTATACCCGCTGCTGGACAACGAGCCGCGCATCGTGCGCCCGGCGAACTACTTGCGTGGACAGCCGGGGCGCGGGCACACGGTGGTCGAGCGCGACGGCGTGCGGCTCGCGGTCGTCAACCTTTCGGGCAACCTCTATATGAGTGCCGGGCGCTCGGCGTTCGCCGAGATCGACGGCGTGCTCGCCGAGCTGCGCGGGGCCGCCGACCACATCCTGGTCGACATGCACGCGGAAGCAACGAGCGAGAAGGTCGCGCTCGGCTGGCACCTCGACGGGCGCGTCACCGCCGTGCTGGGCAGCCACACGCACGTGCCGACCGCCGACGCCCGCGTCCTGCCAGGCGGAACCGCATACATCACCGATGTTGGCATGACCGGCGCGCGTGGCGGCGTGCTCGGCTTCGACCGCGCGCTCGCGGTGTCCTCTCTGGTTACCCAGATGCCGACGCGCCTCCTACCGAGCGAGGAAGACCCGTGGCTGATGGGCGTGCTGATCAGCTGCTCGCAGCCGCTTCGAGCCGACTCGATCGAGCAGATCCTCGTGGCTTCCGAGTAGGACGAGCACGAGCGGGCCGAAGAACCAGACGATGTAGGGGTAGAACCAGTACCCGCTGACAAGCTGCACGGCGATCAGGCTCGCGGCGAGCGCCGCCGCCAAGCCCACCGCGTCCTCGCGGCGCGGCGCCAAGGCGAGCGCCACCACGAGCACGATGACGACGACCTGCGCGGCGCTCTGCCAGCTGCCCATCCCGCCGTAAAGGCCCCAGACGGAGAACGGCGTGCTGCGACCCGCCTGGTAGCCGGCGGTCCGGCGGTAGATCGTCGCGAGCGCATCATGCGCCCACGCCGGCTCGCCGGCCACAACCGCGACGAGCGCAAACGCCCCGCAGAACCCGATCAGCCCACGCCAGCGCGTTTCCCGCAGCCGATGCGTCAACAGGACCGGCGCAGCGGCCAGCGGTGCAAGCTTCGTCAGCGACGCGAGCGCAGCAAGAGCGCCGCGGCGCGGCGCGGAGCCGGCAAGGAGAAGCGCCGCGAGGACGCAGTCGGCGAGCACCGCGTCGTTCGTGTTGCACTCGAGCACGAACGCCGTGAACGGGTAGGCCGCCCAGGCATAGGCCAGCGCGACCCCGAGTCCAGGCCCGCGGACCCTGCGACCGAGCAGGAAGAGCAGCGCGAGGGCGAGCAGGTCGAAGAAGATCGCCGCCGCATGCGCGGCGGGCAGCGAGCTCCAGCTGCGGGCGAAGCCAAACAGCTCGACGAACGGAACGTAAGCCTCGTAGGAGACGGGCCCGTAGGTGTCACCGCGCGCGATCGCCGTCGGGAAGTCGGCATAGATCGCCTTGCCGGTCGCGACCTTCTGGGCGCCGACGACGTTCGCGTAGCCGACGTCGATCACAGTCGAGTCCGCGATGTTCAGCGCGATCCGGCCGGCTGCGAGGAGGACGACCCCGACCGCGAGCCAGCGCACCGGGACGTTGAGCGATAGCGCAGTGGGCGCGGGACGCCGCGCGAGGGCGATCCAGGTCGCACGCGCGAGCAGGTAGAGCAACGGCGGGTAGGCGAGCGGGACCGATGCTGCGACGTCGGCGTTGTTGAAGAACGCGAGCGAGACCGACAGCGAGCAGAGCGCGAGCAGGTCGAGGTTTACGAGCGAGAGCGGGCGGCGCCACTGGAAGAACGGGACGAGGAACGCGGCGCACAACGGCAACCAGATGTAGAGCGCGTCGAGCAGGCCCCCGAACGCCCCGGAATAACCGCGCGCCATCGTCCAGGCGATCTTGTAACCCGTGTAGGCGCCGAGCACGCGCCCGTCCGCCTTCGCGACGAGCACCTGGACGATCTCGGTCGTCCCCGAGTAGAAGCCGACCTGCCACTCGCCAGGCATCGAGCTCACGTCCGGATAGGCGCGCCGGTGAGCGTGGAGTTGGGCCCGGACCACGGGCAGGCGCATCGCGATGTCCGTCGCCTGGACGGAGGTCACGCCCGCCGACGCCCCATACGCCGGCCCCGCCAAGCTGAGCGAGGCGAGGACGACGAGCAAAGCTCGCCGTCCGAGGCCGAGCGCCGCTCGCCGTCCGAGGCCGAGCGCTACCCGAGCGCGAAATGCCGGGCGATCAGCGGCACGACGTCCTTGATCGACCACTGCTCACGCTCCAGTCCGCCGTCGACCCCGCAGCAGATGAGTGGCGCGAGCGAGTCGCCCGCGCCGAGCGACCCGTGACTGCCGCCGCGCAGGTGGCTCGCGCCGCCCCAGTCTGTGAACTCGACGCCGTCGGCAGCCGACAGCAGGATCTCGCCTGAGGTCGGACAGGCGATCGCGTCCCAGACGCGCCCCAGCGCATCGGGGAAGCGCTCGCTGCGAAAGACCCCGCCCTCCACGCGCGCCGCGAGAACTGCGAGATCGCCGCGCACGCGCCAGGCGCGTCCGCGCAGGTCGCGCGTCTGCGTGCCGGGCGCAAGCCGTAGCTCGCCCGCCTCGCCGGCGACCACTGCCTCCTCGCCGTCGCGCCAGATCACGTGCTCGACGCCTTCGAGTCGCCGGGCCCGATCGACCGCGGCAGCGAGCAGGCGAGGCGCCAGCACGTAGATCATCGCCGCGCGGGATGCCGGACAGAGCGCGACCTCTGCAGCGCCCGGCTCGCGCAGGTCGGTCGGCAGGCGGATGTCGAAGCGGCCCGTGAAGTGGCTGACCAGCGAGATCGTGCTCTCCACGAGCGTGTGCGCATGATCGGCGACGACGATCACCGCGTGCTCGGCAAGGAAGCGGTCGACACCCCCGCCGGCCTCGAACAAGCGCTCGAGCTGACGGTCGGCTTCGGGCAGCGAGTCGATCTGCCCGTCGGGGCCGTTGCGATGCGAGTGGTTGTCGTTGTCGGGCAGCGACAGCAGGAGGAAGTCGAACAGATCGTGCTCGACGAGATAGGCGCCGACACAGCCCGAGTGCCGGTCGCGCACGCCAGGCATCCCGAGCGTGCCCGAGCAACCGGTCGCACGGCTCGCGAAGATGTCGGCGTAGAACAGCTCGCGCGGCCCGAGGACCGGTCGGCGCACGATCGATGCCGCGGCAAGCCGCGTCAGCAGCGAGTCGCGGGCCGGCTCATGACGGTGGCGCCCGCGATACATCAGGTAGGTCGTGCCTGCGGTCCGCAGGTCGACGTCATCGAGCTGCTCGAAGATCGTCAGCGCGTCGGGCGCGAGGTGCTCACCGTTCATGTTGTAGATCGTGTCGGTGAGCTGGCGCGCGAGGCCGAAGCGCAGCGATGCGCGAAAGCTCGAGCCGTACTCGACGTAGCGCGCCTCGCCGCGGTGATACCAGTTCATCGACGGGATCAGGTGGCGGTCCTGGCCCAGACCGGTTGCGATCGAAGCAGCGCAAACCGGCGTCACGGACGGGAACACCGAAACCGCATCAGGCACGAAGCTGCCGCGCTCGATCAGCGCCGCAAGGGCCGGCGCGCGGCCCGCTGCGACGGTGCGCTCGATCATCGCCGGCGCCGCCCCGTCGATCACCACCAGGACAAGCTTGCGCCGCGCGCTCAGTGGGCGGTCCTGTTGGTGGCGAGCTGGCGAGGTTGGCTTGAGAGGCGCATCGTGCGCTACGGTGGTCTGGCCGTGAGCGTGATCAGGGTCGCTACAGGTTCGCAGCCGCGAGCCGAAGAGAGAGCGAGATGAGCATCGGGGACGACAGCCGCCGTCCGCCGCGCCCGGCCGCGCACGAGCTGGAGCGCTACGAAGCGCTGTTTGCCACACGCACCGGACGGATGCGCTCGTCGGTGATGCGCGACCTGATGGCGGTCACCGACCGACCGGAGATCATCTCGCTCGCCGGCGGGCTGCCGGACACCTCGCTGTTCGCGCCCGCGCTGTTCAGTGCTGCGATGGACGCGATCGCCAAGGGGACGACGGCGCAGGCGCTCCAATACGGGCCGACCGACGGCCTGCAGGCCGTCAAGGACTGCATCGTCGAGATCATGGCCGAGGAGGAGACCGTCGTCGCAGCCGACGAGCTGATCGTCACGACCGGTGGCCAGCAGGCGATCGACCTCGTCTGCAAGGCACTGCTCGACCCCGGTGATGTAGTGATCGCCGAGGGGCCGACGTACCCGGGCGCGGTGCCGACGTTCTGCGCCTACGAGGCGCAGCTCGTGCAGATCGAGATGGACGGCGAAGGGATGCAGATCGACCTGCTCGAGCAGACGCTCGACGAGCTCGCCGCCGCCGGCCGGCGACCGAAGTTCATCTACACGATCCCAACCTTCCAGAATCCGGCCGGCGTCACGATGTCGCTCCCGCGCCGTCGCCGGCTGATCGAGGTGGCGCGCCAGCGCGAGCTGCTCGTGCTCGAGGACAACCCGTACGGCCTGCTGCGCTACGAAGGCGAGGCGCTGCCGACGCTGCGCTCACTCGAGGTCCCCCGCGGCTCGCGCGACGGCGGCGACTTCGTGATCTACACCGGCACGATGTCGAAGATCCTCTCCGCCGGGATCCGCGTCGGCTGGGTCGTCGCGCCGCGCCCCGTGCTCGCGAAGCTCAACCTCGGCAAGGTCTCGGCCGACCTCTGCTCCTCGTCGCTGACGCAGCACTTCGTCGCGGCGTACTTCGCGGGCGGCGACTGGCGCGAGTACGTCGGGCTTGCTCGCGACGCCTACCGCCTACGTCGCGACGCGATGCTCGATGCGCTCGCGGAGATGATGCCCGCCGAAGCGAGCTGGACGCACCCGCGCGGCGGCCTCTTCGTCTGGCTGACGCTGCCGGAGTTCATCGACACGACGAACCTGCTCGCCCGGGCGCTGCGCGAGAACGTCGCCTTCGTGCCCGGCGAGGGCGCCTACGACGACGGTCGCGGCCACAACGCGATGCGGCTCAACTTCTCGAGCGTCAGCGAGGACCGGATCCGCGAAGGGATCCGCCGGATCGCGAAGATCGTGAACGAGCAGCTCGCGCTCTACGGGGCCTTGACCGCGGGGAAGGCCCAGCCCGCGCAGCCGGCTGACCTTCCGGCGAAGCTGGAGCTCGCTGACGTCGTGGAGTTGCCGCGACGCTCGCCAGAGCGGTCGCGGCGGTCGCGGCCGGCGTGACGCGCGTCGCGGTCCTCAAAGGGGGGCGGTCACTAGAGAGGCAGGTGTCGCTTGCCTCGGGCGCCCGGGTTGAGGACGCGCTCGAGCGGCTCGGGCATGAGGTGGTTGGGATCGATGTTGGGGGCGACCTGTTCTCGCGCCTGCGGGACGCGTCGCCAGAGGTAGCGTTCCTTGCGCTGCATGGCCCGGGTGGTGAGGACGGCACGATCCAGGAGCTGCTCGAGGTGCTCGCGATCCCCTACACGGGATCGGGTGTCTCGGCGAGCGCGCGCTGCTCGAACAAGATCCTCGCCAAGCACGCGCTGCGCGACGCCGGCCTGCCGACCCCCGACTGGGTTGCCTTCAGCGACGCCGCGTTCCGCGAGCTCGGCGCCGGCGACGCGCTCGGGGCGATCGAGCAGCGGCTCGAGTTCCCGCTCGTCGTCAAGCCGGTCGAGCAAGGCTCGGCGATCGGCATCAAGTTCGCGCGCTCAGCGGACGAGGTGCCGGCAGCGATCCTCGCCGCGTTCTCCTACGACCCGAAGGTCCTGATCGAGCGCTTCATCGCCGGCCGCGAGCTCGCGATCACCGTGCTCTCGCGCCCCGACGGCGGCGCACAGGCGCTCCCGATCGTCGAGGCGATCCCGCGTGAGCACGACTTCTACGACTTCGCGGCGCGCTACGACATCGGCCGCACGCGCTTCGAGTGTCCGGCAGCGCTCGAGCCGGCGGTCCAGGCGCGCGTCAACGAGGTCGCGATCGCGGCCTACGAGCTGCTCGGCTGCTTCGGCTTCGCCCGCGTCGACATGATCCTCGCTGCCGACGGCACGCCGGAGGTGCTCGAGATCAACACGATCCCCGGCCTGACCGAGACAAGCCTCTTGCCGCAGGCCGCGGACGCGGCCGGCATCGACTTCGACGAGTTCGTTCGGCGCACGGTCGAGCTCGCGCTGCAAAGGGCTGCCCTCGGCGTCTAAGGCCTGCGCGCATGCGCGCAGGCCCCGACCGGTGCATGCACCGGTCGGCCGGGGGCCGCATGCGGCCCCCGGTACAACAACTACGAGTCGCCGGCGGCGAAATCCTCGGGCGTTACCTGGTCGAGGAACTCCTTGAACTTCTCGACGACGTCGTCGGTGTCCTCGACCTCGTGCTCGAACTCGATCGCGGACTCCGCGATCACCTCGTCGGCGGCGAAGATCGGCGCGCCGGAGCGGACCGCGAGCGCGATCGCGTCGCTCGGGCGCGAGTCGATCTCGAGCTCGCGCTCGCCGACTGCAAGCGTGATCGACGCGAAGAACGTGTTCTCGCGGAGCTCGGTGACCGCTACCTGCGTGCAGCGGACGTCCAGCTCGCCGAGCATGTCACACAAGAGATCGTGGGTCATGGGGCGCGGCGTCTGCGCGCCCTGGAGCTTCATCAGGATCGAGGCAGCCTCAGGGTGGCCGATCCAAATCGGCAGGAACTTGTTGCCCTCAGCGGTCTTGAGCAGCACGATCGGCTGCTTGCCGACCATGTCGAAGCTGACGCCATAGATGACCATCTCTTGCACGAACGTGCTCCCTAGCGGCGGGGTCGGGTCAAGTATAGGTCGCAGCCTGCGGCTTTCTGCCGCCTCGCCGCGTCGTGAAGTGGAGGGCGATCGCGCCGGCGGCGACCAGGGGGACGAAGTTCGAGATGTGCAGGACGATCGCGTAGGGCAGCGCGCCGGTTCGCGAGATGCCGTAGGCGTTGAGCGCGAGCACGCCGGCGGCCTCGAAGACGCCGAGCGCGGCCGGCGGTGAGGGAATGATCATCGAGAGGCCCACCGCGACCGTGACGAGGACGCCGGCGCTGAACGGCAGGTCGTGGAATGCGAGCAGCATGAACCACGACCAGAGTGCGGCCGTCATCCAGGCGGCGACGCTCCACACGAGCGCCTCGAGCGCGACACGCCACTCGCGCACACCTGCAAGCCCTGCGGCGAGCAGCGCGATCTGCTCGTCGATCTTCTCGCGGCGCAAGCCCGGAAGACGACCGAGCGGACGGGCAAGCCACTGCAGCGGCCGCTCGCCGTAGATCGCGAGCACGCCGACGGTCGCCGCAAGCCCGGCGGCCGCTACCGCCGCGAGAACCTCCGCCGCGCCAAACCACGAGACGTGCGGCAGCCACGGCGCCGCGCAGAAGAAGATCAACAGGACCGCGAAGACGTCGTAGGCGCGCTCGACGACGACCGTCCCGACGATCTCCGCCGGCGGCGTGGTGGAGCGCTTCGTCAGCGAGGCGACGCGCGCGACCTCGCCCGCGCGCGCGGGCATGATGTTGTTGAAGAGATAGCCGACGAACATCGCCTCCGTGACGCGAACCCGGGTCGGACGGCGGTCGTGCGCGAACAGCGAGCGCCAGCGCATCGCGCGCATCAGCGTCTGCGCGGCGAACGCGACCATCGCCGGCGCGAACCACCAGGCCTTGCAGTGCTCGACAGCGGTCCAGGCCTTGCCCCAGTGGACGCCCTGGACGGCGAGGTAGGTGAAGCCGGCAGCGAGCGCAAAGCTCGCGATGGTCGCGAGCGAGCGCGTGCTTGGTCTGCCGCGCCGGCGGCGCGCGGTCGGCGCCGCGAGCGCCGGCTCCTGCTGGGCACGGGTGCTCACCTCGGCGAGCCTACCGAACGTCACTGCTGATCGGGTGCGCAGCGGCGCACAGGCCCGCATCGAACAAACGTTGAGAGGACTGCGCGAGCGAAGGGCGGATCGGGGCCTGTGGCGGGCCGCTGGAGCCCGTATTCACCGGAAAGATCCTTATGTGGTGGGAAATCTCGCCACTTTTCGGCGCGGCAGGGGAGATTCGTACAGGCGTCCAACTTCGCGGTCGGTCGCTTGACCCGGAGGTGGGCGGCACTGACACTCTCTCGACGATGATCGAACTTCAACTCGACACACCCACCCCCGCCGCCGCCGAGCGCGGCGTCGCCTTGGCCCAGCAGGTCCAGATTCAGGACCGCGTGCGGCTGATCCTGATCGACCCCGATGCAATCTCGCGCCACGCGCTGTCCGACGCGCTGCGAGCCGACGGGCGCTTCGTCGTGATCGCCCAGGCCGAGGGCTCGGTCGAAGGTGTCGAGCTCGCGCTCCATTACAAGCCGGCCCTGGTCGTGATCGCCAACGCCGTACCGAACATGGACAGCGTCAGCGCGACCGAGCGCATCACGAGCAGCGCGCCCGAGATCCGCGTCGTCCTGCTGTCGGCGACGCGCGAGCTCGAGCTCGAGATGAGCGCCGTGCGCGCGGGCGCCTCGGGCTTCATCCAGAAGGACGCCGGCGTGAAGGCAATCGCTCGCTCCCTGGTGCTGGTAGCCGCAGGCGAGTCCGTCATCTCGCGTGAGATGACCCACCATCTCGTCGATCGACTGCGCCGCACGCCGGAGGACGGCAGCGGCCTGCGCCCGGTCAAGAGCCCGCTCACCGACCGCGAGTGGGAGATCCTCGACCTGATCTGCTCGGGTTCCAGCACGCGCGACATGGCCGACAACCTGTTCCTCTCGACCGAGACCGTGAACAGTCACGTCAAGCGGATCCTGCGCAAGCTCGGCGTGCACTCGCGCAACGAGGCGGTCCAGGCCGCCGGCAGGTTGCGTAGCGGCATACTCGTTTAGAGCCGCGGCCTTCGGCCGCTCTAAACGAGGGCTTCATGCGCACGCGGGCGGTGTCGAGTGCCCGTGGTGGTGGGCTTGGGTGAGCCGCGCTTGCTGGTAGTGGCGTTGCGCTGACTCTCAGCCGGCAGCTGGCGTTGGGAGAATCCCGGGGTGCTGCTTGGTCGGTGGTCTCCCGCGCTTGCGCGACGCGACTTCGCTCTGTTCGCTGCGGCGGTGCTGGCGATGGTCTTGGCGAACCAGATGATCGCCGTGGCGATCGGCTGGCAGGTCTATGACGTTGCGCACGAGGCGATCGATCTCGGCCTGATCGGTCTGCTCGAGTTCGCCCCGGTCTTTCTGCTCGCGGTCCCGGCCGGCCATCTCGCGGACCGGATTCCGCGTCAACGCGTGATGATCGCCGCGGTGACGCTGTCGGGCGCGATCGCGGCGGCGCTGATCCTCGTCAGCGCAGGCGGTGCGCACAAGCTCTGGCCCTTCCTCCTGCTGGCGATTGCGAACGGCATCTCGACGGCGCTGTCGTTCCCTGCCAGCCGCTCCCTGCCACCGATGCTCGTCGAGCACGAGCTGGTCGGCGCCGCGATGACGATCCGCTCCGTCACGAACCAGGCGGCGATGGTCGGTGGGCCGGCGCTCGGCGGGTTCCTCTTCGCGCTGTCGCCTGAGGTCACCTACGCCACCGCGCTCGGCCTGTTCGTCGCCGCGCTTGTCTGTCTGGCGCTCGTGCGCGTGCGCCACATCGCTGACGCAGGTCGCATCGAGCCGCTCAACATGCGCACGCTGCTCGCCGGGATTGAGTTCATCGGCCGCTCCCCGATGCTGCTCGGAGCGATTTCGCTTGACCTGTTCGCGGTGCTCTTTGGCGGCGCTGTCGCGCTCCTGCCGCTGTTCGCGCAGAGCATTCTCCACACCGGCCCGGTGGGCCTTGGCGTGCTGCGCAGCGCGCCCGCAGCCGGCGCCGTCGTTGCCGGAATCCTGCTCGTGCGGCGTCCGCTCACGGAGCGTGCCGGACCGGTCCTGCTCGCCTGCGTCAGCGGCTTCGGCGCCAGCATCGTCGTGTTCGGTCTCTCGCGCGTGTTCGCGCTGTCGGTTGCGGCGCTCGTGGTCAGCGGCGCGTTCGACATGTTCAGCGTGAACATACGGACCAACGCCGTCACCTACGCGACGCCGAACTGGGTCCGGGGCCGCGTCGGTGCGGTCGAGGCGGTCTTCATCGGCGCCTCGAACCAGCTTGGAGCGTTCGAATCCGGTGCCGCGGCGGCTCTGCTCGGCGCCGTACCGGCGGTCGTTTGCGGCGGCGCCGTGACGATCGTGATCGCGCTCGCCTGGACCCGGCTGTTCCCGGGCCTCGCCAAGCTCGATCGGATGCAGGACCTCGAGCCGCCCGAGGAGGAGCCGGCATCGCACGACGAGGAGCCGCTCGAGCCGGCGCGGCTCACGTACTAGCTCAAGGGCCCTGGGGAACCTACGGAGGCTGCTCGCGGGGCAGTACGGACTCGCGGCGAGCCGTTAGTCGTAGCCTGCGATCAGGATGACGGCCACGCTAGATCACCGCGAGCTGTACCGGCTCCCGTGGTCGCTGCCGGACAACGCGATCGCCTGGCTCGAGCCGACGAAGAAGTGCAACCTCGCCTGCTTCGGCTGTTATCGCGAGAACGATCCGCGTGGGCACAAGACGCTCGACGAGGTGCGCGCGGACCTCGAGGTGTTCAAGCAGTTTCGCACCGTGGACAGCGTCTCGATCGCAGGCGGCGATCCGCTCGTTCATCCCGAGATCGTCCAGATCGTCGAGCTCGTGGCGCGCGAGGGCCTCAAGCCGATTGTGAACACGAACGGCCTGGCGCTCACCGAGGAGCTCCTCGCGGAGCTCAAGCGTGCCGGTGTCGCGGGCTTCACTTTTCACATCGACTCCAAGCAGGGCCGGCCCGGTTGGAAGACGGCAAGCGAGATCGAGCTCTGCGAGCTGCGCCAGCGCTACGCGGAGATGGTGGCCGCCGCGGGCGGCCTTGGCTGCTCGTTCAACGCCACCGTCTACGAGGACACGCTCGCCAGCGTCCCGGACGTCGTCGAGTGGGCTCATCGCAACATCGAGATCGTCAACACGATCGTCTTCATCGCGTTCCGCTCGGGCGTCGTCGGAGGTGAGTTCGACTACCTCGTCCGCGGCAAGCCGGTCGATTTCTCGCCGCTGCCCTACGCGACGGAGGACCAGACGCGGCACGAGATCCAGTCGACCGACATCGTCGCCGAGATACGCAAGCGCTACCCGGAGTTCACGCCGGCCGCCTACCTCAATGGCACCGAGCGACCCGACACTTTCAAGTGGCTGCTGACCGGCGTGCTCGGCACGCGCGAGCGCGTCTACGGCTACGTCGGCCCCCGCTCGATGGAGCTGGCGCAGGTCTACCACCACCTCAGGACCGGGCGCTACCTCGCCTACACCAGGCCCGCGCTACTCGCGCGCGGGCGCGCGATGCTGCTGCTCGGAGCCGTCGATCGGCGCCTGCGTGGCGTCGCGCACCGCTACCTCGCCGCCGCCGCACGCAACCCGGCGCGCCTGCGCGAGCCGCTTCGCTTCCAGTCGGTGATGGTCATCCAGCCGGCCGACGTCTACGCCGACGGGCACCAGAACATGTGCGACGGCTGCCCGGACATGACGGTCCTCGACGGACGCCTTGTCTGGTCGTGCCGGCTCGAGGAGCCGGAGCGCTACGGCGATTTCGTCGAGCTGGTCCCGCGCGGCGAGTAGCTCGTCAGGACGCGGGCGTCGGCTGCCAGGCGAGCGGCGTGCCGACCTCGGCCCCGACAGCGCTCCGAGCCGAGTGGGCGATCCAGGACTCGAACCTGGGACCTCTTCCTTATCAGAGAAGCGCTCTAACCGACTGAGCTAATCGCCCGTGCGAGCGGCCGTCGCTGGCCCGCAGCCGGGCCATGTTAGCGCCCGCGCGGCGGGCGATGGGGGACGGGGCGCGTGGACAGGGGCCCCGATCGAGAGCTAACATGTTGCATAACGCACTAGGGGAGCCACCATTCTGGAGGGGACGACGGTGGCAGCGAACACGAGTCGCGACGATGGCTGGCGGGGCCTGTTCTCCTTCGTGTTCGCGCGGTCCGGCAACCCGCTCGTGCTGCTCGATCGCGAGCGGCAGATCGTCGAGGTCAACGGCGCGTTCCTCGAGCTGCTCGGCTACGACCGGGAGGAGCTGATCGGTCGGCGGATCGACGGGTTCTTCAGCCCTGAGGAGTGGCGCTCGCTCGACGCCGGGTGGAGGGTCTTCCTGCGCCGCGGCGACATCGCCAACGAGCGCGTGCTGATCCGCTCGGACGGCGGCACGGTGGTGGTCCAGTACGCGGTGCGCTGGACGCGCGTCGACGGGCGGGGCGTGGCGCTTGCCGTCGCGCTGCACGCGGAGTCAGCGCCGCTGGCCGTTGAGCGGCCGGGCGGCGAACCCGAGGACCTCTTGACCCCACGCGAACTGGACGTGATCGGCCTCGTGGCGATGGGGTTGCGCGGCCACGAGGTCGCGCAGCGCCTCGGCATCGCCGAGAGCACCGTCCGCTCCCACGTCCGCAATGCGATGCGCAAGAGTGGCGCGCGCTCACAAGCCCAGCTCGTCGCGATCGTCTGCACCGGCCGGCTGCTGGAAGAAGCGGTCGCTGCGTAGCCGGCCGCCTACCCGTTTTTGCGGATGGGCCGAGGTGGGCGCCCCCCGATGATGGATGGCAATGCGACTCGACGGGGGATTCGCGGGGACCGTGCTTGTCGGCGTCGAGGGCGACGAGCGCGGGCGGATCCTGCGGGTAGATCGCGCCCTCGTTGCGCTGCTCGAGGGCAGCTCCACACAGATCGTCGGCAGCGAGCTGGCCGAGCACCTGCACGCAGATGACCGCCCGACCATGGGCGCCGCGCTCGCCGAGGTGGCGCGAGAGGGCGCCGGCTCCTACGAAGGCATGGTGCGACTGCTCGCTAGCGACGGCTCGGTCCGGGCGGCCCTCGTTCACGCGAGTCGCGTTGGCTACGGGGCCCGGCCGGCCGTAATCGTGCGCATCCTTGACCGGTCGGCGGAGGACCGTAAGCCCGCGCCGGACGCGAGCGCCTAGCGCCGAGCGGTGACCCGCTGCGCCAACTCGAGCGCCTCCTCGGGCGAGCCGAAGTCGAGCTCAGCTCGGTAGCGCCCGCCGCGAGCCGGCGCGACGCGCACCTCGGCTCCCAGAGCACTCGATAGGCGGTCGGCGATGACAGCGCAAGCCGCCGCCTGGTCGGGGTGTGTCGTGGCAGCGCGGCGGGCGGGGCCCGGCGTCTTCGGCGCGCCGCCGTCGCGCGCAGCCTGCTCGAGCGTGCGAACCGACCATCCGTCGGTGGCGGCGCGGCGAGCGAGGCGCTTGCGTGCGTCGTGGTCGGGAGCAAGCAGCAGGGCGCGCCCGTGCCCTTCGCTCAACGAGCCACGCTCGAGCAGCTCGAGCGCCTCGTCGGGCAGGTCGAGCAGGCGCAGCAGGTTCGACACGGCGACGCGGCTGCGGCCGACGCGCAGACCGACGTCCTCGCGCGAGAGTCCGAGCTCCTCGACGAGCGCTGCGCACGCGCGCGCCTCCTCGACCGGGTTGAGGTCCTCGCGCGCCATGTTCTCGATCAGCGCCAGCTCCAGCGATTCGGCGTCGTCGCGCGGGCGGACGAGCGCCGGGATCAATTCGAAGCCCGCGAGCTGCGCGGCGCGCCAGCGGCGCTCACCGGCGATCAGCTCGTAGCGGCCGCCAGGGCGCGGGCGGACGAGGATCGGCTGCAGAACTCCGCGCGCTCGCAAAGATTCAGCGAGCGCCGCGAGTGCTTCGTCGTCGAAGTAGCGCCGCGGCTGGTGCGGATTCGGCGCGATCAGCTCGACCGCTATCTCGCGTAGATCCTCGCGCTCGTCTCCGTCGCCCTGCGAGACGGACAGGATCGCCGAAAGGCCGCGGCCCATGCCCCGCGCCCGCGCGCCGCCGCCCGGCGATGTCCCCGGCCAGCTAGCCACCGCCCGCAACCTCCCGCGCGAGCGCCATGTACGCGTCCGATCCGGCACAGAACGGGTCGTGCAGTGTCACCGGCACGCCAAAGCTGGGTGCTTCGCTGATGCGAATGTTCCGCGGGATGACGGTGTCGAAGACGAGCCCCGGGAAGTGCTCGCGCACGTCGCGCTCGACGTCGCGGCCGAGGCGCGTTCGATTGTCGTGCATCGTCAGCAACATGCCGCCGACGCTCAGCCGCGGATTCAGCTCGCGCTGGATCAGGCCGATCGTGTCGAGCACCTGCGCCAGGCCCTCGAGCGCGTAGTACTCAGTCTGGACCGGAACGATCACGCGGTCGGCTGCGACCAGCGCGTTGACGGTCAGCGGGCCGAGCGAAGGCGGGCAGTCGATCAGGATGAACGCGAAGCGCTCGCGCAGCGGAGCGAGCGCTTCGCGCAGGCGTCGCTCGGATCCCGGCACTGCCGGCAGCTCGACCGACGCGCCAACGAGGTCCGCGCCGGCGGGCATCAACCAGAGCCGATCGACTGGCGTCGCGTGCACAGCGTGCGCCGCGTCGCTCTCGCCACAGAGGACGTCGTAGACGTTTGGCGCCAGACTGCGCGGCTGGCCGAGACCGACCGTCGCGTTCGCCTGCGGATCGATGTCGACGATCAGGACGTTGTAGCCGGCCCCGGCGACAGCGGCGGCAAGGTTGACGGCGGTCGTGGTCTTGCCGACGCCCCCTTTCTGGTTTGCGATCGCAAACACCCGCACGTCAGACACCGTACCGGGCCGCGGCGCCGCCGTGCCGCGAGGGGCGAGCGGGAGCACATCGCGGGCCGGGAGTGCACGGCCCGCGAGTCCGGGAATCGGTTTCGGACGGCGCAACAGCTCGCCTGCGAGACCGCGGCGATTCACCGCCTGCGGCCCAGGGGCTGCTTGCGTGCTGCTCCCGGGCGGCGCGGGAAGCGGGTCGGCGTCTCAGAGGTCTTCACGTAGGCGTGTAGGTGATGGGCGCTGCTGCCAGGATAGGGAGAAGCCCGGACCACACCTGCGGGTGCGAGGCCGAGCTCCGCGGCCGCGCGCCGGCCGCCGTCCAGCTCCGCCTGCGACACGGTCCCCTTCCAGGCAACGAGCGTACCGCCTATCGCGAGCAGCGGTGCGGCGTACTCGCAGACGACCGCGAGCTCGTCGAGCGCACGTGCGGTGACGAGGTCGAGGCTGCTCTGGCCGGCGGACCATTCCTCGACACGCCCGCGCACGACCTCCGTGTTGTCGACCGCAGCTGCGTGGCAAGCGCGGGTCAGGAACTCGCACTTGCGGGCGTTGCTCTCGACGAGCGCAACGCGTGAACCAGGCAGCGCGATCGCGAGCGCGATCCCCGGAAAGCCGGCGCCCGAGCCGATATCGGCAATTCGACTTGCGCCGCGCACGGCCGGGAGGGCCAGCGCGCTGAGCGAGTCGGCAACGTGGACGTCGACCGCACGCTCGCGGTCGCGCACCGCGCTCGGAGCGTGCGGATCCCGCGCAACTAGCTCGAGCAGCGCCAACAGCCGTCCTGCTGCGTCCGCGTCGAGCCCGTGCAGCGCCACGAGCTCGGCAACGCGCTCGGCGACCGTCATCCGGCGGCGCGGACGCGCGCTATGTAATCGGCGTATCGCGAGCGCATCTGATCCAGGCGGTCGGCGGCGTGCGCGTCCAGCGAGGGAGCGACGTGCTGCTCGAGGACCGGCAAGAGGTCTTCCACCAGCGCCTGCCCGCGTGCCATCCACTGGTAGTAGCTCCTCCCGCCGTGCCGGTAGGGCCCGTAGAGACGCGAGCGCGGGAAGCGCTCGAGCAGCCAGCGAAAGAGCGCCTCGTGGCGAACATGCATGCGCAACGTCACCTGCGGCTGCTTCCCGTCTCCTCCGAATGACCCCTCGCCGATCAGGATGCCGACGACGACGCCGGCCTCGAAGTCGCTGAGCTCATCCACGCCGCGAGTCTCGCAAAGACGGCGGACACTGTTTCACCGTCATGAAAAACGTGAAACATCGGGTTGGGCTACGGCTACGCCGGCGCGACGATGAGCCTGCGGTTGGGCTCGTCGCCCTCGCTGTATGTGGCGATGTCCGCCCGCTCGCGCAGGTGCTCGTGCACGCAACGACGATCGGCGGCGGACATTGGGGCGAGCTCGACCGCCTCTCGCTCGGCGATCGCGCGCGCCGCCGCGCGATCGGCCTCGAGGCGTAGCTCGACCTCGCGCTGCGCCCTGTACCCGCCGATGTCGACGAGCACGCGGAGTCCTTCGCCGCCGCGCAGCACGACGCGCTGTGCAAGGTGCTGGATCGCGGCGAGCACGCTCCCGTCGTCACCGACGAGGGCGCCGACATGATCGCCGTCGACGCTACCGCGAAGCTGTCCTTCACGTTCGTCGATCACCACCTCGCCCTCGATCGCGAAGGCGTCCAAAAGTGTCTCGAGCAGTTCGCGTAGCGCCTCGGCCGGGGTCGGTTCGGCGTCGGCGAAGGTCATCCGCCCACCTTCGTCAACGCCGTCGGCCGGATCGCTTTTTGCGCTTCCGCGGGGATTGGGGCGGCGGCGTGCTGCGCACCGGCTTGCTCGTGTCGATCGCCCGCCGTGCGGAGGACGATGGTGCGCGCCCGTTCGTGGCCGGCGGAGTCGGCAGCGTGACGGGCCGCACCTGCCGCCGCGCATACCACTGCAGCGGGATCTGGGTCATGTTCGACGTTGTCCAGTAGAGCAGCAGGCCGGCCGGGTAGCGAATGATGATCACCGTGAAGACCAGCGGCAGGACCATGTACATGATTCGCTGGCTGCGATCGACGTTGACGGTCGAGAAGTACGACGTCGTGAGCATCGTCAGCAGGTAGAGGCCGATCAGGACGACGAGCGTTACGCCGGTCGCCTTGATGGTGATGTCGTGGATGAAGAGGAAGCTCGCCGAGTTGTGCGCGCCCGGCAGCGAGCTGCAGCCGATGTTCGCGAGCTTCTTGGCCGAGATCGCGGCGGCCTTGATCTGCGGTCCGCAGATCTTCTGCTTCAGGTCCGTTCGCAGCATGTAGAACAGCGAGATCAGGACCGGGAGCTGAATCAGCAGGGGCAGGCAGCTCGCAAACGGGTTTACGCCATGCTCCTTGTAGTACTTCATCATCTCTTCGCTCTGGCGCTGGCGATCGTCCTTGTAGCGCTGCTGGAGAGCCTTCAGCTCCGGCGCGTGAGCCTGCATCACTGCCATGCTGCGGAACTGGCGGATCATCAACGGCAGCGTCACGAGCCGGATCACGATCGTCAGTCCGATGATCGACCAACCCCAGCTGCCACCGAGGACCGTGTGCGCCTCGACGAGCACGGCCTTGAAGACCGCGATCAGGGGCCCGAAGGCGCTTTGGATTATGTTGGCGAGGATCATTCGCGCGGGCGTGCAGCTTCAGCTGTGGTCACTGTGTGAACGGGGAACAAGTGCTGCGCCGTAACGGGGTCGAAGCCGCCAGGGCTGAACGGGTTGCAGCGAAGCAGGCGCCAGCCTGCCAGCACGAGTCCGCGCAGTATGCCGAACTCCCGAATCGCCTGCACTGCGTAGTGCGAGCAGCTCGGCTCGTAGCGGCAGCGGCGCCCCGCGGTCGGCACGAGGACGCCGAGCGCCGGCGAGATCACGTGCTGGTAGACGATCAACGGCGCCACAGCAACCTCGCGGAGGGGATGCTTCACGGCGCCTGCGCTCCCTCGCGGCGCACGGCTGTGAGCAACTCCTGGAGCGCGTCTCCGATTCCTTCGAGTCCGCGCTCGCTTGCGAGCTCGCCCGCTTCGGCGCGCGCCACGAGCACGACATCGTGCCCGGCCGGTATCGCGTCAGCCCGCGCGGCGCAGGCCTCGCGCAGCAACCGCTTGACCCGGTTTCGCTCCACCGCGCCCCCGACCTTACGGCCCACCGAAAGTCCCACGCGACCCGTCGCGTCACCGTCGCGCGGGAACGCATAGAGCACGAGGTACCGATTGGAGACCGACCGACCGTGGCGGTAGACACGATCGAACTCGGCGCTGCGCGAGAGCCGTCCCGGGCGCCGTCGCGAGGCACCGGCGTGGCGGGCGTCGCTCACTAGACCGTCAGCTGCTTGCGACCCTTCGCACGGCGACGCTTGAGCGTCAGCCGGCCGGCGCGGGTGCGCATGCGGCTGCGAAACCCGTGCGCGCGGGCACGCTTGCGCTTCTTCGGCTGGTAGGTGCGCTTCATAGCAAGGACCGCGGCGGGGGCCGCGCAACCCGCGAGTATAGCGTCCACCTCCGGTCCCGCCACCCGGCGCGCTGCCGCCCGGCGTTTTTCCCGCCAAATGCGTGCTGGCATGGCTGAGCCGCAGGTAAGCGTTGCTATATTCGCGCGGTCCGGGGATCGCCGTATCCCCCCTCGTTGAATCGTTCGCAGTGCACCCCTGAGGGGAGGATCGCGCGTACCGTGGCTGACAACCTCGACCATTCCTGGGAGCAGATCCGCTTGGCGCTGCGCAACAGCGTCGGCGATCGCACCTTTGAACTGTGGCTCGCGCCACTGCGCTGCGTCTGCCTCGACGGCGAGACGCTCGTCCTCGACGGGCCACCCGAGGTGGCTGCCTGGGCTCGCGCACGCTATGCGGCGGCGGTGCGCAGTGCAGCCGCGGATGTGCTCGCACACGACGTCGCCGTGTCCTTCGCTTGCGAGCAGTCGCCCGCGCCACGCCCACCGTCCGTCGCCCAGTCCGCACTCGCAACCCCGAACCCCAAGTACACGTTCGAGCAATTCGTCATCGGCACGTCCAACCGCCTCGCCCACGCCGCGGCCCTTGCGGTCGCCGAGATGCCGACGCAGGCTTACAACCCCCTCTTCATCTACGGCCCGCCGGGGCTCGGCAAGACGCACCTGCTGCACGCGATCGCGAACTACGTCGAGAGCTTTGGCGGTGGCCTCGACGTTCGCTATGCCACCGCCGAACAGTTCACGAATGCCTTCCTCGCGGCCCTCACCGCCCGCGACACCGAGGCATTCAAAGCCCGATTTCGCAGCGTCGACATCCTCCTCATCGACGACATCCAATTCCTCGAGCGAAAGGCCCGCAGCGAGGAGGAGATGTTTCATACCTTCAACGCGCTCTACGAAGGCGGCGCACAGATCGTCGTCACTTCCGACCGCACGCCCGCAGACCTCTCCGGGCTGGAGGCGCGGCTGCGAGAGCGCTTTGCCGCCGGCCTCGTGACTGATATTGCAAGTCCCGACCGCGCCACGCGCCTCGCGATCCTGCGCAAGCGAGCGGACTTCGACGACATCACGATCGACGACGACGCGCTCCTGGTCATCGCCGACGCCGTGACGACGAACGTTCGGGCTCTCGAGGGCGCGCTGATCCGCGCCGTCGCGCTCGCCTCGCTCGAGCGGCGGCCTATTACCGCTCCGCTCGCACACGACAGCCTCGCTCGTCACGCGCAGCCCACTGCCGCTGCACCGCCGCCAACGATCCCCGCAATTCAAACCGCCACCTGCCAACACTTCGGGATCTCCCAGGCGGCGCTGCTGTCCCGTTCACGGGGTGCGGCCCTCGTTTGGGCACGTCAGGTTGCGATGTACCTCGCGCGGGAGCTCACCGACGAGTCGCTTCCGAGCATCGCACGCGAGTTCGCTGGCCGCGATCACACGACCGTCCTTCACGCCTACCGCCGCGTGACGAGCGAGCTTGTCCACAACCCCACGGCACTCGCCGACATCGATGCGGTGACGCGTCTCGCACGCGCAGCTCGCTGAGCCTCCGCATCCACACGCTGCCCACAGACACTTCACAGCACGGCGTCCCCGGTACATGGGACCATGCGAGCGCTATGCACATACCCACAACGCTTATTACTTCTAACTCGTCTTCATCACAGTCACCGTGAGAGCAACAGTCGCCACCGAGTCCCTGCTGGAGAACCTTCAAACCGTTGCCCGTGTGGCGAGCACGCGCAGCGCTGTGCAAGCTCTCTCCGGCGTTCAACTCGTCGCAGATGGTGAGCGCATCGAGCTCCGCGCCACCGACATGGAGGTCAGCCTGCGCCTGTGGCTGAGCGCCGCGATCGAAGAGCCGGGCTCCGTCCTATTGCCCGCTCGGCTGCTCCTCGACATAGTGCGAGCGTTGCCGGGCGGATCGGTCACGCTCGAGGAGCGCACCGAGCGCCAGGATGTCCAGCTCGTCTGCGCCAACGCGGTCTTCGACCTGAGAACGCTGCGAAGCGAGGATTTCCCGCGGCTGCCCGAGACGCCAGTCGGCGGCGTGACACTCGACGCCACTGCATTCGTCGACACGATCGCGCGCGTCGCGCGGTCGGCTTCACGCGATGACACGCGCCCGGTCCTGACGGGCATTCTCGTGCACGCTGCGGGTAACGAGCTCCGCATGGCGGCCACCGACTCCTACCGTCTCAGCGTCAAGACAACGACGCTCGCGGCGCCCGTCGGAGAGGAGTTCGAGGCGAACGTGCCCGCCCGCGCGCTGCAGGAGCTCTCCAGGATCGCTGCGCAGATCGACGCCGAGGAGGTGGCGATCGCCAAGCTCGAGAACCAGGTTGTTTTCACGGTGCGGGGCACAGCGGGCGCGACGGTGCTGTCTTCGCGCCTGATCGATGGCCAGTTTCCCAACTACCAGCAGCTGCTCCCGGAGTCGGTCGAGCACGAGCTGCGCGTCGCGCGTGAAGAGCTCGCGGGCGTGGTGCGCCGGATCAGCTTGCTTGCACAAAAGAACGCTCCACTGCGCCTGGCCTTTGCTGAGGGGGAGCTGCGCGTCTCGGCACAGACGCCCGACATCGGCGAGGCGCACGAGACGCTGCCGATCGGCTTCAACGGCGAGCCGTTCGAGATCGGCTTCAACCCGGAATTCCTGCGCGATGGGCTCGAGAGCGTCGAGTCGAGCGAGATCATGCTGCGCCTGACGAGCCCGCTGCGCCCGGGTCTGATCGAGTCGGCGGACGAAGGCGGGTTCGTCTACCTCGTGATGCCGTTGCGTCTCGGCACGTGACGGGCCGTGCGCGTAACGCATGTGCGGCTGCGCGACTTCCGCTCGTACGCGAGCGCTGAGGCACAGATAGGCGCCGGGTTGACGGTCGTCGTCGGCGCCAACGGCGCCGGCAAGACGAACCTTCTCGAAGGCATCTACTTCGGCTGCACGGCGCGCTCGTTCAGGACCGCGAATGAACGCGAGCTGGTGCGCTTCGACGCGCACGCGACGCGCGTCGAGGTGACGGCAGCCGACCGCGACGGCGATTACCTGCTGGCGGTCGGCTACACCCCGGGCGAACCCAAGCGGATGACGCTGGACGGGGCGCCGCTTGCCCACGTGCTCGAGGAGCCGCGGCGGCCCTTGGTCAGCGTCTTCGCGCCCGACCGGCTGGAGCTCGTCAAAGGGGTGCCGCAGCTGCGCCGCGCACACCTCGATCAGCTGATAGCGGCGTTCTGGCCAGGCCGCGCGGCTACGCGCCGCAGCTATGGCGACGCGTTGGCGCAGCGCAACGCGCTGCTCGTGCGCGTTCGCGGTGGCCGGACGAGCGCCGCGGAACTGCGCCCGTGGGACCTCGAGCTCGGGCGGCTGGGAATCGACCTCGTGGCCAACCGGGCGCTCGCGATAGAGCTGATCTCGACGCGCTTCGCGGCGCACGCCGCGGCGCTTGGCTTGGCAGGGACGGTGCGGGTCGCCTACCGCCCGCGCTCCCGCGCGAGTAGCCCGGAAGCCCTTGCGGAGGAGATCGCCGCAGGGCTCGAGGCGGACCTCGCGCGCGGCTACACGACGCACGGGCCGCACCGTGACGAGCTGACGTTCCGGCGCGATGGGCGCGACCTGCGCGCCTACGGTTCGCAGGGCGAGCAGCGCGCGACGCTTCTCGCCCTCCTCTTGGCCGAGCGTGACGCCCTCGCGGAGCACGGCGACCGCACGCCGGTACTGCTGCTCGACGACGTCATGAGCGAGCTTGACGCCGCTCGGCGCGAGCGCCTCGCGGCGAGCATCACAGCAGGCGGTCAGGCAGTGCTCACAGCGACCGAGCTCGCGCACGTGCCCGGCTCAGACGCTCCCGGGGTTGCCCAGATAGCGGTCGACGAGCTCGGCGCCGCATCGACCGCGGCGACCGGATGAGGCGCCGCACGCCGCGCCGGTTGGCGCTGGCCCTCGCGCCGCTCACCGCGCGGCTCGAGCCGACGAGCACGCTCGCCCAGGTTCAGCGCTGTTGGGCGGAGGTCGTCGGCCCCGCGATCGCCGCCGGCGCGCAGCCAGTGGCCGAGCGTGACGGCGTGCTGCATGTCGCCTGTGGGGACGCCGTCTGGTCGGCGGAGCTGGAGCTGATGGGACCGTCGGTTGTGGCCGCGCTGAACGCCGCTCTGGGGCGTGAGGCGCTGCGCTCGCTGCGGCTGCGCTCAGACGCTGCGCGCCACCAGAAATCAGGCTGATTTGCAGGGCTTTTCGCTCGCCGCAGCGGCTCGCGCGGGGCCCTCGTGTGCTATTATTCTGTCAACTGTTTCAGAGCCGCCCCGGACCGGCGATGTTGGGTCGGTGACCGGGGCGTTCTCACGTCATCGGAGGGCATTTGGCAGATCGGAAGAAGCGCACCGCGGCCGATTACGACGCCCAGGACATCACTGTCCTCGAGGGGCTCGAGGCGGTGCGCAAGCGCCCTGGCATGTACATCGGGTCGACCGGTGAGCGGGGCTTGCATCACCTCGTCTACGAGGTTGTCGACAACTCCGTCGACGAGGCGCTCGCCGGATTCTGCAGCGCGGTCTCGGTCGTCATCGCCGCCGACAACTCGGTGACAGTCAGCGATGACGGCCGCGGCATTCCGGTCGCCGTGATGGAGAAGGAGGGCCGCTCGGCGCTCGAGGTCGTGCACACAACGCTGCACGCCGGCGGCAAGTTCGGCGATGGCGGCGGCTACAAAGTCTCCGGCGGCCTGCACGGTGTGGGCGCGTCTGTGGTCAACGCGCTGTCCGAGCGCTTTCACGTCGAGGTCCGCCGCGACGGGCATGTGTGGACCCAGGACTACGAGCGCGGTAAGCCCAGCGGCCCGGTGACGAAGGGCCGCGCGCTCGCCAAGGGCGAGGCGACCGGGACGACCACGACGTTCCTCGCCGACGCCGACATCTTCGAAGCGGTCGACTACGACGTGCACACGCTCGAGGAGCGGCTCCGCGAGACGGCCTTCCTCACGCGCGGGCTGCGCATATCACTGACCGACGAGCGCGGCGCCGGATACCACGTTGAGTTTCGCTACGAGGGCGGGATCGAAGACTTCGTCGCGTTCCTCAACGCGAACAAGGAGCCGGTGGGCAAGAAGATCGTCTACTTCTCGGGCGAGAGCGGGGAGGGCGCCGTCGAGGTCGCGATGCAGTGGAACTCCTCCTACCAGGAGTCGATCTTCTCCTTCGCCAACAACATCAACACCCACGAGGGCGGTAGCCACCTTTCCGGCTTCCGCTCAGCGCTGACGCGCACGATCAACAAGTACGCGCGCGATCAGGGGCTGCTGCGCGAGAAGGACGACAACCTCAGCGGCGAGGACGTACGCGAGGGCCTGACGGCGGTGATCTCGGCAAAGCTCGCGGACCCGCAGTTCGAGGGCCAGACGAAGACCAAGCTCGGCAACCCGGGAATGGCCGGCTTCGTCGAGTCGGTCGTCAACGCCGGCCTGGCGGAGTTCCTCGAAGAGAACCCGCAGGAGGCGCGCGCCGTGATCACGAAGTCGGTGCAGGCGGCGCGAGCACGCGAAGCGGCCCGCAGCGCGCGCGACCTGATCCGGCGCAAGTCCGCGCTCGAGAACACGCACCTCCCCGGCAAGCTGGCCGACTGCTCGGTCAAGGACCCGTCGCTCGCCGAGCTCTTCATCGTCGAGGGCGACTCGGCCGGCGGCTCGGCCAAGCAGGGACGCGACCGCAACACGCAGGCGGTGCTGCCGCTGCGCGGCAAGATCCTCAACGTCGAGAAGAGTCGCATCGACAAGGTCCTCCAGAACGCCGAGGTCCAGGCATTGATCACGGCGATCGGCACCGGTGTGCGCGACGACTTCAACATCGAGAACGCTCGTTACCACAAGGTGATCCTGATGTGCGACGCCGATGTCGACGGCGCGCACATCCGCACGCTGATCCTGACGCTGCTGTTCCGCGAGATGCAGGAGCTGATCGAGGCCGGCTACGTCTACATCGCCAAGCCGCCGCTCTACAAGCTCAAGCAGGGCAAGCGCGAGCGCTACATCGAGAACGAGGCGGACCTCGAGGAGCTGCTCGTCTACGACAAGCTCGAGCGCTTCGAGATCACCGACGCCGCGGGCAAGTCACTGAAGCTGACAGAGGCCCGCTGGCAGAAGCTCGTGCGCCAGATTCGCCAGTACGAGGCGCTGTCGTCGTCGCTGCGAGCGGTGCACGGCTCCGACGCGCTGCGCTTGCTCGGCGAGGCCGGGATCCTCGAACAGGGAGCACAGAGCACCGGCGACGTCCTCGAGCTGCTCGCCGCCCGCAACGGCAAGGGCTCCCACCACGCCGAGGTGCTCGAAAGCGACGATGCGGACGTGGTGGTGCGTGTGACAGAGAAGACGACCGGCTTCGCGCGTACGCACTTCCTCAACGAGGCGCTCTTCGAGTCCAAGGACTACAAGCAGTTGCTCGCCTCGCACCAGTCGCTGAGCGAGTTCGCCGGCCAGCCGCCGTTCGACGTCGCGCTCGGCGATCAGCACGTCTTCGCCGGCACGTTCGACGACCTGCGCGCCGCGGTGCTGACGATCTCCCAGAAGGGCGAGGACGTCTCGCGCTTCAAGGGGCTCGGCGAGATGAATGCCGACCAGCTCGCCAGCACGACGATGGACCCGCAGTCGCGCACGCTGGCCCAGGTCACGATCGAGGACGCCGTCAAGGCCGACCGGGTCTTCTCGATGCTGATGGGCGACCAGGTCGAGCCGCGACGGGAGTTCATCGAGAGCAACGCTCGGCTGGTCGCAAACCTCGATGTGTAGATGGTTGGCGCGGAGGTGATTAGCGATGGCAGGTGACCTGTTGACGGGCGGCAACATCGAGCCGCGCGCGATCGAGGACGAGATGCGCACGGCGTTCCTCGACTACGCGATGTCGGTGATCGTCTCGCGCGCGCTTCCGGACGTGCGCGACGGCCTGAAGCCCGTCCACCGTCGCGTCCTCTACGGCATGCGCGAGCTCGGGCTCGGCCCAACCCGCTCGAAAGCGAAGTGCTCGCGCATCGTCGGCGAGGTGATGGGCAAGTACCACCCGCATGGCGACTCGGCGATCTACGACACGCTCGTGCGACTTGCCCAGCCCTTCTCGATGCGCTACCCGCTCGTCGATGGGCAAGGCAACTTCGGCTCCGTCGATGACGACCCCGCCGCCGCGATGCGCTACACGGAGGCGCAGCTCACGCGCCTCGCGATGGAGATGCTGCGCGACCTCGACATGGACACCGTCGACTTCGCGCCCAACTACGACGGCTCGGAGCGGGAGCCGCTGGTCCTGCCCGCGCGCTTCCCGAACCTGCTCGTCAACGGCTCCCAGGGGATCGCCGTCGGGATGGCAACGAACATCCCGCCGCACAACCTGCGCGAGGTGATCGACGCGACGATCGCCTATATCGAGCAGCCGCAGATCACCGTCGAGGAGCTGATGGCGCACGTGAAGGGCCCCGACTTCCCGACGTCCGGAATCATCCTCGGCCGCTCCGGGATCAAGGATGCGTATGAGACCGGTCGGGGGCGGATTCGCGTGCAGGCCCGTGCCCACACCGAGCCGCTGAGCCACGGCAAGGAAGCGATCGTCGTCACCGAGCTGCCCTACATGGTCAAGAAGGGCGGCGACAACGGCCTGATGGTCAAGATCAAGGAGCTCGTCGAAGACAAGCGGATCACGGAGATCTCCGACCTGCGCGACGAGTCCGACAAGCGCGGCATGCGGCTGGTGATCGAGCTCAAGCGCGACGCGCTCCCCAAGGTCGTGCTCAACAAGCTGTTCAAGCACACGCCGATGCAGACGACCTTCGGCGTCAACATGGTCGCCCTTGTCGAGGGCGTGCCGCGAACGCTGTCGCTGCGCGAGGTGATTCATTACTACGTCGAGCACCAGCGCGAGGTCGTGGTTCGCCGCTCCAAGCACGAGCTCGCCCAGCGCGAGGCGCGCGCCCACATCCTCGAGGGCCTGCTCATCGCGATCGAGAACCTCGATGCGGTGATCGCGCTGATCCGCGCCGCGAAGGACCGCGAGAATGCGCGCGAAGGCCTCGTCAAGCGCTTCAAGATGACGCTGATCCAAGCGCAAGCAGTGCTCGACCTGCGCCTCTCCCAGCTGACCGCGCTCGAATCCGGGCAGATCCGCCAGGAGCACGCGGACACGCTCGAGCGGATCGCCGAGCTGCGCGCGATCCTCGGCGACGAGCTGCGCGTGCTCGCCTTGATCAAGGAGGAGCTGACCGAGATCCGCGACCGCTACGGCGACGAGCGGCGCACCGAGATCTCTCACGCCGAGGGCGAGATCGACATCGAGGACCTGATCGCGGACCAGCAGATGGTGATCGCGATCACGCGGACCGGGTACATCAAGTCGCTGCCGCTCGACACCTACCGCCAGCAGCACCGCGGGGGACGCGGCGTGACCGGCATGGACATGAAGGACGGCGATTTCATCGAGCACCTGTTCATCTGCTCGACGCACGACTATCTGCTCTTCTTCACGAACCGCGGCAAGGTCTACCGCTCGAAGGTCTACGACCTGCCCGAGGCATCGCGCACCGCTAAGGGCCGCGCGCTCGTCAACATCCTGCCGCTGCGCGAAGGTGAGCGCGTGCAATCGGTGCTGTCGACCCGCGACTACAGCGAGGGGCGATTCCTCGTCTTTGCCACGCGCGGGGGAATCGTCAAGAAGACGGAGTTCCAGGCCTACAACACGCCGATCAACGCGGACGGGATCATCGCGATCAAGATTCGCGACGAGGACGAGCTCGTCGCTGTCCGGCGCACCAGCGGCGAGGACGACATCCTGATGGTCTCGCGGTCGGGCAAGGCACTGCGCCTGCGCGAGAGCGAGGTTCGCGCGATGGGTCGTGATACCTCCGGCATGCGGGGAATGAACGTCGCGCAGCCCGGCAACCGGCTCCTGGCGATGGATGTGGCCGCCGACGATCAGGAGCTGCTCGTCCTGACAGAGAACGGCTACGGCAAGCGCACGGCGATCAGCGACTACCCGCGCAAGGGCCGCGGCGCGATGGGCGTGAAGACGATCGAGCTGACCGATCGCAAGGGCGGCCTGGCCGGCGCGCTCGTGGTCCGCGAGCACGAGGAGCTCGTCTTTGTCAGTGCCGGTGGCATGGTCCAGCGCACGAGCGTGCGAGGCATCAACCTCTATGGCCGCGCCGCGCAGGGGGTGCGCCTGATGAACCTCAAGGACGACGACACCGTCAGCGCCGTGGCGCTCGTCGCGGAGTCGAGCGCCGACGATGACGATCCGCTGGCTTCCGAGCCGGCCGGCGGCACCGAGCCTTCGAGCAACGGGCACGCGTAGGGACCTCGGCGAGCGTCGGCGGCGTTCGCTACTCTGGAGCGACCAGAGAAAGGAGGTGGTCCTACGTTGGTTGACAGTACTTGCGGGACTCTGGAGGTGGCCGGCCGCTAGGTCGGAGAAGTCGGCTGGACCCGCTTAGCGGAATCCACCCCGGACCACCGTCGCTCAGGCCGCCGGATTTAGTCCCCCCGGCGCGCAGGGAGCACGCGCGCAAAGCGCGCTCCTGCAGGTCAGCGCGATCGAGTCCAAGTCGCAGCGTTTGCAGAGAGGCCCGGGCACAACCGCCCGGGCCTCTCTGATGTCGGTAGCGCAACCGCGTGCCCCGCCGGGACATGCCCGGCGAACGGCCCGAGCGCCAGGGATCCCTCAGGCGAGCGCTGGGAGGTAGGCGCGCCAGGCTGGCGGGATCGTCGGGCTGGACACCCGGATGAAGATCTCCGCATGCGGCTGGCGGGGGGTCCGGGCCGGGTGCATTCCCGACTGAACCGGCGTGCGGTCCGCCTTCCGCCTGTTGCAGGGCGCGCACGAGGCAACGATGTTGTCCCAGCTCGACAGCCCGCCCTTCGACCTCGGGATCACGTGGTCGACCGTCAGGTTGTTGCGCGCTCCGCAGTACTGGCAGGTCCACTCGTCGCGCGCGAATACGGCTCGCCGCGTGATCTTCCGCCGGTGCGCGTCGCGCGGGACTCGAACGTAGCTCGTCAGGCGGATCACGTAAGGGCGCGCGAACGCCATGTGCTCGGCATGGAGCCGCGCCTCCCCGATCTCGAGCACCTCCGCCTTCTCCTTCAAGGCCAGCACGATCGCGCGCCGTACCGTGCACACGTTGATCGGCTCGAAGCTTGCGTTCAAGACGAGCACCCGGCCACCGTCAGGCCCGCGCCGCCGGTGCTCATCGGGCGACGCGGACCGCCCTGGAGGTGGGAGCAGTGCGGACATTCGCGCGCAAGCGAGTGTAGCGGCGCCGTCGGGGGCGGCGCAATCGCCGCCGATCGAGCTCTGCGAGCCTCTACGGCGCCAGGTACGAGCCGAGCAGGTGCACTTCCTGACAGCGCCGGCGCAAGCCATCGATCGCGCCGGCAACGGCAGCCTGTGCCGTCGAGCCCTCAAAATCCGCAAAGAACATGTAGTGCCCAAGCCCAACCCGTCGCGGTCGAGACTCGATCCGCGTGAGGCTGACATCGCGCGTCGACAGCTCGGCCAGGCAGGCCACCAGCCAGCCGGAGGCCTCGTCGCCGGCACCCCAGAAGACGATCGACGTCTTCGCGTGGCCGCCGCTCTCCACCCGGGTGCGCAGCTCGGCGGCGCGGTCGTCGTGCGCGAGCCAGACGAAGCGCGTTACGTTCCCGGACTGGTCGTCGACGTGATCGAGCAGCACGTGCGCGCCGTAAAGCTCGGCCGCGAGCCTCGTACCGAGTGCCGCGACGCCGGGCGTGCCCGCCGCGGCGACCGCCCGCACGGCCTCGGCGGTCGAAGGCGCGGCGATGATCTCCGCGCCGGGTAGGCACTCGCGCAGAAAGCGGGCGCACTGGCCTGTCGCTTGGGGATGCGAGTAGACCGCGGTGATGTCCTCGATAGCAACCGGCCCGGCTGCTATCAGGCTGTTGCGAATCGGTTGGACGAGCTCACCAACGATCGTGACCGCGCCGGCGTCGCCGGCGAGCGTGTCGAGCGTCACGTTGACGGAGCCCTCGAGCGCGTTCTCGATCGGGACGAGTGCGAGATCGACGTCGCCGTCCTGGACCGCCATGACGGTGCCGTAGATCGTGGCGAGCGGGACCGGCGTCGCCCCTTCGGGAGCCGGCGCTTCGCGCAGCGCCTGATGGCTGAACGTGCCCTCCGGCCCGAGGAACCCGATCCTCAAGGTCGCGGCGGGCGCGCTCACGCGTCCTGCTCCAAGGCGAGCCGCAGGACCTCTTCCTCCTCAGGCGACAGCGGCAGCTCGCTGTGCCCGTCGCGTATCTCCTTCAGGTAGAGGCGCGCGGCGTCGCGATGGAGAATCGACGACAGGACGACGCCCGAGCTCGAGGCGTCGATCAGCGCGAGCGACAGCGACTGATGGCCGGACATCTCGCCGTACGCGTCGTAACGAACCAGCGCGCGACGCGAGAAGGCCCTGTCGAGCCGCGCCTCGGTGCGCCTGACGCGGCCATCCAGCCGCGCCGCCACATCGTCGAGGTAGTCGCGCAGAACCGTGAGCTCCTGCTCGAGTCGCACGACGTACGCGACCACGTCGCTGACGCCGGTCGGGCCGAGGACCGCGCGTTGCGCCGAGCGCACGGCGCGCAGCATCAGCGCGAGCGCGATCACACCGCCAACAGCGCCGACGGCCACCGCGGCGGCGGCGATCGCGATGATCTCGGTATTCGAAATGGCGGCTAGGACCACAGCCCAAGAACCGTAGCGTCACGCGGCGACCGGCCGCGGCCCGACCGAGCTGGCGCTAGCTCTTGAACTCGACGTAGTACGACTGGGTGTTGTTGGATGTGTCGGACTCGCCGTAGACCTTCTCGACAGTGGCGGTCAGCCGGAGCGGCACGTTCAGCGGGGGCGCAGATGGTAGGACGAGGGTCGCCTGGTAGGTCTGGCCCGGGAGCGTCTCGCGGGTCGTCTGCCGCGCGGTCAGCGTGGGCGTAGACACGCTGGTAAGGGTGATGTCGGTGTGCACGTCGTACTCGTCGTTCTCTCCGTCGTTCGTGAAGTCGATCGTGAAGGTGAGGCCCTTCGAGTAGGTGATGTCGTTGATGTTGCCCGCACCTGCGACGAGCGTGGTCGTGCCGGCGAGCACGCTCGTCAGGGCATGGCCGTGGGTGCCGCCGCCGACGCTGCCGCCGAGCGCCGGTGGGGTCGCACCGGTGACCTTGCCCGCGACATACCCGCTCGTCGTCCACGACTGGTTGGGCAGGAATCTCTGGCTGTAGACGGTCGCGCCGCCGAGGCTCACGCCGCCCGCCCCCGTGCCCGCCACCTGGATGCCATCGCCGGTGAGCGCCTGCTCGATCAGTGGCGCCACGTAGACCTCGTAGATCACGTCGGACGAGTAGATCATTCCCATGTCGTAGGCGATGTCCTCCACCTGCTGATTGGAGCCGTTGACCGCGGGCATGATCGAGTTCGACACTTTCTCGATCGCCTCGTAGCGCAGATCGAGAACCATCAGCAGGTCGCGCTGCGCGGCAGCCAGCTGGCCGGGGACGCTCCAGCCGGCTGCGGTCTGCTCGTTCTGCTGCGCGGTCACAGCGTCCTGGTAGATCGCCGCCTGGACGGCCTGAAGCGCCTGGCCCGATTCCCCAGCGACGCTGTTCATCGAGTTGAAGAAGGGCGTTCCGACCTGCTGTTGCTCGTTCTCCAGCAGTTGCGTCACGTTGCTGTCGTAGTTCTTCAGCGCCTGCGTCTCTTGGCTCGACAGGTAGGCGCGAATCCCGAACACGACCACGACGACCGCGACGATCAGCGCCGCGATCGCGCCGGCACGGCGCGCGAGCACGGTCCGCTCATCGGCCGTCGGCCGGTGCGGTCGTCGTCGATTCCCCGGCTCGCGCCGGGGTGCTGTCTGCGTGCTGGTTGCTACGCGGGGCTCATCGCCCTCATCAAAGAACGACAAGAACGCTCCTTGCGGGAGGTTTGGCATCCCGCATTATGCGTGGACGCGTCGCGAGGCGGTCGGGTGCAACTTTGCGATCAGGCGGCGCACGGCAGCAGGAGGTGTACACGACCACAGCGAAGGCGCGCGGGTGAACACCCTGCGACGCGCGGCGCTCGCGCCGGCGCGCGAGGTCGCACACGGCCCGCGCCCCGAGCTTGTGCTCGACCGCTTCCGCCTGCTCGAGCCGCTCGGCTCAGGCGGACACGGCACGGTGTGGGCGGCCCGCGATGAGCGACTGCGGCGAGTCGTCGCGCTCAAGCGGATCCCGCGCGGGCACGGCAGCTCCGCCGCGGACCGTCGCCGCATCGATCGCGAGGCGCTTGCCGCGGCGCGTCTCGCGCACCCGGCGATCGTGTCCTTCTACGAAGCGCTCTCCGACGAGGACGCCTACTACCTGGTCAGCGAGCTCGTCGAAGGCTCCTCCCTCGCCCAGCGCTATGCGCGCAACCGCCCAGACGAGGGTGAGCTGGTAGCGATCGGCGCGGCGCTCGCGGACGCCCTCGCCCACGCGCACGCACGCGGCGTCGTGCATCGCGACGTCAAGCCGCAGAACGTCATTGTCGCCGCGGATCCCGTCGCGACGGGAGCGCGCGCGAAGCTGACCGACTTCGGTGTCGCGCTGATCGCGGGCGAGCAGCCGCTGACCCAGAGTGGAGACGTGATCGGGACGCTCGCCTACATGTCTCCAGAGCAAGCCCACGGCCACCCGGCAACACCGGCAAGTGACCTGTACGCACTCGCGCTCACGCTCTACGAGGGGTTCGCCGGGCACAACCCACTGCGCGGAGCGAGCGCGATCGCCACCGTCAAGCGGCTCGGGCAGACGATCGCACCACTCGGCGCCGCCCGCCCGGATCTTCCGCGTCGCCTGACGAGCGCGATCGACCGTGCACTGGATCGCGACCCGGCGCGTCGCGGGAGCGTCGGCGACCTGCAAACGGCCCTGGGAGCCCCGCGCGCCGCCACCACGGCACGGTTGCCGCGCAGGGCCCGCAATAGCGCGCAGAACCCACTCACCCCGCGCGCCCAGCGACTGGTCGCCGCGGTGGGCGCCGCCGTCATGACCGCGGCCGCGCAGGCCGCGGTCCTCGGCCCGCATAGCGGCATGACGATCGTTCTGAGCGCGGCCGCAGCGCTGCTCGTCGTTTGCGTTGCGCCGCGCGCGGGCTGGCTTGCGCTCGTCCTCGCCGGGGCCTCCGCGCTCGCGCTCGCCGGCAAGACGGGGGCGGCGCTGTTGGTCCTTTGTGCGCTCGCCCCGGCGCCGGCGCTGCTGCCGGGTGAAGTCTGGCTGTGGTCGGCGCCCGCGCTGGCGCCGGCGCTCGGTGGTATCGGCCTCGCTGCCGCGTTCCCGGCGCTCGCCGCGCGGATCGGCGGCGTCTCGGCAGGGCGCCGCGTCGCCCTCGGCCTGCTGGGGTACTGGTGGACCGAGCTTGCCGGGGCACTCGCGGGCCGTCGCATGCTGCTCGGGTTGCCTGCGAGCACACGACCCGCAGCCCGCTGGCTCGACTCGCCCGCTGCGTGCGTGGATCGTGTCCTTCTGCCGCTCCTGCGCTTCGACCGCATCGCCCCCGGGCTCCTCTGGGCAGTTGCCGCGCTCATCCTGCCGTGGCTCTTGCGCACAGCGCGCGGCTGGCCGCGGGCGCTCCTGGCGAGCGCCTGGGCAGGCGTACTGATCGGCGCGACGGTCTACCTCGCGCAGCGAGCCGGTGCCGGCGGACCGCCGCTCGCGCTCGCCGCCGCCGTGCTCGCAGCCGTGCTCGCGCTCACTCTTCGCGGCGCCTCACGCGGCCCGGCCCGGCCCGGCATCCCTTAAACTGGTGATCGCCGTAAGCGTCGGCGCATTCGAGTCGCCCCTGGCGCCGTCAGCGACGCCGCTCGGTGCGACGCAACTCCCGGCGGGAACCGCCTAGCATCTGATCAAGGTCGTGCGCCTCGCGCACGGGCCGCCGTGTAGCGCCAGATGAGCGTCCTCCGCAACCTCGAGAACAAGATCGCAGGCCTCGTCGAAGGAGCGTTTGGTCGCGCGTTCGCCAGCGAGATCCGGCCGGTGGAGCTCGCGCGGCGGCTGACGCGCGAGATGGATCGCCATCGCCATGCCTCGCTCGCGAGCACATACGTCCCAAACGAGTACGTTGTCTGGCTCTCGCCCGCCGACCGCCGTGCATTGCAGCCGATCGAGGCGGGCCTCGTCGAGGAGCTGTCCGCCTATCTGCTGGAGCACGCACGAGCCGAACACCTCGCACTCGTCTCGCACCCGAGGATCGAGCTTCGCACCGACAAGCGCCTGGCGCTCGGAGAATGCGGCATCGAGGCGAAGCTGGTCGGCGGTCCGGAACGGCGCGCCCGCGCCGAGGACCCGGGGATCATTCCGCGGCCCGCGCCAACCCCGGTGGGCGTGGGCGGTGGGTCCGCTGCCCAGGCCTACATCAGCGTCGGCGGCCAGCGCACGCCAATCGGCCCGCGCGGCATGGTGATCGGCCGCAGCCCGGAGGCGGATCTCGTGCTGTCATCGTCCGAGGTCTCGCGGCGCCACGCGGAGATCGTGCCCGAGGACCGAGCATGGCTCCTGGTCGACCTCGGCTCGACCAACGGCATCCGCCTGAACGCGCGACCGGTTGGCGTGCCGACGCAGCTCACCGACGGCGACGTGATCGAGGTCGGACCCTACGAGCTGACGTTCGAGGCATACTGAGCGCGCCCGCGCTCGCTCTGAACCAATAGTCAATTGCTGTCGACCCTGCAGCCCGTCTCCGTGGCCTTGAAGCTGGGCTTCCTCGGCGTGCTCTACCTGTTCCTCCTCTGGGTGGCATGGAGCGCGATGCGTGACCTGCGCGGCCGCGCGGGACCCGCGGCCACCGAGCCGGGCACGGGCATGTACTCGGCGAGCGGCACGGCGGGAATGGCGAGCCGCGAGCCGCGACTTGTCGTGGAGCGCGCGCCCGGGCACGCGCAGGGAATGATCTACGACATCGGACCGGGCGCCATCCTTGGGCGCGGCGACGCCGCGGAGATCCGCCTCAATGATCCGTACGCGTCATCGCGGCATGCGCGGGTGCTCGTCCAGGGCGGCGTGGTGATCCTCGAGGATCTGGGCTCGACCAACGGCACCTACCTGAACGAGGAGCTCCTGCAGGGGCTTGCGCCGCTCCATCACGGCGATCGTGTGCGGATCGGCGACAGCGAGTTCACTTACGAGGACAACTGATGATTCGCGTCGCCGAGCAGTTCTCCCATTCCGATACCGGGCGCCAACGGCGCGGGAACGAGGACGCCTACCTCGAGCGCCCGCCGCTGTTCGTCGTCGCCGATGGAATGGGCGGTGCGCAGGCCGGCGAGGTCGCATCGCGGATCGCGATCGAGGCGTTTGCGGGCTCGCTCGACCTTGCCGGCGCGGAGGATCCAGCCGGCGTTCTCGCTGAGCGCGCCGCCCTGGCGAACGCAGAGATCTACGCGCGCGCCCAGCAGCAGGCGGATCTGACGGGGATGGGGACGACGCTGACGGCTGCCTACGTCGGACCTGACGAGGTCTCCTTCGCGCACGTCGGCGACAGCCGTGCGTACCGCTTGCACGACGGCAAGCTCGAGCGCCTCACAAACGACCATTCGCTCGTCGAGGAGATGATCCGTCAAGGTCAGCTGACGGCCGCCGAGGCAGAGGAGCATCCGCAGCGCTCGATCATCACACGCGCGTTGGGGCCGGAGCCCGAAGTCGCCGTCGACATGATCGCGCTTGGCGGTGACGACGGCGATGTCTTCCTGCTCTGCAGCGACGGCCTCACCTCGATGGTCCCGGAGGACGAGGTCGAACGGATCATTGCCGAGCGAAAGAGCCTCGCGGGTGCGGGCAAGCGCCTGATCCACGCCGCCAACAGTGCCGGCGGGCGCGACAACATCACTGTCCTGCTGTTTCGCCTCGAGGCCGTCGAGGGCACGCCGATGGCGCAGGAGCGACCGCTACGCCGCAGCAGCCGCGAGCCCGCCCCACCAACCGTCGAGGAGGCGCTGAGCCCGGCGACGGTACGCGACGACGTGCCGGGCGCCGGGATCGCACCGCAGACGCTGCGCGACGGCTTCTACACCCGTCCGCCGCGCCCGCCGCGCCGCCGCCGGCTGGCCCCGCGGATGCCGGTCCAGGGATCGACCCGCGCCGCCCGCAAACGGACCCGGCGGCGTCGCAGCCGGGTCGGCGCAACGCTCGCCGCGCTCACGGCGGTCGGCGTCATCGCAGCCGCGGTCCTGCTCGCGACGCAGGCGGTCTACTTCATCGGCGCGAACCGCGAGGGTCAGGTGACGGTCTACAACGGCCTGCCCTTCAGCCTGCCGGGCGGCGTCCGTCTCTACACGGAGTACTTCGTCTCCGGTGTCACGACGGCGGAGCTCGGACCCAACGAGCGGCGGCGCCTGTTCAACAACGAGCTGCGCTCTCAGGCCGACGCGTCGAGCCTGGTCAAGGCGCTCGAGCTCGGCGAAGTAGAGGGTCAGGGTCAGTGAACAGGCCGATCGCCCGCCTGTTCGCGCTCGTCCTACTGATGTTCGGTGCGCTGGTCGCCTACACCTCGCGCTGGACGGTGTTCGACGCTTCGGCGCTGCAGAGCAATCCGCTGAACAAGCGCACGCTGCTCGAGAGTCAGAGCATCCCGCGCGGCTCGATCTATGCGGCGAATGGTGCGCTGCTCGCGTACTCGCAGCGCCAGAGCGACGGCGACTATGTTCGCCGCTACCCGTTCGGCTCGCTTTTCGGGCAGCCAATCGGCTTCTCGATCCCGGTGAAGGGCAGTGCCGCCGGGCTCGAGGCCTACCGCAACAACGCGCTCACCGGCACGCCACTCGAGCACCAGTCGCTGATCGACCAGCTCGAGGGGCATCAGAACGGCGGTGACGCCGTCTACACGACGCTCGACCCGACCGCCCAAGAGCTCGCTACGCGCGAGCTGAAGGCGACACACCTCGATGGCGCCGTCGTTGCGATCGTCCCGAGCACCGGCGCGATCAAGGTCTTCGCGAGCGACCCCGGCTATGACCCGAACGTGACCGTCGCCACCGGCCAGTCCGGCGGCTCGCAGTTCGACCAGGCTGCGGAGGGCGCGCCAGGAGAGCCGCCGGGATCGGCGCAGAAGGTAGTGACCGCGATCGCGGCAATCGACAGTGGCAAGTTCACCCCCACCTCGGTCGTTAACGGCAACTCGCCCCAGACCTTCCAGGGAATTCCGCTGAACAACGACCTCGACACGAGCTACGGGCCAGTCGATCTCACGGACGCGCTCACGAATTCGATCAACACCGCCTGGGCCAACGTCGCGCAAGACCTCGGCCCGGCGGTGCTGCAGAAGTACATGCTGCGGCTCGGCTATTACCGCGATCCGCCGATCGACCTGCCGCGCGACGAGCTTTCGCCGAGCGGCGTGCGCGACAACACTGGGCGCCTCGTGCTGCCCGAGAACGGCGTCGACTACCCCCTCGTCGGGATCGGCGAAGGGCAGCTCTACGTGACGCCGCTACAGATGGCGATGGTCGCCGCCGCCGTCGCGAACCATGGAGTGTTGATGACACCGCACATCACCGATCGGATCGTCAACTCCGACGGCGAGATCGACACGATCCAACCGACGGTCTACAGCACGGTGATGAAGCCCTCGACGGCCGCCGCCGTAACGCTGATGATGGAGCAGGTCGTCAAAGACGGCACCGCCGAGCACGCGCTGCAGGGCTTCCCGATCGTCGTCGCCGGCAAGACCGGCACGGCCGAGCTTTCAAACGCGCCGAACTCGCCAAACGACGCGTGGTTCATCGCTTTCGCGCCGTATCGCGACATCGCTGTAGCGGTCGTCGTCGACCACACCATCCAGTATGGGGCGGACGCCGCGGCCCCGATTGCCCGCGACGTCATACAGTCCCTTGTGGGAAGCGGCTGATGCTCACGATCACACCAGGCACGATCATCGACGACCGATACAGGGTCGTTTCGCGCGTCGGCTCGGGCGGGATGGCCGATGTCTATGCGGCGGAGGACCTCCAGCTCGGCCGCCGCGTCGCGCTGAAGCTGTTGCACGAGCGCTTCGCGCAGGACCAGGAGTTCGTCGAGCGCTTCCGTCGCGAGGCGAAGAGCGCCGCCTCGCTCTCGCACGCGAACATCGTCAGCGTCTTCGACCGCGGCGAGTGGCACGGCACCTACTACATCGCGATGGAGCTGCTCGAGGGACGCTCGCTGGACCAGATCGTGCGCGAGGAGGCGCCGCTGACGCCCGAGCGGGCGATCGAGATGACCGAGCAGGTGCTGCGAGCGGCGCGCTTCGCGCATCGCAACGGGATCGTCCACCGCGACCTCAAGCCGCACAACGTGATCGTCGACGGCGAAGGCCGCATCAAGGTGACCGACTTCGGAATCGCGAGCGCGGGCGCGTCGGAGATCACGCAGACCGGATCGATCATGGGCACGGCGCGCTACCTCTCGCCCGAGCAGGCCCAGGGCGAGCCGAGCGGTCCGAGCACAGACCTCTACGCGATCGGGATCCTGCTCTACGAGCTGCTGACCGGGACCGTGCCGTTCGAAGGCGACTCGGTCGTGGCGATCGCACTGCGCCACCTCTCCGAGCCGCCGCGGCCGCCGAGCACGCTCGTCTCGTCGATCTCCCCGAACCTCGACGCGATCGTCCTGAAGGCGCTTGCCAAGGATCCGGCGAACCGCTTCGCCGACGCCGACGAGTTCCTCGCCGCGCTCGCGGGCGAGCGCGAGCGCCTCCGCGCCGAGGACGGGAGCCGGACCGCGTCGTTCTCCCCGCTGGCGCTAGCGCCGTCGACGGCGATCGCGCCAACGCCGGCGCACACGCTCGTCCCGGCCAGCGGCGCCTACGTCGAGCCCACCTACTGGGACTCGACATCGCAGACGAGCGTCTCGGGCCCGCCCCCGGGCCAGGGCTCGCGCGGACCGATCTGGCCGTGGGCGCTGCTCGGCACGGCAGTCATCGCCGCCGCCATCGTCGTGGCATTGCTCGTGCTGACGCCGGCGCACTCGACGGTCCCCTCGGTCGTCGGGGACACGCAGTTCAAGGCGGTGCAGGCGCTCGCGGGCTTCAACCCGGTCGCGACGCAGGAGCCGTCGAGTGCCCCTGCCGGAATCGTGCTCAAGCAAAACCCGGCAGCCGGCACCGTCCTCGCGAAGGGCTCGACTGTCAGCATCACCGTCTCCAGCGGCGCCGCGCCGGGCATCGTTCCGAACCTGGTGGGCGAGACCCAGGCGGCGGCGGAGGCGGCGCTGCACAAGGCCGGATACCGCTACACCACGACGACGCAGAGCTCGAGCAACGTCAAGAACGGCCTCGTGATCTCGAGCAGCCCGTCGGCCGGCAGCTCGGCGAACCGCGGCAGCGTCGTGGCGCTGACGGTCTCGAGCGGCGCCCAGCAGGTGAACCTGCCGCCGGTCACCAACCTCCCGTTCCCGACGGCCGAGGCGGCGCTGCTGGGTGCGGGCTTCCGCGTCAAGAAGGTGCCGGTCCCGTCGGAGTACGCGCCGGGGCAGGTCCTGACGGAAAGCCCTGCGACCCCGAAGGCGCCGCAGGGATCGCTCGTCACCCTCACCGTCGCGGAGGCGCCGAAGACGGTCGTCGTTCCCGACGAGATCGGCCAGCCCGAGGCCAGCGCAGTGCAGGCGCTCACCGCAGCCGGTCTGACTTCCTCGACGACGAGCGTCACGGTCACGAACCCGGCGCAGAACGGCCTCGTCGTAAGCGAGGTCCCGGCTCCCGGCTCTCGCGTCAAGAAGACCTCCACGATCGCGCTCGTGATCGGCAGCTACACAGGGTCCACCGGCTCGAGTAGCGGGCCGACAGGCACGACCGGCACCAGCTGATGCGGGTAGCGGTCCTCGGAGGCGGCCGCTCGGCCGAGCACGAGGTCTCGCTCGTCTCCGCGGCCGCCGTCGGCGCCGGGCTCGAAGCGGCGGGCCACACGGTTCTCGCGATCGAGATCACCACCGAGGGCCGCTGGCTGCACGATGGCGCCGAGCTCGCGGTGACGCCGGCCGGCGGTCTGCTCGACTGCGACGTCGTCTTCCCCGCACTGCATGGTCCCTACGGCGAGGACGGAACCGTCCAGGGACTGCTCGAGTGCCTCGAGGTCCCCTACGTCGGCTCCGGCGTCGCGAGCTCGGCGCTCTGCATGGACAAGGTTCGCTTCAAGGCGCTGATGGGTCTCGCGGGCGTGCCGCAGGTCGACTCGCGCGCGCTGACCCGTCGTGAGCTAGACGCCGACGCAGCCAGGCCGCTCGAGCTGCTCGCCCCGCTACGCCGCCCGCTGTTCGTCAAGCCCGCGCGGATGGGCTCCTCGGTCGGGATCACGAAGGTCGACGAGTCAGGCCTCGAGTTGCTCGCAGCGCTCGAGGCTGGCTTCGCGCACGACGACCTGGTGATCGTCGAGGCCGGCGCGCCGGGAATCGAGGTCGAGTGCTCGGTCATCGGCGGCGATCCGCCGCATGCTTCGAGCCCGGGGGAGATCGTGATCGCCGCCGACTTCTATGACTACGCCGCGAAATACGAACCGGGCGGGATGACGCTCGTCGTGCCGGCCCGGATCTCGGCCTCGGCCCGGGCGGCGGTCCAGCGCCTCGCTGTAGCCGTCTTCGAGCTCTGCGGCTGCGCCGATCTCGCGCGCGTCGACTTCTTCGTCGACGGTGAGGACGTCCTCGTCAACGAGCTGAACACGATGCCCGGCTTCACGCCGACCAGCGTCTACGCGAAGCTGTGGGAGGCCGCTGGGATCGCCTACCCGCAGCTCGTCGAGCGCCTCTGCCGCCTGGCGCTGGCGCGTGCGCAGCGCAGTGCGGCGCGCTCCTAGCCGCGCTGGTGGTGCTCGGCCAGCAGCGATATCTCGCTGATTGCGGCACTGACCGCGCCCCCGGGCGTACCAGGCTCGAGCCTGGTGATCCAGACGAGGTAGTAGCGCAGCGGGGTGCTGGGAGCGTCGAGCGCGATCGTTGCGAGCGTCTGCACGTCCCGTGCCGCGCCAAGCATCTGCCAGCCGAGCACCGTGAGCGTGCGCGGCCCCGACGGGAGGCCGGCGGCGATCCGTCGTGCGCCCCAGACCTCGACGTTGAATCCGGGCGTCGACGTCACGAGCTCGAGCCGGCCCGCCGCGGCGGGCTGCGCGAGCGTCACGTAGAGCCCGACCCCCGGCTTGCCAAGGCGCCCATCCGCGTAGCTGTTCGTGCTCCAGTTGGTGCCGGGCTGAGCCGTGAGCGCTTGCGGCGCCTCGCTCGCGTTGTCCGCGCCGCCGGTCCCGAACGGGTTGTATGCGGTCGCCCGCGCGCCGGCTAGCGAGATCCTCGTGTAGGTCGTCGTCTCGTGTGTCGGCTTGCGCGCGCCGGTGTCGCGCAATCCCTCGAAGGCGAAGGCTGCCACGGCCCCGGCGACGAGGAGCATGACCGTGATCGCAGCCGCGATCGTCGAGCCGCGATGGCGGACGTGCAACGGCACGCGGCGTAGCGCCGCCGGCGGCAGCGTGCGCAGTACCGCGCCTGCCTCGCCGCGCGCATCGCCCGAGCGCGCCGTCTCGATCGCGAGCGCGCGCTCGAGGTCCGCGATCATCGCGCCGGCGTCCCGGTAGCGACGTTCGACGCGCTTGGCGGTGGCGCGGTCGACGACCGCCGCGAGCGCCGCCGAGACCTCGGGACGCAGCTGTTGCACGTCGGGCAGCTGCTCGCGCACGTGGCGCGCCGCGACCGCCAGCTGCGTATCGCCGCTGAACGGCACCGACCCCACAAGCGTCTCGTAGAGCACCACCCCGAGCGAGTAGATGTCCGACTGGCTGCCGACCTCGTGCCCGAGCGCCTGCTCGGGCGAGACGTAATCGGTTGTGCCGAGCACGCGTCCGCCGAGTGTGAGCGCGACCTCGGTGTCGCGGCGCGCGATCCCGAAGTCGGTCAGCTTTGCGCCGCCGTCCTCGCCGAGCAGGATGTTCTGCGACTTCACGTCGCGGTGCACGATTCCCTCCGCATGGGCGGCCTCGAGCGCCCGTGCTACCTCGATCACGTAGGCGATCGCCTCCTCGATCGGCAGCCGTCCGTCACGTCGCAGGCGGTGCTTGAGCGTCTCGCCGTCGACGTACTCGAGCACGATGAAGGGTGTTTCCGCGTCTTCGCCGGCGTCGAGCACGGTGACGATATGGGGGTGTCTCAGCTGGGCGAGAGCCAGCGCTTCACGGCGAAAGCGCACGAGCTTGTCAGCGTCGAGCGAGGACAGCTGCTTGACCGCGACGCTGCGCTCGAGCACCGTGTCGAACGCGAGCCAGACCGTCGCGCTCGCGCCGGACCCGAGCTTGCGCTCCAGGCGGTAGCGACCGCCAAGGATCTCGCTAGAGGGTGAAGTCGTGGCTCGTGACCCGGATCGCCCCCGCGCGGTCCGTGACGTTACCGATCGGTCTGGCGCCGGGGTGGTGGCCTGCCAGGAGCTCGGCCGCTCGCTGCGCATCCTGCGGCGCGACGATCGCGACGAAGCCGCAACCCATGTTGAAGACCTGGTAGGCCTCGGCCGGCTCGATCCCGCCCCGCTCGCAGATCTGCTCGCAGACCGCCGGGACAGGCAGCAACGCATCGATCTCGAAGCCGACGCCGTCGTTCAGCCGACGCAGGTTGAGCAGTCCGTCGCCCGTTATGTGCGCCAGCCCATGAACCTCGACGGTGGCGAGCAGCTCGAGCACAGCCTTGACATAGATGACCGTCGGCTCGAGCAGCGCCGCGGCGAGCTCGCCATCGGGCGCCTGCTCGCCGAGAATCCTGCGGATCAGCGTGTAGCCGTTCGAATGGAACCCGCTCGAGGGGAGCCCGATCAGCACATCGCCGGGGGCGACCCGTTCGCCGGTGACGATCTCCGCGAGCGCGACTGTGCCGATCGCGGTGCCGGACAGCTCGAGCCCGTTCGGCGAAGGGTGACCCCGGATCAGCTCGGGCAGGATCGCGAGCTCGCCGCCGGGGATCTCGATCCCGGCTAGCTGTGCGCCGCGCGCGAGGCCGATCCCGACCTGCTCGAGGGCGGCGGGATCGGCCTGCTCGACAGCGATGTAGTCGAGCATCGCGATCGGTGTCGCGCCGACGCAGACGATGTCGTTGACGTTCATCGCGACGCAGTCGATCCCGACGGTGTCGAGCTTGCCGGTCTGCTCGGCGAGAATCAGCTTCGAGCCGACGCCGTCGGTCGAGAGCGCGATCCCGAGGCCGGGCGCAATCTCGAGGACGCTCGCGTAATGGCCGGAGCGCAGACGCGAGCGGGAGGCGGCGCCGAGGTCGGCGGCGCGCAGTGCGGCGACGAGCGCGTGGATCGCTCGGTCCGCTTGGCTCGTGTCGACGCCCGCGGCAGCGTAGGAGTCGATCATCGGCGTTCATTGTGGCGCAGGCGCCGGAGCACGGTGCCCGCGACGGCGGCACGGTAGGCGGCGTAAGGCGCCAGCGATCGGGTGCGCACGAGCCCGCTCGCAGCGGTCGCGACCCCGGAGGCGACCGCGCCGGCAGCAAGCGCGCGCAGCTCGCACGGGTCGGCGCGGCTCAGCTCGCGCGCCTTCCACAGCACGGCTCCGGCGGTCACGGGCAGGCCGACGGCCTGCGCGAGCTGCGCCGCCGCTTGCGGGTGAAAGCCGCGCGCCCGCGCGACCGTGCGCGCTGCGCCGCTGCGCGATACGCCCGGCAGGAGGGCGGCGGTCTGCGCTGCTCCGAGCAGCAACCCGTCGAGGACGCCGGCGTCGGCGAGCGAGCGCTCGCGCCCCCCAAGACGGTCGGCGAGCGCCATCGCAACGCCGCCGGCGAGCAGGCCGCCGGCGATCTGGGCAGGCTTCCCGAGGCGGTGCTCGATCTGCTCCTGCAGCGTCGCGCCGGCGAGCGCCGCCGGGAGGATCGCTGGGAGCACGACGCGCAACCAACGCCCGCCGGCGTAGACGCCGCCCAGCTCGCCGCGCAGCACGAGCGCGAGCCCGAGCACCGAGCCGGCGTGCAGAGCGACCTCAAAGCGCTTGCGCGCCGCTGGGTCGAGCTCCTCCCACTCCCAGCCGCGTAGCCAGGGCACCAGCGCGGTGTGCCCTGAGGACGAGACGGGCAAGGCCTCGGTCGGCCCGTGCAGCAAGCCGAGTGCGACGGCGCGACGAACGTCGCGGCTCAACCGGTGGCTTGCTGGTGCGGTCCGCGCTTCCACTTCCACACGATGTACACCACGATCGCGGCGATCAGCGCCAGGCCGGCGTAATCGACGTAGTGCAGGTGGTTCTGCACCGAGTGGTAGCTCGAGCCGAGCTCGTAACCGAGGATGCCCCAGCCGGCAATCCACGGCACGCCGCCGAGGGCGCTCAGGAGGACGAAGCGCACGTAGTCCATCCGCGCGGCACCGGCGGGAAACGACGTGTAGGCGCGCACGAGCGGCATGATGCGCGAGAGCGGCACCGCGGTCGCGCCGTAGCGCGTGAACCAGCGCTCGGCACGCGCGATCCGCTCGGGCGTGATGTGGACCTTCGCGCCATGGCGCTGGATCAGCTCCATCCGCCCGAAGTAGCCGATCGCGTAGGCGATCGAGGCGCCGGTCAGGTCGGCGAGCGCGCCGATGATGATGATCTCGGGCAGCGAGAAGTGGCCGCGGTAGACGTCGTAGCCCGCGAACAGCATCACCGCCTCGGAGGAGACCGGGATGCCGGTCGAGCCGGCGACGAGCAGCAGGAAGAGCCCCGGCATGCCGAGGTCCGTGATGATCTGCGTGATCAGGGTCACGAGCGAGCTCGTGACTGACGCGATCTCGTACAAGGCCGGCGAAGGGTAGCGTGCGCAGCACGATGCGAGTGTGGATCGACCTGACGAACAGCCCGCACCCGCTCGTCCTGGCGCCCGTCGCGCAACGCCTGCGCGCGCGTGGCGATGAGGTGACGGTCACGGCGCGCGACTTCGCGCAGACCGTCGAGCTCGCACGTCGGCTCGGGCTCGAGCCGACGGTGATCGGCCGCCATCGCGGCGCGCGGCTCGCCGACAAGGCCGCCGGGCTCGTCTCGCGCTCGGTCGCGCTGACGCGCTGGGCGCGCGGGCGGCGCTTCGACTTCGCGCTGGGCCACGGCTCGAACGACGTCACTGTCGCGGCGGCCCTGCTGCGGATCCCGAGCGCGACGATGTTCGACTACGAGTGGGCTGCAGTTCAGCACAACGTCAACTGCCGCCTCGCGCGCAACGTCGTCGTGCCTGACGCGATCCCGTCGGTGCGCCTGGCGCGCTACGGCGCGGCCGGCAAGATCCGCGCCTATCCGGGACTGAAGGAGGAGTACTACCTCGCGGACTTCGAGCCGTCCGACGACGTCCTCGCAGAGCTGGGTCTGGATCCGCGCGAGCCGATCGTCGTCGTGCGCACGCCGCCGGACGTCTCGCTCTACCACCGCTTCGAGAACGACCTCTTCGCCGGCGTGCTCGAGCGCACCCAGGGCGCCCAAACCGTCGTGCTGCCGCGTACCCCGGCCCAGCGCGACGAGCTCGCGCGAGCCGGCGGCTTCATCGTGCCGGAGCGCGCGATCGACGCTCAGTCTTTGATCGCGCACGCGGATCTCGTGATCAGCGCGGGCGGCACGATGAACCGTGAAGCGGTGGCGCTCGGCACGCCCGTCTTCACGACCTTCGAGGGGCGCATGGGGGCTGTCGACGAGCAGCTGATCGCGGCCGGCCGCCTGCGCCGTCTGAGCTCGCCGGCGCAGATCGAGATCGCCAAGCGTCCACCGTCGAGCGCGGACCGCATCCGCCGCGATCCGGCCCTTCTCGTCGAGCTGCTGCTCTGTTAGTCGATCCAGTAGCGACGCCGTGCGGAGCCTTCGGGATTCGCACGCACGTCCTCGAGCACGCCGCCGTTACGCTCGATGACGCGCGCCGAGGCGACGTTGTCCTCGTCGCAGGTGACGAGCACACGGTCGACGCCCTCAGCGCGCGCGATGACCAGGCCCTGCCGCAGGATCTCGCCCGCGTAGCCCCGCCGGCGGTGCTGAGGACGAACGCAGTAGCCGATGTGGCCACCGAGCTCGAGCAGGAAGTCGTTGAGCTCGTGGCGCACAGAGACGCGCCCGACCAGCTCGCGGCCGGCAAACGCGGCGAGAAAGGTCGATCGAACCCAACGCGCCGGCAGATCGATCCCGCGCTTGTAACGCTCGAGCTTGCGCAGGTAGACCTGCCAGCTTTCGCTCGGATCCCAATCGAGCAGGAACGCGAACCGATCCCCGTCTAGTTCGGCATGCGCGCGGCGGGCGTCGCCCTCGTCTTCGAGCCTTAGCGGACGCAGCCGAACCGTCACCCGCCAATTCTCTCAGGGGTGGCTCGATCGACCTTCCGCGCGATCGCGGAATGCTTGTGGTGGGCGCTGGCCCTAGAATCGACACGATGGGCCGACGGTTTCGTTCGGCGACGTTCCGGCTTCATCGCTATTCGCTGCCCCAGCTCGTGGTCGACGCCGGCCTCGTCGCGCTGGCGTATTACCTGGGCTATCTGTTCAGGCTCGACACGTTCGGCGGGCACTACCACCAGTACGGCGCGCTGTTCGATCGCACGCTGCCGTGGGTCGTCGTGGGCAGCGCGCTGCTGCTGACGCTCGGCGGGGTCTACGAGCGCCGCTGGCGTTACACGACGCAACGCGACCTCGAGAGCCTGCTGCGCCTTCTGGTCCTCGACACGATCCTGCTCGTCGCGGGGGTGGCGATCTTCCGTCCCTCCGGTGCGCTGAATCCTCCGCACGGCGCTGTCCTGCTCTACTTCCTGCTCTGCGTCGCCTTCCTCGCCGGCGTGCGTCTGCTCGCCCGCTCGCTGCACGACCGGCGGCTGCGCGGCTTCCGCTCACGACGCGACGCGCGCGCGGTCCTGATCGTTGGCGCAGGCGACGGCGGGCGGCTCGTGCTGCGCGAGCTGCTGCGCAACGCCTCGCTCGGTCTGAGCCCCGTGGGCTTCATCGACGACGACCCGCTCAAGCGGCGGCTGCGGCTCGACGGGGTGCGCGTGCGCGGCACGACCGCCGAGCTTCCGCGGATCCTCGACGAGTCCGAGCCCGACGAGGTGATCATCGCGATCCCGTCGGCACCGGGCGAGCTGCGGATGCGCGTCGTGACCGCCTGCCGCGAGCGCGGAATCCCGGTGCGCACGCTGCCGACCGTCTTCGAGCTCTTGCGCGGCAGCATCGACCTGACGCGCCAGGTGCGCAGCGTCCAGGTCGAGGACGTGCTCGGGCGTGAGCCGGTGCTGATGGAGCTGGAGCGAGTCGGCGCCTACCTGCGCGGCAAGGTCGTGCTCGTCACCGGCGCGGGTGGGTCGATCGGCTCCGAGCTGTGCCGCCAGATCACGCGTGTCGGCGCGCGCCGGATCGTGCTCGTCGATCATGCGGAGGACAACATCTTCGCCATCCAGCGCGAGCTGCTCGAGGATCGCCACGTCCATCCCGACTTGCTCGTCCCGGTGCTCGCCGACGTCAAGGAGGAGGAGCGGATGCGCGAGGTGTTCGGTGAACAGCGCCCGCAGATCGTCTTCCATGCCGCTGCCTACAAGCATGTCGGCCTGCTCGAGCTCAACCCGGTCGAGGCGATCCACAACAACACGATCGGCACGCGTGTCGTCGCCGCGGTAGCCGGTGACCTTGGCGCCGAGGCCTTCGTGCTGATCTCGACCGACAAGGCGGTAGTGCCGGCGACCGTGATGGGGGCGTCGAAGGCGCTTGCCGAGTGCGCCGTCGAGATTGCCCAGAAACGCTACCCGGCGACTCGTTTCATGGCGGTCCGGTTCGGCAACGTGCTGGGCTCCTCTGGGAGCGTCGTGCCGATCTTCCGCCGTCAGATAGCTGCGGGTGGTCCCGTGACCGTCACGGACGAGCGGATGACGCGGTTCTTCATGACGATCCCGGAGGCGGTTCAGCTCGTGATCCGCTCTGGCTCGCTCGGCGCTGGTGGCGAGGTCTTCGTGCTCGACATGGGCGAGCCCGTGTCGATCATGGAGCTCGCGCGCCAGATGATCCAGCTGTCCGGCCTCGAGCCGGAGACCGACATCGCGATCGACGTGATCGGCGCGCGGCCCGGCGAGAAGCTCCACGAGGAGCTCTTCAACCCGTTCGAGCGCCAGCAGCTGACGCCGGCCGAGAAGATCTGGATCGCGCAGCGCGACCCGCTCCAGAGCGAGCATTTCGAGGAGGTCTTCGACGAGGTGTCGCTGCTTGTGCTCGAGGGCGATGCGGCCGGCTTGGCGGCCAAGGTCGCGCAGCTGACATCGATGCGGGCGCAACCCCGTACCGCCGAGCCTTAGACTGCGCCGCCAATGGTCTCCGTGCTTGCGCTCTCGATCAACGGTGGCATCAAGACGGTCGGCGCCTACGCCGGCATCGCCGCGGTTGTCGCCCTCGCCCTGCTCGCCCTGCTCTATTTCGCGCAGGCGCGCGAGCTGAAGCTACTGCGCGATTGGGTCGAGCGGGAGTCCGCGCGCCGCAGCGCGCCACCACCACCGGTGCCGTCGCCGCCCGTCGTGGCGCCGATGCGCGTAGCGCCCGTGCCGATCGCCCCGGCCGCCCCTGGCGCCGCCGCACCGGTCGTCACGACGGTCGAGGGCGTGCGTCGCGTGCCGATACCGGCCGGCGCGGCGACCGAGGTCGTCCCGCCGGCCACGCCGCCGGCCTCGCCCGATGCGACCACAGTCGGCGGGATCGTTCCCGCGCCCGAGCCCGCTGCTGCGCCGGTGGCGACCGGGGCAACCGCCGTCGCGCCGCAGGTCCCCCCAACCCCGCCGCTGCCGCGCCTGATCGCCGAGAGCGTGCCTGGGCAGGCGAGCGGCACGGTTCATGAGCTCGGGGACGGCGTCCTGATCGGTCGCGGCAAGGTCGCGAGCGTCCGCCTCAGCGACCCGCTCGCCTCAGCCCGCCACGCGCGGATCGCCCAGCAGGGCGAGCAGTACGTGCTCGAGGATCTCGGTTCCACAAACGGGACGTTTCTCAACGGCGTTCTGCTGAGCGCGCCGGCGCCGCTCAGCGAGGGCGACAAGATCCGCCTCGGCGGGAGCCAGTTCGTCTTCGCAACCGCGCCCGACGGCGACGGCGACGGCGGCAACGTTCCCGAGCCGCCCGCGCCTCAGCTGCCGCCGAGACCCGCCGCCGTGCCGCTCCTTGCCACGCCTGCGCCGGAGCGCGCGATCGAGCTCGACCACGAAGCCCTTGGTGAGGAGCCGTCGCCCGTACCGCTGCCGGCGCAGCGCAGGCGCCTGCGGCGCCCGTTCGCGCACGATACGCAGCTCGGGTCCGACGACGCGCCACGCCTGCCGCCACCGCCCGAGACGGAGCGTACGGATGGTGGCCGCGGCGCCGGCCGCTTCGCGCTGCTCGCGCTCGTCGTCGTGATGCTCGCCGTTGTCGCAGTCGTGATCGTCGAGCTCGGGGGCGGGACGAAGCCAAACCACACGCCGCCTGCCGCCCACAGCACGCGCACGGGCGTCTCGACCGGCACGGGCGCTGCCGCAAGCAAGCCTGCCGCGAAGACACCGAGCGCGCCGTCACCAGCGTCGGTGACCGTCGCGGTCCTCAACGCCACGGGCCGCTCCGGCCTCGCGGCGACGGTCTCCTCGACGCTCAGCACCGACGGCTACGCGAAGGGCGCGGTAGCCGATGCGCCGGCATCGGCCGCCACGACCACAGTCGGCTACGAGCCCGGGAAGAAGGCCGCTGCGCTCGAGGTCGCACGAACGCTCGGCCTGCCCGCGAGCGACGCCGTCCCCGTAACGAGTGCCGCGGCGGCAGCCGCCGGTACGGCGCAGGTCGTTGTCTCCCTCGGCTCCGACTACCGGGGCTGAGGATCCACGGCAGAATGAGTGGACACGCCCAGCGACTCGTCAGAGCTCGCCACTGATTCTGAAGTGGATCCTGATCGCGCGATTGCGACGCGCCCGGCCCGCATCATCGTCGTGCTGCTCGCGATCGCGGCCGCGGGCGCGCTGCTCGCCGCGCAGCATTTGAAGGGACGCCAGCCGCTGCTGGACTCCGCAGTCTGGCGTCCACCAGCGGGCGTGTTCGAGCCGCAGAACGGCCCTGCGACAGTGAGCTTCAAGCCGTACTACGCCGACACGTTGACGGTGTCGGTTGTGCACGACGGCAAGCTCGTGGCCGTGATCGGCCGTGACTACCGGGACCGCGCCTACCAGCGCAGCGCGACATTCGCCTGGAACGGACGCACCGCTACGGGCAGGCGCGCCGCGCCGGGCGACTACCAGGTGGAGGTCCATTTCCAACGGCTTGACCGCACGACGCTGGTCCCCTCGGTCGAGTTCGAGATCAAATGACGCACGACCTCGAGCGCGCCGGCCTTGTCGTGCTCGCGCTGCTGGCTGGCGCGCTGCTCGCGCTGCCGCTGACGCGCACGCGGCGCGCCGGGCTGCTCGGCGCAACCCTCGGTCTGGCGCCGCTCCTGCTGGCGCTAACGCTCTGGCACAACCCGAAGCTTGCGACGCTCCACCACCACCCGGCGCGTGGGCTCGCGGCGATCGCCGGAGTGCTCGTCGTCGTTGCCGCGCTCGCGTTCCTGCTGGACCGCAAGCCTCTGCTCCTGCCGCTGCTCGCGTTGCTTGCGCTGCCGTTCCGCGTTCCCCTCGGCAGCGTCTCCGATGGCCTGCTGATTCCGCTCTACGCCGTGATCGCCGCCGGAGCCATCGTTGCGATAGTGCGCGGCGAGGGCGAGCGCCGCGCGCCCCAGGCGCTCGAGCGCGTCCTGGCTGTCGCGCTCGTCCTCTACGCGGCCCAGGCGGTCTACTCGCCGAGCGCCGGCTTGACGAAGGCGGTCGAGAACGCCGGTTTCTTCTATGTCCCGTTCGCGCTGCTCTACCTGCTGCTGCGCGAGCTCGATTGGGTGCCCGAGCTGCGCCGGCGCGCGTTCCAGCTGCTGCTGGCGCTCGGCGCGCTGTTCGCCTTTGTCGGGCTCGGCGAGCTCGCGGATCACAGCCACCTGCTGTTCAACCGCGGCCTCGACCAGGACGCCTACTTCATCCGCATCAACTCGCTCTTCTACGACCCGAACGTCTACGGGCGCTATCTCGCGTTGACGATGATCCTGCTCGCTTGCGCATTGCTCGGCGAGCGGCGCCAGCGCGTGCTCGCCGCCGGCGCCGCGCTGCTCGCGCTCCTCTGGGCGGGCCTGCTCGTCAGTCTCTCGGAGTCGGCGATCATCGCGCTGCTCGCGGGGCTTGCCGTCATCTGGGTGACGAGCGCGCGTCGTCCGGGCCGCGCCGCGCTGGCGCTCGCGGTCGCGCTGGCCTTGGCCGTCGCGCTCGCGTTTGCCCTCGTGCGCGGCTCGATCCCGACGGACCTCGGCGGCACGAGCGGCTCGCTCTCGAACGCGACGAGCGGGCGCACGTCGCTCGTCTCCGAGGGCGTCGATTTGTTTGCCGACCGCCCGCTGGAGGGGTTCGGCTCCGGATCCTTTGCGACCGAGTACGACACCCACATCTCGCACCGCCCGAGCGGCTTCGAGCATCACGAGCACCTGCCCTATCAGCAGCCGACGACCTCCGACTCACACACGACGCCGGTCACGATCGCGGCCGAGCAGGGCCTGATCGGGATCGTCGTCTACGCGGCGCTGCTCGTCGCCGGCTTCGGCGCCGTGCGCCGCAGGCCCTTGCTGCTCGCGCTCTTCACCGCGCTCGTCGTCGACACGCTCTTCTACGCCGACTTCCTCGAGGACCCCGCGACCTGGGTCATCCTCGCCGTCGCCTGCTCGCGAGCGCCCACGCAGACAGCGCCTACCTAGCGTGTTCGCCTACCTGAAGCGGCTCGTGACCGCGGGCCTCGCCTACCAGGCCGGCGACATCCTCTCCAAGGGGGCTGCGCTCGTCACGCTGCCGCTCTACACGCGCTATGTCGCGCGCACGCAGTACGGCTACGCGGAGGCGCTGCTGACCGGCGTGATCCTGCTCTCGATCGTGCTGCGGCTCGGGATCGGCGAGGCGTTCATCCGCTTCTACTACGACGACGAGGACGCCGCGCGCCGCGACCGGATCGCCGCCGGTGCGGTCGTGCTGAGCGCGACGACGACGACGCTCGCCGCGCTCGCCGGGCTAGCGCTCGCCGGACCGCTTTCGCGCGCGCTGATCGGCCCGCGCACCGTGACGCTGTTCGACGTCGCGGTGCTGGGGCTGTGGGCGTTCACGAACCTCGAGATCGCCTACGCGCTCTTGCGCGCCGACGAGCGCAAGGGCGCGTACATGAAGGCGTCGCTCGCCGACGTCTCGCTGTCGATCCCGCTGATGGTCTGGCTCGTCGTCTTCGAGCACGACCAGGCGACCGGGCTGCTGCTCGGCAACTACGCCGCCTCGACGCTGATCCTGTTCGGCCTGTGGTGGAGCGAGCGGGCGCGCCTGCGGCGCGGGGCGGGCGGGATCGCGCACTCGGGGATGCGCGCGATGCTCCACTTCGGCCTGCCGACGGTGCCCGCCGACGCCTCGGTCTACGCGCTGCAGGTCGCCGACCGCTGGTACCTGCTGCGCGACTACTCCTCGGTCGCCGCCGGCGTCTATGCGATTGCGGCGAAGCTCGCGACGGTCGTCTTCGTCTTCGTGCGCGGCTTCCAGTACGCCTGGCCGCCGCTGGCCTACTCGGTCGAGGACGACGAGGTCGCCGGCCGGCTCTATGCGACGGTCACGACCTACTACGTGCTCGCGACGGGGATCGTGGTTGCCGGCGTCGCGCTGTTCGCCCGCTGGGGCGTGCAGATCCTCTACCACTCCTACTACGGCGCCTATCGTGCGATCCCCTGGCTCGCGCTCGGCTGGTCGCTCTATGGCCTCTACCTGATCTTCATCGTCATCTCGGGCCGCGCGCGGCGCACCCGCCGCAACCTGCCCGCGGCGTTCGTCGGGCTTGCGGTCAACGTCGGCTGCCTGTTTCTGCTCGTGCCGCGCTTCGGAATCGCCGGCGCCGGGATCGCGCTCGCGATCGCCTACGCGGCGATGATCGTCGCGATCCACCTTCTCACGCGCCACTTGTTCGAGGTCCGCTTCGAATGGGGCCGGTTGGCGAGGCTCGTCCTGATCTTGGGTGCGGTCTCTGTTCTAGGAGACGTGTTCTTCCCGACGCATGGTCTTTACGGGTTCCTGTTGCGGGGCGCTGCCTGGTGCCTGATCTTCCCGCTGCTCTGGGCAGCGGGCTTCTTCCACGCGGCGGAGCTAGCGCGCGCGCGCTCGCTCGCGGAACGGGTCTTGCGCAGGAGCGCTCGCTAAGCGGGCCAAGTCAGACAGCGAGGAGGCCCGACCAGCACGCCGTCGCCTCATCGCCGCGGTCAGAGGAGGGCCCCCGCAGCCGCTAGCATCGAATGGTGCTGCGACTCGCCGCGGTCCTCGCATTCGGCGCGCTGATGCCGCTGGGCCATGGCCAGCAGCCGGCACCGAGCCTGTTCGGGATCAATACCGGGACCTATGACACAAGTCAGGCGCGGCTCGAGCGCGATTTGCCGGAGGCTGTAGCGCTCGGCGCTCGCTGGGTTCACTTCACCGGCGACTCGCTGGTCTACGTCCACGGGCGGCCGAGCTTCGCCGAGCTCGACTCGGAGGTCAACGGCGCGCGCAAGCTGGGTCTCGGCGTGGTGCTCTCACTGGGCGGGATCCGCGCTGCCTGCTCGATCAGGCCGCTGCCTGCGGATCCGGCGCGCTGCCCGCCGACCAGCGCGCACGACCTGTCGGTCTACTCCGCCTACCTTGCCCGCCTGTTGCGCCATTTCGCGGGCCGCGTCCTCTACTACGAGTCGTGGGTCGAACCGAACCACACCTCGATGTGGGGCGGCCCGGTCAATCCCGCCCAGTACGCGACACTGCTCGCGACCGAGTACCGCGTCTTCCAGGCAACCGAACCGGCGGACCAGCTGATGTTCGCCGGTGTTGCCGACTTTGGGATCGAGACCGGGTCCTCGAGCGGCGAAGCGGTTCTGCCCTACACCGAGCAGGTGCTCGACGACCTCGACGGCCAGAAGGCGTTCGATCTCGTGGCGCTCCACGGCTACCGCTTCCCGCCTTCGCTCTCACCCGACGACCTCGGCTGGACGCTCTACCCGGCGAGCCCGGTCTGGCGCCAGGACACCTGGACGACGCAGCTCGAGGCCTACGAGGCGGAGTTCACAGCACACGGCTACGGCGAGCCGCGCCTGTGGCTGACCGAGTTCGGCTGGCCCGGCAACACGACGCCGAGCGGCGACTACTTCCCGAGCCTGCAAGCGCAGGCGGCCGATGTCACGCAGGCCTACCAGGCACTCGAGAGCCCGGCACTGTCATTCGTGCAGGCCGCATTCTGGTTCAACCAGCGCGACTACGAGCTCGGCGCCGCGAACCCGGACCCGGGCTTCTTCGCCCACTACGGCCTGCTGTTCAACGACTTCGCCCCAAAGCCCGCGGCGGCGGCGTTCGAGGAGGCTGCGGGGGCGGCTCGATAGTTCGACCGCGTGCGGGTCCGGCGTCCTCGCGATGCTACGAGTCCGGCCAGTTGGCCTCGCCGCGGACGCCGTCGCCTTCGGGTGGCTTCGGCCCGCCGACGGCAATCAGGTCGAGGCCGTCGGGGCCGCTCTCGAAGGAACGCACTACCTCCGGGGCGACGCGCAGGACGTCCCACTCGCGCAGCTCGACGACCGCGCCGTCCAGCAGCGCGCGGCCCGATCCGGCGACCACGACATAGGCCTCCTCCTGCTCACGGTGGCTGTGGGCAAACGGGCTACGGTAGCTCGGCGCGTAGCGAACGCGGCTGATGCCGAGATCGCGCGAGTCGAGGTGCTTGCGCCCAAAGCGGAGATCGATCCCCGTTGCGGCTCCGCTCCCCGACGGTTCGATCTCGGACAGGTTTACGAGCGTGTGGCTGGACATGCTGGCTCCTTTAGGGCAAGAGGACGATCTTGCCGCGGGTCGTGCGCTTGGCCAGCTCACGGTACGCCTCGCGCACCTCGGCCAGCGGAAACGTGCGCTCAATCGCGATCTCGAGCTTGCCGGCGGCGGAGAGATCGACGAGCTCTTGCAGCGTCTCGACGTTCGAGACGCTACCGGTGCCCTCGCCGTGCACGCCGAGCCGCTCGATCGCCGCGAAGTCGGCGATCGTGTTGATCCGTGCCGGTGCGACGCCAAGCTCGATCGCGAGATCGACGTAGCCGCCGCCGAAGGTGTCGATGAACGCATCGAGGCGTCCGTTTGTGGCCGCCAGGATCCGCTCCTTCTGCCCCTCGCCGTAAGCGACCGGGATCACGCCCTTGTCGTGCAGCCAGGCGTGGTTGCGCTCGCTCGCGAGGCCAATCACGGTTGCTCCCTCCAGCCGTGCGAGCTGTACGGCGACCGAGCCGACGCCACCGGCGGCTGCCGACACTGCGACGACCTCGCCCGCCTGGAGATCGACGGCCTTGACACACGCATATGCGGCGAACGGCGCGACGTGAAGCGATCCCGCGACCGCCCACGCCACGTCGGCGGGCTTGCGTACGAGCTGCGTGGCGGGGACCACGGCGAGCTCCGCGTGACTCGAGCGCGTATCGACCCAGCCGCAGACCTCCTGGCCGACCGCGAAGTCGCTGACGCCCTCGCCGAGCTCCTCGATCGTGCCTGCGAGATCGCTCCCTTCGCCGCAGGGAAGCTTCGTCGGCCACCGCGCTTCGAGCAGGCCCTCCCGGATCGAGCTCTCCCCCGGGTTGATCGACGCGGCCTTGACGGCGACAAGCACCTCGCCTGGGCCGGGCACGGGCCGGTCGACCTCGCGCACTTCCAGCACCTCGGGCCCGCCGAAATGATCGAACTGAACTGCTTTCACGTTTCCTCCAAGCGCTGGTAACCGGGCTGGCTGGGCGCACGGACGCCCGTGACGGAGCTTAGCCTCCGGCCGTCACGGGCCCTCGAGCTTCACGCGCTCGTTGCGCGCCGCTGCGGCCTCGCGCAGCCCTTCGCCGCGACTCGGCCAGAGCGCCGCCGTGACGTCACGGCGGTAGCGCCGCCACTGCGCCCTGCGCAGCGCAAGCGCAACGATCATGCGCACGAAGTAGCTCCAAGCGGTCAAGCAGCGGACCATGGCCGCCGCCGGGCGGCCGTGATGCTTGCGCATGTAGCGATCACGCCCCCGCGCGAGCTCGACGACGCGCCGCTCGGGAACCGTGTCGCTGGACAGCTGCTCGTGGTGGACCGCGACGGCCTCTGGCACATACAGCGTGTGCCAGCCGGCGTCGGCGAGCCGCTTCTGGAAGTCGACCTCGTCCGAGTAGACGAAGAAGTCGCCGTCCATCCAGCCGATCTGCTCCGCCGCCTCGCGCCGCACGAGCAGCGCCGCCGACTGGCCCCAGTCGACGCGCCGCACGCGCGAGCCCTTGCTCTGCACGACGAACAGGCGGTGCAGGAATAGCGCTTGCACCAGCGCCGTCCCGACGCCGGGGAAGCGCCAGGCGGAAGGCTGGACGGCGCCGCCGGGCCGCTTCAGCACGCCGACCGCACAAGCGGCCCGCGGGTCGGCTTCGAGCGCCTCATGCAGCGCCCTCGTCGCGCCCTCCAGTAGCTCCGAGTCCTCATTCAGCAGCAGGCAGTAGCGCCCCCGCGAGCGCTCCATCAGCTCGCTGTCGTTGACGGCCTTGGACCGCCGCTCCGCAATCTCAATCAGCCCAATGTCGCCGCTCAGCGCGCGCACCGCATCAGCTGAGCCGTCATCGGACCCGTTGTCGAGCACCAGCACCTCGGTCTCGACCGGCAAGCGCCCCCTCTCGGCCGCGATGGCGGCGATGCTGCGCAGCAGCAGCGACCGGCCATCGCTGTTGCACACGCAGAAGGTGATCTCGACTGCCATGCCCGTATTGTCGAGCCTGTGAAGGTCCACGTCGTCGACCCCCCCGCCTACACGCCGCCCTACGACCACGCACTCGTCGCCGGCCTCGCCGCCTGCGGCGTCGACGCCCAGCTCCTCACCGCGCCTTTTCGCCATGGTGAGCCGCCGCCCCCCGCCAACTACGCACGCCGTGAGGTCTTCTACCGACATGGCAGCTCTCGCGCTGCCCGCCTTGCCCAACACGTCCCCGACATGCTGCGCTACCGGCGCACGGCCCGCGAGGCGGACGTTGTCCACTTCCAGTGGCTAACGATCCCTGAGATCGACGTCCACCTGCTGCCGCGCGGGCGCCCGCTCATCTTCACAGCCCACGACGTCCTCCCGCGCGAGCGCGTCGCCGGCTCGCACGCGGCACAGCGCCGCCTGCTCGAGCGCTTCGACGCGGTGATCGTCCACTCCCAGTCGGGCCGCGAGCGCTTGATCGCGGAGGCGGGTCTCGAACCGGACCGCATCCACGTCATTCCCCACGGCGCCTTCAGCCATCTCGCCGAGCTCCCGCAAGCCCCGCTCCCACCCGAGCTCCCGGACACCGATCTCCCGGTCGTGCTCGACTTCGGCCTGATCCGCCCCTACAAGGGCCTCGACGTCCTCCTCGAGGCCTGGAGCGGAATCGAGGACGCCCAGCTGTGGGTCGTCGGTCGCCCCCGCTTCGACATCGGCAAGCTCCGCGCAGCCGCCGGGCCCTCCGTCCACTTCGTCCCGCGCTTCGTCAGCGACCTCGAGCTGGCCGCCTGCTTCCGTCGCGCCGACCTCGTTGTCCTGCCCTACCGAGAGTCCGAGCAGTCAGGCGTCCTCGCCACCGCCCTCGCCTTCGCCAAGCCGATCCTCGCAACGGCCGTCGGCGGCTTCCCCGAGCTCGCCCCAGCAATCCAGCTCGTCGCGCCAAACGACGCGGCAGCGCTCCAAGCTGGCATCACCACGCTCCTAGCCGACGAGACCGCCCGCCTGAAGCTGGCAGCCGCCTCCGGGAAGCTCGCCCACACCAAGCTCTCGTGGGAGAGCGTCGCCCGCGCCACCCGAGCGCTCTACGAGGCGACCTACTGAACTTGCGAGACCAGCCCGGCGAGCTGCGAGTAAGTCGGTACGGCGGACTCCTGCCCGTTGGCGTCCCAGGTGACGCTCCCCTTTGCGCCACTCACGATCAGCGTCGGCGTACCGCGAGGCGCCTGTGTCTTGGCTGCCGCGAGGTCCGCGTTGGTCTGCCTGACGAGCGTCGGGTTGGTGAGGTTCGACTGCCACTGGACGAGGTTGAGGCCCTTGATCTGCTCGGCACGGTTTTGCATGTAGGCGCTGTTGACGTATGCGACGTCCTCAGCGTCCTGCCCGTTGATCGTCTGCGGCTGCTCGTCGTACATGAGCAGGATGTAGTACCAGGCCTTGTTTTGCAGGCCGGCAGCAAGCGCTGCCGTCTGGCTCGTGACCCAGGCGTTCTGGTTCGCGAATGAGCTCGCGGTGTCGTCGGCGCGGTAGACGAGCTTGACCGTGCCGGCCCGAACCTCGGTCGAAATCACTTGCGGCTCGGTCGCGAGGGCGTAGTCGTCGCAGGTCGGGCAGACGAAGTCGAGGTACTCGGTGATCGTGACCGGCGCGTCCGGGTTGCCGAGGACGTTGCCGTGCTCGGGGAGCCCGGCGAGCAGGGTGTCGGTAAGCGAGACGGCCTGCTTCGGGCTGTAGTACGCGCCGTCGACCTTTTGGCTGGGGAGCCCCTTCGACGTTAGCGCCTTCAGGCTGCCGCCGCCCGAGCTGCTGACGACGACCACGACGACGATCGCGGCGATCACGATCGCGACCACGCCGCCGAGCATGAAGAGGCGGTTGCGGCGGGCATGCTGGGCCTTCAGCTGCGCGACTGCCTGCTCGCGCGCGCGGCGGGCCGCCTCCTTCTGTTCGCGTCGACTTGCCACGTCCCGCAGTCTATTGATCCAGCTTTGCAGCAGATAAGCAGCTAATCGCTCACCGCTTCCGTGAAAGTCCGCGAGAATCGGGTGCGTGACAGCCGTCGCGGCCATCTTCTGGGTTTCGCTTGGCCTGATCGTCTATGCGCAGCTCGGCTACCCGCTCCTGCTCGTGGTTCTCGCGCGCTTCGTCCCGATGCGGGCGGGTGCCGCCAAGGACTGGGAGCCCGTCGTGTCGCTCGTCGTCGCCGCCCACAACGAGGAATCCGTGATCGGGGCAAAGGTCGCGAACGTGCTTGCGCTCGAGTGGCCGCGCGAGCGGCTCGAGCTGATCGTCGTGGCGGACGGTTGCACCGACGCGACCGTCGCGCGTGCGCGCGAAGCGGGCGCCGACCAGGCGCTCGACCTCGCCCGAATCGGGAAAATCCCGGCGCTCGACGCCGGCGTGCGTGCCTCGCGCGGAGATCTGCTGGTCTTCTCGGACGCGAATGTCCTGCTCGCGCGCGACGCGCTCGCTCAGCTCGTCCGGGTCTTCGCCGATCCGGCGGTCGGCTACGCCTGCGGGCAGATCAGCTTCCGTCAGGCGGGCGAGGGGCCGGCTGCCGACAACCAGGAGGGCCTCTACTGGCGCTACGAGATGGCGGTCCGCACGCTCGAGTCGCGTGTGCGCTCGGTGACCGCCGGCAACGGCGGCCTGCACGCCGTCCGCGCCAGTGCCTACGTCGAGATCGATCCGCGCATGGACCACGACATCTACCTGCCGTTCCACATGGTCAAGCGCGGCCTGCGCGCCGTCTATGCGCCGGCCGCGACCGGTCTCGAGAAGATGGTCCCTTCGATCGACGGCGAGTTCGCGCGCAAGCGCCGCTTCATGAGCCACGTCTGGGTCACCGTCCTGCGCGGCGGCATGCTCTCACCGCGCGGCTACGGGCTGCGCTACGGCCTGATGATCCTGAGCCACCGCGTGCTGCGCTACAGCGCCTGGGCGCTACATATCGCGGCGCTCGTTACGAACGCCCTGCTACTTGGTCGCGGCCTCGTCTATGACGCCTGCTTCGGCGCGCAGCTCGCGCTATATCTCGCGGCCGCGCTCGGCGGCGCCGTGCGGCTGCGCCCGTTCCTCGTCGCGCGCTACTACGTGGCGATGAACGCCTCAATCGCGCTCGGGCTCTGGGACTACCTACGCGCGCCGACGCCGACCTACTGGGAGACGCCCGAGGGCACCCGATGATCCGCCGCGCGATCGACATCGTTGTCGCCGGCGGCGTGCTGGCGCTCGCCTCGCCGCTGATCGCGCTCGCCGCTGTCGCGATCAAGCTGACCTCGCCGGGCCCCGTCATCTACCGCCAGCGCCGTGTCGGGCGCGGCGGCGAGGAGTTCGACGTGCTCAAGCTGCGCACGATGGTCGAGGGCGCCGAGCACCTCGGGGCTGGCCTGTGGGTCGACGAGGACGATCCGCGGATCACGCGAGCGGGCGCGCTGCTGCGCCGAACCTCGCTCGACGAGCTGCCGAACCTTTGGAACGTGCTGCGCGGCGAGATGTCGCTGATCGGCCCGCGCCCGACGGTTCCCGAGCAGGTCGCCGTCTACACCGAGCGTCAGCGCGGCCGGCTCCAGATCCGGCCGGGGATCACCGGCTGGGCGCAGGTGAACGGCCGCGCGGCCCTCCCGTGGGGACAGCGGATCGAGCTCGACCTCTACTACATCGAGCATCGGTCGGCGCTCCTGGACTTGCGGATCGTCGCCCGCACCGTCCCGCTGCTGTTGCACGGCGGCGACCTCTATCGCGGCGAGACCGGCGGCTGGGACCTGCCGGCGCTGCCGGGCTACGACCCGCCGCCGGCGGGCGACGGCGCGCCACCGCCCAGCGACGAAGGACTGCCGCGCACGTAGCGAACGACCGAGGCGATGAACAGCACCGTGACGATCCCCGCGCTCGAGAGGCACCACTCGCAGTACTCGTGCAGCGTGAACGCCTCGCGGTAGGTGAGATAACCACTGAAGGCGAAGCCGAAGAGGGTCAACCCGAGCGTCGCGAGCCGGACAGCGTCGCGATCGGGTGCAAACAGGGTCGTAGTGATCGCGATGTAGCCGATCAGCCCGATCAGCGCGACCGGCACGCCGGCGATGTGGGAGTAGATCGATGTCTGCACGACCTCGCAGGGATTGCCGTTCTGGCTGCAAGGAACGCTGATGCGGCCGTAGTGCAGGATCGTCAGGAACGTCGCGATTCCCGTGCCGATCACCGCCAGCACCATCATCGCGCGACGCAGGACGAGATCGTTTCGCATCGCGCGCAAGGTTAGAGGGTCGCTCGCCCCCGGGCTGCGTCAGGTGGGCGGCAGGCACTGCGGCAGGCAGCCATCAGCTCGTTCAGTGCGGGGTTCATCTGCGGTCTCCTCTCGCCTGTCTCGGACTCCGAGCTTGGCCTAAGACCGGCTCGGCTCCATCGGGCATGCGGATCCGATCCGGCGCGCCCGGACCTCGATTCCCGCTCCCGACCCCTTACGCTCGTCGCGTGCGCGAGCTGACTGACGCTGGGCCGTTCACCCTCGACGACGATCTCCTGATCACCGCAGATGCGGCTGCGGTGCTGCCGCGGCTGCCGGACGGGGCCTTCGAGCTGATCTACATCGACCCGCCGTTCAACACCGGCAGGATGCAGCGGGCGCGGCGGATCTCCGTCGTGCGCGACCCCGCCGGCGAGCGCTCCGGGTTCGGTGGACGGCGCTACAGCGCGCGGACGGTCAGTGCGCTCTCCTATCCCGATCTGCACGACGACTACGCGGCGTTCCTGCTGCCGAAGCTCGCGCGGGCGCGCGAGCTGCTCGCACCGGAGGGGACGCTCTACGTCCATCTCGACTATCGCGAGGCCCACTACGTGAAGGTCGCGCTCGACGAGATCTTCGGCCGCGACTGTTTCCTCAACGAGATCGTCTGGGCCTACGACTACGGTGGCAAGCCGCTGCGCCGCTGGCCGGCTAAGCACGACACGATCCTCGTCTACGTCCGCGATCCGCGCCGGTACCTTTTCGACGCCGAGGCAGTGGAGCGCGAGCCCTACATGGCACCCGGTCTCGTCGGCCCGGAGAAGGCCGCGCGCGGCAAGCGGCCAACCGACGTCTGGTGGCACACGATCGTCCCGACGAACGGCGCTGAACGCACCGGCTACCCGACGCAGAAGCCCGAAGGGGTGCTGCGTCGCATCGTCGCCGCCTCTTCACGTCCGGGCGGTTGGTGCCTCGACTTCTTCGCCGGCTCGGGCACGCTCGGCGCCGTCTGCGCGCGGCAGGGCCGCCGCTATGTGCTGATCGACTGCAATCCGCAGGCCACGGCACTCGCCCTCGCGCGCCTCACGCGGTAGCGCGACCGGCTTTCAGCGCCTCGAAGCGCTGCTCCCAGTCGAGGTGGCGGCGCTTTGCGTCGCCGATGAAGGGCGAGAAAGCGATCGCCCAGAGGACGAGCCAGTTGACGAGCCTCGCCGGCTGGCGCAGCGGCCGGACGAAGTCGACGAACAGCACGACGCGCGTCCGGTCCGTGTCGTTCCAGGCCTCGTGCTCGTAGGTGTCGTCGAAGATCATCGACTTTCCCTCGGCCCAGTGGCGCGTCTCGGTGTCGACGCGAATCCCGCACTGCTCGGCCGGCTCCGGGATCAGCAGACCGAGGTGGTAGCGCAAAACGCCCTTGTAAGGGCCCTTGTGGGCCGGAAGGTGCTTGCCCGGCGCAAGAATCGAGAAGAACGCGGTCTTCATTCCGGGGATCTGCTCGCAGAGCTTTGCGGTCTCTGGACAGCGCGCGACGTTCGCCTCCGACTTGAAGCCGTAGCCGTAGAGGAAGAACGTCTTCCAGCGGTCGTCGGTCGTCATCGTCGCCTGGTCGACGGAGATGTCCTGGAAGTTCGGCAGGTGCTCCTGGTCCTCGAGCACCGCGTCGAGCTCGGCGCGAATCTTCTGCCAGTTCGCCTCGAGCCCGGACGCCCAGATGAAGTCCGCTACATCGAAGAACGGCTTGTCGCCGACCAGCGAGGACGCGCCAAGCCAGCGTTCAAGTGGCTCCAGGGCCCGCTCGCCAAAAGCGACGGTCAGTCCAACAACGCGATCTCTCAGCCCAGGCACAGCTAGCGATCCTATACGCCGAACGTCTCCAGCTCGCGGCGATCTTGCCCGCGCGGGCCAGATCAGCCGTGCACGTGCATCACTGTGACGCTTACCGTGGAGGTGACGCCGTTGGCGTTGTTCACGGTAGCGGTGATCGTGAGCGGTCCGAGCGGGAGGAAGCGGGCGCCCTGCCAGTCGATCGTGCCCCGCAGCACGCCGCCGGAGTAATGCGCGTCGACCCTGTTGAAGTTGAGGATCGTCTTGGTGCCGTGCTTGAGCGCGATCTGGCCGACTGCGTCACCGGGAGCGTGCCCGTTGCGCGTCGCGCTGACCGTGATCTTCAGCGCGCCGCTGTAGCGCTCGCCGTTATACGGGTTGAGTACGTGCAGCCTCGGTCCGGCGAAGTTTCCGCACGGGCCGGGGAGCGTGTCGCCGTGGGTGGACTCGTCGACGAAGGCGTTGAATGCCGGCTTCGGGTCCAGGCCATAGCTGAGCAGCCCGTAGCGGTTGTAGAAATTGTTTGCCTGCGCGAGGTCGGACATGTTGAACCACATCGCGGCCGTCACATAGGAGTACTGCGGCTGGGCCAAGCAGTGGTAGGCCTGAAGCAGGAACTTCGCCTGCGTCTTCTCGCTGACGCCGCCAATGCGCTTGCCGGCGGAGGAACCGCTGCTACAGGCCGCCGTGGTCGTCGACCAGCCGAGCTCTGTCATGTAGATCGGCTTTGCACCGTCGCCGTTTGTGGTCATCACGTCGTGGACTGTCGTGAAGCCGAGGAACGACCAGCGGTTGATCTGCACCGTGCCGGGGTTGTAGGCAAACGCGTAGGGCGAGGTGAGCGAGCAGGCGTCGTCGGTGTGTACGCCGACCGCGTCGAAGGAGTGGCCCGCGCCCGCGGCATAGAGCTCCTGCAGGTAGGGGTAGTCGTTGGCCCCCAAACCGCCGAGGATTACCGTGGCGTTCGGGTTGGCCGCCTTGATCGCCGGGTAGGCGGCCTCGAGTAGGCCGGCGTACTGGGCGGGCGTACCGGTCCAGTTCGCCGTGCTGTCCTCCTCGTTCCAGATCTCGTAGGCCGCGACGCTCGAGCCGAACGCGTTGGCGACGTAGTTCGCAAATGCGCCGAAGCTCTGGTCGCTGGTGGGGGGCGAGCTGGGGGCGCTGCCGGCCCATGCCGGGGTGTGGGCCAGCACCACATCGACCTTTGTGCCGTGCGGTAGCGCCGCGAAGAATTGCTTGTACTGCGCGAGGGCCGCCTGGTCGTAGGAGCCCGCCGCCGGTTCGAGCTCGTTCCAGCCGAGGAACACGCGCACCCACGCCGGATGCAGCGTGGCGATCAGCGACTCGATGTGCGGAGTCTCGGTGAGCCCAGATATGTTGACGCCATCCTGCGCGGCACCTGCCGGCGTGCCGGCGAACGCAGCGAAGCTGGCGCACGCCATGACGAGCGCGGCTGCGATTGCGCATTGGCGACTGCGAAGCGATGTGCGGGCTGTCCTCATCATGCGCTTGATCGTTTTCGGCCGGCGCGGCGCGAAACCTTAGGCCAGCGTGCAGTCGCTCGACCTTTGGGTCAATTTACATAATCGCGGGGGCCGCCGCGCGCTTGGCGGCTTCGATCAGCTCCAGCACGCCGCCGGCGTCGCCGTCGCGAAGCAGCACGATCGGGTCCGGCTCGCCACTGACGATCGCCTCGAAGAACTCGCGGCGCTCCTGGAACGTTGGCAGCGTCGCCTTCGCCCAGCCGCGCGCGTCATTGAGCATCACCGCCAGGCGCGCGTACTCCTCGCCGAAAAGCTCTGCGATCTCGCGTTTCATCCGCTTGGCGAGCGCGGGCGAGGCTCCCGCGGTGGAGATCGCGATCGCGAGCGGGCCACTGCGCACGATGGCGGGCAGGATGAAGTTGCACAGCGGCGGCACGTCGACGACGTTGACGAGCATCGAGCGCGCCTCGGCGTCTTCGTAGACGGCGATGTTCACTTCGCTGTCGTCGGTTGCGGCGATCGCGAGGAACATGCCGTGCAGATCGCCGTCCCGATAGCTTCGCTGCTGCCAGTCGATCGAGCCCTCGCGCGCGAGCTCGGCAAGCGCTGCGTGGGCCTGCGGCGCGACGAGCGTCACGGCAGCGCCGCACGTCAGCAGGCCCTCGACTTTCTCCAGGCCGACATCGCCGCCGCCGACGACGAGGCAGCTCCGGCCGTTCACGCGCAGGCATGCCATGTAGAACGGCACCTCGAGCATGTCGCGGACGCAGGACTGGTCGCAGATCCCGCGCCGTAGCTGGCAGACGCACTCCTTGCCCGCGTAGACCTGGGCTGGCACCCCCACAGGGTAGCTAGGCCCTAGCCTCGACTGCGCAGCGCGCGGCCGGCGACGCGCGCGAGCGGTGCGGCGCCGTCGCGCAGCGCCCGCTCGCGGTCACCGGGTCGCGTGCCGTGCAGCGCCGCGAGCGCTCGCAGCCCGCGGAGCCCCACCTCGTCGTAGGGTTGCCGCCAAGGTGGCCGCGCCGCCAGCGGATCCCATGTGATCAGCTTCCCGGAGACGCAGGCGGCGAGCGCCGCGGCGCCGTCGCGCGGCAAAACCGGTCCCACCAGATGGTCGTTGCACCAGACGACGCCCGGGCGCAGCTCACGCGCGATGCGCGCAGCATGGCGGCGGTCGGCGCTCCAGACCGAGGCGCCGCGCGCGAGCTCAGCGCCCGCCTCCAGTGCGACGGCCGCAACAGGATCGCCGACGGCCGTGACGCCGAGCAAGGGGCCGGGCACGTAGTCGCGCAGCGCGGCGAGCTGATCGACGCTGCCGCTGAGCACGACCGGCGAATAGAACGCCCCGGCAAGGCCGGCGATCTCCTGCGGCCGGCCGCACAGCTGCCGAGCCCCCAGGGCGAGCGAGCTCGCGATCGCGTCGGTCATCCGCTTCTGCCGCCCGGCGCTGGCGAGCGGACCGATCTGGGTCGTGTGCTCGAGCGGGTCCCCGAGCGTCAGTGTGCCCGCCACGTGGACGAGTCGCTCCGTCAATGCCTCGTGGGCGGCGCGCTCCACGTAGATCCGTGCCACCTTGCCACGTAGCTGGCCGGCGCCGGCGCAGGCGGCCCACAGCGCGCCGGTTGCGGCGGCATCGAGGTTCGCGTCGGCAAGCACGACCATCGCCTCGCCCGCCGCGATGTCGAGCGTGGCGCTGACGCCGCGTCCCGCGCACTCTGCGGCAACGGCTCCGCCCGCAGGCCTGCCGCCGCTGAACAGCACGTGCGCGACGCCGCGGTCGCCGGCAAGCGCGGTGCCGAGTGCAGCGTGGCCGTGGATGACGCGGACGAGTCCCTCCGGCAAGCCGGCCCGCGCCAGTACGCGGCCGATCGCCTCCGCAGCCTGGCTCGCGCGCGGGGCGGGCTTGAGCACGACGCCGTTGCCGCCGAGCAGTGCTGCAGCCGCGTGAGTGATCGGCGTGGCGAACGGGGCGCTGCCCGCGCCGATCACTGCGATCACGCCGAGCGGCGCGTGTCCTGCGCTCGCGCGCTTGAGCGGGTGAATTGCCCGCGGCAGCGTGATCGCGCGCGCGCTCAGCAGCCGGCGCGCGTTCGTTGCGAGCCACTGCAGCGTGTCGATCGCGGCGAGCAACTCAAACGCCGCAACCTCGCCGCGGGGTCGCCCGGATTCGCGCACGAGCAGCTCGCAGTGCTCGTCGAAGTCGTCGATTATCCCCTGCGCCGCGCGGTCGAGATATCGCGCGCGGTCGGCGACGCGAAGCTGTGCCCACAGCGGTGTCACTGCGGCGACCTCGGCGACGACGGTGCCGACGGCGTCCGTGCCGGTCTCTGGGACTGTCCCGATCGGCTCGAGCGTCGCCGGGTTGTGCGACTCGATGGCGCCCGGCGTGCTCATCATCAGCGATTATCGCGGCCCCGTGCTGCACGAACCGCCCCCAGCGCTGCGGCGAGCTTCGCCTCCGCCTCATCGGGCGTGTAGAAGCGCGCCGTCTCGAGTCCCTCGGGCATCAGCTCCTGCGGGGACACGTGACCGGGCTGAGCGTGGGGATAGTCGTAGCCGCTACCGCCCGGCGCCAGCCAGCTCGGCGGGCGCAGCGCCCCGTGCGCGGCGATCTCGGTGCGTGCCGCCGCGAGCGCGCTGCCGGCGGCGTTCGACTTCGGCGCGAGCGCGAGATAGATCGCCGCCTGGGCCAGGGCGAAAGTGCACTCGGGAAGACCCACGAGCTCGACCGTCTGGGCTGCGGCCACAGCAAGAGGAAGGGCGGCTGGATCGGCATTGCCAACGTCCTCGGAGGCAAAGATGACCATCCGCCGGGCGATGAAGCGTGGATCCTCGCCGCCCTCGAGCATGCACGCCAGGTAGTAGAGGGAGGCGTCAACGTCGCTACCGCGCGTCGCCTTGATCCAGGCGGAGATCGACTCGTAGTGACGATCCCCGGCGGCGTCGTAGCGGACGACGGCGCGCTCGAGCGCCGCCGATGCGCTCGCCGCGTCGACCTGCGTAGCCGTAGTTGCAGCGAGCTCGAGCGCACTGAGCGCGACCCGTGCGTCGCCACCGCTGCGCCGCGCGATGAGGTCCGCTCCGTCGTCGGTGAGCGTCGTTCCCGGCAGCTCGCCGCGCGAGATCGCCCGGCGCAGCAGCTCCTCGATCTCGGGCGCGCTGAGTGGCTCCATCACGTAGAGGCGCAATCGCGAGAGGAGCGCCGTCGAGACCTCGTGGCGAGGGTTCTCCGTGCTCGCGCCGATCAGGACGACGGTGCCCTCCTCGACGGCGCGCAGCAGCGCGTCCTGCTGCGGGCGGCTGAAGCGATGGATCTCGTCGAGGAAGAACACCGTCCCCGTGCCGCGGTGGCGCGCGCGCTCGATCACGGCTCGGACCTCGGCGCGGCCCGCCTCGATCGCGCTGTGCTCCTCGAACGCAGCGCCGCTGGCCGCCGCGATGACCCGTGCGAGGGTCGTCTTGCCAGAGCCTGGCGGACCGTAGAGGATCATCGAGTGTGGCTTGCCGCTTTCGATCGCGCGGCGCAGCGGCTGGCCGGGCGCGAGCAAAGCCTCCTGGCCGACGATCTCCTCGAGCGTGCGTGGGCGCATCCGCACGGCGAGCGGCTCCTGGCGCCCGCTGCCCTCCGACTCGTCGAACAGGCGGTCCATCGCCGTCTCGCTATCCGTGCGGGCAGCGCGCTTTCGTCTCGCCTGCCCCGAAGCAGTCGTAGCGGTACTTGGGGAAGTCGCCCAGTCGCGGTGGGAGCTTCCAGCCACCGATCACGTGCCGCAGGCCATCGACCGCGGCGCCGTCCATGATCAGGCAGATCTGCGTCCGCTCGCCCGGCGGCCCGGGTGTCGCGTCGGCGCACGCGACATCGATCGGCTGGCCGAAGACGAGCGGCCCGACCGAGACGTTGTAATAGTCGCGACCCGTGTGATGCCGCCACGTGTGCTGGTCGGCGACGAGCACGCCGGCGTCCTGGACCGACCAGAAGATGTCGTTGATCGCAACGATCGCGAGCACGAGCCCGATCAGCGCAAGCACCGCCGTCTCGACGCGCCACCGACGCTTACTGGGTACCTCAACGTCGCGAGCCTGCAGCCCGGGCGGCAAAGCAGTGAGCAGGCTGCCGCGCAGCGGCGGGCCGACGATCCTCATGGCACCGGCCCGTAGAGCGGGGAGGTTTGGTGGACCACCCATAGCGCCTGGACAGCGAGGATCGCGAACAGCAGCCGCCGGTCGCGCGAGATCGCGGCGAGCGGCAGCGGCCAGACCGTGTACCACGGCATCAGCCAGGTCGTGCAGACCGCGATCGCAAGCAGGCCCCAGCCGGATGCAGTTATCCAGTCGTAGCCGCGCCAGGTCCGCCACAGCAGGTAGACGAGCACCACAACGAGTGCGACGGTCAGCAGTGTGTGGTCGATCGGGTAGACGCCGGCCTTCCCCAGCAGGTGGGCGAGCTGGCTCGCGAAGCTGTACGAAGAGACGAGGTGACTCTCGCGTCCGAGTCCGGCGACGAGGTCGATCCCGCGAGTACCCCAGAGCACCCCACCGATCGCCAGCCCAACGGCGAGCGCGGCGAGCGCCCCGGCGATTGGCGCCACGCGGCGCTTGGAGACAATCAGGAACGGCAGCATCACCGCGAGCGTCGCCTTCACGAGCGCGCCGCCGACGATCGCCGCGGCGCCGGTAACCTCGCGCCGCGCCGTCGGCGGCGCGAGGAGCAGCGTCACGCCGCCCATCATGAATGCGGTCATGATCAGGTCGTTGTGGGAGCCCCCGAGCGCGTAGAGCACGTAGAGCGGGTTGGCGCCGACGACGATGAGCGCGAGAACCGGGTCGAAGCCGCGTTGGCGCGCGCAGCGCCAGGTGAGACCGAGCGTGACGGCGCTGGCGATCAGCACCTCGAGCTTCAGGATCCAGATCCCGGCGTCGAGGCTGACAAGCCCGGCCGGCATCGTCAGCAAGGTGAAGACGGGGCCGTACGGAATCGCCCAGCGGATCCAGTCGGGGCTTACGTAGGGGAACCCGGCAAAGCTCGAGATCGCCGCCGGCCCATGCACATACGGGTTGATTCCGAGCACCGCCTCGCGCCCGTAGGAGACGTTCGTGAAGAGGTCGGTCGCGAGCAGCACCGGGCCCGCGAAGAGGATCAGTTGCAGCGCGGCGACGAGAGCGATCGCGAGGCCGGCGGGAACCTGCTTGCGGCGAAAGCCCGCGATCGCGACGAGTCCGCCGTAGGCAACGCACGAGATCAGCAGCGTCGGGAGGAACTGGTTGTAACCGAGCCGCACCCCAAGACCAGCCAGCCAGCTGTCGAACGCCGGTTGCGAGGGGACCATCGGCGAGTAGCCCTCGGCAGCGTCCAGCACGATCTCCGCTGCGCCGGCGACGAGCACGAGCGAGAGCAACGTCGCGAGGGAGAGCGTCAGGCGCCGCGAGCCGAGCCGCTCGAGCGGGCGGCGCTCACGATCGGCGACGGCGCTGGCGGTGGCGGTGCTCACGTGCGGTCGGGTGGTGCGTGGCGGGACGCCGGTCGACGCTAGGCGCCGACTGCCCGTCCGAGTATGACGATATCGGCGCTGGTGCCGTCCAGCCGAGTGACGGCCGGAAGCAGGCCCCAGCGCTCGAAGCCGGCGGCCTCGAACAGCTCGATGCTCGCGACGTTGTGGCCGAAAACGACCGCCACGAGGCGCTCGAGCGCCAGGCTCGGCGCCTGTTCGATCGCGTGCGCCAGCAGTGTGCGTCCGAAGCCCCTGCGCCGCGCCTGTGCGTCAACGTAGACGCTCACCTCGGCGGTGATCGAGTAGGCGGCCCTGTCCTTGTAGTTCTCGAGGCTCAGCCAGGCGCGCACGACTCCGTCCTCCTCCAGCACCCAGCACGGCCGGCGTTTCGGATCGTGCCGGGCAAGCCAGGCGCGGCGCGAGACGACGCTCACCGGCTCGAGGTCGGCGGTCGAGGTGCGCGTCGGGATCGTCGCGTTGTAGATGGCGACGATCGCCGGCAGGTCGCGTGTGCTTGCGAAGCGGATCGTTGAGCTCAAGTGGGCCGAAATCTACGGACAACGGTTGATCGCGGCGGTGTTGCCTGCGGGTTCGTAGGATGGGGTGATGGCGCTCGCGGGTCACGATCCGGTTGAGCTGCTCCGGCAGCTGATCCGCTTCGACACCGTCAACCCTCCCGGGAACGAGCGCGACGCGCAGGAACTGCTGGCGCGCACCCTGTCCGCTGCAGGGTTCGAGTGCGAGCTGCTGGGGCGCACGCCGGCCCGGCCGAACCTCGTCGCGCGGCTCGACGGCAAGCGGCCCGGACCGACCCTCTGCCTGCTCTCCCATGTGGACACTGTTCTCGCGACCGCCGATGAGTGGCGCCACGATCCCTGGTCGGGCGACCTCGCCGATGGGTTCGTCTGGGGGCGCGGCGCGCTCGACATGAAGGGCCAGACCGCGGCCGAGGTCGCCGCTGCCTGCCGGCTGGCCGGCGAGGGATGGCGACCGACCAACGGTTCGCTGCTGGTCGTCGTAGTCGTGGACGAGGAGACCGGCGGGAGCGAGGGTGCGCAGTGGCTGACCGCGACGCATCCGGAGAAGGTTCGCTGCGACTTCCTCGTCAACGAAGGCGGCGGCGGGATCCTCGATTATGGCGGGCGCCGGCTGGTCTGTCTCGGCTGCGGCGAGAAGGGCATCTTCCGCTTCGCGCTGCACACCGACGGCGTCGCCGCGCATGCCTCGATGCCGCGGCTCGGTGACAATGCGCTGCTGAAGCTCGGCCCACTGCTCGCGCGGCTTGCCGAGCGCCAACCCTCCTACGCGCTGACGGCGCTGCCGCAGGAGTTTCTGCTGGCGGTCGGGGCGCTTCGCGACGACGGCGATGTCGCGACCGCGCTCGAGCGGATCCGCGCGACCGACCCGCGGCTGGTTCCGATCGTCGAGCCGATGCTCGGCGTGTCGCTCGCACCGACCAAGGCCTTCGCATCGGACAAGATCAACGTGATCCCTTCCCGGGCGCGTCTTCAGGTCGACTGTCGCGTGCCGCCCGGCCTCGGTCGCGCAGCGGCGCTCGCCGCGATCGAGGAGGTCCTCGGGAGTGACGGCTACCGCCTCGAGTGGACCGAGGAGGTGATGGGCAACAGCTCGCCGCCCGACTCGCGATTCGCCGTGTTCGTCCACGACTGGGTCGCTGAGCACGACCCGCAGGCGACGGTCGTGCCGACGATCCTCCCTGGCTTCACTGACTCGCGCACGTTCCGCGACGCGTTCCCGGAATGCCAGGCCTACGGCTTCTTTCCGCACCACTACGCCACACGCCTCGAGACCGATCCGCTAGTCCACAGTGCCGATGAGCGGCTCGACGTGCGGGACCTCGCCTACGCCACGACGTTCTTCGGCGATCTCGCACGGGCGATGCTCGATTGAGGCGGGCAATAGACTGAGCGAGATGTTCGAGCGGATCGACCACGTGGGAATCGCAGTCAGCGAGCTTGACCCGGCGCTTGCCCTCTACCACGACCAGTTCGACTGCGAGCTTGTCCACCGCGAGCTGCTCGATGGCGGCGCGATGGAGGCGGCCCTCGTGCGCGCCGGCGATGGATGCCTCGAGTTCGTCGCGCCACTGCACGACGACACCGCGCTTGCCCGGTTCCTCGCCAGGCGGGGTCAGGCCGTCCACCACGTCGCATACGAGGTGGACGACATCGACGCCGCGATCGCAACGTTGCGCGAGCACGACGTGAAGATGATCGACGAGGTGCCGCGCGCCGGCATTCACGGCTCGCGTGTGGCGTTCGTTCACCCGCAGAGCTGCATGGGCGTGCTGACCGAGATAGTGGAGCCGGCGCACTGATGGCCGGGTTCGAGCGGACAACTGTCGGTTTCGTCGGCGGCCAGGTGCTCGCCGTGCGCGTCGCTGCGGCGGAGATCGAGTCGCTGCGCAAGGCGCTCGCCGCCGGCCCGGGCTGGCACCGGCTCGTCTGCGATGACGGGACGGTCGAGCTTGACCTCGCGCAGGTCGCCTACGTCCGCGTCGACGCGGATGAGTTGCGCGTGGGCTTTGGCGCCTGAGGGCGCCTTGAGCACCCCCGGCGCGATCGCCGACGAGCTTGCGCGACTCGATCTCGAGCTCTTGCGCGCCGCCCGTGGGCTTGCCGGTCAGCCGGTGCGCGACCGCGCGGTAGCCGGCTTCTCGGCGCTCGGCCAGCACGCGGCGATCTGGCTCGCGCTTGGCGCTGCGGGCTCACTTGGCGGATCCGCCGAGCTCCGCCCCCGCTGGCGCCGAGCAACCGCCGTCGTCGCCGGCGCCTACCTCCTGAACACCGCGATCAAGTTCGGTGTCCGCCGCCCCCGCCCGTGGCTCGTTGACCTACCACCGCTGATGCGGACGCCGACGCAGCTGAGCTTTCCGAGCGCACACGCGACGACCGGCTTTGCGGCTGCAGCCGCGTTCGCCCGCGCCGGTGGCCCGCCGCTTCCGCTTTATGCGCTCGCCACGGCGCTCGCTGCATCGCGTGTGTATCTCGGGGTCCACTACCCCTCGGACGTCGTCGCCGGGGCCGCGCTCGGCACCGCTATCGGGACGCTCACGCGGCTATGAAGGTTGGCATCGTCGGGCTGCCGAACGCCGGCAAGTCCTCGCTCTTCAACGCTCTGACGCGCGCCGGCGCGGAGGCGGCCAACTACCCGTTCACGACGATCGAGCCGAACGTCGCGGTCGTTCCCGTTCGCGACGAGCGCCTCGAGCAGATCGCTGAGCTGCTCGGTGCGAGCGAGGTCGTCTTCGACACGATCTCCTTTCAGGACATCGCCGGCCTCGTCGCCGGCGCCCACCGCGGCGAGGGGCTGGGCAATCGCTTTCTGGCGCACATCCGCGAGACCGACGCGATCCTCCACGTCGTCCGCTGCCACACCGACGATCGGGTCGTGCACCCCGACGGCAGGGTGGACCCGATCGCGGACATCGAGACGATCGAGACCGAGCTGATCCTCGCGGACCTCGAGCAGGCGGAGCGCCGGCTCGAGCGCGTGCGGCGCATCGCCCGCAGCGGCGATCGCCAAGCGATCGCCGAGCAGGCCTGGCTCGAGCAGCTGATCGAGGCGCTCCAGAGCGGCCGGCCCGCGCGCAGCGTGCCGGTACCGCCCGACGCGGGCGACGCGCTGCGCGCGCTCGGCCCGATCACGGCAAAGCCGACGCTGTTCGTCGCGAACGTCGACGAGGATGTGGACAGCGTGCCGGTGGCCGTGGCGGCGCACGCCGCGGCCCAGGGGGCCGGCGCGGTCGCGATCTCGGCACGCGTGCAGGCCGAGCTCGCGGAGCTCGAGCCGCAGGACGCTGCGGCGCTGCGCGCTGAGCTCGGTGTCGCGGAGTCAGGTCTCGAGCGGACCACGCGAGCCGCCTTCGCGCTACTCGACCAGATCGCTTTCTTCACCGCCGGCGAGGCCAAGCCGGCACAGTCGTGGCATCTGCGTAACGGCCTCACCGCCTGGCACGCGGCGGGTGAGATCCACAGTGACATCCAGCGCGGCTTCGTGCGAGCGGAGGTCGTCGGCTGGCGCGAGCTGCTCGCCGCCGGCGGCTACGCGGGCGCACGCGAGCAGGCTACGCTGCGCCTCGAAGGCCGCGACTACGTCATGCGCGACGGCGACGTGCTGACCGTGAAGTTCACCCCTTAGCGCCGCCCATGGCCAGGGCAACGAGCGCCGCGCCGTCGCGCCCCACCCTCACCGCGGCCTGAAGCCAGCGAGGACGGCGGCCGCAGCACCTCAAAGCTTGCGCGCGGATCTACGGCCGCCGCCCGCAGCTGCTAGGACTCAGACGATGGCAAGCGATCAACCCGACCAGAGCGCAGCCCCCTACCTCGACGCGCTCGCTGCCTACGCCGCGCGCAACCCGGCCCGGCTGCACGTACCCGGCCACAAGGGTGGGCCGGGCGCCGATCCGCAGCTCGTCAGCGTCATCGGCCCGGGCGCGCTGCGCCACGACATTCCGGCGTTGACGTGGGGGATCGACATAGGCCCGTCGCCGACCCCGTTCGAGCAGGCACAGTTGCTTGCCGCCGGCGCGTGGGGCGCAGCCCGATCGTGGTTCCTCGTGAACGGGGCCTCGCAGGGGAACGTGACTGCGGCGATGACGATCGCCCATTACGGCGGCTCTGTCGTCGTGCAGCGCAACGCGCACTCGAGCACGATCGACGGGCTGATCCTCTCTGGCCTGCGCCCGACCTTCGTCGCGCCCGAGCTCGACGCCGAGCTCGGTATCGCACATTGCCTGCTGCCCGAGACGCTCGACGGCGCTCTCGCCGCCACCGCAGGCGTCGCGGCTGCCTGGATCGTCAGCCCGACCTATTTCGGGGCTGCCGCGGACGTGCGGTCACTCGCCGAGGTTGCGCACGCCCACGGCGTCCCGCTGATCGTCGACGAGGCTTGGGGAGCGCACCTTGCCTTCCACGAAGATCTGCCCGAGCACGCGCTCGCAGCGGGTGCCGACCTTGTCATCTCGAGCACGCACAAGCTCGTCGGCAGCCTGACCCAGTCGGCGATGCTTCACCTCGGAGCCGACTCCCGCATCGACGCCGATATCGTCGATCGTTGCGTCACGCTGACCGAGTCGACGAGCCCGAACTCGCTCCTGTTCGCCTCGCTTGACGCTGCGCGTCGCTACGCGGTTCAGTCTGGCAACGAGCTGATCGGCAGGACGCTGCGCGCGCTCGCCGCCGCCCGCGAGGAGATCCGCGCGATTCCCGGCCTCGACGTGCTCGACGAGCGCTTCGTCGGGCGCGGCGGCGTGGTTGCCTACGATCCGCTGCGCCTCGCCGTGGACGTCCGCGGCCTCCGCGCGGACGGCTACGAGGTGGCGCGGGTGTTGCGCGAGAGCGCGGACATAAACCTCGAGCTCGCAGGCCAGAACGTGATCGTCGGCGTGTTCGGCATGGGCGACGACGCCGAGCCGCTCGCTGCGCGCTTTGCGGCTTCGCTGCGAGCTGCGGCGCAGTCGATCGGTCTTGCCGCCGATCGTGCCAGTGAGACCTTCGCCCCGCCGCCGCCTTGGGGTGAGCTCGTGCTCACGCCGCGTGAGGCGTTCCTCGGGCCGCAGGAGGTCGTCGCCGCGCCGCGCGCCGCCGGCCGGATCGCCGCGGAGTCGCTCGCGACCTATCCGCCTGGGATCCCGAACGTGCTGCCGGGCGAGCGCCTAACCGCCGAGACGCTCGCCTACATCGCCAAGACGCTCGAGCTCGGAGGCAGCGTGCGCGGCGCGAGCGATCGCCAGCTGCGCACGATTCGCGTGGTCGCGGCGCAACGCTGAGCGGCCTTTGGCTAGGCTTGCGCCGCCCTTCCGCACAAACACCGGTCAAGTCAGGGGAACGACATGCACGCGAGCGCCGTCCGTCCAACATCTCTGCGCGCCTGCGGTGCATGCGCGCTTCTCGCCGGAGTCCTGCTACTCGGCACGAGCACTGCGCTCGCCGCCGTCGACAAGAAGGCCGCAGCGCTCGTGCCTGCCGCGATCGCAAAGAAGGGCACCGTCACCGTCGCAGCTGACGCAACCTACGCACCGAACGAGTTCATCGGCTCCAACGGTCACACCGTGGTCGGCATGGATGCGGACCTCGCGAACGCGATCTTCCCGCTGCTCGGCCTCAAGGTGAACATGGTCAACGCAACGTTTGCGACGATCATCCCGGGCCTCACCTCGGGCAAGTTCGACGTCGGCATGTCTTCGTTCACCGACACCAAGGCGCGCGAGAAGCAGGTCAACTTCGTCGATTACTTCGAGGCCGGCACGTCGTTCTTCGAGAAGTCCTCGGGCGGTCCGGCGGTGACGAACCTCGCGAGCATCTGCGGCCTGAAGGTCGCTGTCGAGAGCGGCACGACCGAGCAGACCGACGCCGACGGTCAGGTGTCGAAGTGCAAGGCGTCGCACAAGACGCCCGACATCGTGCTGCCCTTCCCGACACAGGCGGAGGCCAACCTCGCGCTGTCCAGCGGGCGCGCGCAGGTCGGCATGGCCGACTCTCCGGTCGCCGCCTATCAGGTCAAGCAGTCAAACGGTACGTTCAAGCTCGTCGGGCAGAGCTACGGCGTCGCCCCCTACGGGATAGCGGTCCCCAAGCAGGACGGAACGCTCGACAAGGCGATCCTCGTGGCGCTGCAAGACCTCGACGCCAACGGGCAGTACCTCGCGATCCTGAAGAAGTGGGGCATCCAGTCGGGCGCCGACACGCACCCTGTGATCGACGGGGCGACCTCCTGAGCTGAGAAGGGAGTCGAGCGGTGTCCAGCGCGCCCCCCAGCGTGCTGGACGCTGCCTCGTCGCCGCCTGAGGAGATCAAAGCGGTCCCGGTTCGCCACCCCGGCCGCTGGCTTGGGGCTGCGATCGTCGTCGTCTTCGCGATCTCGATCGCTCACTCGATCGTCGCAAACGACCGCTTCGGCTGGGGTCACGTCGGCCACTACCTGTTCGACAGCCGGATCCTCGGCGGGGTTGTCGTAACGGTCGAGCTGACGCTCGCCGCGCAAGCTCTTGGCATCGTCCTCGGCGTCCTGCTCGCGGTGATGCGCCTATCGCCGAATCCGCTGATCTCGGGCGGCAGCTGGCTCTACATCTGGTTCTTTCGCGGCACGCCGGTCTACGTGCAGCTGATCTTCTGGTATGTGGGGATCGCGGCGCTCTACCCGACGATTGCGCTTGGAGTCCCGTTCGGCCCGGCGTTCGTCCACATCGACTCCAACACAGCGATCACCGGATTCCTGTCGATTGTGCTGGCGCTCGGGCTGAACGAGGGCGCCTACATGTCGGAGATCGTGCGCGCCGGGATCATCTCGGTCGACGAAGGTCAACACGAGGCCGCACTCTCACTTGGCATGACGCGCCTGCAGACGATGCGCCGGATCGTCTTGCCCCAGGCGATGCGCGTGATCATCCCGCCCACGGGCAACGAGACGATCTCGATGTTGAAGACGACCTCGCTCGCCGCCACTGTCGCTGGCGCTGAGCTGTTCACGGAGGCGACCAACATCTACAACGCGAACTACCTGATCATTCCGCTGCTGATCGTCGCCTGCCTTTGGTACCTCGCGATGACCTCGGTGCTCTACGTCGGGCAGTACTACCTCGAGCGCTACTTCGCGCGCGGGGCCTCGCGCGAGCTGCCGCCGACGCCCTGGCAGAAGATTCGTCGGGGGGTCTTCTCTTTCGGCCACGACCCGACCGCGCTCGAGCTGCTCGGATCGGTGCACGGCGACGCTCCGCCGATCTGGTTCGAATGAGCATGCCAATGGTCAAGGCCGAGGGCGTGCGCAAGCGCTTCGGTCGCCTCGAGGTTCTGCGCGGGATCACGCTCGAGGTTGCCCGCGGCGAGGTGATGTGCGTGATCGGCCCCTCGGGCTCGGGCAAGTCGACGTTCCTGCGCTGCATCAACCACCTCGAGCAGATCGACCGGGGGCGGCTGTGGGTGGACGGCGATCTCGTCGGCTACCGCCAGCACGGCGACAAGCTCCACGAGCTACGCGACTCCGAGGTTGCAAAGCGCCGCTCGGAGATCGGGATGGTCTTCCAGCGCTTCAACCTGTTCCCGCACAAGACGGCGCTCGAGAACGTGATCGAGGCCCCGTGTCAGGTCCGCTCCGTGCCGCGTCGCGCGGCGATTGCGCAGGCTCAGGAGCTGCTCGACCGCGTCGGGCTCGCCGACAAGCTCGACGTCTATCCGGCCCAGCTCTCCGGCGGCCAGCAGCAGCGTGTTGCGATTGCTCGCGCACTCGCGATGGAACCGAAGCTGATGCTGTTCGACGAGCCGACCTCCGCTCTTGACCCGGAGCTCGTCGGCGATGTCCTTGACGTGATGCGAGCCCTCGCCAAGGACGGCATGACGATGGTCGTCGTGACGCACGAGATCGGCTTCGCCCGGGAGGTCGCCGACAAGCTCGTGTTCATCGACGAGGGCGTGATCGTCGAGGCCGGCGACCCGCGGGCCGTGATCGCCAACCCCCAGCACGAGCGCACCAAGGCCTTCCTCTCGAAAGTGCTCTAGCGGCCGCTCTCCTCGAGCCGCCGCGCAAGCGCATTCATCCCTAGCTGCCTGGCTGCGGCCGCTCCGGCTGATCGATCGGTCGGAGCATCGGCCGGCCGCTCAAACGGCACGCTCTGCAGCGTCGCGATCGAGCGAAAGGCGCGCAGCTCGTCCGCCGCCTCCAGCAACGTAGCGGCGATCCGTGGGCGCAGCCCGCGGGCGGCGGCGAGTATGCCCTCGAGGTCGCCATGCTCGCGCAGCAGCTCGGCCGCGGTCTTCGCGCCGATTCCCTTTGCGCCCGGCAAGCCGTCCGACGGGTCGCCGCGCAGTGCGATCAGGTCGGGGATCTGCTGCGGCTCGACGCCGCTGCGGGCCCGCACCCCGTCCGCGTCGATCGTGCCCGGCGCACCGCCGCGGCGTAGCTCCAGCACCGCGGTCTGCGCGTCCACCGCCTGGTAGAGGTCGCGGTCGCCGGTCGCGATCAACGTCTGGCCGCCGGCCGCGCCCTCGACGCGCGAGCACGACCACAGCAGGTCGTCGGCTTCGAGCGAGTCGTGGCCGCGGACAGTCCAGCCGAAGGCCGCGAGCAGCTCGCCCGCGCGCTCCCACTGTGCGCGCAGCTCGACCGGCATCGGCTCGCGGTGGGCGTGGTAGCGCGGGTAGAGCTCGGTGCGGTAGGTGGCCTCTTCCGCGCCGAAGCAGCAGACGACGACCCGCGGGGCCAGCGCATCGACCAGGCCGAGCGTCGTGTTCACCGTCCCGAGCAGCGCGCCGACCGGCTGCCCGTCCGCCGCCTTGACCGAGCGCGGAATCGCAAAGAACGAGCGATAGAGCAGCCACGGCACGTCGAGCGCGAGCAGCGGGCCGGTCACGTCTTCACGGTATCCGCTTGGCCGCACGTCGCGATGGGTAAGCTGGCGCGCGAAGCGGCGCGGCATGCGCGGCATGCGCGACCGCACGACGTACAGTTAGCCAATGACCCAGTCCGCAACGCGCCAATCGCCAAACGAGGAGCGGGTTCTCGCCGCCGTGCCGAAGGACCTGTTGATCGGCGGGGGCTGGCGTGCGGCGCACGCTGGCGCGAGCCTGCAGGTCGAGGATCCGGCGACCGGCGAGCCGCTCTGTGAGGTGGCGGACGCGAGCGAGGCCGACGCGCTCGCCGCGCTCGATGCCGCCGCCGCAGCGCAGGCTGGGTGGGCCGCCCATCCGCCGCGCGAGCGCGGCGAGATCCTGCGCCGCGCCTACGAGCTGATCGCCGCGCGGATCGACGATTTGGCGCTTCTGATGACGCTCGAGATGGGCAAGTCGCTTGCCGAGTCGCGCACCGAGATCGCCTACGCGAACGAGTTCCTCCGCTGGTTCAGCGAGGAAGCCGTGCGGATCGATGGGCGCTATGGCGTGAGCCCCAACGGCGCGAACCGGTTGATAACGATGCGCCAGCCGGTGGGGCCGTGTCTCCTGATCACGCCCTGGAACTTCCCGCTCGCGATGGGCACGCGCAAGGTCGGGCCGGCGGTTGCGGCAGGTTGCACGATGGTCGTCAAGCCGGCCAAGCAGACGCCGCTTTCGATGCTCGCCTTCGCACAGATCATGCAGGAAGCGGGGTTGCCGCCGGGCGTGCTCAACGTCGTCACGACGGCGCGCGCCGGCCAGGTCACGGACCCGCTGTTTGACGATGACCGGCTGCGCAAGCTGTCCTTCACCGGCTCGACGGAGATCGGGCGCCAGCTCGCCGCGCGCGCGATGGAGCGCGTGCTGCGCGTCTCGATGGAGCTCGGCGGCAACGCGCCGTTCCTCGTCTTCGAGGACGCCGATCTCGACGCCGCGGTGGACGGCGCGATGCTCGCAAAGCTGCGCAACATCGGCGAGGCATGCACATCAGCCAATCGCTTTCACGTCCACGCCTCGCTCGCGCAGGAGTTCGCGAAGCGTCTCGCGCAGCGCATGGCCGGCCTGCGCGTGGGACGCGGCACCGAGCCCGACACAGACATCGGTCCGCTGATCGACGAGACGCAGCGCGGCAAGGTCCACGAGCTCGTGACCGACGCCGTGGCGCGCGGAGCGCAACTGCTGACCGGCGGCGAGCCACTCGACGGGCCCGGTTACTTCTACCGTCCGACCGTGCTCGGGAACGTGCCAACCGATAGCCGTGTGCTGAGCGAGGAGATCTTTGGCCCGGTCGCCCCGGTCGTCGCCTTCGAGACCGATGAGGAGGCGCTCGCGGCTGCCAATAACACCGAGTACGGGCTCGTCGCCTACGTCTTCACGCGCGATCTCGACCGTGCGCTGCGCGTCGCCGAGGGCCTCGAGACGGGAATGGTCGGTCTCAACCAGGGCATCGTCTCGAACGCGGCCGCCCCATTCGGCGGCGTCAAGCAGTCGGGCTTCGGTCGCGAAGGCGGTCCCGAAGGCATCAACGAATACCTCTCCACGAAGTACGTGGCGCTGCCGCTGTAGGTGGCTCAGAGCAGCTCGCGCGGAAGGCGCGCGTGGCGCATGTCGACGCGATCGCCGCGTAGCGGCACGCCTTCGCGCCGCAGGCGTTCGAGCTGGTCGTGCCCCTGCGGGGCACGACCGTCGGCGCGTACGACCCGATGCCATGGGAGCGTGTCATCGTGATCGCCGGCCAGCACGCGGCCGACGAGGCGCGGCGCCTGCGGCTCGATGTCACCGTAGGTCCGCACGAAGCCCTCCGGAATCGCGCGAACCGCATCCAGAATGCGTCGGCGCCGAGCGCCGCCTTGTGCGGGCACGGACGGATCTTGGCGCATCCGGCACGTCCGCCGCGCCCGCTGCACTACAGCTGCCCGCACAGCCAGCAAACGATCCGGAGGGAATATGTCGGTGACAGACAAGCCAGTGGCCGAGTTGAAGGCGCTCGAGCGCACTGCCCTCGACCCGCTGCGACACCACAAGCACTACCAGCCGGACGCGGACGGAAACGAGTCGCCCTACGCCGGCGGCAGCAGCTTCATGGAGCGCGTGTCCGAGTCCGTCGCGAGCGGAATGGGCACCGTCGGCTTCATCCTGATCAGCTCCGGCATCATCGTCATCTGGATTGCGATCAACGGCGTCGTCCCGTTCGTCGAGCACACCGTCAAGGCGATCATCCACGGCGGCCAGTTCGATCCCGAGCCGTGGATCCTGCTCAACCTGATCTTCTCGGCGGTCGCCTTCTACACGGGAGCGCTCGTGATCATCGCCCAGAAGGCGCAGACGCGAACCGACAAGGCCAACGAGGAGGCCGCAGCCAAGCACCGTGACGAGCTCTCAGCGCTGCACACGGAGCTCCTCCAGCAGAACGTCTCGCTGACGACCCAGGTCCACGATCTCTCGACCAAGCTGACTGGCTTGATGGAGGAGGTCCACGCCGCCACATGCACCGCGCACTGAGTGTCGCCGCGCGCAGGGCAGACCCGCCCGTCCCGCAGTGCCAATGGTAGGCTAACGCCTCCTTAAAACCGTGCGTTCCGGCGTCGGGGTGCCGGACTGTGCCATAGGAAGCGAGGTTGCGATGGTGGGTCGTCGGGGAATACTTGACACGAGGGTGCGGCGCGTGCGCCGGTCGCTCGTGGCTGCAGTGCTGGTTGGGGGTGCGGCACTGGTCATGACTGCTGGCAGCGCCGGTGCGGCTTCACCGCCCGGCTTGCTTGGAACCTTGCCTAGCGCTGGCACGCCGAGCAAGGGCGGCACGATCACGATTGGCTTCCTCACAGGGGCGACGCCGTTGACGATCTTCCCGATCACCGGCGACGCGCAATCCTCGGTCTACACCACCTTCGGTTTCCAGTACGACTTCTTCGTGCCGCTCTACAACGGTCCGGTTGGTGCCACGCAGGAGATCGACTACGCGACGAGTCTCGGCCAGAAGCCGACATTCAGCAACGGCGACAAGACCGTCACGATCAAGCTCAATCAGGGCTACAAGTGGGCCAACGGCCAGCCAGTCGTGGGCAACGACCTGGTCTTCGACATCGATCTGATGAAGGCCGCCGTCAAGGAGAACCCGGCAAACCTCTCGTCCTACTCGCCGGGCCTGTTCCCGGCTAACGTCGCCAGCGTCTCGGCGCCGAGCAAGTACACGGTCGTGATCCACCTCACGCGGGGCTTCAACCCGGGCTACTTCCTCAACGACGAGCTCGAGAGCGAGGACGGGGTCGTCCCGCTGCCCAGCACCGCCTGGAATATCGCCAAGACCGGCGGGCCGCATCTCGACTACACGGTCCCGGCGAACGCCAAGAAGATCTACGACTACCTCGAGAAGCTCGGCAGCTCGCTCGCGACCTTCGGCTCGAATCCGCTCTGGAAGATCGACGACGGTCCGTTCATCCTGAAGACGTTCAACACGACGAACAGCTCCTGGACCGCCACGCCGAACCCCGAGTACGGTGGATCGCCGAAGCCCTCGATCTCGGAGCTCGAGGGCGTGACGTTCACGAGTCAGACCGCGGAGCTCAATGCGATCAAGAGCGGTGCGGTTGACATCTCGACGCCGCTCGACCCGAGCTACGTCCCGCAGGCAGCGACGATCCGCGCCGCCGGCTACAGCTTCTACGGCTACCCGGATCTCGGCTTCTTTGATGCGATCTTCAACTTCAAGGACAAGACAGACCATTTCAACTCGATCATTTCGCAGCTCTACATCCGTCAGGCGCTGCAATACCTGGAGAACCAGCCCGCCTACGTGAAGGGCATCTACAAGGGCGCTGCGGTGACCGCATACGGTCCGGTTCCTTCGCGGCCGTCGACGGCCTACACGCCGACCGATGCTGTCACTCCGCTGTACCCCTATAACCCTGCCAAGGCGGTGGCGCTGCTGAAGAGCCACGGCTGGAACGTTGTGCCAGGCGGGCAGACGACCTGCGCGAAGGCCGGCACTGGCGCCGGCGAATGTGGCGCCGGTATCCCCAAGGGGACGCCGTTCAAGTTCGTCTGGGTCTACATCCCTGCCTCCCAGGCGCCGATCGCTCCGCTCACCTCGGAGGCGTTCGGCTCGGAGGCAAAGACGGCCGCCGGCATCGACATCACGTTCAGCGTGAAGACGTTCAACTTCGCGTTCGCCAACTACAACGACGCCACGCCCGCCGGCGCGAAGTACGTTGACGATTGGGGAGTCAACGACTTCGGCGGCTTCACCGACGACTACTACCCGACCACCAACAGCATCTTCAACATCGGTGGCACCTATAACCAGGGCGCATTCGACGATCCGACCGCCAACTCGTTGATCCACGATTCGGTTTACGGCACGAATCCGAACGCGGTGACCGCCGAGGCGGCCTACCTGGCGAAGACAATTCCGGCGATCTTCATGCCGAACCAGGATCTACTGATCGCCGTAAACAACAAGGTCGGCGGCCCGGCGGATTCGTTCCTGGCGCTGACGGCGTACCAGACCTACCCGCAGTACTGGTACATCAAGAAATAGCGAGCGACGCGCACGGACGCAGTCGTGAATCGCTCACCACGTGTAACCGCCGCCGGCCTGTCAGCCGGCGGCGGCTGCGCGGCAGGTAGCACCCCCAGCCGGTCGGCCCGCCAGTGACCGGCTACATCGTTCGTCGCTGCATCGTGGCGGTCATCATCGCGGTCGGGGTAACCGCGGTCGTCTACACGCTGCTGGCCTTCACCGGCGGCAGCCCGGCCGCTGCGGCCCTCGGAACGCACTACAACAAGTACTCGGCAGCCACCTGGAACAAGGCGCACGGCTACGACCGTCCGCTTGTCGTCCAGATCCTCAGCTATGTCTGGGACGTCGTCCAGTTCAAGTTCGGCTACTCCTACAAGCAGGGACAGAGCGTCGGTGCGCTACTGAACGAGAACGCCGGCCGCACCGCGTACCTCTCGGGCACCGCCCTGGTCCTCGCGCTCGTCATTGCGATACCGCTCGGCATCGCCCAGGCCGTCAAGCGCAACTCGATCGGCGACTACGTCGCCACGACAGCCACGTTCACGCTCTACTCGATGCCCTCTTTCTTCCTCGGGCTGATTCTGATCCAGATCTTCGCGCTCGACCTGCACGTCTTCCCCGCGCTCGTCAGCGACAACGTGACTACGACCTGGGCAGCGGTGACGCATCCGCTCGAGATGACGCTGCCGATCGTCACCCTTGCGGGACTCACTGTCGCGAGCTTCAGTCGCTACATGCGCTCGTCGGCGCTCGACGCCCTTGCCCAGGACTACATCCGGCTAGCCCGTGCCAAGGGCCTCTCGGAGCGACTTGTGCTGACTCGCCATCTGCTGCGCAACGCCTGTCTACCGATCATCACGTTGGTCGGCCTGTCGATCCCGAGCCTGCTCGCCGGGAACATCATCACCGAGGGACTGTTCAACTACCCCGGGCTGGGCCTGCTGTTCTATGACTCGCTGCAGAACCTCGACTATCCGGTGCTGCTGGCCTACACCGTTATCGGCGGCGTGCTGACCGTTGTCGGCAACCTGCTTGCCGACATCGCAGTGACCGTCGCCGACCCGAGGATTCGCGTTGGCTGAGCTCGGCGCCGAGGACCTGATCGGCGGTGTGCCGCCGTTCGGTTCGCCGAACATCCCGACGACTGCGCCCGAAGGCGGCGAGGTCCAGATCCTTGCCAGCGGCTGGCGCCTCGCGTTGCGCGAGTTCCTGAGCAACCGGCTCGCGATCGTCGGACTCGGCGTCCTCGTCTTCTTCGTTGTCTTCTCGTTTCTCGGGCCGCTCTTCTACCACACGAACCAGTCCCTGACGAACCCGTTGACGGGCGACCTCGCACCGAGCGGCGGCCACCTGCTCGGCACCGATGACAACGGCTTCGACGAGCTCGGCAGGATCATGTACGGCGGGCAGGCTGCGCTCGAGATCGGCTTCTTTGCCGCGTTCATGGCGACTGTGATCGGGACCCTCTACGGGGCCATCGCCGGGCTCGCAGGAGGCGTCGTGGACGCCGTCCTCATGCGCTTCGTCGACATCCTGCTGTCGATCCCGCTGCTCTTCATCGTTCTCGTATTGGCCACGCGATGGAGCGCGACCGTCGTCTCGCAGAGCCTGATCATCGGGCTCTTCTCGTGGCAGATCCCCTCGCGTCTGGTGCGAGGCGAGGTCCTGACGCTCCGCGTGCGCGACTTCGTCGTCGCCGCGCGGATCATGGGCGGGACGCAGCGCCGTCTGATCCTGCGCCACCTGATCCCCAACGCGCTCTCGGTCGTGATCGTGAACATCACGTTTCTCGTCGCCGACTCGATTCTCCTGATCGCCTACCTTGGCTTTCTCGGCTTCGACCTCGCCTACCCGATCGCATCCTGGGGCGACATGCTGGGCAACGCGCAGAACGAAGTCACGAGCGGTTACTGGTGGCTGGTCTTCCCGGTCGGCATCTGCCTGGTGCTCGTCGTCATGGCCTGCAACTTGATCGGCGACGCGCTCCGCGACGCTTTCGACGTGCGGCTGCGCCGGCGATGAGCGAGAACGCCACGCCGAGCGTCCTCGAGGTCAAGAACCTCTCGACGCAGATCAACCTCTCACGCTCCGTCGTCGAGGCGGTCGGCAACGTCGACTTCCGCATCGACACCGGGGAGACGCTTGGCCTTGTTGGCGAGTCCGGATGCGGGAAGTCAATCACCGGCCTGTCGCTGCTGGGACTCCTGCCGAATGGTGGGCACATCGTCGGCGGCTCGGTGAAGCTGAGCGGGCTCGAGCTCGTCGGGTTGCCGGAGCGCGATCTGCGCGCAATCAGGGGCAACGACGTGTCGATGATCTTCCAGGATTCGCAGTCGTCGCTCAATCCGACGATGACGATCGGTGTGCAGGTCGCTGAGCCGGTTCGCTTGCATCGCAAGGCGTCCAAGGCAGAGGCTCTCGATCGCGCGCTCGAGGTTTTGGAGCTCGTCGGATTGCCCCATCCTCGCGAGCGGCTCGACGATTATCCGCACCAGCTCTCGGGCGGCCTGCGGCAGCGCGTGATGATCGCGATCGCGCTCGCCTGCGAGCCGAAATTACTGATCGCCGATGAGCCCACCACGGCACTCGACGTCACGATCCAGGCGCAGATCCTTGCACTGCTCGACGACCTGGAGGAGCGCCTCGGCATGGCGACGCTCCTGATCACGCACGACATGGGCGTGGTTGCCGGGCGGACCGACCGCATCAACGTCATGTACGCCGGCCGGATCGTCGAGACGGCGAGCACCGAGCGGATCTTTGCCGGCATGCGCCACCCCTACACGCAGGCGCTGCTCGGATCGATCCCGGGCCTCGACCAGGATCGCGCAAAGGCGCTCTACACGATCCCCGGCCTGCCACCCGAGCTTGCGCCGCCGCCGTCAGGCTGCCGCTTCGCCGCCCGCTGTTCGCGCGCCACGGACCAGTGCCGCGAGCAGGAACCCCCGCTAACCGGTGACGTTCCAGACCATCTGTTCGCCTGCTGGCATCCGGTTGATGGGCCGATCGAGCGCCTGCCCACGATTCCCGGGGCCGACACGGCCAATGGCCACAAGGCTACATCCGAGGCTCGCCTGCTCGAACTCACGAACGTCGTCCGCGAGTTCCCGGTCACCTCAGGCGCGATTCTCAAGCGCGTCGTCGGCAGCGTCAAGGCGGTCTCTGACATCACCTTGCACGTCGACGCGGGCGAGACGCTTGGCCTCGTTGGGGAGTCCGGCTGCGGCAAGACGACGCTCGGCAAGCTCGTGGTCGGCGCTGAGGTCCCTGACGGCGGCACGGTCGAGCTGGCCGGCAATCGGGTCTTCAAGCTGAGGGGGCGCGCTTTGCGTCGTGCGCGACGCGACCTGCAGATGATGTTCCAGGACCCATATTCCTCGCTCGACCCGCGGATGCGCGTTCAGGCGATCCTGCGTGAGCCGCTGACGATTCAGAAGGTCGGCACGCGCCGCGAGCAGGACGAGCGGATCACGTCCGTGCTGCGCGAGGTCGGACTGCCCCAGAGCGCCCTCGAGCGCTATCCCCACGAGTTCTCGGGCGGTCAGCGCCAGCGGATCGGCCTTGCGCGCGCGCTGATGCTCGAGCCAAAGGTGATTGTGGCCGACGAGCCGGTGAGCGCGCTCGACGTCTCGATCCGCTCGCAGATCCTCAACCTCATGCGTCGCTTGCAGGCGGAGCGCAACACCGCGTTGATCGTCATCTCGCACGATCTCGCAGTCGTCAAGTACCTCGCCGATCGGATCGGCGTTATGTACCTCGGCAAGCTCGTCGAGCTCGGCAGCGGCGACGAGATCTATCACCGCCCGGCGCACCCATATACCCAGGCGCTGATTCAGGCGATTCCGGTGCCGGACCCGTTGGCCGAGAAGGGGAAGGGCGGCGTCGCGATCCGCGGCGACCTCCCGAGCCCGCGCAATCCACCGTCCGGGTGCCGTTTTCGCACGCGCTGCCCGCGCGCCCAGGACCTCTGCGCGCAAGAGGAGCCGCCCCTGCGCGAGTTTGACGCCGGGCACGTCGCCGCCTGCCACTTCCCGCTGCGCGACCCATTCGCGGTCGCCGCGGCGCCGCAGCCCGGCTAGCGAGGCGCTGGCGGGCCGCAGACGACGGCCTGCTATGTTGTTGTCTGCGCAGATAACTACTTGACGGAAGGAGCGCGCGATGGCCGACGCCGGGCTGCGACTCGAGGGAATCAACCACGTCACCGCGATCACCGGCGATGCGCCGCGCAATGTCGACTTCTACACAGGCGTGCTCGGGCTGCGCCTCGTGACGAAGACCGTCAACCAGGACGACCCGACCGTCTATCACCTCTTCTACGCCGACGAGGACGGCTCGGCCGGTGCCGACATGACGTTCTTCGAGTATCCCGGCGCTGCGCCCGGCCGTGCCGGAGCGGGGATGGCCTATCGCGTCCTCTGGCGCGTCGCGACCGCGGACTCGCTCGCGTTCTGGGCCGAGCGCCTAGCGCAGCTCGACGTCGAGCGACAGGTCACCGGCGAATCGCTGCTGGTCGCCGACCCTGAGGGCTTGGAGCACGAGCTCGTCCTCGCCGGCGACGTGCCGGACACCCCACTGCGCGCGTTCCATCCGGAGATCCCGCGCGAGCACGCGCTGCTCGGCTTCGCCGGCGTGCGCGCCTACAGCCTGCGCGAGCCCGCGAGCCGCGAGCTGCTCGAGCACATTCTCGGCGCGCAGGCGGTGGATCAGCAGACTCTCGAGCTGCGCGGCGCGCGGCGCGGCGGCACGATCGCCTTCGACGCGCCGCCCGAGCCGCGCGGCGTTCCCGGCGCGGGGACGATCCACCACGTCGCCTGGGGTACGACGGTCGCCGAGCACCCGCTCTGGCACGAGCATTTGCAGGCGGCGGGCGTTCGCAGCACCCCGATCATCGATCGGCATTTCTTCCACTCGATCTACTTCCGCGAGCCGGGCGGGATCCTCTACGAGATCGCCGACGACGGGCCGGGGTTTGCCCACGACCTGCCGCTCGTCGAGCTCGGGCGCCGCGTCGTGCTACCGCCCTGGCTCGAGCCACAGCGTGGCGCGATCGAGGCGCGGCTCACGCCGCTGCCCGATCCGCGCGCCGGCTGGAGCGCCGAACCGGCGCCGCTCAGCTAGCGGTCCCGGTCCGACGCGGCACTCGAGGACCGAGCCTCATTAGCGGGAGCACGGCTGCTCGGCTACTAATAAGCTTCGCTAATGTTGAACCCTCAGCGCCTGGCAGTCCTGCGCGAAGTTGGGCAGCGTGGCTCGTTCACGGCCGCGGCCGATGCCCTCTCCTACACGCAGTCAGCGGTGAGTCAGCAGGTCTCGGCGCTCGAGCGCGAGACGGGCACGATCCTCGTCGAGCGAGATCGCAAACACGTCAGGCTCACCGAGGCGGGTGAGATCCTCGTCGCGCACGCCGACGCGATCCTCGGCCGGATTGAATACGCCGAACGCGAGCTCGAGGCCTACCGCGAGGCGCGGACCGGCCGCCTGCGGCTGGCTGCCTTCGAGAGCGCCGGCGCGGCGATGGTGCCCTCTGCTGTCGCGACCTTCCACGACCGCCACCCGGACGTCGAGCTGAGCGTCGTGCAGATGGAGCCCGAGGAGGCGACCGCGGCGCTCGAGAGCCGCGCCCTCGACCTCGCGATCCTCTACGACTTCACCCCGTCGACGGGTGTCCTCGGCGAGGAGCTCGAGCTCACGCACCTGTTTGACGACCGCTACGCCGCGGTCGTCCCGAAGCGCCACCGCCTCGCGCGCAAGGCTGAGATCGAGCTCGCCGATCTTGCCGGCGACGTCTGGATCTACCCGACCGAGCGCGACCTCTGCCACGAGATCATCCTCAGCGCCTGCCGCGGCGCGGGCTTCGAGCCGAACGTTGCGTTCGAGGTTGACGAGATCGCGACGAGCCAGGCGCTCGTCGCCGCGGGGATCGGGGTGACGCTGCTGCCTAACCTCGCGCTTCGCGCGCGCCATCCCGATGTAGCGGTCGCCCCCCTCGGCGCTTCGGGTCCAGCCCGCTGCATCTACGCCGCGCGGCTTCACTCGAGCTATGCGACGCCTTCCTGCGAAGCGATGCTGGCGATCCTGAGCGAGCTCGCGCAGTCGCTGCAGGCCCAGTAGTAGCAGTCGCGCACGCGGCGTAGCCGCTAGCATCGGCGGCCCGGCGAGATAGCTCAGTTGGTAGAGCACACGACTGAAAATCGTGGTGTCCCCAGTTCGAGTCTGGGTCTCGCCATTGGGTTCCGGGCGCGGCAGCGGCGTCTCAGTCCGCGCCTGCACCGGCGATCTTCAGCTCGCGCGATGGATGGGTGACCGCGAGCCGGCTGCGCGTGTTCTCGATCAGTGTCGAGGAAGGCGGCGCCGCCGTCAGCGCGTCGAGGAAGTCATCGCCCGCGATCACCTCGCAGCGGCAATCGCTCACGGCGGTGACCGTCGCCGTGCGCGGAATCCGCTCGAGGACGCCGATCTCGCCGAAGTAGGCCGGCGCCTTCATCCGCCGCAGGACGCGTTCGGTGCCGCCTTCGCCGCGTGCAGTCACCTCGACCTCGCCCGCGGCGAGCGCGAACAGGTCGTGCGCGGTGTCGCCTTCGCGGATGATCGTCGTGCCCGCCGCGAAGCTCGTCTCCGCTGCGGCCGCCGCGACGCGCTCGAGGACGCTGCGACTTGCGGTCGCGAATAGTCCGAGGCCCTCGAGCAGCGCAACGCGTGGTGCCAGGGCGGCGGTCGCTGCGGCGCTGCCGCGGTCCACCGCAACCAGCGCCGGAACTCCGGCAAGCCCCAGTGCGAAGGGAACGAATGCCATCGTCAAGAGCCCGGTGTCCAGGCCGCCGGCGGACACGAGGAGCGGCGCGATCAGCGTGCCGAGGGCGACCGACGCGAGAACGATCGCCCAGAAGACGCCGAATACCCGCGCGATCTGTCCGGCCGGGACAGCGCGCTGGAGCGCAGTGATCGCGAGCACGTCGACGACCAAAGTCGACGCCCCGCGCAGCACCTCGAGCGCAATCGCGAGCGCAAGGCTGTGCGTGGTCGCCAGCAGGGCGGTCGGCAGGCAATAGCCGGCCACCCCGGCGAAGATGATCGGAGCGAGGCGGCCGGAGGCCGCGAGCCGATCGGCCGCGAACGCCATCAGGATCCCGCCAAGCCCGATCGCCCCGAGGAGGTAGCCGAAGCCCTCTGTGCCGGCGCCGAGACGGTGCTCGGAGACGCCGATCAGCAGCACGCTGTCGGTGCCGTAGACCACGGCGACAAGCGCACAGAAGGCGACGAGCGTGCGCGCGGCCTGATCGCCGGCGATCGCCCGCAAGCCGACCGCGATCTGCGCCAGCGCGCCGGCCGTATCGTCCGCCGGCTCGGGCGAGCGGCTGCGCGTACGGATCTGGGCGACAAGCAGCGCGGATACGCCGAAGCTGGCGGCGTTCACTGCGATTGCCAGCGCTGGGGGACCGAGCAGCAGCAGACCTGCGCCGACCGCCGGGCCGATGATGATCGCCAGGTTGTCGACGGTGCCCGTGAGGGCGTTGGCGGCGACGAGTCCGTCCTCGTCGACGACCGACGGGATCGTCGCTGCGACCGCGGGGTTGTAGACCAGGTTGGCGATCGAGGAGAGCGAGGCGAGAGCGAGCGCGAGGACGAGCGGCCCGTGGCTCGCGGCGATCAGCGCGAGCAGGCCCTGCAGGACCGCGCATGCGACATCGGCGCGCAGCATCAGCCGCACGCGCTCGGTCCGCTCGGCGATGACCCCGCCGTAGCTGCTGAGCACGAGCGAGGGAATCCAGCGGGCTAGGCCGCCGGCGGCAACCCAGCCGAGCGAGTGGGTTCGCGTGAACAGCAGCGCGACGAGCCCGACGTTATAGGCCCAGCTGCCGGTGGCGGAGGTGATCAGCGCGCCCAGCAGCAAGCGAAAGTCGCGCCGCCCAAGAGCGCCGCGATAACCGCCAAGCCACCCCTCTAGCCCTCGGCGCAGCATGGCGCGGCAGCCTAGCGACCAGCGCGTGGATCGATGCGCGAGTGAGGACGCACCCCGCGCATCGCCAGACGTTGCATCCCGCGACTACGGCTTTGGCCTAGGCATGCTTCCTCCCGTCAGAGTCGTGGCCGGCGCTGATCCCGAACTCTACCCGCTCGGAAGGCCATGTTCGAGTAGAACCGTGGAGAGCCCGTGCCGCGAGCCAGGCTCGCTTAAGGCATGATTTAGAAACCAATGGGCCGGTAGGCCCATCCAGCTTCAGGCGGGAGATCCACGTCCGTCGCATGGTCAACTTGGGGTTCCAGGAGGTGCAGTCTTGAGAAGGCACAGAAACGCAGTTCTGGCAGTGGTGGCGGTCGCGGGTGCGGCGGCCGCCTTGGGCGGTTCGTCGATGGCAGCAGCAGCCACGACGCCAACGGTGCAGATGGTCGAGGGCGTCGCGCCGCAGTCGCTTGACCCAGGCCTCGATTACACGACGCAGGGCTCCGAGGTCAACTGGCTCGTATACACCGGCCTCACCACCTACGCGCACAAGAGCCTCACGGCCGGCGCAAAGCTGATTCCCGGCCTCGCGACGGCGCTGCCGGTGATCTCCAACGGCGGCAAGACGTACACGGTAACGCTGCGCAAGGGTCTCGAGTTCTCGAATGGCCAGCCGGTCGTGGCGAGCGACTTCACCTACACCGTCGAGCGGGCGATCAAGATCCCGTGGGGCGGCTCGGGCGCCTTCATCACGCCGAACATCGTCGGGGCTACGGCCTACTCGACCGGTAAGGCGAAGACGATCAGCGGGATCACGACCAACAACGCGACCGGCCAGATCGTCATCCACCTGAACGCGGCCTACGGTCCGTTCGACAACGTGCTCGCCTTCCCGGCGCTCGGGATCATCCCGGCTGGCACGCCGCTGAAGGCCGAGCCGACCAGCCCGCCGCCCGGCGTCGGACCCTATGTGGTCAAGAACATCGTCCCCAACACGTCGTACTCGGTCGACAAGAACCCGCTGTGGGCGAAGATGGCGATCCCGGGCATTCCCGCCGGCTACGACGACATCGACGTCAAGATCGACTCCAACGTCACGGCGAACGCGCTGGCAGTGCTGAACAACAGCGCTGACATCTTCGACTGGGCCGACACGATCCCGGGCAGCCTGCTGAGCCAGATCCAGTCGCAGGCCGCAAACCGCTACAAGCTCCTGAACCTCGGGGGCTCGACCTACTACATCTTCCTCAACGCAAGCGAGAAGCCGTTCAACAACCAGCTCGCGCGTGAGGCGGTCGTAACGGGCCTGAACCAGGACGCGATGTCGCGGCTTGGCGCAGGCACGCTCGAGCCGGCGTGCTACTTCCTGCCGCCGGACGTGCCGGGTCATCCGACCGCGCCGTGCCCGTATGGCACGCCGGGGACGGGCAACCTGGCGAAGGCCAAGGCGCTCGTGAAGCAGTCGGGCATGGCTGGCCAAGCGGTCACCGTCTGGAGCGAGGCGCGCGATCCGCGCCAGCAGTGGATGACCTACTACACCTCGTATCTGAACTCGATCGGGTTCAAGGCGACGCAGAAGGTGATCGCCGACGCGACGTACTTCACGACGATCGGCGAGTCGAAGTCCCTGCACCCCCAGACCGGCTTTGCCGACTGGAACCAGGACTTCCCCAACCCGGTCGACTTCTACGGCCCGCTGCTGGATGGGGCCTCAATCCTGCCGACCGACAACGAGAACTTCGGCCAGACCGACGACTCGTACATCGACTCGCAGGTGACGAAGCTCGGCGCGACGCCGACGACGCAGCTCTCGACGGTCGCCAGCCAGTGGCAGGCGCTCGACGAGTACGTGGCCAAGAAGGCCTATGTGGCGGTGTTCGGGTACCAGAAGTTCCCGTTCTTCGCCTCCGACCGGATCATCTATTCGAAGCTCGTCTTCCAACCGATCTACGGTTGGGATCTGAGCTCGTTCGACCTGAAGTAGCAGCCCGAGATGGGGCCGGGCCAGGTAGTCTGGCCCGGCCCACCTCGGGGTTTCTTCATGCCGACCTTCGACCCCAACGACAGCGGGCGGGCGATCACACCACCGCCGCCCGAATTCTTGCTCGCCGACATCTCGGAGCCGGCCGCCGAGATCGGCGAGATCCCGCCGGGCGTTGGGCCCTACAGACTCGCCTGGCGGCGCCTGCGACGAAACCGCGTGTCGCTCGCGTTCGGCGGACTGTTCCTGCTGATCGTCGTGCTGTGCCTGCTGGCACCGATCTACTCGCACGACATCGCTCACATCGGGCCGGCAACCGAGAACATCACCGGGACCGTCAAGGTGGGCCATAAGGTGGAGAACATCGTCAGCCTGACCGGGATTCCGATCGGACCGACGTGGGAGCTCAGCCACTACTTCCTCGGTGCAGACGAGAACGGGCGCGACGTGGCGGTGCGCCTGCTCTACGGCGGGCGCAACTCGCTCGAGATCGGCGTCGTCGCGACCTTGATAACGATGCTGCTCGCAGTCATCGCAGGGATGCTCGCCGGGTACTTCCGCGGCATCACCGACGGGATCATCAGCCGCGTGCTCGACGTCATCTGGGCCTACCCCGCTGTTCTGCTCGGGATAACGCTGGGGACGGTGATCGCGGTCCACGGCCTGTGGATCTTTCACAGCACGACGCTGCTCTCGACGGCACTCGTCATCGGAATCGTCTACATCCCGTATATCGCCAAGCCGATTCGCGCCCAGGTGCTGGCCATGCGCGAGCGCGAGTTCGTCGACGCCGCGCGCCAGCTGGGCCTGAGCCCGCTGCGGATCATGGCCTTCGAGATCCTGCCCAACCTTGCGAGCACGATCATCGTCTTCATCCCGCTGGTGCTCGCCAACGCGATCCTTACCGAGGCCGGCCTCACCTACCTCGGAGCCGGTGTTCAGCCGCCCAACCCGTCGTGGGGAACGATGATCAGTGACGGCATCAACAACCTTCCGGCGGCTTTCCACAACGTGCTCGTGCCCGGAATCATGCTCGTCCTCGCAGTGCTCTCGATCAACGTGTTCGGCGACGGCCTGCGCGATGCGCTCGACCCGAGAGCGCGGATCAGGATGGGCAAGGAGTAGCGCGTGGGAGGCCTTCGCTGATGGCCCGCTTCGTCGTCCGCCGGTTCGCCGTGATGGTTGGCTTGCTGTTCGCCATCTCGCTCGTGACCTTCCTGCTGTTCATCGTCGTGCTCCCGAACGGCAATCCCGCCGCGCTGATCGCGGGGCGCCTCGCGACACCGGCCGAGGTTCACCTGATCAGCGTTCGCTACGGCTTCGACAAGCCGATCTGGGTTCAGTACATCCGGACGATGGAGCACATCTTCGACGGAACCTCCTACTCCTACCAGTCCGGCTTCAACGTCCTCACCGAGATCGAGGCCGGCCTGCCGACGACCCTCTCGCTAGCGCTCGGCGCCGGCATCATCTGGTTCCTGAGCTCGATCGTCGTCGGCACCCTCGCAGCGATCAAAGCCGGGCGCTACACGGATCGCGTGCTGACCGTGCTCGCGATGCTCGGCGTGTCGATGCCCGTCTTCTTCCTCGGCGCCGTGCTGATCTACTTCGTCGGCTACAAGTGGGGGATCATCCCGATCTCCGGTTACGTGCCGCTGACACAGAACCCGGCGGACTGGCTGTGGCACCTGGTCGCGCCCTGGTTCACCCTGTCGGTCCTGTTCATCGGGATCTACTCGCGGATCCTGCGCTCGACGATTCTCGACACGATCAACGAGGACTTCGTGCGGACAGCGCGGGCGAAGGGACTGTCTGAGCGACAGGTCCTTGTGCGCCACATCCTGCGCAACAGCCTCGTTCCGATCGTCTCGCTGTGGGGGCTCGACCTGGCGCAGGTGATCGGTGGCGGCGCGATCCTGACCGAATCCGTCTACGGCCTGCACGGCGTCGGCTATCTCGCCTACCAGTCGGTGCAGCACCTCGACACCGTCACGCTGCTGTCGATCGTGATGCTCACGGCGCTGTGCGTGGTGCTGCTCGGCGCGCTGACGGAGATCGTCTACGCGTTCCTCGACCCGCGGATCCGCCTGCAATGAGCGCCAACGAGCCACTGCTGAGCGTCGAGGACATGCGCGTCTCGTTCGCGACCGAGGACGGGCTGCTGCGGGCGGTCGATGGCATGTCTTTCTCCGTCGCGCCCGGCGAGGTGCTGGCGATCGTCGGCGAGTCGGGCTCCGGCAAGTCGGTCACGGCGATGACCCTGATGGGCCTCACGCGCGGACCGAATGCGCGAATCGAGGGTCGCGCGATGCTCGGCGACACCGAGCTCCTATCAGCCAGCGATGGCGAGCTGCAGAAGATCCGCGGCGCCGCGATCGCGATGGTGTTCCAGGATCCGATGAGCTCGCTGAACCCGGTCTACCGCGTCGGCCGCCAGATCGTCGAGCAGATCCGCGTCCACGATCGCGCGGTGAGCAAGAAGCAGGCCACGGCGCGCGCGGTCGAGCTGCTCGAGCGCGTCGGCATCCCGGAGCCCGAGCGACGGTTGCAGTCCTATCCGCATGAGTTCTCGGGCGGCATGCGCCAGCGCGTGATGATCGCCATGGCGCTCTCGTGCTCGCCGCAGCTATTGATCGCCGACGAGCCGACAACGGCGCTCGATGTGACGATTCAGGCGCAGATTCTCGAGGAGCTGCGAACGCTACGCGAGCAGACCGGCGCCGGAATCATCCTGATCACGCACGACCTCGCCGTCGTCGCCGACATCGCCGATCGCGTCATCGTCATGTACGCCGGCCGCGTCGTCGAGCAGGGGACGCTCGACGAGCTCTTCTACGATCCGCTGCACCCCTACACGTGGGGCCTGCTGGGCTCCATCACGCGCGTCGACCGCGACACGTCCGAGATCCTCCCGGCGATCCCCGGGATGCCGCCGTCGCTCCTACACACACCCCAGGGGTGCCACTTCCGCCCGCGCTGCCCTCACGCGTTCGACAAGTGCCTCGAGGATCCGGGACTGAGCGCACGGGCGGGCGCCGAGTCGGGCCATCTCGATCGCTGCTGGCTGGAGCTCGAGCAGAAGCGCAAGCTGCGCGTCGTCGGCGACCAGATCGGTCTGTCGAGCCCGGAGCCGGTGATCGCGTGAGTGGGGTCGACGAGTTCCCGCCGAGCGCTCCGGAGTCAGCGGCGGCGCCGGCACCGGAGGTGACCGCCGGCGATGCGCCGACGACGTGTCGTTCGCCCTCCGCGAGGGGGAGACGCTCGGGATCGTTGGCGAATCGGGCTGCGGAAAGACGACGCTGATCAGGGCGCTCGTGCGGCTAAACCGCGCCAGCTCCGGCGTGATCCGCTACCGCGGTGCCGACATCACGAAGGCTTCGCACAGACAGCTACAGCCGATCCGACGCGAGATGCAGATGGTCTTCCAGGACCCGCAGGCATCACTCAATCCACGCAAGCGCGTCGGGCGGATCCTCGCCACGCCGCTGCGGCTGCGCGGCGTGCCGCGCGGCGAGATCGACTCGCAGGCGCGCAGCCTCCTCACCAAGGTCGGCATGCAGGGCGAGCACCTGAACCGCTTCCCGCACGAGTTCTCCGGCGGTCAGCGTCAGCGGATCGGCATCGCCCGCGCGCTGGCAGTCGACCCGCGGCTGATCCTGCTCGACGAGCCGGTCTCGGCACTCGACGTGTCGATCCAGGCACAGGTCATCAACCTGCTGGACGAGCTGCAGGGCGAGCTCGCGCTGAGCTACATCTTCGTCGCCCACGACCTCAGCGTCGTGCGCCACGTCTCCGATCGAATCATCGTGATGTACCTCGGGAAGCTGATGGAGGTCTCCCCGGCCAAGGAGCTCTACGAGAAGCCGATCCACCCCTACACCTCGGCCCTGCTCGCCGCGATTCCGATCCCCGACCCGGTCGAGAACCGCGCACGCGAGCGCCCGCTCGTCGGCGGCGAGCCGCCGAACCCGATCAATCCGCCGCGTGGCTGCCGCTTCCATCCGCGCTGCCCGCGCGCAACCGACATCTGCCGCGAGGTCGAGCCGCAGCTGACCGAGTACGCCGGCGGTCACCTCGCCGCCTGCCATCACCCGCAACACGTGAGCGCCGAGGAGATCGCCGTCGCCTCCCGCTCGCAGGACAGCCCGCTGAGCGCGGGCGCCGAGGCACCCTCCTCCGTCGGCTAAGTCGGCCGCATTGCGCTAGAACTGTTGGCGGCTAGCGAAGAGCCGGCGGCTTCGATTCGACTGGAGCAGGAACATGGCGGTCAAGAACACAGTCGTGCTGGATACCGAGCGAATCCAGGAACTGACCGAGCGCGAGCGCGCACGGCTCGACGAGCGAACCCGTGCTTCCGCGGCGATGTACGAGCGCGCCCGCGAGTCGCTCAGCGGCGGCGTCGCATCGACCTACCAGGTGCGCGAGCCGTGGCCGATCTACCTGACCACCGGCGCGGGACCGATCGTCTACGACGTCGACGGCAACCGCATGTGGGACTTCCACAACGGCTTCGGCTCGATGGTGCAGGGCCACGCCCACCCCGCGATCGTCAAGGCGATCGCCGATCGGGCCGCGCTGGGAACCCACTTCGCCGCCACCACCGAGGACGGGGTGATCGTCGCGGAGGAGCTGCAGCGGCGCTTCGGCCTTGACCGGTGGCGCTACACAAACTCCGGCTCGGAAGCGACGATGGACGCGATCCGGATCGCCCGCGCGCACACCGGGCGCGAAACGATCATGAAGATCTTCGGCTCCTACCACGGCCACCACGACGCGGTGATGGTCTCGATCGGCGTCGAGTACGACCGGATCGGCGACCGCGAGAACTACGCCTCGCTCCCCTACGGCGCGGGGATCCCTCACGCCGTGAGCGAGCTGACGATCGCGGTTCCGTTCAACGATGCCGGTGCGATGGAGCGCCGGATCGAGCGCCTGGACGCCGAAGGGCGCAAGCCCGCCTGCGTGATCATGGAGGCGGCGATGATGAACCTCGGCGTAGTGCTCCCGGAGCCGGGGTATCTCGAGGCTGTCCGCGATATCACGAGCCGCCACGAGATCGTCCTGATCTTCGATGAAGTGAAGACCGGCCTGACGATCGCCGCGGGCGGCGCGACAGAGCGCTTCGGCGTCAGGCCGGACATGGTCACGCTGGCGAAGACCCTCGGGGGTGGCCTGCCGTCGGGAGCGATCGGTGGTACGGAGGAGGTCATGCGGGTTGTGGAGGACGGCACCGTCTACCAGGTCGGGACGTTCAACGGAAACCCGCTGACGATGGCCGCTGCCCGCGCAAGCCTGTTCGAGGTGCTGACACCGGACGCCTATCAGCATCTCGACCGGCTCAACGAGCGGATCACCTCCGGCTGCCAGGCCGTCGTCGACCGCTACAACCTTCCCGGTTACGCGGTCGGGATCGCCGCCAAGGGATGCGTCACGTTCTCGCCGGAGCCGGTGGTCGACTACGAGACGTTCAAGGCCAACCAGGACGTTGCGGTCACGGAGCTTGCCTGGCTCTTCAACATGAACCGCGGCATCTTCATGACTCCCGGCCGCGAGGAGGAGTGGACGCTCTCGGTGACGCACACCGACGAGGCCGTGGACGCCTACATCGGGGTCTTCGAGGAGCTTGCCCGCGACCTGACGTAGCGATCCTGGACGGATGGCCCGCTCCCGCTGCTGAACGCTTCAGTAGCCGCGGACGGTGCCCGATGCAAAGGTGGTGAAGCGTCTGCTGCTCGCACTCGCCGCTTCGTCGCTGATCTGCGCGAGTGCCGCGACGCCGGCGCTCGCCTGGGGTGGGCACCACGGCGCGCCGCCGTGGCAGCCGGGCTGGTCGCCTCCCGGTGCCGGCGGCGCGACGGGAGCGACAGGCACCACGGGGCCGACCGGTGGCAGCGGTCCAACGGGCGCGTGGGGCGCCACCGGCGCGACTGGGCCGACCGCCGTTACCGGCACGACTGGTACCACTGGCACAACGAGCACAACCGGGACGACCGGCCCCACGAGCCCCGAGATTCCCACCACGCGTCACCGCTACGCGATCTCGGACGTCCCGATCACGAGCGGACCGACGGTTCCCGGTGTGACGGCCGAGATTCTCGACACGGGTCTGGCTGTTCCGCCGGCCGACGCGCCCTACCAGATTAAGGTCCTGATCTGGAGCACGAATCGCCTGATCGGACTGCCCTACCGCTATGGCGGGGGTCACGTCTCGTTCTCGGCCAGGGCCTACGACTGCTCGGGCTCGGTCTCATATGCACTCCACGAGGCGGGCCTTCTGGGCTGGCCACTGGACTCGAGCGCGCTGATGGGCTGGGGCTCGAAGGGGCCCGGTGCCTGGATCACCGTCTACACGAATCATGGTCACGCCTGGATGACCGTCGCGGGAATCCGTCTCGACACGAGCCCGGTAAACGACCCTGTCGGCCTCCCGGGCCCCCGCTGGCGGCCCGGCCTCGAGTGGACGCACGGATTCGCCGTCCGCCACCCGTGAGCACGCGCTAGCGACACCGCGGCTTCGCAAGCCGTCTACGATCGCGCCAACACAGGTGATCGGCGAGGAGGGTAGATGGGCCTCAGCAAGCACAGGATCCGCAGCAGCGCGACGTCGCGCCACCCCCACGATGACCAGCTCTGCCCGCGGCACGCCCTGCACGAGCACGGGCTCGGCGAGCAGATGGCCTACGAGCTGATCTCCAACGAGCTGCTGCTCGACGGCTCTGCGCGTCTCAATCTGGCGACGTTCGTGACGACCTGGATGCCGAGTCTCGCCGGCGAGCTGATGGCGCAGACCGCCGACAAGAACATGATCGACAAGGACGAGTATCCGCAGACCGCCGAGATCGAGGCGCGCTGCGTCGACATCCTCGCCGAGCTCTGGAACGCTCCCCACGGCGACGAGCACGCGACGGGCTGTTCGACGACAGGCTCGAGCGAGGCGGTGATGCTCGGTGCGCTCGCGCTCAAGTGGCGCTGGCGCGAGCGGATGCGTGGCGCCGGCAAGCCGACCGACAGGCCGAACCTCGTGACCGGCGCGAACGTCCAGGTCTGCTGGGAGAAGTTCTGTCGCTACTGGGATGTCGAGCCGCGCCTCGTGCCGATGGAGGGCACGCGCTACCACCTCGACGCCGAGCAGGCGGTCGCCCACTGCGACGAGAACACGATCGGCGTAGCCGCCGTTCTTGGGTCGACCTTCGACGGCAGCTACGAGCCGGTCAAGGAGATCGCCGCCGCGCTCGACCGGCTCGAGCACGACAAGGGAATCGACGTCCCGATCCACGTCGATGCCGCCTCCGGCGGCTTCGTCGCCCCGTTCGTCCAGCCCGAGCTCGAATGGGACTTCCGCATCCCGCGCGTCCAGTCGATCAATGCCTCCGGTCACAAGTACGGCCTCGTCTACCCTGGCGTCGGCTGGGCGATCTGGCGTGACGCGTCGGCGCTCCCGCGCGAGCTGATCTTCGACGTCAACTACCTCGGCGGCCACATGCCGACGTTCGCGCTCAACTTCTCTCGTCCGGGCAGCGAGGTGATCGCCCAGTACTTCATGTTCACCGCATTCGGCCACGAGGGTTATCGCCGGATCCAGCAGCTCTCCTCAGGGGTCGCCCGGTACCTCGCCGCGGAGATCGCGAAGATCGGCCCCTACGAGCTGATCTCGGACGGCTCGGAGCTTCCCGTGTTCGCTTTCACGCTGCGCCCCGACATCGCCAACTACACGGTGTTCGACGTATCGGAAGCTCTCCGGGGGCGTGGTTGGCAAGTGCCGGCCTACAGCTTCCCCGAGAACCGCACAGACCTCTCAGTGCTCCGCATCGTCGTCCGCGCTGGGATGACTTACGACATGGCCGACCTCTTCCTGAAGGACCTGCGCGACCACACCGAGCGGCTCGAGCAGCTCGACCGGCCGTTGCAGAACCCGGCGGGCCACGACAGCGCATTCGCCCACTAGCTGCGGTGACCGCCTCGAGGGCAGGACCTCGAGGAGCGGGCGTGCTGGGCCGGTCATCCTCGCGGCTGAAGCGCGCGCTGCGCGGCTACCTCCTCGCGCTTGGGCGGGAGCGGCGGTGCGGGTGCGGGTAGGAGGCGCCCGCAGAAAAGAAGAAGCCGCGCCGCCTCGGGGGGCGACGCGGCTTCTGGGGGTGTTGCCTCGGTCGTTAAGCCTTGACGGTCTTGCTCTTCTTGGTTGCGACGCCGTAGGCGACGCCGCGGGCGAGTACCAGCACGGAGGCTGTGGTCGTCTCGACGAGGTACTCGGCGGCTGAGCTGAGGCTGACGCGACCCTCGGAGGCGCCGGGGCGCGAGCCTACGACGAGCAGGTCCACGTTCTCCTGTGTCGGCAGCGCGAGCGGCTGGCCGGCGCGGGCGGCGAACGCCTCAGCGGTCGCACGGGCCGCGGGGTCAACCTCGCCGCCGGGGATTGCAACGTGCTCGATGTGCCCGTCGGGGCGGTTGCGCAGGCCGGCTGCGGCGATCGCGATCGCGACCGGACCGCCGTCCAGCATCCGCAGCGCGGACTGCAGCGGCTGCACGTGACCTGGCGTCGTATGCCAGTCGGAGCCGAATACGACGACATCGGCGTCCTGCTCCTCGGCGAGCTGACGCAGGCCTTCGGGGGTCGAGGCGTTGACCACGACGTGACGCTCGATCTCGGGAGCGCCGAGCCACTGCGCGCCACGGGCGAGGATCGCCTCGGCGTCGCGCTGCGCTGCGGTCTCGCGATCGTTGTCGCTCTCGAGGCTGTGGCGGACGTAGGCGAGCGACACGCTCGCGTCGCCGTCGGCGATGATCCGGCCGAGTGCGAGCGCGTCGTGGTCGTTCTCTGAACCGTCAAACGAGATGATGATGTTGGCTGCCATTGATCTGGTCCTTTCAAGCTTTGGAGGCACCACTGTTATCGCACCAAACTGCCATCAGCTCAAGTAACATTCGTTATCCCATCCATAAGGTCCTCTAATGCTTCAGTTGGGTCGTCTCAGGGTTTTCGTCGAGGTTGCCAAGCAGGGTTCGATCTCAGCTGCGGCCGAGGAGCTCTCCTACACGCAGTCTGCGGTCTCCCAGCAGATCGCCGCACTCGAGTCCGAGACGGGCGTCACCCTGGTCGAGCGTCTGCCGCGTGGCGTGCGCTTGACGACAGCCGGCGAGACGCTGCTGTCGCACGCCGAGGGGATCCTTGGCCGGCTCGCAGCGGCGGAGGCGGACATGGAGGCGATCGCCGGGCTGCGCGGTGGTCAGCTGCGGATCGCCTCGTTCCCGACGGCGGGTGCGACCTTGCTGCCGCTCGCGATCGCCTTGTTCCGCGCTCAGCACCCGGAGGTCGAGCTCACGCTGGCCGAGGGCGAGCCAGAGGAGATCGCCCCGCGCCTGCACGCCGGCGAGTTCGATCTGGCGCTGCTCTTCGAGTTCGAGGGAACGAGCGATGCGCTCTTCAGCTACCTCGATCGCCAGCCGCTCTTCGAGGACCCGCTGTTTCTGGCGTTGCCCGCCGATCACCCGCTCGCCACCCGCCGCACGCTGCGCCTCGCAGACCTGCGGGCCGAGGCCTGGATTCAGACGTCCTCCTCGAGCCCGTGCGCGCGTCACGTCGTGCGCTGCTGTCACGCAGCCGGGTTCGACCCGATCGTCTCGTTCGAGAGCGACGACTTCGGCTGCGTGCAGGGTCTCGTTGCCGCCGGCGTTGGCGTCGCGCTCGTCCCGCGTCTCGCGCTGGCGAGCGCTCGCGACGACATCGCGATTCGCGCTCTCTCGCCCTCGAGCCCGATTCGCCGCGTGATCGCAGCGACGCCGGAGGGGTCGCGGCTCACGCCGGCTGCCGACGCGATGGGCGCGATCCTCGGGACCGTGGCTGAGCGCTTCGCCGGACCCGGGTCCTGAGGGCTACGCGCGAACCGCGAGACGGTTTGGCGCGAGCGCCCGGTCGAGCGCTGCGCGTCCATCGCTGAGCACCGGCTCGCCGTGAGAGACGAGCACGCACTCGACCGGCAGGCCGTCGAGCAGCTCACGAAGGATGAGCTGGAGCTCCGCGGCGGTGATCGCGTCAACCGTGTGGTCAAGCCAGGATTCGGGGCAGAGGCGGAGCTTGCCGTCGCCGCCCCCGACGATCGCGTCGCCGGCGACAAGCGCCCCCGACCCGGAAAGCCAGACGAGCGCCTCGCCCGTCGCCCTGATGCGAAAGCATTCGACGCCGGCCGGCAGCAACGGCTCGGAGTCGGCTGCGCAGCACGCTGCCCCGTAGCGGCGCGCGAACATTTCGCGGCTACGCGCGTGGAGCTCGGTCGTCGTCAGCACCGTCACGTCGCGTCCCGCGCAGCGCGCGTCCGACCACGCCCAGAACGCCTTGCGGTCGGTCGGTAGTTGCGGGTCGATGAACAGGGCGCTGTCCGGCGTCTCGTACAGCACGCACCCCACTTCGCGGGGCCAATCCTCCGGGCTGCCTGGGCTCCCCGGCTGCCATTCCGGGTGCGGCGCTCGCCAAAGCCACAGCTCCCCGGTCACGCGCTGCGGCTCCATCTCGCGAGCCTATATGCAGCCGCATCGGCCTTGCGCCGCCTCGGCCAAGCGCCTGGACCAACGTACGAACCAGGAGTACCGTTTCCCCGCGATGTTGCTCTACAACTCCCAGGTCTCGGGCAACTGCTACAAGGTGCGGCTCCTGTTCGCGCACCTGGGCATTGCCTACGAGCGCCACGAGCTCAGCGTCGTCGACCGGTCAAACCGGGCGGCTGTGCTGGGCGAGCACAATCCGGCCCTGCGCGTGCCGACGCTCGTCCTCGACGACGGCCGAGCACTGGCCGAGTCGAACGCGATCATCCACTATTTCGCGGAGGGGACGCAGTACCTGCCGGAGGACGCCTTCGAGCACGCGAAGGTCCTCCAGTGGCTGTTCTTCGAGCAGTACTCGCACGAGCCGAACATCGCCGTCGTCCGCTTCTGGGTCTGCTTCTCGAAGAGCCCGCCGAGCGAAACCGAGATCAAGGCGCGGCGCGACGCCGGCTACGTGGCGCTCGATGCGATGGAGCGCCACCTGCTCGAGCACGAGTTCTTTGTCGGCGACCGCTACACGATCGCCGACATCGGCCTGTATGCCTACACGCACGTAGCCGGCGAGGGCGGCTTCGATCTAGAGCGCTACCCGTCGATCCGCGCCTGGGTCGATCGCGTCGCTGCCCAGCCGGGGCACGTCCCGATCACAGACTGATGATCAGCGAGCGGCCTGGAGAGCACGCTCGCGCGAGCGTTGGCGCAGGCTCGACTGCGCCCACCACATGGCCAGCACGACGAGGCCGACAGGTAGCACGATGGCGAGCGCGACGAGAGCGATCGCCAGCGC